>NZ_NRSD01000003.1 GCF_016583985.1 Thiocapsa imhoffii | reverse complement strand
ATCGGATCAGCTTGCAGGACGATCAGGCCCGACGACTCCAGGCTTGGGTCGTCAACTCCTCGAGGATTGCCGCTCGGCGGCATTCCGAACATGCACTGTAGGAGGTGCAGTATGCAATCGCCGTCCCCACGGTGCAGGACCGGCTGATCCAGCAGGCCCTGCACCAAGTGCTGAGCGCGGCTTTCGATGGCGACATGAGCGAGCACAGCTGGGGTTTTCGCCCCGGACGCTCGGCCCATGACGCCGTCACGGCCGCACGCGGGTACGTGGCCGACGGCAAGGAATGGGTGGCGGATATTGATCTGGCGCGCTTTTTCGACCAGGTCAACCACGACCGCCTGATGCACCTGCTGGGACAGCGGATCAGCGACAAGCGGATCATGACGCTGATCGGGCGCTACCTGCGCGCACCGATGGACGAGGGCGATGGACGGCACAGTCGGCGCAGCCGCGGCACGCCGCAAGGCGGGCCGCTGTCGCCGCTGTTGGCCAACCTCTACCTTGACGTGCTGGACCGGGAGCTGGAGCAGCGGGGCCTGTCGTTCGTGCGCTACGCCGACGACATCGCCGTGTTCGTGGCCAGCGAACGGGCCGCCGAGCGGGTGCTGGAGCGCATGACGCGGTGGCTGCGCACGCACCTGGACTTGGACGTCAACGCCACCAAGAGTGGCGCACGCCGTACCGAGGAGAGCGCGCTGCTGGGCTTTCGCATCCACCCTGGTGGGCAGGTGAGTCCGGCGCCGAAGGCCATCGAGCGGTTTAAGGATCGGGTGCGCGAACTCTGGGACGCCCGGCAAAGCCTCACCAGCGAGCAACTGCGTGAACAGTGGCAACGCTATGTCACCGGATGGTGGAACTATTTCGGCTACGCCAACTGGCGCCGCGAGGTCCACGCCCTGTCGGGTTGGGTCAGGCGGCATATGCGCAAATACTTCTGGCTGCGCTGGCACGATCGCCACGGACGGTTCAACGCGCTGCGGCGCCTCGGCGTGCGCGGACGTGCGCTCGGGGTGGCCGGCTGTCGGCGCGGTGCCTGGTTCATGGCGCGTCATATCGTCATCAACCAAGCGTTGAAAACCGCAACACTGAATCGACGCGGATTCACTCTACCGTGGACGCTTGCGGGCTAAGCCCGCTGGGCTCAACCGCCGGATGCGGAAAACCGCATGTCCGGTGGTGTGGGAGGGCTGACGGGCGCAATCCCGTCAGCCCGACCCGATCGAAACCGGCTCCGCTGTAGGGTGGATAAGGCGCGCCGCTCGGTGTCGGGGACCTGGCACGGCGGTCGCGCGCGCCGCATCCACCAGGGGTCGCGCGCTGCCGCCCAAATTTGGAATTGCTGAACCTCTGGGCCGTTCAGCCGATCGCCCCTGCTGCATTGTTGAAGCACCTGGAGATATTCACTTGAGCACCCTGACCATCGATATCCCGGACAGCCTTGCCGGCCAGCTCAAAGAGGTCGCCGCAGATCGGGGCATCACCCTAGATCAGCTCATCTCTTCGGCGGCGGCCGAGAAGCTGAGCGCCCTCATGACCACCGAGTCCTTGCGCGACCGCGCTGCCCGCGCCGACCGGGCAGCCTTTGAGCGCTTTCTCGCGTCTTCCCCCGACGCCCGCCGTTGCCCGTCGACGAGCGTTGATCCGCCGTGATCTGCTGTCGGAGCATCGCCATGACGACTACCACGCTGAGCAGCCGCGCGTTCAGTCAAGACCCTGGCGCCGCCCGTAAGGCCGCCGAGTCCGGACCGGTGATCATCACGCACCGGGGCCAGCCCACTCATGTCCTGCTCAGCATCGCCGAATACCGACGGCTGACCGGCGCGCCCTGTAGTCTCGTGGACAGGCTCGCGATGCCCGCTGACGCCGAGGACATCGATTTCGATCCCCCGCGTCTGGACGGCGCGCTGGTCAGGGCGGCGGATCTCGACTGATGTATTTGCTCGATACGATGCTGGTGTCCGAGTTGCGCGAGGCGCGCACCGTGAGGGCTGCCCCCGGGGTTGTCGCTTGGGCCGCGAGCGTCATCAACCTGGACTCCAGTCACGGCTCACACGATCTTCAACCCGAACTGACGGCCCGTCCAACACCCTCGGGATGCGAATACGCACCGCCCATGACCGGAGACCAGCAATGCAGGTGACCGACAAGCTCAGAAGCCAGGCTGCAAAGGCCGTACGGGTCTCGATGCTGATTGAGGGCTACAAAGCGACCCGTTCCAAGCAGACGAAGGACGAGGCCAAACGGATCATGGATCGGCAGCGTGTCCAAGTGTCGGTTCCGGGAAAGTGACATCGATTTGGTGGGGTTGAGCAGGGAGGACAACAGGTGAGTTTTCCGCGCTATCCGGCTTACAAGGACTCGGGGGTGGAGTGGTTGGGGGAGGTGCCCGAGAAATGGGCGGTTTGCCGTCTAGGAAGCGGAAGTGAAAAGATCACAAACGGATACGTCGGTCCGACGCGTGATATCTTCGTTGATGACGGCATCAGGTATTTACAATCTCTACATATCAAGAACAACAAGATCTGCTTTGAGCCGCCTTATTTTGTCACGAAGGAGTGGAGCGAGAGTCACGCGAAGTCTATTTTGAGGGAGGGCGATGTCTTGCTCGTTCAGACCGGAGACATCGGCCAAGTCGCTGCAGTGCCAGCGGAGTTTATTGGCTGCAACTGTCACGCCCTCATCCTGCTTTCGCCAAAGCCGGGTTTGAGCGGAGCATGGATCGCGCTCGCCCTGAACTCCGACTACGGACGCCACAGCCTCCTCTCAATTCAGACCGGCGCGCTGCACCCGCACCTCAACTGCGGAAACGTGAAGGATTAGAAAATCCCTGTACCTCCGGAACACGAGCAGGTGGATATCATTCGGTGGCTGGTTGACGCCACAAACAGCGTCGATTCGCTGATCGAGGACGCCCAAGAAGCTATCGCTCTCCTCCAAGAACGCCGCACCGCCCTGATCTCCGCCGCCGTCACCGGCAAGATCGACGTGCGCGGCCTGGTGGCCATACCCGAGACCGACCTTGTCCGATCGTGCGGTTGACGGCATGATCCAGTGCACGACTCCCGTTCCGACCGAGACCGCCATGAGCACCATCAGCGCCAACGACCTCAAGACCAAGGGCATCGCCGCCATCGAAGCGGCCTTGGCGGGCCAACCCGAGGCGGTCGTCTCGGTGCGGGGCAAGGAACGGTTCGTGGTGATGGACCTCGACCACTACCGCTACCTCCGGGAATGCGAGCTGGAAGCCGCGCTGGCCCAGACCCGGGCGGACCTGGCCAGCGGGCGCTTCGTCGAAGAGTCGGCCGATGCGCACCTGCGGCGCATCTCGCCCCCGGCGGAGGGCGATGGGTGAGCTACCGCCTGGTCTTCACTGCGCGCTACGACAAGATCGAGGCCAAGTTCCTGCGCCGTCACCCGGAGCTGCGGCCGCTCTACGGCAAGGCATTGCGGCTGCTGGAGGCTAATCCGCATCACCCGTCGCTGCGCCTGCATCGCCTTGAGGGGCGTCTCCGCGATCTGCACTCGGCCTCCATCAACCTGTCCTACCGCATCACCCTGGAGCTGTTGGTCGAAGACCAACGGATCATCCTGGTCAACGTGGGCGACCACGAAACGGTGTACTGAGCCATGGTCACTCACCATGAGATCGCCTTCGAGAACGACATCTGTGACCACCTGAGCCTTCACGGATGGCTCTACGATGGCCCGCAGGATCACCAGCACTACGATCGTAAACGCGCTCTGTATCCCGCCGACCTCGTCGCCTGGGTAACGGCGAGCCAGCCCGAGTCATGGGAGTCCCTGGAGAAGCGCTATGGTGTCGCGGCAGCTAATACCCTGCTGACGCGCGTGCGCACCGAGATCGACGCCCGCGGCACCCTGGATGTCCTGCGCAACGGCGTCTCGATCCTGGGGGTGAAGAAGCCGATCGCGCTCGCTCAGTTCAAGCCGGCCTTCGGGGTGAATCCCGAGCTGCAGGCCCGCTACGCCGCCAACCTCCTTAGGGTGGTGCGGCAACTGCGTTACTCCGTCCATCACGAGAACAGCCTCGACCTGGGACTCTTCCTGAACGGCGTCCCGGTCGCGACCGCTGAACTCAAGACCGACTTCACCCAGTCGGTCGAGGACGCGGTGGATCAGTACCGCTTCGACCGGAACCCCAAGCCGAAGGGCCGCGATGGCAGCGGGACCAAGGCCGAGCCCCTGCTGTCCTTCCCCAACGGTGCCCTGATCCACTTCGCGCTCAGCAACTCCCGCGTGCGCATGACCACGCGCCTGGCCGGTCTCGAGACACACTTCCTGCCATTCGACAGGGGCGACGGGGGTGCCGCGGGGAATCCGGTGAACCCGACCGGCCACCGCACCGCCTATCTCTGGGAGGAGGTCTGGCAGCGGGATTCCTGGCTGGAGATCCTCGGGCGCTATGTCATTGCTCGGCGGAACGCCAAGAAGCAGATCGAGTCGGTCATCTTCCCGCGTTATCACCAGCTCGATGCGACCCGCGCATTGGTCGCCGCGGTCTTGGCCGAGGGCGTGGGCGGGCGCTATCTGATCCAGCACTCGGCCGGGTCGGGTAAGACCAACACCATCGCCTGGACCGCCCACTTCTTCGCGGATCTCCACGATGCGAACGACCGCAAGGTCTTCGATTCGGTGATCGTGGTCTCCGACCGCACGGTGCTCGATGCCCAGCTCCAGGAGGCGATCTTCGACTTCCAGCGCACCACTGGCGTGGTGGCGGTCATCACCGACAAGCAGGGCAGTAAGAGCAGCGCCCTGGCGGAGGCGCTGGCGGCGGGCAAGAAGATCATCGTCTGCACCCTCCAGACCTTTCCATTCGCACTCGCGGCGGTGCGCGAACTGGCGGCCACCCAAGGCAAGCGCTTCGCGGTGATCGCCGACGAGGCGCACAGATCGCAGAGTGGCGAGGCGGCGTCCAAGCTCAAGGAGGTGCTCTCCGCCGAGGAGATCGCGGAGCTGGCCGACGGCGGCGAGCTGAGCAGCGAGGATATCCTGGCCGCCCAGATGGCGGCCCGCGCGAGCGATACCGGCATCACCTTCGTGGCCTTGACCGCGACGCCCAAGGCGAAGACGCTCGAACTCTTCGGCCGCCGGCCGGACCCGAGCACGCCCGCCGGCAAGGACAGTCTGCCGCAAGCCTTCCATGTCTACTCCATGCGCCAGGCGATCGAGGAAGGCTTCATCCTCGACGTGTTGCGCAACTACACCCCCTACAGCCTGGCCTTCAAGCTCGCCACCGGCGCGAAGGAACTGGACGGGCAGGCGGTCGAGCGCGCCGCGGCCATGCAGGGCCTGATGCGCTGGGTGCGCCTGCATCCCTACAACATCGCTCAGAAGGTGCAGGTGGTGGTGGAGCACTACTGGTCGGTCGTGGCCCCGCTGCTCGACGGCCAAGCCAAGGCCATGGTGGTGCTCGGCAGCCGCGTGGAGGCGGTGCGGGTGCGATGAGGATCGTTGGATCCCGACCCCGAACGCGTCCTACCCTCAATGCTCTGGCCCCATCGAGAAAATTGAGAAGTGACTGCCTGACTAGTTAAGTTTCTATTATTAAATAACTTTTAGTCATAAATAAAACGGGTAATTCCCCCGGCTCTGCCGGGCTGACAGTAGCCGTTTGACATTTCCGGGAGTCCATCGGGGACACTCCGACGCGTGAGCCGCCAAGCACATGCGTGAGGAGAGTCCCGATGGACGAGTTTGAGAGCCTAAGCCACTCCAAATGGGAGTGCAAATATCATGTTGTTTTTATAACGAAATATCGCCGACGTGTGCTCTACGGGCAACTGCGGTCGAACCTCTTTGCACAGCACAACGCCGAGCAACGTTATCTCAACGTTGCTCGGCGACTTTAGACCAACATGCTGAGGTGTTGCTGCCTCGTCGAAACGAGGCAGCCCTTCTTCTACTGAACGATCTCAAGAGTGCTCGGACTCGGCAGGGCCATGCCATAAACCGCCAGGATAGGCTCCTGATCGACGGACAGAGATCCACTCGACCCTGCTGTCACGGAGCCGTCGAGACGCCGAATCTCCTGCACACTCTGCGTTGTCGTGATGGTTTGCGGGGAGGTCGACGTCGTCCAAGCGATCATCCCGCGTTGCCCATCCGGTAGATTTAAGTCGAGGCGGAAGGTGTTGGTTTGTCGATCCTTGTTGTAGCTGGTCACGGTCGAGCCGGCGAGCCATTCACGAACGACCTGATACGCACGTCCGCCTGCACTGAGTGATGCAAATGTACCCGGATCAGAGACTAAAGGAAGTCGTGACATCGATGGATCATTTTCCCAGAAATACCACCCTGAGGTTTCCAATCCAGCAAGCCATGTCAGCAGATAATACCGAGCGACATAGGAGCGCATCTGTGCCGGCGTTAAAGAAGCGCCTTGAGGGATGGTGACTGCTCCCTCCGTATTGTAGATCGGCATGTGTGCGAGGCCGGCTTTTGCCATGAGACTCCTTACGGTCGTAGGGAAAACAAAGGCATTTTCCAACTGATCGCTTGAAGCGTACAGGTGAATCGATACCGCGTCTGCGTACTGCCCGCCACCCATCGCGAGGTACTCCTCTAAGCGATGTAGGCCAGTGACCGTAACATTAGGGGTAAGTATAACTGCATTCGGATCTTTTGCTGAAACCACCTCTTTCAATATTATCGCCATTTCTAGCATTTGCTGTTGTGTGCCTGACCAGAAGTAATGGTAGTTATACTCGTTCCATGCCTCATAATAATCGATGTGTTGTCCGTGACGATCAACAACGGCCGTCACAAAGTCACGCCAATCACTCATATTCAAAGGTGGTCGAGAGATTCCTTGTTGACCATTCGCCCAAGCTGGGACACGCCCGAATGTGTATACAATTTTACTGTCTGGAAGCGCTTGTTTGATACGCTGGATATACATATCAAAACGTAACCAATCGTATACTCCCTTTTCTTTTTCGACACCGAGCCAATCAGTCCCAGTATCCCAGAGTCGTATCATTCCAGGACTAACGTTCGTCAAGGTTGGCCACATGTCAACGACATGGCCCCGATTCATGTGCATCCCGAAGAGCGATGACGGAATGGCGCGAGTCGTATCGACGCGGAAGGGATCTGCGCCACCTTGACCTGATGTTTGAATCAGTGACACGTCATCAATGAACACATCGATATTCAACTGTGTCAGGCCAAATTCGATCCGTGCTGAGTTATCCTCCAATGGTGCAACATCGAAGGTGTACTGCTTCCAGGTTTTTCCGACTTTCGCCGTCTGCTGTCCCCACACTGTCCAATGTGGACTATTTTTACGGACGATGATGGCGACCGTGGTTGCTTTGCTGGCTTTCAGCCAAACCGAGGCCTGATAGGTCTCCCCGCCTTTCAGTTCGACGCTCTGCCTGAGAATGACTTTCGTTGGATCCTGGACCACACGAACTCGGACACTTTGGCCGGTTCCGTCACGACCTGGCGTTGCCATCGCGGCTTGCATGCTGCCGCCCCACGCGTTGATATTCCAAGGAGCGAGCGATGCCGATTCGAAGCCTGGATTCAGGAGGCGATTGCCTGTTAATTGCTCGAGGATGATGTCATCAAATTGAACGTGAACCCCGGCCTCCAGCAGTTGGATTTCGAAACGAGCGGCATTGTCTTCACTTGGCGCAACATCGAAACTCACGAACGCCCATTCAGTACCAATTTGAGCGGTCTGTTGGCCCCACACCGTCCAGTGTGGACTGTTCTTGCGGACACGTAGTACGACGGAGGTCTCTCGATCCGCTTTAACCCATGCGGTAGCGCGATAGAGTTCACCACCACGCAAATCGACACTTTGACGGAGAATAACGGCTTCGGGATTCGCGGAAACATGGAGCCGGGCGCTTTGGCCGCCAACGCGCCCGGGGCTTACGATCTGTGCCTGCATCTGTCCGCCCCAAGCATTCACGTTCCAAGGGGCGAGTGTCGCGGCCTCGAAGTTAGAGTTGACGAGAAGATTATGGGTGCCCTGGCCCTGTGCAACGGAGGTGAACAGGACGAGGAATCCGATTACGACCCAATGCCAGGTCGGGTTGCGCCAACGGGGTTGGTCAGACATGGTAGTTTCCCTTAAGGTCAATTTCTGTGAAACACATCAGACAAAGCCAGTGCACGCGTCTCGGATAACAGGGGAAGACAATCCAGAATCTTCGCATCGCATTCACGAGGAGCAAGGCCAGTGAATCGTCTGGGCGGGTTGCAAGTCCGATCAATTGCTGCGTCAACGTACACCCTTATCACAACAAAACTGGCAACGGCATGTGAGTGGGGGGGCCGTCCCCTCCTGGCAGAGGCATCAGATCCCAGTCTGCCCTCTGAGGTGCTTGCCTAGGATCTCGGCCTCGGGATGGCACAGTCCGCTGAACGCGGTTCCAGATTCCAGGATATCAGGTCGGCATGCCTTGACGACCTCGTCCGCAAGAGCAGATGACCGAGGGGGTGATCGAGCCCACCGATCGCAAACTATTGTCTAACTTGCGGCTGAGTCTGATCCAGGTCAACCGCCTGCTCGCAGACCCCTTTGGGTTTAAGTATGGTGTGGGGGGTGGAAGGGAATCTGTGACGGACTTCACAAATTGCGAGGATGTTGGCCTCGGCAATTCCCATCTTGACCCGGGCTCGGCTCGCTCGATTGGCGCGATGCTGCTGTGCTTGATGCCGAGCCCGAACGCGTCTTCCCGCGTTTGGGCTACGGTATCGAGACGCAACCGGCTGCTCGCTGGAGTTCAGCCCACACCGTGCGTGCTTGGCTGGAGATTCCATCGTTTTGCTCAATCCTGAACGGGTATGATCCTAATGGATATTCAATGAAAAAGATAGACTTGCAGGATTCCGGTTGATCCCGTCGAGCCCTGTACGCGGGGAGTCTGGACGGATCATTGTTGCAACCAGGGATTCGCACCATCGGAGGATCTAAGGTGTTGAGAAGACACGAGGTGTTCGCATTTCTTTCGCGTCGATCGTCACAATGTCTATCCGTTGCCCGAGATTCTGTTGTTGGTGTTCTGTGCGGCGCTGTTCGAAGCTTCAACGCCTGATCGAGGGTATAGACTAGACGATCAACAACCGATTCTCGTCCCAATCAGCTGATGCAGCACTCCGCTCATGACACCGCATCGACCCCAGGAGGTGGCCACTCCGCGCCGCTTGGAGATCCCTTCTTGCTCGATACCGAGCAGATCGAGGCCTTGGCATCCTCTGCCGTCGTGCGTCTGGGGCTTCGCTACGCCAGCGAGTATCGCGTGGTCGCACTCGAGCGTATGGAGGCTGGGCTCTATGCTCGGGTCGAGGATGGCGAGACCGAGGAGAAGCTCGCGCTTGAGATCGTCCGTCATCGCGACGGTCGGTTGCTGGCGGCTTGCGAGTGTGATGAGGCCACGCTTGACACCTTGTGCGTGCATGCCATCGCTGCCTTGTTCGCCTATTCCAAGGGCCAGGGACACGAGCCGATCGATCCGTCGTGTCGCGCCGATGCGCGGCGCGCGGCACTCGAGGAGCGACTCGCCAGGGCTCGTGCGGAGGTGCGTGTCGATCCGCTGTCCGAATCCGCCAGCGCCTCTGGTTTCGGCCTCTGGCGTGCGCGTTCCTTGCAGTCGGCGACGCACTATTCGAGCGACTATCGGGTGCATATCCGCTTTCTGACCCGTCGTGCCAATCACTGCACCTGCCCGGATTTCGCCACCAACGAACTCGGCACCTGTAAGCATGTCGAGGCGGTGTTGCACCATCTCCGCAAACGCCGCGATTTCAAGCAGATCAGCCAGATGCCATCGCCACGTGGCGCCGTCGTGCTCGACTGGGAGGCCGACCCCGCCCCCCTCCTGCGGCTGCATCGCGGTGCCGAGATGAGCATCGACCTGCAGCCCCTGCTCCATGAGCACTTCGACGCCGACGGGCGTTTTCGACTCCGCTTGCCGGACGACTTCCTGCGTTTCGTGGATCTGGTCGCGGGTCATCCCGACCTCGATATCGGCGACGACGCGCTCGCCTATGCGCGTCGATTGGCCGAGGATGGCGCGCGGGCGATCCGCGCCGCGGAGATCGGCGAACGCATCCGTGCAGGCGGCGGCCGTCTGCCTGGTGTCCAGGCCAAGTTGTATCCCTATCAGACCGAAGGGGTCGCCTTCCTAGCCGGCCGTGGACGCGCCTTGCTGGCCGATGACATGGGGCTTGGCAAGACGCTCCAGGGGATCGCCGCGGCCTACTGGCTCCACCTCCACGAAGGTGTCGAGCGGGTGCTGGTGATCTGCCCCGCGTCGCTCAAGCGGCAATGGGCGCGTGAGATCGAGCGCTTCACTGGCGCGTGCGCGCAGGTGATCGAGGGGCCGGCGGCGGCGCGCGGCGTGCAGTACCGCAAGGGCACCGGCTTCTATGTCGTCAACTATGAGCTGGTGATGCGCGACCTTGCGGTCATCAACAGCGAATTGCGCCCGGATCTGATGATCCTGGACGAGGCCCAGCGCATCAAGAACTGGCGTACCAAGATCGCGAGCACCGTCAAGCAGATCGGCTCGCGCTACGCCTTCGTGCTGACGGGCACGCCGCTCGAGAATCGGCTGGAGGATCTCTACAGCCTGATGCAAGTGATCAACGCGCGGGTGCTCGGGCCGCTCTGGCGCTACATGGTGGATTTCCACATCACCGATGAGCGCGGCAAGGTGCTCGGCTATCGCAATCTGTCGGAGCTGCGTCGGCGTCTTGCGCCGGTGATGCTGCGTCGCGATCGCAGTCTGGTGCGCGATCAATTGCCCGAGCGTATCGTCACCCGCATCGACGCGCCGCTCTCGCCAGCGCAACAACAGATCCACGATGATGCCTTGCAAGCCGCCGCCTCGCTCGCTCAGATCAGCACTCGGCGCCCACTGACGCCGAGTGAGCAGAACCGCATGATGGCGGCGCTGCAACGCGCGCGCATGGCCTGCAATGCCGCGGCTCTGGTCGATCCGAGCATGGCCGAGAGCCATCCGTCCAGTGCGCCGAAGCTCGACGAGCTCGAGACCATCCTCGACGAGGTGTGCACACTCTCCGGGCTCAAGGTCGTGGTCTTCTCCCAGTGGGCGATGATGACCGAGCTCGTCGAGCAGCGCGTCCGACGCCTCGGGCTCGGCAGCGTGCGACTGCACGGCGGCATCCCGAGTGCCCATCGCGGTGCGTTGATCGACCGTTTTCGCGCGGATGATGCGGTGCAGGTTTTCATCTCCACCGATGCCGGCGGGGTCGGCCTGAACTTGCAGAACGCATCGGTCCTGATCAATCTCGACATCCCCTGGAACCCGGCGGTCCTCGATCAACGGATTGCCCGCGTGCATCGTCTCGGCCAGCGCCAGAAGGTCCAGGCAATCCTGATGGTGGCGCCCGACTCCTATGAGGAGCGCGTCCTGACGCTGGTGCAAGGCAAACGCGAGTTGTTCAACAACGTCGTCGACGCTGATGCGAGCGAGGACGTGGTCAGCGTCTCCAAGCGTCTCGCCGAGATCCTGGCCGAGGATCTGGCCGCCCGTGCCGAACCCGTCGCGGCAGCGGAGACGCCAGCTGTTGCCAAGGATCTCGCGGGGACCAGGATCGACCCTGATGCCGGAGCCGCTCCCGTCTCACTGGCCCCCGACCCGGTCGGTGCGACAGCGGGGCGCGCCGACGTGGCGCCGACCGTGCCGGACCTCGACGACGCGGTGCGTGAGTGCGTGATCGGCCTACAACAGGCGTTCGGTCAGCGCATCACGCGCGTCTTGGGCCAACGTCGCCGCGGCGAGGATGGGGGACTGGGCGGACTGCTGGTCGTCATGGACCGGGTCGAGGAGAGTGACGACGCCGTTGCCAGCCGTCTGTCGAGTCGGGTGCCGATCGCGCTCATCGACCGGCGGACGCTCGACGCTTTGAGCCGACTCGGCGGCGTCTCGCCGCTCGCCGACGCTGATGCGCTATACGACCAGGTGGAGGAGGGCGCGGACGTCTCCGCACCGAGCGAGGCACCGTTGATGCGCAAGGCGCGCGATGGCCTGGGCGCCGCGAGGCTCCTGATCCAGCAGGGCTGTCCGGGTCCGGCGCTGGATCTCATCGTCGCGGCACTGCTGTCCACCGCGGCCTGTCGTGCCGGGCTCGCGCATCCCCCGAGTCCCGCGCAAGCCGCGGTCTGGCTCTATGGCGAGGCCTTGCCCGCTGGCCTGTTGGAGCCGTCGGAAGGTGCCCTGCTGATGCGCGCGATCGGTTTAGCCCAAGCCCGCGATGCGGTACCCGAATCGATGCTCCAGGGCCTAGCCGAGGATGCCGCCGGCTTTCTGGACGCGGCCAGGTCGTGGCGGTTGTAGATCGGCGCCGCGCGGAGTCGGTCGATGAGCTGCTCAAGTACGCCTGGTCCCATGGCCCATCGCGGCAACAAAAAGGGGTTAGGCTGTTCGCCTAACCCCTTGATTTTTTTGGTACCGGGAGCCGGACTCGAACCGGCACGGTGTTGCCACCGTCAGATTTTGAGTCTGATGCGTCTACCAGTTTCGCCACCCCGGCAACGCAGCACGAGAGTATACGCCGCTCGGGCGAACTTGGGTACCCCTTCCAGCCCTTCGGTATTCGCGATGCGTGCAGGCGCGGGCCGGACATGGGTCCGCCGCGCTCTGACCGAATGGGGCGCGTGGTCATACATCGAACTTGTACGCCCAGCCTCAGCGTTCATCAAACCCGGCTAAGCGATAGAGCCGGTTCGCCTCTTCGAGATCCTGCTCGACGCCATGTCCTTGTTCGTACATCATCGCTAAGGTCGTCAATGAGCCCACGAGCCCCTGGTCAGCCGCTTTCTTGAACCAGGCCACTGCCTTTTCGGGATTCTTGTCGGTGCACTCACCTTCCATGTACATGAAGGCGAGACCATGTTGGGCGAGCGCGAGGCCGGCCTCGGCGGCGCGCTTCATCGAGGTGTAGGCGAGGAGTGGGTTCGGCAGCATGCCGAGACCGTTTTGCGCCATGATGGCGATGCGGTACTGCGCATCAGGGTTACCTTGTTCCGCCAACGGGCTCAAGAGTCCAGCGGCCCGCGAAAACTGTTTGTATTCGAAGGCGGTGATGCCACTTGAGAGGGCCATATCCTGATCGCTAATCTCTTCGGTCATGTCTGCTGTCCTCGTGCAGTCTGGGATGGATGGTGACTGATTGGGTTGGACTGGGTTGGCTGTCTGGTCAGTGCCGACTGGTGCGACAGGGCGGTCACGATCGGACTGCATGGCTGCCGCTGTGCGTGGTGTTGTGCCTGGCCGGACGGATGGCGCTGGTCCGGGCTCGGGGTTGAGTCGATCGGATCCGCATGTCAGGTCCCGCGCGCGGCGAACTCCTCAGGCTGCGTCCTCGAAAGGCAATTCGATGAAGTCCAGCCAGGTTTTCAATAAGCCTTCATTCGCCGCGGCGACCGCGAGCCTGGGTTCGAGGCTGATCGCATCATCCTGCGTGATTCCGTCACCGGCGTAGAGTGCGGACGCAGCGCCTGCCTCGCTGGCGATCAGGCGTCCAGCGGCATAGTCCCACAGCCTCTGGCCACCATGCAGATAGAGCTGGAAGCGACCCGCGGCGAGCCAACACCAGTCGAGTGCGACGGAGCCGAGGTTGCGCTGCGAGCGGAACCCACCGGGGCGAAAGAGTCGAGGGATGCGTGATGGCGGTAGGCGTTTCAGATCCACCATCGCCAGACCATCGCTGAGTTGATCGCTAGTCGCAACAGGACGGATGGTGACCCCGTTCAGGAAGGCTCCCTCGCCCCTGATCGCGTGGAAGCATTCCTGACGCACCGGGTCGAGGATCATGCCAAACCGGCTTGCGCCGTGCTCGAGGTACGCGATCGAGATGGCGAATCCAGGGAACCCTAGGGCATAGTTACTGGTTCCATCCAAGGGATCGAGGATCCAGACGCCGTGCTCCCCCGCGGCGAGCAGGCGATCCTGTTGCGCGCGCTGCATCTCCTCGCCCAACAGGGGGGTGGTCGGATGCCGGCGCGCGATCGCGGCGGCGATCCGGGCTTGGACCGCGCGATCCGTTTCCGTGACCAGGCTGCCATCGGCCTTGTGAGCGGTTGGCGATGCGCTCATCCCGCCGTCTTCGCAGCGACGGAAGCGTGGCAGGATTTCGGCCGTCGCGGTTGCCTGCAGGATCTCGCGGATTGAATCCGGGTCTGGTGTCATCGTCGTTGTCCCATCCGTTCGCTGGGGCGCATTGCGTCGTCCCGATTCAAGTCATTGAATTGGATCCGGGCAAAACGCGCGCAATCAGGCCAACCATATCGCGGCCATGGCGCGAAAGTGAGGGACAATGGGCCAGATGCAACTCGTTGGCAGGGTGTGGGCGCGGCCGCTTGATCAGGTCACTCCAAGTCTCCCGCGTGATCTGGATTCATGCGTCGGCGCGGTTTGCGATAATCTTGAGGCTGTGATGAGGCGTTGGTTGCTGCGACTGGACGCCCGGCCTCAAGGGTCTTTCCCTACTCCCCTCATAGTCTTGTAAGGAGCACGACGATGTTGCTACAGCCTGTCATCCTGTCTGGCGGATCCGGAACCCGGCTGTGGCCGCTCTCGCGTGAGTCCTATCCGAAACAGTTCCTCTCGCTCACGAGCGAGCACACCATGTTGCAGGAAACGGTGCGTCGTCTCGATGGTCTGGCCGATGAGCACCCGCGTGAGGCCATCGGATTGTGCGATCCCATCGTCGTGTGCAATGAGTCTCATCGGTTTCTGGTCGCGGAACAATTTCGGGTGATCGGGCGACGGACGGCCGACATCATTCTCGAACCAAAGGGCCGAAACACGGCCCCAGCCTTGACCCTGGCCGCGTTCGCGGCGACGCGTGATGGCGCCGATCCGATTCTCCTGGTGATGCCGGCCGACCACACCATCCGTGACGAGGTCGGATTCCGCGCCGCGGTTGCTGATGCCTGTCAGGTCGCCGCGGCGGGGTTCGTCGTCACCTTCGGCATCGTCCCCAGCAAGCCCGAAACCGGCTATGGTTATATTCGTCAGGGCGCGCCCTACGCCCTGAAGGACATCCAGGATGGTCGTGCCCATCGCGCCTTTAGGCTCGATGCCTTTGTCGAAAAGCCCGATGCGCAGACCGCCTCGGCTTATCTTGCGGCGGGTCAGTATCTCTGGAATAGCGGCATCTTCGTAATGAGGGCGTCGCTCTGGTTGGGTCTGATCGAGCGGTTTCGCCCGGAGATTGCGCGCGCCGCGGGCGATGCCTACCAGTCCTCCCAGGTCGATGGCGACTTCCGCCGCGCCGATGCCGACTGTTTCGCCCGTTGCCCCAGTGACTCGATTGACTACGCGGTGATGGAACCCTTGGCGAGCGCGGCGGACACGGACCTGCCCGGCGCGGTGGTCGTGTCACTGGACGTCGGCTGGTCGGACGTGGGTGCCTGGTCCGCACTCTGGGAGGTGCGAGAGCGCGATGCGGCTGGCAATGTCCTCGACGGCGATGCCTTTGTTCACAATGCCCGCAACAACCTCTTAATCGCGCATCATCGAATGTTGGCGGCCATTGGGGTCGAGGATCTGATCGTCGTCGAAACCCCGGATGCGGTCTTGGTCGCGACCCAGTCGAGTGCACAGGATGTCAAGGCGGTCACGCAGTTCCTCCAGCACGAACACCGCAACGAGCATCGTCACCATCAGCGGGTCCACCGCCCCTGGGGATCCTACGAGGCGATCGGCGAGGGTTCGCGTTATCAGGTGAAACGTCTAATCGTGAAACCCGGTGAGTCACTCTCGCTGCAGATGCATCATCATCGCGCTGAGCACTGGATCGTGGTCTCAGGCACCGCACGCGTCACCTGTGATGACCGCACCTTCCTCCTCACCGAGAATCAGTCGACCTACATCCCCATCGGCTCATCCCATCGCCTTGAGAATCCTGGCACCATTCGTCTGGAACTCATCGAAGTGCAATCCGGAAGCTATCTCGGCGAAGATGACATCGTGCGGTTCGAGGATCGGTACAATCGGCGGCAGGGCGAGTGTTGAGTCGCGTCAGGTGTGGGGTCCCAAGCCACCGTGCAGACCGCGACGCCTGCCCCGGTTGTGATCCTTGATCCCATTTCGCGCTATGATCCTGGCCCTTCCTAGAGGGCGGCTCGACGTGGCGCTGGGTCAGCCGCGGTCTCTCCCGCGAGAGCCTTGGCGGATGTCCTGGCCCGAATCCGATGACGCCGAGCCGTCATCATGACGGCGCGGGGTGCGGCATCCTCTGCTATCCATGATTTTTCTAGCCCACGACAAGGGATCGTTCAATCGCATCCATGACCGGCAATTACGACGCTTCAGCCATTGAGGTCCTGAGTGGCCTCGACCCGGTGCGCAAACGCCCTGGGATGTACACGGATACTAGCCGCCCGAATCACCTGGCCCAAGAGGTGATCGATAACAGCGTGGATGAGGCGCTGGCCGGCCACGCGCGCCGCATCTCGGTGGTGCTGTTCGCCGACGGTTCGCTCGAGGTGAGTGATGACGGGCGTGGGATGCCGGTCGACATCCACCCGGAGCAGGGCTTGCCTGGCGTTGAGGTGATCCTGACGCGGTTGCATGCGGGTGGAAAGTTCAACGCCAACAATTACCGGTTCTCCGGGGGCTTGCATGGCGTGGGCGTCTCGGTCGTGAATGCGCTCTCGCAACGGCTTGAGGTGTGGGTGAAGCGGGGCGGGCATGAACACCATATGTCCTTTGCCGGCGGAGAAAAAACCAGCGCGCTCGTGCGGACGGCGGCGGTCGGGCGCGCGCAAACGGGCACGCGGCTGCGTTTCTGGCCTGATGCGGGCTACTTCGACAGCCCGCGGTTCGCGGCGCGACCACTCATCCATCTACTCCAGGCAAAGGCGGTGCTCTGTCCTGGGTTGGAGGTGCGCTTCCGTGACGAAGTGGCGGATGAGGAGCACGTCTGGTGTTATCAGGATGGTCTCGAAGAGTATCTACAGCACGCCCTTCAGGGCGCCGAGACGCTGCCGCGCGAGCTCTTCGTGGGTGATCTTGCGGGGACGAACGAGGCGGCGAACTGGGCGCTCGCCTGGCTCCCCGACGGCGGCGAGCCGGTCGCGGAGAGCTATGTGAATCTCATCCCAACCGTTCAGGGTGGCACCCATGTGAACGGTCTGCGCTCGGGCCTCACCGAAGCAATCCGTGAGTTTTGTGAGTTTCGGAATCTGTTGCCGCGTGGCGTGAAGGTGGCACCGGAGGACGTCTGGGGGCGTCTCAGTTATATCCTGTCCGTGAAGCTGATCGAGCCGCAGTTCTCGGGGCAAACCAAGGAACGGTTGTCCTCGCGTGAGTGTGCGGCGTTCGTCTCGGGGGTCGTGAAGGACGCCTTCAGTCTGTGGCTCAATCAACACGTCGCCGAGGGCGAGCGCATCGCCGAATTGGTGATCGGCGCCGCGCAGGCACGCCTGCGCGCCGGTCGCATGGTGACGCGTAAGAAGGTGACGCAAGGGCCGGCACTCCCAGGGAAACTGGCCGACTGCACGACCACCGATCCGGAACGCAGCGAGCTCTTCTTGGTCGAGGGTGACTCGGCGGGCGGCTCGGCGAAGCAGGCGCGTGATCGTGAGTTCCAAGCCATCTTGCCCCTGCGGGGGAAGATCCTGAACACCTGGGAGGTGGATTCCGCCGAGGTTTTGGCCTCGCAGGAGGTCCATGACATTGCCGTGGCGATCGGCGTCGACCCGGGTAGCGATGATCTCGCGCGGCTGCGGTTCGGCAAGGTATGTATCCTTGCCGATGCCGACTCCGATGGCGCGCACATCGCGACCTTGCTCTGCGCGCTCTTTCTCCGGCATTTTCGACGTCTGGTGGGCGAGGGCCATGTCTTCGTCGCGATGCCGCCACTCTATCGGATCGATGTCGGTCAGCAGGTCTTCTATGCATTGGATGACGACGAAAAACGCGGCATCCTAGATCGCATCGATGCCGAGAAGATCAAAGGCAAGGTCAACGTCCAGCGCTTCAAGGGACTGGGTGAGATGAATCCCATGCAACTGCGCGAGACGACCATCCACCCCGATACCCGGCGCCTGGTCCAACTCACGGTTGAAGCCGAAGAGGACAGTATCAATCTACTGGATATGCTACTGGCCAAAAAACGGGCAACCGATCGGCGCGCTTGGTTGCAGGAGAAGGGCGACCTGGCGGACGTGTAAGAACGCCCACTGGTTCCTCATCTCGAACGCTATCCCCACTTGCTCATGACCTACCCGAGATGACGCCCGCGGGTTTCTCCAGCGGATCGATCAGATTCGATTAGAGGTCAAACATCACCTCGCCGTCGTCCGCCGGGCTGGGTCTATGAAGACTGTCCAGATGGCGACCATTCATCACCGGGTTTCGAGGAGATCAGGATATGACTGCGTTTCGCTTTGGTCATGCCGCAGCGCCCGATTGGCGTGTGGCGCTCGATCAGTGTCTCACGCGCATCGGTCAGGTTCCCCCGACGGCGACGCTGGGTTTTCTCTACACTACCGATGCACTCAGCGATGACCTCGCCGAGATCCTGCGGACTCTTCGTGATGCCACTAAGATCCAGGATTGGGTCGGCTGTGTCGGTCTCGGCATCTGCGCGACCGGTGCCGAGTACTACGAAGAACCGGCGATCGCGATCATGCTGGGCGAGTTCGAACGGGACGCCTTTCTGGTCTTTCCGAGTGTCACTGATGATCTTGTGGACTTCGATCGCCGTCATCGCGACTGGATCACCGCACAACGCCCCTATCTCGGTCTGGTCCATGGCGATCCCTCCAACGGCCAGATCGAGAGCCTGGTCGAACAGCTCGCCGCGCGAACCACCGCCGAATTCCTGGTCGGTGGTCTTGCGAGTTCGCGAGCAGACGCCCTGACGATCGCCAATGGCGTGACGCAAGGTGGGATCTCCGGGGTGCTGTTTGCCGAACGGGTTGGCCTCATCACGCGCTTGACCCAGGGATGCTCGCCAATCGGTGCTCATCACCGGATCACCGAGGCCCAGCGCAATATCGTGATGCGGCTCGACGGCGAACCCGCGCTTGATGTGCTGAAACGCGATATCGGTGAGGAGTTATCACAGGACCTGTCCCAACTCGGGGGGCTGGTGTTTGCCGGACTGCCGATCCAGGGATCGGATACGGGTGACTATCTGGTCCGCAATCTGGTCGGCATTGATCCCAACCACGGGCTAGTCGCGATTGGTGACCTGGTTGAGCCGGGCCGTGAACTCATGTTCTGTCGCCGTGATCTCGAGACCGCCCGCGAGGATCTCGACCGCATGCTCGAGGGCCTCAAGGCGCGTTTGAGCGCACCACCACGCGGCGGGATCTATGTCTCCTGCCTTGGGCGCGGGGTCAATCTGTTCGGACCCGAATCGGCCGAGCTGCGGCAGATTCAAGCCGCCCTCGGCGAGGTGCCGATCGTGGGCTTCTACGCCAACGGCGAAATCTCGCAAGATCGACTCTATGGCTATACCGGCGTCTTAACGCTCTTCACCTGAGCGCCGCCGGCCACGGCTGCAGTTCGGCATCGCGCGGGCGCTTGTCTGGATGTTCCGTGCCCCGCGCCTGACGTGTCTCGGTCAGGGTCGGGATCTCTCGATGTGTGTGGATGTCCCGGCGTGTTTGCGCATGATCTCGATGATGTTCTCGGCGGCGAAATCGACCGCGTCGCGCACGGGGTAGAGGATGATGGGCGCCCCGGCAAGCCAGAGTTGTTGGCCCTGCTGATCGTCGCGCGCGACGATCGCGATCTCGCCGGTGAAGCCACGCTCGGCCAGGGCATAGAGCAGGACCCGGTTGGAGTCCACGTCGGGCAGGGTGCTGACGATCCAGCCGAGCCCAGTCAGCGGGAGTGAGTCCAGGAACGAGGGGTCATGGCCATCGCCGAACCGCACCGGCAAGCCATCCCCGGCCAGACGTCGAATCAGATCAGGGTCGCAGTCCACCCCCAGGACTTCGAGGTCAGCGTTGCGCAAATGACGCGCCAGACGCAAGCCATACCGTCCCAGCCCGAGTACCAAAACCTGTGGTGCCACCTGGCTGTCGCCAGACTCAGCGGTATTCACCTCCCGATAGGGATGACGTCGCTCGAAGAGTCCGAGCACGGGGGCTAGGAACCGATAGAGCGGATGTGAATAGAGGATCATGTAGGTCGAGAGCGTGATGGTGATGACGCCGACGAGCGTGGTGAGACCCAGCGCCTCGCCACTGATGTGTCCAAGACCAATGCCCATGGCAACGAATACGATGGAGAACTCGCTGATCTGCGCCACCGTCAGCCCGGCCAGGAATCCGGTGCGTTTGCGATAGCCCATCACTCCCATGATCGCCATGACGATCAGGGGATTGCCGATCAACACGAAAAGTGACAGAATCAGCGCCGATCCGATCTCCGCCCCCAGGGTCGAGAAGTCGAGTTCGGAGCCGAGATCGATGAAAAAGAACAGCAGTAAGAAATCGCGAATCCCGGTGAGCCGGGCACTGATGGCCTCGCGATAGCGCGTCGAGGCGAGCGAGAAACCCGCGAGGAAGGCCCCCGCTTCTTGCGAAAAGCCAACCCACTCGCCGAGTGCGGCGAGTCCGGTGCCCCAAGCGATCGCGAAGATCAGCAACAGCTCTTGCGAGCGCGCCACGCTGTGCAACACGACCGGCAGCACATAACGCATCATGATGTACATCAGGGCGGCCGCGGCGGCGATGCGCCCGATCAGCGATGCGGCGACCTCGATGGCGGGGGCGTCCGAGCCACTGCCGAGCGCGCTCATCGCCATCATGGCGAGTACCACGGCGATGTCCTGCACGATCAGGAAGCCAATCGCGATCCGGCCATGGAGCGTGTCCAGCTCTCCCTTATCCGAGAGCAGCTTCACGATGATGATGGTGCTTGAGAAGGTCAGGGCGACGGCGACATAGAAGGCCTCGGTGACCCCCTTGCCGAGTGCGAGAATGATGATGAAGCCGAACACGATGGTGAAGGCGAGCTGCCCGAGGCCGGTTGCCAGGGCGACGGTGCCAATGTCGCGCACCCGGGTCAGATCCAGTTTCAGACCGACCACGAACAGCAGCACGGCGACGCCGACCTGTGCGAGGACATTGATCTGATCGTGCGAGCGCACCAGATCGAACCCCGCGGGTCCCACGGCGATGCCAACGACGATATAGGCAATGAGGACCGGTTGGCGCAGCCGCACGGCCAGCGCGGCCACCACCGCGGCGATGGCTAGGAGTGCGGCGAGTTCGGCGAAGGGGTCGGCCATCGCGCGTGACCCTTGGCTAACGCCGTTCCGCGGGGCCAGTCACCGACTGCAACTGCTCGATCTGTGCTCGCAGCTCCGCGACCGCGCTCTCCAGGGCCGCAAGTCGGGCCTCATGGCGCTGGAACTTGGATTCGGCGGGTCTGGATGCGGATTCCTCATCGCGCGCTGGCGCGATCGCCTCCGGCCGCGGCTGACCACAGAGAAGGTGGGCAAAGCGCTCCTCCCGATTGCCAGGTCGAAGCGGCAGTTCGGTCACCAACGGGCGGTCACCATGCATCATCGACTGCAGGGTGGTGGTCACCTGCTCGAGATCCCTGAACTCGGCTAGACGTGCGGTATTGGTGCGCAATTCACCAACCGTCTGGGGGCCCCGCAGCATGAGCACGCACAGCAGTGCCTGTTCTTCACGGCTGAGCATGAAGGTGCCAACCATCTTGTGGTCGTAGCGCTCGGTCCGACCGGTAAAACTGGCGTGGATCAGACCGCGATCGCGGAGCTGGTTGACCAGGTGACCGACCTCGCCGGGCGTCATGTTCATCACCGGATGGCGTGCGCTCTTCTGATTGCAGGCGCTGACGAGACCGTTCAGGGTGAGCGGATATTGATCCGGCGTGGTGCGCTGTTTTTCCATCAAGGCCCCAATCACACGCGCTTCCTTTGCGCTCAGCATGGCATCAGTTGAAACGGTCTCGGATGCGTCATCGCTCGACATGATTGCGACCTCATTCGATGGTGGTTGGATGGCAGCTTGCGCGGTGTTGATCCGCCCGCACGGTTGGCGTTCAGGTCGGCCACGACGGTGCGGTTGATCCGGGGCGGTCCGCGCTGGTGACAGCTCGTCTGCACCGGCGGGATCATACCGCGCAATCCCGAATGCAGACCAATCGTGTGGGGGACAAACGACGCCGGCAATCGGGTCCGTGCAGGGGCATCGAGGCGACATGGACGAAGGCGAGGTTGAGAGCGACAATCGCTCACGACACCTCGATGGATCGATCCAGGCTGGCGCCGAGGGCAGGCGTCCCAGGATGTCCAGCGGGCCGGGTTTCGTGGTCATGACGATCGCATGCATGCGGCGCCTGACGCGGCCCGAGGCCATCACTGCGACCCAGGACAACATCATGACCGGATTTTCGCGATGTCTTCCCCTCTTGCTGCTCGCGGTCGTCTCATGGCCCGCCGGCGCGGTGGCCGAGGAGGTGACAGAGGTGACAGGGGTGACGCGCCCATCGGACCTCGTAGCGGACCCCGTGGCGGACCCGATGGCGGATGCAGCAGAGCGAGCCGCCCGCTCGGACGCCCTGTCTGAGCAGGGGATCCCCGCGGCACTGCGGCCTTGGATTCCCTGGGTCCTGGAACGCGGTCCAGCGGGTCGGGATCAGCGGGCCTGTCCAATCGCGCCGCTCGACGCTGCTCCAGTATGTGCCTGGCCGGGACGTTTGGAATTGAGGATCGATGAGCGGGGTGGGTCCTTCGCCATCGACTGGGAGGTGCTCGCCGAGAGCCGCGTGCCTCTGCCAGGTGATGCGCAGACGGCCTGGCCGTTGGAGGTCATGTCCCATGGGCGTGACCTGCCCGTGGTCATACAGGACGACCGCCCGAGCGTGACGCTGGAGCCGGGCTGGCAGCGGGTGACCGGACGCTTCCTGTGGGATCACCCGCCCGATGCACTCGCGATTCCGCCCATGATCGGACTGATCGAGCTGGAACGCGATGGACACCTGGTCCCGGTTCCGGCCCTGGATCAGGACCGCCGGATCTGGCTCACAGAACCGCGCGGGCCAGAAACAGCGCGCGCGGGTGATCAACTGAATGTGGAGGTCGCGCGACGCATCACGGATCGTCTGCCACTCGAGGTTCTGACACGCCTGCAGCTTGAGGTCTCCGGTGCGGCTCGTGAGATCCGGCTTGGCCCGGTTCCGCTGCCGGGTGGCATTCCCTTGCGGCTAGCGAGTCCGCTCCCGGCACGCCTTGACGAGGACGGCAGCCTGCGCGTTCAGGTCCGGCCCGGACGCTGGGAGCTCGAGGTCACGACCCAGCATCCCGGAGATGTCACGACCCTGTCGCGTGCGCCCGCCGCCGCACCCTGGCCGGTACAGGAGATCTGGGCCTTTGCCGCTGAACCAGCCTTGCGACGGGTGGAGCTGACCGGCCTCACCGCGGTCGATCCTCGCCAGACCGGTCTTCCGCATGACTGGATGCAACTGCCGACCTTCATGGCCGGCCCGACGGATCAGCTCACCCTCGCCAATGCGGTCCGAGGTGATCCCGACCCGGGGCCTGATCGGCTGCGGCTCGAGCGTCATCTGTGGCTCGACTTTGATGGCAAGGGCTACAGTGTCCAGGATCGGATCGAGGGTGAACTCACACGGGGCTGGCGTCTCGATGCTGGCCCCCGGCTCGACCTGGGTCAGGTCCGAATCGATGGCGAGCCCGTGCTCATCACACACCGCGACGGCGAGGCGCCACCCGGGGTGGAGGTGCGCCGCGGGCGGCTCGATCTGGTCGCCGATGCCCGTCTCGACGCCATGCCGGGCCAGGTCCCGGCCGCTGGCTGGGCGGTCGATTTCGAGCGGGTCCAGACGCGGCTCGATCTGCCGCCCGGCTGGAAGCTCTTGATGGTGCAGGGCGTGGACAATCTACCCGACACCTGGGTCGGGCGCTGGACCCTGCTCGATCTCTTCCTAGTGCTGATCGTGGCGCTGGGCATCGGGCGGATCTGGGGATGGGGTTGGGGACTCGTGGCGCTCGTGACGCTGGGTCTGACCTGGCAGAGTGACGGGGCACCCCGGCTGGTTTGGCTCAATCTGCTCGGTGCCGCGGCCCTGCTGCGCCTGCTCCCACTGACCACGGCCAAGAGCGGTCTGCACCGGCTACGGCTGCTGGTGTCGAGCTATTTTCGTCTCAGTCTGTTGGCGCTGGTTTTGATTGCGTTGCCGTTTCTGGTCACCCAGGTCCGCGACGGACTCTTTCCACAACTGGAGCGTCCCGCGATGACGCTGCCAGGGCAAGCCGCGCCTGGTGTCGGCCTGCGCGCCCCCATCCTCAGCGGGGTCGCAGCCGGCGTCAGCGCACAGCGAGAGCGGATCGCCGCCAGTGCCGATGAACTGTCCAGTGAGATCGATACGGTGACCCGGAACAAGCAGGCCGTGCCGCTGGAGCGCCTTGATCCCACTGCACAACTCCAGACGGGGCCGGGGATTCCGCAGTGGGGATGGAACCGGTACGAGCTGCGCTGGACGGGTCCGGTTGGCGCACAGGACCAGGCGCGCCTGTGGCTGTTGAGTCCGTTCTGGAACCTGCTCATCAGTTTGATAGGCGTCATCCTGGTGGTGGTCCTGGGGCTGCGTTTAGCTGGTGTTCTCGGTGATCCCACGCCGGGACACCCGCCCGGCGGGAATGACGCTGTCCCGAGCTCGGGTCCGGGTCCGGTACCGCGTGCCGCCCTGCGCGACAGTGGCCTGCGGTTGGTGTGGGCTCCGCTGCTGTCGGGGCCAGTGCTCGCGGCGCTTGTGCTCGGTGTGCTCTGCGGCAGTGGTCCCGCGAGTGCCGACCCCTTTCCGAGCCCGTCCTTGCTCGATGAACTCGAGGCGCGATTGCGGGCGCCACCTGAATGCCTGCCGCACTGTGTCGAACTTGCGTCCATGCGCCTCAGCGCAAACCCTGAGCGGCTGGTCATTGCGTTGACGATCGACAGCGCGGCGGCGGTCGCCACCCCGATCCCCGGTGGGGCAGGGGGCTGGTCGCCGGAGCGGATCGAGGTCGCGGGTGAGCCGCGCGAGACGCTCTTGCGCGATTCATCCGGACGGTTGCTGCTCGCGCTCGGGGCTGGACGGCATCAGATTCTGCTCGAGGGTTCAGTGGCGACCCGTGATCAGGTCGAGATCCTCTTGCCGATGCCACCGCGGACACTGGCGCTTCGTATTGAGGGTTGGGAGTTGGAGGGACTGGACGCGAATGGCCGACCCGGCGAGCAGATTCGGCTCATCCGACGCGCCGAGACGCCCCCGAGCGGGGTGGAGGAGGTTTCGCTCACGCCTGGTGCGCTCCCGCCGCTGCTACGGGTTGAGCGCACGCTGCGGTTTGGGATCGACTGGCGGGTCGAGACCCGGGTCGAGCGCCTCTCCCCGAGTGATGTCCCGGTCTTACTGCCCATCCCCTTGCTGCCGGGTGAAGCGGTTCAGACCCCGGGTATCCAGGTCGAGCGGGGAGCCGTCCTGGCCGACCTGCCGAGTGGTCGCAGCCAGATGCGCTGGACCTCGCGACTGGATCCTGTCACTGAGTTGTCTCTCACCGCCTCACTGGACCCGCGCCTGAGTGAGGACTGGCGTCTCGATGTCAGTCCGCTCTGGCATCTCGAGTTCTCCGGTCCGGCGCCCATTCACCGGCTCGGTCCGGCGGATCGCTGGTTGCCGAACTGGCGCCCCCTGCCGGGGGAGACCCTGACCTTGTCCCTGTCGCGGCCGGTGGCGGTTCCCGGTCCGACCCTGACGATCGATCGGGTCGGGATGCAGGTCGAGCCCAGCCACCGGGGGACGCTCGCGACCCTGACCCTGGCGCTGCGCAGCAGCCAGGGTGGTCGCCATCTCATCCGGCTTCCCGAGCAGGCCGAGCCGGTTGCCTTGCGACGCGATGGGCAGAGTGTCCCGCTACCGGACACGCTGCCCGATTGGGAATTACCACTCACCCCGGGAGCCAGCGTCGCGGAGATCGTCTGGCGCCAACCGCAAGGGCTGTCCTGGTTTGAGTCACCCCAGTTTCCGGATCTTGGTGCCCCCGCGGTGAACCTCAACCTCAGCCTGCGACTGCCCGAGGATCGCTGGGTGCTCTTAACCGGTGGGCCACGCATGGGACCCGCGGTGCTCTTCTGGGGCGTGCTGCTGGTGCTCGTTGGGTTGGCCCTGGTCTTGGGACGTAGCCGGCTGACGCCGCTGCGGATGCACGATTGGTTGCTGCTCGGAATCGGCCTGAGCCTCGCGCACCTCTGGGTCGTGCTGCTGGTGATCGGCTGGTTGTTCGCACTCGGTTTCAGACACCGGCTGGATCCCCAAGCGAGTCCGCCCTGGCGTTTCAATCTCGTGCAGATTGGACTCATGATGTTGACACTGGCTGCCCTGGTGGGCTTGCTGAGCGCAGTCCAGCAGGGTCTGCTTGGCCCCCCCGCGATGCAGATCATGGGGCATGGATCGAGTGCGACTCTGCTGAATTGGTATCAGGATCGTGGTGGCCCACTGCTCCCGGAGATCTGGGTGCTCTCGGTGCCCATGTGGGTCTATCGCGCGCTCATGCTGGCCTGGGCCCTGTGGCTTGCCCTGCGGCTCCTCGACTGGCTGAGGTGGGGCTGGCAAGGACTCTCCACGCCCATGCTGTGGCGCGAGACGCGCGTGTTGGGTGCGCAACCCGACAAGACGCGGACCGGCTCCGAGCGGGATGAGATGCGTCTTGACCTGTGAGCAGGGTCCTGCTCACAGGCCTCGTCTCAGGCTGCACACCTGATCCGGCCGAGGTCGCCCCGGGCCCGGTGATCACCGTCGCGGCATCACTGCGCGGGTGCGAGTCCGAGTGCGATGCGCAGGGATGGCGCGTCGGGAATGAAGCGAATCGCTTCGATTTGGCCCCCATTAAGCTCGATCAAGGTGACGTTCGCGGGCTCCCGCGGGAGCATGGCCGTCTCCTCCGACTCCCGTCCAAGCAACATCGGGTAGGGGCGTTTGCGCATCTTCGGCAACGCGATCAAGCGGGTCACCATGCCCGGCATGGCGCTGATGTCGGCGACATAGAGAACCCCCGCCGCCGCGAGCGTCTCCGCGGTCTCGCCCTCGAGCGCGGTTTCGACCTGTGAGGACATGTCGCGCTCTGCGCTGAAGATCAGCACGCGGGTCTCGTCCTGCACGCTGTGCGGGACATCATGCTGGTCATTCAGTGTCAAGACCAGGGGGGAGCCGACCTCCAATGTGGCCGCGGTCAGCGACACGGGGATCAGGAGCAGCGAGAGAGCAGTGATCAGTTTCATGACAGGTTCCGAAGCGGTTGAGTCGAGCGCACCCTACCGCTTCGATGGCCTACTCTGCAACCGAAGCGCTCGAGTGCGCACGGGTAGCGGGTCGCATGTCCCGGCCATCAGTCCGCGGCCATCCAAAGACGCAGGCGCAGACCCGGCTCGGTGCTGAGTCCCACGCCGCGGAAGCTGATCCGCCCCTGCGCATCGATCACGAATGCGCTCGGCACCCCGCTGACGCCCCAGTCGCGAGCGATGGTCCCGCTGGGGTCTGGGATGACCCGGTAGTCATGCCCGGATTCCTGCATGGCCGCCGTGAGTTCTTGCATCCCTCCTGACTGCATGGCGATGGTGATGACTGGATAGTCATGGGCAATCGTCTGGATGGAATCGGCCATCAGGACGCACACCGGACACCAGGTCGCCCAGAAGTAGACGAGGACGGGGGTGCCGCGAAACGCTTGCAGCGTGACCTGGTGGCCATTCAGATCGCGCCCCTGGAGCGCCGGGGCCTCGCCACTGACCAGCGGTCGGGCCTTCCACCATTGCACCGCGACAATGACCAGGATGACCAAGAGGAGGTTGAACGCCCAATCGCGCAGGCGCGCGCGCATGGGCGTGCTGGTCTTGGGGCGAGGCGTGCTGGACATGGTGCGCTGGCAGGACGAATGTAGGTTGATCCAAGGGGTTGCTCGGCACCCTGTGCAGGATGATGGCGCGCCGCGGTTACCTGAGATACAGACCGTCCTCACCGATCTTGCCAGGTCCGTTGAGGACATAGATGCCCGCCGAGTTGGCCTTCACGTGAAAGACCAGCCGGCCATCGGAGCGCAGTTCGTGTCCGGTGACGGCATCACGATAGAGACCTGGACGCACGCCATCGATCCCGATCTCCTGGCTCGCGCCGATGGCGAGACCAACCACCACATAGCTGCCGCTGGGCTGATCCTCGCGCACGAAGCGCATGCCGTGACCCCATTCGGCTAGGTGACTCAGCCGCGCCTTTTGGAGCGCCGGGATGGCCCGGCGGATCTGGTTGAGACGTTTGATGTGACGGTAGATGGGGTGCGCTTGGGTCTCGGCGAGACTCTCGTCGGTGAGATGATCGCCAAAGTAGGCACGTCCAGTCTGATGCAGGGTATCGCGTTCGCCCTCAACATCCTGCGGGGCCCCTTTCATGAACTCGATCTCTTCGCCGAAGTAGAGGCAGGGGATCCCTCGCACGGTCCAGATCAGGTTGTAGGCCGCCGCGGCCATCCACTGCTCACCCTTGAAACGGTACTTGAAGTCGTTGTCCGGACCCACGTCGTGATTCTGTAGGAAGGTGACCAACTGCGTCACATCCCCATAGATCCAATCCATCCCGAGGATCTGCGAGGTTCCTTCGTAGGTGCCCTTGCTGACGGTATCGCGAAAGGTCGAGAACAAGCCGAAGTCGAGCTGCGGAAAACCAGAATCTCCACCGGATTCGGGATCCCGTGGGTCGCTCCCCAGCCGGGTATACCACCAGGGTCGGATCTGTGAGGGCCCATTGTCACCACCACCGAGATCGCCCCAACCGTAGCCTTTGACCAGGTTTTCGCCAAACACGAACAGGTCGGGTTTGTGGGCCTTCCAGGCGTTGATGTATTCGAGCAAGGTCTCGCGCTCGATGTGTTTGACCGTATCGATGCGCAAGGCATCGACGCCCATGTCCAGATAACGCTTGATGGCGTTGATCAGATAGTCCTTGACGTTCTGCCGCTCGGTGGCGAGATCGATGCAGTCACCCGCGAGATGTTTGTGTTGCAGCGGGTAGGCACTCTCCCAGTCACCGCCACAGATGAACCCATCCTGGTGATACCAGTGTGGGTCCAGATCCTGAGGATCGATGCCGAAGAAGCGCCCCGGGTCATAGCCAGGTTTGGGCAGGGTCTCGCCGGTCTTGGGATCGATCAGGGGCTCGATGCCCTCGGGGTCACGCGCATGACGCTCACGAAACCACTCGGGCGCGAGCGGGTTATCGATGTCATCGCGATTGGGCCAGGCGTAGTTGCCGAGATGACCCTGGTAGGGACCATGATCGACTTGTCCCTGTTGCGCGCCCTGTGGAACATAGTATTTGATCGGCAGATGATCGATATGGACCTGACCGCGAATCCCATATTGAGATGAATGGTTCACGACCACGTCCTGGATGATCTTGATGTCGCGGGCATGCGCGGCATCGATCAAATCCTGATAGGTGGCGTCGGGTGACTCCAGCCGCGGGTCGATCCGCGTCCAGTCGTAGGGATGGTAGCCGTGATAGTCGAGACCAGACCGATTCTCGACCGGTGGGGTGATCCAGATGGCGGTGAAACCCAGATCGCGCAGATAGTCCAGACGCTGGATCAAACCCTTGAAGTCGCCGCGCCAATGGGGATCGACCGCGCGTCCCTCCGCATCGAATTGGATACGGTCGCGGCAGAAGAAGTTGTTCGTCGGGTCGCCATCATAGAAGCGTGTCGTTAAGAGAAAATAGATGGTCTCTTCGCGAAAATCGTGCCGCTGCGCGAGCGGCCGTGGCGCCGTGTCGACAACCTGCGCTGGGGTGATCGGGGGTGGCGTCGCCGTGGGGTCTTGCGACTGTGGGTGTTGCGCGCGCGTCGGTTGGTGGTCATGCCAGCGATCCTGACGGTCGAGCCATCCGTCGCGATCGCGCCAGAGATCCGGGGTTTGATGACCCTCGCCGTCCGTGAAGACGAGCTGCGTTGCCGTCACCCCCACCAACCGCAGGTGATACCAGCCATCCTCGCCCGGCTCCATCGGCTGGCCCGGCCAGGACGTCGTCAAGCCATTCGGACGAGCATCCCAGCAGTGAACATAGAGTTGTTTGCCCCACTGGGGCCGGCGTTCGAACGAGAGTGTCAGGTCGGTCATCCTAGGAATCTCCTTGGCGAGTGCGGGTCGGCTCAGGATGCGGGGTCGGACTCGGTGGACGAGGACGCGGGCTTGGCCGAGCGATCGAAGTGATCATGCAGCCAGACGAGAAAGAGCTTGTAGCCGAGGACGAGGATGACCGCGCCGACGAACAGGCCGATGATTCCAGCGCTCAGGAATCCACCAATGGCGCCCACGAAGACCACGGCCATGGGAACATCGACCCCGCGCCCGAGCAGGATCGGCTTGAGGATATGTTCGAGGCTGTAGACGAAGAGGCTCCAAACCAGGAAGGCGATGAAGGCAAGCGTTCCGAGGTGGAAGAAGGCGTATACGAGCATCGCGATGGTGATCGGCAACAGGCCGATCTGCACGATGCAGAGCAGGAGTGCGACCAGGGCCCAGAGCCCCGCCGCGGGCACGCCGATCGCGAGCCAGCCGAGGCCCGCGAGCAATGACTGGATCAACGCCACGCCGAGGATGCCACGGGTGACACTGCGGATGGTCGCGCCAGCCAAGGTGGCGAACTCCAAGCCACGCTCGCTCGCGATGCGCCGCGCGAACAGCTCGCTCGCGCGCTGTCCAGCCTCGGCGTTGGCGAGCAGAAAACCCGCGATCAGGATCGCGATGATGATATGGATGAGACCGATCCCAGCACCGCCGGCCACCCCAAGCGTCCAGTGGACCGCGACGCTGATCTCAGGTTGGAGTTCCGTGAGCAGCGACTTGATATTCTCGGTGCCATCGGTCCAGATGCGATCCAAATCATCACCGATCAGGGGCCATTGCGTCACCGCTTCGGGCAAGGGTGGAATTTTGAACGATTCATGCATCAAGAGGTTGATGATGTGATGGATCTCACCGACAAGTGACGCACTGAGCAAGATGGCCGGAACCAAGAGCAGTAGGAAACTCAAGAGGGTCATGATCACGGCTGCCAAGACCCGTCGTCCTTGCAATTGATGCGTCAAACGGAGATAACCTGGGTACAAGCCAATGGTGATGATCACGGCCCAGAGGAAGGGAACGAGGAAAGGCCGCACGATCTCGAAACACCAGGCGACCAGGACAGCGATCAAGGCAATCCGGATGAAGGCCTCGACCGCACGGTCCATGAAGACGCGATGATCATCGGGTATCTCTCGCACGCAGCACCTCCGTATCCAGTTCCGATTCGGGATTCAGTGGGGTCATAAAATGTGCCTGATGATAGCGCTGATGGGGAGCCATCGCGACCACCCACCCCGCAATCGCAGTGGAATTCTGATCACAGCCGGCCATGGACACACAGAATAAGACACTCACGATGACGCTGCTGATGACACCCGATATGGCGAATTTCGCGGGTCATGTCCACGGCGGGGCAACGCTGAAGTTACTTGATCAAGTCGCCTATGCCTGCGCGGCGCGCTATGCCAATCGCTATGTGGTGACCCTCTCGGTCGATCAGGTGTTCTTTCGCCAGCCGCTGCGGGTCGGCGAACTCGTCACCTGTCTGGCATCGATCAACTACACTGGCAACACCTCGATGGAGGTCGGGATTCGCGTCATCGCCGAGGACATCATCCACAAGACCACCCGCCACGCCATGACGTCCTATTTCACGATGGTCGCGGTCGATGACCAGGGACGCCCCGTGAAGGTGCCCGTGCTCCAGATCGAAACACCCAACGAACGTCGCCGCCACGAAAGCGCCGCCCTGCGGCGGGAGTTTCGACGCGAGATCGAGCGGCGCAACGACGAGATTCGGCAGGTGCATAAACGTCGGGCGGGGGAGTCATGACAGCTGCGACCAATGCGCAGTGAGCGCATCACCAAGCCGGATTTAGCGGCAGCCAACAGCAGGTGGCGACGAAACTCGTCGTCTCGGCTCAAGGGATGTACCTCACGAGTCCTTCCCACCTTCGTCGGCCCGTTCATCCGCAAGGATCTCGTCGAGGATTTCGTCGGCCAGCGCGGCCTGTGCCTGAATCTCCTCCTTGGACAAGGTCGTTGCGGGCTCGGGCTGTCGCCCGCGGGCCATTGCATTCGCGAATAGCTCGAAGTAGGGATTCGGGTGCGTGCGCGAGATCCCCAACTCATTGAGCTCGTCTGCAAGCCGCATGAGCTCCTGCTGCTCGCCTTCGCTCATCTGGGTGAACTTGACGCGTTGGCCTTCGGTTCGCTCGACGGTGACCCGCACCTCGTCGATCAGGTCGCAGAGGAAGAGGCTCTCCAGGTAGCCGAATAGGGTCTTCGCGTCTTCTCCCGGCTCCCTTAGTGCCCTCAGCTCCTCCTCGTTCTTGAGGAAGACTGATCGTCAGGCGCTTGCCTGTGCGCTCCGGGTCCGCGTCGACCTGAATGCTTTGCTCACGGCAGACATCGTTCAGCTGGTAGGCGAAGGACGGCGCGCCGCCTAGCTCCAGCTCGCGGAAAATCTCGACGATGGCCTCGACGAGGTTCGACTTTCCGGTCCCGTTCCGCCCGAGCAGGACCGTGGTCGGCCGGGATTCGTCGAAATCGATCTCGAACCCGCGCAGGTTGCGATAGCTCGGGATGACGAGGCGGTCCAGCCTCGCGCAACGGCCTCCAGCATCCGAGGGGCGTGCGCGGACGCGTTCCGGTTCTCCCGCAACAGACCGCGGGCCACCTCATCCTTGAGCTGGTCGTAGAACTCGTCGATCGGGAGCTGAGAGGCGGACCAGAGCGACTCAGCGGTCAGGGGGCCGCGCTCCTTGAGGATGTTCGTCATTCGCTGGCGTTCTTCTCCAGCAGCCCCTCGTAGAGGTCGCCCAAGCCCTCCTTGTGCACGCTGTACCAGTCGAGCTTGTCGATCTCGGCCACCAGGGTGGAGAGTGTCGCGGGCTTGCGGATGAATGAGCTGGCGTTCGCGAAGATCTCCTGCACCAGGTGAGAGCCATGGGTACCAAGATGGATCAGCATGATCTTGTAGAACTCGAGCCGGTTCGGTGCGGGCTGGGCCTACAGATCGGCCCAGCGGTAGCTTTCGGGAAGCTGATCTTCGCTGCCGGTTTCCCGGGCCATCTTGAGAAAGAGCAGATAGGTCAGCTCGGTGACGTATTGATGGTAGGTGACCCCGTCGTCCTTGAGGACGTTGCGGAGGTTCCACAACTTGGCGACGATGTCGTGGGTGACGGCGGTCATGCGTGCTCGTAGTCTTGAATGGGCAGGCCGGGGACCCGGGCGAACGCGCGGTCGGCGGTGATCAAGGTTGCCCCCTCGGCCAGGGCGTGGGCGGCGATCATAAGGTCGAGCGGGGCTAGAGGCTTACCCAAGGCGGCGAGCTCGGCGCGTAGTGGACCGTATCGACGCGCCGTCGTGGAGGTCCAAGGGCGGATGTCGATGCGGCCAAGCACGCCCTCGGCCAAGGCGGAGAATCCGGTCCTTTGCTGCCGGTGCGCGAGACCAAAGCGAATCTCCGCTTCGGTCACAACCGAGATGCAAAAAGGCTTGTTGGCAAGCCGCCGGTCTAAGACCGGGGAGCGGGCCTTCATGACTGCGGACAGTGCATTGGTGTCGAGCATCAGCAGGCCGCTCATGGCCAGTCGCGCTCCACGTCCTCGCCCTGATCCCGATCGGTCATAAATTCGTCCAGCTCCTTGCGTTCCTCTTCCGTCATGCTTGCCAGCAGACGATCGCGCTCCTCGAGCCAATCCGCGAACGACTTGTTCAGCGGGCTGAGGATCACGTCGCCGGTCTCCGGATCGCGACGAATCCGGACCTCCTCGCCCTCGAAGCGGAACTCCGCCGGCAGGCGCACGGCCTGACTGCGGCCGTTCTTGAACAGTTTCGCGGTTTGCATTGCTGACCCGGATCGGTTGGTATAGACCTTGGTCTAGTCTAGCGGCTCGGCGATATGCGCCAAGGGCGGCAATCCGCCCGGGATTCAGATCGAGGGGGCCGTCCAAGATGCGTAGGTCCTTAATCGCGCGACAACCTATCGAGCAGCCGGTCGGCCGTGATGATTGTACAGGGCGAACGGTCGGCCAGGCTCAAGAGATCCTTGTCGCCGCTCATCGCGCACCAGGGCCCGCTGCGTATCGTCTCTGACCGTCGCCAGCTCGCGTACAAGCTGGGTGACGCTGATGTTGGGGTCGACCACCATGGGCTGCATGGCCGTGATGTCTTTCAACGCCTCGTAGATCCGCACCGCATCGAAGATTTGGATGGCGGCGATCTGAAAAGGATACAGCGAAAAGCCGTATAGGAAGGGCTGGGCCTGGAGTTCGGCGTTGGCGCGCTCCTCGTCACGCTTGAGCAGAGCGATGAGTCCATCCGGGGTGTACCAACCGTCGAGCGGATGACCGAGGTTGTCGGGTCGACGCAGATCGCAAAACCAGATGCCGCTGCGGGTTGCGAGCTGGCGGAGATATGGGCGCCCGTTCGTGGAGAAGGCGAACGGCAGACGATAACCGCCCCCCGGTACTCGGCGAGCCGTTGGCTCAGGTGGTCGAGCTCGGCCCGTAGATCCTCGGATTCGTCTCTCGGCGCCTTCGGGGGAACAAAAGGCCCTGACTTGAACGCGGCGTCCTTCGAGCTTTTCGTTGTCCGGCCGATCCATCGCCTTCCGGACCGGCGTCGCGGCTCACAGCGCCGCAATCTTCTCCCGTTGCGCCTGCAGGTTGCCGATCGCCGTCGACTGCTCGGCAAGTCGGGCGCGCTCCTTCTCGACCACCGCGGCCGGGGCCTTGTCGACGAAGTTCGGGTTGGCGAGTTTCTGATCGATGCGGGCGATTTCGTCGGTCAGGCGGCCGATCTCCTTGTCGAGACGCTTGAGTTCGGCATCCTTGTCGATGAGGCCAGCCATCGGGATCAGGATCTTCATGGCGCCGACGAGTGCGATCGCGGACTCGGGCGCGCTCGCTTCGTCCGCGAGCAGGGTGACGGACTCGATGCGGGCGAGGAAATCCAGGTAGGGCCGGGCGACGGCGAGCCAGGTCTGGTCCTGCGCGGAGGCGTTGGCGATCAGCACCGGCAGCGGTTTACCGGGGGCAATGTTCATCTCGCCCTTGATCCGGCGCACCCCGAGGATGACCTGCTGGACCCACTCGATCTCGGCCACGGCCGCGGGATCATCCGCGCCCGCGGCGGCGACCGGGTAGGGTGCGAGCATGATGGTCTCGCCCTGGACGCCGGCCAGCGGCGCGACCTTCTGCCAGATCTCCTCCGTGATGAAGGGCATGATGGGGTGGGCGAGGCGCAACAGGGTCTCCAGGGTCTCGACTAGGGTGCGGCGGGTGCCGCGTCTGGCGGCCTCGCTTGCGCTCATGCCTGTCAGTACCGGCTTGGAGAGCTCCAGATACCAATCACAGAAGGCGTTCCAGGTGAAGTCATAGATCGCCTGGGCGGCGAGGTCGAAGCGGTAGCCCTCGATGGCCTCCGTGACCGTGGCGGTGGTACCGTTGAGACGGGCGCGGATCCAGCGGTCCGCCGCGGACAGCTCCAACTCGCCGCCCTGTTGGCCGCAGTCCTGATCCTCCGTGTTCATCAGCACGTAGCGCGAGGCGTTCCACAGCTTGTTGCAGAAGTTGCGATAACCCTCGATCCGACCCAGGTCGAATTTGATGTCGCGCCCGGTGGTGGCCAGCGCGGCGAAGGTGAAGCGCAGGGCATCGGTGCCGAAGCCGGGAATGCCGTCGGGAAAGTCCTTGCGGGTCTGTTTGGCGATCTTCTCGGCCAGATGCGGCTGCATCATGCCCTGGGTCCGTTTCGTGACCAGGGCTTCGAGTTCGATGCCATCGATCAGATCGATGGGGTCGAGCACATTGCCCTTGGACTTGGACATCTTGTCGCCGTGGGCGTCGCGCACCAAGCCGTGGATGTAGATGTCCCGAAAGGGGACATCACCCATGAACTTCAGCCCCATCATGATCATCCGGGCGACCCAGAAGAAGATGATGTCGAACCCGGTGACCAGCACCGAGGTTGGATAGAAGGCGTTCAGACGGTCGGTCCGCTCGGGCCAGCCGAGCGTACTGAAGGGCCAGAGTGCCGAGCTGAACCAGGTGTCGAGCACATCCGAGTCCTGACGCAGGACGACCTCGGAGCCAAAGCCGTGGCGCGTGCGCACCTCATCCTCCGAGCGGCCAACATAGACGTTGCCCTCGACATCGTACCAGGCCGGAATCCGGTGCCCCCACCAGATCTGACGGCTGATACACCAGTCCTGGATGTTGCGCATCCAGTCGTAATAGGTGTTCTTCCAGTTGTCCGGAACGAAACGGATGTGCCCGTCCTCGACCGCGGCGATCGCCGGTGCCGCCAGCGGGGTAACGCGCACGTACCACTGATCGGTCAGATAGGGCTCGATGACGGCGCCCGAGCGGTCACCGCGTGGCTGCTGAAGCCGGTGCTCCTTCACCGCGGCAAGCAGGCCGAGCGCGTCGAGATCTGCAACGATCCGTTTGCGCGCCTCGTAGCGGTCGAGCCCGACATAGACGGTGGGCAGCAGCGTGCCTTCCTCGGGCTGGTTGGCGCGGATCGCGGCATCCGGGGTGAGGATGTTGATCAGACCGCCATGCGGCTGCTCGGCGATCGCGGTTTCGTCGCGATGGCGCAGCCAGACCTGATGGTCGTTGAAGTCGTGCGCGGGGGTGATCTTCACGCAGCCGGTCCCGAACTCGGGGTCGGCGTGCTCGTCGGCAATGATGGGGATGCGCCGCCCGGTCAGCGGCAGCTCGACGAATTCACCGATCAGGTGGCGGTAGCGCTCGTCCTCCGGATTGACAGCTACCGCACAGTCGCCGAGCAGGGTTTCGGGACGCGTCGTCGAGACCACCAGATGCGCCGGCCCCGTTGCGCCGGGCGGCAGCGCCAAGGGGTAACGGATGTCCCACATGTGGCCGGACTCTTCCTCGGAGAGGACCTCCAGATCGGAGACGGCCGTGTGCAGAGCTGGATCCCAGTTGACCAGACGCTTGCCGCGATAGATCAGTCCCTCCTCGAACAGCCGCACGAAAACCTCGCGCACGGCGTTGGAGAGCCCCTCGTCCATGGTGAATCGCTCATGCTGCCAGTCGAGCGAGGAGCCGAGCCGGCGCAGTTGGCGGGTGATGTGTCCGCCGGACTCCTGCTTCCACTCCCAGACCTGCTCGATGAAGGCATCACGCCCGAGATCGTGACGGGTTTGACCGGCGGCCTCCAGCCGACGCTCGACCACCATCTGGGTCGCGATTCCGGCGTGATCCGTGCCCGGCTGCCAGAGGGTGCGATCGCCCTTCATCCGGTGATAGCGCACCATGGTGTCCATGATGGTGTTGTTGAAACCGTGCCCCATGTGCAGGCTGCCGGTCACGTTGGGTGGCGGAATCATGATGCAGTACGCCCCCTGCCTTGCGGTCGCCTCCGCGTGAGATGGCTCGGACGGCTCGAAGTAGCCCTGATCTTCCCAGCGGCGGTACCAGTTCGTTTCGAGTGCTCGGGGGTCGTAATTCTTGTCCAGCATGTCGGTCTCGCTGTCTGCAAAGCGAATTCGGGAAAGTCGACGAGTATAGCCATCTTCCCATGCCCGCGCCCGCAACCCTTGCCGCGGGCCGGACCGCGCCGCTGTCATCGCGACTCGAATGCTCTGTCCTCCGCACAACAGCCCCCATCACGATGACCATCGGTTCAGCCCATCCGATGTCGGAACAGCCAGGTCGCCGCGCCCATGCTGAATAGAGCCATCAGCGCCAGCGGCCAATACTGGGGGATCAGCATCCTGATCGTGCTGCCTTCCAGGAACACCCCGCGCACGATGATCAAGACGTAGCGCATCGGGTTCAGGTAGGTCAGCGCCTGCACCGCCTCCGGCATGTTGGCGATGGGCGTCGCGAAGCCCGACAGGATGATCGCCGGCACCAGGAAGAGGAACACCCCGAGCAGGCCCTGTTGTTGCGTCACGGCGAGCGAGGAGATCATCAGCCCGATCCCGATGGCGGCGAGCAGAAACAGGGAGAGCCCCAGTAAGAGCGCGAGCGGACTGCCGACGAAGGGCACCTGAAACCAGAGCACCGCCATCAGCACGATGAAGCCGGCCTCCAGCAGTCCAATGACAAATCCCGGGACCGCCTTACCGATTAGGATCTCGTGTGGCCGCAGCGGCGTGACCAGCAATTGATCGAAGGTGCCCATCTCACGTTCGCGCGCCACCGACAGGCCGGTGACCAGCAGCGTCACCACCAGGGTCAGGAGCGCGACGATACCCGGCACGATGAACCAGCGTGACTGCAGATTCGGATTGAACCAGGCGTGCACCACCAGCTCCGCTGGCGGACCACGCTGGCCATGTCGCGCCGCCCAGTCGCGATTGAAGCGCATCAGGATGCTGGTGACATCGTTCAACGCCAGGCTCGCGGTGTTGGAGTTGCGGCCATCGATCAGCACCTGCACCCGCGCCGGGCCGTTGCCGGCGTGCGTTGCCAGCAGATCGCGGCTGAAGTTGGCATCGAGGCGCAACACCAGCAGCACCTCGCGGTTGTCGATCAGCGGTGCGATCTGCCCCTGATGGGTCAGGCGCGCCACCTCGGTGAAGTTTGGCGAGCCGGCGAAGCGCGCCACCAGCTCGCGCGCCGCGGCACCCCCGTCCTGGTCCAGGACCGCGTAGGGGATGTGTTCCAGATCGAAGCTGGCGGCATAACCGAACACCATCAGCTGGATCACCGGTGGGCCAATCAGCACCATCCGGCTCGCCTTGTCGCGTAGGATGGCGAGGAACTCCTTGATCACCAGTGCGAAGATGCGTGCCCACATGGTCTGAAGCGCCTAGTCGAGCCGTTTGCGCGACTTGGCGCGGGTGATGCCCAGAAAGATCAGCATCATCAGCAGCAGGGCGGCGGCATTGGTCAGGATCAGCGGCCAGACATTGCCGGCCAGGAACAGCGTCTGCAGGATGGCGACATAGAAGCGCGCCGCCACCAGATGGGTGATGATCTGCACCGCTTCGGGCATGGAGCGGATATCGAAGATGAAGCCGGAGAGGATGAAGGCCGGCAGAAAGGTGACGATGATCGCGACCTGTCCGGCCACGAACTGGTTCTTGGCCAGGGTCGAGATCAACAGTCCCATGCCCAGTGCCACCAGCAGGAACAACGCCGAGCAGAGCACCAGCAGCCAGAAGCTGCCGACTAGCGGCACCTGGAACAGCCACACCGCCATCGCCACCGACAGCAGCAGTCCGCCCATGCCGAGCAAGAAATAGGGGATGAGCTTACCAAGCAGGATTTCGCCCATGGTGACGGGACTGGCCATCAGCGCCTCCATGGTGCCGCGCTCCCACTCGCGGGCAATCACCAGGGCGGTCAGCAGTGCGCCGATCAGGGTCATGATGACCGCGATCAGCCCGGGCACCAGGAAATCACGGCTGCGCACCGCTGGGTTGAACCAGATGCGCGGCTCGGCCACCACCGGCATCGCCAGTGCAAGGCCCGCGGTTTCGGCCTGGATCAACATCCAGTCCTGCCAGACGCCCTCCAGATAACCGCGGAGCAGGGTCGCGTGATTCGCATCCACCGCGTTCAGCCACACCCCAATCGGCGCGGTTCGGCCGGTCAGCAGCAGCCGGTCAAAATCGCCGCGCAGCCACAGAATCCCGCTGACCTGGCCGGCCATCAGTGCCTCACTCGCCGCGGCGGCGGTGGCGACGTACCTGGGCGCGAAGTAGGGCGAATAGTCCAGACCAGCGACGAAGCTCGCGGTTTGCGGGGTCGGTGAGTCGATGACCACGGCGATCGGCACCTCGCGTGCATCCAACGAGACGCCGTAGCCGAATAAGAGCAAGAGGATGACCGGCAGCACGAAGGCGATGGCAATCGCCGAGGGATCGCGCAGCACCTGTAGAAACTCCTTACGGATCAGACCACGGAGCCGTTGGCGGTTCATCCGCGCCCCCTCATGCCGCCTGCCGGGAATCAGACTCGTGGGTCTGGATGAGCTGGACGAAAGCGTCCTCCATGCTCGGTTCTGGGTGGTCTGGCGTCGTCGCCTGTGCCCGGATCGCCTGTGGCGAGCCGAAGGCCAGCACCTCACCGCGCGACATCAACACCAGATGGTCGCAATACTCGGCCTCGTCCATGAAGTGGGTGGTGACCATGATGGTGACGCCCGACTCGGCGAGATGATTGATCCGCCGCCAGAAGGCGCGTCGCGCCAGCGGATCGACGCCCGAGGTGGGCTCGTCCAGGAACAGGATCCGCGGCTCGTGCATCAGCGCGCAGGCCAGGGCAAGGCGTTGCTTGAAGCCGAGTGGCAGCGCGCCGGTATTGGTGCCGAGATAGTCGGTGAGCGCGAATTCCTGCTCGGCCCAGGCCAAACGCGCCTGGCGCCGTGCGCCGCGCAACCCATAGGCGGAGGCGAAGAAGTGGAGGTTCTGCTGCGTGCTCAGGTTGCCGTAGAGGGCAAATTTCTGTGCGACATAGCCGATCCGGGCGCGCGCCGTTGCGGTCGCCTGACGCACATCGACACCGGCGACGCGCAGCACGCCCGAGCTGGCCGGCAGCAGCCCGCAAAGCATGCGAAAGGTGGTGGTCTTGCCGGCCCCATTCGCTCCGAGCAGACCGAAGACCTCGCCGCGTGTCACCGAGAAGCTGATGTCCTTGACGGCCTCGAAGCTGCCGAAGGATCGGCGCAGATTCTGAACCTCGATCACCGGTTCGGATGACGAAGTCGCGGCGGGTGGCTGTGTCGATCCCGCGCGCGGCGCCGGGGCCATGCCCCCATCGACAGTTACAGCCGAGGATCGCGGCACTGGGTCTGATGCGCGCTGATCACGCGATGGCGTGGACATCGCTGGCGCTGGTTGTCCTGGCGTGGACGGTGGCGACAGCAGGCTGATGAAGGCATCCTCGAAGCGCGGCGGTTGCGGTTGCCAGTCCTCGTCTGGTGCCGGCTGTGGCGGGTTCTCCGCGAGCAGCACCCGCACGCCCTCGGCCTGCAGGGTCGCGTCACGGACCCCGGGGCGAGTCAGCAAGCTCTCCTGCAAGGCACGACGATGCATTCCGGCATGGCGTACCCGCCAGCAGTGACCGGCGAGTGGGGCCGTAAAGGCCGCCGGAGGCTGCTGCGCCAAGCACCGACCCTGATCGAGCAGGATGATGTCGTCGCAACGCTCGGCCTCGTCCAGATAGGCGGTGCTGACCAGCACGGTCGCCCCTTGCCCGTGCAGCGTCTGGATGATCGACCAGAGCTCGCGCCGCGAGATCGGGTCGACGCCCACCGTCGGTTCATCAAGCAGCAGCAGTGTCGGCGCCCGCAGCAGGGTACAGGCCAGCCCCAGCTTCTGTTTCATGCCGCCGGAGAGGTCGCCGGCGCGGCGCGCGGCGAAGGGGCTGAGCGCGGTGAGCCGCAGCAGCTCGGCGCAACGGGCCGCTCGCTCGGCATCCGGAAGTCCTTGCAGGTCGGCGTAGAGATCGAGATTTTCGCGCAGGCTCAGCTCCTCGTAGAGGCCGAAGCGCTGCGGCATGTAGCCGATTTGCTGTTGGATCAGAGACGCTTGCGTGCGGGTATCGAGCCCCAGCACCTGAACTTCGCCAGCATCCGGATGCAGCAGTGCCGCGGCCAGACGCATCAAGGTGGTCTTGCCGGCCCCATCCGGCCCCATCAGACCGGTGATCCGCCCACGCTGCACCTGCACACTGAGCTGTGTGAGCGCCTGGGTCGATCGCTTGCCCTGGCGAAACTGTTTGTCGACACCCGCCAGCACGAGCGCCAGCTCAGTCTTGGCAGACATCGCTGGCGACCGCGCGGGGCGGGTTATCGATCATGGGAACGTGTACGGTCACCGGCATCCCCAAGCGCAGCCGGCCCTCCGGGTTGCAGGCGAAGACGCGGACGCGATAGACCAATTGTGTGCGCAGTTCGGTGGTCTGGACGGATTTCGGGGTGAACTCGGCGGTCGGCGAGATGGAGCCGATCCAGCCCGGAAACGGCTGATTGGGAAAACTGTCGGAGAAGATCTCGGCGCGCATCCCGGGCTGCAGGTGGCCCAGCTCGGGCTCGGGCACATAAACGCGCGCCCAGACCGGGTCATCCAGCGCAATGGTGACAACGGGGATCTGCGGTGAGGCCATGTCCCCGACCTGCAGGATGCGGTTCTCGATCACACCTGCTTCGGGAGCCATCAGTTTCGCGTCGTTCAGTGCCTTCTCGGCGAGCGCCAGCGCCGCCTGGCTGGCCTGTACCTCGGCCGCGGCGGCGTTGATCTCCTCGACACGTGGACCCAAGCGCGCCAGCTCCAGGGCCTCTTGAGTCCGCTTGAGATTCGCCTCGGCGGTCTTCAGGATCTCGGCCACATCGTCGAGCTCTTGTGCCGAGACGAAGCCTTTCTGCGCCAGGCCCTGCTGCCGCTTCGAGACGCCCTGGGCGTTGCGCAGCGCCGCCTCGGCGGCATCGACCGCGTCTTGGGCCTGGGCAATCTCCTGCGGCCGGCTCCCGGCACGCAGCCGATCTAGGGTCGCCTGACGTGCGGCTAGGTCGGCCTGGGAAAGGGCGACTGAATGCTGGAAACGCGCCAGGTCAAGACTTGCGACCAGTTGCCCCCGGGTGACGCGGTCGCCTTCCTCGACGTGGATCTCCGTGATCCGATCGGCATCGTTGAACGCGAGCTGGACCTGACGGATGTCGATATTGCCGTAGAGGGTGAGGATGGAGCGATCTGGCTCCGAACGATTGAGGTACCAGGCCAGGCCGCCGCCAGCGGTGGAAAGTACCAGCAACAAGACAACAAGCGGAATCAGGCGTTGACGTGCGATCACGATCGAAAATCCCTGACTGATTCTCCGAAATCCATGAGGTCGCGGAGGGTGTTGTGAGCGCGATCGTCAATTCGAGAGATCGACCGCGACCTGAGTCATCCTAAGCTGATCGCAATCTGACAACTCATTCGCTTCGGGAGGCCACAGCGCCTGATGCAATCCATCTGTCGCTGCGGCAACAGCGAGGTTTCAACTGATTACTAAATAATAGGCAAGCATCCATGTCGGGTCAATGCAAGGTGGGCACCAGCAGGGTTCGCTGTGAGTACAGCCTGCCAATCCGCTTCATGGCACGTCAAATCATGGCCAGGTGGTGGGTGATGATGGGCCGCTTCGATTATGATTTCGTTGCACCTTCGAGCCGCTGAAGCTTGAGTCCCTGCTCGCCACGACCCTGCGATGGCCCGGACTCAACCCTGCAAGCGCTCCCCTTAGACGAGTCCACCAGACGTCCCGAGCGCTGCAACTGATCCGTGCCGAGAGCAGTAAGGTGAATCACACCACCGCACCAGACGGATCAGGGTCCGCATGGTGGTTAGTCGATTCCATCTGCCCCGAGTCCCGGAGACCCTGAGATGCGTTTTTTCAACACCGAAGGGCCGGTTCGACCAACGGACCACTACAGTCTGCCACCGCTCGAACGCTGGGATCTGAACGAAATCCTGACGTTCATCGAGCAGAAGAAGTATTTCCTGCTCCACGCCCCGCGCCAGACTGGCAAGACTACCTGTCTGTTGGCGCTGATGGACCATCTGAATCGCACAGGCCTTTATCGGGCCTGCTACGCCAACATCGAAGGGGCGCAGGCGGCACGCGAGGATGTCGAGCGCGGCATGGCCATCATCTGCAGTGTGCTCGCGCGTTCTGCGCAACATTATCTGCAAGACTCGCGGCTGAATAACTGGGTTCGGGCCGACGGAGCGCTGGTGCCGGCCGGCGATCGGCTCTTTCAACTGTTGGAATACTGGGCGGCTGCTGACGCACGCCCCGCGGTGCTGCTGCTCGACGAGGTCGATGCCCTGGTGGGCGACACCCTGATCTCGCTGCTGCGCCAGGTGCGCGCCGGCTACACCCAGCGTCCGAACGGCTTCCCGCAGACCCTGATCCTCTGCGGGGTGCGCGATCTGCGCGACTACCGCATCCATGGGAGCTCAGAGCGTGATCCCATCACCGGCGGCAGCGCCTTCAACATCAAGGCCAAGTCGTTGCGGCTGGATGATTTCAGTGCCGCGGAGGTGCGGACCTTACTGCTGCGGCATACCGCCGAGACCGGGCAGGTCTTCACCTCCGAGGCACTGGACCGGGTCTGGGACCTCACCCAAGGCCAGCCCTGGTTGGTCAATACCCTGGCTTACCGTGCCTGTTTTGAGTTGCCCGAGGGACGCGATCGGACCCGGCCTATCACCCTGGCGCTGATCGATCAGGCCAAGGAGGCGCTGATCCTGGAGCGCGTCACCCATCTCGATCAGCTCGCGTATAAGCTGCGGGAACCCCGAGTTCGCCATGTCATCGAGCCGATGCTCGCCGGCACCGCTTTGGGCGACGTCCCGGACGACGACATCCAGTATCTGCTCGACCTAGGCCTACTGCGCCAGGGCAACGGCGGCTTGACGATCGCCAACCCGATCTACCGCGAGGTCCTACCGCGCACTCTGGCCTTTACCCCGCAAGCCTCCCTGCCACAAATCTATCCAACTTGGCTCAACGCCGACGGTAGCCTGAATCCTACTGCTTTGCTGGAAGCCTTCCTCGCCTTCTGGCGCCAACACGGCGAGCCCCTGCTGCGCAGCGCGCCCTATCACGAGATCGCCCCGCATCTGGTCCTGATGGCCTTCCTGCATCGGGTGGTCAACGGCGGCGGGACGTTGGAGCGCGAATACGCCATCGGCATGGGGCGGATGGATCTGTGCCTACGCTATGGCGCGGTCACCCTGGGGATGGAACTCAAGGTCTGGCGCGACGGCGCACCGGACCCGCTGACCGAGGGGTTGATCCAACTGGACGGCTATCTGGCCGGTCTGGGGTTGAGCAGCGGCTGGCTGGTCATCTTCGACCGGCGCGCCGATCAACCGCCGATGGCCGAGCGCACCGCAAGCAGCACGACGGTGAGTCCACACGGGCGATCCATCGAGTTGGTGCGCGCCTGAGCCGAGGTGGATGGTCCCAACACAATCGTCCGTGTCTGTCGCAGAGATGACAGTCAACACCCTGGGAGACTGTCACAAAGCCCCCAGCCAGCACCCGCCGTTGGCGACAGGACCCGATCGGAACAGCGATATCAAAGGCTGGCTCGGTCTTTGCTGCGTGTGACCTAATTGCTGTCCGCGGTCGTTGTCTACGGAGATCTGCCGATCAAGATCCCCGCGTCCCATGCCGGCCCCCCGGTCGACATCAACGACCAACGCTGCACGACGGCACCTGCGTTGCGCCTAGGCCGCCCCGGATGGGCTGGAGCAGGTTGTTGCCGGCGACGATCACGACCGCCTGGACCTGAACGCCAGCGGCGTCAGACCAGCCGAGCGGCAGGGCGCACTGCCGGCCTACCTATCTGCATCCACCGCACCGACCCAAGCCCCACCCATCAGCAACCAACCAGAGCCGCACTTGAGCGAAGCAACGCTTGCGTATTTCGGAGAAAGGGGCCGCCCAGGTCTAGAAGGAAGGTGGCCACGGGTTCTAAAGTCACCATCCCCCGGCTTTGCCGGGGGATGGTGACTCATGACCCACTCCTGCTCCTGCATCCCCAACCGGAAAAAAACCGCGCAGTCTGAGGCTGCACAACCTAAAAGCACACTCCGGGATGGTTCAAAAGAAGTGGCCGTTTGTGGGCCAGTTTAGGTGGCCAGTAACACCTAGGATCGCGGACTCGCGGCCGGCCGAGGAAGTCCGCCACCCTCACAGTGCCTCCATCCTTGAACCGTAGCCTGTCGATGTGGTGGAGCGTATGAAAAGAGTCCGAACCGGAGAGTGAGAAGGACGCCCCGTCCTCGCTCTGCCACACGAGCATGTAGTCGCCGAGCCATCCCGGCAACTCTACCGTGTCTACGGCCTGGCTGCTGCCCCAGACGGTGTTCGTGCCGAGTCCCGGCCGGAACAGGTCGCCGCCGCCTCCGCCGTACATCAGGTCGTCGCGCACACCGTCGGCGTCGCCGGTCAGGATGTCGCGGCCCAGGCTCCCCCAGATCGGCATTCCCGGCACCTGAGCCGCGAGCGAGCCGCGCCTGCTCCAGCCGACCTGATGGTAGGTGTTATCCGCGCTGTCGCGGATGACGAGGTAGTGGAAGCGCGCGTTGGGGTCGTCACTTACCGCGGGCCGGAGCACAAGGTCGCGGCCCAGTCGCCGGATGGACTTTCTCCAGCCGGGCGGCAGGACCGCTCGATCGAACGCCGCACGCACGTCGGCCGCATCGCGCTCGCCTGACGCGTGCATGATGTACTCGTTGCCCCATGCGTCCGTGACGAAATAGCGGTCCAACGCGACCGAACCCCGGCCAGGTGCGGCGCCGCCGGCATACGCCCAGAACTTCATGTTCTGACCCTTGTAGTTGACGGTCACCTTGACCACGCCGGGCGGCGGCGTGACCTCGAAGTTGCCGGCAAAATACGTGTTGATACTGGATGGAGGGTCATACGCCGCCGGATCGTAAGGCCATAGAGCATTGATGGCCTCGGACATAGCCGCCCAGGTGTAGCCGTCCGGAGTCGTGATATAGGACGTGACACCGATGGGCGCGCCCGGAGAAGCCAGGAATGCCGATTCGTTGAACTGCAGGTTGCGCGTGGTGTTCTTGAGAAACGGCAGGCTCAATTCGTACGACGGCCAGACATCGTCCGGGACCGGATTGTCACCGGCGCTCTTATACGTCTGGACGGGTAAGTCGGGGCGACCTGACAGCACCGAGGAGATATTGATGATCTCGCGGGCTTCTTCCAGGACGCGCCATTCCGCGGCTACAGGGCCGCTTGCAGCCAGTAGGGCGCCGGCGAGCAGGCAAAGAGCAGGTGCACGCATGATTCTGTCTCTCTGATTGATTTGCTGTTATCGGGTTACCAGCATCACGCCGGCGGCCGGGCGGAGGCCCCGAGACCGGAGGATGACTCAGCGTCAAGAGCATGCCCAGATCGCGCGCAGGTTCCCGTGACGCCCTCCGACCTGGCCGGCTATCCTGCTGCGCTTTCCCTGAGCGACACACCAAACCACTTCCCATGAAAATCGAACAGAACCGGGTTGTCCGCTTCCATGACACCGAGACCGTGCAAGTCTTCGCTCGCGCGATCGGGCGGCGCGTCCTCGCGTACCAGCGCACCGCAGCATGAGCAGGGCGTGATGGGACGGGTCTAAGCTTGGGGTAGCGAAAACACTCAGCAAGACTCCGGATCGACTCATGGAAGCGCTTGAGCACCCCGGGGAGCACGCCGAAACGCACGACGAGACCATCTCCCCGTCTGCGCCCGCGTTGCGTTGCGCCCGGCACAGGGCGATGAGGCCCGCGACGCCGAAGAGACTCAGCAGTCGTCGGAAGTTGTAACAGTGAACCAAGAAGGCCATTCCCCCGCGCACCTTCTCGCAGCCGCGCACCAGGAAGTGATCCCAGCCCAGCCAGCGCTCCACGCCCCGCGCCAGACAGGCAAGACCACCAGCCGAGGTGACGCGTGGTTGGCCCAGGCATGAACCGCTCCGCCATGCCTGCCCAGTGGTTTCCACCATGATCTCGTTACGGATGACTTCGATTCGTTCACGCGTCCAAGATGGTCCCAACACAATCGTGCGTGTCTGTCGCAGAGATGACAGTCAACACCCTGGGAGGCTGTCACAAAGCCCCCAGCTAGCCCCCGCCGTTGGCGATAGGACCCGATCGGAACAGCGATATCAAAGGCTGGCTCGGGCTTTGCTGCGTGTGACCTATTGCTGTCCGCGGTCGTGGTCTACGGAGATCTGTCGATGAAGATCCCCGCGTCCCATGCCGGCCCCCAGGTCGACATCAACGACCAACGCTGCACGGCGGCACCTGCCCGCGGGAGGGCGTGATGACGAAGAGCGTCGCGGCACCCGGCCCGACGAGAACCTGAACGGAGCGACCCATGGATCTGCACGACTTTACCGGCGAAGCGATGTACTTCGACCACCCACTGCCTGCTTCGGCCGCCGCCCTAATCGCCGCTGCCGCTGCCGCCTACGGCAGCGAGGCCGATACCGATACCGCCGAGCTGGCGCTTTTGCGGGCCTATCTGCAGGCGCCAGATCATCTTAGCGTGCTGGTCGCCTTATATCGCTTCTACTACTATCGCCAGCGCTACGAGGACGCCCTGTTGGTGGCCGATCGGGCCATCGTTGCGGCGGCGGCGGAACTTGGGCTGAGCTCGGACTGGCGTGCGCTCGGGCCGGCCGAACTCGGTGCGGCGGCGGTGCGCTCCATGACCCTGACCCGGTTTCTGCTGCTGGCCCAGAAGGGCGCCGGCTTTCTGCTGTTGCGTCTGGGCCGCCCCGCGGCCGCCCTGGAGCGGTTGGAGCAGGCTGCCGCCTGCGACGATCACGACCGCCTGGGCCTGCGCGACCTGCTCGCCTGGGCACGCACCGCCAGTGCCCGTGAGCAGGCCGCCGAACTGGGTGAGAAGGTGCACTTCATCCGGCCCTGAGCGCGCCTCCCGAACCCAGCCGGTGTCAAGCTCGACCGCCAGCACCGTGCTCATCTCGAAGCGACCGGTTTTTTGAGGCGCGACCTACCTCATCAATAACGAACTGGGGCACCTCGGTTGCAAGGCTCATCATCCAAGCGATCTCAAGGACAATCAGGCTCGCGAGTCTCTCCCACGCTGGCGTTTTGTTATCGTGTAGCACCACCACATGAACTCCAGTGCACTACCATGACTCTACGCCAACAGACGATGTCGTCGGCGATCCGCGCAGCGGCTGGGCGACAGCACCGATCTGCCGCGTGTTGGACGCGGAGGGGCGTCATGTCGGATTCCCCGGTCCCAGGAGATCCCAAGGAAGCTGTGATGGACGTGCCGGACAAGAACCAAGACACGCCGAGCGCGATCGTACAGGCGCGGCAACAGGCCGAGGAGCGGCTGCAGGTGAGCGAGGCACGCTGTCGTTTGCTCGCCGAGAACGCATCGGATGTCATCTGGACCATGTCGCTGGATGGACAGATCACCTATGTCAGTCCATCGGTGGAGCGACTGCGCGGCTTCACCCCGGAGGAGGCCATGCGGCAGCCGCTCGAGGACATCCTGACGCCGCCGTCCGTGGCGATCACGCTGGATTACCTCTCGCGCATGGCGGCTTTGCTACAATCCGGACGTTCGCCGGAGCGGACACGAAACGAGCTCGAATATCGCTGCAAGGACGGTTCGACCATTTGGTGCGATGTCCATGTCTTGCCGGTGTTCGCCGCGAACGGGACCCCGGTGGAGTTGCTCGGGATGTCGCGGGACATCACCGCCCTGAAGCGCGCCGAGAGCGAGGCGAAGCGCAGCGCTGAGTTCATCCGTAAGATGCTGCAGGATCTGCCGGTCGCCATCGCGGTGGCCAGCTTGGAGTCGGACCAACGGATTCTCTATCGCAATAGCGCATTCGATCGGCTGTTCGGCTGGACACCGCAAGAGATTCCCACCCACGAGGAGTGGTTCGAGCGGGCCTATCCTGACGAAGACTATCGCCGTGCCGTCCTCGACCGATGGACCGCGGCGCTCGCCCAGGCCGCCGCGCAGCAGGGGCAGGTGACGCCGCACGAATTTCGCGTGACGAGCCGCGACGGGCAGGTCAAGGACATCGTCATCGGCGGCACCATCCTCGACGACCGGCTGATCTGCTCCTTCGTCGACGTGAGCGTGCGCAAGCGCGTCGAGGCCGAACTGGTCCAGGCGCGGGATGCGGCGGAAACGGCGAATCGCGCGCTGAGCAAGGCCAATGCTGAGCTCCAACGACTCGCCGTTACGGACCACCTGACCGGCGTTTGGAACCGGTCCTATTTCGAGGACGCGCTCGCGGCGCAGATTGCACGCGCTGTGCGTGACGGCGTGCCGGTATCGCTGCTGTTGCTTGATCTCGATTGCTTCAAGGCAATCAACGACACCCACGGTCATCTCGTGGGCGACCGCATCTTGATCGAGTTGCCCCGTGTGATCGGCCGCCATCTGCGCGAGGTTGACGTTCTGGCTCGTTGGGGTGGGGAGGAGTTCGTGATCCTAATGCCGCACCGCGGGGCGCGTGAGGCGATGCACGCGGCCGAGACGTTGCGGGCACTGGTGGCCGCCCGAACGTTCCCCGAGGTTGGCACGGTCACCGTGAGTGTCGGCGTAGCGGAATACCGGCCTCACGAAAGCGACGATGCCTGGATCAAACAGGCCGACGATGCACTCTACGCGGCCAAGACCGGGGGCAGAAACCGCGTGTGTCTTGCCGATCGGGATATGGGATGAGCACCGAGGAGGGCCGTCATCGACGGCAGATCAGCACGACACCGAGAAAGGCCCTGACCTCCGGACTATCCCAATAGGGGCGGAGCGAGACCCACTGCCAATTCGAAAACCGTATCGACCGGATCCAGGCCTAGCCCAATCATCAGGGGCAGGCTGCCGAGCAGGCTCATCGCGATCAAAACATGGCCACGATGACGAACCCGTCGTAGTTGCGAATCGCTTGGCGGTTACTCAGCAGCGGCAACCAGAGCATCAGGCCGACAGCGAGGCTCACCAGCAAGGACAGCGCGAAGTGATCCGCCTTGCCATCGCCGTAACTGAGCGCAACCGCTAGCGGCGGCAACAAGGCCGCACTGAAGAGCACAAGGAAGATTCCAAGCGTTCGAGCGACCAGCGCGGCCTGCATGCGAGGGAGAATCCAAACCGATGGGTCATCGGCGGACATTTTCCATGTCCTCGGCATCGGCTCCCGTAAAAAGTCCGTAAATTCAGCTTCGCTCAGATCCCCCCTTCGAGGCCCGAACGCCTGGCGATCCGCCAGAACTCGGTGAGCGGCAAGCAGACGCCACCTGCGCACGCAGTCGCGCGATCGCCTGCTCCAGTTCGCTGTCTCGGGTTCCGCCGCGTAGGCTGTCGAGGGTCGGCTCGGCGGCCCCGATGTCGAGCTCCAAGGTGGCCTTGAGCTGGATCAGTTGGTCATCGATCTCGGGCTCGGCGAGGGGTGTGGCCGCGATCGGAGCGGCGGGCGGCGAGGGGGCGCGAGGTCAGCGATGTCGTGCATCTGGCCCATCATCGGATCGCCCTAGGCGCCAAAGATTCGGGCGGCGTTTCGAGGGCGGCGGAAATCGCCTAAGATGGCGTGGGACTCAGAGGAGGGCGGGATCAGTTGACTGGGGTGGCCGATCAGCGACCTGGTGGACCCTTCAGTGGGCCGACGGGGTGGATCAAAGAGATTGGTTTCGCGGGCGTGGCCCTGGCGAGCTGCGTGTCCTTGTATGTGGGCATTCTGTTTGGACGTGCGCGGCTCGATCTGCCGGCGTTCGTGGCCTCATTGCGGCAAGCCGGTCTGTCGATTCTGCCGGCGATCACCTTGATCAGTGTTGCGCTCGGGTTGATCTTGGGCCATCAGATCGAGGCCATCCTTAACCATATCGATCTCCCGGGCTTGATTGTCCTCTCCCTGACCTATGCGACCGTCATGGAACTGGTGCCGATCCTGGTCGGGATCTTGGTGGCGGGACGGGCTGGAGTGGCGCTCGCGGTGCGTCAGGCGACGCTCACGGTGACCGGTGAGATGGATGGATTATTGGCCAGTGGCGTCCACCCGGTGCAGTTCACCACCGGTCCCGTTCTGTTGGCGATGCTGATCATGAGTTTTGCCTTCGTGGTCTGGGGGACCTTGATCACCTTCATCGCCGCTGGGGGCTGGTTATGGGGGGTCTCGGGGATCTCCCCGGCGCTCCTGCTCGACTCGCTGCGGCGCGCCTTGAGTACCGCCGCACTGATCGAGGCGTTGATCAAGCCACTCCTGTTCGCGATCCTCATCGCGCTGATCGCGACGGTCAATGGCACGCGCGCTGGGCGCAGTCCACAGGGCATCGCGCAGGCCGCGACCCGAACCATGGTGGGTGCGGTCACGGCCATCCTGGTGATGGACTTGCTCTACATCGCCGTGTTGCGGAGTTGATGGGTATCGTGCACAGGAGACGCTTGCTGGCGCTCGGGTTGCCATGGGGTCGACACGATCGGGGCGTCCTCGATTGGGGGGCCGTAGTCGTGTCTTTTCCGGATGGTCTAGACTCCCGAGACCTTGCACGAACCCCGCGAGGTGTGACATGAGTGAGAGCCTGGCCCTCGAGGGCGTGTATCAGCATGTTGGCGGCCGACTGGCACTCGCGGACATCGATATCAGCTTGCCGCAGGGCGGCTGGCTGCTGATCTGTGGTCCGAACGGGGCCGGGAAGAGCCTCTTGACGCGGTTGATTCTGGGATTGGATCGACCCTCGGCAGGCCGGGTGCGGGTGTTGGGTCAGGATCTGGATGAACTGGGCGAGGCGGCGATGGTGCGACTGCGTGGCGCGCTCGGTGCCGTGTTGCAGCGCGGTTCGCTGCTGGCCGATTACACTGTGCTCGAGAATCTGTTGTTGCCCTTGCGCACTCTCGCCATGTCGCGCGATGACATGGCGCGGGCGGCCCGACTGGTCATGACCCTGCTGGGGCTCGACGGGCTCGAGAACCACCTGCCAAGATCCTTGTCACTCGGACAACAGCGGCGCGTGGAACTGGCGCGCGCGCTCATCCATCGTCCCCGCCTGTTGATCTGGGATGGTCTCTCCGACGGGCTCGATCCCGGGGTGGCGCGCGAAACCCTGGCGGTCCTGCGTCAACTGCGCACGAATCAGAACCTCAGCCTGATCGCGACCGACAATGGGCTCGACGCCCTGGCGGGAGGGGCCGAGCGGGTCGTGGTCCTGGAGCGGGGACAGATTCTGTTCGATGGCACCGCACCGGCACTCGAGTCCGCGTGTGCGAGCCGTTTGGACCTGCGCGTTGCGCTGCGGGGGCATCCCTGAACGCGCCGCGCCGCCCCGGGGATGGTCGCCTCGACCGGCTCTATTCCCCGCCCGAGATCGGTGCCCCCGGGCGACGGCGTGCGCACGCCGATCAGCGCGATCTCTTGCTCGCGGGTCTGTTCGTCAGCGCGATGGCCGCGGTCGTGGTGATCGCCTTCATGCTCGTGCTGCCTGGACTCTTTGGTCAGACCTATCGGCTGCACGCCTATTTTCCCCGTGCCGAGGGTCTCGACGCGGGGATCCAAGTGGTGCAAGAGGGGTTCGTGATCGGCTTGGTCGAGCGGGTCGAGCCGGTCTTTCCGGGTGATCCGGCGCATCAGGAGTCCTGTCTGGGGCTGGTTGGCTCAGGTGCCGATCGTTCGCCGAGTCTCCCCTGTTTTCGCGCGACCCTGCGCATCCGCGATCACTGGCCGATCCCGCTGGAGAGTCAAGCGCAGTTGATCAGCCTGGGCCTATTGCAGGGTGACGCCATCGAGATCCATCCGGGCCGTGAGCGGACATTGTTCGCCGACGGTGGCGTCATCGAGGTGCGCGCAGCCGATGCGGACCTGACCGCGCAACTGTCGGCCTTGATCGAGACGGTGCGCACCGTCGTGGAGGAGATGATCGCCCCCACGCTTGCGAGCATCCGCGATCAGGTGAAGACGATCGAGACCCTGATCGGCAGTGGCACGGATCAGGACGAGAATCGCGACCGTCTCGCGGGTGCCTTCGAGAATCTCCGACAACTGTCGGAAAATCTGGTGAAAGCGGTCGATGCCGAGGCCATCGGCGAGATCCTCACGTCGGTCCAGATGATGTCAGCAAGCCTAGCCGAGATCACCAGCGAGCTGGCCGGCAGCACTGATGACGTGCGCCGAGCGGTGACCGATTATGGTGAATTGGCCGTCGACATCCGCGGTGTCATCAATGAGAACCGCCCGGCATTGCAGAGTTCGCTCCAGGAGACCCAGTTTTTGATGCAGTCCATCGCCGCGGCCCTGATTCCCATCCTGACCAATATCGAGGATGCCACCCGCGATCTCTCCACGCTCGCGCGCGAGCTGCGCAGCGATCCCAGGTTGCTGTTCAAGCGCCGCGAGCAAGAGGAGCAGGCGCCTTGGTTTCGTTGAGCGGCGGGAGTCCCGGAACCGGGTGGCGTTCGGGCACGCGCGTCACCATCCGAGCAAGATGGGCCGGGCGTCATCCGGGTGGCGGCGTCTGGGTGATGGCACTCATGGCGGTGCTCCTGCTCCACGTGATCTTGGCCTCGGGATGTGGCACGCCCGCACCGCTGCGTGTGGATGTCTTCTATGCGTTGGACCCCGAGCCGCTGGAGACGCCAATCGGTCCGCCCCTGCCGGCGGCCCTGGAGGTGTCGGATTTTGCGGCGCGGGGTTTTCTTGGCGGTCGGCAGATCGTCTTTCGTACCCCATCGGAGCCGCTCCAGGTGCAGCGCTACGAGCGCCTGCTCTGGGCCGATCCCCTGCCGCGCGCGCTTTCTCGCAATCTGGTGCGTGCCAGCCGAGCGGGGGGCGTGTTCGACTTTACCCTGACGGCGGCGGATCGAGGACGCGCGGATTATCTGCTCGGTGGCGAGATCGAGCGGTTTGAGCATCTGCCGCCCGGAGCCGGACTGGAGGCCGATGAAGCCGTACCGGCGGAGGGGGGGCGGGTGATCGGAACCCTGAATCTTGCCTTGGTGCGGGCCGCTGACCGCAGGGTGCTGTGGGATCGTCGTTACCATCGCGAGGTTGCCGTCGCGGGGACCACGCCCGATGACATGGCCGCGGCCTTCAATCGGCTGGCGGCCTTGCTCGTCGCCGAGGTGGTGCGTGATCTGCGGGCGCTGCCTCGCCCGCCCAGCGGGGGGGATGCGTGATGCGCGCGGGTGGGGCCGCACTCTGTGAGTGCCCGAGGATGGCGCGGGTCCATGCGGTCTGACCCCTTTGCCGCGCTCGCCCCCCCTGGGTTCGAACACCTCGCGGTTGCCTGGAATCAACTGCGCACCGGTGCTCCGCCGCTGGCTTATGCGCTGAACCCGCGAGAGGCCCATGCCCGCGATCCACGACAACGTTTCGCGCGCCGCACCATCGCTGAGATCGCCTGTGAGACCGATCGGCTCGCGCTGATCGATAAGGTCTCTCCGCACAGTCTCTACGATCTCATGGTTTCGGAGATCTCGGAACCACCGAAGGCCACCCCGACGTCGGTCCACCCCGCCACGGGACGTCTGCTCTGGGGGCTCGGATGCGATTTCGTGCGCTTCGTCTCGACGCCCGCCATCATGCGGCGCTTCGAACTCGATGCCGGTGAACTGCACCTGGTGATTAATTCGGATCCTCACACCCAGGATCGCCCGAGTGTGCAGGCCGCGAAACAATTCCACCTGCACCTGCTGTACTGGCCGGGAACGGCTTTGAGTGCATTGGATACGGCGCAATCCCTCGGTGAGATGAGCGATCGCTGGTTACGCAGACAAGCGCTCGATCCCCTGAGCTTTCTCGGCGCGGAGGTGATCCACGACTCCTTGCAAGGCTTTGCACTCGAGCTCGCGGGTGCCCGCCTTGAGCCGCCCGATCACCAGGCGGTGCTGGCAGGGACCAGGCCACTCGGCTGCCTCATCACCCTGCCTGGCTGGGCGGTCCTTGAGGATCCGGCGTTCGAGTCGTTGGTGCGCCGGTTGCACCAGCATTGTGATCGGCTCGCGGCCGATCTGCTCGAGATCTTCACCGGTCGGCGCGAGGTCCCATTGCCCTGGCACCGCCATCCTCTGCGCCCCATCGCTGAGGTGGAGCAGGCGTTGGCTGACTATCCGCTGTCCAGGCCCGCGCGGGCTGGGTTGGTCGCATTGGCACGCGTGCTGCGAAACCTACCCGATGCTGGTGCGGCGCGCCTCGCGCGGATCGGGGCGCGCCGGCAGGTTTCCTTGATGACCTTGAATCAGCCCTGTTATGTCTTGAATCTGCATGCACCGGTCCGAAATCGGCTGGACATCCCCTTAGTCGAGGCCCCTCAGGTGCATCTCACCTTGCAGGCAAAACTGTTTTCTGGGATCGGTGGCGCGGGTCTTCTGACGCTCGCCGGCATTCCTAGCGTGCGTGTCATCCGGGGTGAGCGTCGGATCTCCGCGCACGACTGGCAGCGGCGCGCACGCTTTCAACGGGATTTTGCTCGCTTCGCTCGAGAACAGCGTGGAAGGATTGAGGGCGTCTGTTTTGGCCCACTCCGGCGTTTCGCCGGACTGACGAACGGCTGGATATGAGGGTATGGATTTTTCGCAATTCGCTCATGTCTGGATCCTCTTTTCGCTGGCATCAGCCTTCTTTCATGCCTCGCGTCTCGCTGTCACCAAGCACCTCAGTCTCGATTTCTCGACCGAGTTCCTGACCTTCTATGTCAATCTCAGTAGCCTGTTGATCACGCTGCCGCTCATCATCTGGCATCATCGGTTTCCCTTTCATGATCCGGTCTATCTGTTCGCCGTGGTGAGCGGTGGGTTGTTCTCGGCCCTCGGCGGTTGGGCTCTCAATGCGGCCCTGCACAAGACGGATGTCTCGCTCGTCGGTCCCCTGATGACCTTGACGCCAGGCTTTGCGATTCTCATCGAGTGGCTGGTCGCCGGCGCGCTGCCCGCCTCGATTGGCCTCCTCGGGGTGCTGTTGCTCGTGGTCGGTGGTTACGTGTTGAGCCTCGGCGATCATGAGGTGCGCTGGTATCTGCCCTTCCGGCGCATCATGACCGACCCTGGCAGCGTCCTGACACTCCTAGCTGGAGGCTGCTTTGCCGCAGCCAGTGTCATCGGGCGGATTGGCATCCAACTGAGCGATCCACTGTCCTTCGCGGTGGTGGTTGCGATCGTCAACCCCTTGATCCTTTTTGTGATCTTCAGTGTTCGTGATCGCTCCTTCTACCGCCAGATCAAGTTCGCGGTCATGCGCCGTCACGCGCGCCCGCTCTTGATCCTGGGGGCACTCTTTGCGGCGATGCGGATCGCCGATCAAATCGCGTTGAGTCTGACCCTCGCCTCCTATGCCATGGCGGTGAAACGAACCGCTGGGCTCTTTTCGGTCGCCTTGGGCCGTTGGTTCTTCAAGGAGACGCATCCGTTGGTGAAGTCGGCCGGCGCCGTGATCATGCTGTTTGGCGTGTTGGTCTTGACCTTGAAGTGATCAGCTGAGCCCGCTCGGGGAAGATTCACCTCGACCGCACGCGCAGGCGTTTGGCGGGGACAGCGTCGAGCGGATCCGAGAACGCGCGTCCGGTGCCACGACCAACGGGCCTCATCGCTTTGCTGACCTCCTGAGAACCCATCCAGCGCGGCCAGTCTCCCCAGCCCCCCTGACGCCGCGTTTGCCTGACGGATCTGCGGTGTTTCCCGACATGACATTTGTTGGAAATCCGACATTCCGGGTGCCTGCCAATGACCGGGTATCCGTTCCTGATGGGTGACCAGACCAGATGATGGTGATTGGCACGGGTGGTGCTTTCAGGCACTGCGACATGACTGCCTTCGGGATCTTCAATGAAACAGACAGAGATCGCCGCGCTGCTTGATGAACCGGCCTGCGCGCACAACAGCAAGACGAAGTCAGGCTGCGCGAAACTCAAGCCGGGGGCGACGGCGGGCGGGTGCTCGTTCGATGGGGCACAGATCGCGCTCCTGCCGATCGCGGATGTCGCGCACATCGTCCACGGATCCATTGCCTGTGCCGGTAATTCCTGGGACAACCGTGGGGCGCGCTCGAGCGGCCCGAGTCTCTACAAGATCGGCATGACCACCGATCTAACGGAGCAGGACATCATCATGGGCCGTGGTGAGAAACGGCTCTTTCTTGGTATCAAACAGGCCATCGAGACCTATGATCCGGCGGCCGTGTTCGTCTACAACACCTGTGTTCCGGCCCTGACGGGCGATGACGTCGGCGCGGTCTGTCGCGAGGCGCAGCGGCGTTGGGGAACCCCGGTGGTGTCGGTGGACGCCGCCGGTTTCTATGGCACCAAGAATCTCGGCAACCGCATCGCGGGCGAGACCATGGTGAAGCAGGTCTGTGGAACACGCGAGCCTGATCCGCTGCCACCCGGAATCGAACGTCCCGGGTTCAAGGTCCACGACATCAATCTGATCGCCGAGTACAACATCGCCGGCGAACTCTGGAATGTCCTGCCCTTGCTTGATGAATTGGGCCTGCGGGTGCTCTGCAGTCTGTCGGGCGATGCACGTTTTCGCGAGGTGCAAACCATGCATCGCGCACAGGTCAACATGATGGTCTGCTCGAAGGCGATGATCAATGTCGCGCGCCAACTCCAGGAGAACTACGGGATCCCCTGGTTCGAAGGGAGTTTCTATGGGGTCGCGGACGTGTCGCAGGCCTTGCGCGATTTCGCCCGCATGCTCGCGGATCCCGATCTGAGTGCGCGCACCGAGGCGCTGATTGCGCGTGAAGAGGCCGCGACCCATGCCGCGCTCGAACCCTATCGGACCCGCTTGCAGGGGCGCAAGGTGCTGCTCTACACGGGTGGGGTGAAGTCCTGGTCGATCGTCTCGGCCTTGCAAGACCTCGGGATGACCGTGGTCGCAACCGGAACGCGGAAGTCGACCGAGGACGACAAGGCGCGGATTCGTGATCTCATGGGTGCTGATGCGGTCATGATCGAGGATGGCAATCCGCGTGGTTTGATCGATCAGGTTCGCGCACAGGGGGTCGATATCCTGATCGCCGGCGGTCGCAACATGTACACCGCGCTCAAGGCGCGCATTCCCTTCCTCGATATCAATCAGGAACGGGAGTTCGGCTATGCCGGATATGTGGGTATGCTCGAACTGGCGCGCCAACTCTGCCTCACCCTCGAAAGCCCGATCTGGGAGGCGGTGCGTCGTCCTCCGCCCTGGGCACGAGTCGAGTCCAGCGATCCCCAGCCCGCCGCGGCATCCGTGACCCAGACGCTCAGCCAGGGCGCGTCCACGGGGGTGCGTCATGCCTGAGATCCTGAAACGGAACAAGGCGCTTTCGGTTAGCCCGCTCAAGGCCAGTTCAACGGTCGGGGCTGCGCTCGCTTTCCTCGGCTTCGCCCGCTGCATCCCGATGTTGCATGGCTCGCAAGGATGCACGGCGTTCGGAAAGATCTTTTTCGTGCGCCACTTTCGTGAGCCGATCCCGCTGCAGACCACGGCCATCGATCAAGTCAGCGCCATCATGGGCAGCGAGGAACAGGTCGTCGAGGGCTTAAGAACCCTGTGCGAGAAGAGTGCCCCGGATTTGATCGGCGTCCCCACCACCGCGCTGGTCGAGACGCAGGGGTCGGATGTTGCGATGGCGATCCGGACCTTTCGCCGCACCTATCCAGACTATGCGCGCACCGCGGTGGTCCCGGTCGCCACGCCGGATTTCACTGGTTCGCTGGAGTCAGGCTATGCCCAGGCGCTCGCGGCGATCATCGAGACGCTGGTGCCCATGCGGGCCGAGGCGGGGACCGTCCCCGGACGGCAGCCGCGACAGATCAATGTGTTGCCAGGCGCGCACCTGACGCCGGGTGACATCGAACATCTGAAGGATTTGATCGAGGCATTCGGGCTGACCCCCGTCGTGGTGCCGGATCTGTCCGATTCGCTTGATGGCCATCTCCCTGAGCTCGATTACAGTCCCCTAACCATTGGCGGGACCCGTGTCAGCGATCTCGCGACGCTTGGCGACGCGGCAGCCACACTGGTGTTCGGTCCAGCCCTCGACGCCGCGGCGGACATCCTCGCAACCCGCACCGAGGTGCCGACCTACCGCTTCGCCCATCTGATGGGTCTCGATGCGGTCGACCGGTTGGTGATGACACTCGCCGAGCTTGCGGGATGTCCCGTGCCGGCCAAGGTCGAGCGCCAACGCGCGCAGCTTCAAGATGCGATGCTCGATTGTCACTTCATGTTGAGCTCGACGCGGGTCGCGGTGGCCGCGGATCCGGATTTCCTACTCGCATTGAGTCGGGTGCTGGCGGACAACGGTGCCGAGTTGGTCGCGGCGGTTGCACCAGCCAACGCCGCTGCGTTGCGGCAGGTGGTGGCCCCCGAGATCAAGATTGGCGATCTGGAGGATCTCGAATCGATCGCGCGTGCACGCCATGCCGAAATTCTGATCGGCAATGCCCATGCGGTGCAAACGGCGGCACGTCTCGGCGTGCCCTTTCTGCGCGCGGGCTTTCCCCAATACGACCGGCTCGGCGGCTTCCGTCGGACCTGGATCGGCTATCAGGGCACGCGCGACGCCCTGTTCGATCTCGCCAACCTGTTGCTCGGTGAGGAGCGGGGTGAGATCCATCCCTACCACTCACGTCTGAAACCGCGGGCGAACGAGTCGGGTGACCCACTGCGTGGGGTGCGCGCTGGCACGCATTGAGCGTGCTCTGGTGGCCCATCCGGTCTGCTCCCGGCACGGCACTGGAATGGCGCACCCGCACGGTGGCCTGGGGTTCGATCCGGGGTTCATGGGTTCATGCAGTCGCGAGCGCGCCGGTACGCCAACCGATGCCAATCGCTGGGATCGACCGAGTGGCCTGATGGGAGGTTGCGATGGGACTGGAACGACGACTGAGAATTATGAACATGAATCAAGACGCGAACGGCGCGAACCCGTTGCAGATCAGGGTCGCCTTCGCGAGTTCGGACATGAAGCGAATCGATCAGCATTTCGGCGCCGCCGAGGCCTTCGTGGTGTATCACATCGATGCCCAGGATCATCGGATCCTGGAGGTGATCCAGTTCGCTCGCCTCGAGATGGATGGCAACGAGGATAAGCTCGCCGCGAAGATCGCCGCCCTCGCCGGTTGCGACCTCGTGTATTGCGAGGCCGTGGGCGCCTCGGCCGTCAGCCAACTGCGTGCCCAGGGCATTCAGCCGATCAAGGTGGCCCCCGGCAGTTCGGTCAGCCGGATCATCCGTGACTTGCGCGGCGAGTTGCAGGATGGACCCACTGGCTGGCTCGCCCGGGCGATCGCCAATCGGACCCCGGGGTGCGATCGCCGCTTCGATCTGATGGAGGCGGAGGGCTGGAGCGAATGATCGAGGCGACGGCAACCGTGGTCGAGAGCGGCGCGCGTGGGGTTTGGGTCGAGAGTGAACGGCAAACCGCCTGTGGGCAGTGCGCGAGCGCCGGTGCCTGTGGAACCGCGGTACTCGGTCAGCTCTTCGGACGTCAGCGCGAACGGTTTCGCATCACTGGCGGAAGCGAGCTGACGGTGGGAGAGCGGATCATCATCGGGATTCCGGATCGCGTCCTCGTGATGGCCTCGACGGTGGCCTATCTGCTGCCGCTGCTCATGCTGATCGGCGGTGCCGCGTTGGCGACTGTTCTCGGCGCGGGTGAGGGTGGCACCGCCGGCGCTGGGCTGGTCGGCTTGGGTCTGGGAATCGGGTTCGCGGCTTGGATCACCGGTGGTCGGCTCGCGCGCGAATACTATCGTCCCCTGCTGGTGCGTCGGATATCACCGATGGGGACATCAACCTGTGAGAGGAAATCAACATGACCGAGACTGCTGTCTCGACCGCGACTGACGCGGATCTGATGCAGACGCAATTCGTGACCGAAATGGATCGACAGATGCGCGCGATCGATCCCTATGGGGAGTTCGATCGGCTCTCCACTGCCGAGCTCTTGGAGCCCTTCATCCTGACGAAGGAAAAGCGCCAGGCGATCCCGTTGGTTGGTGATCCGGATGAGGTCCTGGTTGCACGGATGCGGGCCTTCTACAACGCGATCTCCGTCATGATCGAGTCCGAATGTGGACTGATGGCCGTGCCGCTCCTGCATCTCACGCACGAAGGGTTTGGACGGGTCATCATCACCGTGGGCAAGTTGGTCGTGTTGGATCGGTCACTGCGCGATGTTCATCGCTTTGGCTTTCCGAGTCTCTCGAAGATGAAGGATGAGGCCGACAAGATCCTCTCGGTTGCGCTCGAACTGATCGGTGAGTATTCCGATGTCGCAGGTCTGTGAGTCTTGCGGTTGAACGCCGAAGCGGGCTCGGTAGGGCAGGGGAGCGTGTGTTGACCGGCGGCCCGGACTGGGATCCGGTCAACCATGACCGTGGTGCCCCGGAGCGCGCCCGTCCTATGGGACGGGCGCGCCATGTCCGCCCTTGAACGAATAGGTGAGGCGAGGCCATGACGGAAACTGAGATCAAGGAGCTGGAGAAGGCGGTCCGCAAGGCGAAGCGGATCGCGACCGAGCAAGCGGGTGTCCTGCACGACCTCGTCGAAGACCGTCTGCCAGCAGGCTATGAGGAGATTCCGGCGATCGCACAGGCGACCTATGAGGCGTGCCAAGCCTGGGCCGAGGCAACCGCGCGACTCACGGCCGCGCAAGCGGATGTCGGGGGCCCAACGCAAAGCCTTTAGCGCGCTCGATCACCCCTTTGCTTGAGTTTCGACGGAGTTCACGCGGTCGTTGGTGAACGCAATCTCCGCAATAGGGGGCGGATGCCCCTGGGCAATCGTGCCGAATCGCTTCGGTCGTCTTGATCGCTCAAGACATGACACACACACGCACAGGCGCTCGCAGAGCGCCGAGATGGAGGGTAGACGCATGCAACCCATCACAGGTATCACACGTGGCGGCGTCGAATGGACGCCGGCGTTCGTGGTCTCGATCAACCAGTCCCATTGCATCGGCTGCGGTCGCTGTTACAAGGTCTGTCCGCGGGATGTCTTCGAATTGGTCGACCGTGATGACCTTGCACTCGAAGAGCTCGATGATGACGGCGACGATGATTTCGACGAGGCGCCCGGGATGGTCATGAATCTGAAAGACGCCCTAGACTGCATCGGTTGTCAGGCGTGTTCACGGGTCTGTCCGAAGAATTGTCTCGCGCACGAGTCACTTTCGGCTGCGGCATGAGCCACGGATCACCGTCCCGGTTGAGGCGCCAGCAGGGACGGATGGGGGCGATCCGGCCAAGACCTTGACGCCGTTCGACCACGGTGCGTCTGTGGTCGAACGGCGTCAAGGAGGCCGGTCGTCAATGCCCTGTGAAAGGGCTGTTCGGAGTCGCTCCAGATGTGGATCTGGTCGCCCCCGTCACGCGGTGATGGGGACGATCGTGATGTCGACACGACGGTTGAGACGACGGCCCGCCTCGGTTGCATTCGAGGCAATCGGCTGGTTCATGCCAAATCCGAATGCGACGATACGCTGCGGGAGGACCCCATCGGCCTCCAGATAGCGTTGAACAGCGGATGCGCGGCGCTCCGAGAGACCCTGATTATGCGCGGCCGAGCCGGTGTTGTCGGTGTGGCCCGAGACGATCAGCTCGGTCTTGCCATAGCGGTTGACGATCGCGGCGATTTTATCCATGGTGCTGAAGAACCCCGGCTGGATGCGATCGGAGTCGATTTCGAACGCCGTGGCCCCCGTCATGCGCACGAGGAGTTGATCGTTCGGCAACTGCTGGATGCTGATCATGCCGGCGGCGATCTCATCAGCGAGCGCACGCTCGAAATCACGCCGCTGATTCTCCATGTAGGCCCCTACCGCGGTGCCCGCGAGTGCTCCACCGACCGCTCCGATCAGTGCCCCCCGACCGGCATTGGCACTCATGGATCCAATGATGGCGCCTGCCGCGGCACCGGTCGCCGTGCCGATGGCGGCGCCGGCTCCAGTTTCAGTGAGCCCCGAGCCATCCGCGGCACACCCGACCAGGATGACGGCAGCAAGGGCGGACAGGGCGAGACGTTTCAAGGGGCGCAATGACATCGATCTTCTCCTTATCAGGAACAGGCAGGGAACAGGGTTTGGTTGGGATCAGGCGCACATCATATCCCAACGACAGCCTGCCTCGCCCAGTGTCTGTGTCCAGTGTCTGTGTCCAGTGTCTGTGTCCAGCGTCTTGCGTGCTGCTCTCTGAGGCGAGTCGCGCCCGCGAATCCTGCCGGGTGACTTGTCTCTGCTCAAATCAGCATCACTATGACCTCTACATCCATCATCGTCGACGATGGCGGATGAAACCCCGGGGTCATCATCCAATCACCGACCCCATGACTCACTGATCGCCGATGCGGCGACCGTCCGATGGTTTTCCTGTACTCATGAGCGCTGACCTACCCCATCCGATCCCGCGGATCATTTTGAATCTAGTCGCCTTTCAGATCGGTTGGTTGGCCTGCGTGCTGGGCGGCGCGCATCAACAACCCTGGTTGGGTGTGGTCGTGGTGGCGCTGGTCGTGGCCTATCATCTGAAACAGTGTGTGGCACCCGGGCGGGAACTGCGGTTGCTGCTCATCATGGGTGTCATGGGTGCGGTCTGGGATGGCATGTTGGTTCGGTTTGGATTCCTGGACTACCCATCCGGACTCTTTGTAGCCTGGCTCGCACCGGTCTGGATCATCGCCATGTGGGTCGGTTTCGCGACGACCTTGAATGTCTCGTTGGCCTGGCTCAAGGGGCGCTGGGGGCTCGCCGTCGTCCTGGGTGGCCTCGCGGGACCACTCGCCTATTACGCGGGTTACCGACTGGGTGGCGTGTATTTTCCAGACCTCTTCGTTGCCATGGTGGTGCTGGCCGGTGGTTGGTCATTCCTCATGCCAGTGAGTCTCTGGTTTGCGCAACGATTCGACGGTACGATGCGCGCCGCCGCAATGCCCTCTGATTCGCAATCTCTACGTGGGAGTCACACAGGTGTTTGATCTGAACCTCTATCTCTCCGGTCTTGTGGCGGCGCTCGGCTTGGGGCTGGGCGGCTGGCTGCTGAGTCTTAAGATGAACGACGTCAGCCTGGTCGACTCACTCTGGTCGCTCTTCTTTCTATTGATCGCCACGGTCTTCCTGTTGGGTATGGCCGAGGTCTCGGAGCGCGCCTATCTGGTGTTCTTCCTGGTTGCGATCTGGGCAGCACGCCTCAGTGTCTTTATCACCAGACGCAATTGGGGTCATGGCGAGGACCGTCGCTATCAGGCGATTCGGGCGGAGAACGAGCCTGGCTTTCGGTGGAAAAGTCTCTATCTGGTGTTCGGTTTGCAGGCGATCCTGGCATGGATCATCGCACTCCCATTGCTGGCGGTGACGCTCGGCACCAGCCCGCTCGGTTGGATCGATTATCTTGCCGTGGCGCTGTGGCTCGTCGGCCTCTTCTTCGAGGCCGTCGGTGATCAACAGTTGGCCGATTTCAAGGCGCGTCCCGAGAATGCCGGCCGGGTGATGGATCGCGGCTTGTGGCGTTATACACGCCATCCAAACTATTTCGGTGAGGCGTGCATCTGGTGGGCCTACTATTTGTTTGCTCTGGCCGCGGGGGGCTGGTGGACGATTCTCTCACCACTCTTGATGACCTTCTTGCTGTTGCGCGTCTCCGGAGTTGCCCTCCTGGAGAAGGACATCGGGGAGCGCCGCCCCGCGTATCGTGACTACATTGCCCGGACAAACGCCTTTTTTCCCGGCCCGCCAAGGGCCACGAATCCTTCGCACAGGGAGCACTCGTCATGATGACTGAAGGAAATCCGGTCCGGCCAGACCCGGTTCGCGGGGGACGGGTCGCGACCTGGATGATCTGCACGCGCCGGGTGATGTTGACGCTACTCGCCTCGATCGTGCTCACCGCTCCCGCGCACTCGGCGGTGACGGAGCCGATGAGCCTCCAGTTCGCGGTGTATCTCGATCGCAACGCGATCGGTGAGCATCGCTTCGAGATCAATACCTCGGACACGGGCGCGCGGGTGTCGAGCCACGCCAGTTTCGACATCAATTTTTGGATCTTCAACGCCTACCGCTACCGTCATGAGAGCCAGGAGATATGGCAAGATGGGTGCCTGCGGGCGATCGAGGCGGTCACCGACGACAATGGTCAAGATTACCGAGTGGTGGGCGAACGCAATGGCGACGCACTACGTCTCCTCGTCAACGACGCCCCGCGCGAATTGACGGGTTGTATCATGACCTTCGCTTACTGGGACCCGAATTTTCTGAAGCAGGATCAGCTGCTCAATCCACAAACGGGTGAGTTCATCCCCGTGCAGGTGACGTCGCATGGCATGGAAACCGTGCGCTTTGGTGATGCGGAGGTTCCTGCAGCCCGCTACACCTTGCAAACCGATGAACTAAACCTGGATCTGTGGTACTCCGAGATGGACGGTTGGCTGGCCCTTGAGAGCGACGTCGGACGGGGTCGAATTCTTCGCTATGAACGGATCGCACGACGATGAAACCACTACTGAGTCCAATCTTAATCGTGATCTTGCTCGCGTTTGCGAGCGGCTGTACCGAGGAAGGAGGCGCGCCCATGGAAACCGTCAAGCAAGTGGATCTCGAACGCTTCATGGGTGATTGGTTCGTGATCGCCAATATTCCCACCTTTGTGGAGAAGGGTGCTTACAATGCGGTCGAGTCCTACGCCTTGAATCCTGACGGCACCATCGCAACCACCTTCACCTTCAACAAAGATGGCTTCGACGGCCCCCTGAAGACTCACAACCCGACCGGCTTCATCCGTGATGAGTCCAATGCCCTCTGGTGGATGCAGTTCATCTGGCCCTTCAAGGCCGATTTCCGGATCGTCTGGCTTGATCCCGATTACAGCATCACCGTGATCGCGCGGGCGAAACGGGATTACGTCTGGATCATGGCGCGCGAGCCCGAGATCCCGGCGGACACCTACGAGCAGATCATTGCCTTCATCGGCGCGCTCGGTTACGACACCAGCAAGATCCAACGCGTGCCGCAACAAACCGTGGCGGATTTGACCTAAAGCAGGTTGGTTTCGCACTCACCGCGCGGCCCGTCCAGTGAACCGCGCGCGCATCCGCATCACCGCGGGACCCGGGGCTGATTGACAGGCCACGGGTGCCGCGGATGAATCCCGCTCATTTTGTCCGTTTTTCGCATTGATCGGACTGCGCCTGCTTCCTTATCCTCACCCTTTACGGGTCTCAGACCGACCTTCAGGCAGAGCGCAGCATGTCCGTTACCCTTTGGCTTAAGTCCCACCGCCCGCTTGCCGGGAATGCACTGAAACAGACCATCGGGTACGGCGTGGGGCATGGCCTGTTGGCCATCGCGCAGGCGTGGTTCCTGGCGCTGATCCTGAACGCGGTGGTCTTCGAAGGCGCGGGTCTCGAGGATCTCGGTCTGCTGATGGCGCTGCTGCTGGTCCTCTTTGCGCTGCGTGCGGTCGTCGTCTGGCTGGGAGAACGGGCGGCCTTTACGGCCGCGGCACAGGTGCGCAGCGGACTGCGCGATCAGCTCTATCGGCAACTGCAGCGGCTGGGCCCCGCCTATCTCGCCAATGAACGCAGTGGTGCCCTGGTCGAGACGCTGACGAAGGGCATCGACGACCTCGAGGGTTATTACGCACGCTTTCTGCCGGCCATGACCCTGACCATGATCCTGCCGCTCGCCATTCTGCTGGTGGTTTTTCCCGCCGATTGGGTCGCGGGGGCGGTGATGCTCGTCACGGCGCCGCTAATCCCGCTATTCATGATCATCATTGGCTCGAGCGCGCAGAGCAAGAACCAGCGACAGTGGAAGCAGCTCGCGCGCATGAGTGCCCATTTCCTCGATGTGATCCAAGGGATCACGACGCTGAAGCTGTTCGGGGCGAGTCGGCGGGAAGCGGATGTGGTCGCACGTGTCTCGCGGGACTATCGACTCAGTACGATGCAGGTGTTGCGCGTGGCGTTCCTGTCGTCGGCGGTGTTGGAGTTTTTTGCCGCGATCGGCATCGCCATCATCGCCGTGTTCATCGGGTTTCGTCTCTACGGTCTGGTGATGCCACTGCCGGACTGGCTGCACGGGTTGCCCGAGATCACCTATCTACAGGGGCTGTTCATTCTGATGTTGGCCCCGGAGTTCTATTCGCCCTTACGCAACATGGGCACGCAATATCACGCGCGCATGGCCGCCGCGGCGGCAGCGGAGCAGATGATGCGGGTGTTGGAGGCAACGCCGCAACAGCGGGTCGCCGGCCGCGATGTGTTGCGGGTGGCCCGTCCCTTTGCGGTGCGCTTCGAAGCGGTCCACTACCGCTATGAGGAAGGGCGCGATGCGCTTTGCGGATTGACCTTCGAGATTCCGGCGGGGCAGCGCGTTGCCTTGGTGGGCAGCAGCGGCGCCGGGAAAAGCACGGTCATCAATCTACTGCTGGGCTTTCTTGCGCCCACCCAGGGGCGCATCCTGATCGGCGATCAGGCGCTGGCGGATCTCGATCTGGATGCCTGGCGTCGTGAACTCGCCTGGGTTCCGCAGCAGCCGCGTCTTTTTCAAGGCACGATTGCGGAGAACATCCGGCTCGGTCATCCCGCCGCGGACCTCGCCGCGGTGCGGAACGCGGCGGCACGGGCGCATGCCGCGGAGTTCATCGAGGCCCTGCCGGCGGGCTATGAGACCCTGGTTGGCGAACGCGGCGTGGGCTTGTCCGGTGGACAGATTCAGCGCATCGCCCTGGCGCGTGCCTTCCTGCGCGATGCGCCCCTGGTGATCTTCGATGAGGCGACCGCCAATCTCGATCCCGAAAGTGAACGGCTCGTCCAACAGGGGATCGATGACCTGGCACAAGGCCGTACCTTGCTGGTCATCGCGCACCGGCTTGTCACCGTGCGCCGTGCCGATCGGATCCTGGTCATTGAGGCGGGGCGTATCCGGGAGTCTGGAACCCACGAGACCCTGTCCGCAACCGGGGGCATCTATTCGCGTATGGTGGCCGTGGATGCGGGCCTGGATCCGGGTGGGCGGGTGCTAACCGGAGCGGATCTGCCGCCTGCCTCCGCATCCTTGGAGACCAGCCGATGAGCATCCTATGGCGCCTTTGGATCCTGTTCGAACCCTATCGGAACTGGATGTTGGCCGGCACCCTCATCGCCCTGATCACCCTGCTGGCGAATGTCGCCCTGATGGCCCTGGCCGGCTGGTTCATCACCGCCATGGCGGTCGCCGGAGCGGCGGGGATCGCGATCAACTATTTCGCGCCCGCGGCCCTAATCCGCTTGAGCGCGATTGCTCGCACGGCGGGGCGCTACAGCGAGCGACTGGTCAACCACGAGGCGACCTTCCGGCTGATCGCGGAACTGCGCGTCTGGTTCTATCGCCATCTCGAGCCGCTTGCCCCGGCGCGGTTGCAACAGTTCCATAGCGGTGATCTGCTCAGTCGCATCCGTTCCGACATCGATGCGCTCGATAACCTCTATGTGCGTGTGATCGTCCCGGTTGCGGTGGCGATCATCAGTGCGGTGATCTTCGGCCTCTTTCTCTTATGGCACCATCCCACCCTGGCGCTGAGTGGATTGTTCTTTCTCCTGCTCGCCGGGGGCCTGTTGCCGCTTTGGTCGCAATGGCGGGGTCGGGCACCCGGTCGGCGGCTCGCCGAGGACGAAGCGGCGTTGCGTGCCGCCGTGATCGACGGCGTGCAGGGGATGGCGGAACTGACCCTCTATGGTGCCGACGCGCGACAAGCCCAGCGCGTCGATGCGCTGGGTCGGCGGCTGATCGCCGATCAGGAGCGCTTGAGCAGTGACCATGGACTGACTCAGGCGGCGGTTGGGCTGAGCGCCAATCTGAGTCTCTGGATGCTCTTGTGGCTCGGCATCCCATTGGTGCAGGACGGCACCCTGATGTCGCCTCAGTTGGCGATGCTGGCGCTCTTCACCCTGGCGAGCTTCGAGGCGGTCGCGCCCTTGCCCCACGCCTTCCAATTGCTGGGACGGACCCTGGCTTCCGCCCAGCGACTCTTTGCCATCGTCGACCTGCAGCCTGCCGTGCAGGATCCACCCGGCCCCTCGCCGCAACTCGAGCGGTTCGATATCCAACTGCGCGGTGTCGGATTCAGTTATCCCGGGGGCGGTTCACCCGCCCTAATCGACCTCGATCTTGAGGTTCCTGCCGGCGGCCGTGCCGCGGTGATTGGCGCGACCGGATCCGGTAAGAGCACGCTCTTCAATCTGCTGTTGCGCTTCTGGGAGCCGGATCATGGCGAGATTCGAATCGGTGGGCATCCGATCACGACCATCGCCGGTGAGGATCTGCGCCGCCACATCGCCGTGGTGAGTCAACAGACGCACCTCTTTGATACCACTATTCGTGAGAACCTGTTGATCGCAGCCCCTGGGGCTCCTTCCGAGACGGTCGAGGAGGCCTGTCGCATCGCTCAGATCCATGATTTCATCAGCGCGCTGCCCGAGGGCTACGACACCTGGGTGGGCGAGACCGGCGTTCGACTCTCCGGTGGACAGGCACGCCGGATTGCCGTCGCGCGCGCATTGCTTAAGGATGCCCCCATTCTCTTGCTCGATGAGCCCACCGAAGGACTTGATGTCGAGACCGAGCGCGGTCTCATGCAGGCCTTGGATCGTCTCATGGTCGGACGCACGGTGCTGTTGATCACGCATCGTCCGGCGGGACTGGATTGGGTCGAGCAGGTGTTGGTTCTGGATCAGGGACGCACGGTTGCCCAAGGTGACCCGACCGTGATCGCGACGGCCACCGGTGCGCCACTCTTGCGTGCGCTCGGATAGCGGCGCCGTTGCGTCGCGCCAGCGCCCGGATCGAATCTGCAACGGCAACCAGTAGGGTAGGATGAACGTCGAGATCGATGGCGAGACTGACGCCGCAGCCGTGTGGCCAAGTGCGGATTATGCCCATCAGGTGGCGCGTTTGCGTGGTGCGATTGGCGCGGACGTCTACCTGGTGGAACTCGAGCCCACCGCAGTCCAGCTGGGGATTCGCCACACGAGCCAGCCATTCGTTTTGCTCGACGTGATCGCATTTCCCCGCCCGGATCCGGCGCGTGGCATTGCACCTCATTTGATTTTGCTCGACGATGGTCGCGGGGTGAATTTGGGACGGGTGGCGCGCATCAGCCTGGAACGGCCCTTCGCACCGACGCCGGAGCTGGTGCTCTATCAAGATCAACGCGCGCTGCGGACGCTCTTGTTCGCGCCACGGCGCCTCGACTCGCGACTGATCGCCGAGCGCTCGCAACAGTTGCTTGGCCAGGTTCTGGGTCAGGGTCCAGTGGCGAACAGGTCCCCTCGTCTGGCCTCGCGCCAGGACGGCGATTTGATCCTGGAGCCCAGGACCAGTGACGCGGATCGGTCATCCGAATGACAGCGAGTCGGTACCCGCGGTGGTCCGTGTCACGCGCAATCCAGGACGGGAGGCATCATCTGTTTGCGCGCCCTGTCGGCAAGGCCACCGCAATCATCGGACACACGAATGAACCCAGCCGGTGCGCGGCGTGGATTCGTTCTGTGTCCATTCGTTCAACATGATTCCACGAGACTCTGATGATGCGTTTATTCTCCTTGATCCTGTTTGGTCTGGCCGTGTTCACCGCTGGGCTCATGGCACCGGCCTGGGCCGGTGATGAGGACCCACTCTTCATCAATCTGACGAGTGATGATCCCCACCGTGCCGACATGGCCATCACCTTTGGTGAGAGACAATTCGAGCGGGGACATCCACTGACGATCTTCCTGAATGACAAAGGCGTCTGGATTGGGGCGCGTGCACAATCCGAAATCTTTGGCCCGCATCAGGTGCGTCTGGGGACCCTCATCGAACAGGGCGCACGCGTGCTGATCTGCCCGATGTGCATGAAGCACTATGGCGTGACCGAGGAGGATGTGATCCCCGGGGTGCAACTCGGGAACCCTGAATTGACGGGAGGGGCGCTCTTCGCCGAGGACACCAAGACCCTGACCTGGTGAGCCGCAACCAGCAGTGCTGTGATCTGCATCCCAGCAGACCCCAACCTCAAGGTGATCGATGCGTTGCTCGGAGCGGGATACTGGACGAACGGGCGAGGCCCCGGGTGCGGACGGTGCGTCTCGTCATCGAGGAATTGTCACCAGGGCGCGGGCGCTTGACCAGCACCTCCGCTGAGGTGCGAACCGCCGGGCCTGGGTGGGTTGCTGGTACGCCTTCGCGGTGGTGATCGCGTTCGTGCCGGCTATTTCTTGAGACTGTTCCGACGCGCCCCCGGCGCGCGCTCGTGACGGCGAGCAACGCATTCCGGGGGAGGCGGTTAGGTTACGCCCTGGCCGCAGCCGCGCGCTTGGACATGATGGCACCGCGCGTGCCGATCAGGATCAAGGTGCTCGCCAAAAAGGCCACGCAACCCGTGATAGCGATAAAGGTCATGGGATGCTCTTGCGCGTTGGTGATCCCAAAGGTGTCGCCGATCGTTCCCAATAGTGCCGTGTTTTCCGGCGAGGAGAGAACAAAGGTGCAGAACACCATGAAGGCACCAAACACGGCGAATTTCCAATCCATGTGCAGGCCCGCCAACAGGCTTCCGAGGCCGAGCAGATAGAGCATCATGATCAGGTATTCCTGTTCATTGAGCGAGGCTCGCACGCCCTGCGTATGGAGCAGCCACAGCAGGCCGATCAAGATGCCCCAATGGAGCGCTTGTTGCAGCACGTAGAGCAGCGAGGGTTGATCACGCACGTAGGCTGGGCCGAAACCGGACAACAGTGAGATGAAGGCCACCACTGGGAGGAACGTCTCCCAGTAGGGTATGGTTCCAGATAGGTCAGATCGCGTCAGCGAGATCAAGGTAATGGCCGCGACGTAGAGGATCACGAGCGGAAGTAATGCGATCAATAACGAACCTTGATCAGTATTCTTGGCTTTCTTCGGTGTCTCCGACGAGGCGGCGCCATTCGATTTGAACACGGCGAACCCTCCTGATAGGGCGAGGTGGTGAATGTGTGTGGCGGAACCCACGCACTCCAGGGGTTTCGCCAATCCCGTCAAGCAATCGGATATTAACCCTTACTTTCGATGAGTGTTAAGGGATTTTCACCTAATTCACCACGTCGTGTCCGCTTGGCTCCTCCTCGCGAGCGGTTAGGTTGGCGTTGCGCGGCCCATTCGAGGGACATTTTGCGACTGCTGAACCCGCTTGGGGGCCGCCGCGGAACGACCCCGATCGCGCTGATTTTCGTCATCGGCGTCGTGCTCCTGACTGGTTGCGCCTCGGCACCGCCTCCTCCCGCGAAACCACTTGATGCCTGTGCGATCTTCCAGGAGCGTCCGAGCTGGTACCGCGCGGCAAAGCGCGCGGAGCAACGGTGGGGAACGCCGATCGGCATTCAACTGGCGATCATTCAAGCCGAGTCGAGTTTTCGTCACGATGCGCGTCCTCCGGGGCGGGTGTCGAGCGCCTTCGGCTATCCACAGGCGATCGATGGCACTTGGGAATGGTACCGGGAGCAGACGGGCCATCGGCGCGCGAAGCGAACGAATTTCAGTCATGCCGTCGATTTCGTCGGTTGGTACACGGATGTGACCGAACGCACCCTCGGGATTCCGAAAAACGACGGTTATCGTCAGTATCTGGCCTATCATGAGGGGCATCGGGGCTTCCAACGCGGGACCTATCGCCAGAAGGCCTGGTTGATGCGGGTCGCGCGCCGGGTCGATCGGCAGGCGCAGACCTATGCGATGCAACTGCGCGGGTGCCGACGTTGACACAGCAGGCCGGGGATGCCGCAACGGCTGGTCTGGCGCGAATCCGCGGTGGAGATCCCCCCGGTCGCTTCGCGATCGACCTGGTGAGCGAGCCGCCGCGCGGGTGAGTCTTTCACCCCTTGAGGTAGTCACGGTCGTGCCATTACCACGGAGCAACGATGATGTTCAGACGAGGAATCCGTTCGGCGGGTTGGATCCTGCTCGGGGGGCTCGGACTCATCACCACGGCCGTGCTCGGCGCCGACACAGAGGATCCGGGTGCCCGCGTCATGACCATGATGCCCGGGATCGACTACTTCGGGGGCGATTATGACACGCTCACGGATGTCGATCTGGCGGCCTGTCGGGATGCCTGTCAGGCCGATGAGACGTGTCTCGCCTTCACCTACAACCTCAAGGTCGGCTGGTGTTTTCTCAAACAGGACTTCGCTGATCCACGCCCCTTTGCGGATGCGGTTTCCGGGCGGGTTCTGGAAGGCACAGTGGGCGCGACCAACGCGGAGCGGACGGCGAGCCGCGATGCCGAGCTCAGGTTCCTGCCCGCGGCTCTGATCGAGGCCGAGCAACGGCTGGCGGCGCGGATCGCCGCGGGGCCACCACCGAAGCAAGATCTCTCCACACTGCGCGCCGAGGCCCGCGCCTTGGTCGCGACGAACCCCCTGCGCGCGGCTGATCGCTATGCCGATGCACTGCGTTTGGCACCCGCCGACCAAGACCTGTGGCTTGGACTTGCCGCGGCGCTGATGGCGTCCGATCCGCGCGATTGGGACGCCCGTCGACAGGCGCGCGAGGAGGCCACGGCGGCCGCAATCAACGCCTATCGGCAGGCCTTGAGCGACCCGCAACGCGCGATGGCGTTGGCGGTCCTGTCCGAGACCTTGGTGGCGCAGGAGTTCTGGCGGCCGGCGATCCTGGCACTGCGCGGTGCGCTGGCGCTCAGCGAGGAGGCGAGCTGGCGTGCGACCTACGAGCAGCTCCTGAGTGAGCATGGCTTTCGGGTGATTGGCCATGACATCGATGCCAATGCCGCGAGCCCCCGCATCTGCGTGCAATTCAGCGATCCCCTGGCTCCAGATCTCGGCCAGTACGCCGATTACATCCGCGTGGCTGAGCGCGCCGATCTGCCGGTCGAAGTGGAATCCAGTCAACTCTGCATCGATGGCGTCGAGCACGGTTCCCGTTATCGGGTTCAAGTGCGCTCGGGTGTGCCCGCGGCTGATGGAGAACGACTCGCTCAGTCGGTGGAACTGGAGCTGTTCGTGCGGGATCGCGATCCGATGGTGCGATTTCTCGGCCGCGCCTACGTCTTGCCCAAGGGCGGGGAGCCATCGATTCCAGTGGTGTCGGTCAACACCGAGCGAATCGACGCCGAGGTGTACCGCATCGGCGACCGAGCGCTGGCCGCTGCGGTCGGCAGCGGACGCTTTCGCCAACAGCTCTCGAGCTGGGACGCCGAACAGATCGCCAACCGCTCGGGCGAGTTGGTCTGGCACGGCACGATCGAGATCGAGTCACCAATGGTGAGCCGTCTGAATCGTGACGTCACCACTGCCGTCCCGGTCGGTGAACTGATCGAGGATCTGCGCCCGGGGATCTATGCCATGACCGCACAGGCACAGAATGCGCGCGAACCCTCCGACACGCTGGCCACCCAATGGTTTCTGGTTTCGGATCTCGGTCTTGCGGCCTTTTCCGGGAACGATGGGCTGCACGCGATCGTGCGTTCGCTCTCAAGCGCGCAGCCCGTGCCCAATGTGACCCTACGCCTGATCGCTTTAAACGACGACCTCCTTGCGGAGGTCAAGGGTGGTGCCGATGGGGTGGTGCGCTTTGAGCCCGGACGCTTGCGGGGCACGGGGGGCAACGCTCCGGCCCTGCTGGTTGCTGAAGGGGCGGATGGGGATTTCGGTTTCCTCGACCTGACGCAGAGTCCGTTCGATCTGAGCGACCGTGGCGTGACGGGGCGTGCGCCGCCGCAGCCACTCGACGTCTATCTCGTGAGTGAACGTGGCGCCTATCGTCCGGGGGAGTCGGTTCAACTCACGGCGTTGGTCCGCGACGCCCGCGCGGATGCCGTAACCGATTTGCCAATCACCTTCGTTTTCAAGCGTCCTGACGGGGTCGAGCACGCTCGGGTTCTGACCGCCGATCAGGGCCTCGGCGGTTACCGCGCGAGCCTGTCACTGAGCCGGTCGGCGATGCGCGGAACCTGGCGTGCCGCGACCTACAGTGATCCCGCGGCGCCCGCGCTGGCCGAGGTGACCTTTCTGGTCGAGGATTTCGTGCCCGAGCGCATCAGTGTCGATCTACACACCGCGGACGCGCGCTTGAATCCACTCGACCCGCTCGAGATCGCCGTGCAGGCACGGTACCTGTTCGGTCCACCGGCTGCTGATCAGCCGGTGGAGGGCGAGGTCCAGATCAAGCCGGCCGAGGGTCTCGCTGCCTTTCCCGGCTACCAGTTCGGTCTGAACAGTGAGCCGGTTGAAGCGCTCGCCACCCCCTTCGCCACGACTCGGACCAATGCGACGGGCGAGGCGATCATCCAGCTCGCCAATCCGCAACTGCCCCCGACCACGCGTCCCTTGGAGGCCGCCGTCCAGGTGCGGGTGAGCGAAGGCAGTGCGCGACCGGTCGAGCGCACGCTTACCCTCCCGGTCATCCCCAGTCAGGCGCGAATCGGGGTCAAGCCCCTGTTCGAAGAGGCGGTCGAGGAGGGTGGCAATGCCGTGTTCGAGGTCATCCTGGCTGGCCCCGATGATCAGCTGCAGTCCCCGGCGGGGCTGCGTTGGACGCTCTCGCGACTCACAACCCGGTTTCAGTGGTACGAATCGGATGGGCGCTGGAATTATGAACCCATGGTGTCGACGCAACGGATCGCCGCGGGTCATCTGGAAGACGCCGCAACGGACCTCGAAACGACGCCGTCACGCATCGAGGCGCGGGTGGAGTGGGGCAGCTATCGGCTGCGCGTTGAGCGGGAGGATGGCACGGTCTGGCCGGTCGATCTGGATTTCCAGGCCGGTTGGTCCGTCGCTGCGAGCGCGGTCGATACGCCGGACCTAATCAAGGTGGTCCTGGATCGCCCCAGCTATCGTGTGGGTGAGACCCTACGGGCGCGGATCGAGCCACGCTTCGCCGGCATCGCGCTGGTGATGGTGATGGACGATCGGTTGATCGAGATGCGCGCTCTGCCCGTGCCCGAGGAGGGCGCGACGATTGCGTTGCCGGTCACCTCGGCCTGGGGCCCCGGTGCCTATGTCACCGCCGCGCTCTATCGCCCAATGGATCTCGCCGCGCGCCGCATGCCAGGGCGCGCGCTGGGTATCACCTGGGCAAGCATCGATCCGGGACCGCGTCAGCTGGATCTGCGACTCGCGGTGCCGCCCGCGGCATCGGGCGGGGCCCACCGACCGCGCCAGCGACTCGAGATCCCTCTGCAGGTGGCCAATGCAACGTCCGGTGAACCCATCCATGTCACCATGGCCGCGGTCGACATTGGGATTCTCAACCTGACCCGGTATCAAGCCCCGGCGCCGGATCGTTGGTATTTCGGCCAGCGCCGCCTCGGGATGGAGATCCGCGACCTCTATGGCCAGCTCATCGATCGGATGCAGGGTGTGCCCGGAATCGTCCGCGCGGGCGGAGACCGGCTGCAGCTTCGTCTCGAGGGTGCGCCGCCGACGGAGGCGTTGATGGCTTTTCAATCCGAGATCCTGCGCCTTGATGCGGATGGGCGGGGCGTGATCGGTTTCGAGGTCCCGGATTTTAATGGGACGATTCGGCTGATGGCCATGGCCTGGTCGGCGCACGGTGTCGGGCACGCCGTCTCCGATGTGGTGATCCGCGATCCAGTCGTCATCATGGCGAGTCTGCCGCCTTTCCTGGCCCCCGATGATCAATCGCGTCTGCGGCTCGAATTCACCCATCTCGATGGACCCGCGGGGGCCATGACCCTCTCGATGACGGGTGGCGAGGAAGTGATCGAGATTCCGCCCGAGCAGCGCGAACAGACCCTGCTGCTTGACGGCGGTGGGCAGGCCGACGTGACGATTCCGCTAACGGCGCGTGCGATCGGTGAGGCGTCATTGCGCGTGGCCTTGCAAACGCCCGATGGTCAGGTTCTGACCAAGGATCTGCGCTTGAGTGTTCGTGCCAATGCCGCGCGCGTCTCGCACTCCTCGATCGTCGAGTTGCCCCCGGGCGGCACGTTGCCACTGGACACGGAGGGTTGGTCACGGATGGTACCGGGCACCGCGCAACTGACGGCCTCCATCACGGGGGCGGAGGCGCTCGATGTCGCCGGGTTAGTCTTGCGCTTGGATGGGTACCCCTATGGCTGCACGGAACAACTCACCAGTCGTGTCTTGCCCCTGCTCTATCTCGATGAGGTTGCAAGCCTGATCGGGCTCGGCACGCCGTCCACCATCGCGCAACAGGTGCACGAGGCGATCGGCGACATCCTGCTCAATCAATCCGCGAATGGAAGCTTTGGCCTCTGGGGGCTCGGTGGTGATGATCCCTGGCTCGACGCTTATGTCACCGATGTCCTAACCCGTGCGCGTGAGCAGGGTTATGCGGTTCCGGACACCGCCTTCACGATGGCCCTGGACCATCTGCGCAATCGCTTGGCCTATGTGCCGGATTTCAGCCGTGGCGGCGAGGAGATCGCGTATGCGCTCTATGTGCTGGCGCGCAATGGGCGAGCGGCCATCAGTGATCTTCGCTACTATGCCGAGTCGAAGCTCGATGCCTTTGCCACCCCCATGGCCAAGGCACAGCTCGCTGCCGCGTTGGCGCTCTATGGTGACCGTGCGCGCGCCGATCGGGTCTTCGCCGCTGCCGTTGCGATGCTGGGCACCGACGACGATGATGGTGCTTGGCGGATGGATTACGGCTCTGCGTTGCGCGATGGCGCGGCGGTGCTGACCCTCGCCGCGGAGGCGGATGCGAGCGGGGTGGTTTTAGAAGACCTGGCGCGGCGCTTGGCGCGGCACCAGGCTGATCTACGGCCGACCAGCCCCCAAGAGGATGCCTGGATGCTGTTGGCCGCCGCCGCCTTGATGCAGGGCGCGGAGCGACCGCGCTTGAGCATCGCCGGTGTGCCCTGGGAGGGTCCCTGGTTCAGCCGGATTGATGAGCAGGCTACGGCGGCATTACCAGTGGTCGTGGCGAATCAAGGTCAGCGTGGACTCACCGCGGTGGTGACGCACTCCGGGATTCCCGTGACCCCACAGCCCGCTGGTGGCCAGGGGTACCGGCTCGAACGTGCCTATTATGACGTGAACGGACGGCGGGTCGATCCGGAGACCATCGTGCAGGGTGATCGCCTGGTGGCGGTGCTGACGATCACGGCAGCTGACCGTCGTCAAGCACGCTTGATCGTCGACGACCCCCTGCCCGCGGGACTGGAGATCGAGAATCCGCATCTGCTGCGTGCGGGCGAGATTGGCGACCTCGGTTGGTTGGCGCTCGAGGAGGTCGCCGAACATCTTGAGTTCCGCGCGGATCGGTTCATCGCCGCGGTGGATCGCGCGCGCGGCGCACCACATCGTTTTCAACTGGCCTATCGCCTGCGGGCCGTTTCACCGGGTGTCTTTCTCCAACCCGCGGCAACCGTCGAGGACATGTATCGCCCTGAGCAGCGTGCCTGGACGGAAACCGGTCGGGTCCGGGTCAGGAGCCCGAATGTCACGTCCGTGGACGCCCTTTAATCGGATGAGTCTGGAGTTCATCAGCCATGAGACAGAACAGAATACGAGATCCTTTGGCCGGTTTTACCCTCTTAAGCCTGCTCTGGCTCGCGCCGGTGGCACTGGCTGATGAGTCTGTCACCCTAGCGGGTAAGGTCGAGACCATCATCGCCCTGAACCCACACCTTGGCGCCTATGAGCTCCGGGTGCAGTCCGCCGACGAGGGGCTACGGCTTGAAGGCGCGGTGCCGAGTGAGGTCGAGCGCGCGCTGGCCGAGGATCTGGCGCGTTTGGTCGGCGGTGGTGAGGTGCCGATCGACAATGCGCTCACGCTCGGTGCCACCTTCGCCGATGCGCCAGGACCGCTGGCGGCCGCGGTTGCCGATCTGAACACCGCGACCAAGATCCGGCAACGGCTCGGCTGGCAACGCAGTACCTCCGGGCTTGGGATCGATTTCGAGATCGACCAGGGGATCGTCCGGCTGCAAGGACGAATCGGCGCCTCAGGGCCACACGATGTGGCAGGGACCCTGGCGCGCACGACCGAAGGGGTGCGTGAGGTCTTCAACTACATCAATGTCGATCCGAACATGCTCACGGAGGATCGTGCGCGCCAAGAGGTGATTGCCGCGGAACCGCGCTCCGATAACTGGATCGCGAATCGGGTACAGGCCGTGCTGCAGTACGACACGACGGTGAATGCACGCAGCATCGAAGTGAGCGCGAGCGATGGCGTCGTCCTGCTGCGCGGGAGCGTCACCTCGTTGGCGGAGCGGCAGGTCGCGGAGGCCTTGGCGGCCGATGTCCTGGGGGTGCGAGAAGTCGAATCACTCCTGGTCTTCGAACGGCCAATGTGACACGCAGCCCGATCGCTTGCACGCGGCGCGGCCCAATGGCGGTCGCGCGGGTCAACAGCTGCCCCACCGAAGGCCTCGCCTGGCCGTCAGCGCCCGGGTTCGGGATTCCGCTGGTGATGACGCTCCAGGAAGGTCAATTGATCGGCGAGCATCTCGATCGCGGTGAGACGCAGACCCCGTGACTGGGCCTCGCGCAGCGGGCGGCGGTAGAGATACTCGATCTCCAGGGGGCGGTGCGCGAGATAATCCAGGCGCATGCTGGGCGCATAGGGTGTCATGCGTTCGGTCAGGGCCAGTCGCTCGGCGATGAAGCCGGGCGCGAACGGATGCCCGCAGGCTGCCGCCGCCTGTGCGACCTCGGTCATCAACTGCGTGGCGAGACGCCGAGCATCCGGGTCGGCCATGATGACATCGGTATTGGCGTTCAAGACGACCGAAAGACCGTTGAAGGGAATGTTCCAGGCAAGTTTTCGCCAGCGTGCATCCGCGAGTGATGGCAGCTCCTCGGTCGTGATCCCGCCCGCGGCCAACCGCTCCATCAAGGGCGCCAGCAAGTGGCGGTCGCGTTCGTGGACCGGAGCCAGGCCGATCGAACCATAGTCGAGGTGGGCGATCCGTCCTGGTCCGATCTTGTTCGCGCACAGAAAACAGACCCCACCGATCACGCGCGCCTCGGGGAAGGCCGCGACCAGTTCCTCCTCGGCGGTCAGTCCATTCTGAAGGTTCAGGATGATGGTGCCAGGATGGACCAGGGGGCGGAGCAGTTCAGGGAGACGATGGTTTTCCGTCGTTTTCAGTCCGATGAGGACGCAGTCACTGGCCGGGACGGGGTCTGACGCCGCGTAGACCTCGATCGGGGCGTGGTGACGGTCACCCAGCGGTGAGTCGACACGCAAGCCGTCGCGGCGCAGGATCGCGCAATCGCTGCGCGCGATGAAGCGCACCTGACAGCCCCCAAGCAGCAGCCGTGATCCATAAAAGCCGCCGAGTGCGCCGGTGCCCAGGACGGTGACGCTGGAGAGGGTCTGCGGCGACGCGGTTGGAGGTTCGGACATGATGAAGGACTCCGCGGCGACTCAGGAGAGGGAGCGACGTGGAATCGCGCCGAAGCTATCCTCGAACAGGGCACCAGGGCGCTGATTCGACAGCCAGTAGAAATGATAGGGCGGCACCACGACGCGGTTGTTGAAGATGGCAGGCGAGTCACCCGAGGCCAGGCAGGTGATCTGACCATAGCGAAAGAGACCACGGCGGTTGAGCGTTTCCAGATCCAGGTATTGCGGCTTGGTGTCGAAGTTGGCGACCACCAGCACCGAATTCGCCGCGAGACTCGGATGGGTGCGCAGGAAGACGAACAAGTGGGGGTTCTCGACATCGACGAGTTCGCGATTGTTGAAATCAGCGAAGGCCGGGGTGTCCTTGCGCACACTGATCATGCGCTTGATCCCTTCGAAGATGCGCCGTTCGACCGTGCCGTTGAGATGGCGACGTTCGGCGCGTGACCAGTCAATCCGTGGGCGATGGATCCAGCGTGCATCGCTTGCCTTGTGGCTGTCCTCAAGGAATGAGTTGTCATTGAGGGTACCGATCTCATCGCCATACCAGATCAAGGGGATGCCACCGAAGGACATGATCATGGCGTGCAGCATCAGGATGAGGTCGACGACCTCGGAAATGGCCTGCTCATCGTTGTCCTCGAGCGCGGCCTCGAGTCCGGCAAGCGAGGCGAGGGCACCGGCGATGCGTGCGTCACCCGTCTTGAGGTTCACGCCGAAGGGGCGCCCACGAGCGGGTGAGCCGGCGAAGGCGCCGGTGTACCAGTCCACGAGAAAACGACGGTGAGAGTAGGGATCGTAGTCGCAGGCCCGGATGTCGGCGTCGTCGAAACCCAGACCGATATCGTCGTGACACCGTAGATAATTCAACCAGGTCGCACGGTCGAGCTTGTTTGGCAGGCTCTTGATGCCCTGGTTCAGCAGTTTGGCGTTCTTGGTGGCGACGGCGTCCCAGAGCAGGGCCATGAAGGTGGCGTTGTAGGCGATCTCGCATTCCTTCGCGATGACCGCGTCCTCGCCGAAGTACTTGATGATTTCCGATGGGGCCACGATTGCCTCGGCGATGAAGAGCACACCGGGCGCTACGACCTGACAGCAGTCCTTCATGAGCTGCAGGATCAGGTGGGCCTCGCGTTCATTCTGGCAACTGGTGCCGATCTTTTTCCAAAGAAAGGCGACGGCGTCCAGGCGGACGATATCCGCCCCTTGATTAGCCCAGAAGAGGATGATGTCCACCATCTCAATGAAAACGGCGGGGTTGGCGTAATTCAGATCCCATTGGTAGTGGTTGAAGACCGTCATCACCCACTTGCCCATCGACTCGTCCCAGGTGAAGTTTCCGGGCGCGGTCTCGGGGAAGATCTCGGGCATGGTCGCCTCGAACATGTCCGGAACGTCGCGGTTGGGAAAGCAATAGTAGAAGTTCTGGTAATCGTGGTCGCCCTCCTGTGCGCGGCGTGCCCATTCGTGTTCGTTCGAGGTGTGATTGACCACGACGTCGAGGGTGAGCAGCATGTCGCGGCGGCGCATGGAGTCAGCGAGCGCGCGGATGTCGTCGACCGTGCCGGCGCGGGGATCGATGTTGCGAAAATCGCTGATGGCGTAGCCACCGTCACTGGCGCCCCGCGGACATTGGAGAATCGGCATCACGTGAACCATGTTGATGCCGAGTTCCTGTAAATAGGGGAGGCGCTCCTTCAGCCCTTGGAGATTGCCGGCGAAGCCGTCGCTGTAGAGGGCCATCCCCACCCATTGTTGCCCAAGGAACCAGTTATGGTCTTCCTCGCGGGCCATATCGATCTGTTTGAGCACGTCGGGACGGTCGATGTAAGCACGCGCGAGACGCTCGGTCAGGTGCACCATTTGCGCCTTGAAGTCCTCGCGATGCCCATAGAGATGGAAGAACAGCGAATGGATGGCATAGAAATTGGCGCCCAGCCGGGTGAAGAAATGCCGCAGATCCTGCCGGCAGATCTCGTTGCTGAGTTCATCGAGAATGTCGTTGAGGAGGGCGTGGGAGACCTGTTCGTACATCGGCGCTTCCGATCCTAGGCGAAATGGGTGGTTTTCAATGATGCGTTGGTGTGGGAGAGGACATTCGCCACGCGCGCGCTTTACTCCCAACGCTCGAGAAAGGGCTCGTACAGGCCGGGGTCGGCAGCGGTTGCGCCACGCTGTTCCACGATGCGCGAGGCGAAGGACTGCGCCCGCTCGAGTGTGCTCTCGAGGGGCCACTGACGCAGAAGACCGAGGATGAAGACCGAGGCGAAGGCGTCACCCGCGCCGACGGTATCTTGGATCGCTGCGGACGGTTCTGGTGCAACCCGCACGGGCGCCTGTTCGCGGCTCAGTGCCAGGGCACCCTCGCTGCCGAGGGTAACGACGAGTCCACGCAACGCGTAGGTCCGCAGAAAGACCGCGGCCTGCTCGCGCAGAGCCGTTTCGCTCGCTGCCGCGAGTCCGCTCAGCAGACTCAGTTCCGCGCGGTTGAGCTTCACCCAATGGGCACCTTGCAGCAAGTCCCGCGTCTGTTCGAGTGACCACCAAGGATCGCGTAAATTGACATCGAGGAAGCGCATGCCCGGGGCCGTTTCGCGCAGACCTTGTAACGCATTCGCCGAGGTCGGGCGGCGCAGGGCGAGGGTGCCATGATAGAGCACGGGCGCACTCGAGGGCCGCTCGGGTGGCCGGATGTGATCGAAGGCACGGTCCGGGATAATCTCGTAGCTGGGCTCGCCCTGCTCGAGGCGGACGCGGACCGCGCCCGTGGGGTGGTTGGGGTCGGTTTGCAGTCCGCTTGTGTCCATTCGCCACTGCTGCATGGCGCGTCGGACTTGCATGCCGTCGGCGTCGTCGCCCACGGCGCTGATCAACCGTGGCGCGGCGCCAAAGGCACGCAGATGCCAAGCCACATTGAATGGGGCACCGCCGAGGACACGTCTGCCGTCGGGGAAACAGTCGAAGAGGACTTCACCAAAGATATCGACGTTCAGTGGGTCGATCGGATGATCGGGCATGCATCTTCTCCAGAGCGGGTGGCCTGCGTGCGTGCGGCCTCAACGCGCCTCGGCAGTGGCTGTCAAGGCCGGAGTGAGGTCGGGGCGGAAATGGGCGATCCCCTCAAGGATCCCGGCGCTGTAATGTCCGTTCATGCCGGACCAATCGCCACGTGCGCAGTAGAGTCGGTCGCTCAAGCCCAGCGCCACGGCGCGTTTCTGGGCCTCGGCGCGGACCTCGGGATGTCCATTAGCGACCAGGACGGCGGGGATCGGGCTGATGAGAACCTCGAGATCGTTCCCGCTGTCGCCCGCGAAGACGGTGGTGTCATGGTCATGACCGAGGCGCCGCATCAGGAAGTCCACGGCGTGGAACTTGGTGGCAGAGGCCGGGAGAACGTCGAGCAGTCCGACCCCGGCCGCTTCGTCGATACTCCAGATCAGGCTGGCCTTGACGTGCAAGGGCGCGAGACGTTGCTGAAGTCTTTCCTTGAGTTGATCCACATCGAGTTCACACGGCGTTTCGTAGCTCAGCTTGAACCGACCCTGACGCTCGGGCTCCTGCAGACGCAATTCCGTCAGGTCGGCGAAGACCTCGATGAAGCGCGCGGCAGACTGCCCCGCCCAGTCCGGTGCAATCGCGTCACGCCAGGCCGTGACGGGTTGCCAGGCGTTGTGGGTGACGTGATAGAGACTCGTTCCCACATCGCAAATGACGAAATCCGGCGTGGGCAAGTCGTACTCAGCGATGGCCTTGCGCACGAGCGCCTCATGACGGCCCGTGACATAGACAAGTGTCACCTGGGGGTTGGCAACGAAACGTCGAAAACGTGGTCGTGCATCCGGTGATTCGCGTTCGCTGCCATTGGGAATGAGCGTCCGGTCGAGATCCGTGCACAGGAGGAGTGGTGGTGTCATACGCGTTGTCAGTCAGACTCCGGGATGCCGTCAGCCATCGCCTCGAGCGGGCGAGCGGGGACCACGCACGCGCCGAAGAAATCGTAATGCTCGATCGCTTCGAGGATGCCGAGGGCGTGAGAGGCTTGGGCGAAATAGATGTTATCCATTTCGACCAGCTGCGAGAGTTCCTCGTGGTGTCGATTGGCGACCACCACGGCGAGGGTGTTGCCGCGCATCATGTCCTCATCGGCGCCCGAGCCTCCCGCGACCAGGATGTGCTCGAGGGGAATGCCGAAGCGATGCGCGACATACCGTAATGCCTGGCCCTTGGAGGCGCGGATGGGGACCACATCGAGGAATTGGCCGAAGGCATGGATCACGTTGACCGACAGGTCGCGGGTGCGCAAGAGGGTCATGATCTCATCGAGCGGAGGTGCGACCGTGGGGTCATAGTGATACGCAATCTTGAAACGGCTCTGCTCGGCCCGGCCTTGTGGCACGAGTCCGGGGATGCCCTCCAGCGTGCGTCGCACCATCTGTGGCTTCCACAGATAGTCCACATGGTCGCTCCAGAAATCGTCGACCACCAAAGCGGCGCTGTAGTGGATCTCGGTGCCGAGGCTGGTGATCATGACATCCGGCACTGGGATGCCATGCCGTTTCAACTCGGTGAGCAAGGCATCGAGCCGGCGTCCGGTGGCAATGCCGAAGTTCGAGCAACGTTTGTTCTCGCGCATCATCTGCGTGAAGCGCTGCACCCCCTCGAGGTTGCCCAAGAGGCTTTGATCGAGATCGGTGAAGAGCGCGCGATCGCGATAGATGAGCCGTCGCCGCAAGGGTGGCGTGCTTGGGATGGGGTCGGCCCGTTTCGTCAAGGGGGCAATCCGATCACGATAACTGGCCGCGTGGGCGTGCCAGGAATAGCGTTCTCGCACGCCCGCGAGCCCCTGACGGATCAGTCCCTGGCGGAAGTCCGCATCGCTGAGAACGCGGATCAAGGCCGCGGCCATCGCCTCGCGATCGAGTGGGTCGACGAGCAGACCGTTGCGGCAGTTGCCAATGATGTCGACGGGACCGCCATTCTCGGTCGCCACCAGCGGCAGCCCGCTCGCCGCCGCTTCCAGCAGGGTTAGACCAAAGGGTTCGGTGAGCGCGGGGTTGATGAAGACACCGCCGGAGGATGCGGCAAGCCGATAAATCTCGGGGACATCATCGGCACTATGGTGTTTCGGAACGGCGATCTTGCCATAGAGGTCATAGGCGTCGATCGTCAGCAAGATCTCGGTCAGAACAGTTCTCGCCCCTTCGTCGAGATCGCGAATATCGTTGCGATTGCCCGCAATGATGAGGAGGTTGGCGAGTGATTGAAGGTGTTTCGATTCACCGAACGCTTCGATGAGCGCGACGATATTCTTGCGGTGATCGGCGCGCGACAGGGCCAGGATGAGCGGCTTGGTTGGATCATCCAGGAAACGCTCGACCTCCTCGCCGAAGGGGATCGGCCCGGCGTCATCAGCCGGTGGGTGAAACTGCACCAGGTCGGTTCCCGGTGGAATGACAACCATCCGCTCCGGGTGATAGTAGTCGTAGAGGGCGTACTGCGCTTCGATCTCATTGTGGGTGCTGGTGATGACGAGTTCCGCGGTGCCGAGAACCAACTCCTCCGCCTCGATCCGTCGGACCATGTTGTAACGCGCGTCAATCTGCGGCCCCTCGAGCCCCGCCGCGAGCAAGCGTTGACGTTTGTCTCGTCCCAGTGAGTGGCCCGTGTGCACCAGGGGGATGCCGGCGAGGTTGGAAAGGCGTACACCGACATATCCGGCATCGGCGTAATGGCTGTGAATGATACTCGGCCAGCGTCCGGCATCATGCAGCCAGGTGGTGAGATTGTCGACGAAGGCGTCGAGATGATCCCAGAGTTGCTCCTTGGGGAGGTATTCCTCGGGGCCGGCATCAATGCGCAGGATCCGGGCCTTGTCATTCAGGCGCTCGAGCGGTTGGGCATAATCGGTGCTGACCGCGGGGTCGACGACCCGGCGGGTCACGAGATCCACTTGCGTGACGTCGTCGCGTTCGGCGAGTGCGCGCGCGAGGTCGACCACATACTTGGTTTGGCCACCCGTATCCGCGTCACGCCCGAGTTCGAGTTCATGCCAGCGAATCAGTCCGTGAATACTCAACAGGAGGATATACATAGGGGGGCCCTGGGTTGGTCGGCAGCGTCGCTCAGCGCGTGATCTCGATGATGCCTAGTTGGGTCTCGGGAGGGAGAGGACGGATCCAGAGATCGAGCAGCGCCAAGGTGTCCGGGAGTTCCTCTTGCGCGCCGACCGCGGCGGCACGCGCCGGGTGCAAACTGTGGATCAGAACGTACCAGGGGCGGCCCTGAAAACTCTCTTCGCGAAAATAGACGCGCTCCGGCAGCGCTTCGCGTTGGGCAAAGTCAAGCAAGGAATCGAGGGAATGGAAGCCGATCAATTGCAGTGCGTGGTTGTCGTTTCCGACCTGCTGGAGTTCCTCCATGATCCGCGCATGCGGCGGCTCGCTTGTGTCCGCCCCGGGTCGCTCGGGAGCCACCTCGGGCGTCGAGGGGGCGACTATCGCTGGCGCGTCGCGCTGCTCTTCAATGGTGTCCGATTCACTGGGGTCGGAGTCGCTGATGTCGGATTCAGTGGTGGTCGTGTCAGCGGGCGGCACGAGCGCGCTCGTAGCGGATTCCGGCACCGCCGCGGCGGTGTCTGGCGGTGGTGTGGGTGCGGCCGGTTCGCGGGTCGGCGTCTCTGGATCAGGTTCTACTGAATCCTCATCAGGGCGTGCGGGAGCCTCAGTCGGTTCAGGTTCCTCCAGGGCCTGTTCCACGGCATCGCGCGCCGTTGCGGCCACGGGTGCTGTTGGATCAGCGTCCTGGTCAGGCGGTGCCGTGAATGGGGTGGGACGCTCCGGTGTCGCGGCAGTGCCCGGAGGCTCGGTGGAGAGTGTGCCAGAGGCTGTGCTTCCATCCTCTGCCGGCGCGGGCCTTGCCTCTTCGGCGGTGCGCTGTGGATCCGCGGGAGGCGCTGTCTCAACGCGCTGGTCCTCGAGGTCGTCTGCGGGTGGACTCAGCAGGGGCTCGCGCCCGCTGAGGATGTTCGCGGTATCCGTGCTCGGCGTTTGGAGATCAGGCGATTCCGGTGCGGCGTCTTCGCGCTCGCTTGGTGCGGGGGGCACCGTCTTGAGTCGTTCAATGGATTGGGACAAGAGGGCAATGGACCCACGCAGCCCCGCCAGGCTTGCCTCGATGGCTGCGTTCTGTGCCGAGATCGCGGCCAGACGTTCGTCGTCGCCCCCGAGTTGGGCGCGGGTCGTGATCAACTCCTGCCGCGCCTCGTCTAACCGGCTGTAGGCGTAGAAGGATGCCAACCCGATCAGTAATGTGATCAAGATCAGAATGGCCGCGAAGATTGCGGCTTGTTTCCTCAGGCGTGCCTCGATCTCATCATGATGGGTCTGTAGAGCGCGCTGCATGCGATTGCTAGTCAAGCGCCGGTCGTCGTCGACGTCGCCGATACGCGCCACCAGTTTGGTTTCGAGATCCTGATAATCGTTGCGCTGCCGCGCGACGAGTCGCGTGAGCAAGGCGACCCGTTCGGCTAATGAGGAGGTAGTGTCAGGCGTGTTGTCCATGTTTGATGCTCTCGATTGCGGCTGCGGGATCGGACGTCCAGGACCGGGCGCGCGATTTGAGTCCGCCGACAGGGGCGGGCTCTCGTCAACAGGCCCAGGCAAGCCATGTGCGACGCAGACCGAGGTACACAGGTCCTGGCTGGATCGCCGTTGCATCCAGCGCGGGCGCGCTCGGAGCACTGAGCGCTGTGGCTGTCGCACTGCTTCGCGATGGGTCACTCCGTGGTACGGCCGTCTGTTGAACGCGATGCGAGCCGCACGTGAAGCGTCTTAAATGGTGCCCGTCTGGGTTGCGCCAACCGTCTAACGGGCCGAACATTGCCCAATGCAAGGTCTATCATACCAGCCCGAACGGTGTTCGGCGGATCGAGGTCCGAGATGAATGAAGTGAAACCAGATGAATCGGGGCCGGCCACGGCGAGCATGCGGCGAGTGGAGCGGGACCTGTCACCACCCCTTGCCGTGCTGTTCGTTTGCATGGGGAATATCTGTCGCTCTCCCACGGCGCATGGGGTCTTTCGCCAACTCGTGAACGAGCGTGGATATGCCGATCGGATCCTGATCGATTCGGCCGGCACCCACGCCTATCATGTTGGTGATCCCCCGGATCGGCGCGCACGCGAGACGGCGTTGCAGCGGGGCATCGATATCTCGGACCTGCGTGCGCGGGTGGCCACACGGACGGATTTCGAACGCTTTGACTATGTTCTGGCAATGGATCAGGAGAACTACCGCAGCTTGCAGCGGCTGTGTCCGCGCGGGATGGAGACGAAGCTGCGGCGCTTCCTCGAGTTTGCTCCGGACTTCCGGATCCTCGATGTCCCGGATCCCTACTATGGCGGACAGCAGGGATTTGATCAGGTGTTCGATCTGGTCGAGGCCGCGGCGCTCGGATTGCTCGAAGACCTCATGCCGCGCTTGCGTTGAAGGCTCCGGCAATCGCGGCGGCTGTCGATCCCGCACCCTAAGAGTAGGGCACGACGGTCAGCCGCCTGGGGATGCCCGCGCACCGGCGGTTGCCGGTTCAGAAACCGCCCTTGGGCTCGGCTGGGTCCTGAGCGGGCACGGCCAGTGAACTGGCGGACGGCTCTGGCGTTGAGACTTGTTCGGCGGATCGATGGGGCGTGGTTTCGCCCGACGCGTGCGCGTGCGGTTTCGCGACCGCGCCGCCCGGATCGTCACCGGTCGTGTCGCGGGAGGGCGCCGGCGGCTCTGGAGCCTGCGTGGGCTGTGGAGTTGCCGGGGCGACGGTCGCGGTCGTCGGTGGCGGGATCGGCGCGGACGGAGGGTCCGGGATTGGCGTGGCCAAGGTCTCCCTTGGGCGCTCCTGGACCGACTCTGAGTGCTCGTCGGTCGCGGGTCGGCCGCTCCGATCGCTAGGCTGGAAACGTTCCGGCTCAGACTGTTGCACCGCTTGCGCGGCGTCGCTCGGCGCGCTGGACTGGGCTGTCTCCGCCGTGTGGTTGGAACCGCGCCGCGGGCGTGGTGCCTGGGTCCATTCACCCGCCGCGGTGGTGGTTGCGCGGGTCCGGTTCGCGGGTTCGGTGCCGTCGCCGTCATCTTCGCCCTGGTGCCGGGACGCGGACTGATCCTGCTGCACGACGGGTTCGAGGGTCTCCTGGGAGGACCCATCCCCATCACGGGTCTCCGCCGCGGACGTCGAGCGCCGTCGATTGCGTCCGCCGCGGCGGCGGCGCGATGAACGAGGCCGTTCGGCGCTCAACGCATCATCGTCCGAGGGCGTGGGGGCTGGCTCTGGCTCGTTCGCCACATCTTGGTGGCTCGCGTCCTCCGCTGGACCGTCCGAACGCCCTCGTGGCGGCCGGGAATGTCCCCTGTCCGCGGTTGACGCCGAGGTTCCCGTCGGTCGCTCGACTGGCGAGCGTTCCGCGGTCAGGTCGGATGAGGTCAGCATCAGGGCATGGGCGCTTGCAGGTACCACGGCGGTCGCCGCGCGGGCAGGTTCAGGCGCCGTCGCCGATCCCTCCTCGAGGTCCCGCTGCGAGCTGGTTGCGTCCGCGACCTCACCCTGTGCATCCGGGCGGGCGGACTCCTGGTCGCGACGTCCCTCGCCGAGGCCCGCACCGCGCCGGCCGCGTCCACGCGATCCACTGCGTCGCGAGCGGGATTCGCCGCTGCGCCGGCTCTGAGCCTGCTCATCGCCCTCTGCAGGGGTGTCAGTGGCACCGCGTTCGTCGCGGTCGAGGTCCTCGCGCGTGGGATCCTGACGACCGCCTCGCACCGACTCCGAACGCCCCCCCGATTCGGGCGCTGGGCGCGGACCGCGTGCGGAATCAGGCCGGGGGCGCTCCGCTGCCGGATCACGGCGTGTCGCATGGGCACCGCCCGTACCCCGGCGTTCGCCATGGCTGGTCTCTGCTTGGCGCCCGTGCGCTGGTGGTTGTCCGGGTTCGTGCGCGCGTCGCGTGGTCGACTCCGTTCCTCCCGGTTGCAGCCCCGTTGCTGGCGGCGTGATTGCCGCTGGGGACTCGACCTGACGTGAGGTGAAGAGGCCCGTCCAGATCCGTTTGAGCAGGCTTTCGGTTTCACCGCGACGCCCTTCGAGCGGCGGCGACGATGCCGTGGGCGTGGTTGCGGTCCAGCGTGGTTGTGGCGCGGGTGCGGGGGTGGCCGGTGAAACCTGTTTCACCGCCGGCTCCTCGGCTTGGACGGGATGACCGAGTTTCGCGTAGAACGGAGTCCCGACGGCTGCCGGCGGAGCGGTCATCTGGTAGCTCGCCTGATCCGCGGCGAGCTTGACCGAATCTTGCGTCCGGATGCGTTCGATCTGGTAGTCGGGGGTTTCCAGATACTCGTTCGGCAACAGCAGGACTTCGACCTCTTGGCGCTGTTCGATTTCGAGGATGCCGCGGCGCTTTTCGTTGAGTAGGAAGGTTGCAACGCTGACCGGCAATTGAGCGACGATGCGTAGCGTATTCTCCTTCATCGCCTCTTCCTCGACGATCCGCAGGATCGACAAGGCGAGCGATTCGACGCCGCGGATCGTCCCTTGCCCCTTACAACGCGGGCAGACCTGCTGACTCGATTCACCAAGCGATGGACGTAAGCGCTGCCGTGACATCTCCAACAAGCCGAAGCGGGAGATGCGCGCGACCTGCACGCGTGCCCGGTCGTGTTTGAGCGCGTCGCGCAGGCGGTTCTCAACCTCCCGCTGATTCTTCGGCGGCGTCATGTCGATAAAGTCGATCACGAACAATCCACCGAGGTCGCGCAGGCGCAGTTGGCGCGCGATCTCGTCGGCCGCCTCGAGATTGGTATTGAGGGCTGTCTCCTCGATATCGGCACCCTTGGTCGCACGGGCCGAGTTGATATCGATGGAGGTGAGGGCTTCGGTGTGGTCGATCACGATCGAGCCACCGGACGGCAGTCGGACCTCACGCTGGAAGGCCGACTCAATCTGACTTTCGATCTGATAGCGGGTGAAGAGTGGAACCTCGTCCTCGTAGAGCTTGAGCTTTTTGAGGTTGCTTGGCATGACCTGCCGGATAAAGCTCTCGGCCCGCTCGAACACCGCGCGGTCGTCGATCAGGATCTCGCCGATATCCACCCTCAGATAGTCGCGAATCGAGCGGATGATGACATCGCTTTCCTGGTAGATCAGGAAGGGTGCCTTGCGTTCCTGCGCCGAGGTCTCAATGGCCTTCCAGAGTTGCAGGAGATAGTCGAGATCCCACTGCAGTTCCTCGACGTTCTTACCAACCCCCGCCGTGCGCACGATCAGTCCCATGTCCTCGGGGATGCGCAGTTGGCTCATGGCATCGCGCAATTCGCTGCGATCCTGGCCCTCGATGCGGCGCGAGACGCCCCCGGCGCGTGGGTTGTTTGGCATCAGCACCAGATAACGCCCCGCCAGCGAGATAAAGGTGGTGAGCGCGGCACCCTTGTTGCCGCGCTCCTCCTTATCGATCTGGACGACGACCTCACGGCCTTCGCGGACGGAATCCTTGATATTGATCCGCGCTCCGGGTTTGACGCTTTCCGGCTCGAAATAGGCCCGAGAAATCTCTTTGAGTGGCAGGAAGCCGTGGCGATCGGCCCCGTAATCGACGAACGCGGCCTCTAGGCTCGGTTCAACCCGAGTGATGACGCCTTTATAGATATTGGCTTTTTTCTGTTCGCGCCCGGGGGATTCAATATCGAGGTTGTAGAGCTGTTGGCCGTCGACTGTTGCTACCCGCAACTCTTCCGGCTGAGTTGCGTTGATCAGCATGCGTTTCATAGATTGTGTTCCGCACTGCGGCGCGCTCCCCGGTGCGGGGGCTGCTTGTGGCGACGCCGCCTGGTGCAACACCGTGAGGGACTCGGCCTCTTGTCGTCGGAGTCATTCCGAGCAACAGGGGCAGGGTCCAAGGAGACGGTCTCGCCCGGCCAGCAGGAGCGCGCGCGCTGTATGTGAGTCATTGACGAGCGGCCCCGCGCGGGGCCGCTCGCCCCAAGTCGGCTCGTCGTCACGACGGGTCGATCATCGGAACGTTGAGGGCAGCACCGGCTGCGCGGTCCTCGCTCAGGCAGGGCGAAATGCGTTCGCGAGGTGTAGAATGCGCGGTCACTCGATTGAACGAGTCCGCGACACCCTGTGAACGTCCATCATCGAGCTGCTTGGACATCGGATGCCGGATGCGGAAGTCAGGGTGTGATCCATCGGCCAGGAATCGGCTTGATCGTTCGCGGCGTATCCTTGACCTGACTCCCTCGCTGCACTCACCGATCCGGGATAAATCTCGTAATCCGTGGGTGTGCGCAAGCCTCCGATCATATCAGTAAAGACGATTTAGCAGCAATTGAGCCCTTCAAGGCGGAACCACACCACGTGACATCAAGACCTCGCCGCTCCAAATCCGATCGGAGCACCGCCTCGCGGGCTAAGGTGCGCCAGCGCGAGCGGGCGCGCCCCGCCGCCGCGCTGACGCCAGCACCCGATCGCCGAGCCGCTCAAAGCGCGTCATCCGATGCCGGCGTGCGCATCCTGCGTGTTGATGCGGAGGCGAACGGGCAGCGGATCGACAACTTTCTCCTCCGCCACCTCAAGGGGGTCCCGCGCAGCCATCTCTACCGGGTGCTGCGTCGCGGCGAGGTCCGTGTCAACAAAGGCCGTATCAAGGCGAGCCATCGGGTCCAGGCGGGCGATCTCGTCCGCGTGCCGCCGCTGCGTGCGCCCCAGGTGGCGGATCCAGGCCGGATCCCCAGCGCGCGTCTGGCCTGGCTCAGCGAGGCGATTCTCCACGAAGACGAGCAGTTGCTGGTCCTCGACAAACCGGCCGGATTGGCGGTGCATGGTGGGAGCGGTCTGAGCTTTGGCGTGATCGAGTCGCTGCGTGCGCTGCGCCCGGGCGATGCCCTGGAACTGGTGCATCGCCTGGACCGCGAGACCTCGGGCTGTCTGATGATCAGCAAACGCCGCGGCACCTTGCGCCAACTCCATGCCCTGATGCGCGAGGGCCGCATGGACAAGCGCTATCGCGCGCTCATGGTCGGCGATCCGGGCCGGGACAAGATGATCGTGGATGCGCCACTGGTGAAGAATGTCCTGCATGGGGGCGAGCGGATCGTACGGGTTGATCACGAGCAGGGGCGGGCGGCCCGGACCCTGTTTCGCGTGCAGGCCCGCTATGTGGTTGAGTCCATGACGCTGACCCTGGTCGAGGCCGAACTGGTCACGGGGCGGACGCATCAGATTCGCGTCCATGCGGCATCCCTTGGCACGCCACTCGCGGGTGACCCCAAGTACGGTGACGAGGAGGCGAACCGCCGCTTGAAAGCGCTGGGTCTGGGACGCCTGTTTCTGCATGCCGCGGGACTCGGATGGACGCTCGGTGACCCGCCTCGATCCTATCGGCTGAGTGCGCCGCTTCCCGCGGAACTCGCGGTCTTCCTCACGCGCCTGGAGCCCTCGACGTGACCTTCGACTTGATCGTTTTCGACTGGGATGGAACCCTGATGGATTCTGAGGCACGGATTGTCAATTGTTTGCAGGCAGCCTTTCGGGATCTCGGTTTGAGCCCACCCGCGCGCGAAGTCGCCCGGCAGGTCATCGGCCTGGGTCTGGAGGAGGCGATCCTGCGTCTGCTGCCGCGGGGTGATGCCGCAACCCGTGGTGCCTTGGAGACGGGTTACCGACGCTATTTCCTCGAGGTCGATGCCACGCCCGCGGCGCTCTTCCCCGGTGCTCGCGAAACGCTCGAGACGCTTGCGGCGCGCGGTTACCGGCTGGCGGTTGCGACGGGCAAGGGACGTCATGGTCTCGCGCAAGCCCTGGCTGAAACCGGGCTTGGCCCGCTGTTTCAGGCCACGCGTTGTGCCGATGAGACACGGTCGAAACCGCATCCCCAAATGTTGCTCGAATTAATGGATGAACTCGGGGCCGCGGCTGCGGCCACCCTGATGATCGGTGACACCGAATACGACCTGCAAATGGCCATGAGCGCGCGGACCAAGGCGCTGGCCGTCTCCTATGGGGTGCATCCGGTTGCCCGACTCATGGCGCAGGGTCCACTCGCCTGCCTGGATGACCTCAGGGTCTTGCCCGACTGGCTCGATCAGGTTGCGCTCATGGGGGCGGACGCGTCGCCGCGGTGATACGGTTCCAGTCTCCTGTCGCGGCTCATCCCCTCGCAAGCGCGGTCGTGCGCATCCATGTTGGGTGCGAGCGTTGGTCCACCGCGGCGGGCAGCACCGCTCTGGACGGGCCATCCGAATCGATCGAATCAGCATTCTCATGCCGGAGTAAACCATGAAGTGGACATTCTGGACGCGTCGTCGCGACCCCATGCCCGCGCCCGATTCCCCTGACTGGGAACGAGCCCTGATCAATCAGTTGGCACTGGATCACCTGCGTGATCAAAGACGCGGCCGGCGCTGGGGCATCCTGTTCAAATTCCTACTGTTGGCCTACCTGATCGCGTTGTTGGTGATGGCGAATTCGCGGGATCTATTCGATCGCCTATCCTCGGGCGAGGCCCATACCGCGGTCATCAAGATCGACGGGGTGATCGCACCGGAAGCGGACGCGAGCGCGGATCGCGTCATCGCGGCCCTGCGCGAGGCCTTCGAGGCCGATGGGGTCGAGGGGATCGTCCTGCGCATCAATAGTCCCGGTGGCAGTCCAGTGCAGGCGGGCTACATCAACGACGAGATCAAACGTCTGAAGGCGAACTATCGCGAGGAGCACGATCAGGACCTTCCGGTCTATGCCGTGGCCACGGATCTCTGTGCGTCAGGTGGTTACTATGTGGCCGTGGCCGCGGATGCCATCTATGCCGATAAGGCGAGTCTGGTTGGCTCGATTGGTGTGCGCATCGGGAGCTTTGGCTTCGAGGAGGTGCTGAAGGAGCTGGGCGTCGAGCGGCGTCTGCTGACCGCCGGCGCGAACAAGGGCATCCTGGATCCCTTCTCGCCCTTCCCGCCGGAGCAACAGGCCTTCATCCAAACCGTACTGGACGATCTCCATGAGCAGTTCATCGCCGAGGTCAAGGCGGGACGCGGCGAGCGCTTGACGGATGATGAGGCGATCTTCAGTGGTCTGTTCTGGAGCGGGCAAGAGTCGGTGGCACTGGGCCTCGTTGACGGGCTTGGAAGCACCAGTTCGGTCGCGCGCGATCTGATCGGCGCCGAGAAGATCGTCGACTACACGAAGAAACGGGATCTGTTCGAGTCCTTCTCACGGCGGTTGGGTGCCAGTTTCGCGGCGGGTGTCCTGGACGTGTTCCTGGGTGTGGGGCCAGTGACTCTGCGGTGACGGCCGCCGGTGGGCGGCCGACAACGGACTTGCACGAAGAAAACGAAATGTGTTCAATTGAGTCCTCCCAACTTCCGGTCGGCTGGCGCGGAACCCACTCACTGTCGCGCGCTCCCAGACTGGTCCATCTTGGAGGACTGCCGTGGACCCGCTTGCGATCAGCCTCGAGCGCAACCCTTCCTATGCCATTCATCTCCTGACCCAGGATCGTGCGCTGAGCGCGCAGCTCGCGAGCGTGCTGCGGGACCGGGCGCTCCCGCTTGGGATCGCCGAGACACCTGAGCAGTTCAGGCTGGGTGATGGCCAGCCGCCGCCGCGGTTGCTCTTGATCGATGCGCGGGGACTCTCGGATCCACGCCGACTTGCCGACCTCGTCGCGGCATATCGTCGCGAGGGGACGCCACCGATCCCCTTCGTCTGCCTCGCGCAGGGCGGGGAGATCGCCCCCCGGCTGGCGGCCATGCGCGCTGGTGCCAGCGCCTGTCTCGAGCTGCCGCTCACGCCCGAGCACATCGTTGAACGCATCCTGACCCTGATTGGTGAGCCGGGCGCACGCGCGGACCGGGTGCTCGTGGTTGATGATCAGCCGGTTGCCGCGCTCTTCGCGGCACGTGTTCTCGAAGGTGTTGGCATCCTGACCGAACGGGTCATCGATCCGCTCGGCGTGCTCGATGCGCTCGCCCGCTTCGAGCCGGACCTGGTGCTGATGGATCTGCATATGCCCGGCGCATCCGGGATCGAGTTGACCCGCATCATCCGCGATCAGGATCGTTTTGCCGATCTCCCGATCGTCTTCCTCTCCGCTGAGTTGGACACCGAGCAACAACTGGCCGCGCTGCGGGTCGGCGGTGATGACTTCCTCGCCAAACCCGTTCCGCCTGATCGCTTGGTAGCCTGCGTTACGCAGCGACTCGCCCGGGTGCGGGAACGGGCGCGCCGTCAGCATGGGCGGGCCCTGATCGATGCGCTGACCGGCTTGCCAAGTCGCGAACGCCTCCTCGAGCGGCTTGGCCGATTGATCGGGCAGGACGGGGCCGATCCCGCACAGCGGGCCTTGTTCGCCTTCGCGCTGGCGGGGACGAGCCCGGATCTGCCTCGTCTCGCTGTCCTGCTCGCCGAGCGCATCCTGCGGCCTGACTGGGTGGCGCGCTTGGGCGAGCACTCACTCGGTGTGTTGCTGCGCCGCCCTGATGCCGAGGCGTGCGCCGCCGCCGGCGCGGCGCTGGCCGAGGCGCTCCATCGTGCCATGCCGGAGACCGAGATCGGGATCGGTTGGTGCCCGCTGTGTGCAAGCGGAGGGGATGCATTCACCCTGGCCTCTCGTGCTGGCAAGGCCGCGCTGGCGGCGCTTGCCGCCGGTGCGAAAGATCCCATCGGATATCCCCAGCAGACCTCGACCCCAGCCGCGACCGATGCCGTTGAGCCGGTCCGCGCGGCGCTGCGGGCCGAGCAACTCCAGCTCCTGTTCGAGCCCATGGTCACGCTGATGCAAGCGTCGCGGGCACGCTATGAAGTCTCTCCACGGCTGGTGGTCAGTGACGGTGAACTCTTGCCACCGGCTCTCTTCACCCCGGTCGCGCGGGCCTCCGGGCTGCAGGAATCGATCGATCACTGGGTGCTCACGCAGGGGCTCGAGGTCCTCATGAGTCATCATCGCGCCGGGACGCCGGTGCAGTTGTTCATCCACCAATCCCTCGCCAGTCTGACGCGTGCGACCTGGCTCGAACAGGTGCGCGATGAAATCAATCGACGTGAGTTGTTTCGCCTGCGTCCCGTGCTGCAATTTCAAATCGATGAGGTCGCCCATGCGCCTGATCTGTTGCACGAACGGGTGACGTGCTTGGCGCGTCTCGGCATTCGGGTGTGCCTCAATGGCTTGGATGCCAGTGACGAGGCGGGCGAGGTCCTGACCCGGGCACCGGTGACCTTCGTCAGACTGCAGCGCGAGACGGTCCACTCGCTGCCCGCCGAGGCACTTGCTGCGCTCATCCGCGGCGTGAAATCCTCCGGTTTCATCGTGATCGCGACCGGGATCGAGGCGCCCGAGACCATTGCGCGGCTGTGTCGGGCGGGCGCTGATCTGTTGCAGGGTCCCTTCGTGCAGCCCCCGAGTCCTGAAATGGATTATGATTTCAGCGGACCAGACGCGACTGGAACCTAACGGGCGGTGCACACGCCTGCATGGGTCTCGGGGTCGGCATCCTCCTCGTCACTGAGAGGCGTGCGTCCCGGCGGCAGGGCGCGTGTTCGATCCTGGGTGCGTGGGACTTGTTATCCTGTCCGCAGAGGACGATTTGCATCATCATGCCGGGCGTCACGGCTGGTCTGTCGCCAGGCCATCCACACGCACCCCACAATTTCCAGTTGCCACGTTTTTCTTGAACGAACTCCTGTTTCCAACCGACCTCGAACTCGACGCCTGTCTGACTCAGGATCGTGAGCGGCTGCGTCGTCGCGTCCGTGCGCTGCGGCGGCGCGCAACGGCTGGGGAGCCGGTCGCGCGCGGCCTGGAGGGGGTGTGGCAGCATCTGTACGCCTCACAGGCCATTCGTGAACGCCGCCGCGCCGCGGTGCCCGCGGTGTTCCGCTATCCGCCAGAACTCCCGGTCAGTCTGCGTCGCGCTGAAATCGCCGCGGCGATTTCAGCGCATCAAGTGGTCGTCCTCTGTGGCGAGACGGGATCGGGAAAGTCGACGCAATTACCCAAGCTCTGTCTGGAGCTCGGACGCGGTCTGGCGGGGCGTATCGGTCATACCCAGCCCCGGCGGATCGCGGCGCGCAGCCTCTCCGCCCGCATTGCGCAGGAATTGGGCGTGACGCGGGGCGGGCTGGTCGGCGACAAGATCCGGTTTCACGATCGGGTGCGACCGGAGACAGCGATCAAGCTGATGACCGATGGGATCCTGCTCGCTGAGATCCAGCGCGACCGATTGCTGAGCGAATACGATACCCTGATCATCGACGAAGCCCACGAACGCAGTCTGAACATCGATTTCCTCCTTGGCTATCTGAAGGGTCTGCTGCCGCGGCGGCCTGATCTGAAGCTCATCGTCACCTCGGCGACCATTGATCCCGCCCGCTTCGTCACGCATTTCGCAACGCCCGGCGTTGCCCCCGTGCCTGTGCTCGAGATCTCGGGTCGTACTTATCCGGTCGAGGTGCACTATCGACCCCCGGCGGAGGAGTCGGTCGGTGAGCGCGACGAGGCGATGCAACAGGCGATCTCCGAGGCGGTCGAGGAATTATCCCGGAGCGGGCGCGGGGATGTGCTCGTTTTTCTCTCGGGTGAGCGCGAAATCCGCGAAACGGCCGAAACCCTGCGCAAACATCATCCCCCGGCGACCGAGATCCTTCCGCTCTATGCGCGTCAAGGGCCGCGCGAGCAGGCAAGGATCTTCCAAGCCCATGGCACTCGGCGCGTGGTCCTCGCCACCAATGTTGCCGAGACCTCGCTGACGGTTCCGGGGATTCATCATGTGATCGATCCGGGTTTCGCGCGCATCAGTCGCTACAGCCACCGGCGCGGGGTGCAGCGTCTGCCCGTGGAGCGGGTTTCCCAGGCTTCGGCCGAGCAACGCAAGGGACGCTGTGGGCGAATTGCGCCAGGGGTGTGCATTCGGCTCTACAGTGAGGACAACTTCGCGGCACGGCGGCCATACACGGAACCCGAGATCCAACGCACCAACCTCGCGGCGGTGATCCTCCGCATGAAGATGCTCGGGTTCGGCGCGATCGACCGGTTTCCCTTCATCGACCCACCTGATCCCCGACTCGTGCGCGACGGTGAACGGACGCTCGAGGAGCTGGGCGCCATCGATGATCAGGGGGACTTAACCGAACTCGGTCGGCGTCTCGCCCGCTTGCCGGTCGACCCGCGCATCGCTCGCATGCTGCTCGCTGCCATCGATCAGCAGTGCCTGGCCGAGATGCTGATCATCGCGGCGGCCTTGAGCGTACAGGATCCCCGCGAACGACCCCATGAGCAGCGCTCGGGCGCCGATCAGATCCATGCTACCTTCGCGCATCCAGATTCGGACTTCCTCACCTTCCTCAATCTTTGGCGGTTTCTTGAAGGCGAGCGCAAGGTCTTGTCGCGCAATCAGTTCCGGCTGCGCTGTCAACGCCACTTCCTCTCTCACACGCGGGTTCAGGAATGGCATGACGTCCACAGCCAACTGCGTGAGCAGTTGCTCGAGATGGGGTTCAAGGAGAACGTCTCCGCGGGCACCGAGGAACAGATCCATCGGGCCTTGTTGAGCGGACTGCTGAGCCATCTCGGTGCGCTCGAGGGGCATCACGAGTATCTCGGCGCACGCAATACGCGCTTTCGCATCCATCCGAGTTCCGTCCTCTTCAAATCCTCCCCGAAATGGATCCTGGTGGCCGAACGGGTGGAGACAACCCGGGCCTATGGGCGCATTGCGGCACGCGTTCAGCCGGCCTGGATCGAAATGGCTGGGCGACACCTGTTGCAGCGCAGCTATTTCGAGCCGCATTGGCAAGCGAAATCCGGACAGGTCGCGGCCTACGAGAAGGTGACCCTGTTCGGCCTGACCCTGGTGGCGAAGCGGCGGGTCAATTTTGGTCCGCTGCGGCCTGCCGAGGCGCGTGAGATCTTCATTCGCTTTGCCTTGGTCGAAGGTGATTTCAAGACCCGCGCGCCTTTCTGGCGACACAATCAGGAGCTGATCGCGTCGGTGCGGGCGCTCGAAGCCAAGGCACGTCGGCGCGATCTGCTGGTCGACGATGAGGTGCTCTTCGCCTTTTACGCCGAGCGCATCCCCAGCGGAATCTATTCCGCCCCCCAGTTCGAGCAATGGCTGCGCAAGATAACCCGCACGCAACCGAAGATTCTGCATCTACGGCGTGAGGATCTGATGCGTCACGCCGCGGATGAGATCACCGCCGAACGCTTTCCGGATCGCATCGCGATCGGTGCGACACCCTTGCCGCTCGAGTATCGCTTCACCCCTGGCGAGACGGCGGATGGTTTGACCCTGGTGGTGCCCTTGCCCCTGATCAACCAGGTGACCGCCGCACGGCTGGATTGGGGCATTCCCGGTTTGCTCGAGGCACGCATCACGGCGCTGTTGCGTGGTCTGCCGAAGCGCGTACGCACCGCGCTCGTGCCCATTCCGGAAACAGCCGCGCGCTTGGCGTTGCTGTTGACGCCGGCGTGGGCGGCGGGTCGTGCGCCGCTTGACCGCCCCCTGTCACAGGTCTTGTCCGAACTCGTTTGGGAGCATCTGAAGGTGCGGATTGCCGAGGACGACTGGGATCCGACATCGGTGCCGCCGCATCTACGCATGAAGGTGCGGTTGGTCGACGAGAGCGGGCGGGTGTTAGCCGTCGATGAGGATCCGGACCGTCTCCGCCAGCGCTTTGGCGCGCTTGGGCTGGAACGCTTTGCCCATCTGCCGGATCCCTGGTCCGAACGCACGGGGCTCGTGCGCTGGGATTTCGGTGATCTTCCCGAACAGATCGAGCTGACACGTGCTGGCATTCAGTTGCGGGGGTTTCCGGCAGTGGTCGATGAGGGGCGTAGTGTTGGGATCCGGGTCTTGGATGCCGAGGACACCGCCCTGCGCGCCCATCGCGCCGGGGTGCGTCGCTTGTTCGCCCTGGCGCTGGATGCGCAAGCCCGGGTCCTGCGCCAGACCTTGCCCGATCTGGCACGGCTGCGACTCCAATATGCCAAGGCTCCCACCACAACCCGCTGGCCCGTCCTAGCCCCGGCACCAGCGGGCGACACGCGGCTGGCATCGCTTGATCTCCTCGATGAGCTCACGGCACTGATGCTGGATCGCACCTTCCTGAACACCGGCCCCGTGATCCGGCGGCAGGCTGAGTTCACTGCACGACTCCAGGCCTGCCGTGGGCAGCTCCAGCAGCAAGCCAGGGAGGTGGCGCACCTCGCTGAGACCATTCTCGATGCTTATCACCAGTTGCGCGGGCGGTTGGCCAGCAGCTCCCAGATGACCTGGCAACCCAGCGTTCAGGATGTGCGTGAACAGCTCGACAGCTTGGTCTTTCGCGGATTTTTCCAGGAGATTCCGGCCGTGCATCTCACCCAGTATCCACGTTACCTGACGGCGGCGCTACTCCGTCTGGAGAAGCTGACCCATGCCGCGGGCCGCGACCGTCAGCAGATGGCGAGTATGGCGGATCTGCTGACGCGCTGGCGTGAACGGGCCGCCGCGAGCCGCGCGGCAGGTCGCAACGACCCGCGCCTGGACGAGGTGCGCTGGCTGCTCGAGGAGCTGCGGGTCTCCCTCTTTGCCCAGTCGCTCGGAACCGCCGTGCCGATCTCGGTCAAACGCATCGAGACGCGTTGGCGGGAACTCGGACTCTAAAACAGCCCGGGCCGATTGGGCGGTTGACTCAGTGCGCCTCTGGTTGCTGCGTGCGCGGCCCGCGGGGTTCAGGACCGCGCCGAGGCAGCACAATGCCCATCGAGGAAGCCTAACAGGTCACCGACGTGTTGCTCGATTCGTTCCACCGAGTCGTGATCGGCGTCCGCGATCTCAAGGAGCCGATGATCCGGGCGGTTCGCACGCGCGATGATGTGGTAGGCATCGTGGATGGGCACGACGCGGTCGGCATCACCATGGACCAGCAGGACGGGGCAGGGGATCCGGGCGATGGTGTTCACCGGCGCAATGGTGTCGAAGCGGTGACCGATGAGCCATTCCACGTACCGAATGATCAGCATCGTGACCACTCGTGGCAAGCGCAGCCGCCGCACCGCATCCTCGGTGACCTGGGATGGGTGCGCGAAGGCCGCGATGCTGATCAGCGCGGCGATGTGGGGATTGCGCGAGGCCTCGAAGAGCGCGGCGCCGGCCCCCACGGAGTGCCCCAGCACCGCGACACAGGTGGCGCGCTCGCGGTGCTCGCGGTGTAACCAAGAGATCGCCATCCCCAGATCTTCGGCGAATCGTGGTAGTGATGAAAAGGTATCGCCATCACTCTTGCCGTGATTGCGCGCATCGAAGAGTAGGACGTTGAACCCGGCCCGCACGAAGGGCGCGGCCATGGGTAACATCTGCTCGGCATTGCCGCCCCAGCCGTGGAGGATCACGAGGGTGCGGGTCGCGGCGGGAGCGGGCAGCAGCCACCCGAATAGGTGACGACCCCGCAGCGTGGGGATGGTGACCCGCTCGTAGGCCAGGCCGAAGTCCGCCGGAGAGCCGGTTTCGCGTCTGCGCGGGGCGCGAAACCCGAGGTGGACGCCGACCGGGATCGCAGCGACGGCCAGGAGTAGGATGATGGTCAAGATGGTGGTCATGATCCGGCGAGGTCAGCCTTGTGTTCAAGAGTCATCCGACCATATGGGGGCAACCGGGCGGATGGGATCAACCGGAACGGATTGCGGTGACGCGCGAGCAGGTGTGCCGCGACCACGGACTCTTCATTCAATCGGATTAGGTGCCCATGCAAGCAGAGTCGATTCGAGTCCGTGGACTGGTGCAGGGCGTCGGTTTTCGCCCGACCGTGTGGCGTCTCGCACGCGACTGTGGCCTCGTGGGGGATGTGCGCAATGACGGGGAGGGCGTGCTGATTCGCGTTCTCCAGGACTCCCCGCGCGAGGCGAGCGCCGTGAGCGTCTTTCTCACCCGGTTGGTGGCAGAGTGTCCGCCCTTGGCGCGCATCGATCATCTCGAGCGGTCGGTGATCCATGACGAACAGATCCTGGCCGAACTGGGTGGCGCTGAGGGATTTCAGATCCTGGCGAGCGCGGCCACCGCCGCGCACACTGGGATCGTCCCGGATGCGGCCACCTGTGCGACCTGCGCGGCGGAAATCGCCGATCCGGCGAACCGACGGCACGGTTACGCCTTCACGAATTGCACACATTGTGGGCCGCGCCTGAGCATCGTCAAGGGCATCCCCTATGATCGGGCACGCACCAGCATGGCCCCCTTCCCCTTGTGCGCGGAGTGCGCGCGCGAGTACACGGATCCAGCGGATCGACGCTTTCATGCCCAGCCAAACGCCTGTCCGGTCTGTGGTCCGCGGCTGTGGTTGCTGGATGCGCGGGGGCGAGATGTGGATGCGGGCGAGCGCAGCGGATTGGATGCCATCACGGCGGCGAGCCGGCTTCTGAGCGCGGGACGCATCCTGGCGATCAAAGGGATCGGTGGCTTTCATCTCGCCTGTGATGCGACCCATGCCGAGGCGGTTGCGGAGTTGCGGCGGCGCAAACGACGCGATGCGAAACCGCTCGCCATGATGGCGCGCGACCTCGACGTTGTGCGCGGCTATTGCCGGTTGAGTGAGCAAGAGGCTGAGATCCTGGCCAGTCCGGCCGCGCCGATCCTACTCCTAGAACGGCGCACCGACGCGCCGGAGGGTGCCGGACCCGCAGGTCCACCTTTGGCCCCGCGGATCGCTCCGGGACAATCGACCCTCGGCATGATGTTGCCCTACAGTCCGCTCCACCATCTGCTGTTGCAGTCCTGGTCGCATCCGCTCGTTATGACCAGTGGTAATCTGAGCGAAGAGCCGCAGTGTGTCGAGAACACGGAGGCCCGCGATCGTCTCAGTGGTCTTGCGGATGCGTTCCTGTTGCATGATCGCGACATCGTCAACCGTGTCGATGATTCAGTGGTCCGGTTCATGGCGGGGGAGGCGCGGGTGTTGCGACGAGCCCGTGGTTATGCTCCGACGCCCTTGGGGTTGCCGCCTGGTTTCGCGCGGACGCCACCACTGCTCGCCCTGGGCGGCGAGCTGAAGAATACGATCTGCCTGGTCCGCGACGGCCAGGCCATCCTGTCGCAACATCTCGGTGACCTCGAGGACGCCAAGACCACCCGGGAGTTCAGCCGCACCATCTCCCTGTACCTCGAACTCTTCCAGTGCCATCCCGAGGTCTTGGTTGTCGATGCGCATCCCGATTACCGCTCGACTCTGATGGGTCGCGATTGGGCCGCGCAAACCGGGCAGACCCTGATCACGGTCCCCCATCACCATGCGCATCTTGGCTCCGTGCTGGCTGAGAATGGCTGGCCGCTCGATGGCGGTCCGGTGCTCGGTCTCATGCTCGATGGTCTTGGATATGGCGCTGATGGGACCCTCTGGGGAGGCGAATTTCTGCTCGGTGACTATCGGGCGTTCCGCCGGTTGGCGAGTTTGGCACCGGTGGCCATGCCCGGGGGGACGCGTGCCATCCGCGAGCCCTGGCGCAATCTCTTCGCGCAACTGGAGCGCGCCGGCGGCTGGTCGGTCTGGCGGGATGGCTATGGCGAACTGGCGGTGGTGCGATGGCTGCAGAGCAAGCCGCTCGCGCTGATGCAGAGGCTGATCGAGCGCCAACTGAATAGCCCGTTGGCGAGTTCAGCCGGGCGCCTGTTCGATGCCGTGGCCGCCGCTCTCCAAGTGGGACCCGAGGTGCTGAGTGATGAGGGAGCGGCAGCGATCGAGCTCGAGGCGTTGGCAAGTTTCGCCATTCATGAGGTCGATGAGGGTTACCCCTTTGCACGGGTCGCTGGGTCCGATGGTGTCCTTCTGGATCCCCACCCCCTGTGGTCGGCCCTCTTCGCCGACCTGGCGCGCGGCCGCTCATCCGCGTGGATTGCCGCGTCCTTCCATCGCGGCTTCGCGCGTGCGCTGAGCGACCTGGCATTTGAACTGGCCGACGCGCATGGGGTGCGGACCATTGCCCTCTCGGGCGGGGTTTTTCAGAATCACCTCTTACTGGAGGCGGTGACGCGCCAACTCCAGGGCGCGGGGTGTCAGGTGCTCCTGCACCGCCAGGTACCGGCCAACGATGGCGGCTTGTCGCTCGGGCAGGCGGCGGTTGCCGCCGCGCTCCTTCTGGACGCGAACCACGCCATCGGGGCCGACCGCCCCACTGACGTCGCGCGCTCGAGTGTTCAGCAGCCTGGAGCGCTGAACTGACGCGGGTTCACGATCCGGCATGGGCGCCGTTCGCGACAGCAACTCCAACTTCAACGACGGGATCGACGATGGCATGATGCCATCCTTGTCCGTTCGCTGCGTTCGTCACCGACCCGGTTGGGAGCGCGCGTGACCGAGGCCGGATCCCGGCCCGTCGTGGCGAGGCGACTGCCCCCATCCGACCACATCACACGAGAGCGTTGCATGGCCCGTCCGCTGCGTGCTCGCATCGACCTCGACGCGGTGCGTGAACATTACCGGTTCGCTAAACGACTTGCGCCGCGCGCGCGCGCGCTCGCCGTCGTGAAGGCCAATGCCTATGGACATGGCGCGATCGCGATTGCCCGCGCCTTGGCGCGGGAGGCCGATGGGTTCGCGGTGGCCTGTGTCGAGGAGGCGCTCGAACTGCGTGAGAGCGGCATCAGTGCGCCGATCCTGCTGCTCGACGGGATTTTTTCACCCGCGGAGTTGCCGCTCATCGACGACGCAAGACTGACCCCCGTAGTGCATAGTTGGCCCCAATTGGAGTGGCTGCGGCAGGCCCGCCCACGCCACCGCATCGATTGTTGGTTGAAGATGGATTCCGGGATGCATCGCATGGGCTTTGCGCCCACTGACTTCGCGCCGGCTTATGCGGCACTCGCCGAGTGCCGTCAGATTGGCACGATCGTGCTCATGTCACACTTCGCGCGTGCCGATGAACCGGAGCATCCATTCACCGCGCGGCAGCTGCACTGTTTCGAGCAGGTCTGTCAGCACCTATCGGCGCCGCGCAGTCTCGCCAACTCCGCCGCGCTCTTGTCCTGTGCGCGCTCCCATGCCGATTGGACACGGCCGGGGATCATGCTCTATGGCGTTTCCCCGATGCTGCATCCGCATCCCCTAGCGGCTTCCTTACGACCAGCGATGACCCTCGAGACCGCACTCATCTCAGTGCGTGAGGTCGACGCGGGAGAGCCCATCGGGTACGGCGGGCGCTTCGTTTGTGAGCGGCCAACCCGGGTTGGCGTTGCGGCGGTCGGTTATGCGGACGGTTATCCGCGCCATGCCATCGATGGTGCGCCGGTCGCTGTCAAGGGCCAGTTGACACGCCTCATCGGGCGGGTGTCGATGGATCTGATCACGATCGACCTGAACGGAATTGCGAATGCGGCCATCGGCGACCCCGTGGAACTCTGGGGGCGACAGGTTTCGGCCACCGCATTGGCCCAGGCGAGCGGGACCATCGCCTACCAACTCTTCACCAATCTCAACCGTCGCGTTCCCGTGGTCTACGAGGGCATCGCTTAGCCGCTCGTTGGGCAGGCACCGCAAGCGCTTGCCCGAGCGCCCTGATCGGACGGTTGCCAGATGGCCTGAGCGCGATGAAGCGAATGCATCACGCCAGGTTTTTCTCCACGGCCGGTTCTGGCGGCGCCCGAAGCGGATCAGGGTCCCCGGGCGACCGCTTGGCGCCATTCTGTTGGAACCGCTTGTCACGCCTGCTCGATGGCGAGCATAATACCGGCCCCTCGCCACCTTCCCAGATCGATTGGAGCCGGTGCGGGTGTGTGTTTGGTCACAAAGGCATGTGTTGGATGAACGGTTGGTCTCGACAGCAGACAGTCAGGGCGCTCGCTCCTGGGCGTTCGCGCGCTTCGGTCCAACGGTGCTCCCTCAGGCATTGACCGCCTGAATGCGTGCCCCATCCCTCGGAGCCCGCGACGCGGTGTCACGCATGCGTCACACCGCCGCTCTGATCATCGCGGCGCAATGGGTCACCCCTTGGGGGGCTCCTCACGTCCGGCGCCCTAGGGCTCGGCGTTGACCCGATGCGGCTCCAGCGCATCCTCCGCGCAATTCGCGTCCATCCGTTCCGAGCGCTGATCCGTCGAGTCGTGACCCGAATGGGTCTGACGTCTCGGGTTGATCCTGATTGAATCGAGCCGCGTGACATCAACCGCTTCGGGCGAATCACGCTCGGCATTGCGTACTCATGAAGGCACCGATTCGGTGCCTGGTAACCGAGTGATGGAGTTGATTGGAATCGATGAAGAAGAGTTTGCCGCCGCCCCCCCGCCCATCTCATCCGATGCTTGTCCGTGCACCGAGTGATCCCGCGCACGACGAGGACGCCGAAACCATGACCGTCCGTCTGGACTGTCGGCAAGGGGACTTTGCGCGTGCGCGCTTACACTTCCTGCGACTGCGTGAGCCGCATCAACTGCGCCTGCTCGAAGACATCCCCCGTGCCGAGGCGGTGCGTCTGGCGGGGGGATTGCCGCCCTATACGGTCGCACGCTTGTGCGAGCGGGTACCGCGGTCGCTTGGTCGCGCGATCGTGCGCGCCCTGCCGGAGGGGAAGCGGCAAGGGGTGAACTTGATCCTCGACTATCGCAAGCGCATCTGATTTGTCGGCGTCTTGTCATCATCCGAGTGGATTCCGACGATGCCGTCATTCGTCCCAGGCCAGCGCTGGCTGAGTGAGACCCAAAGCGAGCTGGGCCTGGGGATCGTCGAGTCCGTTGCGCCGCGTCGCGTCGAGGTGTGCTATCGGGCGACTGGTGAACGTCGGGTCTACGCGCTGCCCAATCCGCCGCTCGTGCGGGTGATTCTCGAGGTGGGTGAATGGGTGCGCGATCGCGCTGGGCGGGCGTGGCTGATTCAGGCGGTGGAGGAGGGTGACACCGCAGGACTAATCCGCTATCGATGCGTGGACGGCAGCGGTGCGCTGTGTCGCCTGTCGGAGGCCGAACTCGATGATCACTTGCGGCTCAACCGACCGGCGCAACGCTTGCTGTCCGCGCGCTTCGATGCCGACCATTGGTTCGACTTGCGCTGGCGGACCTGGCGGCTGCGGATGCGCGAGGCGCTCTCACCCGTCCAGGGTCTGCTGGGGGCGCGCATCGCGCTGCTGGCCCATCAACTCGAAATTGCGAGCGAGGTGGCGCGTCGTGAGGCGCCGCGGGTCTTGCTGGCCGATGAGGTCGGGTTGGGTAAGACCATCGAGGCGGGGCTGATTCTGCATCAAATGCTCTTGACCGGTCGCGCCGCACGCGTCCTGGTGATGACGCCCGAGCCGCTGCTCCATCAATGGCTGGTCGAGATGCTGCGGCGATTCAATCTGCGTTTCGCGCTCTTCGATCAGGAGCGCTTTGCCTCCTTGCCGGATGCGAATCCGTTTCTCGCCGATCAGTTGGTCCTGTGCAGCGCTGACTGGATTCTTCGCCTTCCGGCCGCGGAACAGGCCCTGGTGTCAGGGCAGTGGGATCTGCTCGTGGTCGACGAGGCACATCACCTCGAGTGGAGCGAGGATCGCGTCAGCAATGCGTACCGCCTGGTGGCGCAACTCGCCGCGCGGACTCCCGGGGTGCTGTTGCTGACGGCGACGCCCGAGCAGTTAGGCCGAGCGGGCCACTTCGGGCGCCTGCGACTGCTCGATCCGCAGCGCTTCTCGGACTATGAGCGCTTTGTGGCCGAAGAACGCGATCACGCGCCCGTGGCGGCGTTGGCTGGACGTCTCCTTGATGGGGAGCCTCTCGGCGCGGCGGACCAGGCGCTGATCAGCGCGCGCTTGGGCGAACACGAGGGTTTGGAGCGGGCGACCATCCTTGAGCGTCTGTTGGATCGCCACGGCACGGGACGGGTCATGTTCCGCAATACCCGTGCGAGCATTCCGGGCTTCCCAGGTCGCGTGCTCCACCCCGCGCCCCTGCCCGAGCCCGCCGCTTACGCGGCCCTCAACAGCCGGGATTGCGCGCGACTGACACCGGAGCGGAGCCTGGGTCCCGACTGGCTTGCGTTGGATCCGCGCATCGACTGGTTGATTGCGCTTTTAGCACGTCTGCATCCCCATAAGGTCTTGCTCATCTGTGCCGCGGCGAGCACGGTTCTCGAACTGCGCGACGTTTTGCTCCGGCGCTCTGGAATCCATGCCGCCGTGTTCCATGAAGGGCTTGCGCTGCGTGAGCGGGACCGCGCCGCGGCCTACTTCGCCGCGGTGGAGGACGGTACCCGTATCCTGCTGTGCTCCGAAATCGGCAGTGAAGGACGGAATTTTCAGTTCGTCCATCATTTGGTTCTTTTCGATCTCCCATTGGATCCGGATCGACTCGAGCAGCGGATTGGGCGACTCGATCGGATCGGACAGCAGCATCCCGTCCAACTCCATGTTCCCTATCTGGTGGGCGGTCCGAGCGAGGTGTTGTTTCGTTGGTATGCACAGGGCTTGCAGGCGTTCGAGGCCATCTGTCCCGCGGCACCCGCCGTCTATCAGGACCTGATCGAGCCCCTGCATGCGGCCCTCGCGGATCCGCGGCGCACCGTGATGCTGGTGGCCGAGGCCCAACGCCGCTGTGCGTCGCTCAATCAGCAACTCGCCGCGGGGCGGGACCGGTTGCTCGAGCTCCATTCACATCGTCCTGAACGCGGTGCGGCCCTGGTTGCGGCCCTGCTCGAAGAGGAGCAGGACCCGGCGCTCGCCGAGTATCTCAGACGTCTGTGGGATCACTTCGGGGTCGAGTATGAACCCGCGGCCCATGATTCGTTGGCGCTGCGCCCCGGTGCGCACATGCTGAACGAATCCTTTCCCGAGTTGCCCGCTGACGGCTTGCAGCTCACCTTCAGCCGGAGCGTGGCGCTGGCCCACGAGCATTGGGCCTTCATCACCCGCGAACATCCCATGGTGCGCGGCGCGATGGATCTGCTGATCGCCGGGGATCGTGGCGCGGTGGCGCTCGGCATCATGCGGGATGAGCGTTTTGCGCCCACCAGCCTGTTGCTAGAGGCCCTCTATGTGGTGGAGTGTCAGGCACCCCGTGGACTGGAGGCCGATCGGTACCTTCCACTCATGGTCCGGCGTTTCCTGGTTGACCCGGCAGGGTGCGATCATGCCGATGCGATTGCCCACGACGCCATTGATGCGCGCTGCGCGAGCCACCATCCGCACCTCGCCCAGGCTCTTCTAAGTGCGCGGGCTGAGTCGATTCGGTCGTTGATCGAGACGGTCGAGACGATGGCGCAGGCGGCGATGCCCGCGTTGCGCACGGCAGCGCGGGCGCGGATGAATGCGGTCCTGAGCGAGGAGATCGCGCGTCTGCGAGCCCTCGCGGCCATCAACCCGAACGTCCGGCCCGATGAGATCGCGGCCTTGACGAGCCGCCGGGAGCAGCTTGATCAGGCTTTGAGCGGAGCGAGTTTGCGTCTCGATGCGCTTCGTCTGTTGGTCACGCGCTAAAAGCTCACGCCGATTCCGCCACCCACGCCCCGATAGTTCCAGTTGCCCAGACCGATACTGAACCAGGGCCGTGGTCGCGGGGTCCAGCCGCCCAGGGCTGCGGGTGCATCTTCTGGCCAGAGTCGCACGACCGCTTGGTCGAGAACCGGAAAGCTGTAGCGTGTGGCTCCGATGTCACCCTCCCGCGCCGGGGCGATCCGACCGGTCGCGGTGAGCTGGCGTCCCTGACGATATTCGGTGGGCTCGAGAAAACCAGGTTGCACTAGGATGAAGCGACCGATGGTTGACTCCGTGGCCACGGGACGACCGCAGCGATCGAGTGGATAGCCGATGGTCTCGATGTCCGTCTCGGTAGGGCGGTTGTGTGCGCGCGCGATCACCCCGCCCCAGGTGACGATCGCGCCTTCACCCTGGCCGAGCGCGACCACGGTGTCGGGGGTCAAGCCGCTCGCCCCGATCACGCCGACACAATCGCGTGAGCTCGCGCAACCGCCGAGCAGCACGAGGGCGAGGGTGGTTGCGAGCATGGCGCTGTAGGCATGCTGTGGCATCTGGATGGTTCCTCCTCAAGTGAGCGGCAACGACCTTGGACGTCAATACCAGAGTCCGTAACGAACTCCCATTCGAGGTCCGGGCCAGGGTCCAGCCCATGGCCAGGGGTTGAACCAAGGATCAGCGTACACCGGTGGCAAGGCATTGCGCGGGATTGGGGGTGGCCAGAGAAACCAGGCCTGCGCCTCGACGAGCGGGTAATGGTAGGGAAATTCTCCCACATCGCGGATCGCGATCCCTTGCAATGGGCCGACCACAGTCAGACGATGATGCGTGGGAAAGGTTGCCGGATCCTTGAATCCCGCAAAGATGACCAGGAAGCGTCCGAGGATGCGATCCGTGTCATGCGGACGACCGTCGCGGTGCAAGGGTCGGGCGAGGATCTCGATCTGGGTCTGGTTCGGCTCGTTGTGGACCGCGAGAATGGTCCCCCCCCAGCGCACCGATTGCCCAACGAAGGCGGCTGGGTCCTGTTGGACCGCGGCGATTGCGGGCGAGGGGAGCTTCGGATCCCGGACGGCCTCGGGCACGCGGGTGTGCGCACAGGCGCCGAGCGTCAAGGCGAACAGGAGGATTGGCAGGTGAGCGGTCACTCGCGGCGGGGCGTGGCGAGGACCATGATGGCCGCGCCGCGGCGGGCGCGGTGATGGCAGAGCGCCTACTTGCGGAGGGCGCGTCATCGGAGCCTTGGTCGTGGGCCGCGCGAGGATCATCGTTCCGATGGCTTGGAGCGGCCCGAGCGCTGGTCTCGATAGGCGTCGAGTTCGCTCGCCGACAGCGGACGCGCCTCGTCTTCGAGCATCACGGGGATGTCGTCACGAATCGGATAGGCCAGCTGGGCGGAGATCGAGATCAGTTCCCGACGACTCTTGTCGAAGATCAGCGGCCCTTTCGTGACTGGGCAGACGAGGATGTCGAGAAGTTGTTTGTCCAACATGGATGCTCTCCGTTTGGCGGCGACATGGCTTCGTGACCTGGGTGCGTGCCGTGCCCGGGGTGAAGGACGGGGCCGGCACGCAATCCCCGACTGGATTCTACCCCTGTGAGACGATCAACAGCCAGGGTGCCGCGGTGAGCCTAATCGGCACGCGGGGTTGGGATGGCCCGTCATCCCCCCGATGATCTTCAGCGCCCTGGGCGTGACTCATCGCACCAGACTCAGAACGAGGAACACATCATGCGGTTGCGTTGGCCGATCATCGTGGCGTTGCTGTCGCTCTGTGCCCTAGGCGTTGGGGTGAGCCAACTCACGTCCGGGGTGCGGGATGTCGAGGTGTCGCGGCTGTGGTCGGCGGACGTCCCCATCACTCTCTTTCGATCCAAGGATCCGGACACGGCGACCCGTCCGCTGGTCGTCATCGCGCATGGCTTTGCGGGTTCCCAGCAATTGATGCAGGCCTATGCGATGACCTTGGCCTTGAATGGGTATCTGGTTGCGACCTTCGATTTTCCGGGGCATGGGCGCAACACGACTCCATTCACCGCGGATTTCACCGAACAGGAGCTGCGCCGACGGCTGCTCACTCGTGCGCTGGTGGAAACCGTTGAGGTGGGATTGCGCCAGCCCGATGCGGATGGGCGCCTGGCCCTGCTTGGCCACTCGATGGCAGGGGACGTGCTGGCCCGATTGGCCTCGGATCAGGCGTATGCGGTCACGGCACTCGTCTTGATCTCGCCTTACCTGGCACCCGACACCTCCACGGCACAGCTGGCGAATCTGCTGTTCATCTATGGCGCTTGGGAGCCTGAGTTGCTGCACGAGCAGGGCGCGGCGCGGGTCGCCGAGACGGTCGACGACGCGACGTGGACCGAGCAGGGGGATGGGGTCGCCCGCCCGGCGGACACCGAGCGCCGTCTGGTGCTGGTGCCCGGTGTCGAGCACATTGGCGTACTCTATGCCGAGCTTGCCTTGAGCGAGGCACTGGATTGGCTGAATCAGGCCTTCCAGCATGCCGGCGGCGGATTTCTAGACCGCCGTGGATCGGCCCTGGGCCTGCTCTATCTGGGGCTCCTGGCCTTGGCTTGGCCGCTTGCGACCTGGCTACCACGCCTGGCCGAGCCACCGCGTGGCGCGGGTTTGCCCTGGCGGCACTTCTGGCCCGTCGCGGTGGTGCCTGCGGTTCTCACGCCCGTGTTGTTATGGCCGGCACCGCGTGATGTTCTGCCCATCCTGCTCGTTGACTATTTGTTTTTGCACTTCGCCCTCTATGGCGTTCTGACCGGATTGGCTCTCTGGCTGACGCGGCGCTCGCGCAGCCTGTCGGGCGAGCCGACGCGGTTGCCTCAGTCCGTCGCGCGCACCCGGTGGATGCAGCTCGCCGTTGTGACCCTGCTGGTTTCCCTCTATACGACCCTGGTGTTTGCCATTCCCACCGATCGATTCGTCACGGCGTTTTTACCGGTCTGGGAACGGTTGCCGTGGGCGGCCGTGCTCTTCTTTGGCACGCTGCTCTATACCCTGGCCGATGAGTGGGCGACACGCGGCCGAGGGGCGGCGCGAGGCGGATACTGGATGACGAAGATCTTGTTCGTGTGTTCTCTGCTTGGCGCTGTGGCGTTGAACCTCAACAGCCTGTTCTTCCTCCTCATCATCATCCCGGTGATCCTGGCGTTGTTTTTGGTTTATGGCCTACTCAGCACCTGGGTGTACAACAGAACAGGGACGCCAGTGGTGGCCGCGGTTGCGAATGCGCTCGCATTCGCATCCGCCATGGCGGTGACCTTTCCACTGGTCGCGCCCTGATGGCCATTAAAGCCATACAAAGAACATGGTATACGGCAGGATCATCGGCGCCGCTGCGATGTTTGCCCGGTCTCGGGCACACTACTCAAGCATGTCCGTTTGGCGTAAACTATCAAAACACCTATGGTTTACTGGAGCTGCGCCACCGATCGCAGCCTGCACCATGGACCACCACGGAGACGACCGGCCTGCCGGGTCACCTTGTCGACCGCTTGACCTATTCTGCCTAACACCATCGACCGGAGGAGCTTTACCATGGTCGCGTTCGCCCAGTTACATGCTCAAAATCACAAAATCACCGAACTCTCGAATGTCTTCCTGTATCTGGTTCGTGATCGCTCCATGTGCGATACCGATGTCACCTGTGATGTCTTTTTCGATCTGACGAATCGTGTTAAAGAACACATGGAATTGGTGGACCGTGAAATCTGCGGTCAACTCATTTCACATCCGGATCGATCCGTCAAAAATACGGCGAATCGGTTTCTTTCTGGATCGACCGAGATCAAGCGGATCTTCAATGCGTATGTCAAGCAGTGGTGTTCACAAAAACGCCGATCGTTGACGATTGATGACCATCCATCCTTTCTGCAAGATACCGAGCAAATGTTCGCGCTGGTGATGGATCGCATTCAACGTGAAACAGAACATCTCTATCCATTGATTCGTAAGCTGGAAGGCGATGACAAGCAGGTCGCTTGAACGCTTTTGAAGCGGGCTGATTCGGCCCGCCGATTCTGCCTCGTCACGCATCGGGGCCGGATGTGGGCCACCGATCTCATGGGTCTCGGACGCGGCCAGGAGCGGTTCTCAAGCGCGGTTGATGGCTTGAGTGTCGGAATCGAGCGTCCCTTGTCGGTGAATCCACCAGAGGACTCCCGCGCCGTCCCCACCACCCTACACCCGTGATCATTCTGATCGCGCACACCTCAATTCAGCGATGCAATCCACTCCGTTTGTGCCGATCGTGCTCGGCGATTACCGAGGAGTTGGTGGATCTTGGCGCGGGCCGCTTCAAAAGGGATGGTGTCCGATGGACTGATCCGGTCGCAGATGAGGAGGTGGAATCCGAGTGCCGTTTCGAGGATGTCGCTGATGACCCCAACCTCAAGCAAAAATAGGGCCCAATCGAGTTCGGGAAAGAGCTGCCCTGGGGCGACGGGTCCAATCAGTCCGCCTTGCAGGGCTGTCGGGCATTCGGAGTAGCGCTTGGCGAGGGACTCGAAGGCGTCCGGGTCACGCTTGAGTGTGTCGGCGATGCCTGCGATCCGGGCATAAGCCGCCTCGCGCTGATTCTCGTCGTGATCAGGATTGATCGTGATGAGGATATGTCGCGCATCACGCCGCTCAGGTGCCTGAAAATCCTCGCGGTGCAGTTCGTAGAAAATCTGGGCATCGACCTCGGAGACCGGCGGCGCGCGTCCGGCGATCCGCTGGAGCACGGCGTCGAAGGCCAGTTCGCGTTGCAGTGCCTGGCGCAAGCTGTGCTCATCGAGACCGTTGCGCGCGAGTTCGGTCGTGAAGGTTTGCTGATCCGGGTAACGCGCGCGGAGCGTCTCGACCGCGTCCTGAAGCCGTTGCGCCGGGATCACCACGTCGGCGGCCTCGCCCGACGACAAGACGCGACGTTCAAGCCCGTAGGTTTGTTGCGCCTGCGCCTGCGCCAGCCTGAGTTGGGCGGTGTCCAGCCCCGCGAGATCGCATTGAAAACGCTCGAGCGCGGCGCGCAAGAGGTGATAGCGATAGACCCCATCGGCGGAACCCGTCGGCGAATCGATGCCCGGCACGACGCGCTCGCTGGTATCCGTCATCTTGGGTTCTCCGCGGCTGGGCTCGGGGCGGTGGCCGGCTCGGTCAAGGCGGATTCGGGCACTTGCAGCATGGGGCGATCGCGGAAGGACACCTCATAGGCGACGCCGCTGGGGTGATCGCGCAGCACGCGGATGACCTCGCCGACCTCCCCCGGCGAGACCAGGATGTCGCCGCGCAGTGCGAGCGGAATGCGGGCCGCGACCTGTTCGCGTGACTCGAATCGGCTGGGCGTCCAGGGCGCGTCGGCCGCGATCAGTTCTTCCTCGCGGCAGCCGACGATCAGGTCCGCATCGAGAAAGTGCACCGAGTAGATGATCTGATCTTGCAGAAAGGTGCCGATCTCGCGCACGAAACCGGTGCTGCCCCGGCGGATGAGCAGCACCCCCGTCGCGCGCCCTGGAAAGGTTCCGTCATTGCGCAGGTTGCGAATGACGCGCACCGCGTCACCATAATCAAAGGCGGGCCGCATGGGGCAGTTGCTCGGTGAGATCGCTCAAGGCGACCTGTGCAATTTTGGGCTCCGACAGTCGAAAAACACGAAAGACCTTCTCGGTTGCTGCATCCGAGATCACGAAATCCTGATAGGCGGACTGGAGGAGGTCGGCATAGAGTGTCCATTTCGCGATGGCGGAATCGGGCATTTCCTCAACCTGCTCAAGATAGTCGTGGAAGCGCTGCAGGATGTGCAGGCGGTTGACCTGCACCACTGTAGGATCAAAGGTCACCGCAAAATAGGCGAGAAAGTCCTCGGCGCTGCTCAATTCTTCAAGATCGGCCTCGAATTCGTCGTCGTTCATATCGTTCTCCAGTTCACCTGTGTTCGGGTCGATTCCAGGGAGGTGTTCACTATTGCAGACTGGTCACTTGGGGATAGCTGATCTCGGCGAGGAAGCTCCGCAATTCCGCCGCCCCCGGGGCGCGTTTGCTCTGCATGGCGAAACGGCGCACGAGCGGCAAGAGCTGATCGGCCTGCGCGAGATCGAGCTCGAAGCGAAGGATCTCGGCATAGGCTTGGCGAACGGCATGCCGTCCTGAATGCTTGCCGAGCACGATGAGATGGCGCCGACCAAGTTCGGCCGGATCGATGCCTTGATAGTTGAGTGGATCTTTCAAGAGGCCGTCGACATGGATTCCGGATTCATGCGTGAAGGCCCCTCCGCCAATCAGGCTCTTGTGCCAAGCAACGGGCTTGCCCGATGCGGTTGAAACCAGTTCGGACAGTGCCCCGAAATCCTGCAAGCGTACCCCGCTGTCGATGCCATGGACGTGCTTCAAGCCCATGACGACCTCCTCGAGCGCGGCATTGCCGGCACGCTCCCCCAAGCCATGGACCGTCGTGTTCACATGGCTGGCACCACCGCGGACGGCAGCGAGGCTGTTGGCGGTAGCGAGTCCGAGATCGTCGTGGGCATGCATCTCGATCTCGATGTCCACGATGGCGCAGAGATCACGGATCACCTCGGAAACCGCGAACGGATCCATCATGCCGAGCGTGTCGGCGAAGCGGAAGCGTTGGGCACCGGCGGCTTGTGCGGCCTCCGCCGCACGCCAGAGGAATTCCGGGTCGGCGCGTGAGGCGTCCTCGGCACCGACGCAGACCGCCAAGCCTAGGTCTTGGGCCACGCTGACCTGCCGGCGAATCTGCTCCAGCACCCAGGTGCGATCACGATGCAATTTGTGGTGGATCTGCTGATCCGAGACCGGGATCGAAAGGTCGACCAGGTCGACCCCGAGTCCGCGACATTGCGCGATGTCGCCTTCATGCATTCGGGTCCAGACCATCAGGCGGGCCGTCAGGCCAAGTTCTGCCACGGCGCGGATCGCCTCGCGTTCCTCCGCTCCCAGCGCGGGAATCCCGATCTCCAGTTCCGGGACCCCAAGGCGGTCGAGCCCGCTGGCGATGGCCAGTTTCTCGTCGAGCGAGAAGACTACTCCCGCGGACTGTTCACCGTCGCGCAAGGTGGTGTCGTTGATCGTGACTGTTCGCCGCTGCATGTATGCGTCCTCAAAGGCTTGCTGTCATCACTGAAAGCAAATCCAATGCCATCAAGAATTTTTTCGTGGGAACAGCGCCCTGGCGGCACCTTGATGGAGATTGTCGGATTTCCGACAGTGCATGAGCGTGCCCGGGTGTCGGGATTCGCCGCCCTGCTGGGGCATCCGTCGCGGCAGGATGGGTCTGCATCCAACCGGTAGACGGGCGGGAATCGGGACGCGCGGCGGAGTATGATGAGGCACCCATTGCGCAGGCTCGGCGACGGCCTGTTGCCACGGGAAGGTCTCTTTGCGAATCGGCATTCTGCATCATGAACGAGCGATTGACACACGACCCGGGCACTGCCATTGCCATCATTGGTTCTGGCGGCAGTGGGGCCGTAACGGCGGGGCTCATCCTGCTGGCCGCAGTCGGGCACACAGGGTATTACGGGCTGCTCGGACGCTCCGCGGGGCCACAGATTCGGGGCGGTGAGTCCGCTGCAATGCTGCGTTTCGGGCCGCACCCAGTCGAATGCATGGGAGACCATTTCGACCTTCTGGTTGCACTGGATTGGGACACTGTGGGGCGATTCGCCGATGAGTTGCCGCTCGCGTGCACCAGCATGATTCTGACCGATGCGCGCCACGACGAGGTCCCCGCAGTGCTTGGCGGTCATGGCGCCTCGGTGCATGCCCTGCCCTGGAGGGACTTGGCCAGCACCCTGCCTGAGGGGCGCGTGAACATGGTCGCACTCGGTTCGGTTGGCGCTCTGTTAGGGCTGCCTTTCGAGGCGCTTGAGGCGGGGGTCCGTGCCACGCTCGGCGAGAAAGGCGAGCGCATCTTGGCCCCGTCGCTTGCTGGGGTTCGTGCCGGATACGCGTCCGGTGTGGACCTGGGCCTGAATCCACCTCGCGTGTCAGGGGGCGGCGCGGCAGCCCCGGTTGCGGCGCGGTGGAATCTCAGCGGCAACGAGGCGGCGGGTTTGGGCGCGGTGCGGGGTGGTGTGCGGTTCGTCGCGGCCTACCCGATCACTCCGGCCAGTGAGATGCTCGAGTGGCTCGCGCCGCGTTTGGAGTTACTTGGCGGTTCGCTCTTGCAGGCCGAGGATGAACTGGCCTCGGTCAATATGATCATCGGTGCGTCCTTCGGTGGCGTGCCGTCCTTAACGGCAACCTCCGGACCGGGTTTGAGTCTGATGATGGAAGGTCTGGGGCTAGCGGTGGCGAGCGAGACCCCGGTGGTGGTCGTGAATGTGCAGCGTGGCGGTCCCTCGACGGGAATCCCCACGAAGTCCGAACAGTCGGATCTCAACATCGCGCTACATGGGTTGCACGGCGATGCCCCACATCTGGTCCTGGCGGCCTTGGGGATTCGTGATTGCGCCGCGACGGTGGAGTGGGGGGTACGGCTTGCGGAACATCTCCAGACGGCGGCAATCGTGCTCTCCGATCAAATCCTTGGACAGTCGCGTGCCATCGTCGACCCGCTCACCGATCAGCCGTTTGGTGGCGCCGGTCAGGCACCGCTGCAGCGTGTGATCGCGCCCCTGGCGGACTCCGATCATCGTCGCTACCGGTCGACTGCGACGGGTATCTCGCCGATGACCCTGCCAGGGATGCCGGGTGGCATGTACACGGCTGACGGGCTCGAGCACAATGAGGCTGGTACGCCCTCGAGTCGTGCCGCCGATCATCTCGAACAACTCGAGAAACGATTGCGCAAGTTGACCGATTTCGATTATGGCAGCGCATGGGCCGAGATTCGTGGCGAGGGAGAACGCGTGCTCTTGACCTGGGGGTCTGCCGCCGGAGCGGTCTTCGAGGCCGCCGCGCGTTTGCGTGCGGCCGGGTCGCCAACCAAGGCTATTGCCCTGCGACTGCTCGCGCCCTTGCCACGGGCAGCCTTGCTCGACGCGCTCGGCGGTGCAAGCCAGATCCTGGTGGTGGAGCAGAATCAGGGGGCTCAATGTTTCGCCTATCTGCATTCGCTCCGGGTGCTGCCGGGACATGCGAGCTCCTATGCCCGACCTGGCCCCTTGCCATTGCGCCCCGGCGAGATCCTGGACGCCGTCGAACGTGACCAGCCCACCCGAGAGGCTTGAGATGAATGCCCCATGTGAGACCCCAACGCGGCGCGCGAAAGACTATCGATCCGCGATTGCCCCCGTGTGGTGCCCAGGCTGTGGACATTTCGCGGTACTGTCGGCCGTGACCAAGGCCCTCGCGCACCTCCAGCTCGGTCAGGAGCGCGTCGCCATGGTCTCAGGGATCGGCTGTTCCTCACGTCTGCCCGCCTACGTCGAAACCTATGGTTTCCACGGCATCCATGGACGGGCCCTGCCACTCGCCTCCGGTCTCAAGGCGGCCCGTCCGGATCTCACCGTGATCGTCACCGGTGGCGATGGAGACGGGTTTTCGATTGGCGGGAATCACTTTCTACATGCTTGCCGTCGGAACATGGATCTCACCTACATCGTCATGGACAATGCGGTCTATGGCATGACCAAGGGGCAGGCCTCGCCGACGACGGAAGCGGATTGGCGCCGGAGCAAGCTCACGCCGCACGGCAGCGGCTTGCGTCCCTTCCTACCCGCAACGATCGCCTTCGCCGCGGGCGCGAGTTTCATTGCGCGTGGTTTTGCCGGCGACCCCAGCGGCCTGACGACACTTCTGGTGGCGGCGATCGAGCATCCCGGCTTTGCCTTTCTCCAGGTGTTGAGCCCGTGCCAGACCTTTCGGCCCGAGCAGAAGGACTGGAAACAGAAGGTCCACGCGAGCACGGTGGAGCCGGCGTCGGACCCCATCGAGGCAGCCCGTTTCTTGCAGTCCGATGACGGGTTTGCCCTCGGCGTGCTCTATGCCCGGCGCCTGCCCGTCTGGCAACCACGCAACCAGGTGAGCGCGACTCCGGCGGACTTGGAGGCGGCATTCCTGCGCTGAGTGACCTCGCCGGATGTGCTGGTGAGCAGGCGCCGCCGCTTACTGCTCGGCGTGCTCGGCGGCGCTGAGGGTGTTTTCGAGCAGGCTGGCAATGGTCATCGGGCCGACTCCGCCCGGAACCGGTGTGATCCATGCGGCGCGCGCGGCACAGCTCGGGAAATCGCAGTCGCCAACCAGCCGACCGTCCGGTGTGCGGTTGATGCCAACGTCGATCAGCATCGCCCCGGGCTTGATCCACTCGCCCTGGATGAATTCGGGTCGGCCAAGGGCGGCGACCACCAGATCGGCGGCGCGCACTTTCGCAGCAAGTCCTCGGGTGCGGCTATGGCAGACGGTGATGGTGCAGCGCGCGGCGAGGAGTTCCAGCGCCATCGGGCGGCCGACGATGTTGGATTGTCCGATGATGAGGGCATCCAATCCCTCGAGTGACTGACCGGTGCGCGCTAAGAGCGTCATGATGCCTTTCGGGGTACAGGGTCGCAGCAACGGTCGGCGCAGCACCAGACGGCCGACGTTGACGGGATGGAAGCCATCGACGTCCTTCGTGGGTAGGATGCGCTCCGTGACCGCGGCCTCGTCGATCTGCGCGGGCAATGGCAGTTGCACGAGGATTCCGTCGATCTTGGGATCGGCATTGAGTCGGTCGATGCACTCGAGCAGTGCCGTTTGGCTGACCTCGGCCGGCAACTCAATGAGTTCAGAGTGAAATCCGACCTCGGCGCAGGCCGCGCGTTTGTTGCGTACGTAGAGATGGGACGCTGGCTCCGCCCCAACGAGGATCACGGCCAACCCAGGTGCGCGCTGACCCGCGTCGCGGCGCGCCTCGACGCGGGTGCGAATCTCGGCGCGGATCTCCGCGGCGACCCGTTTGCCATCCAGAAGCTGTGCGCTCATCTTCGCCCTTGTGTTGCGATGTTCGAGCGGCATGATAACCATGACGGGAGCGGATGCAAACGGTGCGCGGGGCTGGCGTGATCCGCCGCGCGCCGGTCAGCGGAGTCGACGCCGTGACGCTCTCTTTAGTTGACTGCCGGGGCGGTCAAGCGTATGATTCCGGTTCTTCGGTTTCTGAGACGAGTTTCGGAATCGGGGTATAGCGCAGTCTGGTAGCGCGCCTGCTTTGGGAGCAGGATGTCGGGGGTTCGAATCCCTCTACCCCGACCAATTGCGGACTCACGCGAGTTCAGCCCCTGAATGCCGGCTTCGATGCGCATGCAACTGGCGCTCGTAGCTCAGTTGGATAGAGCAACGGCCTTCTAAGCCGTGGGTCGCAGGTTCGAGTCCTGCCGAGCGCGCCAACGAGATACAGGTCGGTATGCGTGAGGGATTCGTGTCAGTGCCAATGTGTTGCAAGTGACTATGGTGGACGTAGCTCAGGTGGTAGAGCGCAGGATTGTGATTCCTGTGGTCGTGGGTTCGAGCCCCATCGTCCACCCCATTTTCTGACGTCAGTCTTGGCATCATCTCTCGCTCGCGGGATGAGGCCGAACAAGATCGCAATTCACGCGCGGGCCGTTAGCTCAGTTGGTAGAGCAGTGGACTCTTAATCCATCGGTCGTAGGTTCGAATCCTACACGGCCCACCAACCCAGACCCACGGATTTAAGGTTCGCGTGCGCGGCATGAATCCCGACCCTGCCTATCCGATACCCGTACGCTCCGGTTCACTGACCGCGGGCGGTGACCATCACCGGCCGCGATACCCTTCTTGCGCACTCAGATCCCGACCTTGATAGGACGCACACCCTGGTCGTCTTCCTCGGCATCGGTTCTCGCTTCCACGTCGGGTCAATCGGCTCGTGGCGATCTCGTCTTGATGTTGGACGTATCATGCTCGTCGTGGTTGTCTACGGTTGGGTGACATCGGTCATCAGGCGATTCATCCTGACACCCGTTATCCTCTGGTTGCTCGCATGGTTTGCGTTTGGTTCACCTCATGTCCTTGTCGCTTCCTTGTTGATGTGACGGCTCGATCGAGAAGCCTCTGATGACTGTGCTGGACTCAAGTTCACTGATTGCTAGCGATCCTGAGATTCGCGATGGGAAGCCCTGTTTCGTCGGGACACGCATCTGTGTCCACGACCTGCTGGAGTACTTGGCGGGGGGGATGACCGAAGGCGCGCTGTTGGCCGATTTTCCCAGCCTGCAGCCGCGGCATGTGCGAGCCGCTTTAGCCTATGCCGCGCAACGCGCGTCAGCATCCAGTGACCCGCGCCCGCGATGAAATTACTGCTCGACGAGAATTTGAGCTCAAAGCTCCCGGGCTTGCTCGCGGATCTCTATCCAGGGAGCAGTCACGTCGAGACGGTTGGGCTCCGCGGTGCCGCGGATCGCGTCGTATGGGAGTTCGCGAAGACTGAGGGATACGTCCTGGTTTCGAAGGACGATGGCTTCAAACAACGCAGCCTGCGACTCGGCGCGCCCCCCCAAGTGCTGTGGCTGAATGTCGGCAATGCGGGAACGGCGTTGATCCTAAGGCTGTTACGTGAGAAGCGGCATGAGGTGCAACGCCTGGTCGCACTGACACCGACCCAGATGGGCGGCCAGGGGGTCAGAGCAACCGTCCTGGACTCCGCCCCCGACAGGCACCCCGTGCTTGGGATCGGTGTCGCCGCGCCCGATGTGTTGGCGCCCACCCCGACGTCCGCGCGGTCACCGGCGCCGGGAGCGCCCCAGGTGGAAAGCGTCCCCGCACCGAACGGCGCACCGCGCGTCAGCGCCATGTATCCGAAATATTTCGGCCTCAAGGAGCCCAGCTTCTCGATCGCGCCGGACCCGCATTATCTCTTTTTGAGTGAGCAACATAAGGAAGCACTGGCGCATCTCCTCTATGGCGTCGGCGAGAGTGGGGGCTTTGTCCTGCTGACCGGTGAAGTGGGAACGGGCAAGACGACCGTGTGTCGCGCGTTCCTCGAGCAGTTGCCCGCGGGCGTCGATGTGGCCTTGATTCTGAACCCGGCGGTCACTGGCAATGAACTGCTGCTGAATCTGTGCGATGAATTCCGCATTCCCGTGCCAGAGGGCGAACGCTCGATCAAGTCCCTGATCGACCGGCTCAATGCCTTCCTCTTGGATGCGCATGGCAGAGGACGTCGGCCCGTCCTGATCATCGATGAGGCCCAAAATCTGCGCCCGAAGGTCTTGGAACAGGTCCGGTTGTTGACCAACCTCGAAACGACCAAACACAAATTGTTGCAGATCTTTCTGATTGGGCAACCCGAGTTGCGTCGGATGCTCGAGCGCGATGCCCTGCGCCAGATCAATCAGCGAATCACGGCGCGGTTCCATTTGCGTCCCTTCAAGTTGGCGGAAACCCGGGACTACATTCGACATCGTGTGGCGGTCGCCGGGGTTGACCGGCCGTTGTTCACGGCTGCCGCAATCCGCTTGATCCATCAGCGTGCGGGGGGCGTTCCCCGCTTGGTGAACATCCTCTGTGATCGTGCGCTCCTCGGCGCCTGTGTCACCCGTGCTTCGCAGGTGACACCGGCGATCGTGAAAACGGCGGCGCGCGAGGTCCAGGGCGAGTCCATCGATGCCCCGCCGCGCCCGGCGATCCGACCGGCGTTCGGGGTGGCCGCGGCACTGATGCTGATGATGGTGGCCGGTTGGCTCGGTTACTCGGCGCTCTCGGGCCACTCACCACGCGCCCTATTGGACACCCTGCCGGCCGAGCGCTGGGCAGCGGCTGCGGGGTGGTTGGGCGCCGTGACCGATCGCGGCGATGCTGAACCTCAAACAGGGATCGCGCCGACGGGAGGGCCGGAGGCAGCGGAAGTTGCGCAGGCCGCGCCTGAGTCGGAGTCTGCGCCTGATGGTGAGTCGGATGTCGAGGATCTTGGCCCGGCGGATGTCGAACTGGCCAGTGATGCGGGTGATGCGGCGTCGGAGTCGGCGCGGATCGCAGCAGGTGACCGCGCGCCCGAGGATACGCCGATCCTAGAGGTGACGAGTGCCCTGTCCGCGGCGAACCCGGCAAGCGCAGGCGAGCAGGACGATGAGACAGAACAGGAGCGACCCTCCTCCCCCGCGCCCAGCGAGATGGATCCGGCCGAGGCCGCTGTGATCATTGATCGCGCGGCTCGCTCGGAGGCAGAGGCACTGCCGACGCTGCTCGGGCGTTGGGGATTGCAGGAGGTGACCCTGCCCTCCCCGGATCCCTGTGCCGGACTGCCGGCGCTGGGTCTGCGCTGCGAGCGCGGACAGGGGACGTTAGGCGATTTGCGGCGTGCCGATCGTCCCGCCTTGCTCCGTCTGGCCAATACTGCCGAGGACGCGCGCTTCGTGGTCTTGGGGGCGCTCGACGCCTCCACGGCAACGCTCGACTGGGAGGACCAGTCGCAGCGCATTCCGCTAACGGCGCTCGAAGCCCGGATGAGCGGGGACTATCTCCTGGTGTGGCGACCGCTGGCGAACGGAGTACCCCTGATCGGCCCCGGGGCCGCCGGTGACATGGTGCTGCGGTTGCGCGAACTGCTCGCGCAGGTTCCCGGTGCCGAGATCACCGTCCCGGGTTCGCCGCTCTACGATCGCGGCTTGCGACTTGCCATCGAGGCCTTTCAATCCGCGCATGGCCTTGCCGCGGATGGTATCGTGGGGCCGCGAACCATGATCCAATTGAACAATGTCACGGCGCGTTCTGGCATTCCGCGATTGAGTCAGCCGGCCGAGCCAGAGCCTCTTGACGCGCTTGGCGATCCACCTAGCGATCCATCAGAGTTGCCCGAGCGCGAGAGGGCGAACGCGGAGGATGCTGCGCCTGCGACATCGCGGGCTGATGGCCTCGGCACCTTGAATTCAACCACACCGAACCCGCAAAACAGGAGCCGAGCGCCCAACCATCCGGAGACGATCCATTCGACTGCGGCGTTGAAGGAGTCCCCGTCGGCATGAGCTACATCCTGGAGGCCTTAAAGAAGTCCCAGCAAGAGCGGGAGTTAGGCCGTGTGCCGACCCTGGATACCAGTGGTCTGTTCAGCGAGGATACGGAGCCTGCGACGAACCCGCGCTGGGGTTTGGTCGCGGTTGGCCTGGCCGGCGTGGCTGTTGTCATCGCGCTCTATGCCGCACTGCGTCCAACTGCGCCGCTGCCAGAGGCCGAGCCGCGCTGGGCAAACAGCGCCACTGGTGTGGATGATCTCGTGTTGGTCGCGCCGATCAATCCGGGCGACGTGGCGTCGATGGTGTGGCCCGCGGAGCAGGCGCCCTGGGGAGGCACGGGGCAGGGTGATCGCGCGCCGCCGGACTCAGCATTGCCCCTAGCGTCACCGCGGGGACCGAGTGGTGTGTCCCCTGAGGTGGCGGGCTCTGCCGCCACGCCGCCACGCCCGTCCGCCAGCCTGCGTCCAGGACAGGCCGAAGTCGATATCATCGACGATGAGGCGATGGCGTTCGAATCGGTCCTCGATCCCTGGCTCGAACGCGAACTCCTGCGTGAACTCGAAGCGGAGCCCGCGGGTGTCGCGGCACCGCCGGTGCCGCCTCCGCCCGCGCGGCGTCCGCAGCGCGCGGCAGTCCCCGAGGATTTGATCGAGGATATCGAAAGTTTCAAACAACAATTGCGCCGCGAGCAGGGCATCCCGCCGCCGCAATCGCAGCGCCAACCGGCCACCATCAGCGGTGATCCGACCAAGCTGCGTCTGACCCCACTGCAGCAGGCCCAGGTCCCGGCCTATTTCATGACCGCGCACGTCTACGATACCGATCCAGCCAAGCGGTTCGTGCTGATCAATGCGCTGCGTTATGTCGAGGGCGAGGAGACGCGTGATGGGCTGCGCGTGGAGCGGATCATTCCTGAGGGTGCGGTCTTGAGTTACCTCGGCAATCCCTTTTTCGTCCGGCGCTGACCGTCTCGATCCGTGCTCACCATGCGCGGATCGTGGGGGAAGAGGCGCCATCCGTGCGGCTGCGCAAGCGCTCCTGGCGTTGCTCCAACGCCGCCGCGTGACTCGCAACGCGCGTGAGATTTCCGTACAGTGATGATCCGAATCCTTCACCTCTCAACCCAGCCGCCCACATTCCTTCCATGACTGAATCGAAGACCGTCGAGGCCGATGACACGCATCGCCACCTGCGCGATGTCGAGCGACTCTTGACCCGTCTGCGTCTGGTCGACACCTTGGTCCACCGTCAACAGATGCCGCATCAGGCCTTGGTCGAAAACATCACGCACCGTCAGAATCTCGGACGACTGCGGCGCAAACTTGATCAACTCCATCCGGCCGACATCGCCTGTATCCTCGAGGCCTTGCCGCTTGATGATCGCTTGTTCGTGTGGGATCTGGTCAAGTCGGACAAGGATGGCGATATCTTGCTCGAGGTCTCCGATGCGGTGCGCTCGACCTTACTGGATCGGATGGATCCAGAGGAGATTCGGGCCGCGGCTGAGACACTCGACGCCGATGAACTTGCGGATCTCGCCCCCGACCTCCCCCCTGAGATCATGCAGGACGTCCTCGCGTCGCTCGATCAAGAGGAGCAGGAGCAGGTTCGTGCCGCCATGTCCTACCCGGAGGGGACGGTAGGCGCCTTGATGGACTTCGACATGGTGGCCGTGCGTGAGGACGTCACCCTCGAAGTGGTGCTCCGCTATCTGCGTCGGTTCGATGCCTTGCCCGATCACACGGACAAGATCTTCGTGATTGATCGTGAAGAGCGCCTGCGTGGTGTCTTGACCCTTGAAACACTCCTCATCACGGATCCCGAGACGGAGGTCGGGGCCGTCATGCAGACGAAGCAGATCATCAGTTTTTCACCTGATGATCGCGCCGACGCCGCCGCCAACGCCTTCGAGCGCTATGATCTGGTGTCGGCCCCGGTGATCGACTCCGGTCGCAGTGTGATTGGCCGCCTGACGGTCGCCGAGATGGTCGATCACATCCGCGAGGAGTCCGAGGCCGAGATTCTCAGCAACGCCGGCTTGCGTGAGGAGGAGGACATCTTCGCGCCGGTGATTCGCTCGGTGAAGAATCGCTGGGCCTGGCTTGCCATCAACCTGGTCACCGCCTTCGTGGCCTCGCGGGTGATCGATCTGTTCGAGGGGTCGATCGAGAAACTGGTGGCCCTTGCCGCCTTGATGCCCATCGTCGCGGGGATCGGAGGGAATGCTGGCAATCAGACCATCACGATGATCGTGCGCGCGATTGCCATGGGCCAGGTGCAACCCTCGGCAGTGTGGCGTCTACTGCGCAAGGAACTGGGCGTTGCCGTCATCAACGGGGTCGTCTGGGGCGGGGTCATCGGCGTCTTGGCCTGGCTGCTCTACGACAATGCTGAATTGGGAATGGTGATGACCGCGGCCATGACGCTAAATCTGTTGCTGGCGGCCACGGCAGGGGTCCTGATTCCATTGATTCGCCAGCGGTTTGGTCGGGATCCAGCGCTGGGTAGCTCGGTGATGATCACCGCCTTGACGGACTCGGGCGGATTCTTCATCTTTCTCGGGCTGGCAACCCTCTTTCTGCTTTAGTGGCAACGCACGCCTTGTCACACCGGCGGTTTATCCTGCTCTGCGTGCTGCTGTGCGCCGGCGCCCTCCTGTTGGTTGGTTTCCTCCTCCCGGACGTCGAGCGACTGGTGCGAGCCGACCTCCCGGACGAGACGCATGTGACGGTGCTCGCGCGCGGCGATGGCGACACCCTGCTGGCGGCAACGCAGGTGGGTACGATCTGGCGCCTGAAGCATGGGGTCTGGCGGCAGGAGCGCACCGATCTCGCTGGTCATCTGGTCCTGGCCTTGGGCGGTGACGTCGACCGCATGCCGATTGGCACGGCTTCGGGGCTCCTGATGGAGCACGCGGTGGGGCCGATTCCAGGTGATCCGCGGGTCAGTGATCTGTTGGTTTGGGGTGACGCATTGCTTGCGGCGACCGGTGCTGGTCTCTGGGTCGCAGTCGGGGATACTTGGTCTCAGCCGCTGGCCGATCGCAACCTCTATCGGCTCATCGCGCAGCCCGGACCCGACGAGACGATCCTGCATGCCGGGACTATCGGCGATGGGGTCTACAGTGCACCGGCGCGAACCCTGACGCAGTCCTGGCAGCCGAACAGCCTAGCCCTTCCGCATGGGGTCAAGATCTTGTCGTTCGCCGTGACCGCATTCGGGCCCGTGCTCGCGGGGACGGATCAGGGGCTCTTCTGGCAGTCTGCCCCCGGAACGAGCTGGCGGGTCTTGGATCCCCAGTTGCACGGGCGCCGCATCCTCGCGTTGTTTTGCGAACCGATCGTGATGAACGATGGGCAGCAGCGTCTCTGGATCGGCGGCGACGCGGGATTGGTCTCGGTCGATCTGTTGATGCGTGACGGGCGTCTTCTCGCCGCGGGTGTGCCGCGGGTCTACCCGCCCTTGTGGGAACCCTTACGGGCAGGCGTGAGTTGGATTCAGCCTAGCCCGGATGGGTTGGTGATCAGTGCCGGCGCCCTCTACCGATTGCAGTCGGTCCGACCACCAGGTTGGTTCCGTTTTCCGCTGGCCGCGATCATTCTGGTGGTGGCGGTCGGGGGCTGGTGGTGGCTGAATCCGCCATCCGAGTCGGGTGACTCGGCACGATGAGAGTGAGCGGGCAAGGGGCCCGACACCTATTTGTTCTCGAGGAGTTGGTGCATGGATCGTTTCACGCGCAACGCCGTCATTGGAACGGCGCTTTTGACTGGTCTGTTGATCCTCTCGGTACTGCCCTGGGATGACCGGAGTTGGAGCCCGCGTATCTGGCAACTGAACGATCTCCTGAAACAGGATGAGATGCTCGCAGCCTATCCATACGAGTTTCGCGCCCTGTTGTTCCTCAACGGGATCGTGACCCTAAAGCGACCCCATGACGCGGCGATCCCGGTCGCGGTTGCCCTGGGGGCGCTGGAGCCCGCGGTGGCCGGGAAATCGCCCGACGACCCCGCCATGGTGGCGGCACGGGATCGTCTTCAGCGGCACGAGATGCGGGCCATCGAGTTGATGCTCGAACAACCCGATGTGCACTCGGTGATCTGGTCGTTGGATCGGGCCTGGCTGAATGGCAAAGGGATTTCACTACCTAGTCCGGACGCCGCCGCAAGCGCGGCACAGTGAGGTCGACGCCGTGCGCCGGGTTTTCCGCGAGGTCTGATCATGCAACATTTCTATGCCTTGCTCGGGTTGATGGCGATTGTCATGATGGCCTTCGCACTCAGCCTGGTGAGGCTTGTCCGCCGTCGCGGGGGCGCGCCTTACCGATTGGACAAGATGCTGTTTTCGCCCCGGGAGCGAGCCTTCAAGGCGGTCCTGGAGTTGATCCTGGGGCCTCGTTATCACATTCATGGCAAGGTGCGGGTTGGCGAGATCATCGCGCTCGCACGGGGTTTGGATCGGCGCACCCGCGAGCATGCCGAGTCACGACTTCCCGATCAGTCGTTCGATTACGTGATCTGCGAGGCGGACACCAGTGCGATCGTGTGTGCCGTGAACCTGGCGCCAGCCGGGCGGCGCTGGCCGTGGCCGATGGCACGTGGCTCGCTCGATCGCATCTGCATCGCCGTCGGTTTGCCGTTCGTGCGGTTTCGCGACAGTGATGCGCACTCGCTCGTTGAGATCGAGAAGGCCCTAATGGCGGCGATGCACGGAACACCGCGTGAGAACAGTCGTCTCGCTGCCGAGCGCGCGGAGGAGGAGTCTGCGCTGTGGCAAGACTCCGCCCCCGCGCTCGGGGCACCACGTCAGGGTGCGCCGGATTCTCGGGCCACTCCAGCGTTGCGTCCGCGTTTAGGCGCCGCCTCGTCGCGGACGCCGTCCATCACTGAACCGCGTCGTATCGAACCGCAACTGGGACTCGACGCGGATCTCGATGCCGCCCCGGAACCGCGCATCCGCTTCGAGGATCTCGACATCGAGGGGCCACGGCGACAGGGTCGTGCATCATCCTGACGGCGCCGCGACGAACGTCAACGTCCCTGCGTGACCCGAGCCGGCATGCTGTCTTCTAAGCAGACGAGTCTGAGTGATCTGAGTCGCTCGGATCGAGCCAGATCTGACCCTCCGCGATCCGCAACCGATAGGTTCGGATCGGCTGATCCGCTGGGTCGTCCAGAGGCTGCCCAGTACGCAGACTGAAGCGACTGCCATGCAGCGAGCACTTAATCCGATCGCCGTCGAGGCAGCCATAGGACAAGGGGTAGTCCTCATGGCTGCAGTTGTCCTCGACGGCATAGAAGTGCCCACCCGTGTTGGCGATCAGGTAGTCTTGGCCTTGCACGGTCACCTTGATGAATCGACCGGGTGCAATCGTGTCAGTGCGGGCGACGGCGACATAGGTTGGATCCATGATCGTCTCCTCAACGCACTCGTTTGGCGGCTCGACCCGAGTCTAGGACACTGCGGATCCGATCCGCCGCCGCCGCCAGCGACCCCTCGCGGCCGAGGTGCCAGAGGATGAGGGCGCCACCACAGACGAGACTGTCGTAGGTGGGACCCCGTGCCCCCTCCAGGGCCGCGAGGCCAGCCTGCGCGGCGGCCTGGGCCGTGGCCTGTACGTCGACGGCAACGGCGATCTCGTCACCGGGACGGGTGGTCTGTGGCAGATCCTCGGGCAGAGGTACAGCACGCACCGATTGACTGATCCCCAGCTCGGTCGGGTCGATCTCGAAGGATTGCTCCTCCGACATCTGCTGATAGTTGAAGCAAACCCCTTTCTGACGCAGCGATGGAATCACGCCACCCTCCACCCCGCGCACCAAGAGCGCTGATTGAAAGCCCGCATGGCGCGCGAGCAGGGCATAGATCCGCGGGTAGGGTTTATGAACGTAACCCGTCACCAGATGGGTGTGTTTACGGCCATGAATGGGCCGGGCCATGACCTCGACGGTCGTGATGGCTTGACGCTTGACGATCGTCGAGCGGAGCTCGACGAGATTATGCAAGGGTCCGCAGAATGAACGTTGGTCGAGATAACTCCAACCCACGGAAGGGTCGACAAGGCGCTGCGCCGCCTCGACTGGGGTCAGATCGACAGGGACGCCGGCGGCATCGAGCACATGACGGTGTGTGACGCCGAACTTCGGCCCCACCGCATGAGCGCTATGGCTGATGGCGGCGACCCCACACTCAGCCAGCACCGGCATGAGGAAGGGCGAGGCCGGGAGACAACGGTTGTAGCCATCGTAGGGGTCGGCGATGTCGACGATCTCGTCAACGTCCGCGACCACGTGTCCGGTGACATCCCGGATCGCGTCCAGGATCCCCTTTAACTCATCATCGGTCTCACGCTTCATGCGCAGCGCGATCAGGAAGATGCCGGCCTGGACCGGATCGACGGCGTGATCGAGGATAGCCCGCATGCCGACACGCGCCTCCTCGAGTGAGATGTCCTTCGACAGCTCGGGACCGGTGGCGATACGTTGCAGGATCGAACGCATCTGCATCCTCACGTCACTCGCGCTGCTCGTCTCACGACTCATGTTTGTCCTCCAGACCAAATGAATTCACGTCTCACGCGACGCTCAGGTTCGACCGACTGTCTCGCCTCAACGCATCAGAGCAGCGTGGAGGCGGGGAGTCGCAATCTCAACGACCGGGGTACGGAGAGAGAGTGGTCAGTGTCCCCCGCTGGCCCTGACGCGGCGCTGGATCCGCCCATGCCGAGCACTCGCGCGGATTCAGCCTTGCCGGCTCTCGGCGATTTGGTCGCAATATTGACTGAGATGTTCGGGCACCCCGGCGGGGCAGACTCCGCATTCGCGATTGCCCGGCACGGCATAGTCGATGAACTTCGGATAGGCGAGATCAAGCCCATCCATCAGCTCGACGAAGGACGCGAGTGAGCGTTGCCCGCCGAGTCGCGGGTTGCGGGTCTTCTCTTGGGCGATGCTCGAGATCCAGCGTCCCTCATAGTCGTGACCGGGATAGACCAGGGTCTCGTCGGGCAGCGTAAAGAGCTTGCCCATGACGCTGTGATAGAGCGCGGTGGCATCACCGCTTAGAAAATCGGTGCGACCGCAGGCGTCGATCAGGAGCGCGTCCCCGGTCAGAACCTGATTCCCGATCCGATAGGCATGATGTCCGTCGGTGTGTCCGGGGGTGAAGAGTGGTTCGATGCGCAAGGTCCCGACCGCGAAGGGCGTCCCCTCGGCAATCGGCACATCCGTACAGGTGAGGGCATCGACCGCGGGGTGCGCGATCCGGCTGCCCGCCTCACGCTTGAGCGCGCGTGCCGAGGTAATGTGGTCGGCATGGATGTGCGTGTCGAGCGTGAAACGCAACGTCAAGCCGAGTTGGTTGACGAGCTCGAGATCGCGCTGCCAAGTCGGTAGGACCGGGTCGATCAGGATCGCGTCACCCGTCTCCTCGCAGCCGAGGAGATAGGTGTAGGTGCTTGAAACGGGTTCGAAGAGTTGTCGAAACAGCATGGGGCCTCCTGGTGGGGCGCGCTGTGGATTCAGTCCCGTGATCGCGCCCTGGGGTTGTTTGACGGCGTGCCTGCTGAGCGCTGTGGAGTCAACAAGGGTCCACCGCATTGTACCCCGTCAGCGGAGCCATGACAGGAGCGGCCGGCTCTTTCGGCGTGGCGCGGGCGCGTTCGCCTCATGTCGCCCCTGCGCTCCCGTGCCCTCGGGTCAACGCGGAGACATGCGCTCCAGAACGGCGCGGATGTCATCAGCCGACTGCGGGATCGGCAGTCGTTCCAACACCCGCCCATTGCCATCAAAGGCGATCACGACCCCATCTTGCAGCTCATGTTGGCGCGCGAACGCCTGGCCATCGGGATGTCCGAGATGGGCCGCGAGAAAGATGACCTGCTCGTCATAGTCCGGGCGCAATGGGTCGATCAATTCCATGACCTGGGCGCCTGCAAGAAAATTGGTGTCGCGCGCAATGACTAACGCCGGCGTTCCCTCACCAATCCGCGAGAGATCAGTCGAGAAAGGGGCGCGCGGCAGTAGGCCGATCAGGATCAGCACGGCGATGACCAGGACCGCCAGGGTGATGAGTGTGCGGGCCCAGCCGGGCAGTCTGGCATGGGCTTGCGTGGTGCGTGTCATCGAGGGTCCTCCAGGGTGAAATGGTGCAAGTAGTGACAGGCGCTTTGGCGCGGTGGTGGGCGCCGTCCCGCTCTTCGCTGATTCGACCCCCGGCCGGGCGGTGGGTGCCCTCGGTGCGACGCTTGCCGCGACCGGGAACAGGGGCGGGCGCGCGTGGTGCGTGCCGATGACCGCAGGGTCATGGCACGGGATCCGGGTGGCTCCGGCACGCGCGCGGCAAGCTGGGCGAATCCTCTTCCGCAGGGCCCGCCATGGGGTGCAGAAGACCCTGCTCAAGACGGAATTGACGGTGAGTGACGGCATGTCGGAACTGGGCGTTGTGCGAGACCACCAGCAAGGCCTGCGGGAGGGCCGCCAGGATGGCGATCAGACGCGCCTCGGTTGACTCGTCGAGCCCATTGGTGGGCTCATCGAGGAGTAACACCGCCGGCTCCATGGCCAGCACCGTGGCCAGGCTGACCAAGCGCTTCTCGCCGCTGGAGAGCGTATGGGTCACCCGCGCGCGCAGGTGGGAGAGTTGCAGCCGTGCCAGGGTCTGCTCCACCATCTCGAGTGCTTCCTGGCGGGTCTTGCCGAGATTGAGCGGGCCAAAGGCAACGTCCTCGGCAACCGTTGGACAAAACAGTTGATCGTCCGGGTCGGGGAACAGCAGCCCCACGCGCTGGCGGACGAGGCGGAAATCCCGCTCATGCCGTCGCGGCTCACCGAAGGCCATGATGAGACCACTCTGGGGACGGAGGAGTCCGACCATGAGGCGCAGCAAGGTGCTTTTTCCCGAACCATTGGGCCCCGTGATGGCGATGCGCTCACCTTGATCCAGCGTCAGATCGAGCGCGCGCAGGACGTCGGGCTGGCCCGGGTAGGCGAAGTGGATCCCCACCAGTTCAAAGAGATGCGACATGCCAGCCATCCAGCGCGATCAGCGTGAGGCTCACGCCCACCATGAGGATCGCGAACGACCAGTCGTGACCCCGGCAGGCGAGGTCATCGAACAGTGGAAAGTGGCCGTTGAATCCCCGGCAGCGCATGGCGTCACGAATCCGCTCTGAGCGATCCAGACTGCGCAACAACAGCATGCCGATGAAATAGCCAAGACTTTCATAGGTGTGCCAACTCAAGCTCGCGCGGAAACCACGCACCTGCATGGCGGTGCGAAGACGCACGAACTCTGCCGCGATGACGTTGATGTAGCGAATGGTCATCAGCAACAACTGCACCAGTGCGACGGGCACTCGCAGGCGGGCCAGCGCATGGCCGATGGCAACGGCGTCCAGGGTGACGATGAGCACGAGCAGGGCCAGCAGGATGGCGTTCGCCTTGAGCAGGATTCTCAGCGCCTGAGTGATGCCCTCGATGCTGGCACTCCAGTGACCAAGTGTGAAGACGGCTGTCCCCGCAACGGTCCAGGGCAAGAGCAGCAGCACGACGAGCATGAAGCCCTCGAGTGCCGCCAGCCGGCGCAGGGTTGGGCGAAGCGGTAGGCGGGCGGCCAACGCGAGGATCAAGGCGATTCCAAGGGCGGCGAGCAGTCCACTGAGCGAATGAAGCGTGACCACGACCACCGCGAAGAGGAGCATGACGAGAATGCGAATCCGTGGATCCAACCGCTGCAGCCAGGCCGGGGGCGGCGCGTGGCCGGATTGTGGTAATAGGGTCGCCCCGATCGTGCCCATTCCATCCTCGTCTGCCAGATTCGGTCACGCACGCACGCACGGCGTCGGTCGGTGGTTCGGTTGCAACCGGTCGGTCATTTCGGCCATGCTGGGTGTCACCGGATCCATTGGTGCGCACGTCGCGCGGTGCGACGCCTCAGTTCCCGTTAGACTATACCGATGGAACGCGACTATAAACTCCCCTCACTCTACAAATCCCTGCTGATTCTCGCACTCGTTTTCGGGCCTTTCTTTTGGTTGGCCTTCACCGAGGACGGGCAGCGGCGGACCGATTTGGCGCTGATGTTCATCCTCGGGAAACCCGAATTCAACGCTGCCTTGGAGACCATGAGCACGGCGCTGACCGAGGCGCAATTCCGCGAGACCTTCCCGAATCTCGCGTTACAGTGTGCCGACGGCCGCAATCCCTTCGGCAATCGGCTCTGTGCGGCGCCGATCGGTTCCTTCAACGGGATTCCGAGTGCCTCAGTGGCCTTTTTCTTCGCACAAGATCGCTTGCAGGCCGTCAAGCTCTCGTATCGGCGCGCCTATCACACGGTGATCCGCGACTGGGTGGAGCGTCGCGTCACGTCGCGACGCGACCCGCGGGCGCTGCAGCAACCGATCGTGCAGGTGGACGATGGGGTGGCCTCATGGGAGGTCTCCGATGGAGTTCTGGTTCTGCGCGATGGCCCATTGGCCAACCATGAGGAGCCGGCTCTGTTTTGGCTCGCGCGCGCCCCCCACGCCCCTTGATCGCCCGCGCACCCGGGTCCGGTTGGGCGGCGCAGCGGTGGCGCCGGTCTGCCGCATCGCGCGCCCCGAGGCGGGGCGTCACGGCAGCGGATCAGGTCCCGTTGCAGTGGTCCCAGAAGAGCTTCAACGAGATTAGGATCGACACACTCACCAGCAGCGGGCGAATCAAGGCCATGCCATGTTTCCAGACGAGGTGCGAACCGATCCAGGCCCCGATCAGTTGTCCAACGGCCATCACGGCAGCTAGGAGCCAGACCACCTGGTCGGCGATCACGAAGACGAACAGCGCGGTGAGATTGCTCGCGAAATTGAGCAGTTTGGTCTGCGCGGTGGCGCGCCGGATGTTGTAACCCAGCAGAGCCACATAGCCCATCGCGAAGAAGGTGCCCGTGCCCGGACCGAAGAAGCCGTCATAGAACCCGACGCCCAAACCAACCGTCCAGGCGAAGGCACGCGTGCTCAGGCGTTGTTGAGCGTCGAGATCCGAAACCCGCGGCGAGACCAGAAAGTAGAGCGCGAAGCCAATCAGGAGGAGGGGGATGAGCTGCTGCAGGGCCGCGCCATCAAGTTGCTGCACCAGCAGCGTGCCGAGGGCGGCCCCCAGTCCGGTCAAGAGGATCGCGAGGCGTGCCTCACGCAGATCGATCAACCCCTTGCGGAGCAGGTGCAGGGTCGCGCTGCCGCTACCAAAGACGGCTTGCGCCTTGTTCGTGGCCAGGCTCTCCAGTGGTGTCAGACCGACTCCGAGCAAGGCCGGGATGGTGATGAGTCCGCCGCCTCCCGCGATGGTGTCGATACAGCCGGCGAGCACGGCGAGCGCGAAGAGAATGAGGGCGATGTCGAGAACGTCCACGTTGTTGGTCGTCTTGAACGATGAATCTTGAAATCGAGAGGGCGCGGATCAAACTGCGCACGACTCCTGAAGGAACACGCACAGCATGAGCGTCAATCCAATGCACGCACTCGAGGTGGAGCAACTGACCAAGACCTATCAGGGCGGCTTCCGGGCCTTGAAAGGAATCGATCTGACGGTTGCGGAGGGCGACTTCTTCGCATTGCTCGGGCCGAATGGTGCCGGCAAGTCCACCTTTATCGGCATCCTCGCTTCGCTCGTGAACAAGACCGCGGGCCGGGTGCGGGTGTTCGGCGATGATCTCGACCGCGAGCCAGAACGGGTCAAATCCGCGATCGGCCTCGTTCCGCAGGAATTCAACTTCAATCTGTTCCTGCCGGTCGAGGAAGTGGTCCTGAACCAAGCCGGCTATTATGGCATTGCCCGGCGCGAGGCGAAGGTGCGCGCGCGCCGTTACCTCAAACAACTTGATCTCTGGGACCGGCGCGACTCAGAGATGCGCAAACTCTCCGGCGGGATGAAACGGCGGCTCATGATTGCCCGTGCGCTAGTCCACGAGCCTCGCCTGCTTATCCTCGACGAACCGACCGCGGGGGTCGATATCGAGATCCGTCGATCAATGTGGGCCTTTCTGCGCGAACTCAATGCCGGCGGCACGACCATCATCCTGACCACCCATTACCTCGAAGAGGCGGAGAGCCTGTGCCGCAATATCGCCATCATCAATGAAGGCGAGGTCGCCGAGTCGACCAGTATCGTACGCTTGCTCGATCGCTTGCACACCGAAACCTTCGTGCTGAATTTGAAGGGCCGGGTCTCGGAACTCCCGCAACTCGGAGGCTTTGTGCTCCAGCATCTCGATGATTGCACCCTCGAGGTGGAGATGAGCCGCGAGCACACGATCAACGGCTTGTTTCAAGCCCTTTCGCGCAACGGGATTGAGGTGATCAGTCTGCGCAACAAACAGAATCGTCTGGAGCGCCTGTTCCTCGACATGGTTGATCGCGGAACTCAGGTCGCCGCGCCCCGACCCAATTCCCTCACGGTGCCCCAACCGATGATCTCGCGCGAGGATCTCGCGTGAGCCGATACGGGTTGGCCTGGCCGCGTTACTGGATCTGTTTCCAGACGATTTTCGTCAAGGAGATCCTGCGTTTCGCGCGGATTTGGATTCAGACGATCCTCCCGTCGGTGATCACCACGACCCTCTATTTCGTGATTTTTGGTCGCTTGATCGGTGATCGCATCGGCAGCATGGGTGGTTTGCCCTATCTCGATTTCATCGTGCCAGGATTGGTCCTGATGGGGGTCATCACCAATGCGTACTCAAATGTGGTGTCGTCCTTCTACAGCAGCAAATTCTCCCGCTACATCGAAGAACTGCTGGTCTCACCCGCACCCAACTGGGTGATCCTCGCCGGCTATGTGGCGGGAGGCGTGGCGCGCGGTCTGGTGGTTGGCATCGCCGTGATGGTGGTCGCGGCCTGTTTCACCGAGATCTCGATTCACAGCTACAGCGTCACGCTCCTCGTCTTCATCCTGACCGCCGTGTTGTTCGCGCTCGGCGGCTTCATCAATGCGATCTTCGCCAACAGCTTCGATGACATTTCCATCGTTCCCACCTTCGTGCTGACGCCGCTGACCTATCTGGGTGGGGTCTTCTACTCGATCGAACTCCTGCCCGAGTTCTGGCAGGGTGTCTCGCTTGCCAATCCGGTACTCTACATGGTGAACGCCTTCCGCTACGGACTCAATGGCGTGAGCGATATCCCGATCGGCATCGCGTTCGGGATCATCAGCTTGTTCATCCTGGTGCTCGCAGCCTTCAGTCTTGTCCTCTTGCGTCGTGGCGTGGGGATCAAACACTGAAACGCGCGGTCCACAGTGCCCGCGGATGTGAGCGGAGATTCGGAATTGCAACGGAGCCGAGTGGTTGTCACCGTGCGGTCCGAGTGGGAAGATACCCAATTAGGCCTCGTCACCTGGTGCGATGACCCCGCGTCACATCCCAATTCCTCGCCGAATTCGCCACTTGCGCGCATGCGCCACGCCGGCCACCCGCGCGCCCGATAACCGCGTGCGTGATGCCCTGGTGTCCCAAGCTTGGCGGCGGCTTAACCACATACGGATAATCGGATCAAACATTGATTCTCATGACCTGCTGTGCATGCGATCACCGCCATGCTGAGGTGACGTCGCGCGGACGCTCCAGCTCCAGCGGGCGTTCAGGACGGTGGCAAGGATTGCGTCTCGGTTCGCTGAGCGAGTGCCGTGACGCAGCCGCGGCGCGGCGCTTCGAGATGGTCCCTCTACCCCTGAGTGCAGAAGCCGGGTTCGATCGACGTGCCAGGCCGCGATCGGCGAGGGCGCGCTGACATGGCTAAGCCCGTGCGCCGCCGACCGCTCCAGCGTCGCCGTCGGTTCGGCGGTTTCCTCTTGCGTTGGGTGCTCCTGGCCCTGATCGGCCTCGGACTGGTCGGAACGCTCTACAGCGTCCATCTCGATCGCATCGTGCGCGCCAAGTTTGAGGGGCAACGTTGGGCGTTACCCGCCCGCGTCTATGCGCGTCCGCTCGAACTCTATCTCGGTCGTCCCCTGTTTGCCGATCAGTTGGAAGGTGAACTTGATCGTCTCAACTACCGCCGGGTCGAAACGCCGACCCTGCCCGGCCACTACCATCGCGAAGGCGATCGTTTCCTGGTCAACACCAGATCCTTCCGGTTTTGGGACGGCGAGGAGCCGGCGCGACGCCTGGAGATCCGTCTGCGCGATGGGCAGGTCGCTGATTTGGCGGATGCCGCGGGTGGGTTCAGCCCGGCATTGGTGCGCATCGAGCCCATGTTGATCGCCAACATTTATCCGACGCATAACGAAGATCGCGTCCTGGTGCGGCGCAAGGATCTTCCAGACCTGCTGGTCGCTGGTCTGATCGCGGTCGAGGATCGCAGTTTTTACCGGCACCTAGGCGTCGACCCACGCGGGATCGCGCGGGCGGCGTATAGCAATCTGCGCGCCGGTGGCGTAGTCGAGGGCGCGAGTACCCTAACCCAGCAGTTGGTGAAAAATTTTTACCTCACGGCGGATCGCACCTTCGAGCGGAAGATCAACGAGGCCTTGATGGCGCTCCTGTTGGAACGGCGGTATGGCAAAGACGAGATTCTCGAGGCCTATGCCAACGAGATTTATCTGGGACAGGACGGTAGTCGGGCGATTCATGGCTTCGGTCTGGCCAGTCGCTTCTTCTTCAACAAGAGTCTGTCTGAGTTGAGTGTGCCCGAGACGGCGCTGTTGGTCGGCATTGTCCAGGCGCCCTCGACGCTCGATCCGCGCCGCCGGCCCGAAGCGGCCCTGAGTCGCCGCAACCTCGTCCTGGACCTGATGGCGCGCGACAACGTCATCAGCAGTGACGTGGCCGAGTCCGCAAAACGCACGCCACTCGGTCTCGCTGAGGGAGGCGGTCGGCCGGTTGGGAACTATCCGGATTTCGTCTCCCTGGTTCGGCGCCAATTACAGCGCGATTATCGCGATGAGGATCTCCGCTCCGAGGGGTTGCAGATCTTCACGACCCTGGACCCACTGGTTCAATCCGTGGTTGAACAGTCGTTGCCCACGCAACTTGCCGAACTCGAGACATCACGACGCATGACGCCGGGAACACTCGAGGTCGCGACCGTGGTGACCTCCGTTGCGCAGGGCGAGGTGCTCGCCTTGGCCGGTGGGCGCGAACCTGGCTTTGCCGGGTTCAATCGCGCACTCGATTCGGTTCGCTCGATCGGGTCCTTGGTGAAGCCCGCCATCTATCTGGCTGCGCTGGCTCAACCCCAACGCTACGGGCTGACGACCAATCTGCAGGACAGTCCCGTCAACCTGCGGGTCGGTAACGATACGTGGTCGCCGCAGAACTACGATCGGCGCGTCCATGGGGCCGTCCCCTTGCATCGTGCCTTGAGCAGTTCCTTGAATCTGGCAACCGTGAATCTTGGTTTGAGCCTGGGTCTGACCGAGGTGACCGAGACGCTGTACCGGTTGGGGGTTCAGCGCAACATCGTCCGGGTGCCGGCCATGTTGTTGGGTGCCGTGTCCATGTCCCCGCTCGAAGTGGCGCAGATCTATCAAACGATCGCGGCGGGGGGCTATCGCGCGCCCTTGCGGGCGATTCGCGAGGTGGTGGATGCCAACGGTCGTCCTCTAAATCGTTATCCACTGTCGGTCGAACAAGCGGTTGATCCCCACGCGGCCTATCTGACCACCTGGGCGATGGAACGGGTGGTCACCCATGGCACGGCGAGATGGCTGGGCAGCCAGTTACCCAAGGATCTGCGGATGGCGGGCAAGACCGGGACGACCGACGATATGCGCGACAGTTGGTTCGCGGGGTTCAGCGGCGACAAGGTCGCCGTGGTCTGGGTCGGTCGCGATGACTATCAGCCCATGGGCTTGGCTGGTGGAACCGGCGCCCTGCGCGTCTGGGGCGACCTGATGCTGGCGTTGCCAAACGAATCGATACCGCGGGATCCGCCTGATGGCGTTGTGGCCGGCAGCGGGGATGCGCCGCCCTACGTGGCCGGCACGCGTCCGCCTAGTGGTCGTCAAGAGGGCGGCGACGAAGGAACCGGCACGCCGCGGCAAGACGTTGTGCAAGCTGCGGCCGAGGCAACTCCTGAGCCCTCTAGTTCGTCAGAAGACCGTTCCCCGAGGCGGGCGCCCGAACGGCAGAATCATTTCCTGAGCGACTTTTTCAGCCGATGACCAGACTCTTCATCCTTCTCATGGCCGTGTTCCTGACCTCGGCATGCAACGTTTTGCAGCGTTCTGAAACCGCAGCCCCGGTGGTGCGGGTGACGCCGCGCGAGCCGGCACCGGAGGCGCCACCGACGGTTGCGGAAACCACGCCTCCCGAGCGCCCGCAACGGCAGCCGACGCGCGTCTTCGCGTATCGTGATCCTGCTGTCGCAACCGCCCCGGAAACATCGGAGCCGGCTCCGAGCGCGCCGGTTCCGACCGAGCAAGAGGGACCTCGTGTGGCTACCGCACCCCCAGAGTCGGGGCCGGTGGCACCAACAGCCGCTCCCGCGGTGGCACCGCCAGCGCCAGCCCCCGCGGCGCCTTCTCCATCCGCGCCGGTCCTGTCTGAGCCCGCACCGCCGGCCCCGGAGACCCAGGTCGCACTCATCCCGAGTGCACCGCCGCTTGGGGTCGAGGGTCTGGCGCCGGCGGCAGAGTCGCTGGCGCGGCAGGCAGAGCAGCAGCGGCAAGCCGGCGACTTTGCCGGGGCGGCCGCATCCCTCGAACGCGCACTGCGCATCGCCCCCCGCGAGCCTTATCTGTGGAATCGGCTCGCACGCGTGCGTCTCGAACAAGGCCAATCGGCACAGGCGGGCAATCTGGCTTCCCGCTCGAACAATCTGGCCGGGAACACGCCAGCGATCAGGCAGGATAACTGGCGCATCATCGCCGAAGCGCGGCGTCGTTCCGGTGATCTTGACGGCGCCGGGGAGGCCGAGCAGCGCGCGAGCGATCAGTGACCGTTCCCGCGGGGATTCAGCACGATGGTTCGGGCGAGCGGATCAGGATGCCGGATCTCAGCGACCTCTTCGGTCCGACGGGCCAGCTTGCCACGACCGTGCCGGGGTTTTCGCATCGCGCGCAACAACAGGCCATGGCCGAGTGCATCGCCGCCCTGATGGCCACCGGTGGGACGCTTGTTTGCGAGGCTGGAACCGGGACCGGCAAGACTTTCGCCTATCTGGTTCCAGCCCTGTTATCTGGTCGTAAGGTTCTGATCTCGACCGGCACCCGTCATCTCCAGGATCAACTCTTTCACCGTGATGTGCCTTTGGTGCGCGCGGCCTTAGGGGTCCCGGTGACCACCGCGCTCCTGAAGGGTCGCGCGAACTATTTGTGTCGCCACCGGCTGGGACTCGCGTTGGACGACCTGTCGCGGCTCGATCGCGAGACCCGCAGCGGCCTGCAGGCCGTGCGAGCCTGGTCGAGCGTGACTCAAAATGGTGATATCGCCGAGTTGGCGCTGCCGGAGGATGCGCGCGTCTGGCCGCTGGTGACCTCGACCGGGGACAATTGCCTAGGGCAGGAGTGCCCGCAGTGGCAGGACTGCTATCTGGTCGCGGCGCGACGCGAGGCGCAAGCGGCGGATGTGGTGGTGGTGAACCATCACCTGTTTTGTGCTGATTTGGCCCTCAAGGATGAGGGGTTTGGCGACATTCTCCCGGGCGCGGATTGTTTCGTGCTCGACGAGGCCCACCAATTACCCGAGACCGCATCGAGTTTTTTTGGCGCGCGGGTCAGCAGTCGCCAGTTATTGGACCTAGCGCGCGACACCGAACTCGAATATCGCCGCGAGGCGGGGGACGCGCCACACCTTGTCGAGCGGTTGATGGTGCTGCGCCGAGCGGTTCAGGAACTGCGGCTACGGCTTGGTGAACTCGATCGGCGTGGCCCCTGGGGCGAACTGGCGTTGGAACCTGACGCCCTCGCGGCGCTCGATGGCCTGCTCGATGCGGTCACCGGGGTGGTCGCGTGCCTGCAGGCATTAACCGGGCGCGCGAAGGGGTTGGATGGCTGTCTGGGCCGTGCCGAAGATCTGGGTGCGACCCTGCAGCGGCTGATTCTGGCCGAGGCGGGCGAGGTGGTGCGCTGGTTCGAGACCCAAGGGCGAGGGTTTGCGCTGCATGAGACGCCACTGGAGGTGTCCGCGCCGTTCCGGGCCCAGATGAGTCGCGCTCACACCGCTTGGATCTTCACCTCCGCCACCCTCGCGGTGGGCGAATGCTTCGATCATTTCGCCCAACAGCTTGGGATCGAAGAGGCGCACACCGCGCGCTGGGACAGTCCCTTCGATTATCCTCGTCAGGCCCTCTGGTTTGTGCCGCGCGGTCTCCCGCAGCCCTCCGCGAGCGACTATAACAGCCAGGTGCTTGAGGTGGCGTGCGAGGTCATCGGCTACAGTCGCGGGCGCGCCTTTCTGCTCTTTACCAGCCATCGTGCCTTGCGGGAGATCGCCGCGGGGCTCGTCGAGCGGATCCCCTATCCGATCCTGGTGCAGGGAACAGCGCCACGCGCCGCATTGCTCGAACGATTTCGCACCCTCGGCAATGCCGTCTTGCTTGGCACCGCGAGCTTTTGGGAGGGGGTCGATGTGCGCGGCGAGGCGCTGTCCTGTGTGCTGATCGATCGGCTGCCCTTTGCCTCCCCTGGTGATCCCGTGCTCGCGGCGCGGATCGATGCCGTGCGGCGCGGCGGGGGCAATCCATTCAATGAGTACCAGTTACCGCGTGCGGTGATCGCGCTGAAACAGGGTGCAGGGCGACTGATTCGTGATGGCTCGGACCGGGGCGTCTTGGTGGTCTGCGATCCGCGTCTGCTCAGTCGCTCTTATGGGCACCAGTTTCTCGCGAGTCTGCCGCCGATGGCGCGCACCCGAGCGATGGAGGATGTCGCAGCCTTCTTTGCCGCCGAGGCGGGCACCCTGATGGCTGATCCGCAGCACCCGGCCGCGGCCGCGCACCCATCACCTTGATGCCTCGGCAAGACCGAGGCGCGAGGAACCCGGAGCCGCGGTGCGGGCATTCCCACGCTCGCGCGCGCGGCCGCAGGTTGAACCGCGAGCCGGTCGCCGGCATCCTCCAGGAAGGGCCCTGTAGGGGCCGAACTAGGCAACGAGATGCGACGCTGGACATCATCCCGATGAGCTCGAAACGAACTGACCTTGAATCACCCGCCGGCCCATCCGATGTGAGTGCCTTCCTGCGCCAGGTGGCCACGACGAAGCGCACGGGACCGCGTGGCGCGCGCGGGCGTCTCATCTTTGCCATGGATGCCACCGCGAGTCGCGAACCGACCTGGGATCGCGCCGCGCGGATCCAGTCGAGTATGTTCGTCGAGACGCGGGATCTCGGTGGTCTCGAGGTGCAGCTCTGTTATTTCCGCGGCTTTCGCGACTTTGCCGCATCACCCTGGTATCAGGACGCCGATGCGTTGCTGAAACGGATGAACCGCGTCTTTTGCGAGGCCGGCTTGACTCAGATCGGGCGCGTTCTCGAGCACGCCTTGAGCGAAACAACGCGCCGGCGGGTTGACGCGATTGTGTTCGTCGGCGACTGCATGGAGGAAGATCGCGATCGGCTCGCCGATCTCGCAGGCAAGCTCGGTCTTGCTGGCGTTCCAGTGTTCGTATTCCAGGAGGGTCGCGATGGTGCCACCGAGCGGAGTTTTCGCGAGATTGCGCGTCTCAGTGGCGGTGCCTGGTGTCCCTTCGATTCCAGTAGTCCGAAGATGTTACGGGATCTCCTCGCGGCGGTAGCGGTCTTTGCGGCCGGGGGACGTCAGGCCCTGACTCGCTATGGCGAACAGTGTGGCGGCGCGGTCCTCCAACTGACGGATCAGATGACACGAAAAGGGGGCTGAAACAGGCATGGCGCGTGTGCTGATTGTCCTCATCATCCTGGCTGGAATCCTGTGGTTCTTGCACTGGTTTCGCACCACTCCCGCTCCCCGTGTCAGTCAGGTCTTGCGACAGGGCGCGCTGTGGGGCCTCATCGGACTCTTGATCCTGGCCGCCGCGACTGGGCGTTTGAGCCCCATCCTCGCGGCAATTGGTGCGCTCGTTCCGCTGCTGCTGCGAGCCGCCTACCTGGCGCAACTGCTGCCGCTGCTGCAACGGGCACTGCGCGCGCTGGGTCTGGGGTCACTCTCCGGGCCAGGCCGCACGGGTCCATCCGGGTCAGGGGCCTCGAGCATCCGGACCCAATTCCTTGAAATGCGCCTGGATCATACGAGTGGGGCCATGGATGGTCAGGTTCTCGATGGCCCCTTCAAGGGGCGGCAACTCTCGGACCTGATCTTGCCTGATCTGTTACGGATGTATGAACTCTACCGGGAGGCCGACCACCAATCGGCCGCGGTGCTTGAGGCCTATCTCGATCGTGAGCGCGCGGAGGATTGGCGTGACCATCTAGGACCCGCGGCCGCGGGTGGGCGGGCGGCCGCTCCGGCCGAGCGCCTGACCAAGGCCGAGGCCTGGTCCATTCTGGGACTCGAGCCTGGCGCCGACACCGCGGCAATTCGTGCGGCCCATCGCCGGCTCATGCAGCGCCTGCATCCCGATCGTGGCGGCTCCGATTATCTGGCGGCAAAGATCAACGAGGCCAAACGACTCCTCCTGGGTGAATCAGGCCCGTAAGATCGTGGTTGCGGTCCGCTTTGATGGTCACTTCCCTGATCTGAAGAGGATCCGCCGCTCCGCGAATCGATAGGAGAGGATGGCAACCAGCAGGGCAATGGTGAACGCCACCATGACCTGGCACAGGGGCTGGCTGCAGGGCTCGGGTGTGAGCCAGCCGGCCGCGACCAGTCGCAAGATGGGTTCGTGCCAGAGAAAGAGGCTATAGCTCACCAGTCCGATACCCGCAAGGATGGGGTTGGCGAAGAGCGAATCGATTAGCGTCGTGCGTCGCGCCGCCGCCAGGATGAGGAGGCTACAGCTCACGAGAAAGAGGGGCATGCCCAGATTGCGCCAGCCCGCACCGGCGAGGACGGCCATGACGGGCAACGTGATCAGGGCCCAAGTGGCGAGCACCCCTGACACGAGGGCCGCCGCATCGAGGAGCCCATGCCACTGTCGTTGCGCGTCTGTTGTGACCCTCTCCAGCCGGTTGAACAGGTTTGCGCCCGCCATCCCGAGGGCAAAGGCCATGAATTCGCCAGGCAATTGCCGTTCGAGGAAGAAGCGCATCATGTTGGCCGGGAACGCAACGGCCTGGCCGGAAACCGGGTCGAAGAAGACCAGCCTGCTCGGCGGTACCGTCAGATAGATCCAGTCGAGCAACAGCGTGGGCGCAAGATGCTTCCAGAGGAGTGCGAGCGCAATCGCGATCGGCAGTGACAGCAGCACGCGTTGCCCGACGAACAGAGGTGCGAGCAGCGGCAGCAGAAGATAGAACTGCGCCTCGATACTGAGGCTCCATAACGCCATGTTGAGACCAAGTGAACTGGAACTGCCCGGGTGCAAGAAATGCAGCAAGGGCACATGCAGTGCGAGATTGGTCCAGCCAATTTCGGTGCCGAGAATCAGGTAACTGCCTCGCAGCAGGGGGAGAATGAGACCAAACAGGACGGCGAGATGAAGCCAATACGCGGGCAGGATGCGCCCGGCCCGGCGTGCCAGGAATGCACCAGGAGAGGGTCTGGCGGAACCGTCGGAGGCCGCCTGCATCCAAGGGCGTGCGAGCAGGAAGCCGCTGAGCACGAAGAACAGCTGGACGCCCAGGAAACCCTTGGCAGCTAGGGCGTGTCCCCAGTTGCTCGGCGGGTCGAGCGCTCCGCCCAACAGGAGCGCCTCGGCGTGAAAGGCGAAGACCCAGAGGATCGCGAGTCCGCGAATGCCATCCAAGGCTGGATTGCGCTCGCTCGTATGGTGGCGCTGGTGTTGATCCTCCTCACTCATTGGTATCCTGGGCCCCTGTGCATGTGGCGGCAGGCAACAGCCGCATGGTCGAAAAGATTGCGCGCGTCGGAGTCGATCTGCACCCCACCAGGGTTGGCATCCATCGCGTCCTACCCGATTGTCCCGTATGATCGAGGTCGTCTGGACCCTGCGTCTTGGTCAGTTTGATGGCCCGCCGTGGTCAGACGGCTTGTCACGGGTGAGCTGTCCGTGCATGGTGAGATCCAGCCCGGTTTGTTCTGAGTGGGTTCGAACCAAACCGGGCTCGGCGTGGTGTGTCCGCTCTAGTCGGTCGCTGATCGCAATCGGCATGGAGTCCGCGACCTGCTCCGCCAAGTTGTGTTCTGTTCAGCGAACGCGCCGCATCAGTCGCGCCGACATCTTGCAATTGGGACGATATCGCCGATGGTAAAGACCCAAGCTCAAACCTTGATTCGTCTGCCGATTACTCAGGTCTTCACCTTCGTGGTCGACGACTTTCTCGTCAATTACCCGCGCTGGTCTCCCGAGGTCCAGCGACTGGATGCGCTGTGCGATGGACCGATTCGGGTGGGCTGGATGGGCCATCAGGTTCGGGTCGATCAGGGACGGCGGACCGAGAGTCGATTTCGCGTCACGGCCCTTGAGCCGGAGCGTTGTGTCTGTTTCAAGGGAACGACGGATCCCTACCAGATTGAATACCGTTTCGAGCCAGTGGGGGAGTTCACGCGTGTGCTCTTTCGTTTCGAATTGGCGCGTCTGAATCTCGCGTTGCGGCCGTTCGAAAAATTGATTCGGATCGCCGCGCAGGACGGGGCGGAGCGTGTGATTCGTAACCTCAAGGGGCTGCTCGAGAGCGAGCTGGGCGGCGCGGATTGAAGTCGCCAGCGTCCTGCCGAGTGCGTCCCTGACCACACCTGATCGGATCGGCGGACTACAAGCAACCGAGACCCCGACCGTTGCGCGGACGATCTGTTGACGGATGGCCATGCTGAACGAGTTGATGGTATCCTGCGCAGCTGGACCGCTGCACCAGGTGATGGCGTGTTCGATCGTCGGCCATCACGGCCACGCCTCGATGACTCCCACACCTGTCCGGTGCTGAGCAAGCCGCTTCACTCCGGTCCTGAATTCATGCCGGGCCGCCCGCGAGCCGCTTGCCCCGAACCAATGGAGATATGATGCGATGACTGCGCAACCATCCGCTCAGGAGACGACTGGGGAACATCTGCGACGCCGTTGCGGCGCCGTTGGGTTGTCGGTGGTTCTCGCGATTGTTCTCCTGCTGTCGTTCGGTGCCCTGGTGCATGCTGGGGAGCGGCCAAACATTGTCTTTATCCTGGCCGACGACGTGGGCCTCGGAGACCTCTCGGGCTACAACCCCAACAGTCAGGTCGCGCTGCCGACCTTGCACCAATTGGCCGCTGATGGGATCCGTTTCAACGATGCCCATACCTCCGCGGCGAAGTGCGCCCCCTCGCGCTACAGCATCATGACCGGCAACTACCAGTGGCGCGGTTTGCGGAACTGGGGACAATGGCAATACAAGGGTGGCTCGCAGATTCTGGCGGGGCAGAAATCGTTGGGGCAGATCCTCCAAGACGCCGGCTATACCACCGCAGTGTTGGGAAAATACCATCTCGGTGGCGACTTCCATCTGAAGAGCGGGAATGGTCTGGCGTTAGCGCAGACACCGGATGACCAGGTGGATTTCTCCAGGCCCATGCTCGCCGGTCCGGGTCAGCGTGGCTTCGATTACTCATTCGTCGCCCTGCGCGGGATCCAGGGCAGCCCCTACGCCTTCTTCGAAAATGACCGCATGGTGGGTTCGGTCAGCGACTTGATCCACTGGCCGGTTGGTGACTACGGCAACACCGGAATAGAACATGCCGGGATCGGTCTGCGTGATTGGAACACTCGCGAGGTCGGGCCCGCCTTGATGTCAAAGGCGTTGCAGTTCATCGACGATCACGTCTCGGGGCGAAATGCCAACAAGCCCTTTTTCCTCTACCTCAACACCCAGGCCGTGCACTCGCCGCTCAAGCCACCCACGTCACTTGGGGGGCGCCAGATCCTTGGGTCGACCGGGCTCAGCCCCCGTGCCGATCTGCTGGTCGAGGTCGATGTCATCCTCGAGCAAATCCAGGCCGCGCTGCGTCGTCATGGTCTGACCGAGGAGACGATCATCATCTTCTCAAGCGACAATGGGGCACTGCGTGGCGATGGTGAATTGCGCCGTGGTCACGATAGCAGCATGGGCTTCCGTGGCGCGAAAGGACGCATCTACGAGGCCGGTCATCGGGTCCCTCTTGTGATCAAGTGGGGTGCACGGGGGGTGAAGGGGTCGTCGCGGCCCGCGGGTTCGGCCGTCGAGGGCTTAGTCGGTGTTCAGGATCTCTATGCGACCCTCGCTGATTTGGTCGGCGTCAGATTAGCGCCGGAGCAGGGGCGTGACAGTGTGAGCATCCTGCCATTACTGCGCGGGACGACCAATCGATCACCTCGCGATCACATGATCCACCAAGCCGATCGGACCGAAACAGGCGCCGCGACCTTCCTCACGGCTTATCGTTCAGGCCAATGGAAACTGATCCTGGACGATCGGGATCGACCCATCGAGCTCTATGATCTCGAGCGCGATCGGGCCGAGCGTGACAATCTGATCAACGCCGCCCAGCATGCGACGCTGATCGAGCGCCTGGCACGCGACTATCGGTCTGCTCGCAGCGCTAGTCGAACCATGCCCGTGGGTTCGGGTGGCGGTGGCGGTGGCGGTGGATCGGATGGCGAAGGACCGGATCCTCAGCCACCAGCCGCTCCTTCGATGGTGACCGCCAGCGCGATTTCGACCTCGCGGATTCGGCTGGATTGGCGTGACAACAGCTCGAATGAAACAGGTTTTCGCATTGAGCGTCGTCTTCAGGGTGGAGGCTGGACCCGCATCGCGACCACGACCGCTGGGGTCACCACCTTTGCCGATTCCGGGCTCAGTGCAGGGACCAGCTACGGATATCGGGTCCAGGCCTTCAACGCGGCTGGGGCGTCGGTTTTTTCCGACGAAGCCGTCGTCGTGACCGAAGCCGCTCCTGAGCCCGAGCCGGCGCAGGTCGAATTGAGTGCGGCTATCCTGCCCACCGCACGGGCCGTGGCGGTGAATCAGCCGGCGACGGTGTTCGCGAGCCTCATCAACCAAGGCCAGACGACCGCAACGGGTTGCTCGATTGCGTTACCCGCGGGTGTTCCGGCCAGGCTTGCCTACCAAACGACCAATGCTTCCAATGCCTTGATCGGGCGCGCTAACAATCCCGTCGATATCGCGCCTGGCGCGACGCAAAATTTCGTCATCGGCATCACCCCAACCCGTGAGATCGCGGGCCTGGATATCGCTCCAGTCTTCAAGTGTCGCAACAGCGATGCCGTGTCCCGACTGACCGGTCTCAACACCCTGTTGCTGTCCGCAATGAGAACGGCGCCACCCGATCTATTAGCCGTTGGTGTGACCCCAAGCGCGGATGGCATTCTCCGTTTACCCCGCGTCGATGGTCACGCCGCCTTTGCTGTCTCGGCGATCAACATCGGCAGCGGTGGACGGATCACGGTGTCACCCGACGATGCCGGCCGTGGCCTTCCGCTCGGCCTTGAGGTCTGTGAGATCAATGTGCGTGGCGAGGTGATCGAATGCGGAGCCAGCTTGACGCGTTGGATCCGGCCCGCTGGAATCGTCTTCTATGGTGTCTTCGTCAGTGGTCAGGGCCGTGCGGTTGCGCTTGATCCCGGGCGTCACCGCCTCTTCCTACGTTTCGCGATGAATGAGACGCCCGTCGGGGCAACCAGTGTCGCGGTCACGGCACCCTGAGTGTGGCGAGTCCTGAGCGCCAGTCGATTCGCTTGATCGATCGGTTCTAGGGGCGGTCATGTCGAGAGATGACAGGACGCGGGCCGTGTCGGTTGGCGCGGGGCGGACGATCCAGATTGGCAACCTCTATGCCAGCCAAGCGAGGATCGAGAGCGGTGAGGCCTTCGAGACCCTGCTGCGCGGTGAGCAGGTCCACATCGAGCGGATCCTGAGCAGTGCGGAGCCGGATCCAGTACTCTATGACCAGGAGTGGGACGAGTGGGTCTGTCTGCTGCAAGGCGAGGCCGAACTCATGGTCGATGGAGCGCGCATCGACCTGCGGGCGGGTGATCATCTTCTCATTCCAGCGCGAACCCCACATCGGGTCTTGCGCACCTCGGTCGAGCCGCACTGCCTCTGGCTTGCCGTTCACCTGCTGGATCGAACGTCGAGTCAGTGAGACGAGGCGGTCAATCATCTGGTTTTGAGCGCCCCCTTAACCCTGCGCGATGACCTCCACTCGGGTTGAGGCGCCGCGTGCGCCCTGACCCCCGCCATCCTGCGACATCCTACCCGGTGCGGTGAAGCCATCCGATTTGAAGGATGAACCATCCCGCGAGCATGCCCGTCGCAGCGCCGACGAGGTCGACCAGAACATCGAAGGGGTCGGCCTGTCGTCCATCGACCAAGAGTTGCATCAACTCGGTTGCGCTCGCCATGGCGGCCAGCACCAGGGCAAGACGCAGCCAGCCAAGATCCGCACGCCCTAGGAATAAAACGAGCGCCAGTGCGGCGAAGAGGGCGAAATGGCCGAGCAGGTTGACATCCAGGCTGGCCGCAGCCTCCGTATCGGTTGGCAGCAGAGCGGCAAGCAGATCCTTCAAGGTGGCGAGTTGCTCGGGGGAAGCGAGCAAGCCAATGAAGAGAGCCGACGCGACCAGCCAGAGACTGAGCTGCAATGGCCGCGGCATGGGGCGTGAAAGGTGCCACAGAATGGCCAGGATCGATCCGATCCAGCACGCCAGGAGGATCCAGCGAGCCGCTTCGACCCAGAGCCGCGTGGCGAGTCCATCGACGGTGAGCCGATGAAGAACCAGTGTCCCGGAACTGGGGGTCAGGATCAGATCGATCCAGAGTGGACGTTCCGGATCCATGATGCGGATGATGCGATCGAATTGATGCTGTGCGACCGACTCTGGCCAGCCTGCGATAAGCCGCCGTAGTGGGCGATTGTCCGTGGGCTGGACCAACACCAGGCGCGCCTGGTGCCTAATGGCTTGGTTCGCACCAGCGTCCTCGACGCTGACACGACCGCTCACCTGCAGCCGGTCCACATCGCTTGTGAGCTGTGGTTCCCAGCGGATGCGTCCCCAACGATCATCGCTCTGACTGAGTCGCAGACCGTCCGGTTCAGGCTCGAGCAGTAAGCGAATGGGTGTTGGCAGCACGTCGATAGGCGCGTGCTCGGCCTCAATTGTAATCAGCGCGGGCGCGACTCGATCGAACCGGACCGCCGAGGTGTTCGCCAGGACCGTGAAGACAACGAGTGCGAGCATCACCAACATGAGCGCAAGGGGTGTGATTGGTGCGCCACGAGAACGTCGTGTCTGACGCAGGGGTGCGCTCCCCGCCCTGGTGTTTCTGATCAAGCTCATGGTGTTTCGATTCAAGTTCTCTCACGTCAAGGGTCAGGTACGCAAGCGCTAAAGACGGTTCTCGATGATCAGGAACCAAGGCCGTCGTGGGACCGGTTGCAGGCGACCGCGATCATCCAGTTCCAGGATGCTTTTGGAGACCGAGTTGCGGACGTTACCGCCGATGACCTCCAACTGCTGATCACGTTTGCCCACGACGAGATCGCAATGGGTTGGTGCGCCCTGTAACTGGGCGGCACGAGTGTCCCCGCCAACGGGCTGAAGCGGTGAGCGACCACGCCCCGCACAGATCAGGTCACCTGGTTCGGGCGTGTAATCTTGGATGCGCCGTGGCACGAAATAGCGTCCTGAATCGGACGCGCGCTCGATGATCTGCGTCAGATAGATCCAATGTGCGGAGGCCGGGCGAAATTGATCTTCGGACACCCCAAGGTCACGCATGATCCAACTCAGGAATGCGGCCGACCAGGGGTGTTGGCAGTCCATGCCATCTAAACTGGGTCGTCCGACCGCGCGCCAATAGCGATTGACGCGCCCGGCGTGGCTCGCGTCGTCCTCCCAGGCGCCTACATTCGGGATGCTCTCTTGGCGTCCTTGCAACACCACGACTTGCTGTTCGAAAGACTCCCATTCTTGTATCGCGCGTCGAATCATGGCGCGTTTCAGTCCGGCATTGCGTGCCGGTGGTGGTCCAATGGGCTGTCCCGCCCAGGTTCCCTGTGGTGTATCGGCTTGGTCTCCCGGAGTGCTGCCGCAGGCGGTCAACAGCAACGCCGACACCACCATGGGCGTTAGCGCGAGAAACCGACGCGGTTGGGAGCGGATGCGCGCAAGCGATCGGGCTATCAAGAGGAAACGCGCCAGCCGAGGCGTTTCATGTGCAACGCAACCTGATCCTGGTCGCTATAGGGTGTTTTCTGGCCCTGAATATCGAGGTAGCGTTCGTGTCCTTTCCCCGCGATGAGCGCCACACAGGGTTGCTGTTCCGGCAAAGCGCTCAAGATCTCGAACAACCGGGTCATGGCGGCCGGGCGTTCCACCACCACCTCACGACCGGTCTGTGGCATACCGGTCAGGATGTCGGCAATGATGCTCCGCGGGTCTTCGAAGCGGGGATTGTCCGAGGTCACGATCGCGTGATCGGAGTAGCGCGCAACCGCCGCCCCCATCAGCGGGCGTTTGCCGCGATCGCGGCCCCCACCGCAGCCGAAGAGGGTGAGGATATAGGCATCCGGGAAGGCACCGCGGATGGCGCTCAAGATCGTCTCCAGCGCGTCCGGGGTGTGCGCGAAATCGATCACGAGCGTGCGCTTGCCGATGACCTTGCACTCGAAGCGACCGGGGACCGCGGCGAGGTGCCGCCAGTCCTCGCGACCCAGGTGGGCGCCGTCGGTTGCTCCGAGAACCCGGTTCGCCAGTGCGACGGCGAGGGTATAGTTGTGACGGTTGTGCTCCAGTGCAAGGAAGGGTTTCAAGGCCACGGCCGTGCGATCGATCTCAGCGGCCCGCAGCAGCTCGATCGGTGCTCCAGGACGGGCTGAGCGCAGCCGCTCCGCGACCTCCAGGCTGGTGGTGACGAGTTGCCCGCTGGGTTCCAGCAGGTCGAGGATACGCGACTTGGCTGCGAAATAGCGCGCCTCGTCGTGGTGGTAGTCGAGATGATCAAGCGTGAAGTTCGTCCAGGCCGCGCTCCTTAATGAGATGCCATGTGCGCGTCCTTGATCGAGTGCGTGACTACTGACCTCCATGGCCACGACATCATAGTGACTGCGCTCGGCATGCAGGAGGCGACGCAGTTCGATCAATGGCGGTGAGGTGAACCCGGTCTCGAAACGCGGCGTGCCATTCAATGAGACTCCCAGCGTCCCGATCGTGAGCACGCGGCAACCCTGTGCGGCCAGAATGGCTTCGAGATATTTGACGGTCGTCGTTTTGCCATTGGTGCCTGTGACACCGACGCAGACGGCTGCGCTGGGATCCAACGGATAGATCAGATCGCAACATCGACGCACGACCTCCGCGTAGTCGTCCGGGTGTGTGACATAGATGCCGGTCTGCGCGGGCAGACGCGTCCAGCCGTCGAGCAGCTTGTTGGTCACGAGGGCGGCGAAGGGGCTGGCGAGGAGATAGCGATCGATGAGTTCCGCATCATCGCGCCCATCGTCGAAGCGCTGGAAGAAGAGGACCGAGCCTGGATCGCATTGGTTCGTGCGCCACTGGATGTTCGTGAGTGCAGACATCGAGGACGGTTCACGCTTCCAGACGACATCGAGCGAGCCTAACAGCGCGCTGAGGGATGAAGGAGTCATGCGGGTCGATCTTGCTCTCGGTTGACACCAATCAGGGTCGGCGTGCGAACGGCACGTCGGGCGGAGCGGGGTGAGGCGACCGCCGCGAGGGTCGAGACGAATCCGGCGCAATCGCGCGTGCGCCCGTGTCTTCTCATCGGCCGCCGCCGCTGCTCCTCAAGCGCGCCCGCGACCCCGACAGTGGATCGGGTGCGCGGCAGCCGGGCTCGGTGATGGTCTCAGGAGTCCTCGGTGCTTGGGAACCCGTAGGGTGGCGTCGTGAGTGTTAGCAGCGGCCCACCCTCCCCGAGCCGCACCTGATTCGCCGCGACGGCGTTCGTTTCGACCACCACCAGCAGCTCGTATCGTCCGGGCCCCACCGGGCTGGCCATGACCACCGCGCCACTGCCCTGCTGGGAGCTGCTCGCGGTGGAGTGGAGCGCGTCTCCCGGCTGGGGCGGGGTCTCGCTCTGAACTTCGGCAAGATACATGCGCCGTTTCAGCTTCCCCAGGTATTGCATCCGGGCGACCACTTCCTGACCCGTGTAGCAGCCCTTGTTGAAGCTGACGCCGTCGATGAGATGCATGTTGGTCATCTGGGGCACAAAGGCGTCGACGGTCTGCTGGTGAACGAGGGGGATCCCGGCACGGATGTCGAGCAGGGTCCAGTCCTCGCTGTTTGCCGTCACCGCGTGCTCCAGCAGGGTTTGCCAATGAGCGCGGAGCGCTTCGGGCGGCCCGATGAGCTCGACCCGTGGCGTGGGTCCGGACAGTCGGATCACGGTGATCTCATCGGTCAGCGTCATGCCGTTCTCCCGTTCGGGCATCCCCAGGGCACAGGCCGTCAGTGCCGCTGCGACGCAGTCCCCGGCAATCCCGAGACGCGCGAGTCGGTCGCTGGCGTCCTCGAGCGTGACCCGGCTGCGCAGCACGAACATCCTCAACCGCTTCAGCAGGTCGGGCACCAGCTCCGCTGAGAGCTGCAGATAGATGGTGTCGCCGCGACGCAGCACGAGAAAATTCGCCAGCATGCGTCCTTTCTGGCTGCAGTGACTGCTCCACTGGACATGGTTCTCGGAGAGTTCGCGCACGTCATTGGTGAGCTGGCCTTGCAGGAAATTGGCCGCGTCCTCGCCCTGCACCGCGATCAACCCGAGTGCGGAGAGATCGAAGAGCCGACAACCGGCCGCGGCGTCAACCTGATCGAGCGTGGGGGCAGGGAAGCGGACCCGTCCGTTCTCGTCGAATTGCGCGCCGCTCGCGCTGAGAACCTCTTGCCAAACTGGGTGCATGTCGTCTACCTCGGAGATGTTGTTCGAAAGCCGCGGGATGCTGCATTGCTCGAAGGACGGTTCCGGTATGATAACCCCAGGCTGGAGTATCGATCGATTCATGGCACAGGAGAGTAGAGCAGCTTGTCGACATATCAATCTAATCCGCCGGTCAACAGCCTGGTGCTCTACAAGGTTCGGCCCGCTCGGGTGGTCTCTGTTGGAGAGAAGATCGAGATCGAACTCGATGGCGGCCAGCGGAAACGGGTGCGTCCGAAGGACGTCGACGTCCTGCACCCGGGGCCATTGCAGCGGCTCGCCGATCTTGTCCCGCAAGAGGGCGAGTTGCAAGCCGCATGGGAATTGCTCGAAGGATCCGTGACCACGCTCCAGGATCTCGCTGAATTGGCGTTCGACGCCTACACCCCGGCCACGGCCTGGGCGACCTGGCAGCTGGTTTCGGAAGGATTGATCTTCGCCGGGACGCCGACCCAGATCGAGGCCCGTCCGCGCGAGGTCGTTGACCGTGAGCGCGCAGCACGAGAGGCGAAACATGCCGAGGAGCGCGACTGGCAGGATTTCCTTGCGCGCATGGCGGCGGCGGCACCGAGCCCCGGGGATCGCGAGCGTCTCATCGAAGTCGAGCGGTTTGCCGTCGGTTTGGCTGAACACAGTCGGATCCTCGCAGCGCTTGGGCACCAGCCCACCCCCGAGAATGCACACCGAGCGTTGGTCGATGTGGGTTACTGGCCAGTCGATCACAACCCCTATCCGATCCGCTGTGGTGTGGCGATCCAGGATCCGTCCCTCAGGGTCCCGGATCTCCCCGCGGAGGACCGGCTGGATCTCACGCATCTCCTGGCCTATGCGATCGATGACGAGGGCAATCAGGATCCCGATGACGCCATCAGTCTCGATGGCGACCGCCTCTGGGTGCATGTTGCGGATGTGGCGGCACTGATCGATCCCGAATCCGAGCTCGAGCGTGAGGCGCGGGGACGTGGCGCGAATCTGTATCTCCCCGAGGGGGTGGTCAATATGCTGCCACCGGCGGCGACAGACCGGCTCGGGTTGGGGCTGCAAGAGGTCTCGCCGGCGTTGTCGTTCGGGCTGCGCTGTGATGAGGCGGGCGAGATCCTCGACGTCGAAATCCACCGGAGCTGGGTGCGGGTGCTCCGGGTGAGTTATCAATGGGTCGAGGAACGGCTCGACGAGCCGCCCTTCTCCGGGATGCATGCCTGCATCGAACCCTTCCGATCACGTCGTCAGCGTGACGGCGCGACCGCTCTAGAGCTGCCCGAAGTCACGGTGCGGGTCGGGGTTGACGGGGTTCGGATCGCACCGCTCCCGCGACTGTTGAGCCGGGCCCTAGTGACGGATGCCATGTTGATGGCTGGCGTGGCGGCGAGCCGGTTCTGCTGTGAGCGCGGCATCCCGATTCCCTATGCCACCCAGGTGCTGCCAGAGGGACTCGGCACGGCGACCGATCTGGCTGCGATGTACGCACTGCGGCGCCGTTTCAAACCCACGCGGCTCGCGACCCTGCCCGAGCGGCACGCGGGATTGGGCCTGCCCGTCTACACCCGGGTAACGAGCCCGTTGCGACGCTATTCCGATCTCCTGGTTCACCAACAAATCCGCGCCGCGCTGACTGGGAGCGGTGGGCTGTCCGAGGCCGAGGTCATGACGCGGATCGCTGCCGCTGAACTGAGCTCGGCAGCGGTCCGCCGCGCCGAGCGGCTGTCGAACCAGCACTGGAAGCACGTCTTTCTGCGTGAGCATCGGGATTGGCGCGGTGAGGGCGTCGTCGTCGAACTCGATGACCGCCGACTCACCGTCCTGATCCCCGAGCTCGCGCTGGAGACCCGCGTGCGTTCACGCGATCTACCAGGCTTGAACGATCGCTTGCGTTTGGGCATCACCGAGGTCGATGTTCCCGCGCTTGGGAGCGGGTTTCGTATCCTGTGATTCTGATCCCGGATGCGCCGCGGCCGCTCATGAGCCCCAACGACGCACGCGCCCGGTGTCGAGATGCACGAAATCCGAACGCGGGTAGAAACCGACCCCACCACGGGCAAGCGTAATCGCGGTGTCACGGATCCGCCGGGTTGGTAGGTCGGGGAAGCGAACGTCGAGTGCCTGACCGGTCAGGTGGAGACTGTTGCGTGCGACACCGCCGGATTTTGCCCGCAGCATTTGGTTGGTTCGCGGCGAGCGATAGGCGCTGAGGACATCGTAGCGCGCGTCTGGATCACCAAGGGCGACCTTGATGTCGTACAGGAAGTCGAGCAACTTTGGGTCGATCGCCGTGGTGTCGCCGGTGCGGAAATCACGGAAGAAGTGATTCAGTCCTTCGAGGGCACCGCGTTGATAGTGATCACCGATTCGGTATGCAACCGCAATGCGTTCGTCGGTATGCAGATGCCGAAACGCCAAGATGCGCGGGCGTTCCTTGGGTGTGATGGCAAGGGCTGGTGTCGAGACAGCGCAGAGGGCTGCGCCAAGAAAGTCACGTCGTTTCATGTTCCCCCCGGTACAGATGACGTTTTTTGACGACAGGGAGGGTATCGGAAAGGGGCAGTGGGACGCAAACGCATTTTCAATGACCCCGCGAGCCCTGGCCAAAGATCATGCGTTACACAATCGAACAACGATAAGATTTTGATTTAGAAAACAGAGCCGAATCGCTCATGCGCCGAAGCCATGAGCGCTGGAAGCGCAATTCTTTTCGAGTTGTTCCATTGTTTTTTCGAGTGATCATAGCTCGTCGCTGAATAACGACACCTTCGATCCAGGTCGAACCGCAGCGTACGGGCGGACTTCTTGGTATTCTGGAGCCAGGGTTGCGTGGATCAAGAACGATCCAGTTGGGCCCTGATCCCGAAGCGCGCCGCGGCGGCAGGGGTGATCGCCGGTGAGGGGCGTCGCCGGATGCCCCGGTCACGGACGCTCCCTGCGGGCTCGATGCAGGCCGCTGGTTGGGACGAGAGGGTGTGACCGGACTGATTCGGGTAATGCATGGCGTGTCGGGCACGGGGCTCGGCCATGATCTTTCGGAGTGCGGGGGATTGATGCAACGAATCATCACGACCTTGATCGCCCTGTCCGCTCTCGTTGTCGCTGGTCCAGGACAGGCTGATATCTACAAATATGTCGATACCGAAGGCAAGATCCATTTCACGGATAAACCCCTCAAGGGCAGTCAATACCGTCTTGAGTGGAAACGCGAGACGAAGAAGATCGTGCGCGAAAGTGAGGCGCGAACCGCCGCGGTGAGACCACCGCCACCCGCGGCACGGGCCGCGGCGGCCTTGCCAAAATCACTGGCGGCGCGCCGTGCCCAGTTCGAGACCCTGATCAACACCAATGCTCACCGCTACAGTTTGCCGCCGGCCCTGGTGCATGCCGTGATCCGGGCCGAGTCGGCCTATCGACCGGATGCGGTGTCGCGCGCCGGCGCGCAGGGCCTGATGCAGTTGATGCCCGGAACCGCGGCACGCTATGGGGTGACGGACAGCTTTGATCCGGCACAGAACATCCGGGGCGGTACGGCTTATCTGCGTGATCTGCTCGACATGTTCGATTGGAACCTCGACCTCGCGCTCGCAGGCTATAACGCCGGTGAGGGTGCCGTGATCAAGCATGGTCGTCAAATCCCGCCCTATTCGGAAACCCAAGGCTATGTCCGCAAGGTCAGGCAGTTTCTCTGGGACGAGCGCGAGGCGCTCACCGGCGTGGTGATGTCGGTGCGTTGAGCGGGCGACCGCATCGAGCGGGTTTCCGACGTTTGACCGGGCCGGTCGTGACCGCACCCTGTGACGGTGGTGAAACCCGCGGGCAGGTGAGAGTCAATCCTCGCCGATGACGCGTTCGTCGCGCGGGGTGGAGAGGATTTTCTCCGCCTCGGGCTGTTGATTGGCGAACACCATGCGATATTGCACCGCGCTGCCAGTCCCCTCGGCTTCACGCCGGCTGCGCACGAGCGCTCGGGCGTCTTGGTAGCGTGCGATCGTGTCGAGGTGCTCGAGCTGGAGCGGGGGTGAAATCTTATAGACAAAATAGGGCATGAGTGTCGTAACCTGCGTTCGTGGCTGTCGTCCAAGAGCGTCCAATCCGATCAGCATTGTCGGGGCAAGACCCTGGTGTCACAAGTGCGACGACAGCGGTTGCATGTACAATCCTGATCGATGCGGATCGGCCCGTGCGGCTCAGCGGCGACACGCGACGCAGCCGCCATGGTCAGAGCGCCCCGCGCAACCGCCGCGTCGATGATCGGCGTCACCGAAGTCTGTCCCATTTCACGCCGATCGTCGAGGTCCGAAAGCGGGTGCGCGGCGCATCCACCGTTCAATCGCATCACACCCGGTGTTCGCCCGATGGGTGTGGGCAGTCTCTAACGATACCGAGGCAGAGCATGATCAAACCCGTGGGTTCCGATGTCCTGAAACCATTGTTCGTCTACGATCCCGACCTGCATCATGATCTGATGCGAGAGGCAGAGACCTTGCCATCGATCGTCGTCAGTTCACAGACGGCGGCGAATGCCGTGATGCTCGGCGGCGGCTATTTCAGTCCACTGCCGGGTTTTATGAACCTTACGGATGCCATGAGTGTTGCCGAGCGGATGCAGACGGGCAGTGGGCTCTTCTTCCCGGTTCCGGTGTTGTTTCTGCTCGACAGCATCAAAGGACTCGCGGACGCCCCGCGCCTTGCCCTGAGAGATCCAAATGTCGAGGGCAACCCCGTGCTCGCGATCCTGGATGTCGAGGCGATTGAGGAGGTGAGCGATGAGCAGATGGATCACCTGACCGAGAAGGTGTATCGCACTCGCGACATCGAGCACCCGGGGGTCAAGACCTTTCAGAGCCAAGGGCGCTTCCTGCTCTCAGGCCCGATCCAGGTCCTGCATTTCTCCTACTTTCAGGACGACTTCCCCGATACCTTCCGCACGGCAGTTGATATCCGCAATGAGATCAGCGAGCGGGGCTGGAAACGTGTCGTCGCCTTTCAAACCCGCAATCCGATGCATCTCGCACACGAAGAACTCTGTCACATGGCGATGCAACGGCTCGAGTGTGATGGTCTCGTGATCCACATGCTGCTCGGCAAGCTCAAGCCCGGCGATATTCCGGCCCCCGTGCGGGATGCGGCGATTCGCAAGATGGTCGAACTCTATTTCGCACCCAACAGCGCGATGGTGACCGGATATGGCTTCGACATGCTCTATGCCGGGCCGCGTGAGGCGGTGCTCCATGCCTATTTTCGACAAAACATGGGGGCGACCCATTTCATCATCGGGCGCGATCACGCCGGTGTCGGTGACTACTATGGGCCCTTCGATGCGCAGACGATCTTCGATGAAGAGGTGCCCGCGGGCGCGCTCGACATCGAGATCTTCCGTGCCGATCACACGGCTTACTCAAAGAAATTGCATCGCGTGGTCATGATGAGCGAAGCCCCGGATCACACCCCGGATGACTTCGTGCTCCTATCCGGAACGAAGGTACGCGAGATGTTGGGGAACGGGATCGCACCGCCAGCGGAGTTTTCGCGCCCCGAGGTTGCGCAGATCCTGATGGACTACTATCAATCCATGCGGTAAGGAATGGTTCGAGCCGCCGTGCACCACGCGCGGCGCGATCGCGCGTGGTGCGCGGACGCCCCGCGCGTTTCCGCAAGACGCTTGCGGCCCCGCGACCCGATACATCACCTCAGATTTTTTTTGTACGACGGGTAGACGGCATTGATCGCCTTTGAAAAGTTGGCGAATTCCATGGTGACACTCGCCAATTCGACGCCGGCGAAATTGGTATTGGTGACATCGGCGCGTCTGAGAATGGCACCACCGAGGACGGCATCGGTGAGATCGACGTCGGTCAGGTTGGCGTTACGAAAATTAGCCTCCTGCGCCGAGACGCCACGCATGTTTGCCCCCCGCAGATTGGCACCTTCGAAGTTGGCAAGATTGATGACGGTAAAGCCCTCGGGCGTCAGGCTGGTGAAATCCGCTGCTTGCAGGGAGGCCCCGGCGAGGTTTGCATCGTTTAGGTGACAGTCACGCAGGTCGGCGCCGCTCAGTTTGGCCTCGCGAAGATTGGCACGGATAAAGAGTGCGTTCGCCGCGGTGACGGCGGATAGGTCGCTGCCAGCGAAGTCGGTTCCGCGAAGGTCGGCGTGCGCGAGGTTTGCACCTTGGAGATCGGCGGATCGGACATCCGCTTCGCGCAGATCCGCGCGCTCGAGATTGGCGCCGGCGAGATTCGCACCGCTCAGGATGGCAGCGCGTGACGGCCGTTCGGCGCCGAGATGGGCTCGCCTGAGATCAGCGCCTCTGAGATCGGCCCGCGTCAGATCCGTGCCGACTAGGATGGCCTCGATCAAGCAGGCATCGGTCAGCAGGGCGTCGACGAGATCGCTCGAGGCCAGGTTCGTTCCGGTGAGGTCTGCCCCGTGCAGGTCGGCGCCGTTCAGTTGCATGTCGCGCAAGTCGGCGCCCGCTAGGCTGGTTGCATCGATCCGTTCGAGCACCTCGCCGGTTTCGCGGTGTTTGATTTCGATCATCCTCGCATCCCCTATGTTATTGTTTCACAGCAGCACAGCCTGATCGCGACATCCTTGCAAGTCGGTCAGAATCCAGCCGATCCGGCACCACCAACGTCAAGCAATCGACAGCCTTGCTTCCCCTCGCTACCATCCAGGGCCGGAAGCGCGAACCCGCCAGCGTGGGCCGACTCCCGAAGCGCGGCATCGCTCCCAGGCTCGCCCCGCCAGAGGGTGCCACGGGGCATCCGAGGCTGGCCCGCGCGCGCGGCGGCTCTGGTTCCGCAGGTCATTGAGCTGACTCTTTTTTTGATGATCAGCGGCGGCAAGGACAGGTCTTGCGAGTATAACAAGAGTTCAAATACCACCAGGAGTCCACATGCACATCGAAACCCTCGCGATCCACGCTGGCTTCGCCCCCGACCCAACCACCAAGGCCGTTGCGACACCCATCTACCAGACCACCAGTTACGCGTTCGATGACACACAGCATGGCGCTGATCTGTTCGATCTGAAGGTGGCGGGGAACATCTACACGCGGATCATGAATCCGACTAGTGATGTCCTCGAACAGCGCGTGACGGCCATGGAAGGGGGCGTCGGCGCCCTCGCTCTGGCATCCGGTATGGCCGCCGTCACCAATGCCATCTTCACCATCGCCCAGGCCGGTGACAATATCGTCGCGGTTTCGACCCTCTATGGCGGAACCTACAACCTCTTCGCCCACACCTTACCGCGGCTCGGGATCGAAGTCCGCTTTGCTCCGCCGAATGACCTCGACGCCATGGCCGCACAGATCGATGCGCGGACCAAGGCGATTTTCTGTGAGTCGATCGGGAATCCCGCTGGGAATGTCGCCGACCTGCGTGGTATCTCCGACCTGGCGCATGCGCATGGTCTGCCCGCCATCGTCGACAACACCGTGCCGAGCCCCTATCTGTGTCGACCGTTCGAACATGGCTGCGATATCGTGATCCATGCACTGACTAAGTACATGGGTGGTCATGGCACCAGTATCGGGGGGATCCTGGTGGATTCGGGACGATTCCCCTGGGCCGATCATGCGGCGCGCTTTCCGATGCTCAATGAACCTGACGTGTCCTACCACGGGGTCGTCTATACCGAGGCCCTAGGTCAGTCGGCCTATATCGGTCGGGCGCGCGTCGTGCCGTTGCGGAACATGGGCGCGGCCATCTCTCCATTTAACAGCTTTCTGATTTTGCAGGGAATCGAAACCTTACATGTACGCATGGATCGCCACTGTGACAATGCGCTGGCGGTCGCGCACTATTTGCGATCACAGCCCCAGGTGGAATGGGTTCGCTATGCCGGACTCCCGGACAGTCCCGATTTTCCTCTGGTTCAGCGCTACATGGATGGTGCGCGCGCCAGCGCGATCCTCTCCTTCGGCATCAAGGGCGGGCGCGACGCGGGCGCACGCTTCATCGATGCGCTCAAACTCGCGGTGCGTCTCGTCAATATTGGTGATGCGAAGACCTTGGCCTGCCATCCCGCGACCACGACCCATCGGCAACTCTCGCCGCAAGAACTCGAGCGGGCCGGTGTGTCCGAGGATTTGGTGCGGCTCTCGATCGGGATTGAGCACATCGATGACATCCTCGCCGATCTCGATCAGGCCCTAGCCGCGGCGTCCTAGGACGCGGTTGGTGGGGGACGCGGCGCGCTGGCATGGCGTGGGATCAGCGTCACCCACCCACGCGGATAGGACACGAAGCGAATCACGCTATGGATTCGGCGAAACGGACGCACATGAGTCTGCAGCGGTGGGCACCATCGGCGATTTGATCCGACACCCGAGCGCGCGTCTGTTCGCTCACTCGCGAGTCGCCGCTCACCGGCCTTGTTATGATTTCGCTTACATGGAGCCGCTTCCAGATGCAAAACTTCGTCTTCCACAATCCCACCAAGATCCTGTTCGGCGCCGGGCAGATCGCGGCCATTGGTCCGGAAATCCCGACCGGCGCGCGTGTGCTCATCACCTATGGTGGCGGCAGTATCATCAAGAACGGGACCCTGGATGAAGTAAAGCAGGCCTTGGCCGAGGTCGCGACGGTCGAGTTTGGAGGAATCGAGCCGAACCCGACCTATGAAACCCTGATGCAGGCCGTCGAGTTGGCCCGTCGTGAGCACGTCGACTTCCTGCTCGCGGTGGGTGGTGGCTCGGTCATCGACGGAACCAAATTCATCGCCGCGGCGATTCCCTTCGATGGGGACCCCTGGGAGATCCTGTCCAGGCAGGCGCCGATCCGGGCTGCCGTTCCCCTCGGGACCGTCTTGACCTTGCCCGCGACCGGGTCGGAGATGAATGGGGCGGCGGTCATCACGCGGGCGGCGACGCACGATAAGCTCGCCTTCATCGACCCCAGCGTGTTTCCGCGGTTTTCCGTGCTCGACCCCACCAAGACCTTCACCCTGCCGCCCCGCCAGATCGCCAATGGCATCGTCGACGCCTTCGCCCACATTGCCGAGCAGTACCTGACCTACCCGGCCGACGCCAAGGTGCAAGACCGGTTCGCGGAAGGACTGTTGCTGACGCTGATCGAGGAAGGCCCGAAGGCCCTAGCCGAACCGCGCGATGAGGCGGTTCGTGCAAACCTAATGTGGACAGCAACCTTGGCCCTGAACGGCTTGATCGGCGCGGGTGTCCCGCAGGACTGGGCAACCCACATGGTTGGCCATGAGATCACCGCACTCCATGGCTTGGATCACGCGCAGACGCTCGCGGTTGTGTTGCCCGCGATGCTGCAGATCCGCCGGCTCGACAAGCGCGCGAAGCTGCTCCAGTATGCCGAGCGGGTCTGGAACCTGACTGAGGGGCAGGAGGATGAGCGCATCGATGCGGCCATCACTCGGACCCGGGACTTTTTCGAATCATTGCAGGTCCCGACACGCCTGTCTGGATACGGGATCGGCGAGGAGGCCATCGCGCCGCTTGTTGCTCAACTCGAGCGCCATGGCATGACCCGCCTGGGCGAGCGAGCGGATGTCGATCTCGAGCGCTCTCGCCAGGTGCTTGAACTCGCGCTCTAGTCGCCCGGACGGGGCCGCCGCGCTGCTGCTGGCGGATTGCGCGTCCTGAGGACGGGCCATGCCCAGGCGGTGCATCAGGCTGGGCTTCTGGTATACTGAATCCCACTCGGATGACGGGTTTTTAAGTTGAAAAGGTTGGCTTTTCAATTGCCTGATCTCTTTTGCATGGATTCTGTCGATGAGGGGACATCGCGTCACCGCGATGCGGGCGCGCGCCTCTAGGCGTCGGCCCGCGGCCACCGTGACGTCCCAGTCGCCTGCCCTGGCAGAATCGCAAACCGATGGGCCATCCGTTGATTCACCTGGGTGAATGACCAGAGCCTGTCGTGCATCCCTGCCGATGTCGAGGAGCCATGTCTGCTGAAAACGTCTTCTTCGTTCCCGTGCGGGATCTCTGCCAGCGTGATGTCGTCACCTGTGAACAAGACACATCGCTGGTGTCGGCCGCGGCCGTGATGAGCGAGCGCAACATCTCAAGCATCGTGGTCTGCGCCGATCAGGTTCCGGTCGGTATGGTCACGGATCGCGATTTGCGCAACAAGGTTGTCGCGCAAGGACGCAGCCCAAGCGATCTGCTGGTCAGCGATGTCATGAATCGCCCACTCGTGACGATCGGAGAGGACGACTATCTCTTCGACGCCCTCTATCTGATGACGCGGCGTCGCATCCATCGCTTGTGTGTCATTGACGCCAACGGCGAGCTCTGTGGGATCGTGACCGATTCGGACGCACTGCGACTGCAAAGCCGCTCACCACAGCTCCTCATGAAAGAGATCGAGGAGGCGACAGGAGTCGACGAACTCAAAAGCTTGCATCGCAAACTTGAACAACTCGTGATCCATCTGGCCGGCACCGGGGTCGCGACCAAGGATTTGGTTCAGACTGTCGCTCACCTCAATGATCGCATTCTGATCCGCTTGATCGAACTGGTGCGCAGCGCGCGTTATCCGGATCTGACCGATCGTTTCGCCTTCCTCGCCCTCGGCAGCGAGGGCCGACAAGAACAGACCCTGTCGACTGATCAGGACAACGCCATCGTCTTTGCCGACGACCTGTCCGAGAGCGAACGTGAGCGTTTGGCGGCCTTTAGCGAAGATCTCATCGATCGCTTGATCGAGATCGGTGTGCCGCCCTGCGCGGGTGGGATCATGGCGAAAAATCCAGCCTGGCGGCGCAGCCTCTCCGAGTGGAAGCTGGTCCTCGAGAAATGGCTCCGGACCCCGTCACCCGAGAACATTCTGTCCGGGAGCATGTTCTTCGATTTACGCACGCTCTATGGCGATTCGGGCTTCGAGTCCGAACTCAAGGCACATATCCAGAGCCAACTGCAGGCCAACAATCTCTTCCTGGCGCACAGCGCGGCCAATGCGGTGGGCTTCAAGCCGCCATTGGGCCTCTTAGGACAGATCAAACCCGAGCGGCGTGGACCCAATCGCGGCAGTATCGAGCTGAAGAAAGCCGGCATCTTTCCGATCACCGAAGGGATCAAGGCAATGGCGTTGCAGGCGGGGGTCGGCGATGGCGGCACCCGCGGACGCGTGTTCGGACTTGAGCGGGTCGGTGTGCTGCGCCCGGAGCAAGCGGATCATCTGATCACAGCGCTGGATTTTCTCGTGACCCTCCGATTGCGCGGCCAGTTGCTAGCGATCGAGCAAGGGCGTACCCCCAATAATTATCTCCCACTCGAGCGTCTGAATCGGATCGAGGAAGGGCGTTTGAAGCTTGCCCTCAAGGAGGTCAGTCGTTTTCAGACCTTCCTGTATGGCCGGTTCCATCTCAATCAAATGAGTCGCTAAGCTCTGCTACCGCGCACACGCTGCTGGACCTTGAGCGTGTGACGCGGGCCGGGCGGTGCCTGATCAGCGCTCATCGTCATGACCGTACGCGATCGCGATCCTGTGTCTTGCCGCTGAACGCAAGGGAATGCGGTTCCGCACCCGGTGGTCGATCCCCTCCCGTCAACCCCGAGCGGAGACGGCCGTTTCGGTCTCTCCCGTCAGGATGCGCCCCGCATGGCGGATCGGTAACGAATAGTGACCCTCACCGGGTAGAACATGGAGGTGGCAGTGGGGGAGATGGGCGGCGTACCAGCGGGCGTGTGCGAGCGGGACAGTGTTGTCCGTATCGCCGTGCCAAAGATCGATCGGGTGCTCCAAGGAGGCGAACGCGATCCCCCAAGGCCTGGTGTAGAGGTCGAGATCTTGTCGGGAACCCAGGGCGCCTGCCTGCATGGCGGCCTGCACGCTCCGCGTCAAGATGCTCGCGACCCGCGGCGCGCGCAAGACCGCGCGATCAGCCGGACCCGCGTTGCCGGCGCGCACGCGGTCGATCAACCAGGGAGACGCGCCGATCAGGGTCGGTAGCGCGCCTCGGTGGAGGACCGCGGCGAGTCTGGGGACGCGGCGCGTCAGGGTGAAGCTCAACCGGGTGCCGAGCCGCATCTGGAGTCGCACTGAGTCGAGGAAGATCGGCCCGAGTGGACAGACCAGGGTGCACCGCGCAATCCGGTTTGGGATGCATGCGAGACAGGCCAGGGCATAGGGACCACCACCCGACACTCCAAGGAGGTCGAGTTGATCAAGCCCCAGGTGGTCGGCCAGTGCCTGTGCGTCAGCCGCCCAGCTCAGGAGCGTCCGTTGTGGGTCCGGGGCGGAATCACCATAGCCTGGGCGGTCGGGGGCGATGATACGCACGCCGGCATCCCGGGCAGCCAGATCGAATAACTCCGCTTCAAGGCGCGAACTTGGGAAACCATGACAGTAGAGGGTGGGCCGTCCCAGCGGGTCACCGTACTCGCAATAGGCGAGGAGGCGTCCATCCGGCAGCATCACCTGATGGAGGGTGGGGCTGCACGGTTCGGAAGCGGACTGGCGCAGAGGGGCCTGCGTCGCACTCATGGCCGCCGAGACCCGAACCGAAGTTCAAACCGCGTGAGACGATATCCCACGCTGGTTGCGCCAGGCCAGGATGGCCTCCCGATCGATGGTCTGGTCATGAGCATAGAGCCGCTTGAGCTTGGCGTGATCCGAGTGTGAGAGCGCGGACAGCAGCTCCGCAACGGTCATGACAGGTCCGTCGCGCAACTGCCCGCCGCCGGTGACGGCCGCAAGGTAAGTGGTACGGTCCCCGATGTCCATGCGCGATTCGATCGCGCAATCGAGCCAGCTGCTCGCGGCCTTGATCAGGGGCATCCCGGCAGGGGTGGTGTCGTGTGGCAGATCGGCGAATTTGTCGCCGGCATGGCCGCTTGCGAGACCAAAGCGGTGGACTAGATCGACTGCATCGCAGGGAAGCAGATGAAGCGCGAAGCGGTCACTCCGCTCGATGAGATCCCAAGTGAAATGATGTTTCGCGACCGCGAGTAGGATTCTCGGCAGCTCAGGCACGATGGATACGCGAGTGACGGAGGTGGCGATGAATCCTCCCCGACGCCCATCAGCGCACGCCGTGACCAGCCACAGGGGTGGGTCGTAACGGTGAAAGATGGCGTTGACCACGGACTCGGTGGCGGCAGGCAGCTGCTCCTGTCCGCTGCCGAGTCCGGGTGGCTGAGTCGTCATCGTGACGGACCCCTAGCAGGGGCTTGGGGGGATCAGGGTTTCGAGCTGTTCCATGATGCTCTGCTCGATCCGTTCCCTGAACGGCTTGAACAGGAACCCGAGGTGCACCTCAAGGGTGAGCAGACTGTCGGTGACCTCAACACAGCCGCTCGCACCGGACCGCGCAAAGTCGAGCCGATTGCCGTTCCAGGTGCACTCGGCATCCAATTCGCTGACCAATAACTCAGCGAGAGCGTCGACCTGGTCGAGGGCCCGATCGAGTCCGAGACGATGGATGCGTTCGATGAAGATGTCAGCCATGATGCTATTGTTTGATGTTCAGATGCATCGGTCAAGTCGGCTGACATGACACGCGCGGTCATGAAGGCGCAGTCTGGATCCATCCATGGATGGCCATGGGTGGGGCCGTTCCCGGCGTGCGTGCGTTCATGCGTCACTCGATTGCTCGAGATCCTCATAAACCTCGGGCCGGAACCGTGGTGTGCAGAGGGCGAGAAAGATCAGGTCGCTAGACCCGGTGTTGGTGATGCGTTGCCCATGATCGCTTGGGATGTAGACAAGATCGCCAGGGCCAACCGGGCGCGGGGGGATGCCGTGGAGTTCCATCACACCCGTGCCCGCGAGGATCAGATAGCGCTCAATGGTTCCACGCAGACGGTGCCAGCGGGTCGTCACCCCCGGCGTGACCCGCGCACGCACGATCGAAAGGTTTGGATCCTCGGCGCGGTTCCATGTTTCGAGGATATGGCAACCTTCCACGAAGAAATATTCCAGACTCTCGTCGGGAGACTGGATCAGTCCGGTGGTTGTGAAGCTCATAGGTTCGTGCTGCGCGCTAGGCGGTAGGCGGCGGAGCGCCGATCTCCACCCCGTTGACGCGGCAGTGCTCGACGATTGAGTTCCGATTCGATGGTGTTACAGAACCGGCTCTCGCCGAGCACCCAGGCCTTATTGGTCGCATCCCGGATGCGGGTTACGCGCGCTTTATCCTCAGGCATCCTGCTCTGTTTCGCATAGGCATTCTGACGGGCCTTGGCACCACGCCCGAGACGCAGGTATTCGCGGTGCGGGGTCACCAAGGCGTCATCCGCACCCAGGGCATTTGCCCCATAGCTCGACCAGTCGTACTCCGCGTTGTCATCGACGAGTCCTGCTCGGACGGGATTGGCCTCGATATAGTGGGAGACCGCAAGCAGATAGTCCTTAGGATCAAGCAATGTTGCGCGATAACGGCCCTCCCAGAGGGTACCGCTGCGGGCATAGCGAAAGTTGAAATGCTGAACATAGTAACGTCCGACATACTGCATCAGCTTCCCCACGCCATTGTCGGTGTGCGGCGTCAACAAAAGATGGAAATGATTCGGCATCAAGACGTAGGCATGCAGCTCGCAATCGAATTTTTCGGCCGCCGCACCGAGTTTTTCCCACATGAACCAGTAATCCTCTTCGTCATAGAGGATCCGTTCACGGTTGTGCCCGCGCTGAATCACATGCTGAGGGTAACCGGGTAAGACGAAGCGAGGTAGACGGGCCATGCTTAGGGTCGGAGCCAGTAGGTTGTCCTGCATCGAAGTATAGAACTGATCCAATCAACGAGTAGGGCACGCGCGATTTGTTTTCCTGATTGTTGACCCAGTTCAAAAAATGCCTCAGTTGTCATCGGTCACTGCAAGGGCCTAGGACCGGACCCATGCAAGGATGAGGATCGAAGGTGTCACAGATCGAGCGATGGCCGGTCACCTGGTCTGGGGTCCGGGTAACGGGGTATCATGAGTGAATTTTCGCGCCGGAGTGTTCGATGATCGACATCAATCCCATTGCCTATCAGATCAGTGATCTCAAGGGACGGATCGACTCCCTTAGGGGGTATCTTTAACTACCCGGAACGCCAGGAACGGCTGACCGAGGTGTTGCGGGAACTCGAGGATCCCAGCGTGTGGAGTGAGCCCGAGCGGGCTCAGGCACTTGGGCGCGAGCGGGCGACCCTCGAGGCCATTGTCGTCACCATCGACGAGCTCACGACCGGACTCACCGATGCCGATGATCTCCTCGCCATGGCGGCCGAGGAGGAGGACGAACCCACGCTTGTGGCGCTCGCGGCGGATCTCGAACGGCACGAGGCGCGCGTCGCCGAGCTTGAGTTTCGTCGCATGTTCGCCGGGGAGATGGACGCAAGCAACGCCTTCGTGGATATCCAGGCCGGTTCGGGTGGCACGGAGGCGCAAGACTGGGCCGAGATGCTGCTGCGCATGTATTTACGGTGGGGTGAGCGTCGGGGGTTCAAAACGGAACTCCTTGAGGTCTCCCCTGGCGAGGTCGCCGGGATCAAGTCTGCCACCATCCTTTTCACCGGAGAGTATGCCTTCGGTTGGCTGCGCACCGAGACCGGGGTGCATCGTCTGGTGCGCAAGTCGCCGTTCGATTCAGGAAACCGTCGTCACACTTCGTTTGCCGCTGTGTTCGTCTCTCCCGAGGTCGACGACAGTATCGATATCGAGATCAATCCCGCCGACTTGCGGATCGACGTCTATCGTGCGAGTGGGGCCGGTGGTCAGCATGTGAACCGGACCGAATCCGCTGTGCGTATCACCCACAATCCGACCGGGATCGTCGTGCAGTGCCAAACCGACCGCTCCCAGCACAAGAACAAGGATCACGCGATGAAACAGCTCAAGGCCAAACTCTATGAGCTGGAGATGCAGAATCGCCGCGCGAGTCAACAGGTGATCGAGGATAGTAAGTCCGACATCGGCTGGGGCAGTCAGATCCGCTCCTATGTGTTGGACCAATCCCGCATCAAGGATTTGCGCACCCATGTCGAGATCGCCAATACGCAAGCGGTCCTCGATGGCAATCTTGATCCATTCATCGAGGCGAGCCTGAAAAGTGGTCTCTGATGATGTGCGTGAACAGGAGAGAGTTGGGGTGAGTGAAGAATCCGAGCCGGTCGGCCAGGCCGAGTCCGCTGATCCACAGGTCGTCGATGAGCACAAACTGATCGCGCAACGACGCGAGAAGTTGGCGCAGATACGGGCGCAAGGGCCAGCCTTTCCAAATGATTTTCGCCGCGATGTGATCGCGGGCGAAGTGCTTGCGGAGTACGGCGAGAGCACGCCTGAGCACCTCGACGCAGCGCCAGTCCGGGTCAAGGTCGCCGGTCGTCTGATGAGCCGACGGGTCATGGGCAAGGCAAGTTTTGCGCACCTCCAAGACCTGTCGGGGCGCATCCAACTCTTCGTTCAGCGCGACCTTGTTGGCGAGGAGAGCTACGCCCGTTTCAAACGGGATTTCGACCTTGGCGACATCCTCGGCGCCGAGGGGGTCCTATTCAAGACCAAGACCGGCGAACTCTCCATCAAGTGCGAAACGCTGCGCTTGTTGACCAAGGCGCTGCGCCCACTGCCGGAGAAATTTCACGGTCTCTCGGACATGGAGAGCCGCTACCGGCAGCGCTACCTTGATCTGATCATGAACGCGGGCACGCGCGAGACCTTCCGCATCCGCACGCGTGTCATCCAGTTCATCCGTGACTATCTCAACGCGCGTGGCTATCTCGAGGTCGAGACACCCATGATGCAGGTGATTCCAGGGGGCGCCGTGGCCCGACCCTTTATCACCCATCACAACGCGCTGGACATGCAATTGTTTCTGCGGATCGCGCCAGAGCTCTTCCTCAAGCGACTGGTGGTCGGTGGGCTGGAGAAGGTCTATGAGATCAATCGGAATTTCCGCAACGAGGGATTGTCGACGCGGCACAATCCCGAGTTCACCATGCTCGAATTCTACGAGGCCTACGCGGATTACCTGGATTTGATGGATCTGACCGAGTCGATGCTGCGTGCGATGACCGAGAGCGTCTTGGGTCAGACGCGGATCCGCTATCAGGGGCGTGAGTATGACTTCGCACGACCCTTCGTGCGCATGACTGTGCGAGAGGCGATCCTGCATTTCAATCCTGGTCTCGCCGCGGCTGAGCTCGATGATCTGGAATCGCTCCGACGGGTTGCCGAGCGTCTCGAAATCGCTGTCAAACCAACCTGGGGATTGGGAAAACTGCAGATCGAGCTGTTCGAGCGGACCGCTGAACATCGACTCATGGAGCCGACCTTTATCACCGAATATCCCACTGAGGTCTCACCACTGGCGCGGCGGAATGACCGCAACCCCTTTGTCACCGATCGGTTCGAGTTTTTCGTCGCAGGACGCGAGATTGCCAATGGGTTCTCCGAGCTGAACGATGCCGAGGATCAGGCCGAGCGGTTTCGTCAGCAGGTCGCCGAGAAGGATGCCGGGGATCTCGAGGCGATGTACTACGACACGGATTATATCCGCGCCCTCGAACACGGCATGCCGCCAACCGCCGGGGAGGGCGTGGGCATTGATCGGCTGGTGATGCTGTTGACGGATTCTCCATCGATCCGCGACGTGCTGCTCTTTCCTCACATGCGCCCCGAGGGAAGCTGAACGCCGGCCGAAAGCCAGTCTCGCGTCACGATAGGCGTGGAGCGCTCCGGGTCAGCGGCCTCTTGGAAAGCTGGAGCACCTGCGCGGCTCGGCGTTCGCGATGGGCCTCGCGCGCCCGTTGCCGTGTTCAGGATTGCGTGTGCTCGCAACGGATCTGTGTGGGCGCGACCCCGGCGCGGCGGATGAGGCGTGCGAGTTCCTCGACCGGTGCGGCCGGTCCGGCAAGATAGAACTGTCGTCCTGTCAGATCGGGATGGTCGGCTTGCATGACGGCCCAAACGTCGCGCGGCTGACAACCGAGCAAGGGTGTGAAGAAAAAGTTATCCAATGCATCGGTCAAGGCACGGCCCCAGCGCCCGTGGTGATGGCCTTCGCCATGGTTGGTGTCCCAATAGAGGTGATAAGACTCGATGAGATCGATCGAGACCGCATGTTCGATCAGGCTCTTGATGGGTGCGATCCCGTCACCAAAGGCGATAAAGACGGCTGGCTCGGGCGCGTCTTCACAGAGTACGAACGAGCCGTGGGGCCCCTCGACGTGGATCAGATGGCCGGGTCGCAGTGGTTTGAACACGGCCTCGGAGAAGGCATCCTGGTCACGCCGAACATCGAACCACAGATTGCGTCCATTGCATGGACAACTGGCGATGTGCAGTTCGCGGCTCGCGCCCCCTTCGAGCGTCAGCCGGACCCGCTGACCAGACATGAAGCGCAGCGTTTGTGTGCGGGGTGTCTGCACGTTGAGCGATACGAGTTGTGCGGATATCGGCTCGACCTTGCGCAGGCTCGCACGGATCTCCTGATGAGGTAGATCGGCGACCGATTGCGCCTCGGCGGCCTCGATCACCAGATCGGTCACCGCCGTGTGCGAGCAGGTGAGCAGATACCCCATGGCCTTTTCGCGCTCACTCAAGACATAGTCGTGATCACGAATGCGGCGAGTTTCGCCGCTGATTAGGCGTGCCTTGCAGGCGCCACAGTTGCCACTGGAGCAGCCGTAATTCAGATTGAGTCCAGAGCGGACCGATGCCTCGAGAATGGATTCATTGCCTTCGACGAAATAGTCGTGTCCGCTTGGAATCAATTTGACATGTGCGGCCATGATGCGCAGTAAGGTCTCTCTTGCGAAAAATAGATCCTGTTCGGACGGTGCGGGCGTGACCTCCGCTTGCCGTTGGGCCTCGCCGAGCCAGTCATGCAGCGCGCGGACCGCCGCCGCCAGATCACCCTGGTCGGGCTCCGTGACCAGGGCTCCGAGACGTACCCCGACCTCTTGCAGCAGGGCCTGCGCGGCATTCAGGGCAGACCATTGCTCTCCCAGTGTCGTGCTCATGGCCCGCAGGCGCGCGATCAACACCTGCGGGCTGGGAAGTTCGGCATCCCGCGATTCGGTCTTTGGCAAGGCGTCGAATTTGATGCGTTCGACCCGTTCGAGCGCTGAGTCGTCACCAAGGTTGACGCGTGGGTAAGCGCGCAACAAATCGCTGACCGCCACCGATCCCTCGAAGGTTGCGATATCGCCGCTGCGGATGCGTCGTTGTAACTCAGCGCGCGTCACGCCAGCCAAACGAGCGGCTCGTGAAAGGCTCAGGTAATCCATGATCATGCGCTCCGGTTGGGCGGATTTGAATCGCCAGGATAGCCCATCGAAGTTGGTCCCCGTCGCCCCGATTCTCTCAACAGCCAACGCGTGGGGAGGTCACCGGCCATCCTGGATGGTCGCCCGCAACCGGCGTGGTGATCCTGAAGTCTTGCCACAATAAGCCTCCGCCCATCATCGCGGAACAAGTCGAGGAGAGAACCGTGAACGAGACGAATCAAATCGAGATCGAAGCCGCTACCTTTCGCGCGCTGGTCGCGCATCTGCAGTCCCGGACCGATGTCCAGAACATCGACCTGATGAACCTGGCGGGTTTCTGTCGTAACTGTCTGGCAAAGTGGTACCTGAAGGCCGCGGGCGAACAGGGACATGTCCTGACAGAGGAGAGCGCACGGGAACTCATCTACGGCATGCCCTATGCCGAATGGAAAACCCGCTATCAACGGGAGGCGAGCGCCGAGCAGCTGCAACGATTCAAGGACACCGAGTCGCAGCATGCCTTTGTCAGTGAGTCGGTCCAGCGGGACAGCACGACGGCGTCCTAACCGGGCTTGTGTGCGACGCTCGCGGCACACGCCCGGTTGGGAACCAGCGGCTGCGACGATTTAGAGATCGCCGGTGGCGCCCGCGGTCATGATCTCCTCAATGGTGTCCCGCACCGAGATGGCACGGTCCATGAGGCTCGCCGGCAGACCGGCCATGCCAATGACCTGATTGAGGTCCAGCGTCGTTAGCCATGCTTGACCGTCATCGTCCTCGATCAAGGTGATGCGACAGGGGAGATAGGCGGAGAAATCGATGTTTTCCTGGAGCATTTCATGGGCGATACGCGCGTCACAGAACTGGAAAATCTCGATCCGTCGCGTTTCGACCCCCATCGACTCGAGTTCCTGATAGAGTGGCAGGTGCGAGACCATCTTGAAGTTGAGGGTGTTCGCGCGCAGCAACATGGAGTCGACCGCTTCGTCCATCGAGACATCCTCGGCGAGCGGTATCTTATACACGGTATCAGCGATCGACATCCCTTCGGCCTGCACGGACGAGACCAGCATGGCGAAGGGCAGAAGGGCAATGAGGCAGGACTGTCGGATTGCGTTCATGGTGACTCTCTTCGGTGGGCGACGTCCGGGTCGGCGCCGCGGTTCAAGGGCCGCCGTGCGGGAGGAGTGCACGGCGCGTTCGGGGTGGAGCTGGACGATCGCCGTGCGACCACGTTGCATGCGATACGGTGTCGTCGCAGTTTCAGTCGAAACGGTAGTGTTTTTCGACCGGCTCGAAGATCTCCCAAGTACATTCCAGGCCAGCGGGGAAGGTGATCAGGTCGCCACGGCCGAAGGTCATGGGGGTGCCACCGCTGGGCGTCACCTGGAAGCGACCACGCATGACGTAGCATGTTTCGGCACGATCATAGCGCCAGGGGAAGGTCGAGGGTTCTTTTTTCCAAACCGACCAATCCTCGACGCCGAGCACGTCAAGCTTGGCCGGTGATGGCTTGTGTTCGCAATAGATCTCGAATTCACTCATCGTGTAGACTCCCGAATCAGGCTGATCATCGCGGCATGCTGATGGATCAGGACGTCATGGTGACCGCAAGCGGGGTCTTTTTCCAGTCATCGCGCGTCCGGCTGATTGAGGACACGTGCCGCGCGAATCACATTGAACGCAGTTGACTGTTGTCACCAGGAACTCATGACGAAACCAAACCTCGACGATCCGTTCGATCCGCGCGTGGGGCGCCTTGCCGAGCATCTGCAACGCGCCCGCCTGCGGGTGGCGGTCGCCGAATCCTGCACCGGGGGCTGGCTCGCCAAGGTGCTGACCGATCGGTCGGGCAGCAGCAATTGGTTTGATCGCGGCTTCGTGACCTACACCAATGCGGCGAAGCAGGACATGCTCGGCGTGAGCGCGACAACACTGGCCACCCAGGGTGCGGTGAGTGAAGCGACCGTTCTCGAGATGGTTCAGGGCGCGCTCGCGCGCAGTCAGGCGCAGGTTGCGGTCGCGATCAGCGGCATCGCCGGTCCTGGTGGCGGAAGTGCCGAGAAGCCCGTGGGAACGGTCTGTCTGGCCTGGGCTTGGCCCAGCGCGCGCAGCGAGACGGCACGCTATCACTTCCTGGGTGACCGTGATGCGGTGCGGCGCCAATCCGTGATGGCCGCACTCGACGGACTCCTAGAGCGTCTGGCCATGGCGGACTGAGGCAAGTGTGAGCGGGCGACCATCACCGGATCCGCGCGGGATGATGTCGCTGCTTGAGGCACCCTCACCCTGCCGTTTGCCGAATCCCTATGCGATAATCGAGCGGCACCAGCGGCGACACCAGGGTCAACACAGGATGGGGCGCCTAGGCCCTTAGGATGAACCATCGCCGCGCCGGCCGCCCGAGCGGGGTATGAGCGTATCGGGCTCGTGCATCCCAACCGAGAAGCCGAGACCATCGGATCGGACCTAACAGGACCTGATGCCTTTCGGGATCAGGCTCAATGGAGATCGAATGGACGAGAATCGCAAAAAGGCACTCGCTGCCGCACTGACCCAGATCGAAAAGCAGTTCGGTAAGGGCTCGGTCATGCGCATGGGGGATGTGGGCGCGGTGCGCGAGGTCGAGGCCATTTCGACCGGTTCGCTCGGGCTGGACCTCGCGCTCGGGATCGGTGGGGTGCCGAAGGGACGGGTGGTTGAGATCTACGGCCCGGAATCATCGGGCAAGACGACGCTGACGCTGCACATCATCGCCGAGGCGCAGAAAACGGGCGGCACCGCGGCCTTCGTCGATGCCGAACATGCCCTCGACCCCATCTATGCCGAGAAGCTCGGTGTGAACATGCAGGATCTCTTGGTCTCGCAGCCGGACACGGGGGAGCAGGCGCTCGAGATCACCGACATGCTGGTGCGCTCCGGAGCCGTTGACGTGGTCGTCGTCGACTCGGTTGCGGCCTTGACCCCCAAGGCCGAGATCGAGGGCGAGATGGGCGATTCGCATGTCGGTCTGCAAGCGCGGCTGATGTCACAGGCGCTGCGCAAGCTCACTGGGAATATCAAGCGTTCGAACTGTCTGGTCATCTTCATCAATCAGATTCGGATGAAGATCGGTGTCATGTTCGGCTCGCCCGAGACGACCACCGGCGGCAATGCGCTCAAATTCTACGCCTCGGTCCGTCTTGACATCCGGCGCATCGGAAGCATCAAGAAAGGGGATGAAGTCATCGGCAACGAGACTAAGGTGAAGGTCGTGAAGAACAAGGTTGCGCCCCCCTTCCGGCAGGCCGAGTTCGATATCCTCTATGGCCAGGGGATCTCGCGTGAGGGTGAGATCATCAACCTGGGCGTGACTGAAGGCTTCATCGAGAAATCGGGTGCCTGGTACAGTTACGGGGGGAATCGGATTGGCCAGGGGCGCGATAATGTCCGCGTTTTTCTGTGCGAAAACCCCGAAATCGCGCATGACATTGAAATGAAGATCCGCGCCAAACTCCTGCCGAAGCCGAGTGATGTTCCGACCGCCCCCGTGGCACCTCCGGAGGAGGCCTGAGTCGGAATGAGAGTTTAAGCAGACGCTTGGAGCGCACGACGCCGAGATCGCGCGATGCACGAACCGAATTCAACGGCTAAGATCGAGGAACTCGCCCGACGCCTGCTGGCGCGTCGCGAACACTCATCGCTCGAGTTGATGCGCAAGTTACGTCAACGTGGTCATGACGCGAGTGCGATTGCCGGCGTGCTCGATCGACTGGTGTCCGAGGGAGCGTTGGATGAGGTTCGAATGGTCGAGCAATATGTCGGTGAGCGTGCCGCGAAAGGGTTTGGCCCCCTGCGGATTCGTGCCGATCTCCTTGAAAAAGGGGTGTCCGAGACACTCATTGATCCGCAACTCGAGGCCGTGCGCAATGACTGGGACGCCTATCTCGCCGAAATTTGCGACCGACGCTTCGGTCCCGAGCCGCCCGAAAATCTGGATGAGTATGCCCGACGCGGCCGCTTCCTCGAACAACGGGGATTTCCCGTCGAGATGATCCGTCGTTTCCTGCGCTGGCCCGATTGAACGGCCCGTGCCCCTCGTAGAACCGAGCAAACCCATGATCACCAGTGCTGAACTCCGTGCGAGTTTTCTCGATTATTTCGTCGAACGCGGTCACGCGCTGGTGCCATCGAGCCCGCTGATCCCGGCGAACGATCCCACCCTCCTGTTCACCAACGCCGGGATGGTGCAATTCAAGGAGGTGTTTCTCGGGCGAGAGCGTCGCGCGGAACCACGTGCCGTCAGCGCGCAACGCTGTGTGCGTGCCGGAGGGAAACACAACGACCTCGAGAATGTGGGTTACACGGCTCGCCACCACACCTTCTTCGAGATGCTCGGTAACTTCAGTTTCGGCGATTACTTCAAACGGGATGCGATTGAGTTTGCCTGGGATTATCTCGTCCGGGTCCTCGGCCTGCCGCCGCAGCGTCTGTGGATCACGGTGTACACCGAGGACGATGAAGCCGCGGATATCTGGTTGAACGATATTGGGGTCGATCCCGCGCGCTTTTCCCGTTGCGGCGCGAAGGACAACTTCTGGTCGATGGGCGAGACTGGACCCTGCGGACCCTGCTCCGAGATTTTTTACGATCACGGTCCTGAGATCCCCGGCGGCCCACCGGGCTCGCCTGACGAAGACGGTGACCGCTACGTCGAGATCTGGAACCTGGTCTTCATGCAGTTCAACCGTGATGCCGATGGGCAACTCACGCCCTTGCCGCGACCTTCAGTCGATACCGGCATGGGCTTGGAGCGACTCGCGGCTGTGCTGCAACAGGTGCATAGCAACTACGAAATCGATCTGTTCGTCCGCCTGATCGATGCCGCGGCCACCCTGACCGGCTGCGACGACCGTGAGAACAAATCGTTGCGGGTCATCGCCGATCATATTCGTTCCGTGGCCTTCCTCATCACGGATGGGGTGACGCCTGGCAACGAGGGACGAGGATACGTCCTGCGCCGAATCATGCGCCGAGCGATCCGTCACGGTTATCAGATCGGATGCACCACACCCTTCTTCCATCGTCTGGTCGAGACCCTCATCGCTGAGATGGGAGCGGCTTATCCCGAATTGGTCGCGGCCCGCGCGCACGTCGAGCGGATCATCCTGCTCGAGGAAGAGCGTTTTGCCGAAACCTTGGAACATGGGATGCGGCTCCTTGAGGAGGCGATCGCGACGCTCTCGGGCATGCAGATCCCGGGGCCGACCGTCTTCAAGCTCTATGACACCTATGGTTTTCCCACCGATCTGACCGCCGATATCGCCCGTGAGCGCGGCCTGACACTCGATCTGGCCGGCTTCGAGCAGGCCATGACGCAACAGCGCGAGCGCGCGCGCGCGGCGAGCCAATTCGGCACGACCTCGAATCATGCGATTGATGTGCAAGGTGAGACCGAGTTCTGCGGCTACGAGCGATTGCAGGACGAGGCGAATGTGGTTGCCATCTTTTCCGCGGAGGGTTCGCGTGACCAACTGGCCCAGGGTGAGGAGGGGTTAGTAGTCCTGGATCTCTCGCCCTTTTATGCTGAGTCGGGTGGTCAGGTCGGTGATCGTGGCTGGCTGATCGGCGAAACGGGTCGCTTCGAGGTGTTCGACACCCAGAAACAGGGGGAGGGCACCATTTGTCACATTGGGCGGGTGCGTGAAGGGGTGTTGGCGGTGGGCGATCGTGCCACGGCCCAGGTCGATGGCGAGCGTCGGCGAGCGACCGCGCTCAATCACTCCGCGACCCATCTCTTGCATGCCGCATTGCGGACTGTGCTCGGAGGCCATGTGCAACAGAAAGGCTCGTTGGTGGGGCCGGAGCGCCTGCGGTTCGATTTCTCGCACTATGAGGCGGTGACGCGGGAGCAACTCGTGGCCATCGAGCGGCTGATCAACCGCGAGGTGCGCGAGAACCATCTGGTCGAGACCCGCATCATGAACCTCGAGGATGCGAAAGCCTCCGGTGCCCTGGCCCTGTTCGGCGAAAAGTATAGAGAACAGGTGCGGGTGCTGCGGATGGGTGAATTCTCGACTGAGCTCTGCGGCGGCACCCATGTGAAGGCGGTTGGCGACATCGGTTTGGTGAAGATCATCGGTGAGAGTGGGATTGCATCGGGGGTGCGACGCATCGAGGCCGTGACCGGTGAGCGGGCGATCGACTGGATCGAAGCCGACGAGGAACGCCTGCTCCGGGTCGCCGGGTTGCTCAAGGGCGGGCGCGAGGAGGTTGATCAACGGGTCTTGCAACTGTTGGAGCGGAGCCGCCGACTCGAGAAAGAACTCGAGCAACTCAAGGCGAAACTCGCTCAGGCCTCGGGGCAAGACCTTGTCGGTCAGGCAGTCGCGGTGGGCGGAATCAAGGTCCTGGCGGCACGGCTGGATGGGAGTGATTCGAAGGCTCTGCGCACCACCCTGGATCGGCTCAAGGACCAACTCGGCTCGGCCGTGATCGTGCTGGCTGCCGAAACGGATGGAAAGGTGAGCCTCATCGCGGGCGTCACGAAAGACCTCACCGGCCGACTCAAGGCTGGTGATCTGATCCGTGAGGTAGCGTCTTGCGTTGGTGGGAAGGGCGGGGGGCGCCCGGACATGGCCCAAGCCGGTGGCAGTGATCCCGCGGGACTCCCCGCGGCCTTGGACCTGGTCGAGCCCTGGGTGCGACAGCGGCTTGATGGCTGATCCGCGAGCCTCGTGCGCGTTGCACTGACGTGAGATGGGTGTCCGGCATGTTTGAGATTGAGACTGAACTGAGGTCGAGAAACGAGGCGTACGCATGATGAAACCAGACCGCACTGCACAGACCGGGATCCCTGCATGGCGCTGATCGTTCAAAAATACGGCGGCACCTCGGTCGGCAGCATTGAGCGCATCCAGACTGTTGCCGCGCGCGTGAAGCGCTCGCGCGATCAGGGGGACCAAGTGGTGGTCGTGGTCTCGGCCATGTCCGGTGAGACCGATCGGCTGATTGGCTTGGCGCGAGAGATTCAGGAGCGCCCCGTCCCCCGTGAGCTAGATGTGCTGCTCTCAACCGGCGAGCAAGTGACCATCGCGCTGCTGAGCATGGCGCTCGAGGCGGCTGGTTGTCCGGCGCGCTCGTACACCGGCGCACAAGTGCATATCCTGACCGACAGCGCTCATAACAAGGCACGGATCCGCGACATCGATGCCGCGCGTGTCGGCGCCGACCTTGATGCCGGGCGCGTGGTCGTGGTCGCGGGTTTCCAGGGCGTTGATGAGTTGGGTAACATCACCACACTTGGGCGTGGTGGTTCGGATACCTCCGCGGTGGCCATCGCCGCGGCGCTCAAGGCAAACGAATGCCAGATCTACACCGACGTCGACGGTGTCTATACCACAGACCCACGCGTCGAACCCAAGGCACGCAAGCTTGACCGGATCACCTTCGAGGAGATGCTGGAGATGGCGAGCCTAGGTTCGAAAGTCCTGCAGATCCGTTCAGTTGAGTTCGCCGGCAAATACCGGGTGCCCCTGCGTGTGCTCTCGAGCTTCGGCGAGGGCGATGGCACGCTCATCACCTTCGAGGAAGATATTGTGGAAGAGGCCAAGATCTCGGGAATCGCCTTCAGTCGTGACGAGGCCAAGTTGACCGTGCTCGGTGTGCCCGATCAACCGGGTGTCGCCTATCAGATCCTGGGCCCCATTGCCGATGCCAACATCGAAGTGGACATGATCATCCAGAACATCGCGGCGCAAGAAGCGACGACGGACTTCACCTTTACCGTCCACCGCAATGACTTCCCGCGCGCCCTGGAGATCCTTGACCAGACCGCCGCGCATCTGGGCGCTCGCCAAGTGCTCGGAGATACCGGGATCGTGAAAATCTCACTCGTCGGCGTGGGCATGCGTAGCCATGCCGGGATCGCCAGTCTGATGTTCTCGACGCTGGCCAACGAAGGTATCAATATCAGGATGATCTCAACCTCGGAGATCAAGATTTCCGTCGTGGTCGATGAGAAATATCTTGAGCTTGGCGTGCGTGCGCTTCACGCCGCGTTCGGGCTCGATGGTTCGACATCATCGAGTTCGCTGTCCTAGACTGGTGCCATGCGCCAGACCCCTCTGTTGGTTTTTTTGGTGGGTTGATTCGCTCGATTGAGCACAAACCATCATCCTTGTGGGCATGAGACGTTGTACCGCTGTAACCCGTACGACTGCTGGATGAGTGGGCTGAGGCGGCCCTCGTGACGTAGGGTCGGACTGTACGGGTTGTTTATGAAGCCATCTCGGGTTCTCGATCTGGGTAACCCGTTTCACTCAAGTAAGGGACTTAAATAGGGAGAGAGTAGCGATGTTGATCTTGACTCGCCGCGTTGGCGAAACACTGATGATCGGGGACGAAGTGACGGTAACCGTTCTCGGTGTCAAAGGAAATCAGGTGCGGATCGGTGTGAACGCACCGCGCGACGTCGCTGTGCATCGTGAGGAGATCTACGAACGGATCAAACGCGAGCAGTCCGAGGGGACGGCACCTGTGGTGATGCCGGGCAATCATCTAGACTGAGTAGCCAAGGACGCGTCGCCAGGTTAGAATTAGCCCTGCGATGCAATCGTGAGCCTCTAACCATGAGGCTCACGGTTAGCCAGACCGGCTCCCACCCTAAAACCGGTCCATTGCATCATGGAGAGATGGCCGAGTGGCTGAAGGCGCTCCCCTGCTAAGGGAGTATAGGCTAATCCCCTATCGAGGGTTCGAATCCCTCTCTCTCCGCCATCAGCCCAGCGATGACGCGCCTTCAGGCGCGTTTTTTGTTTCTACCCGACATACAACCCGCCATCCTCAGGCCCCGCTCGCGCAGTCCGGTGAGCAGCTCAAGCCAGCTCGCCTCGGACTCGCGGTGGCCATCTTCGACGGCGATGAGCTCCTGGTGGCCGTGCTCGGTGACGCCGATGACGACCAGCAGGCACAGGCGGTCGTCTGCGGTCGCGGACCTGTGGCACCCGCACCGCAACCGCGCCGATCCCGGTCTGCACCGTGCGCTCGGGCAGGTCGCTGTTGCGCACCACCGCACGGCGCCCGTCCTCCAGGCGCCGGTCGCCGTAGGCATCCAGGAACACGGCTCGCTCCGCCTCCACCGCCTTGGTGATCAGCTCCCGGCGGGCCCCCTCGCGCAGCAGCGCGTGCAGCGCGTCGGTTTCCTCGATCTCTGGTTGTGAAAGAACGCTCAGCATAGACTCGGACATGGCGTATCCACCTCTGCTGACTGTGATCTTGGCGGTGATCAGTCAACAGGATACGCCAACCCTCCCGGCCTACGCGTACACCAGAAATCACCATAACTCTGCTGATCGCGCTGGTCATCTATCTGGGCATGCTCGGTCCGAGCGCACGGGTGAGCGTGGAGGACCTCTATTCCGGAGCAGTGCACCGGGTCGACAACGTCCCCCTGGGCGTGGCCGCCGTGGGTTCGGCGCTCTCGCAGGTGGGCTACGGCGTCACCCGGCTCTTCGAGCAGGCGTTCTCTACCCCGGCGATGACCGATTATGGGTTTGCCGCACCCCTGCAGATCCTGCAGCACGTGCGCGCGGGGACCCTCTCGCGCCCGCGGCTCGGAGCGGCCAACAGCCCGACACCGGGCGCGGACATCGAGCGCTCCTTCGTCAACTACATCGCCGAGTGCGTGCTCTACGACGTGGACACCGGACAGCGCTCCCTGGACAGCGTGCTGCGTGATCCGAGCTGGACCGGTGCACTGGCGGTCGCCAATCCGATGCCGACCACCGAGCTGTGGTTGGGCGGCGCCCCGGTCGTGAAGGCATGCGACGACGCCTGGGCGGATCTATCCGCCTACACGACGAGCGAGTTCCTGCCGGCGTTGCGCGGCTCGCTCGCGGCCACCCTCGCTGTGCAGGCCGGGGAGGTGGACAACGCCGTGCAGACCGCGCTGGATGCCGTCGCCGGCGCCGGGGTGGACGCGCAGAACTATATGGTGATGTCGGTGGCGGCGAGCTTCTTGCCCAAGGGCGAGGCGCAGGTGTGGGAGGAGCTCGGGCGCTGGGAAACCGCTGCGACCATCACCCAGGCGGCCCAGCAGCGCAACACCCAATGGGCGGCCGAGGAGACCCTGTTCGCGCGTATCGTGCGCCCCATGATGACCTTCTTCGAGGCGTTCCTGTTCGCCGTCTCCCCGCTGATGGTCTTCGCCATCGGGCTCGGCACCATCGGCATCCGGATGATCGGCAAGTACCTGTTGTTCGGTCTGTGGATCCAGCTCTGGCAGCCGATCCTCGCCGTGATCAACCTCTACATCATCCTGACGACCCAAGGCAAACTCGACGCCCTGCGCAACGCCGGCATGGGCAACCTGGAGCTGCCCTCGATCTTCGCGCTGTGGAAGCTCGACTTCATCCTCTCGGATTATCTCGGGGTCGGCGGGATGCTCGCGGCGAGCACGCCGGCGATCTCCCTGATGCTGATCTACGGCTCGGCGGTGACCGCGACCCATCTGGCCGGGCGCCTGCAAGGCGGGGACCACATCAACGAGAAGATCGCGAGCCCCGATGCGGTGAATCCCGCGGCCGCCTTGTCGATGGGATCGCTCAAGACCCATGCCCCGCTCACCGGCACGACGACGCCGAACGCCAATTCCGTGCTCTGGTCGGCGGATGTCGGGCGCTCCATGCAGGACAGCGTGCGCTCCGGCGAGCAGGCCGTGCAGCAGGCCAGCTTTCGTTTCTCCTCTGCCTTGGGTGCGGCCGCGAGCGCAACGGCCTCCCGGTCGGGCGAGAGCTTCGACGCGCGTTCGAAGGGCTGGGAGTATGCGGCCACGGGCAGTGCGACGGATAAGACGCTCCTGGCCGAAGCCGAATCGATCGCCTCGGGCTACCGGCAGGACGAGGTGTCGCGCTCGGGCATCGCAGCCGCTTTGGCAGGCGGTCTGTCGGGCGGGCGAAACGATCAAGGACGCGCCGGGAAGGCGTCGATTTCGGGCGAGCTTCAGCGAACCTACGGCGTCGATAAAACGATCGCCGATTCCCTTGCCGGCGAGATCTCCCGACGCGTCACGGGTGACGCGGGGTTCGAGGCCCGCCTGGCCGAGTCGATCAAGATCGACGAACAGACTGGGCACCGAAACGTGTTCTCGCAACGGCTCACCGACGAGGAGAGCGCGCGCCTGACCCGCTCCGCCGACGATGTCGTCACCACTTCGCTCTCGCTGGAACGCGCGCGGTCCATGGAGAGTCGCTACGGCGCGATGGGTCGCTTCGGAGCCTCGGAAATCGGTCATGCCATCGCCGAGAATCCGGCAATGATGACGCGGGTGATGCAGGAGATCGATCGGCGCAACCTTGCCGGGGATCACCAGACGCTGGCGGGTTCCTGGGCGTACGCGAAGAACATGACGGCGGCGTCCGCGCAGGCGGCGGCCGGGATCGCACTCCTGATCGGCCATGCGGACGGTGCGACCACGCGCACCTTCAGCCCCGCCGAGGCGCAAAGCGCGAAGGAGGCGGGATACGGCATTCTGGGGGATCTCTTCGGGACCCATCGTCCCGGACCCGACAGCGACCCGAACCGTCACGCCGGCCTTGCGGACGGAGCGCCAAGCTTCGGAACGGCACGGGAGACCTTCGAACGGGCAGGGGTGAGCGATCCGAGCGCACGGGTGGCCGGGTTGCACGGCGAGATCGACGCGCACGGGCGCATCGCCGGCAGCGCCGACGATCCGTCCGCCGTCGAGGAATTCCATGACCGAAGTCGCGACGCGGTTGCGAGCCGCCGAGAGGCGCACGAGGCGGAGGTGCGTTCGCAGAACCGCGAACGGCTCGGTGCGCTTATCGATCGGCAGGCCATCCTGCCGCGCTCCGCCGCACGGACACTGCACAACGAGGTCGGCGGGATCCTGATCAAGGCGGCCGAGGTCGGGACTCTGACGGCGGCCGGCGCGGGAGGGAGTCTGGATCGCACGGTCGCGGCCGCGAAGGCGTTCGGATCCACCTTGGCGGGCGGGGGCGGTGTGGCGGACGCGCTCGCGGCCGGAAAGGCGGCTGCCGGCGGCGAAGCCGGCTGGACCAAAGCCGTCGGCACCATCGTCGCGGCGCGGATGCAGGAGGTCGCCGGATTCGGGTTGACATCCGCCCAACACGAGCTGTTTCGGGAGTCCACCGGATCGGTGTTTGCGGACCTGCCCAGTCAAGCCCAACAAGCCGCCAGAGCCGCGGTGGTCGCGGAAGCCGGGGGCGGGGCTCGGGGTGAACACATCGCCGAGCTGATCGAGCGCGCGGCGGTCTCGCGCGAAGACACCGACCTTCGCCTGATCGGAAACTACAACAGCCACGGGGCCGCGACGGAAAAAAAACTTAACAATCCGGGTTAGGCTTGCATCGAACGCCGACGCCGACTGAAACCCCGATCCAAGTCTCGGCAGGCGCGGGCACGGGGGCGGGTACATCGACCGTCGGCGGTGCGGCCGGAGGCGTGCTGGACATCATCGCAAACGCCGAGTCCGGCGGGAACTACAATGCCTGGTACGGCAACGCGGGTCAGAATGCGGTGGATCTGTCGACGCTGACGCTCGATCGGATCCGCGATCTGCAAAAGGACTTGGTGAAGACCCGGGGTGGCTCTCCGATCGGGCGCTACCAGATCCTCGACGACACGCTGGATCGCCTCGCGGTGCGGATGGGTCTCTCGGGCAGCGAGCCATTCACGCCCGAGCTTCAAGACCGGATGGGTCTGCTCTTGATGCGCGATGCAGGCTTCAACGCCTGGCAGCGCGGGAGCATCGACGACGCGACGTTCAATTATCGACTGTCCAAGGTTTGGGCCGGACTCCCGATGGACGCGTCGAACCAAAGCTACTACGAGGGCAAGGCGGGCAATCGCGCCACCGTGGATTATGCTGTCGTGATGGACGGGCTGCGACGGCTCAAAGGATCGGGGACAGTGGAGAGAGGGTCTTGATGATGAAACCGAAACACGTCTTTCGCGCGCTGCGGAGCATTCCGCGGCGCGTCCGGTGGATGCTCGCCGGACCGGTTGTGATTGCGGCGGCATTCGCGATTGATGCCGATGCGGGTTTTGCGTCGCTGATGGTCCTGACAGCCGTCGGCGTCGTGCGGACTCTCTTAGATGGCGAACGAGCTCCGAGTGTTGACGGGGACGAGTTCGATGAGGAGGACGATCCATCCTATGGTCGTTTGTTTCCGCTCCGTCTCGTGAGGAATCCGTTCGATCCGAGTGACCCCTTTCTCATGCGACGGCACGATGATGCGGACATGCATCATCATCACTTCGAGAGCGACTGATCCGGGTGGTTTGAAGACCGGATCCTTGTGCCCACGAGCCGAGGTCCGCTCGTCGGACGCGATCGCCATGATCCCGATCCGGTGATGATGACGTCCGTGATCGCGATCGCGCCGCGATCGCCGAGGTGGCAATCGCGGCTTTTCATGACCTGGATATCGACAGCCAGACGGGACCCTCCATCATCGACGCGCTCCGTGCCGCCGAGGCATGCGACCTCCGCTGCTGGTTCGGCGTCGATGGATTATCGTTGCCAGTGGAATGCGACGGGTGTTCTCTATGGGATTGGGCCACCGAGGCCGCGACCCTGTCGCGACCCGAGGGGACCAGTTCAAGCTCGGCCGGCGATCGTGTGCGCGGGCATTGCAGTCGAGCCATTTCCCGTGATCGGGCGAGGAGACGACTCGGATCTACCGCTCGGCGCCTCGTCCCCGGCGACCGTTCTGGACACGTAGCGGTCGCTCGCGGGCAGCCCGCTGGATGGCTCGGTTTGCGCCCCAGAGCGGACATCGACCGTCTCGCTGCCACCGAGCGCTTGCCCCCGGCTATCCGCCATGGCGCACTTCGCCGATACGTGCGCCCAAGCGCTCTTTGCTGTACTGCGCCGACGTTCGACTTGGATGTGTAATGAGGCACCTCGCCCATACCGCAGTGGCAGCATAAACCGGCCATGGTCATGTATTGGTTCGCCGCCGGGAAAACAAACTCGCTTTCAGTCGATCCAGTTCCTGCGGGATTTTCCCGAGATTGATCTGGGCTTGAACGACGCCCTGTAACAATTCAAGCTTCTTGTCCCTCCCAATACCCTTGGTATGAACAAACTCCACGACGCGATCAAAGATCTGCTTACCCGAAAACTTGGTCTTCCAAGTTCCATGGGTCAGGGCAGTGGAAAAGTGATTTTGCTGGCGATTCAGCTCCACTTCCAGCCAATCGCGTGTCGCCATGGAGGGCAGTTGGGCGGCGTGCTGCGAGAACCACCGGCTTGACTGAATGTATTGGAGGGCCGAGGCTAGGCCAACCACCGCTGCGCTTTTGGGGGGATATGTGGGGAAGTCCGCGTTGCGCTGCCGGCGGACCGTATCCAGAACGGCGCAACAGGCCATCCACCAGACCATACACGTCACTGCCTCTATCATTCTTTCCTCAATCTGCTCCTTGCTGCGCCGCCCGGTGTTGTAGGCACAGGCCGCCAGCGCCTCGGGATCGAGCGCCAGATTCTCGATCTCTGGGGATTCGAGGACATAAACTCTCAGGTCATCGCCCGGATTCTGCCAGCGACCGGAGTTGCTGTGCCCGAAATCGCGATCAACCACGCCGAATACATGACGCAACCCGTCCCTCCAAGCGTCCTCAACCACCGCCCGGATGGTCTCGTTGCCGCCTCCGACGTAGATGGCAACCGACTCTCCCGCCCACGCGGTGGTAAGAACGCGGCGCGTGTCTTCGTCCTCTACCCAGACCACCAGCGGCTGCGCCGCATAGAGCGCCGAGAGGACGGTCACGGTCCCTCCCTGCGGCAGCGCGGGTCATGTGCGGGCAGGAGCAGCACCCGCTGGAACGGCAGCGCCTGATCCCAAGGGTAGGCCGAGTGCGTTGCCACCAGAATCTGAGCTTGCGGAACGAGCTTGCGCAAGGTGGGCAGGAGTTTCGCCTGCCATTGCGGGTGGAGGTGCAGTTCCGGCTCATCGATGAGCAAAAGGCCGTCGAACCCCTCGACGATTAGCTGTCCTGCCAGCGTCACCCATTCCAATTCACCAGAGCTGGCACGATCAAGTTCGCACATGGGTTGCGGCCCTATCTCAGGGATGTCGCGCAGGATGAAGAGGTCGTAGGGACGCTCAGCCTCCCCGGTCGGAAGCGCGTCGATCCACGTATCTCCCGAGTCGTGCCAATCGCGCCAGATATCATTCAAGCGGTCAAGCCACCGCTGATCCGAGGCATCTTCGGACGAAAAGCCGCGCTTAGCTCGTTCGCTGACAATGCGCTGCTTTAGGCGATAGAGGCGGTACCGCTCGTTCTCCGCCTCTTCCCCCGCTAGCCCCGAAAGCCTGACCCCACCGAGCTGGAAGGGGGTGCGCCAAGAGGAGAGGTACTCGATAGGGCGCTCGTCGACGAATTGACGGCGAACCAACTCGGGCAACCGTTTAGGTCCCTCAGCCCCTCCGAGTAGCTCAAGTCGCCATTCGGCGACTGTGCGTACCACCCGGACATCGCAAGGGGCGTAGGCGCCAAGCTCGGTGCCTGGGGCGCTGCGAATGTGAAAGGTGAGTGCAATCGATGCGATATCGGGAATCACCGTCCGCCAATGGTCGTCGTCCGACTCCTGACTGAGCGAATTACGTATCAGCCGCTCGCGCCCCATCGCGATCAAGACTGCCTCCAAGAGCGAACTCTTTCCAGCGCCATTGGGCCCAGCGATGACGAGCACATCGGTGGGGTCGCCCAGAGGACTTCGGAACGATACCTTGTAGGACTTTTGAAAGGCGCGAAAACCTGATACCTTGATGTCCACCAGACGGATATTGCTCATTGGGCCCTCTTGGGAACCACGGGGTGGGCCCGATCACGCGGCTGGCCCGCGTAGGAGCGGAACCATGCCTCTTGGCCCACCATCGGAAAACGGCTGACCACGCTTTCCGTGTGAAAAAAGATGGAGTCACCTCCCTGCTTCGGGCGCAGAAAACCAAAGCTGCGTCCCGGATACCCCTCGACGACACCAATCCGCCGCCCCTCCACGAGGCCATAGCAGAGGCGATCACACAACTCGACCAACTGGAGCGCGTCCGGGCGCTGACTCACGTCGCGTTGCAGGCACTGCAAGAGAACGCCATAGAGTTCGCGTCCGAGGTGCCGGAACTGGGGGTGCACCTGGAGCGCCTGAGGCATGGGTGGTGATGCCGCGGCCTGAATGCGTGGAACGGCGGCGAAGCCCTGCCCGAACGGTAGGTCCCCAGTAAGAAGTTGATATCCCAGCGCCCCAACCGCCCAGATATCGGCTGGTGGCTCGGGCGAAGTCGGGGACTCGATAACCTCGGGCGCCATGTAGGGGAGCGCGCCGATGGCGGTCTTGGAGGTGGTTACCGTGCCCAGACGGGCTGCCTCCTCGATCTCCTGGGCCGCCATCTGCGCCACCCCGAAGTCGGTGATCTTCAGTCCGGTGAAGCCCCACCCCCCCAGCACCATGATGTTGCCGGGTTTGAGGTCGCGGTGGACGATGTTGTGCCGATGAACCGCCGCCAGTCCGCGTGCCAGGTGGTGAAGCACCCAAGCCGCGGCGTCAGGGTCGAATTGGGGAATTTCATCCAGCAGGGCGTCCAGATTGCGTCCATCGATAAACTCCTCGATCAAATACTGGCGCTGGTTGTCTTCCAGGTAATCGAAGGTACGGGCGGCGTTGGGGTGGTTGATCTGCGCGCTCAGACTCGCGCTGCGTTTAAACCGCTTTTCCCCAGACGTGTTGAAGGGGGTCTTGAGGGCGACGGGCCGATTCAGCACTATATCGGTTGCGGAATAGACCTCCTGCATACCTCCGGCGGCCAAGTAGTCGCCAATACAATAGCGACCAGCGATAACGTCTTGAGGGGCGTGGATTGGCATCAGAAGATCACTTCCGGATGGGTGATATCAAGAGTCACGAAATAGCGCTCATTCCACGGACGGGTCGATGCCCCCAAGGTGATGACGCAGGAGCCGTCGATGACAAATCCGGGCCAGACGGGAAGATTGTTGCGGTAGACTTCGCCATCACACTCGCGCACGGAGAACTGCAGACCGTCGTAATGGAGGACGATGGTCGCCACGCCGGTGGTGGGATGGGCTAGCCGCAAAGCGGGTTGAGCGCGGTTCATCTCGGTCGGCTGACCCCGATAAACCGTAACCGCCCGATGCCGATCTCGTAGGCAATGAGCGCGGATTCGCTCGCGATACTTCCCGATGGAAGACCCTGACTCCGGAGTTCCGTTCAGTAAACCCATGAGAATAGGGTCACTCACCGCGACGAGTGGCTTGGCAGTGGCTTGGGTGTATCGCAAAGCCAGTTCCTTGGCGTGTTCGGACAGTTCAAGTAATAGATTTGTCGATCCGAATCGGGGCTCCAGCACACCTGCCTCCATGAGGGGGTAGAGCGACAGGTTTAGGATTCCCTCGTCATCGAATCGCCAGTGCTCGGCGCCCAGCGATGCGGCGACCAGGCCCGCAGTCTCCAAGACGAGCAGCGCGTTGGCGATCTGCAGCAGCGTGCGCAAGACGTCACCCTCATCGGTCGGCCCGGCAGCCATCCATTCGATGAGCGTCTGGCCCTCGATAGACTCCTCGACGATGGCCAACTGGTCGTCTGGGAGCGACAATAGGTCGTAGACGTCAGCGAGATGACGACTTTGGCTGGCTGATAGAGTAGCGATCTGGGATTGAAGCTGCGGGCGGTGCTCTTCGGTCCATCCCCGCTTCACCATGACGTGTCGATCAAGGTGGGAGTCGCGGGCACGAACGCTATGGTCCATGCATTGAGGGTCGAAGTCGTAGCGGCCGGCCTGACTCATCATGAATCCGATTGTTTCGACGATGGGGAATCCTGCCCTGGGGTTATTGGCTCCAGGGTCACCTGAAGATCAGGGCGCTTGTCGGGATGCGTGCTGGGATCGTTCGGGGGCGCCTCGGAGTCAGATGGCGGAGGGGAGGTAGTTGTACTGGCCACCGTCGCTGGTTCGGATTTGGAGCGACTTGCGGCAGGACTATTGCCTCTTTTCGGGGTTGTGCGGCGCGGCTTGGTGGATTTCCTGGAGCCACTAACAGAGGCGGTTGCATTCGGCGCGTCGAGGCACCCAAGAACCAAGCGATGATGTTGTCCAGGCGTCCAAACATCGCAGGCTGCCTGGCTGCCTTCCTGCGAACTATCGAGCAGCCCTACGGCGGTGGTGGCATTGTCTTCGCCTCCGCACCACAGGGCGATGTGGACCATTCGATCGACCAGCGCCGAGCTATTACGTTGGGCGGTTCTCGCCAAGGCCGGGAGCAGGAGATCGACGTATTGATGAACACCGTCGGTAGTAATCAGTGCGAGGTGATGGGTAGGGGAAATCAGCCCGACGTGGGGCACTAGTCCTTGTCCGATGCCGATGAATTGCACCAGTCCTCGCCCGAGCGGCAGGGAGTCGTCCTGGGTCAGTTGTGAGACACCCCCTTGGGCGTCGATGCCGTAGATGCGTGAGTCGCCTACGTTGACCCAGGCCCGCTGTTCCCCTCGAACCCCGACCGCCGACAATGTGCTCCCTTCCTTGCCGCGCCAACGTTCATGAACGGTTTGGTTGGCGCGGCGGGAAGCTCTCTCAACATGCGTTGGGAGGGAAACATCCGAGAACTCCAACAGGTCGGCGATGAATGCCGAAAGGGCAGTGGCGGCGGCCGCCCCTCCCTCGCTGCCCCCTCCGATCCCGTCGGCGACCGCGAGCACCCAGGCGGTCTGACCGTCGTCTTGCCATCGGGCCATTACGGCACGGTCCTGGTTCTCGGAACGCACGTTGCCCTGGTGGGTGCGCATCGCAAACCACTCCGGGATCGCCGCATCCGCGCTGCGATCGGGCGCATGGGCAAGGCAAGACTCTAGGAACTCTTTAACTACGGCAAACGGGCGGGACATGAACACCAGGATCTAATGTTGATTTCCGGACTGCGGCAGCGATCTGAAGCCAGAGCGCATGCTGTTGATTTTTAAATGGTTAGGTTGTAGTCAACCTGGGTGGATAAGCTGAAGTCGAGTCTACGCTGAAGCTGGTCCGATGACTAGGTACGGGGCAGGTAGCCTGAAGCACGAGAGCTGAGTCCCACAAGAGCGGGGCAGCAAAAGGAATACGGTCAGGTCGCCCGTTCCACATTGGTCTTCGGCTGCCGCATCGAGCGAGATCTGGGAGGCAAGCATGGCACCGTTCGATCATCTGCATCTGTGATTATCCGCCAGCCGGTTAGATAGCGCGTCCGGTGCGTTGCCTAAGCCGTTCCTCGCCGCTCCCGGCTGAGTGACCGGTTGGGGGCCGTAACCGGCCCATTCGGAGGGTGACTGCCAGCGTCCGCAATGCGCGTTTTGCTGTCAGTCGAGTCGCCGGAGTGGGTGACGGTTCGGCTCCATGACCGATCGATGGATCCGAGGATCCTAGGGGTAGGTCACGGCCGAATTCCGCCGCCCCGCAGTCCCGGATCGTATCGTCGCGCCTGATTGCACGATCGTTCAAGAGACACCAGTTCGATGGGATGTTCCGGGAGATTCCCGCCCTGATCGTCAACCTTACCCCTCCGCCAACCGCTCCCGCAACCGCGTCAACCGCCCGGCCCCGGTCTGTTTGACCGCCATGGCGAGCGCCTTGGGCTGGGCGATCAGCACCACCAGCCGCTTGCCGCGGGTCACGGCGGTGTAGAGCAGGTTGCGCTGCAGCAAGGTGTCATGCTGGGTCGCCAGCGGGATGACCACCGCCGGGTACTCCGAGCCCTGGGCCTTGTGCACGCTGGTGGCGTAGGCGAGCGCGAGGGCGTCGAGCTCGCCGGTCTCGTAGGTGACGGGGCGCCCGTCGAAGTCGATGGTCAGGAGCCCTTCTTCCAGATCGATCGTGCGGATCCGCCCGATGTCGCCGTTGAAGACCTCCTTGTCGTAGTCGTTCACCAGCTGGATGACCTTGTCGCCCGGGGCGTAGGTCCAGCCGAAGCGCTCGATGCGCGGCTGTGCGTCGGGATTCAGCGCCGCCTGCAGGGCGACGTTGAGCGCCCGCGCCCCGAGCCCGCCGCGGTTCATCGGGGTCAGCACCTGGATGTCGCGCACCGGATCCAGACCGAAGCGCGCCGGGATGCGTTCGGTCACCACCCGCAGGAGCCGCTCGTGGATCGCCTCCGGGGTGTCGACCCGGATCAGATGAAAGTCGCTGTCCGGTCCGTTCGGGGCCGCCGGCTCCGGTTGGTGACCGGCATTGATGCGGTGGGCGTTGACGATGATCCGCGAGGCGGCGGCCTGGCGGAAGATCTCGGTCAGGCGCAGGGTCGGCAGGGTGCCAGAGGCGATCAGGTCGGCGAGCACCGCACCGGGTCCGACCGAGGGGAGCTGATCGACATCCCCGACCAGCAGCAGCGCCGCAAAGCTCGGCACAGCGCGCAGCAACTGGTTCATCAGCACGATGTCGACCATCGAGGTCTCGTCGACCACCACCAGATCCGCCTCCAGCGGATGCTCGGCATCGCGCTTGAAGCCCATCACCTGCGGGTCGAATTCAAGCAGCCGGTGGATGGTCTTGGCCTCCCGGCCGGTCGACTCGGAGAGCCGCTTGGCGGCACGCCCGGTCGGGGCGCACAGGAGGACCGCCACGCCCTTGGCCGCGAGGATCCCCAGCAGGCTGTTGACCACCGTGGTCTTGCCCACACCCGGACCGCCCGTGATGATGGCGACCTTGGCCTTGAGCACCGTCGCGACCGCGGTGCGCTGCGAGGCCGAGAGCACTTGTCCGGTGCGTGTCTCCACCCACGGCAGCGCCTTCTCGGCGTCGATCGGACCCCAGGGCGGCGGATCCTGCGCGAGCCGGCGCAGATGACCGGCGACCCCGCGCTCGGCGCGCTGCAGGGGTGCGAGGAAGAGGGCAGGGCGCTCGCCGATCGGCTCGGCGACCAAGCGCTCCTCGGCCAGCTCGCTGTCGATCGCCGCCGCGATGATTGGGGTGGGGATCTCCAAGAGACGCACGGCCTGCGTGCTCAGGTCATCCCGCCAGGCGGCGCAGTGGCCTTCGGTGGAGAGCTCCTGGAGCACATGCCGCACCCCGGCCTGTGCCCGGATCGGCGCATCGCGCGCGATGCCGAGGCGCTCGGCAATCGCATCGGCGGTCTTGAAGCCGATGCCCCAGATGTCCAAGGCCAGGCGATAGGGATTCTCCCGGACCTTCTCGACCGCGGCGTCCCCGTAGGTCTTGTAGATGCGCACTGCGCGCGCGGTGCCGACACCGTGGGACTGCAGAAACACCATGATCTCGCGGATCACCTTCTGCTCGGCCCACGCCGAGGTCACCCGCTGTTGGCGCTTCGGACCGATGCCCGGCAGCGCGAGCAGCCGCTCCGGGGTCTCCTCGATGACCGTGAAGACGTCCTCGCCGAAGGCCGCAACCAGGGTGCGGGCGAAGTGCGGTCCGATGCCCTTGACCATCCCCGAGCCGAGGTAGCGCTCGATCCCCTCCAGGCTGCGCGGCGGGACGATCCGCAGATTGGTCGCCTTGTACTGCAGCCCGTGCTGCCGATCGTTGACCCAATGCCCCTCGGCCTCAAGATGCTCGCCGGGCGAGACACTGGCCGCGGAGCCGATCAGGGTGACCAGATCCCGCTGACCGCGCACCTGGACCCGCAGCACGCAGAAGCCGCTCTCGGGGCTGTGGTAGGTGACGCGCTCGACGGCACCGCTGAGCGGCTCGGTCGGGGCGGGCGATGCAGGCGGCGCGGTGGGATTCATCGCCGGATTGTAGACCCGGCGAACGCTGTCGAGGGCCGGGATCGTCAACCGCCGGAGAGTCGCGTGTCGCGGGTGAACATCACTGCCGTTGCAGCCCGGCGGCCACATCCCTGAAGGACGCCAGTGCCGCTTCCAGGTGCTCGATGATCTCTTGCTGAAGCACATCCGGCGGCGGCAGGTCATCGAGATTCTCCAGGCTGTCGTCCTTCAACCAGAAGATGTCCAGGCTGGCCTTGTCGCGCGCCATCAGCTCGTCGTAGCTGTAATACTTGAAGCGCTCCGTTTCGCTGCGCTCGTGCCGGTTGTCCGGGTGGTAGCGGGCGATGAAATCCTGCAGATCATCAAGCTTCAAGGTTCGCGTCTTCAGCGTGAAGTGCTTGTTGGTGCGCAGGTCGTAGAACCAGACCCCTTTGGTGTGAATCCGACCGTCCTTCGGCGCGGCATCGAAGAACACCACGTTCGCCTTCACGCCCTGTGCGTAAAAGATGCCCGTGGGGAGACGCAGGACGGTGTGAAGGTCGCAGTTCTCCAGCAGCTTGCGGCGGATCTTCTCGCCGGCGCCACCTTCGAACAGCACGTTGTCCGGCAGCACCACCGCTGCCTTGCCGTCCACCTTCAGCATGCTGACGATGTGCTGCAGGAAGTTGAGCTGCTTGTTCGACGTGGTTTCCCAGAAATCCTGCCGCTCGTAGGTCAGGGCTTCTCTGTCTTCCTCACCCTCTTCGTTGGTGATGGTCATGCTGCTCTTCTTGCCGAAGGGCGGATTGGCCAGCACGTAGTCCACCTTGCGTTTCGGCTCCGAGATCAGCGCATCCGATCGCGCGACGGAAGGCTCGCCGTCCAGCTCGCCGAATCAGCGCGCGCGGGGTGAAATACTGCCCCGCACCGCTCTTGGTGTCTTCCGCGTTCTTCTGCAGCAGACCTTCGTAGAGATCGCCCTTGGTGTCGGCATCCAGGCTGATCCAGCTCTCGGCATCGATCAGCTGCACCAGCCGCGAGAGCTTGGCCGGATCCTGGATCTTGTTCTGCGCCTTGAAGAAGATGGCGCCCAGCATCCCCTGTTCCTGACCCAGCCGGTGCAGGGTGACGAGGTAATGCGCCTCCAGCGGCTCGCCCACCTTCGAGGTGAGACTGGCCCAGTCGTATCCCTTGGGGATGCGCGTGTCGCGGTTGTACGGCTCCTGCGCATATTCATGCGCCAGCTTCAGGAACAGCAGATAGGTGAGCTGTTCCAGGTAGTCGCCGTAGCCCACGCCGTCGTCGCGCAGGGTGTGGCAGAAGTTCCAGAGTTTCTTGACCAGGGTGGATGCGTTCATTCGTGGGCCTTGTTGTCCAACCGCGCACGCGCGGCCAGCATGGCGTCGTGGATTTTTCGTGCGAAGACGTCGCGCGGCGGCAGCACGGCCAGGTACTCGGCCACGTGGATGCCGGATTTGTCCAGCTCCAGCAGCTCGATCTGTTCGTGCTTCTTGCCGGTGCACAGGATGATGCCGAGCGGCGGCCCGTCACCCGGCTCCTGGTCGTGCCGGGCCAGCCAGCGCAGGTACAGCTCCATCTGGCCCTTGTACTCGGCCTTGAAATCGCCCAGCTTCAGCTCGACGGCCACCAAGCGGCGCAGCTTGCGGTTGTAGAACAGCAGGTCGATGTAGAAATCGTCACCGTCGAGTTGGATACGCCGCTGCCGCGCCACGAAGGTGAAGCCCGCGCCAAGCTCCAGCAGAAAGGTCTCCAACTCGCGCAGGATGGCGTCTTCCAGGTCTTTCTCGAGGTAGCGGTCGTTCAGGCCCAGAAAGTCCAGCACATAGGGATCCTTGAGCAGCATGGGCGGCGTGAGCTCGTCCTTGGCGCGCAAAGCGGCCAGCTCCATGCGGATCAACTCGTCGGGCTGGCGGGACAAGGCGGTGCGCTCGAAGAGCATGGAGTCGATGCGTTCGCTCAAGGTGCGCACGCTCCAGCCCTCGATACGGCACATCTCGGCGTAGAACTCGCGCTGCAGCGGGCGTTTGAGCGGCAACAGCTCGCGAAAGTGCGACCAGCTCAATTGTCGCCACAGCGTGGCGACAATCTGCTCGTCGGGAAACGCCTCGGCGAACTGCACTATTCGGTGTAGATTCCTGCGCTCGAACCCGCGCCCGTGCTCGGCCACCAATTGTCGCGACAGCGTGGCGACAATCTCCTCCCCGTACCCGGCACGCCCGCCGGCCAGCACGTCTTCGCGGATGCGCCGGCCGATTCGCCAGTACAGCATGGTGAGGCTGACATTGACCGCCACGGCGGCCGAATGGCGCGCCTCGACGATCATCTGTCGGATGTCGCCCAGCAGAGCGGTGTCGACGGTGGCGTCGGCGTCGGCCAACGCGGTGGCGGGCGCGGCCTTCCCGGCCCCTTTCTTGGCGGGCATGGCGGCAGGCTTTCGGCTCATGCGGGCTCCTTGACTGCACGCCGCTTGGCCACCTTGCGCGTCTTGGGCTGCTTCGCACGTTCCGCCCGTTCGGCGCGGATGCGTTCCAGCAGAACGCTGGCGGGCTCGTCGTTGGGGTCCTGCGGGACCAGTTGGCCGGAGAAGGCGTCGCGGAGGATGTTTTGGCGTTGGGCGGTGGATTGTTTGAGGGATGTGAGGATCGCCATCTCCTGCCGAACAACAGCGCTCAGATGCATCGCTATGAGCGACATGAGTGCCCGGATTTCACCCGTTCCAGGCAAAGGCACCTTTACTGCAACCACCTGCTGAAGATTCAATCCTGGTTTTCCCGCTCCGTAGGCTTCCTTATCCAACTGTCCACGCCCTCCGGCATCCGCAGTCAGAAACAAATGAACGAACTCGGCCAATGCTGAATCTACTAGTCTAATAAGCGCGACGTGCTGACTGACATAGGCCTCATCAAGAACCGCAGTAACCTGTGCTGTTTTCCCAACGTTGGCGCCCGTAATGGTGAGCAAGAGATCGTTTCGTTGAACGCGAGTACGTGAACCTTCAGCGCTGCTGGGCGGGTTCACGAACGCGATGTCGGATAGATCAAGCCAGTCTTTGTTGATGTTTTGCGAGCGTATGAATGTTGCGCCTTGCGCTGCGTAGTATGCGGCCCAACCCCTGGAACCGCTTGTAGCGAACTCCGAGAGCATGTCCAGGCTCGCCCAAACCCAACCCTCCGGCAATTTCGGCAAACCGCTGGTACTGGGCCTCACCGGTTCGGGGTATTTCTTCTGCCAGTCTTTCGGCGGGGTCTTGCCTTGCTCCTTGAACTTGGCCAGTTGGTTGGCTTCCCAGCGAGCGCGACGCTCGGTGAGGATGCGTTGCAGCAGTTGCGCGCCGGTTTCAGACGGCCTGTTGTGCTGGCGCCATTCGGCGGTGAGCACGCCTTCCACGGCGGCTTTCAGCAAGGACTGGCGGTATTGTCCCAGCTTCTTCTGCGCTGCTTTGAGTTCGGCCACGCCGGCATCGAGGTCGGAGAGCAGTTCTTCGAGCTTTTCGACGATGCGGAGTTGTTGATTCGGTGACTGAAGGATGAATCTGAATGAGGCGATGTCTCTTGGTCTAACCGCAGGATAGAGAGCGCCCTGCACAACTTGGCACATTGCATCGACAAAGCCATCTGTCTGCACGAGAAAGAAAAGAAACTCTGGCTTGATCCATTTTGATCGCAAGATATGAAAGCCCGTTGAACCAATTGCCCCATCAAAATTATCCTTAACCAACGCAACCGCATTCAAGTTCGGTCGTGTCATCGAGACAAGAACGTCGCCAGACTTCAATACTTGCTTGGCACGGCTCGGAGCCGCATCAACTTGTAGAGTTTTGGCGCCATGGATCGTCTTGTTTTCGCGATCAATGCTGCTGATATCCACGTAGACGAAATCGTTCGAGGGTCCGCATTGCTCAACGGGTTCAGACGCAGCTTCACCGAGTGATATCAGTGGATCGGCATTCATATCACTCACGCCACCAACTCCTCATTCATCGGCATTCGTGCCTATTTCCCGCCCTTCGACAAGCTCAGGGCGAACGGTGGTGATAATTCGATCGTGGTGAGCCCTTCGGTTTGGCTCAGGGGAGCCCTGTCATTCCACAGGCTCAGACCCTTCTACAAGCCTGTCCCGAGTTGAGTCGAAGGGCTCAGAACGAACGGCGGTAGTAGGAATAACAACGGCCTGCAAATCCGTTCGTGCTGAGCTTGTCGAAGCATGAACGGATTTGCCGCGCGCCAACTTGGAAACCTCCGCCCAATCGCCGCGCATCATGGCCTCCTTCTTCTTGCGGCTCCAGCCCTTGATTTTCTGCTCGGCTGACAATGCCTCCTCGCGAGTGACGCATTCCTGGCACCAAGCCAGGACGACCGGCCGCCGCGACGCGGTGTAGCCATCACATTCGCCGGTCTGATGTTGACCAAACCGACGCTCCAGATCGTCCGTGTGGCCGGTGTAGTAGGAGCCATCCGCGCAACGGAGGATGTAGACCCAGAATGGTTTCACGGCTCAGTCTTCCTTATTGGCGGGTGGTGTGGAACTTCCTTCGACCAGCCTGTCCTGAGCACAGCCTCGGAGCGTAATTTTCCGTTCATCCTTCGACCCTTCGGCAAGCTCAGGACTCAGGACGAACGGAAAATTGACAAAGTGTCTTTTTCGGAATTCACCTAGAGAAAGTTCAGGTTGCAAATGCGCCCACGCGGCGTCCTCCTCATCGGATAACCAATCCCTGGACAGGGTGGATTCGCTGAGTGCCAGACCGCTTAAGGCTTCATCATCTAACATCACGCCACCAACTCCTCATTCATTTCATCCATCAGCCCATCCAGCTCCTTGCCGAACAACCCCCACGCTTTCTGCAAGCCGCCCTTGTCGGCCAGCTCGGCGTAGTCGAAGTCATCCCGGCCGATGCTGCATGAGCTGGCGATGTGGTCCTTCATCAGCCGCAGCCATTCGGTCTGCTCGGGCGTGAAGGCCGTGCCGCGCTGGGCATTGTGGCGGAAGATCCATTCCTGAAAGCGCTTGTCCACCTGCTCGCTGAAGGGCTTGAGCTCGGTGTCCAGGCCCAGGGCTAAGCGCACCAGCGAGACCAGGTCGGTAAGCTGGCGGCGGCTGGTCAAGCCTTTCACCTGGCCGGCCTGGACACGGGCGTAGGCGCTCCAGAGGCGCTCTGTGGTCAGCATCAGCGGTGGTTTGCTCAGGTGCTCGTGCAACTCCTCGATCATGTCGAAGGTGAGCTGTCGGCGCCGGTAGGGCTGCTGGTAGAAAAAGTCCAGGGCCGCGATTTCGTCTTTGTGGGCGGCGATGTAGTCCGCGAAGCGCTGGACGAGCGCGTTGGCCAGGGTTTCCGCCTGCTCGCTGAAGCCCGAGAAGGTCACCTGATCGAGGTTGATGTGATCGATGAGCTGCTCGCGTTCGCGGCGGGCGCCTTCAATCTCGTCGCGCAGCTCGGGTTTATCGAAAGGGGCGCAGGCGGCGGCCACGCGCTCGGCGCGGGCGGCTTCGATCTCCTCGGGAGACAGGGTGTCTTCGCTGCGCGTGATGCCTTTGGCCCGGGCGTTGTCGAGCGCGGCGGCGACGACGGCATCCGGGTCGAGCGCGACGATCAACCCTTTGCCTAGCTCGGCGACCGCGATGCCGCCTGATGCCTTTTCGATACGCGCCCGAGCCTTATCGTCCAGTTGCTTCGCCGTCTGCTGCACTTCGTTGAGCGACAGGTCCTCGGCCGATTCGTCCATGGGCTCGCCGGACAGGATCGAATACATGCGCTGGATGGTGCTGATGCACACCTGCGAATGCGGATCGATGCTGGACGAGGCCAAGCGCTGCACGTTGTACAGCTCGGTGAACTTGCGCGGATCGTCCGGCGGCGTGTAGGCCATGAACTTCTGGTGCGCCTGTTTGCCGAGGTTACGGGTGTCGACCAGGAACAGAATGCGCTTGGCTCCGCCGAACTTGAGCAGGCGGTAGACTGCGGTGATGGCAGTGAAGGTCTTGCCCGCGCCGGTGGCCACGTGCACCAAGGCACGCGGCTTGTAAAGCGCCAGCGACTGTTCCAGCCCGGTGACGGCGCCGATCTGGCAATCGCGCAGGTTCGTCGAGGGGAGCGCCGGCATCTGCTCGGCCAGCCGACGACGCAGGGTTTCCGGCTGGGCCAGCCAGGCGACCAGGGTTTCGGGTCTGAAGAAGTGGAAGATCTCACGGGAGCGCGGAGCCGGGTCGGCGATGTCCGTGAAGCGGATGGTCTGGCCGGTGGCCTCGAACCGGAAGCGCAACGGCGTGTCGTCGGTGCGCCATTTGAGATGAGCGGCGCCGTAGCGCTCGGTCTGGACCTCGGTGACGGTGAGGTTTTCCCTGGCGCTGTCCTCCTTGGCCTCGATCACGCCCACGCCATGGCGATTCACAAACAGCACGTAGTCGGCTGGACCCGAGTCGGTGGGGCATTCGCGCACGGCTACACCCACGGCCGCCGACAGGTCGAGCTGTTGCAGTCCTGGACGACCCAGCCGACCTGTTCGAGCTTTCGGTCGATGTGCTGGCGCGCCTTCGCTTCCGGGGTCATAGGTCTCGTGTCGAAAGTGCGTGCTGATTTGTCGGGTCGGCCTCGGTGTCATGCGCGTGCGCCTTCGACCGGCGATTGCCGAACCGGTGGTTGGCGAGCGTTTCAGCATGTGCTCGCCGAGGATGGGTTGTCAGTCTATCCCGGATCGCGCGAGCTATTGTCAAATCTGGTGTACAGCCGACAGCTCCAGGACCGGATGGCGTTGCGTCTCGCAAACGACGCCGGCATGAGTAGTTGGATGCGTGGTGGGATCAGCGATCACGACTTCGCCCACAACTTGTCCCGCATCTGGGCCGGGCTACCCAAGGATGCGTCGAACGAGAGCTTCTATCAAAAAGACGGTGTCAACAAAGCCCACATCGATTACGGTGTCGTGATCGCAACACTCGGTGAAATTTACGAGCGATCGGGATCCTGAAGCGTGGGCGCTTCGCGGGTGAACGGCACATTGTCTTCGACTCCACGGCAATGTCGAGACGACGTCCCAAGAACGAAACGGAGGTCAGGAATGAACAGCATCAAACGCGTGTTGCGCGCATTGAAAACGGTGCGGTCGCGTGTCTGGTGGATCATCGGTGTGCCCTGCGGTTTCGTCGGCGTGTTCATGCTCGACAGGCACCTGGCCATCACGGTGTTGGTTTTCGGAATGGTGGCCCTCTGGTTGACCTTCCCGCGAGACGGGCACAAACCAAAGGCGGATGCGGAGAGCGATGACTTCTGGATCAACCCATCGACCGGAATGCCGATGGATTCTCCGAGTGGCGTTGATGCAACTGGTTATTCCTACGGCGAGGATGCGTTTTGAAAGTGGGTTTCGGAGTTCCGCGTCCCGCTCGGGGCTCACGAAAAGAAGCTGGTTCGCCCATGCAACGGGAGCGGTCTTCTCCCCACGCCGACGGAACCGACCAGTACGCACGGCGGGTTGCCGAGTGGAGGTAAACGAAATCATGACGTCGGATATGAGGATCAGGAACGAGACGAACGACGATATCGCCGCGATCGCAGAGGTGACGGTCGCGGCGTTTCGGGACCTTGAGATCAGCAACCAGACCGAACACTTCATCATCGACGCGCTCCGCGCCGCCGAGGTCCTTGCACTCTCGCTCGTCGCGGAGGTCGATGGCCGTGTCGTCGGCCACATTGCCTTCTCGCCCGTCACCCTGTCGGACGGCACACCGGACTGGTAAGGACTTGGCCCGGTTTCGGTCTTGCCCCAGGTTCAGCGCCGAGGGATCGGCCAAGCCTTGGTGCGTGAAGGCTTGTCGCGGCTTAAGCGCATGCAGGCGCGCGGCTGCTGCCTGGTGGGGCATCCGGAGTACTACCGAAGATTCGGGTTCGAGAACTGCCCGCAGCTCGTCCTCGAAGGCGTCCCGCCGGAGGTTTTCTTCGCCATGTCTTTCGACGGGACGCTGCCGCGGGGCACCGTTGCGTTCCACGAGGGATTCGGGGCGGTCGATCCGTCGGCGCATGCGAACGAGGTTTGAAGGCGCCTGATTGGTGATGGATCGTTGAGTGGGGCCATAGACCCGATGATCTGTCTTCAACGCGTCAGTGCGCTAGTTGCGCATCGTCGGCTGGACGTCGTTGGCTATGCTGACCTGATCGCAATGCTTCGGGACGGGGAGTGGCAATGGGGCGACGACCAGTTCTGGGTAGAGCCGACCGACGATGACGACATGCCGGCCCAAACATGGTCGGTGCTCGATGGCGAGGAGATTTCGGCCACCCTGGTCGATAGTCTGGAATCTGCCGCCCGTAAGGGCTGCGCGCTCGCCCTCCACGCATTGGATCTGATTTACGCGCCTGGCGAGGACGATGAACCGGAGGTTGGCAGTTCCTACTGGAATTCTAAGGAGTAGCAGGGTCGCGTACTCACCGGTAATGCCGTGGTGGTCATCTGCTCCGGCACCTCTCGTCGCATGAGGGCCATGCCCATGGGTTTCCAGAACTGGGCGGAGCTGTCGTTCTCGACGGAGAGGGATTCGTTAAAGCCATTGCCGTTCATAACGTTACTGTTGGAATAGCGCAGTCCGGGTGAGCACCAATGTTCCCGGGCGTGCCAGATGCCGCAGCGGGTCCGTTCCGAGCCGTTTAGGTCGATGGTGGCCTCGAAGCGGTCGGTGTCGATGCGTCTGAAACTGGTGTGCGTATGAGAAGAACACCTTCGCCATCTCAGCCCCTGGGCTTTTCGCCGCTATGGCCTCCGTTGACATGGCCATGAGCCGACTACTTCACTCCAAATCCTGCCAAATCCGTTTGACGCCCCTTCGTGCCGGGGTCTATAAGCAGAGTCAAGTGGTGCAACCAGATCGGGGGAACGACTTGGAAGATCGCTGGCGGTCGGTCGATGAGATCGCGGAATATCTCGGCGTTTCCAAGGACACGGTGTACGCCTGGGTGACCGGCAAGGGCATGCCTGGGCACAAAGTTGGGCGGTTCTGGAAATTCAAGCGGCAGGACGTGGACGAGTGGGTGCGCAGCGGAGGTGCGGTCGATGCCGACGCGGGGAAGCAGGACGAATAGGGAACGAAGCGAGGGCATGTCCTACCTGGAAGGTCACCGTCAGCGACTGCGAGACCGCTTCAATGGGAGCGTTCTCAGCGCGTTCGAGGATCATGAGGTTCTCGAGCTGCTGTTGACCTATGCCGTCCCGCGCAAGGATGTGAAGCCCATTGCGCGCGCCTTGCTGGATCGGTTCGGAGCGCTCTCCAACGTACTCGATACCCCGGCGGCGGAACTGGCCAAAATCGACGGAATCGGCGATTCCGCAGCCACGCTGCTCAACCTGATGCCGGCGCTCACGCGGCGCTACCTGCGAGTTCGCTGGGGGCACAAGCCGCAACTCAGCACGCGCGAGGACCTGGGTGGCTCGGCATGAGCGTGGCGATCGAAAAAGACATGGTGCTGAAAGGACCGCTGTGGCCCGAGCCGGTTCGCGTACTCAGTGTCGAGCACTTCGGCGCCATGCTCCAGATCGACGCCGTCGGCACCCGCACGCGCCAGTTCTATCCGGGCATCATCGTTACGGCAGAGCAGGCGCAGCGGCTGACGATCGTCTCCAGCGCCAAGGGCATGGACTTCTCCGGGGACCCCGAGGCCTTCCATCTTGCCATCGAGGCCCTGCGCATCCGCCTCGCCTACGAGTACGACCCGCACTTCGCGGTCAACGCCTCGGCCATCACCCCGCTGCCGCATCAGCTCGATGCGGTCTATCGCTACATACTCAAGTCGCCGCTGGTGCGTCTTCTGCTCGCCGACGACCCTGGTGCCGGCAAGACCATCATGGCCGGGCTGCTGCTCAAAGAGCTGCGCTTCCGCGGACTGGCGGACCGCGTGCTGATCGTCGTACCGCCGCTAGTCTCCCGCCAATGGCAGGAAGAGCTCATCGAGAAGTTCTCCGAGGAGTTCACCATCGTCGACAACGGCGTGCTCAAGGCTAATGTCGGCCGCAACCCCTGGACCGAGAACGACCGCTGCATCACCTCGGTCTACTGGGCCGCGCGCGACAATGTGCTCGAGACGCTCAAGGAGGCGAACTGGGACCTGGTCATCGCCGACGAGGCCCACAAGATGGCCGCCTACAGCCATGGCGTGCGCGCGAAGCAGACCCGCAAGACTCGGCTCTATCGGCTCGGCGAAGAGCTCTCCGTTCGCACTAAGCATCTGCTGTTGCTGACCGCCACGCCGCACAAGGGCGATCCCGAGAACTTCCGTCTCCTGCTCGAATTGCTCGACAAGGATCTGTTTGCCGATCGGCACATCCTCGAGGAGGCCATGTCCTCGGCGGACAACCCGATCATCCTGCGCCGGCTCAAGGAGGAGATGTGCCGATTGGACGGGTCGCCGCTGTTTCCTCAGCGCACCGTCAAGACCGTCACCTTTGATCTCAGCCGTGCGGAGCGCGCCCTCTACGACGCGGTCACGGAGTACGTCACCGAGCATTTCAATAAGGCGATGCTCGAGGAGAAGCGCAACGTCGGCTTCGCCATGACCATTCTGCAGCGGCGCCTGACATCGAGCCTCGCCGCCATCACCGCGTCGCTCAGCCGTCGTCACGAGCGTCTCCAGGAACTGCTCGAGCAGGTGCGTGCGCTCGCCGCCACGAAGGCCAGGGCGACACTGCGCGGCGGCAACGGAGATGCTGCCATCGATGATCTGCTCGGCGGCGCCGAGGTGGATGATCTCGACGACCTCTCCGAGACCGAGCGCTGGGACGTCGAGGATTCGCTGGTCGAACGTCTCACCAACGCCGAGTCCATCGGTGAGTTGGAGGCCGAGGTTCACGCACTGGAGCGGCTCTTGCGTCAGGCGTGCGCGGCGCTGGGCAGTGGCATCGAGGCCAAACTGATCCAGCTCACGGACGCCATCCTGCGCGACGAGGGCCTGGCCGCGCGGGGCGAGAAGCTGCTGATCTTCACCGAGGCCAAGGACACGCTCACATTTCTCGTGGAGCAGCTCCGCGCCCAGGGTTTCATCGTCGCCGTCATCGAGGGTTCGCTCTCCATGGATCAGCGGCGCCAACAGCAGGAGCTGTTCCGGGGTGAGGCGCAGATCATGGTGGCGACCGAGGCCGGTGGCGAGTCCATCAACCTCCAGTTCTGCAACCAGATGGTTAACTACGACATCCCGTGGAATCCCAACCGGCTCGAACAGCGCATGGGTCGTATCCACCGTATCGGCCAGCAGAACGAGGTCTTCATCTTCAACCTCGTCGCGACCGATACCCGCGAGGGTGCCGTACTGGCCGCGCTGCTGCGCAAGATGGAAGAGATGCGCAAGGGGCTCGGTTCCGACCGCGTCTTCGATCTGGTGGGCGAACTGCTCGAAGACCACGAGATCTCGCTCTCGGAGCTGATCATCGATTGCATCACCAACCGTCGGCGCCTCGCCGACGCGGTGACCAGCATCGAGCAGGCCGTCAGCCCCGATCACCAACACTCGCTGATGGCCGCCCGTGAGGAGGGGCTCGCACGCCGCTTCGTGAATCTACCCGAGCTGCGCATCGACGCCACGCGCTCAGCGGGCCAGGCCTTGCTGCCGTCACACCTGGAGCTGTTTTTCACCAGAACCCTGGAGCGCCATCGCGGCCGTTGGGAACGGCGGGCCGACGGCAAGCTGCGGGTCGAGCGGGTGCCGGTGAATCTCCGTCACGAGCAGGAGATCGACTTCCGACGCCGTCATGGCACCGTGAACCGAGCCTATCTCTCCCTCACCTTCGACAAGGCCGAGGTCGGCGAAGACGGCCGCACCGAGCTGCTCGGTCCCGGGCACCCACTGTTCGAGTCGATCCTTAAGGCCGCCGAGACCGGCTTCACGGATTCCCTGGCGCGCGGCGCCGTGTTCTTCGACGTCGACGCGCGTGGGCCGGAGCGACTCTGGTTCTTCCGCGGTGTGGTCGGCGATGGCACTGGACGCGTGCTCTCCCAGCGGCTCTTCGCCGTCCGCGAGGACGCCACATCTGTCGAGTCACCAGGCGCCGGCGAATGCGCCGACGCCGCGTTCACGCCCGTGCACCCGATCCGGCTCCACGACCTCCATCCCCGTTCCGACGGGCCTGTGCCGCCCGCCATGACGGACTTCGACCTGCGCAAGCACGCCGCGACGCGTTACTGTCTAGAGCACCTGGTGTCGCGCTTCGTCGACGAGGTCCCGAGCGGGCGCCTGAAGGAGCTGAGCCTCAAGGAACGCTATTTGGAGCGATCCTTTCGCGTCGTCATCAGCCGGCATGCCGACCGTCTCCTCGACTTCGAGGCCAAGTCCGTCCAAGGACAGGACATGAGCCTGGCCATCGGTCGCGAGCAGCGGCTGATGCAGGAGGCGAAGCGTCGCCAGGAAGAGCGGCTCGCGGAGATTCGGCTGGAGCTGCAGCTGGTGCCCCGAGTCCCTGAGTTCCTCGGTGTGGTCAGGGTGCTGCCACCCGATGACAACGCGAACGTGGACCGCGCGAGCCCACCGACAGCCGCCAGCGATGCGCTGCTCGCGCAGGTGCGCGAGGTCGAGGTCGCGCAAGGGCGCGTCCTCGACGACATCCGCGATCAGGGGCTCGGTCTCGATGCCATCGCGCGGGATGCCGACGGTCAGGATGCCCGCTTCGTCCTCGCCCGCGAGCTCGACGCCGACGCGCGGCTGTGGCTGCGTGCAAGCACCTGGGCCCTGGCGCAACACCTGGATGATCGGGTCGCACTGTACGCGGCTCGAGACGGCCAGCTCCTGACGCTGACCGCGCGGGACGCAACGCTTGCGGCCAAGGTCGATGAGTTGAATCGAAGGGTCTCCATCGATCTCGGTGGACTCGATGTCCGGCGCCCGAGCACAACGCCGAACCGGGGTGAGACATGAGCAACGCCGATCTCAACGCACTCGTCTCCCTGTTCGCGCAGACCCACCGCGCGTTGCAACAGCGTGCCGCGCGCACCGTGGACAGGGTCCTGGTCGTGCGCAATTGGTTGTTCGGCTACTACCTCGTCGAGTACGAGGGCGCGGGTGCCTCGCGCGCGGACCTCTACGGTAAAGCACTCATCGCCGAGGTATCGGCGGCGCTCACCTCGCGGGGCATCAAGGGTCTGTCCCCGACGAACCTGCGCAAATGTCGAGCCTTCTACGAGACCTACAAGGACGCCGGTGACCCCCGGTTCGCTCGGGACGACTCTCCGCCGTCGCCGCGGATTCAACAGGCAGCGCCCGTTGAATCTTCGCCGGCGGAGACCTTCGTCACTGCCCTGAGGCCTGCCGGCAATCTCGCCGACGCCACCTTCGAACCGCTGGTGGAAGCGATGATGGAGACGCTGGGCGGGCGCTTCTCCCTGGGCTGGACCCATTACGTCACCCTGTTGACGGTCACCAACCCGGAGGCCCGGCGCTTCTACGAGATCGAAGCCACCTCGAACGGTTGGGGAACCCGCGAGCTCGAACGACAGATCGCCAGCTCCCTCTACGAGCGGCTCGCGCTTAGCCGCGACAAAGAAGAGATCCGCAAACTGGCCGAACAGGGCTTGGTGGTCGCGCAGGCCGCCGACATCATCAAGAATCCCTATGTCCTGGAGTTTCTCGACCTCCAGGAGCACAGCGCGTATAGCGAGCGCGAGCTCGAGACGGCCATTATCGGCAAGCTCGAACAGTTCCTGCTGGAGCTTGGCAAGGGCTTCCTGTTCGAGGCGCGGCAGAAGCGCTTCACCTTCGACAACGATCACTTCTATGTCGACCTGGTGTTCTACAACCGCCTGCTGCGCTGTTACGTCCTGCTCGACCTCAAGCTCGACAAGCTGACCCATCAGGATCTCGGGCAGATGCAGATGTACGTCAACTACTTCGACCGTCACGTCAAGACGGCCGAAGAGGCCCCGACCATCGGCATCCTGCTCTGCCGTCGCAAGAGCGACGCCCTGGTCGAGCTCACCCTACCCGAGGATGCCAACATTCACGCGTCCGAATACCAGCTCTACCTGCCCTCGAAAGAGGAACTACAGAAAAAACTCATGGCCTGGACCAGGGAGTTGGAAGCATGACCGATCGGCGCCTCATTGAGGACAGCCTTCCTCTGGCGGAGATCAGCGTACAGAGCGCGAGGGAGAAATACATCCGCAAGGGGCATATCAGTACGCTCCATCTCTGGTGGGCGCGGCGCCCGCTTGCCGCATGTCGCGCAGCGGTCTATGCGGCACTGGTTGATGCTCCCGTGGACGACGAAGAGCGGCAGCGCCACCACGAACTGCTGAAGAAGATCGTCGATTGGGACCTGCTCGATCCCTCGCACCCGGACCATGGGCTCCTCAAGGTGGCGCAGGCAAACATCGCTCGATCACACGCCGCGCGCGTCGCACGAAGACACGGCTCCCACGACGGCGCTGATCGCCCCCGGGTGCTGGATCCCTTCTCCGGCGGTGGAGCCATCCCCCTTGAGGCGCAGCGTCTCGGTTGCGAGACCTACGCAAATGACCTCAATCCGGTTGCCCACGTGATTGAGCTGGGATCCATCTATACCCTCAACGTTTCGCGGAAGATGTCATTCGTCCGAGAAGCAGCGATCAGCTGCAGAACCTCGACGCGCCCGCGGAACCTCGACTCGCGGTTGAAGTCCAGCGTTGGGCCGAGTGGGTACAAGGGCGCGTCGATTCCGAGGTCGGCTTGCTCTACCCGTCCAGCGCGAAAGACCGCGAGATTCTCGGTTACTTTTGGGTGCGGCAGGTGCATTGTTCGAATCCGGCCTGTCGCGTCCTGATTCCAGTGGTCAATCAGACATGGCTTGCGAACAAGTCGAGCCGCCGTATCGCCTACCGAATCAAGCCAAACGCGCAACGGACGGGCATCGAATATTCGCTCCACTACGACGACGAGATCGACTTCGACCCCAAAGAGGCGACCTACGGGAACAACAAGCTCCTCTGTCCGTGCTGTGGCGAGGTGACGCCTGGCAAGTACATGCGAGTTGAGGGGATGGCCGGCCGCATCGAGCAGGAACTCGTGCTTGCCTGCGAGGTGTCCAGCCAGCAACAGGGACGGTTCTATCGGCTGGCGAATGACACTGACCGAAACGCGTGGCGCAGGGCTGTCGAGATGGCCGCATCGGTGATACCGATTGAGGGCGACGTCTCGCCCGACCGTCCATCGGGCAATGCGCGAGGGTTGAGTGCCGTCACGCGCTACGGCATGTTGAAGTTTGCGGATTTCTTCAATGCACGACAGACCGTGACGCTGGACGCGTTCGCGCGGACCATTCGAGCGACGAGGGAAGAGATCGCGAAGTCCGGGGAGTCAGTCGAGGCGCTGCGGGGATTGACGAACCACGACATTGCTGTACGCTTTCAAGCAGTACATTTTGGAGGGCGCACCATGCCGCAGACAGCATCGGAGACCAATCGACGGGTGTCTCTGCGAATTCCGCCGGAAGACAAGGCCCTGCTGATGCGAGCGGCGGCCTTGGAACAGACCAACCTGACCGAGTTCATGGTGCGCGCTTCGCTTGAGGCAGCGCGGGGCACGATCCATCGGGCCGAGCGCCTTGCGCTCAGTGAGCGCGACAGTCTTGCGGTGCTCGACCTGCTGGAAAACCCTCCTGCGCCCAATGCCAGGCTGGTGGCAGCCGCCGGTGGGCTTCCAGACCATCAGTGACCACACTGGTCTGGCATGAGGAGGCGATCGGTCGGCAGCATGATCGATCCGCCTTCGATTGCGGTGACCCGGCGCTGAACCTGTTCTTGCAGCGCCACGCGCGGCAGAGCCACGAGCGCGGTGGCGCCAAGACCTTTCTCGCGATCGAGGATGTCAGTGGCGGGATTCTCGGTTTCTACAGCCTTTCGCCGGCGTCCGTCGAATACGCGCGCACACCGGAGACCCTGCGCAGGGGGCTCGCGCGCCATGAAGTGCCGGCCTTTCGTCTGGGGCGCCTTGCGGTGCATCGCTCGATGCAGGGTCAGGGCCTTGGTGGTCGATTGTTGATGGCGGCGGGACGGCGTTGCCTGCGTGTCGCCGCCGAGGTCGGTGGGGTCGCGCTGCTGATCGATGCCAAGAACGCCAAGGTCGCATCATGGTACGCGGGCTTTGGCGCGGTTCCGCTCTTCGATGAGCCGCTCGCGCTCGTTCTGCCGCTGCGGACGATCGCGGCGGCGCTGGCCGCAGCGGAGAATGGGTGAACAGAGGAAAGCAATGGCCAATACGACCCCTTGGCGGCAAGTTGTCACGCCGCACGACAACATCCAGCAGGGTAGAGTGAAGCAGAACGACTTTGCTGCAAGCCTGGCGGATGTGCTGCACCAGAGCGGTAACCCGGATTACTACGACTCCTGGCGCTGGTGGTGGCGGATCTGCTCAAGAAGAACCACAAGGGCGGGCTCATCCAGGCCAGCGACATCGATCTGACGAATGAGGAGATCCGCTCTGAGCTCTTGGAGCTCGTGGACCGCGAGTTCCGCTCGGCGCTTGAAGCGGACATCATCGGTAAGGACGCCAACGCGGCCGGTCTGGACCGGCAAAGCCCTCAGATGACCGAGTGGCGCATCGCCACCGGGCTCGCAACAACCGCGTTTCTCTATACCTGCGAGGCAGGCAACGGGTCTCGTGGCGCCACGCTCGCGGAGCTGCACCTGACGGCTGCCCGGCCCGAGATCGACTTCGGGACCATCCCCGGTGTGATCCTGCAGATAAAGGAACGTTTCCACTTCATCAACACCGAGGGGGAGCGCTTCCGCTTCTCGACCACCCCGAACCTGAATCGGATTCTGCTCGACGCCAAAAACGGCGTGGACGACCAGCAGGTCCGCGAGCGCCTGGAGGCGGAGATTCGCAAGCTGCTCTCGCAGGCACCGCTGTCGCCCTACATCTGGCCGGAAGGCCCCGGGGACATCGCCGACAGCGCAAGCAACAAGGTGGTGGTGATGCCGCCGGAGCGGACCTTCACGGCCACTAACCAGGGTGACTCGCAGCAGGCGGTGTTGGACATCCTGACCAAGAGCGGCACGACGCACCGGACCCGCCGCAACACGCTGGTCTTCCTCGTTGCCGAGGAGGCCGAGGTCTCGATGTTGAAAGAGGGTATTCGCGGTTTGCTGGCCGCCGAGAGTGTCGACACCAATCGGGAGCGCCACAACCTGTCGAAGACCCAGGTGACCCAGCTGCAAGCGGAGAAGGGCACGGCGGCCAAGGGTGTGCGCCAACAGATTCTGCGGGCCTATCGGCATGCCGCGTGGGGAGGCAGCAACGGCGAGCCCCTGAAGGCGCTCGACATGGGGCAGCCGCCTGCATCGACAGACCAGAATCTGACGGACCTGGTGGTCGCCTTCCTCAAGGAAAAGCAGAAATATCTGGAGCAGATCGCCTCGATCCTGCTGGTCCATCCGACCAAGTTCAAGGTCTGGCCGGATGAGGAGCCGGTGCTCAGTCTGAAGGCGCTGCCGGGCTACTTCCGCAATTTCACGCATCTGCCGATTCTTCGGGATGACGATGTGCTGAAGCAGTCGATTGTCGATGGGGTACGCGCCGGCCACTTTGCGCTGTGCGAGGGGGCGTGCGCCGGCGATGCGAAGGTGATGCACTTCAAGGCCGCGCTGAGTCCCGAGGGGGTCATGCTCGAAGAGGGCTACCTGCTGGTACGTCCGGACCTGGCCGAGCAGAAGCTCGAGGCGGAGAAGACGAAGGCGGCCGGAGGCACGTCCGTGGGGACGGTAACGCCGACCCCGACGCCCGGCATTGGCCAACCAACGCCAGACTCGACAAGCACGACTGTGGTGCCGGGCACAGGGACGCCACCCGTTGGCGGTACCACGGTGACACCTCCCGGTGGGACGGAAACAGAGGCGCAACGAGATGCTGGACACGGTCGAGGCGCTTCGGGCATTCCATGGCCAAGCCGTTGAGGATATCGATCCCAGTGCCTTTCAAGCTGTGGTCGAGAGCGCCGCGCCGCGCTGGCATTCGAGTGCCTGGCTGCACAAGTACCTGCATCTCAACTTCCCGGACCTGGTGACCTGGAATGCCACGCAGGCATGGTCGGAGGCCGAGCTCTACTCTGTTGGCGTCGTGCCGACAGGAGCCGGTCTGTACGCTCAGGACGTCCAGATCATCCGTTTTTGGAACAGCCTGTCGGCGCTTGGAGAGCTGCCGGTTCAGATGCGCTACCGCGTCGGAAAGGGCCTAGCGCCACGCGATCACTGGTGCCTCGGTCTCGCGGGAGAGGTGTCCGCGTGGAAGGAGATGCTCGCGCATGAGTATCTCGCGTTGGGTCCAACGAAGGTGGGAAGCCTGGCCGAGGCGATCACGCTTACGAAGAAACGGGATATTCGGACCGCGGTAGAAACAGCGTTCACGGACGCTGGTCTGCGTCCCGAATCGCAGGAGGCGCACAACCTCACGGAGCTGGTTTATCGACTCAAAGAGGGTAGTCTCGTCGCGCTGTTCTCGGATGCTTCGACGGTTGAAGCCGTCGGCGAGGTGACCGGTGGCTACCGCTTCGCCCGCGGTGGGGACCGGCCCCATCGGGTGCCTGTTCGCTGGTACCACAACCGTAGCTTCGAGACCTCCGTGCATGTCGATGTCGGACGGAACCTGATGATCCTGGAGCCAACGCATGCGGCGGTTGCCGATGTCGAGGCATCTCTGCTGATCAATGGAATCGGCCCCTGGCCCGGGTTCGGGACCAGTGGGCAGGATGGCTCGAATCTTCCATCGAGGCATTCGCTGGCTGTCGGCAGCGGGACTACCGGCTCCGACGCCGAACCCTTTGCTCCACTGGAGGGTATCGCCCGCCACGTGGTAGACATGCTCGAACGCAAGCGCCAGGTCATCCTCTATGGCCCGCCAGGCACCGGGAAGACCTACCATGCGGAGCGCATCGCGCTGGAGATCGTCGCCAGGGAGAACTTCTATTGTTTGCCTTCCCAGCTCTCCGACCGGCAGCGTGATGCCGTGTATGGCCGCGATGGCGCGGACCGCTTCATCGCGACCTGCACCTTTCACCCCGTGTACTCCTACGAGGATTTCATCGAGGGCTACAGGCCGGATGGCGAAGGCTTTGCACTGGATGACGGCATCTTCAAACAGATGGTGACCAAGGCCCAGGCGCAGCCCAGGAAGCGCTTCGTGCTCATCATTGATGAGATCAACCGAGGCAACATCCCGAAGATCTTCGGCGAGCTGATCACCTTGATCGAGGCATCGAAGCGGGGTACGACCAGCTCCATGCTGCCGTTGTCGAAGAAACCGTTTTCCGTTCCGGACAATCTGCTTGTCATCGGCACGATGAACACGGCGGATCGGTCCATCCTGTTGCTCGATACGGCCCTTCGGCGCCGCTTCGGCTTCAAAGAGCTGCTGCCGGAGCCGCACCTGCTCCGAACCGGCTTCATCGCTGACACCACATTGAGTACCTGGCTGCGGGCGTTGAATCGGCGCATTGTCGAACAGCTGGGGCGCGACGGCCGCAACCTGCAGGTTGGGCATGCCTATCTGATGCCCGGTGGCAAACCGGCCGCGACCATCAGCCGCATCGGCGAGATCGTGCGTGATGAGCTGTGGCCGCTGTTGCAGGAATATTGCTACGAGGACCCGAACAAGCTCGCGAACATCCTGGCTGCCGATAAGGGCGGCATCTATGACCGACAGAGCGCCAACCTGCGCTTCGATCTGTTCGATGCCGGGCGGGAAGATGCACTGGCTCAAGCCCTGATTGCCATCGTGACGCCGGACGACAAGAAACAGGACGCCATCCTTGGGGAGGACGTGCAGGACGACGAGGATGCGGAGGAGCCGTTGACAGACGAGTCGGGGACTGCATGACGCCAACCCCGTCGGTGCAGATCGGCGAGTGGAGCAGGATCACCCCAGATAGCCCGGTCGTCGGTTCGGTGCTGCGTGGCGCTTTGCTGTCGGCCGCGGACCGCGAGCTGCTCGCTGAGCTAGAGGGGCGGGTGAGCCTGCGCATCACCGAGCTTCGAACCGGCCTCGCCATTTCGGTGGGACCGCATATCGGTACCGTGAGCCTCAGTTGTCTCCGGCTCGTGGTGATGCCAAAGATCCGCATCGACAACCTGATGCGGATGGTCGCCTACGCGTTCGAGCTGTCGGATTTGGTGGTGACCGAGACGAGGAGCACCTACACAACGGCCGAGCACGGGCTCATTGATCTACTCGGCCTATCCTTGCTGCGTTCGGTCGAGCGCATTGCGCGCGGCGGGCTGTTGCCCGACTACCAGTCGCGTTGCGAGGACCTGGCGACACCACGTGGGCGCCTGGATATGCGCCATATCTCGACGCATCCGAGACAGGCCACCTTGCGGTGCCGTTACGATGACCTGACGGTTGATCATGCGCTGAACCAGGCCGTCGCCGCGGGTCTGCGGCTCGCGGCTGCCATGATGCAGTCTGTCGACCTGCGTCTCGATCCATGGCGCGGGCGACGCCCTCGTCCTCGCGGCGATCGATCTCCTCACGGTCCAGGCAGCCAGCGTAGTTCAGCAGCAGACCGCCCGTGGTGGTGATCCAGTCCCAGTCGTGATCGTAGTTCTGCCAGGGGTTCGGTACGGTCCGGGGCGATGTCGGCGCCTTGCCGCTTTCCGACAGGCTGTCCGCCTGATCCTTGGGTAACCTCCGCTTGGTCTTGTCCACGACGTAGAACTCGCCGGTCAGGTCCTCGACGGTGAGGGTGTCCAGGGTCGGGAAGTGCCCGGTCTCATAGAGGATCGCCAGCCACTCGTCGAGATTCACCCGGGTCCAGTCGACGCGCGCAAAATCCCGGATGTCGATCCCCGAGCACTCCGGTGATTGCGCCTCGCCCCAGTCGCGCCCGAACTGCGGGCGGATCTGTTGGTTCAAGATCCGCGCGAGTGGGGTGTTGAAGCAGCAATCGCTCTCGCGCTTCTCCACGCACCAGGTCAGCACCTCCTGCTTGCAGTAGGCATCGATCTTGCCGAGTGCGAAGATCAGACTGACGTAATCCGCCAGCGACACGCCTTGGGGTCGCGTGCAGCAGTTGACGATCCCCCCGACCGCACGTTGGCACCGATGGGCGCTGCCCGAGAACACCCGACAGCTCCCGCCCGGCGTGCACTGCATGTCCGAGACCGCCATCTGCACGGTCTGCAACGCGCCGACCGCCTTGGCGAAGCCCGCCGACTGCTCCTCGGGAAATTCCGCGCAGTCGGTGCCCAGGCAGCGCACTGGACCGGCACAGTCCAGCGTGCGGTTGTGCTCCAGGAACGGGATGGTGCGCGCGGTGCCGCAGTCCCAGGTCGCCTCGTACAGAAAACAGATCCCGCGGTTGTCGACGGCTCCCTCGATACATTCGGACGTGATGAAGCCGCAGGCGGGATCCTCTTCCAAGGCGATGCAGTCGGAGGGTTGATCGCCATCGTTGTAGGGACACTGCAGCTGTCCCTGCGGATCGGTCCAGCACGACATCGGCCCTTGGTTGACCTCCTCGGGCTCGGGCTGCGCCGGGTGCTCCTTGAAGCCTCGAAGGTGTCGAGCACGTCGTCGGTCTGCGCCCACAGCGGATCGATGCGCATGTCGGGACGGGAGCGCTCGACCGAGCCGCGCAGGGTGCGGTAGGCCTCACCGACCGCGGGGATGCTGCGCCACTCCCACCAAGTGAACGGGCTTTCGCCGATCACGTGGGCGCGCTGCGTCTCGGGCAGGGGATAGAACATCGAGAGCTTGTACTGACTCTTCGGGAGGAAGGGCGCGATCGGGGAGCCGCACAGCGCGTCGTTGCCCATGGTGCGACGCGCGAGACCACGGCGATGCAGGGCCGCCAGTGACCGGACCGAGGCCAGACTGGTTTCGCGCGCACGCGAGCCGACGGTCGGCCCGCGCCCGGTAAAGGGATAAAGGTTGCCCCAGGTCCCGGCACACCAGAAAAACGCATCGATCGGGGTGCCGGTCGACCGGCGTGGTGGCGATGGTAGTAAGCGCTCGAAAACGCGGGTTTACTCGCAGTTGTCCATGCGTCCAACCCTGCAGCGCATCGCGCAAGTCATCCAGGCGCCGGGAGATCCGCGGACGCGTTGCTCACAATCCCTGTGGCCATTGATCCTTGCTCCGAACGCCTGCATCGACAATCGACGACGACACTATGCGCTACACCGACGAACAACTTCAGGCCATCGAGCACACGGGAGGTCATTCGCTCACCTTTGCGGTCGCGGGCTCGGGCAAGACGCAGATGCTACTCGGGCGGGTGCGCTTCCTTCTGGAGCAGGGGGTCCCGCCCGAACGCGTCCGCGTGCTGGCCTTCAACAAGGCCGCCGCACTCGAGCTCAAAGAGCGCCTCGCATGTGCCTTGCCGGCATCATTGCAGGCGCCGAAGGTTTCGACCTTCCACAGTCTCGGGCTGAAACTGATTGCGCTGTTCGAGCGCCATGAGCTCGTTGCGCGCCTGCGTTTGGAGGAGAACGAGGCTGTCGAGAAGACGCTTGCGCGGGAGGCGGCTTTGGCAGCGATCAAAGAGGGACACTCCGACGACTACCCGAGCCATGATGATCTGGATGCCTTCCACGCCTTTATCGGCCTGGTGAAGTCGGACATCCGCACGCCGCGGGACGCGTTCAAGGCATTCGGAATTCCGGGCCACTACGGCTATTTCGTCCGCGCCTTCGATCGCTTCGAGACGGCCCGCAAGCAGGCCGGCCTGCGCTTCTTCGCGGACCTGCTGTGCGAGCCTGCGACGCTCATGTTGACGAATCCCCGCGCCCTTGCGCTGGTCACCAACAAACTCGATGTGGTGATCGTGGACGAGTTTCAGGATGTCAGTCGCATCCAGGTCGAACTGCTCACCCGGTTGATCGGGACGCGCGCGACCTTGAACGCCGTCGGCGACGACTCCCAATGCATCTACGCCTGGCGTGGATCCCGTCCGGAATTCATGGGCGAGGACTTCGATCGCTTTTTCCCAGATGCGACCCGCTATACCTTGACCAGGACCTTTCGCTTCGGGCATCGGGTCTCGCTCGCCGCCGCCATGCTGATCGAGAACAACCGCAATCGGATGGCGACCCTCTGCGTCTCGGCGCCGTCCACGCCGCAGACCGCCATCGACGTGGTTCGAGCCAGCGCATCAGGCGATCAGGCCGCGGTCGTCGGCGTGATCGAAGGCTGGCGTCGTGACGGTCGCAGTCTCCGCGACTGTGCCGTCCTCGCACGACTCTGGGCGCAGACCTTGGGTCTCGAGCTGGAGTTCATGGATCGGGGTATTCCCTACTTCAAGCCAAAGGGGGACGTGTTCACCAATCGCGATGTCGTCGGTCTTCTCGGCTGGTTGCGCCTTGCCGATGGTTCGCTCTTCGCGGACACGCGCGCGCCCGAGATCATCCGCGCAATGCTGGCGACGCCTACGCTTTGGCTCCCCGCGAAGACCATCGGTGATCTCGCCGACGCGATCGCCCGCCACCCAGCCGGCGCGCGCAGTCGTCTGTTCGACTTGGCGGCGAAGATCCGGAAGCCTTACCAGGCTGCGAAGATTCGCGATCGCGCCGACCTCTGGAGCGAGGCCCCGAGCTGGAGCGCTCTGCCTGCGGCCGAGGCACTGCGGCGGTATGCATCCCGGACGGATCTGATCGAGTCCTTCGCGCGTTCCGCGAGCAGGGACGTGGCGTCCGAGAAGGAGATCGCCTACCAGACCCTCCTCGGCTGGGCGACGCGCAGCCGAACCCTGATCGGGGATTTTCTCAAGCGCTTGGATCGGTTGCGGCTGTCTCGCCAATGCTACGAGGCCGGCGGTGAAGTCGTTCTGCTGTCCACGATTCACCAAGCGAAGGGGTTAGAGTGGCCGCTGGTCATCGTCACCGGACTCGAGGACGATCAGTTCCCGGCCAACCGATCCGACTCGGAGGAGGAGCGACGGCTGGCTTACGTGGCGTTCACCCGCGCCAAGGAGCAACTGCAGCTCGTCATCCCGCCGGATGAGCGCTTCGATGCGGCATGGGAGGGTCGCGAGTCGCGAGGACCTGGGCTGTCACGCACGCCGGCCAGTCGGTTTGTCTTCGAAGCGCGACTCGGGACCGCGGTGTCCGTCGGGGGTGCCGTGTCCAAACGCCTGTTCGGAGCCGAGCCCGAGGCCAAGCTCCCCGATGCACCGCCTGAAGCGACCGGTCTGTTGAACCGCTATCTGGAGGCGGTCGGTATCCCCGAACGCTACGCCGTGCCGAAGCCGCCATCCGCGAGCTCGCACGCGGATGGCACGCAGCGGTGGGCGGTGGGCGATCGGATCCGCCATCGGGTCTTCGGCGAGGGTCGGATCGTCGGCTTGCGTGACAAGGATGTCCTCGACATCGACTTCGCCGGACATCGCCGTTCGATCAAAGTCGGCATCGTCCCGCTGGAGCGGATCCGATGAGGGACCCTTTCGGTCGACCGAAAAACGAATGTGGCCGGCGTTGGTCCTCGGGAGCCGGGTTTGCCCCTCCGGGAGCGGCGATGCCTCGTGGTTCAGTGCGCTATCGAGGATCCCGCCGCTCACCGGATCGTCGCTCGATCCCGTCATACGAGAGCGACGGGTAAGCGTAACGGCGTCGGTCGTGGGTGCCGCACCCCGGATCAGTGCTGTCGGAGCCAGGCGTCAAGGCCAAGAGAGCCGCGAGGTCATTGAGGGGTTGCTGCGTCGAGGAATGGTGCGACTCGCGATCTGCATACAGACGGCGCGGGCTGGCGCGCCTATGCTGCCGGCGCGCACCATCAGCGACGTCACGCTACGGCGCGTAGCCAGCTGTCGCCGGAACCCCAGATTGCGCTGAAAATGCCCCTGGTGATCGATGTGAAAAACCGCAAACGCGATCTCGACACCTTGGCGGAGTATCGGTTGACAGTGGGCCGATTGGTTCCACAAGAAGGCGTCTGGCCAAGACCTGAGCTACAAAGGCCTTTCATGGCCTTTTGCGAGGGGTCCTATGCGGCAACGCGGGCGCTCGTGAGTGGGGCTCGGGCGCAGCAAGCGAAGCGCGGACGCTGATGCTGGAATGGATTCATCGCAAGGCCATAAGACCCTCATGACGCCGATCAAGACTCTCGAACGGCTATTCACGACCGGCACCTGTGCGGCCGGCGACGCGTCTCTGGCGCGACTGCTCAAGGGGCTGACCCACTTGAGCATGGCTGGACCGCAAGGACGGCCATCAACTCCTGCTCGATCTGCCCGCCAGGCCGACCATCGCTGGCTGCTGACCGAATATCAACATCCCGATGTGCGATCGAGTTGGGGCTGATCCGGGAATGGGAATCGGTGGGCCGCCGAGCTGGATGGGTTGGTTAGGTTGCGTCCAGGCCGAGGAGCGGTCCCTGGATCCGAGAGGTCTTGGGGGAAAGGGATCGGCCATAACTGGTCACCTAGCGCCCGAAAGGCGGTGACTCTTCTTCTTGGTACGGCAGAAACGGACAAGAAGCGGGTGCTGACCGGGCCGGCGTTGCGAACCCCGAGTCTGAGGGCAAGGTTGACTGGTCCCTTATCCTGTGCTCGACTCAGTGCCCATATCAGTACGGAGCCAAACGTGAATAGCATTCCAGCTCAAGACATCAAGCGCCGTGGGATCTCCGCCGTTGACGAGGCGCTCCGCGAGGGCCCGGTCCATATCATCAAGAACAACCGACCGAGCTATGTCGTGCTCAGTGAAGCGGCCTATGCCGAGCTGTTGGAGTCCTCCAGTGACGCAGCGAGAGAACGCCTACGTGAGTCTTTGGCAGATCTGGACGCCGGCCGAACCAACCGCTACGGGGACGCCGATACGTTGCTGCAGGCTCTCGACGGCGACGTGCCGTGAGCTTTGTGCTGGTCACAACCCGGCTATTCGAACGTCGCGCACGCAAGTTTCTTCGCAAGCATCCCGATCTGCGCCCCGCTTTGCGGGAGACCCTGGATGACCTCAGCCGAGATCCCTTCCAATCGAAGCTCAAGCTGCATCCACTCTCCGGTAATCTAGCCGGAGTGCAGGCGGTCAGCCTGACCTATTCGTACCGACTGACCTTGCTACTAAGAGTGACCGAGCAGGAGGTTGTCCTGCTCGACATCGGCACCCACGACGAGGTCTATCGTTGAGGATCTCCGCCAAGGACGCTGCTCCCAGCGCGATAGCACACGTTGAATCAATGGCCGTTTCGTGTTGAGATAATGAGCTTGATCGTCGGTGTCCGAGTGAGCGGAGTGATCTGAAACAACGAGGCAGATCAGTCCCCAAGGGTACAGAGGATTCTATCCAGATCGCTGCCTCCGAGACCGCAAGTTCTCAGATCGTCTTCTCGAAACCCAACGGAACCGTCTTGGCGTCGATCGATCTGATGAAGTCGGCACGTAGACGTCAGCCCAGGCATCGCAGACACCATGAGCCCAGCACTGCCATTCTTTGGCGCCTATTTTCCCTCCTGGCTGATCTTTGCCACGATTGGCATCCTGGGATCGGTGCTGGTGCGGGTTGTCCTCATTCATTTTGGGCTTGACGAGGGCATCCCGTTTCGCACACTGGTCTATATCGCGCTTGCCTGCCTGATCGCCTTTACCCTTGCGGCCACCGCAATCGGGCCCTAACGCATGGCCTCATCTGCCTATGCGCACCGACACACTCTGATCGGAATCATCATTGCGCTGGTGATCCTCATCGGTGCGGTGGTTTCGGGTTGGTGGTTCGTGCATCGCGCCGCGAACAACCCCATGTCCGAGGATGCCGTGCTGACGGCGAACGTGGTGAACGTCGCTACGACCATCGCGGGACGGGTCGTGACCATTGCGGTGGCCGACAATCAGCGTGTTGACAAGGGTGATCTGCTCTTTGCGCTGGACCCCGAGCCCTACGAGCTCGCCGTGGCGCAGGTCACGGCGGACCTGCGACTGGCCGAGGCGACCCGCGATGCCCAGCGTCGGACGATCTCGGCCGAGCAGTCGAACGCGGCGGTGGCGGCCGAGCAGGTGCAGCGTGCTCGCACCAACCTCGCGCTCGCCGAGGCGACGCTGGCCCGACTCCTGCCCTTGGCCCCCAAGGGCTATGTCACCGCGCAGCAGGTCGACGATGCCCGCACCGCGCGGGATGATGCGCAATCGAGCCTTGATCAGGCGCAGCGTCAGGCCGATGCCGCCAACGCGCTGGTGACCACGCTCGACGCCTCGGATGCCCTGGTTGCCGCCCGCCGCGCCGCACTCGCCATCGCCGAGCGTGATCTGGCGGCGACCGTGGTCCGGGCGCCTCATGATGGGCTGGTGGTTGGCCTGACCGTCTCGACTGGGGAGATCGTCGCGCCCGGTCAGTCACTCTTCACCCTGATCGACACCGAACACTGGTATGCCTCGGCCACCTTTCCCGAGACTCAGCTCTCCCAGATCGCGATTGGTGACTGCGCGACCATCTATGTGCTGGCCGATCGCTCGCGTCCGGTCACCGGACGGGTCGAAAGCATCGGCTGGGGGGTTCTCTCCGAGGATCTGGTGAACCTGCCCCGCGGCATGCCTTATGTTCCGAAGTCGCTCAACTGGGTGCGGATCATCCAGCGTTTCCCGGTGCGCATTGAACTCATCGATCCTCCCGCGTCGTTGATGCGATTGGGCGCGTCGGCCGTTGCGGTGATCCGCCATGGCGAAAACTGTGACAACCGCGCATCCGAGTGACCCGGTCGCCGCGCCGCCCTCGCAGTGGCGGCAGGTGCTCGAGGATCTGCAACCCTTCCCCGGGCGGGTCGGCATGACCTGGCGGGTAGCCTTGCTCTGTGCCCTCGTGACCGGCGCCGCCATGTTGTACGAGATCCCCGAGGCGGCGATCAGTTGTTACCTGGTCATTTTCCTGATGAAGCCTGACGCGGTGGTGAACATCGGCACTGGGATCGGTTTTCTGCTGCTGCTGCCTGGACTGGTTGCCTTTCTCGTCTGGATCGTGAACCTGACCAGCGGCTCGACCATGCACATCATGGCGGCGATCGTCATTACCTCCTGTGTGCTGCTGTACCTTGGCGCGGCGACGCAACTGGGCGAGCAGGGCAGTGTGGCGGCACTGATCATCGCCTTCGTGCTGACCTTGATCGTTCAGGCGCCGTTCGGTGACGCGGCGACCTTCGCCTTGCGCGAGGCTTGGGCCATGGCCGCGCTGCCGATGATCCTGATGGTTGGCTTCAATCTCGTGCTCGGCTTTTCGCCCGTGGGGCTGTTGCGTGACAAGCTGCGCGCGCGGCTTGACGCTGCCGCGGATGCGCTGGAGACGGGGGATTCGCAGGCGTTGCGCGATCTGCTGCGCGAAGGCAACGCGCTCTTCGAACCGCAAGCACTGGCAGCGCGGCTGCTGTGGTTGGTGCCGCGCGCGGCCGCACAACAAATCGCCGCCGATGTCCGGGCCGGGTTTGCGCTCATGCTCGCGGTGTCGGCACTCCCCGCGGAGCTCGACCCGGCGCGGCGCGGCGCGCTGGCGAACCAGATCCGCGCGGTCCACGCCGCGCTCGGCAAAGGTGAGGCCCCGCCTCCGCCTCCCACCGCGACTCGGGGTCTGCCGGCGGATGCCAGTCCGGCCGAGCGCACGGCCTGGGATGCGCTCGATGTGCTCGCCGGAGCGCCCGAGCCCGCAGTCGTGCCCGCGCCGGCAACGCCCTTCGTCGCCCCGGATGCGCTGAGCAATCCCGCCTATATCCACTTTGCGCTCAAGACCACGGCCGCGGCGGTGATCTGCTTTTTGACCTATACGGCGATCGACTGGCAAGGCATCCATACGGCCATGATCACCTGCTATGTAGCCGCACTTGGCACCACCGGCGAGACCGTGCACAAGCTCGCGTTGCGCATCACCGGCTGCCTGATCGGGGCGGCGATCGGGGTTGCGGCGATCTTCTGGGTGATTCCCCATATCGACGGGATTGGCGCGCTGATGGCCCTGGTGTTCTGCGGCTGTCTCGTTGGTGCCTGGGTCTCGACTGGCCCCGAGCGCATCGCCTATGCTGGCGTGCAGGTGGCCCTAGCATTTCTGCTAACGGTGCTGCAGGGCTTTGGGCCGAGTGTTAGCCTGGACACGGCACAGGGGCGCATCGTGGGTATCCTGCTCGGTAATCTCGTGATGTATCTCATCTTTACGCGCATCTGGCCGATGCCGGTCGCGGGCGAGGCCCGGACACACTTCGCCCGCGCCCTCTCGGAGCTGGCTCGCATGGCCCGGCTTGCCCCGGACAGGCGAGCGAATGCCGTGGGCAGTGCCGCCTTGGTTGAGTCGCTCGCCGGCAAGAGTGAGGAGGTGCTGCGCTTGTTGCCCTTCGAACCCCGCGAGCTTCGGCCGACACCGGCGCGCGAGGCGGCGCTCGAAGGCGCGGTGAGCGAGATCGAGGCGCTGAATCGGGCCATCTGGTTGAGCCCCGATGCGGACCTCGAGCCCACCGCCGAGCGGCTCGAACGTCTCGCCGAACGGTTTGCCGAACCGATCGCAGCAGCCGGTCTCCAGCATGTCGATGGTGTCTTGGAGCCCGCGCCGGCGCGGACCGGTCCAGCGCCGATCGACGATCCCTTCATTGGCCAACTCAACCGACTCCAGGGAGCTGCGGGATGAGGGTTCATCATTCCTTGCCCAGTTGCGTTGGGGCCGCCGTCCTGGCACTGGCGGTCGCTGGCTGCGCCTCCAATGCGGAGAATATGACCTCCGCCTCGCCCGACCAGCCCTGGACGCCACGGGGCGACGAGCAGACCCTCTTGTGGAGTCTTGCGCGTGAGGAGCAGCCCGCGGCCACGGGGGGCGTGGCGGATTTTCGCATCCCAGCCGACTCGGCACGGGCGCGGCTCACCACGGCCGAGGGGATGGATCCAGCCCGCGTCTATAACCTGCCCGAGCTCATCGATCTCGCCCAACGGGTGAATCCGGCGACACACACTGCCTGGCAGCAGGCGCGGCAGGCGGCTCTGGCCGTCGGGATGGTGGAGGCGACCTATCTGCCTGTTCTCTCCGCCAGCGTGATCGGAGGCTATCAGGAACTGGTCACCCCGTTTCCGACCTTGCTGGACGAAAGCTTCAGTTTCGAGACCACCGAAAGGGGGTCGGCGCAAATTCTTGCGCTGCAGTGGCTGCTATTTGATTTCGGCCAGCGCGAGGCCCTCGCGGCGGCGGCCAAGCACTCGGCCATTGCCGCGAACATCCTCTTCAATGGCACCCATCAACGGCTGATCTTCGAGGTGTCACAGGCCTATTACATCTATGGTGCCGCAATCCAGCGTCGCGGCTTCGCCGAAACGGCATTGCAGAATGCCGTAGCGGTTCAGTCCGCGGTGGAGGCGCGCGCGGCCCAGGGGCTCGCCACCAGTGTGGAAACGGCGCAGGCGCGCCAGGCGGTGGCGCAGGCCGAGCTGCGTCGCGTCCAAGCGGAAGGGGAGGAGCGCGATGCGTATCAGAACTTGCTCGCCGCCGTGGGGGTGAATACGGACTTGCAGGTTGACGCGGTGAGTGCCGCGCGCCGGCCACTTCCGGCGCCGGCGACCGCATCGCTCGACGCCTCGATCCAACAGGCGCTGTCGCAGCGGCCCGATGTCGCGGCCAGCTACGCGGCGATGCAAGCAAGCAAGGCCGGTGTCAAGGCCGCGCAGGCGAACTATCTCCCCAAGATCTATGCTGGTGGCAACCTCTCGACGGGCACCGGAAACTTCGATGTGAATGGCCTCCCGACGATCGGCCAGCAAGGCTCGGGCACCGGGCTGTTGGTCGGGGTGAGCGTTCCGCTGTACGACGCCGGTCTCCGGGCGGCCCAGGTGCGGCAGGCCGAATCCCAGGCCGAGATGGCTGTCGATGCGTTTCGACAGGTGCAGACCGCCGCGGTGACTGAAATCGTTGCGGCCCGCAATGCGCTGCGCACCGCGCTCGAATCGCACCACGCGGCCACGGCGCTCGTCGCGGCCGCCGCGACCACCTACGATGCCGCCTTCGCCGCTTACCGCAATGGCGTCGGTACGGTCGATGCCGTGACAGCGGCCGACACCCTGTTGCTCGATGCACGCCAGGCGCAGGCAGAGGCGCATGCGGCGGCGCTGATCGGCGCGGTGAATCTCGCCTTTGCCGTCGGCTCCCTGACCTCGCGCGAGCCGCTACCCTGAGGGGCGGACGCTGGGTGCATTCGCAGCCCGCGGCCTCCGAACCCGGTCCAACACCCGTTGCATGAATCAGTCGTCTGCGCGTCGCGCGGGTGATCCGCCTCGGGTGTCATGGGGTCGCAGTGGTCCGGTTACTGCGGCGGGTAGCCTGCTGACGCCAGAGAGGCACGCCCTCCAGGGCTGGCACGGAGCCGCCCCAATGGCGAGATCACCCGCGGATGATCGGTATGATTTCGACGTCTGGTCTGTGTAAACTGAGGTTCAGTTCATCCATAACGAGCGACACCGCATGCGCATGCCCTCACCATCCGTGATCTTCGCACTCCTCGCCGCCGGCGCGGTTGGCCTCGGATTCCTCGCCCGTGATCGCGCTCCTGCAACCGAATTGGCGACGCTCGCCCCGGCGAACGCGCCGGAAGTGAGCGCCGCGGCTCCTGCAACCGCAGCTTTGTCTTCGCCGTCGGCTGAATTGGAACGCCCGGCGGCTCCCGACCTCACCCTGGAGGAGCAAGTGAAGGCAGGCGCCTATCTGGCGGCAGCCGGCGACTGCTCGGCCTGTCACACGCGACCGGACGGCAGGCCGTTTGAGGGTGGGCTCCCCATCGAAACGCCGTTCGGCACCATCTACACGCCCAATATCACACCGTCTGAACAATACGGGATCGGCAGCTTCAGCGACCATGATTTCTTGCGGGCGCTGCAGCATGGACTTTCGCCGAAGGGGACACCCTACTATCCCGCATTCCCCTATACGTCCTACACCTTGGTCACGGACGAGGATCTGCTGGCCATCAAGGCCTATCTGATGTCTCTGGAGCCATCGAGCTATCAGCCACCGAAAACCGAATTACACTGGCCGTTCTCGATGCGCCCCCTGCTGTTCGGTTGGCAGGAACTCTACTTCAAGGCCGGACGTTTCCAAGCGGACCCGAATCGCAGTGAGGATTGGAACCGAGGCGCCTATCTGGTCGAAGGTTTGGGCCACTGCGGGGAGTGCCATACCCCCCGCAACCTCGCGGGGGCCACCGAATCGTCGAAGGCCATGACCGGCGCCGTCATCGATGGTTGGTATGCGCCCAATCTGACGGAGGACCTGGATTCCGGACTCGGGAACTGGAGCCTCGATGAACTCGCGGAATTTCTCAGTACGGGGATTGCCCGGACAGCCCAGGTTGATGCGAGTGACGACAGTGAAGCCCCGCCCGTGACCGAGGCACTCGGCCCGATGGCGGAGGTGGTCCACAACAGCCTAGCCAAACTGACTGCAGCGGACATCCGTGCGATGGCGGTTTATCTCAAGGACTTGCCCGCCAAGGCCGCGCCGACCCACCGGCCGCGGGTGCCACCGCAATTGAGTCAGGCTGATTTCGAGAGCGGCCGGGATCTCTACATGACCCACTGTCAAGCCTGTCATCAGGATCACGGGCAAGGCCTCGCACCTTATTTCCCGGCGCTGCGCGGCAATCCTGTCGTGACCATCGCAGAGTCCAATGATGTTATCAAGACCATTCTGCTCGGTGCGCCGGCTGATCCGTCCGAAGCCTTTTCGCCGTATGTGGTGATGCCCCCCTTCGCGGCGACCCTGACAGATGACCAAATCGCGACCGTGGCGAGCTACATTCGCGCGGCCTGGGGCAATGAGGCCGCGGCGGTGAGCAGCGCCGACGTCGCGGCGTTGCGTTGACGGTCATCACCTGAGTGGAACGCGCCTGGAGCCATGGCTTCAGGTGCCTAGCCGATTCGGAATCGGCTCCGGACCGCCACGGGATCACGGGATCGTGAGTGGCGATCGCAGGTCATTCAGGTCATGAAGGGTAGGGCAGCCTCGGCTTGCAGAGGTCGCGGACAGGGGTTAACGTTTGCGCCAGTGAGGACGCAGGCCGTGTCGCTCGTTCCAACGGGGCCAGGACGCCGCGACTCACATGCCGAGCGAATGAGGGTAGGGTCGGTCTGAAACGGACGACGCATCGTTGCGGGTGCGGATAAACCAATAAACCTAAAACAGGATTCAGCGACATGGCTTCAATCGAAGAGATCGAAATGGCCCGTTATGCGAAAGAGCTCGAGGACGATGTGCGTCACCTCGTGAAAAAATACGGCCGGATCATGGGCTGGGATGTCCCTGATCTCGACGAGCAAGAGGCGCGTCGCCTCATCCTGGATGCCCTCCACGCAGCGGTGACACACGTGGGTTCGGACACCAAACTCTAATCCCTCGAGCCGGCTGCGCCGGACCCCACGCGAGCAATCCGGTGCGCCCCGGGTTGCTCGCACCACGGCCTGTTGGGTGTGATGAGCCTGATCATCAGGGTGCGATCAGCCATCATTCGCGTGATCCACACACCCCAATCACCTTCCGGTTTGGTTCTTCAGATGAGCAGATATCAAACAGATTCGCGGCGTCTCGATGCTCGGCACAGGTTCGTGCTGGTCTTGTTCTTGCTATCGAGTGCGGTGTTCGCCTTCGCGCTCGGCCACAGCGCGCTTGCGCAGCCGGTTGAGGGCGCGGCGCAGCAGCCGACCGAGCGTCATGTCCAAGAACAGGCGGAACTCCATGCCGGTGAAGTCAAGATCGATGTGCAGGCGCACCGTTTCGCCAGCGCGATCACCAAGGACATCGAGCATGTCGAGCCCTATCTTGACCGCTACGGCTACTGGGCGGTGTTCGCGGCGGTCGGGATCGAGGGCCTCGGGATTCCAGCACCCGGGCAGACACTCTTGGAGGCTGGCGCGCTGGTCTCCGCGGTCCCCGGCAGCCGTCTCAACATTTCAATGCTGTTATTCGTGACCATCCTGGCAACCACGATCGGTCAGACCCTGGGTTATCTGATCGGTCGATCCGGTGGGCGCGCGGTGCTCAATCGGTTGCCACTCTCCAAGGAAGGCCTCGAGAAGATCGAGCACGCCTTCCATCGGTATGGAGGATGGCTGGTCGTCTTTGGCCGCTTCGTGGACGGACCACGCCAGTTGATCGGTCTCTTTTCCGGTGTCCTCGTGATGTCATGGGGCCGCTTCATGCTGCTGAATGTCATCGGCGCCGTTCTGTGGGCGAGCTTCTGGGCGCTCGGGGTCTATTATCTCGATCTGCATTTCGACGTCCTGGTCACCGCGCTGCGACACATCAATCCCTGGATCGGATGGCTCACCGTCATCGCTGGCGTGGCCCTGCTCGTCTACCTGGTGATCGCACTGATCCGCCAGCGGGGCCAGCGGCACTCAACCTAGTAGGGTTAAAACCCAGCGATGACGTTTTCCTGGCGGCTCTACGTTGCGGCAACCCTCGTCGGTGTCCTTGCGGGACTGATTGGGGCGTCCTTCCATGCGCTACTCGATCTAGCTGCCGCACACCGCGGTGACTTGAAAGTGCTGCTCGAAGCGGCACCAGTCCCGGGCTGGCTGCTGCTGATGCTGCTCGGTGCCCTGGTCTTGGTCGCTGCCATGTGGCTGGTGCGCCGCTTCGCTCCGGAGACAGCCGGCAGTGGCGTGCAAGAGGTCGAGGCCATCCTCGCCGGCGAGCGCCAACTGCGGTGGAAGCGGGTGCTGCCGGTGAAGTTCGTGGCCGGCACCCTGGCCGTCGGTTCCGGGCTCGTGCTCGGCCGGGAAGGGCCGACCATCCACATGGGCGCGGCCCTGGGGCAGATGGCCAGCGAGCGTATCGAGTCGCAACCTGGCGCCAACCGGGCCCTCATCGCAGCCGGCGCGGCGGCGGGCCTGGCCACGGCCTTCAATGCACCGTTGGCGTCCATTGTCTTCGTCACCGAGGAACTGCGCGAGCACTTCGAATATCGCTTTGCGACCATCCAGTCGGTCATCCTCGCCTGCTGCGCCGCGGTCGTCGTGAGTGGCTGGATGCTCGGTCAGGGTCCCGATCTGGCGATGCCGGATTTGAATATGGCCCCGCTGGAGGCACTGCCACTGTTCCTGGTGCTCGGCATCCTCATCGGTGCGCTTGGGGTCCTGTTCAACCGGCTGCTGCTCGGTTCGGTGGCCTCGTTCCGGGCGCTTGGTTCTCCGGGGGCCTACACCGCCGCCGCCGTCTCCGGCCTCATGCTCGGTGCCTTAATCTGGTTCGCGCCCAATACCGTCGGCGGCGGAGAAACCCTGGTCGAGAATCTCATGCATGGGCAACCGGCGTTGCTCTTCTTGCTCGCGCTGCTCGCGGTGCGGCTGCTGACGTCCATCGGCTCCTATGGCCTGGGTCTCCCGGGTGGCATCTTTGCGCCGATGCTGGCGCTCGGCACCATTTGCGGAGCGGCCTTCGCGGCCTTGGTGACGCTGTTGGCACCGACCCTGGACCTCGCGCCCGAGGTCTTCGCGGTCGCCGCCATGGGAGCCCTGTTCGCGGCGACCGTGCGTGCGCCGCTCACCGGCATCATCCTGGTGATCGAACTCACCGGCGCGCAAGCCCTGGCGCTTCCGATCATTCTCACCTGTCTGGCCGCCACCTTCACCGCCGAGGGGATCGGGGGGCGGCCGATCTACAGTGCTCTGCTCGGGCTCCAACATCAGCCGCCACCACGCGCACCGGCGCGGCGAATTGCGGCGGCGGCGATGATCCTGATTGCCTTCATCGCCATCGAGCGACTGGATGTCGCGTTCCAAGGGACCGGCATGGAGCCGACCAAGACCTTAGCCGAGGTGGAGTCGCCGATGCCGACCCTGGCGGAACGGGCGACCACCGATTTGCCGCGGGTCGCGCCGGAGATGGCCTCGCCACCGCTGCCCAGGGTGGCGACCACACCAGCCATCCCGGCACCAGATCCGGAACAGACCAGCCCTGCGCCCGCGCCACGGGAACCCTTGGCCGCTGCGTCCACGCCGGAGGCGGTGTCCCCACGGCCCCCCGAGGCGGTATTGCCTGAACCGGAACGGTCTACCGTTCCGGCCCTGTCCGATGAACGGCCGAGTCCAGCGACCTTGCCGGTTCCAGAGACCTCTCCTGAACCCGCATTGGCGCAGGCGGCTGGCGAACACGCCGAACAGGAGGAGGCCGCGTCGCCGACGCCCGCACCCGAGTCGGCTGCCACCATTGCGACAGACGCACGTTTCAGCATCCAATTGATCAGCTTCCGCAATATCGGCAGTCAGGTGCGTTTCGCCGAGGATGAGGGGCTGCTCGGTGAGGCCCTGAGGTTCGAGACGGACGATCAAGGTGCGCGCTGGCATCCCGTGCTGCTCGGCGCCTATGCCGACCGCGCGGCGGCCGAGACCGCGCTAGCCGCACTGCCGGAGCCTTTGCAACGCCTCAATCCGATCATCCGCCCGCTCGCCCCCGGCGAACGTTTGGTGTTGATCAAAGCGCCCTGAACGGAGGAGATGTGAATGTGTACTTCGCTCGTTTATCGTGACGCCGCGGGCAGATCCTATTTCGGGCGGACGCTCGAACTGACGATCGATTTGCCCTATCTCATCACCTGGTTTCCCAAGGGCTTCGCGATGAGTTCGCAGATTGCGAATCACCCCCCCGTGCGCATCACGACCCAGTATGGTGTGTTCGCCGTGACCATGCCGGCACGGATCCCGACACAGGACAACCCCATCGGTCCGCGGGATCTCAAGGTCTTGGAGGGGCTGAACGATCAGGGCCTGACTTTCAGTCTCTTGTCCTACCCAACGGCGGCCGGAGATGAGGTGCCGGTCCCGAGTGAGACGGCGGTGCTGTCGGCCTCTGATCTTGGGCTCTGGGCGCTGGGGCAGTTTCGTTCCGTTGCCGAAGTCAAGGCCGCGCTGGTCACGCAGCCGGTGATGTTGGAGGCCCTCGCGATGCTGGGTGGCGTCGTGTCTCCCTTCCACTATCTGGTGAATGACGCCTCCGGCGCCTCCTTGGTCATCGAATTCCATCAGGGCAAGATGTCGGTCTACGACAATCCGGTGCGCGTGCTGACCAACGCGCCTCCCTTTGACTGGCATTTGACGAATCTCGACAACTACACCTACCTCAGTAACGTGGATCGGCCGACGGCGACCTTTGGTGACTATCTGGCGAGCCAGCCGGATTCGGGGGTCGCGACCTCGGGCTTGCCGGCCTCCAACACCTCGGTCGGGCGCTTCGTGCGCGCCGCCTTCTATGCGCAGTACACCGAGAAGGTGGAGACGCCGGACCGGGCCGTCACGACGCTCGCTCACGTGATGAACAATTTCGACCGGCCACGCGGGGTGACGATTGATCTGCCCGAGGCCGGAATCAGCCACCTGGAGGTGAAGGGTCTCGATGAGGCAGGCGATGGGGCGGCCACCGAATTCACCTGTTGGACGAGCCTCTCCGACCTGGATCGCAAGCTCTTCTTTTTGCGGTCTTACGATACCTTCAACTACACGCGCTTCGATCTCACGGCACTCGCTGGAGCAGATCGCCCTCTCGTGTTGCCGTCAAAAAGGTTTGGGGCTGATGCGCTCGAGGGGACGGCCGCGTTGTTGGAGTCCGCCCGTGATTGAGATCTCCCACCGGCCCATTCTCGGTTAAGCTCAGATCTTTCGGGTGAGCGTTACCGATGGCACCCCCGCGGGATGGGTCGCGGGCCCCTGGGAAGTTGCCCTCATGCCCGCGGCAGCGCCAAGCGGCGATGACGCGTCCGAATCAAGGTCCATCGCATGTTCGATAGGCATCGCGGGCATCATGCAACGACTGATTTGATGCGCGGCTCCGCGCACGATGAGCGCCCAACCCGCTTTGCCATGTTGCTCCTCAGCCTGCTGGTGCTCGGTGGCGCCAGTGGCTTTGCGACCACCGATATCGGGGAGTTGGTCGCTAATATCGCGGCATCGGCGGTGCTGCTCGCCGGCATGGCCTCGCTCTATCACAACCGGATCCTGCTCCTGATCGGCTGCGTGCTGCTGGTGCCGGCATTGGCTACGCGCTGGACCTTTTTCTGGCTCCAAGGCTCAGCGCTGGCGCCGGTCTCGATCTTGTTCTCGCTCCTGTTTACCGTTTTCAACGCGGGTGCCCTGTTCCTCTACATCCAGCGCCGCGGATCGCCAACCAACGACACGGTGTACGGCGGCATCTGCGTCTACATCCTGCTCGGCTACTGCTTTGCGCTCGTGTTCATGCTGCTGGAGGTGCTCTCACCGGGCTCGTTCGCCTACACCCATGAGGTTCCGGTTGGCATTGCCCAGATCGAGAGTGATCTGATCTATTACAGCTTCGTGACCTTGACCACCGTTGGCTTCGGCGATATCACGCCTTTGACGCCGCCGGCAAAGTCTTTGACGATGATCGAGTCCGTGGTCGGACCGATGTTCGTCGCCGTCTTCATCGCCCGCCTGGTTGGGATACGGACCTCGAGGTAGGACATCGCGCCCAGTCAGCGTCCGCGATTCGGCCGGCGCCAAGGTCCTCGGCTTGCGAACCATGCGATCGCTCTTCGGCTTGATGAGATACAGAGGGGATCTTGGAGATCAAGAAGGTGTGCGGCGGGGTGGCCAATCTCATGGTGTTGGCTTGACCGCGGCGCTCAAGTGATCAGCACGATCACAATGCCGAACAGCGTGAGGATAATGCTCGAGGTCGCATAGGCGACGGAATAGCCAATCGCCGGCACGTCGCTGTTCGCCTTGTCTGTAATCATGCTGAGCGCGGCGGCGGCGGTGCGTGAACCCGCGCAACAACCAAACAGGATCGCATCATCGAAGCGGAAGAGATATTTTCCGATGTAGAGCGAGAGCAACATGGGCACCGCCGCCGCGGCGATGCTCCAGAGCACGAAAATGGATCCTAGCTGTTGCAGTCCGGCCAGGACACCGGGGCCGGCGCTGAGACCAACAACGGCAATGAACATGTTCAGGCCGATTGAACTCATAAACCAGGTCGTCGCCCGCGGCACTCGACCAAACGCAGGCCGGACCGAGCGCAGCCAGCCAAAGAGCAGGCCGATCAGCAGCACGCCGCCCGCCGTGGAGAGGGTGAGCGGGATCGAGCCGACGTTCAGCGTGAGGGTCCCAATCAACGCGCCGAGGGCGATTGCCGCGCCGATGAAGGCAATATCAGCGCGCTCGGTCTTCTGGTCGAGATAGCCAAATCGTTTGGCAATGGCGGCAATATCGGCCGGACGACCAACCACCGAGACCACGTCGCCGCGATAGAGTCTGGTGTCGGGGAGGATCGGGATCGACACCGACATCGCGCCTCTGTGGATCGCGGTCAAGAAGATGCCGCGTGTCTCCGGCATCCGCGCGATCTCGCTCAGCGTCTGATGATGGATCTGCTTCGCGGTCACCAGAATGTCGGTGCCCTCAACCTGAACACCAAGCAATTCTGGGTCATCCACTTCGGTCAAAACCTGACCGACCTCATTCAACAGGACACTACGCACGCCGGAGATGGCGATGATATCGCCCACTTCCAGCACCGTGGCGGTGGTCGCTTCGACGATGGTGTTCTGACGACGTAGCCGTGCGATAAAGAGGTGATGATTCTCAAAGGCGTGTTCGGCCTGCACGACCGTCATCCCGACCAGTGCCGATCCCGCATCGATGCGATAGGCGCGTGCGACATACTGGTGCCATGCCGTGCCGCGACCGCTTCGATCCGTTTCCCCACCGACCCGTTTGACATAGTCACGGCAGGCTGCGGGAAGGTTGATCCGCAGCAGTTTCGGCCCGAGGATGCCCAGCACGATGACCGAGCCGAATGTGCCGATGACATAGCTGATTGAGAATGCGGCGGGCAGCATGTGGATGCTGTCGGCTTTGACGGAATCGGCGAGCGCGGAATGCTCGATCGCGGTCTGTGACAGACCAATCGCGGATGACGTGGTCGTAGATCCGGCATAGAGGCCCGCGGCGATCCCGACATCATAGCCCGCTAGGATGACCACCAGATAGACGCAGCCGAGACTCAAGACGCACACCACGACGGCGAACAGCGCCTGCTGGAGTCCGCCTGAAAACAGACCGCGCACGAACTGCGGTCCGGCGCTGTAGCCAATCGCAAAGAGGTAGAGTGCGAAGAAGACGGTCTTGACGTCGGGAGAGACGGTGATGCCGATTTGGCCGATCACCAAGGCGGCGAGCAGCGTTGCGGTCACGTCCCCGAGCGCAATGCCGGCGATCTGAACCCGGCCAACCGAATAGCCGATGAGAAGTGACAGAAAGAGCGGGATTTCAACATTGTCGCGCAGAGTCGCGATCAACCATTCCATCATTGCGCGGTGGTTCCGATTGTTTGGTTTCGGACTGGAACTCCAAACGCCCCGAATCGTCCGGTGATGTACTGAACCGGTAGGCTAGTCAGGGTCGGAGGTGAGGTCAAGGCTTGGAAACGGGGGGAAGGGTCACGCGAGAATCGGTTCCTGAACGCACGTTGTCCGTGCACCGCACGGGGTTCAGTCCAAGGAAATCCGTCCGAGATTGCTAATCTTCAGGGCGAGTTGCGCTTGCCGATTGACGCCGGCTTTGCGAAAGACGGTCTTGAGGACATTCCGAGCCGTTCCAAGCGCGATACCCAGTGTCTCGGCGACCTCTTCGATGGGCATGCCGCAACCAATGAGGGACGCGAGTCTGGCCTCGCTAATGGTCAAATTCATGCAATCTCTCAACACCACCGGATCGACCTGCGTATCACGCACGAAGGGCGTTGCCAAGACGAGGATCGCGGCGGCGGACCAATGCCCGAACCGCATGCGTGCGGCATTGCTGACCGGCACCGCCCACACGACCAGTCGCGTTCCATTCGTCCCGGTCAGGATGCACGGCTTTGGTGTTTCGCACTCCGAGATCGCTTGGTGTGTCTTGAGGACATAGTTTCTGAAGGTGTCTCGCTCCCCGGGGACACGCGCGGTCAAGTATCCGTCACTCGCATCGAAATATGCCTCGAATTGTGCTCGGCCCGCGCGATTGCTGAAGAGGATGCGGCCATCCGCGCTGAGGGTATGCATGCCCGCATCGACAGCGTTGAGCGCTTGCCGCAGGGCTGTCCCCATGCTTTCCATGTTGGTCAGGTACAAGGAGATCCGCAAGGCCTGCTCGACGTGCCGTCCGAGCAGGCCCAGGGTTTGCATTTCTTCGTGCGTAAACGGCCCTTTGGCCTTAGCTCTTGGCACCGACAGGACGACCAGGCCGTGGCGGTCCGGAAGGATGAGGCAGGACATCAGCCAACCGAACCCAACGCGCCGGAAAAAGTCGGTGTAGATCGGATGCGTCTGGATCTCCAATTCGCTGGCGACGGTTTGATCGCTCATGACCTCGAGGCCTTGCAGATTCAAGGCAATCGCCCGCTGCGCGTGCAGATCCTGCTCCCACCAATGCTCCTCTAAATAGACGGTCACGGCTGGATGCAGTTTTTCCGGATAGATGAAGACGGGATTCGGTTGGGTCTCGTAAAACAGGATGACGCTTCCTTCCCCGTCAAAATAGTCTCCGATGCGTTCTAGGACGTCGGGCCATCGTTCAGGGTTCGGACCGGCCGAATAAATCGCCTCGATGGTGTCGCTAAGGGCCTGTATCTGCGCGTTCATTGAACTCTAGCCCTCTGTGAGAAAGCGCCGCGAGGTCGAAGTACGTGGTCATGGACGTCACTCATGAATCGGCCCAAACATGCGATCCGGCGCGATGATGGGCTGTCGAGTCCATCAGGACAAGCGTGCCGGAGTCTGGGCGCGATCCGCCGTTCGACCTCGTGGGCCTGGCGTGCTTAGGACTCCGGTCGCTCCCGCGGACGGCGTGGCGACCGCCTCGGGCAGGGCGACTGGGGAGTAGGGATGCGGGGCGGAATTTATCCAAAATGGGACATTGACGCCTGTTTCCCTGCGTCGGAAGATCATTGGGGAATGAGGCAGAGCAACCCATTGATGGTGGACGTCTCCGTTGCGGGATTCATGCCGAAGCGTACCACATGCCTGGCGTCGTTTCTGTTGCCCTCCGTACCCGCGCAGCCTGGGCAGAATGTCTGCACTGATACAGGAGATGTTCGTGCTGCTTGGTCGCCTGCCGAGCAAGCAGCCGAGCTTGAGATGTGGTTCCGGTTTCCCCCTTTTCCACAGTCGAGGAGTGTACAACGATGGCACAGCACGATGCTCGCGCGCCAAGCGGTGGCAACGACCAAGATCCGATCTTCGATGCGGCCGAGAACGACATGGATGAGACCTACGGCTCGAGCGAGCTTGCCACGGGACTCCCGAAGTTGACCTTCCCCGAACGCGAGCGCGATCCGCGACGCATTTATGCCGCGGTCCGCGATGAACTGATGCTCGACGGGAATTCGCGTCAAAATCTCGCGACCTTCTGCCAGACCTGGGAGGAGCCCGAGATCCATCAACTGATGGATGACTGCATCGACAAGAATATGATCGACAAAGACGAGTATCCGCAGACGGCCGAGATCGAATCGCGCTGTGTGCGAATGCTCGCCGATCTCTGGCATGCCCCTGCCGGCGAGCAGGCCGTCGGTTGCTCCACCACCGGCTCGAGCGAGGCCGCCATGTTGGGCGGACTGGCGATGAAGCGCCGTTGGGAGACAAGGCGCCGGGCCGCGGGCAAGCCCACCGATAAGCCCAATCTGGTCACCGGGCCGGTCCAGGTTTGCTGGCACAAATTTACCCGCTACTGGGATATCGAGCACCGCGAGATCCCGATGGAGCAGGGGCGCCTCCTGATGACGCCCGAGGAAGTGCTGAGCCGCTGCGACGAGAACACGATCGGCGTCGTGCCGACCCTGGGCGTGACCTTCACCGGAGAGTACGAGCCGGTGAAGGCGATCAGCGATGCGCTCGACGGCTTCCAGGCCAAGACCGGTCTGGACATTCCGATCCACGTCGATGGTGCCAGCGGCGGCTTCCTCGCCCCCTTCTGCGCACCCGAGCTGGAGTGGGACTTCCGCCTGCCACGGGTGCGCTCGATCAACGCCTCGGGTCATAAGTTCGGCCTCGCCCCGCTCGGTGTGGGTTGGGTGTTGTGGCGCGAAGAGCAGGACCTCCCCGAGAGCATGGTGTTCTGGGTGAATTATCTCGGCGGCAACATGCGCGATATCGCGCTGAACTTCTCGCGCCCGGCCGGGCAGATCGTGTGTCAGTACTACAACTTCCTGCGTCTCGGGCAGGAGGGCTACCGTAAGGTCCATACCGCCTGTTATCGCAGCGCCGAATACCTGGCTGAGGAGATCGCGAAGATGGGGCCGTTCGAGATGGTCTTCGGCGGCGACATGGCGCGCGGCATCCCGGCGGTGTCCTGGAAGCTGATCGACGGCACTGATCCAGGCTTCACCCTGTTCGATCTGGCCGATCGGTTGCGGGTCCGCGGCTGGCAAGTGCCGGCCTACACCTTGCCCGCGAATTGCCAGGACCAGGCGATCCAGCGGATCTTGGTGCGCAACGGTGTCAGCCGTGACCTCTGTATGCTGCTCATCGAGCATATGCAGGCGGCCCTGAGCCATATCGACGCGCATCCGATTCAGGCGTCGCTCACGAGCAAAGAGGCCTCGGGTTTCCATCACTAGGACAAGCACCCCAAGAGCTTCCCCTGGGTGTTTAGACCCTGCATCGGCGGTGCGGCGGCGCGAGGTCGGCCATTCTCAAGCGTGTATCCGGCGGAGTGCACAGCACCGCCCTGAAGCGGTTTGCGGGTTGAGGAGACGGTGACCCACCGAGGTGATCTGAAGAGGACATTCGACATGGCTGCCGATGCCGCAAACACACCATCGAAACAGCTCTCGTTACTGGGGTTCTTCGCCATCACGGCCTCCATGGTGATGGCCGTCTATGAGTATCCGGCGTTTGCCACCTCCGGCTTCAGCCTGGTGTTCTTCCTGTTGCTGGGTGGTCTCCTTTGGTTCATCCCGGTCGGCCTGTGCGCGGCCGAGATGGCCACCGTGGAAGGCTGGCAGGAGGGCGGTGTCTTTGCCTGGGTGTCCAACACCCTTGGCGAGCGCTGGGGGTTCGCGGCGATCTCCTTCACCTATCTGCAGATCGCGGTCGGCTTTGTCCCCATGCTCTACTTCGTGCTCGGAGCCTTGTCCTACATCCTAGCCTGGCCGGAATTGAACACGGATCCGGTCGTCAAGACCATCGCCGCGCTCATCATCCTGTGGGGCCTCGCCGCGACCCAGCTCGGCGGCACCAAATACACCGCCAAGATCTCCAAGGCGGGTTTTTTCGGCGGGATCCTGCTGCCCGCCCTCATCCTGGTCTGCCTGGCGATCCTGCACCTAGCGAGCGGGTCGAAGCTCGAAATTATCATGGATGCATCGACCTTTTTCCCCAATTTTAGTCAGATCGGAACGCTGGTGGTGTTCGTGGCCTTCATCCTCAGCTACATGGGGGTCGAGGCGTCAGCCACCCATGTCAATGAGATGCGCAATCCCGGACGGGATTATCCGCTCGCGATCTTCTTGCTGATGTTGGCGGCGATCACGCTCAGCTCGATTGGTGGGCTGTCGGTCGCGGCCGTGATCCCTCATGACCAGATCAACCTGAGCTCAGGCGTGGTCCAGACCTTCCATCAGCTCATCCTCACCCATGGCGGGAGTGGTCTCGGCTGGGCGGTTCGGATCATTGCCGCGCTGTTGATGCTCGGTGTGCTGGCAGAAATCGCGGCCTGGATCGTGGGGCCCTCGCGCGGCATGTATGTGACGGCCGAGAAGGGGATCCTGCCGTCCGCCATGGCCAAGGTGAACAAGAATGGCGTACCCGTGCCGCTGGTCGTCTTCCAGCTCTTGCTGACCACTGTCGCCATCATCGTGCTCACCAATACCGGCGGCGGCAATAACATGTCGTTCCTGATCGCACTAGCGCTCACGGTCGTGCTCTATCTCATGACTTATTTCATGCTGTTTCTCGGCTACATGACGCTGGTGCTCAAACACCCCGAGAAAAAGCGTGGCTTCAACATTCCCGGCGGCAAGGTGGTGAAGCTGTTGGTCGCGAGTTCCGGCTTCTTGGTCTCGTTGCTGGCCTTCGTGGTGTCATTTTTTCCGCCGAGCGGTCTGCCCGGCGGTGAGAGTACCGACGTCTACGTGGGGCTGTTGTTGGTGAGCTTTCTGGTGGTGGTCATGATCCCCTTCATCGTCTACGCGCTGCACGGGAACCGGCCGGGGCGCTTGGTGCACATCAAGCACCAGAATGCCCCGCTCGGCCACTTCGCGATTCATCCCCGGGGGCGCGGGAGTCATCTCCTCGTGCCGATCGACGAGAGCAAGGACACCGCGTAGAGGGCTCATGCCCCCTCGGGCGGAGAGCAACGCCGATCCGCGGCGTTCTCTTCGCCACGACCTCTCGGGTTGAGCGCGGCGCTGAAACCACCAGTTCGCATTCGCGCATGCCGCTGCGCCGTCTCCATCTCTTCGCGCGCAAGGAGATTCAGCATCATGAGTTACCGAAAACGATTTGGCGTCGCACCTGACTCCAAGGTGGACTTGAGCAAGATCGACGCATCCTTCAAGGATCAGCATGAAACCCATGAGGATGCGCTGGCGGACATTGAGGCGCAGAAACAGAGGCTACGCGATCTGCAATATCTGCTCTACGCCGAGGGTCAGCAATCCCTGCTGATCGTGTTGCAGGGGCGTGACGCCGCGGGGAAGGATGGCACGATCAACCACGTGCTCGGGGCGATGAATCCGCAGGGATGTTCCGTCACGGGTTTCAAGGTCCCGTCCAAGGAGGAAGCCGCCCATGACTTCCTGTGGCGCTATCACCAGCATGCGCCAGGCAGGGGACAGGTGGCGATCTTCAATCGCTCCCATTACGAAGACGTTTTGGTACAGCGGGTGCACGACATGGTTCCGCGTGCGGTCTGGTCCAAGCGCTATGCCCACATCAATGCCTTCGAGCAGATGCTCGCCGACCATGGCACGCGGATCCTGAAGTTCTATCTTCACATCGACAGCGACGAGCAACTTCGGCGCTTCAAGCAGCGCATCGACGATCCGGCACGGCATTGGAAAATCAGCGAGGGGGATTATGCCGAACGCCCGTTTTGGGATGCTTACACCAGCGCTTTTGAAGACGCCCTGAGTCAATGCAGTACCGAGCACGCGCCCTGGTTTGTCATTCCGTCCAATCACAAATGGTTCCGGAATCTTGCCATCTCGAAAATCGTCGTGGAGACGCTCGAGTCTCTGAAGATGTCCTTCCCGGCGCCGTCAGTGGAGATGGCGGAGATCGTGAGCAAGTACCACAGCATGGCGGAACAAGCGGGCATCGCTGATGCGGAGACGTCTGCCGATGCGTCGCTCGTGGCCAAGCGCGACGCCGCCAAGCACAGCAAGAAAAAGCAAAAGCAAAAGAAGAAGAGCAAGAAGCACGGCGCGCGCGACCACTGATCAGACGATCGGCGGCGCGCGCCGAGTGCTTGCGTTTTCTGGACCCCATGCGGTTTTGACACCACGACGACCGGCGCGCCCTGGCACCGTCTCACGGCGGCGTCATTCGGTGGCATCGGGACGTCTGCAGGATCAAGCGCCAGGAGCGAACAGATGAATGAATCGAATGCCGTAAGCAACCCGGCTTCGGTCGGTGGGTTAGTCGATCTGGACAAGCGTCCGGTTGCCGAGGTGCTGGCCGCACTGGACGTGAAGGCGGATGCGGGATTGAGCAACGCGGAAGCGGAGCAGCGGCTGGCACAGTACGGCCCCAACGCGTTGGTGGAACAGCAAAAGGGGCTGCTAGCCACGCTGCTCGGCCCCTTTACGGGACCGATCGCTTACATGATCGAGGCCGCCGCTTTGGTCTCGGCTTTCCTCGGGCGCTGGAACGACTTTGCCGTCATCTTCGGCCTCCTGCTCTTCAATGCGGCCCTGGAGTTTTGGCAGGAACGCAAGGCCTCCAATGCCCTGGCGGCCCTGAAGAACAGCCTGGCGCCAGAGGCGACCGCGCTGCGCGCGGGCCAATGGCAGACGGTCCCGGCGTCAACCTTAGTCCCGGGGGACATCGTCAAGATTCGGCTAGGCGTCATCGTTCCAGCCGATTTACGGTTGGTGAGCGGCGACTACGCCGCCATTGACCAGGCGGCACTGACTGGCGAGTCACTCCCCGCCAGCAAGAAGGTGGGCGACGAGGCGTATTCCGGCAGTGTGGTGAAAGAGGGTGAGATGGAGGGTGTCGTCATTGCCACCGGCTCCAACACCTTTTTCGGTCGGACCGCTCAATTGGTCGCCGGTGCCGGATCGGTCAGCCATGCCCAGACCGCCATGTTTCAGATCGCCAATTTCCTCATCGTCGTCGCGGTGGTGCTGGCGCTGATCATGGTCGGATTCGATGTCTGGCGCGACATCGTGGTTCAGGATGACTGGAAATGGGAGGACGCGCTCAACATCCTGCAGTTCGTGTTGATCTTGCTGGTGGCGTCGATCCCGGTCGCGATGCCAGCGGTGTTCTCGATCACCATGGCGTTGGGAGCGCTGGCCCTGTCCAAGCAGAAGGCGATTGTCTCCAAACTCTCGGCAATCGAGGAAATGGCGGGCGTCGACATCCTCTGCTCGGATAAAACGGGTACCCTAACCAAGAACGTCCTGACGCTCGCCGAACCCATCCTGTTCGCCAGCACCGACCCGCAGGAGGTGATCCGATCCGGTGCCTTGGCCTCCAAGATCGAAGACCGCGACGCCATCGACACGGCCGTGATCGGCGCTTTGCAGGATCAAGCCGTCCTCTCCGCTTACAAACAGATCAACTACAAGCCGTTCGACCCAGTCGGCAAGCGCACCCAGGCCGAAGTCTCGACGCCAGACGGCAAGACCATACTGGTCTCCAAGGGCGCCCCCCAGGTGATCGCCGCCTTGGCCAACCTGGACGATCCCGATGCTGCGAAGGTCAAGCAGGCCGTCGAGGACCTAGGCGCCAAGGGCTATCGTGCGCTCGGCGTCGCGCGCTCTGAGGACGATGGCAAGACCTGGAGTCTGCTCGGCATCCTGCCGATGTTCGACCCGCCGCGGGACGATTCCAAGGCCACCATCGATGAGGCCGCTCGCAAGGGCGTCCGGGTCAAGATGGTGACCGGCGACGATACCGCCATCGCCCGGGAAACCGCTCGCCAGCTCGGCCTTGGGACCCATATCATCCCGGCGGCGGAAGCCTTTCCCAAGGACATGGACCCCAACAAGGTTCCGCCCGATATTGCCGAGGCGATCGAGCGGGCGGATGGGTTCGCGCGGGTCTTTCCGGAGCACAAGTACGCCATCGTCAAGGCATTACAGGATCGCGGCCATCTGGTCGCCATGACCGGGGACGGTGTCAATGACGCGCCGGCGCTGAAACAGGCGGATTGCGGCACCGCCGTGTCCGGGGCCACCGACGCCGCCCGGGGCGCCGCCGCGTTGATCCTCACGGCCCCAGGCTTGTCGGTCATCAACAGCGCGGTCGATGAGGCGCGGCGCATTTTCGGCCGGATCAACAGCTACACCATCTACCGCGTCGCACTGACCATGGACATCATGTTCCTGGTCGTGCTGTCCACACTGCTGCTGGACTTCACGCCGCTGACCGCGATCATGATCGTGATGCTGGCGGTGCTCGATGACGCGCCGATCATGGCCATCGCCTACGACAATACCGAGGTGGCGCCGCAGCCGATCCGCTGGAAGATGCGCCGTGTGCTGGCCGTGTCCTCCGTGCTTGGCTTGTTCTCCGTGGTGCAGTCCTTCGGTCTGCTGCTGATCGGTTTCACGATCCTGAACAGCGCACCGGATCAGGCCTTCTTTCAACTCTTCACCCAGGCTGAGCTGCAATCCGTGATGTTCCTGCAGATCGTCCTCGGCGGTCACTTTCTGCTCTACAATACGCGCACCGCACGATGGTTCTTTTTGCCACCGTTCCCGAGCCTCCCGCTCAATGCCGCACTCTGGGCAACCAACATCCTCGCGATCCTCATGTGCGCCTATGGCTGGCTGGTGCCCAAGCTGTCGTGGACGACGATTGGTTGGGTCCTGGCCTATACGCTGGTCTGGGTCTTCTTGATGGATGTGATCAAGCGGATCACCTATGCCCTGGCCGATCACAAGACCGAATGGCAGGCAAAGCACCGGCGTGCGGTCAATCAACAGCTTGGAGCCTAATCGCACAACCCTGATCTGGTCGACCTGGACGATAAGAATGTCGTCCGCGTTCGCCAACCGTTCGTGAGGGCGAGAATGTGTCCATCACCCTGATCGTCTTTCTGGTGGTCTATCTCGGCATGATTCTGGGCGGATTGCCCGGTCTGAAGATGGACCGTGCCTCGGTGGCGCTCGGCGGCGCCGTTGCGTTGCTCGCGTTTGGCGCCTTGGATGGGGCGGCGGCCATCGCCACCATCGACTTCGGGACGTTGGGGATGCTGTTCGGGCTGATGCTCGTGTCGGTACAACTGCAGACGGCGGGCTTCTACGCGGCACTCTCGGGCATGGTGGCTCGCATTCAAGCCACACAGGTGATGCTGTTAGGCCTGCTGATCGCGTTGGTGGGGGTGCTCTCGGCCTTTCTCACCAACGATGTGGTCGCGGTGGCGATGACTCCGGTGGTGCTCGCGATCGCGCTGCGCCGTGGCATGAATCCGTTGCCGTTCTTGCTGGCGATCGCGCTGGCGGCTAATGCCGGTTCGGTCGCGACCATTATCGGTAGCCCCCAAAACATGTTGATCGCACAGCGGCTGGAGCTGGGTTTCGGCGGGTATCTGGTGTACGCACTGGTGCCGGCGCTGTTGGCGCTCCTTGTGGTCTGGGCGGTGCTTGCCTTCGCCTATCGTGGTCGTTGGACGCTGGAAGGCAGTGAGGCGCCACGGCCGGATGCCTTGCCTGATCCATCCTTCGACCGCTGGGAGACGATCAAGGGTCTGTTGGTGTTGTTCTTTTTGCTCTACGCGTTCGTCTTCACCGAATGGGACCGTGGCATGGTCGCGACCGTCGGTGGCGTGCTGATGCTGTTCAACGCACGTTTCATGGCGCGGCCGATGCTTGAAAAGGTGGACTGGGACTTGCTGATCCTGTTCGTCGGACTGTTCATCGTCAATGGTGCCTTTGCCAACGCCGGTTTCTCGACGGAATTGGTGACATGGCTGCGGACGATGGGGGTTGACTTGCACAACTCGAGCGTATTATTCGCGGCCACGGCGGTCCTGAGTGATATCACCTCCAATGTGCCAACCGTGATGCTGCTGCTCCCCTTTGCCGGAGAAGATCCGCTTGCCGGGCCGCTGATGGCGCTCGCCAGTGGTCTCTCTAGCAACCTGATCATCATCGGCAGCCTCGCCAACATCATCGTTGTCGATGCGGCGGCGGCAAAGGGTCTGAAGATCTCCTTCTGGAACTTCGCCAAGATCGGTCTCCCCGTATCCGTTGTGACCTTGTCCATCGCCTATCTGTGGGTCCGGCTCGTGGTTGCGCACTGAGCGGCTTTGTGGCTCGGTGTGATGGTGATGATCGTGGCCTGGATCCTGGACTCATCGCAAGGCCGGTCTGTGACGGCGAAGTAGGGGATCGTGACGAGTGCGATGACCCGGCACGGCAAGGAGGACGTTCCCGTGCCGCCGGCGCCGCGGTCGCGACCGCGGCTAGGGACAGACCGTCGTGACATGAGAACATGAGAAACTCCGAACTCGGTTTAGTATCCCTCGTATGAAGACGACGGCGAATCGGCGCTCACTGCGCAATCCGTTTATTTCGCGCGTGGTGCAAACACTGGACGACGGTCATCAACTGGTGTTCCTCTCGAGGCGCCAGCGCAAGCGACTGCGGCCGTTTCATCTGACTCCGAATCACCTCAACGCGCATGTGATAACACCCCGGCCGCAGCAACCGCACACGGCCTGGTTGCGCCTCTGGGCACCTCAGAGTCTAGCCTGGTGGATTGCGCTTCTGTTCCTCATCGGGTCCGCCTGTTTCGCCTACGGCGGCTTTGCCGCCAACTGGCCCGAGCTGCTGAAGCCTGACATGGCCACGACACCCGTCATCGGGGTCGTGTTTTTCGTCGGTTCCTTGTTCTTTACCTCGGCCGCTGGTCTGCAACTGCTCGAAGCGATCAACGGTGATATCGCCGACCTGGGAACGGGGCCGTCCGGTCAGCGTCGGGCTTGGCACTGGTGGGCGTGGAAACCACACAACGCTGGCTATTTGTCCAGTCTGATCCAGTTTGCGGGCACCCTATTGTTCAACTTCAATACCGGCGACGCGCTGCTCGCGGGACTGGGTTGGGTGGAAAAGGATGTGCTGATCTGGACCCCCGATATGATCGGGAGTCTCTGTTTCCTAGCGGCCAGTTACTTGGCATTGATGGAGATCTCGCACGGTTGGTGGTCGTTCGAGCCGCGCCAGGTCGCCTGGTGGGTGGTCATGATCAACTTGGCCGGTTCGATCGCCTTCCAGGTCTCGGCCTTCTATGCGTTCTTCCCGCCACCGCCCGATGTGAGCTGGAGCTGGATCTGGGATGCCAATCTATGGACCTTCATTGGCGCTCTGTGCTTCTTTGTTGCCAGTTACCTGATGATCCCGGAGCTGTTCGATGCCGATTCTGGCAAGACGGTCGTCTTGTCTCCACACGAGCGACTCAGCGCCTGAAACATGGTACCCATGATCCAATACTCCAATGACCATCCTGACAAGGAAGGGTACGCCATGATTGCGCAGTCCCAGTCGATATCCGGCATCATTGTCGCGGTGGTTTTGACCGGGCTCGCAAATCCAGCGCTGGCCCAGGGCGGGGCTGCTGAATCACCACTGTTGGGCATGAGCGAGGTTGTGGAGGTCGGGAGGATCGGTCGGGTGCATGACCGTATCCGCCGGGCCAACTTGTGGTCGGAGTGGAATCAGGAGCTGACCGGTCTGTATGGTGACTATTCGCGCTTCAAGCGCTCCGTCACCAAGGCGACGGGGCTGTCCTGGTCGCTGACCACGAGCTATCTGCAGCAATGGGGTGAGCCCGACGGCGGCTGGACATCAGGGCAAATCCTGCTGACACCGGGATTCGACTGGACCTTGTTCGACAGCACGCGGTTTGGCAGTGGCTCGCTGCAGGCCTCCTACACCCTCGTCGATTACCCCTGGCGGCAGACCGCCGCGAACATCGCTGAAAATCTCGGAATCATTACTGAGATGAATGACTTCCCGGGCTCCGGCGACGATGCCTTTGATCAGCTCACCTATACCCAGGCGCTGCCCGGGAACAAGCTCTTGCTGAGCATCGGCCAGTATCCGTTCTACAATTTCGACGGCAATCAATACCTTGCTGATCAGCAGCAGAATTTCAACAGCTATGTGTTGGCCCAGAACGGGAGCTCCACCTACCCGACCGCCGGGCTGGGTGCCTATGCCCAGGTCAACCTGACCAGCACCCTACAGCTCGTCGGCGGGTTTCAGAACGCCACCAACCTCTCCGGTGCCAACCTCTCCACTCGAGGTCTCGCGGGGCACAATTTGGCCTGGATCGGGTATCTCCAGTGGACACCTCGGTTTCGCGGTCTCGGTTCGGCTCAATACGCGTTCAACTATTACGATGTGCCGACGGTGCCAACGCAGCCGCGCGGCACGGGCTGGTCCTTCAGTGGGGTGCAGAATTTGGATGACCGGTGGGCGGTGTTCGGACGAGCCAACGGGGCTTGGGGCTTCACCACACCCATTCGCGCCTCCTATGCCTTGGGCGGAGCCATGAATAACCCGCTCGGTCGCAGCAAGACCGATCAGATCGGTCTCGCCTTCGGCTACAGCGATGCCGCAGGGCCGCCGGTCAACCCGGCTGGGGCCCGTAACGAGAAGCTCGTTGAGCTCTACTGGAACTGGACCCTGTTCGGCGGCCTATTGCTGACGCCAGACGTGCAATACATCCAGGACCCGGCACTGAATCCGGAGCGCGATCATGTCTGGGCCTTCTCGTTGCGCACGACCCTCTTACTCTGATGCATCCCAGCCTGGCTCTTGCCAGCTTGGTGTCTGAGCAGGTCACGGGCAGGCATGAGCCAAGCCGGAGGTGGGCTCTGGTCGTCGCGGAGCCGGGGCGGCCATAGGATGGCGCTCAGCGCGTCCGGAGCAATGGGCTCGCCGCGCGCAACAGAGTGTCTGGATCGATCTCGCCCGAGTAGTGGTAGGGAATCGGCACTACGCCGGCGACGGTCACGGTGCCCGCAATGCGGTATTGCGCCGGCTGAGCTTGGAGCAATAACCGCGGCAGCAGCGCAGCCAGCGTGCTAGCGCTGCCAGTCACCGAGACCTCGACCTCTTCCTCGCCGAATGCTGGGATTTGGCGATCGAGCGTGCCTCCACCAGCGGCGATCTGGGTCCCCTCCAGGGACAAAGCGTAGGTCATCGCCTTGATCGGTAGCGTTCGGTCGTTTGGATTTCTGATCCGTAAACCAATCAGGAAAGACTGCTCCTCAAGCGTGATCTGCCGCGGCCTCAGCGAGGTCAGCGAGACCTCCGGCTCCAGCCAAGGCTGGGTCAGCCCCGCGCAGCCGAGCAATGTCAGCAAGGTCACGGCCAGCAGACATCGGGTCAGGCTGCGCGGGCGGCTCAGGCCGATGGAGCGCGGCGGCCCCGGATGCCGGACAAACAGTGTTAAGGCTCGCCTGGTTAAAGGCATGGTCTTGTCCTTGAGGTGATCCAATCGGCTTGAGGCAGGCTCCCGCTCGAGTGGGTGCGTGCAGGTCGGTGCCTGCTGGGAGAGCAGGCGGATTGTCCTTGGCGATGCCCTTCCACATGACGATGAGATCCTGTCGGGCCTGTTTGGAGATGGTGAGATCCTGCGGTCGACGGGAGGCGTAGCGGGTCTGCTACGAGTCATGTCGGAATGCGATTCATGGTGACTCGGTGAGGGCGGGATTCAAATCCACGACAGGACCTGGTCACGCCCGATGATCAACAGCAGGCTGACCACGAATCCGATCAGCAACAAACCGAGGTAGAGCGCGAAAAAGATGCGTTCGGAGGCGGTGCGATAGAATCGCCGGCCGATCAGGCTGCCGAGGAGCGTAACCGGGATCAGGGCGAGCGCAGCCCCGGCATTGCCCAGATGCAGAATCCCGAGCAGGAGTAACGGTGCCAGTTTGAGCAGATTCTGAACCAACAGGAAGTCCAGTTGGGCCGCCACAAAATGCGCTTTGGGGATGCCGTGCCGCAGGAAGTACAGGGTCAAGAGGGGCGAACCTGAGTTGGCAACGGTCTGACTGATGCCGAGCCCAGTTCCGACCAGGAAGAGCCCCCGGGCGTGGGGTGGCCCCCCGCCGCCTCCGATGCTCGCAATCTTGTTCCGCGCTGCCACCATCGCAACGTAGACGAGCGACAAGCCTGCCACCACAAGTTCCAAACGTCGATGGATGAGCGCCATCTCACCGTCGGCGACCATCAGCCAGAGCAGGAGACCGCCGAGAGCAGTTCCAAGAAAAGCCGCGGGAATCAAGGGCCGCAGCAGCTCAGGACCGGCCTCCCCGCGATGCTGCCAAACGCCGAGCAGCGCCGCCGGCAACATGAGGACGGCGACGATGGCAAGTCCGTCGCTCGCGCCGAGTGCGAACACCATCAAGGGCGAGACCACAAAGCCCCCGGTCCCCAGACCGCTGCGTGCGAAGCCAAGCAGGAAGGCCGCGGACAGCGCCAGGGTCACGGCGAGCCAGGCAATCGGCTGGTCGATGAAGGGACTGATGAGGGTCATGCCGACGGGGCCTCTGTGGGAACGAACCGATGTCGCTAGGCTGTCAGTGATAACTCGCCGTCGGGGAGACCTTGCCGCGAAAGATCCAATAAACGCCGATGGTATAGGCCAAGATCACCGGCAAGACGACCAACCCAATGCCATAGAACATGAAACTCAGCGAGGACAGAGGTGCTGCCGCCTGCTCGATACTGAGGTGATAGGGTAGGATCCAAGGCCAAAAACTGCCGGCGAGCATCGCAAACGCAGCGATGAAGAGTGCCGAGGCCATCAACCAAGGCTGCCAATCGCGCCGTGCCTGCACGCCGCGTAAGAGGCCCCAAACCGCGGCACCGGCAAGCAGGGGAAAGAGGATGAGCCATGGCTGCGCGAGCCAGCGCAGGACGACCTCGTAATTGCCGATCAGCGTTGTGATCAAGGCCAGTGCCACGACAGCGATCACCCCCTTCAGCAACCGCGGCAGCCAAGCATAGGCCCAATCGCGCAGCTCCCCCGTGGTCTTCAACACCAGCCAACCGGCCCCGAGTAGGGCATAACCGACGACTAAGCCGAGGCCGCAGAGCACCGCGAAGGGCGTCAGCCAGTCGAAGGGGCCGCCGACGAAGCGGCCGTCCTCGACGGCGATACCGGCGACCATCGCACCGATCGCGGCCCCCTGGACGAAGGCGGCGATGATGGAGCCGACAATGAAGCCGAGATCCCAGAGCCAGCGGTGGCGTTCCTCCTTGTAGCGGAACTCGAAGGCGACGCCGCGCAGGATTAGGGCCACGAGCAGGAGGGCGACCGGTAGGTAGAAGGCGGACAGGAAGATCGCATAGACCACCGGGAAGGCGCCGAAGAGCACGGTGCCGATGATGACCAGCCAGGTCTCATTGCCATCCCAGACCGGTGCGATCGAACCCATCATCTGTTGGCGGTGCGCCTCGTTACGGTTGAGGGCGAAGAGGACGCCAACCCCGAGGTCGAAGCCATCAAGGAGCACATAAACCAGGATCGAGAACGCGAGGACGCCCGCCCAGAACACTGGCAGTGAGAACGGAAGTTGCTCGATCATGCTGGACCTCCAGCCATGCCGGGCGTGCGCTCAGCTGGCGCGCTCGCCGTGGTCGCGGTGGGATGGGGACCGCCAACCGCGAGCGGCCGCCCCGGGTTGAGACCTGCCGCGGCCTGAGCGATTCCGATAGCGCCGCCCGCGGGACCATCGGCCGGACCTGAGCCAGCGGGATCGCTGGGGCCCTCGCGCAGGAGCCGGTAGAGATACAGGGTCCCCGCTGAAAAAATCAGTGTGTAGACGATCACGTAGGACACCAGCGAGATGAGCGCGACGCTGCTCGAAAGACTCGGGGTCACGGCCTCGGCCGTGCGCATGGCCCCGAAGATGGCCCAGGGTTGGCGACCGACCTCAGCGGTGAGCCAGCCGGTGATGACGGCGATGAAGCCGCTCGGCCAGGCCAGAAAGGTTGCCCAGAGGAACCAGCGCGGGAGCTGGTTCGGATCGCGTGGACGGGCTCGCGCCATGAGCCAGAGTCCGCCCCAAGAGAGGGCCAGCATCACCAAACCGAGACCAACCATGATCCGGAACGCAAAGAACGGGATCAGGAAGGGAGGACGGTCCTCCACCGGCACCGTCACGATGCCGGGCTCCTCGGCAGTGAAGTTACCCTGGTCGACAAAGCTACCGAGATAGGGCAGGGCGATCTCGAAGTGGTTGCGCTCCGCGGCAACATCCGGCCAGGCGAAGAGGATGAGGCGTGCCGGCTGTTCGGTCTGCCAGCGACCCTCGATGATGGTGAACTTACTCGGCTGGTGTTCGGCCGTGTATTCGCCGTTGAGGTGGCCGAAGAGGATTTGCGCAGGGATCAGCAGCGCGGCGATCCCCAGCCCCATGGTCAGCATCACGCGCGCCTCGTTCAGGAGTCGTCCACGCAGCAGATACCAGGCACCGGTCGCCGCAACACAGAAGGCCGTGGTCAGATAGGCGCCGAGCAGCATGTGTGGGAAACGAACCCAGAGCACCGGGTCGAAGAGGATTTCGCCCCAATCGCGTGGTGTAAAGATGCCGTCGACCAACTCATAACCTACTGGCACCTGCATCCAAGAGTTATTGGCCATGATCCAGAAGGCCGAAAAGGTGGTGCCGAGCGCCACCATCAGGGCCGAGAGAAAATAGGCCCAGCGTGGCAGCTTCTCGCGCCCGAACAGGAGCACCCCGAAGAACGTCGCCTCGAGCAGGAAGGCGGTGAAGGATTCGTAGGCGAGCAGCGGCCCTTGAATGGGGCCGGCGCGGGTTGCGAGCTCGCTCCAGTTGGTGCCGAACTGAAATGCCATGACCAGCCCCGAGACGACACCGAGACCGAAGGCAACCGCAAAGATTTTAAGCCAGAAATCGAACAGGCGCCGGTAGACAGCGCGACCGGTGAACAGCGACAGGCCTTCCAAGGTGGCCAGCCAAGCCGCAAGACCGATGGTGAACGCCGGAAAGATGATATGAAAGGAGACCGTGAAGGCGAACTGAAGTCGCGAGACCGAGACCGGATCAATGTCCATCGTCGGGACCTACAACGTCATCGTGATGTGTGATGGCTGGGATTATCAAATGGGCCATAGTGGCTGTCAACGATGATCCCATGTCTCGGCTCGCGTCACGCACTGCAACGGGCTAAAGCAACCTGTGTTCTCATGCTTCAACTTGGCCTGCCTGAACTTCGGTTGCGGGCTTCACGATGGACCTGCTGGCCGAAACCGCGCGCTCTTGACTGACAACGAATCGTCGTCTAGGCTCGAGAAGAGTGTTTCTAATTGATCGACGTGGTCTTGATCGGGTTGCTCACTCGGTTCAATCCGCCCGATTGCCACATCCTGGGCCATCCATAGGGGCTTGGAATATCGCTTGGAATATCAAGGATGCAGCCACTCAGTTGCATCCGATGCCAGATGTTGAACACCCCGCTCAGTCACCGGATGAACGCATGGTCGCTTGAGGCATTATCTAATCGTCAATCCTCGCTGGTCACGATCGTGCCGAGCGAAGTCGCCCGCAGCTTCACTCCATCGTGATCCATGTATCAGGCCAGCATCTAAAGAGCATCTCGAAGGGACCAACCGATGGCCGCTCGTCCGAACCAGGACTTGATATTGTGATGGGCAAAACCTGACCATGTTCATCCTCGTTGGCGATCGTCGCCCGAGAGCCGCTCGCGACGCTGCCCCGCCGATCACGCTGATCATTCAGCGAGCGCCTTATCCTCTTCCCGCCGCGATTCCTCATCCCCGGCCAACGTCCGAACCGACTATCAAGGCCCCCGTGGTGTTGCCCCTGTGTTGCCGTCCTGCCGCCACAGCGTCGACAATGGGCCCTGCGTCAAAGCGGAGCGAACAATGAAAATTTGGAAGCGCCTGGCCCTTGTGATCGTCATTCTGCTCATCGTCTTGATGATTGCGATGACGGTATTTTACATGGACGGTTTCATCGTCAACCTCTGGTGGTTCCAGGCATTGGACTATGGGTTCTACTTCTGGATGCGATTGCTCTACCAATCGGTGATGTTTCTGGTCGTGACCCTATTTTTGTTTCTCTTTTTCTTCCTCAACTTCTGGGTCGGGTCAAGATATCTCGGCGCCGCGGTCCCGGCGGAAGCGAACCGCGAACCGCGTGCCTCGATCCCAACGGTTCGTCTGGCCGGTGTCCCCACCGGGACGGCCCAGCCGGCGGGATCTGGATCCGGATCGGGATCGGGGCGGCGGGCGCGATACCAGCGCATGTATGATCGTTTCCAGCGCCGTTCGTTGCTGTTCTACCTGCCATTGACCCTGGTACTGGCAGTCCTTGTCGCACTACCTGTGTATGGCCACTGGGAGACGGCAGTCCTGTATTTTTTCTCTCGCGACAGCGGCATCACCGACCCTGCGTTCGGTCACGACATCAGCTACTACCTCTTCTCTCTGCCCTTTTATCTGCTGCTTTGGCGTGGCTTACTGTTTGCTTCGGTCGTGCTGCTGTTGGGCCTTGCGCTGCTGTACTGGTTCGAACGCTGGATCGTCACCGGGTCCGCTCAGCCCTTGCGGCGGGGAGCAAAGCTGCATTTGAACCTCGCGGCAGGCACGGTGGTGTTGATCGGCGCCTGGTATTTCATGCTCGACCGTCATTTGCTGCTCTACACCAATCCACATCTCCCGGTCTTTTCCGGTCCAGGTTATGTCGAGATGACGTTCATCCTGCCATTGATCTGGGCCGCGTTCATCCTGACCCTGCTGCTCGGCGCCCTGTTCATCTGGCTTGTGAACACCCGCAAAGGACTGCTCGGCTTCGCCATCGTCGCGGTCCTGTTTGCCGCTACGCTCACCTTGCGTTACTCGCCAGTGGTGCCGGATCTGCTGCAAGAGTACGTCGTCAAGCCTGACGAGCTCTCGCTCCAAGCACGCTATATCGATCACAACATCCGGGCGACGCTGGCCGCCTATGATCTCGACGAGGTCGAGACCCGACAATACCCGATTAAGAGGATCCCCTGGAATACGGCAACGCGCGAATTCCAGGCCGGTATCGTCAACATCCCGATTTGGGACGAGGTCCGCCTGCGCAAAGTCTTCCAGGAGCTCCAGGAGATCCGCAGTTACTACACGTTAAAGAGCATTGATGTTGACCGCTACACCGTCAATGGCGCCTATCAGCAGGTCGCGGTATCGCCGCGCGAGATTGACCTCGACAACCTGCCGGTGGGCTCCCGCAACTGGGTCAATGAATGGATGAAGTATACGCACGGCTACGGTGCCGTGATGGCGCCACCGGCGCAGCAAAGGGCGGGCGCCATCCGCTGGCTGATGCAGGGGATCCCGCCACAGTCGGCATTCGGCTTAAGTATCGATGAGCCTGGGATCTATTTCGGCGCTGGCGACTACTCGCCGGTGATCGCTCCGAATAACCTCAGGGAAATCGACTATGTCAGCGACAATGACATCGTCCTGTCGGATTATAGCGGCACTGGTGGTGTGCGGATCTCGAGCTTGTTCCGCCGGCTCGTCTTTGCGCTTTATTTCGGTGAGATCAATATCTTCCTCACCAATCAGATCAACGACGACAGCCGTATTCTGTTTCGCCGCAATATTGTCGAGCGCGTCTCGACCTTGACCCCGTTCCTGTTGTTGGACCCCGATCCCTACACCGTGGTCACACCCGAACGGATCTATTGGATTCAGGATGCCTATACCCTGTCCCAATGGTATCCCTACGCCTACACGGCCACTGCCGAGTTCGCAGGCGTTCCGTATCACTTCAACACGATTCGCAACGCTGTAAAAGTGGTGATCGACGCCTATGATGGCAGCGTCAACTACTATGTTTCCGAGCCTGATGACCCGATCATCCAGGCCTATGCGCGAGCCTATCCCGGTGTCTTCAAACCGCTCTCGGAGATGCCTGAGCCGTTACAGCAACACGTGCGTTACCCGAGACACCTGTTTGATATCCAATTGGACATCTATGGTCGCTATCAGCAGCGCGATCCCGGCACGTTTTTCAAGCAAGAAGATCTGTGGGTCTATCCGGAAGTGCAATGGGAGGACGAGGTTCATGTCATTAAGCCTTATTATGTGACGCTGAACCTGTTGGATCCGGAGCGGTTCGAATTCAGCCTGATCGCGCCGATGAACCCGAAGGGCAGGAACAACATGCGCGCACTCGTGGTGGCCGGCAACGACGGCGACAACTATGGCCGGATCGTTGCCTATAGCTTCCCGCGAGGGACGCTGGTCTATGGACCGGCCCAGGCCGACGCCTTTTTGAAACAGGACCCCCGGATCACCCAGGAGTTTGCACTCTGGGATCGCCGGGGTGCTCAGGCGGAGCGGGGCCGGTTGGTGGTGATCCCGATCGACGGCGTCATCGCCTATGTGCAGGGCGTGTTCCTCAAGGCCCAAACCGGTGCCAGCTTTCCGGAACTGGTGCGCTTCATCGTGAACGTCGGCGACCAGGTGGCGATGGAGGCAACCCTGGAGGCGGCGTTCAGCGCCATCAACATGGCCGCGGCAGCTGGGGACACAGAATCCACCTCCAGTGGCGCGGCACTGCTCCCGGACAGCGAAGAGATCGAGTTGGATCTTGAGGGTACGCCGACAGTGGACGCCGAGGAGACGCACGAGGAGACGCACGAGGAGACGCACGAGGAGTGAGCGATCGCCCAGGGCCGCGCCGCGTTCTCCATCGTCAGTTGGTGCACGGCAACCGACGGTGCGCGTGAGCACATGACCGGACGTGGGCATGGCCGCTCATCAAGGTTACTCATCGTCACTCATCCACGCTTCGATATGAATCAACCTCCCATCGAACTCAGTTTGTACGGTGTTTACTACCCACCTTGGCTGCTTGCTGCCGCAATTGGCTTGGCACTGGCGATGACGCTGACGGCCCTGGGGAATCTGACGGGTCTGAGCCGTTGGATCTGGCATCCGCCTCTCTTCTTCATTGCACTGGTCGTCGTCTGTACAATCCTGATCAGTGTGACGCTGGTCCCGTCGTTCTTCGTCTAGCAGGCTAGGTTTGCCCATGACAGGCTCAGAGTCGAGTCGCCAACTTCTGTTCGATCTGATTCGCGTGCTGGTCACGGTGGCGATGGTGGCGCTGGCCGCGGCCGGGATCTATTGGGTTATGCAGCAGCAGAAGGCCCATCCCTGGACACGGGATGGACAGGTCCTCGCCAACGTGGTGCATGTGGCGCCCCAGGTGAGCGGTCCTGTGATCCGGGTGGCGGTCACGGACAATCAATTGGTCGCGAAAGGCGACCCACTCTTCGAGATCGAGCCTGCCCCGTATCATCAAGGGGTCCAACTGGCACTGGCACAGCTGGCACAGGTGCAAGCCGAGGCCAAGAGCGCTGCTGCCGATGCTGAGCGAGCACAGGCGCTGATTGCGCATGACGATATCTCGCAGCAAAACCTCGTCATCAAACAGGCACTGGCCGAGGCCCAGGCAGCGTCAGTCGATGCCGCTAGGGTCGAACTCGCAAGGGCGCAACTGAAGCTGGCTGAAACCAGGGTCGCGGCGCCCGTGGCGGGTTATGTCACCAATCTCGAACTCGACGTGGGGACCTATGCAACCAGCGGACAGCCGGTGCTGGCATTGATCGAGGCCAATTCATTCTGGGTCGATGGTTATTTCAAGGAGGTCGATCTGCCGTTCATCGCCCTTGGCGATCCGGCCGTCGTTACCCTCATGGCCTACCCGAATCAGCCCCTGAACGGGCATGTTCAGAGCATCGCCTTTGGCATCGCTCGGCGCAACAGCAGCATAGAGCCCGGCGATCTGGCCCAGGTGTCCCCCACCTTCGAGTGGATTCGTCTCTCTCAACGCATTCCAGTTCGCATCGCGCTTGAGACGTTGCCGGAGACGATTCCGCTGCGGATCGGTTATACCGCGAGCGTCGCGATCCTTCCTTCGCACAGCGCTGATCAACGCTGACACCTGCTCATCTGCCGTGCGCCTCTGGAGTCCAACGGCCGTCGTCGATGCCCTGAAGACCAGTCTTGGCATCCTCATCGCGTGGGGCATCGCGCTGCAGTTGCAGTGGCCAGACCCCTTCATGGCACCGCTCGCGGTGCTGGTCTTGCAGACCCCCTTCCTCGGTGCCTCACTGCGTAAAGGCGTGATGCGGGTGCTGGGCACCTTGGCTGGCGCGGCGCTGGCACTGGTCCTGATCGGGTTATTCGTGCAAGAGCCATGGATCCTGCTCACGCTCCTGTCATTGATCCTGGTGATCTCGGTCTACCACATGCGGCTGAGTTCCTACGGCTATGCCTGGTTCATGGTTGCACTCGCCGTCTCGGTGATCGTCTGGGATGCCAGCGCGGCACCCCACACGGTCTTTCAGGCGGCGATCTATCGGACCTCCGAGGCCATCATTGGCATCCTCGTGGTGCTGGTGGTGAACGGGATCCTCTGGCCGCGTACCGCGGGGCACCGCTATCTGGATCAACAACGCCATGTCTTGGTTGAGCTTGCCGGACATCTGCGTCGCACCGGTGCCGCGGTCACCTCAGAGGGTGCAGTGGGGTTCGCACCAATGCCCAAGGCGCTGCTGCGTGCGCCGCCCGAGTTGCGCGAGCTCCTGGCGGCGGCCAAGCTCGACAGCAGTCGCGTTCAGCGCAGACACCGGACCTATGAGGCGCAGATTCAAGCCTTGACCGCAAGCCTCGGCTCGATGATGGGCTTGTCCGAAAATCTCCGCTTGGCGGCTGTTGGTCGGCGCGCCTTCTTGACGCAACCGCAACGTCAGGTGCTGCGCGAAGCGCTCGAGCAGCTTGCGAGTGCGCTCGAGGCGGCGGGGACCGCCGCCTCGCAGGCAAGCTCCGCGGCCGTGCCGCCATCGACACCGCCGCGGCAAGACGCGACGGTGAACGGGTCCACCGCAGACGGCATCACCGAGGCTGCCGCGGTGGCACTGGCCGCGGCGGAGGCGTGCCGACAACCGCTCTTGACTGGTCCGAGCCTGGCGCAGCAAACCGCTGGTGACAGTGCCCTCGCACATGCGTTGGCGGCACAGCTGCAGGCACTGGCAAGCGATGTTGAGCGCCTGGTCGAGGCGAGCACCGCGGTCGGCAGCGACCGGGCGTTACCGACTGGCAAGCTACCGCGAGAGCTGGTGGTCCCTTGGCGCAGACGCGTCGCGCTCGCAGGACCGAACGCCCTCGCGACCGGGCTGGCGTTTTGGGTGCTGGTCGTGCTTTGGGTCAACGTGCAATGGCCGCCGCTCGGATTGCTTGCCGTCGTCATGGCCGTTGTCTTAATCGGTGGGCCGACACTCAAGAAAACCGAGGCACTGCCTTCGGCGAAGCTGACCGTGCTCGGATTCGTGCTGGGCATTCTCATCACCGCGCCGATCTATCTGATGGTGATGCCACGATTGGACGGCTTCTTCGAGCTTGCGCTCGTGCTTTTTCCAGTCTACTTCACGATCACCTATTGTTTGCAAGTGCTGCCACCGCCGTATCAGTCGATGTTCCTGCGGATTGGGATCCTCGCGATCATGCTGCTCAACGTGGAACCACAGCAGTTGTACAGTGCCGTGAGCTACATCGACACCGCGCTGAGCATCGGCACCGGCTTCTTGGTTGGGGTCGGCGCCTTGGCCTTGCTGAATGGCGCACCACCACACGTCCAGGTGCGCCATCACATCAAACGGCTGTTGTCGTCCCTGAGTCAGGCCCAGGTGGCACTCGCGGACTTCGGCGCGGCGAACTTTGCCGCGGCCGTCGCGCACCATGATCAGCACTTGCGTGCTGAACTGCAGGGCCTATCCGAACTCCTCCCAGCAGCCTATACGCCACGGGTTCCACACAATGATCATGAACGCATCGAGGCCCTCGGCGATGCGCTGACAGGCCTGGTCACACGGTTTCGCGGCCTTCAACAGGCGCGTTTGCGTTGGGGGGTCCAGTTGCGTGATCAGGGATTGGGAACCAGCCTTGGCCGTCAACTGCTCGGTCCATTTGTGACCACCTACCAGGCCTTCATCCAGAAACTGGATCACCCGGCCCTGCCTGCCTCGGTTGCGGCACTGGATGCCATCACCCATGACGTCCGCCGGGAGCTGAGCCGCATCGACGGGTACCGACACAATGAGCAAGTGAACCCGGATAACCTCTACACCCTGACGATCGCCGGCCACTACATCGCCGTGATGCACGCGTTGCGGGAACTCGCCGCGGCCCTTGATGAGATCGATTGGACCGCCTGGCGTGCACCCGATCCGTAGGTTGAGATGGGACGCCACCATCCGCCTCACCGACGCTGGGCAGATGGTGGGGCCCGCCGCGCGCTGCGCTCGGATCAGCCGAAGGCGATCACCATCAAGGGGATCGTGATCAACGACAGGAGGGTGGTGAAAAGAATCAGTGAGGCCGCGAGTGCCCCATCACATCCATACTGCCGCACGAAGATGGCCGATAAGGCGGTGACCGGTGCCGCGCCTTGTAGGATCAGGGTTGCGATGATCGACGCCGGCAGCGACCAGAGCCAGGAGCCGATGGCCAATAAGACCGGTTGCAACACGAGCTGTACGGCGGCAACGAACGCGAACAGCGGCAGCAGGTTGTGAACGGCGATCGGGCGGATCATCAGACCAATCGCCAGACCGACCAGGGGCAGTAAGGCGGCTTCCAGATGGTCGAGTGTCAGGAAGAGGGTCCCCAACGCGAGATTGCCGTCACGCGGTAGACCGAATTGGCCCCAGAGGATGCCCGCAATGGCGGCTAGGACAATGGGCGAGCGCAGGATGAGCAAGGCCCCCGCGCCGAGCGAGAAGCCTTCGCGCCGGCCGTAGTAGGACGCGATCAAGGGGCCGAGGATGAAGAGCGGCAGCTCAACGCCCAGGACACCGATCAAGATGCTCTCCTGCAGGTCCAACTCCGGATGGGCGATCTCGACGAGCGGGATCCCCACCAGGGTCGCCGCGCCGAAGCCAGTACAAAGGATTAGGGCGCCCAGTTGCAATCGTCCCAGGTGCAGCACCCGCGTCCCGACAGACCAGGCGAGCACCATCAGTATCAGCCCACTAATGAAGAGCATCGTCGGCGCCTGCAGCATGTCAGCACTGATCGGGTGCGCGGACAGGTGATTGAAGACGAGTGCGGGCAGCACCAGCAGCGTGATCACGCGCGAGAACACGTCCGCGTGTTCCTCGGTGAGGGCGCCCGCGGCGCGCAGCATCAAGGCGGCGCTGATCAAGAGCACCAGCAGCAGCATCGCTTCGATGATTGGCGTGTAAAGCTCCATGAACGATTCTCCAGGTCGAATGTGATGGGGTGGAAAGGCGTCTGTGCCCTGTGAGTTGCCTCGGTTTGCGCGAGCCTCTCGCAGTCTGGCACAGTGAGTGGACAGCAAGCAGCATCCGGGTCGGCTTGGCCATCCGGACTTGGCGCCTGGAGGAACAATCCACGGCCGATCCGCTGCAATGCGTCGAGATCCTTTCAATCGTTTCCGGTTCGTGAGACCGATGTCAATAGGGTACGACCCACCGAGGCAGGACAATCCATGCACAATCTGCTGCAGATGACCCCCGAGAGTCGCGTGGCCTTCGCGCGACTGCGCGAGCGGCATGCCGCCAAGCTCGCCGATCGCTTCGAGCCACGCGACGCCGAGATGTTCTGGCTGCGCGCTGAGCGCTGGTTCGAGGATGCACGGCGGCCCTTTCTCGCCCTCTACGGCGACCGCGACGATGCCACGGTGCAGGCCGATGCCATCTTCGATTGCGTGGTCGACGGGTATTTGGCTCGGCCAGAACCCTTGCGGCTGTTGGACCTGGAACGTCAGTTGACGCCCGACTGGTTCGAGCGGCCGAATCTGATCGGTTACGTGCTCTATCCCCAGCGCTTTGCCGGAACCCTCAACGATGTCCAGGACCGACTCGATTACCTGCGGGAGCTGCACATCACCTACTTACACGTGATGTCACTCCTCAAGCCGCGGCCGGGCGAGAACGATGGCGGTTACGCCATCATGGATTATCGCTCCATCGCCCCCGAACTCGGGACGCTCGAGGATCTGCGCGCGCTGACCACGGCGCTGCGGGCGCGTGGGATCGCGCTGTGCGCGGACTTGGTGCTCAATCACACGGCCGCAGAGCATGACTGGGCCGTGCGGGCGCGCCGTGGCGACCCGGATTACCTGGACTACTACTACACCTTCACGGACCGCGAACTCCCAGATGCCTACGAGCGCAGCTTACCCGAGGTCTTTCCCGACGAGGCGCCCGGTAATTTCACCTTTGTACCGGACATGGCCGGTGACGGGCGCTGGGTCTGGACGACCTTTAATCGCTACCAATGGGATCTGAATTACAGGAATCCGGCGGTGTTTCGCGAGATGCTGGCGGTCATGTGCTTCTTGGCGAATCAAGGGGTCGATGTGCTGCGACTCGATGCCGCGCCCTTCCTGTGGAAACGGATGGGCACCAATTGCCAGAATCAACCGGAGGTCCAGCTCCTGATCGAGACTTACCGAGCGTTGATGCGCGTGGTTGCACCAGGGGTGATCTTCAAAGCCGAGGCGATCGTGCCGCCCGACGAACTGCTGCACTACATCGGGGTTGACGCCAATGCTGGCAAGCGCTGCGAGTTGGCCTACAACAATCAATTCATGGTGAATCTGTGGAGCGGTCTGGCAACCCGCAAGGCCACCTTGGCGACCGCGGCCATGCACATGGCCCCCCGGCTGCTGCTGGGCGCGACGGCCATCCACTATGTCCGCTGTCACGATGATATCGGCTGGGGGATGAGCGATGAGACCTTGCGCCAGATCGGCGAGGATCCCCAGGCGCATCGTCATTTTCTTAATGCGTTCTACACTGGGCGTTTTCCCGGCTCGTTCGCGCGCGGGGATTACTTTCAGTTCGACCCGGTTTCTGGTGATGCTCGGATCAGCGGGACCACGGCGTCGCTCGCCGGGTTGGAGCGGGCGATCGAGATCGGCGACCCGGCCGAACTCGACTTGGCGGTCAGCCGGATCCTATTGGTCTACGGTCTGATCCTAGGGCGCGCCGGGGTTCCGTTAATCTACATGGGCGATGAGATTGGCCTGCTCAACGATCCAAGTTATCGTGACGATCCAGAACAGGCCCATGACAGTCGTTGGCTGCATCGACCACGAATGGACTGGACGAAGGCCGCACGGCGTCATGATCCAGGCACGCTCGAAGGCCGGCTGTTTCAGGGTTTCAAGAGATTGATCGAGGCCCGCCGCGCCCATCCTCACACCCACAATTTTGGTCTGTTTCACCCCCTGTGGAGCGACAACGTCCACGTCCTCGCCTTCGCCCGCCACCGTCAGGATGGCCATCTCCTGGTGCTCGCCAACTTCAGCGAGCATGCGCAGTCGGTTCAGGGCGATCTCCCGCGCCATGCCGGTCTAACGGGTGCGCTGACGGATCTGCTGGGCGGAGACGGTGTGACCGACCCGAGCGATCGCATCAGGCTGCCGCCCTATGGTTTGAAATGGTTGGTTGGAAACGGTCGACTCTGAGCCCTGGTCTCGACCGAGCAGCGATCCCAGGATCACAACCGCTCCGACTCCTTTGACCACCGACCCGCTCGCCCAGAGCGACGCCGACGGGCGGGTCTGCGAGGATCTAGGATGATTGCTCTGCGCGAGCATCCGCTGCCGCGCACGCCGCTCAAGCCCAAGCCTCTCAAGAGCGGCAGCTGGGTCACGTTCAGGCCTGCTGTGCGAGCTCCTCAACCGTGATGCGCTGAGCGCCACGGTACAGCTGCAGACAGACGACGTGGCCACGGCGCGGAGTCACGACGAGAATCCCCGCGTTGAGCAGACCGCGTGCCACGAGCGGGGAATGGCCTTGCCAGCACACCGGAGCGATCGCGCCCCTATCGGTGGCGATGCCGCCGGTGTCCGCAACAGACCACGGCGCGGTGTGACGGCCTGGATGGCACGGCGACGGGGCGGCGTTGCGTTGCAGCAGCAGTGACGGATGGCTCCAGGGAAGATGCTCTTCGGCGATCGGTTCCCCGAGGGATGCGCCACTCTGCCCATCCCATAGGCGCAGCGTGCGGTCCAAGGACCAGGAGAGGAGACGCCCGTCGGAAAGTTGTTGCGCCCCCCACACCAGGGCACTGTGCCCGGCGAGGGTGGCGAGCGGGGCGCCGGTTTCTCCATCCCACAGACGCAGGGTGCGGTCGTCGGACCAGGAGAGCACACGCCCGTCGGCGAGCTGTCGAGCTCCCCAGACAACAGCGGTATGCCCGACAAGGGTGGTGCGCGGAGCGCCGGTTTGTCCATCCCACAGACGCAGGGTGCGGTCCCAGGACCAGGAGAGCAGTCGCCCGTCGGCGAGGACGTGCGCGCCGTTGAGGGCGTTCGCATGCCCGACCAGGGTGGCCAGTGGGGCTCCGGTGTGTCCGTCCCATAGGCGCAAGCTGTGGTCGTTAGACCAAGACAGCAGGCGCCCGTCGGGTAAGACCTGGGCGCCGGTCACCTGTTGGGTATGTCCGGCGAGGATGGCGAGCGGGGCACCCGTCCGCCCGTCCCACAGCCGCAGGGTCCGATCCCGAGACCAGGAGAGGAGGCGTCCATCGGGCAACTCCAGGGCCCCCGTGACCGTTCGGGCGTGTCCGACCAGGGTGACGAGCGCCGCACCTGTTTGCCCGTCCCACAGCCGCAGGGTCCCGTCGGAGGACCAGGACAGGAGGCGCCCGTCGGCGAGGATCTGGGCGCCGGTGACCGGGAGCCGGTGTCCGACCAGGGTCGCGAGCGGCCGGCCTGTGTGTCCGTCCCACAGGCTCAAGGTGTTGTCGGTCGACCAGGCGAGGATGCGTCCGTCGGGGCTGACCTGGGCCTGCCCGCCCTCGCTGTGGTCCCCGGCGAGGGTGGCGAGCGGGGCGCCGATCGGGCTCTCCCAGAGCTGTAGGCTGTGGTCCCGCGACCAGGAGAGCAGCCGTCCATCGGGCAGCACCCGGGCGCCCCGGACGCGGACGGACGGTTCAGCACGCGAGGCGAGCGGGGCGCCGCTCTGCCCGTCCCACTGCCGCAAGGTCCCGTCCCGGGACCAGGAGAGCAGCGGCCCGTCCGGAAGGATTTGGGCACCCTTGACCTCGCTGGGGTGCCCGGTCAGCGTGGCGAGTGCAGCACCGGTCCGCCCGTCCCAGAGGCGGAGAGTCCCGTCCCCAGACCAGGAGAGAAGGTGCCCGTTGGGGAGGACCTGGGCGCCAGTGATGGGCCGTGTGTGCCCAGTGAGTACGGCCATCAGGGCGCCGGTTTGTCCATCCCATAGGCGCAGGCTGTGGTCGTCGGACCAGGAGAGCACACGCCCGTCGGTGAGCCCCAGAGCGCCGCTGACCTGGCGAGTATGTCCGGAGAGGATGGCGAGTGGAGCGCCGGTCTGCCCGTCCCACAGCCGCAGGGTGCCGTCCCGGGACCAGGAGAGGAGTCGCCCATCGGTGAGCACCCGGGCGCCGGTCACCTTGCGCGTGTGCCCGACCAGAGTGGCGAGGAGGCTGCCGCTCGCTCCCTCCCTCAGACAGAGGGTGCGGTCGGTGGACCAGGAGAGGAAACGTCCGTCGGACAGGACCAGAACGCCATCGATCGTGGCGGTATGTCCGGCGAGGGTCGCGAGGGCTGTTCCGCTTGCTCCGTCCCACAGGCGCAGGGTCCCGTCGGTGGACCAGGAGAGGAGGCGCCCGTCGGGGAGCCTCCGGGCGCCATTGACCCAGCCGGTGTGTCCGGAAAGTGTCAGGCGTGGGGTGTCATCTTGTCCGTCCCACAGGCGCAACGTGCGATCGCGAGACCAAGAGAGCAGGCGTCCGTCGGGGAGCCTCCGGACGCCCGTTACGGCCGCCGTGTGTCCGCTCAAGGTGGCCAGGGGCGCACCGTCCGTTCCGTTCCACAAGCGCAGGGTGCCGTCGTCGGACCAGGACAGCACCCGCCCGTCGGGGAGCCGCTGGGCTCCGTTGACCTCGCCGGTGTGTCCCTTCAGCACACGCAAGCCAGGCGTTGCGAGGCGTCGCGCCGGCCGCCGCGGATTGCGGAGCCACAGCCAATCGCACTGGCCCTGGGCCAACCAGGCCTCGGCCTCCCGGGTCACCGGGCTGTCATCCCCATGCTCCATCGCACGTTGCAGCAGGATCTTGTACGCCGGCCAGCGTGCATCCCCCCGTCGGAGGAAGGGTTCGTGCGCGCGCCAGAAGGTCTCCCACAGGCGCGCGCGCGGGTCGATATCCGGATGCGCGGCCAGAGTGGCCGCCCAGTCGCGGGTGATGCCCCGCACCCCCTCCGGATCCTGCAGCGTTTGCAGTCGCGACATCCAATAGTCGAAGCGAGTGAGCAGTCCCAGGGCGGCTTGAACGCGCCCGCTCTGGAGCAAATCGATGATCCGGTGTTGGGAGCGATGAGGGTTGGGCGCGGCCGCCGGCTGGCCGAGCGCTGCAATCGCCGCAAGCAGATGCTGGCGGTGGTCCGCGGGAACGCCTAACGCATCGAGCCGCGACTCAGTCAGGCGCGGCAGGGTCGCGAGGTCGATCCGCGCGGCCTGCAAGGCCTCGGCGTGCTCGCCAAGTCCCAGCGCCTCCAACCAAGCTGTCAGGGACGTTGTTGTCATCGCGTACCGTGCCGCGTCTGGTGTGTGCGGTTAAAGCATTCCGCACTTCGTGACCGATGGTCAAGCAGCGCCGAGGGTTCGTGTGGGCTGGTGAGGTCTAGGCTGGACCAGAGCCTCATCACGTCGCCATGGACGGCGGGCAACAGACCGGCAGACCAATTGCCCAAACGCCCCACTCACCCTGATCTCGACTTATCTCCGATCCCAATGGTGTTGACGTGAGCGCGTGAAGATCTCGTGCAGCAGTGCCGCGGGTTTGTGCAAAGAGCGCTCGCGGAGCAGCGGCCTTGGATCATTCGAATTGTCCGTGGAAAACCAACCAAGATCGTCTATATTAAGCCACTCATGATGACTGGAGCCGCGATTGCGATGCCCCTGAGCTTGTCGGATGGATCGTCACCGCCACCGCCGTTTTGATGTCGTACCAACCGCTGATTGACGTCGATCCGGGCTCGCGGCCTCAGCCGTCTGAGGCGATGCCGGCTGCCCTCTATCTGCTGCGGGTGGATGCCAATGGCCACCCTTCCTTTTGCTTCGTCACCGAGCGGCTGCTCGCGATGCTCGATCTGCCGCGAGAACTGGTCCTCGTCGACGCGGCGACCGTGTTCCAGCGCGTGCATCCGGACGACTATCCGGCGTTTCTGGCGCTGAATCACCAGGTCTTCGTCGAGCCGCGACCGTTCCTGTGGGAAGGCCGGGTTGTGATCCGGAGTGTCATCCGCTGGTGGCGCCTGGAGTCGTTGCCGCGTGCGCTGCCCGGTGGCGACACCCTCTGGGAAGGGATCGCCATCGACATCACCGACGCCAAGGAGGCCGATGCCTCACGGCGGGCCGGCGAGGCGCGCTTTGAGCACCTGCTGCACTTCGCGCCAGTCCCCCTGGGCCATCTCGATCGCGCACACCGGACGCGTTTCTACAACGCTGTGTTCACCAAAACCTACGGTTACGGCGAGTCGGATCTACCCGACGAGCAGCGCTGGTGGGAGCTGGCTTATCCGGACCCGGCGGACCGTTGTCAAATTCGCCAACGCTGGGATGCCGCCCTCGCCGCGCTGGCCGCGGGGGATAGCAGCCAGATGCCGTTCACCGCCGAGGTGACCTGCAAGAATGGCGCGCGCCGCACGGTCGAGATCCATTACGCGGTGCTCGATGACGGCTTTCTCGGTGCCTTTGTCGACGTCACCGAACGGCGGCAATCGCAGCAGCATGAGCGCGAGGTCCAGGCGATCCTGCGCGACATCCTGAACGACGAACCGCTGGAGACCATTGGCGAGCGCATCGTCCGCGCCGCCGAGACCGCGGTGCCGGACGGTCTCTGTTCGCTGTTGCTGGTCGACGAGGACAGCCGCCGGTTGCGCGTGCTCGCCGCTCCCAGCCTGCCGGCCGTCTTCAACACGGCGGTCGACGGCCTCGCGATCGGCGAGGGACAGGGCGCCTGCGGCACCGCTGCCGTGCGCGGCGAACGGGTGATCAGTGAGGACATCCGCGTCGATCCGGCCTGGGCGGCCTATCGGGAAGTTGCCGCTCGGGCTGGCCTGCGGACTTGCTGGTCGGAGCCGGTCCTGGCCAAGGACGGCGAGGTGCTGGCCACCTTTGCTCTCTATGCCCGGGCACTGCGGACTCCATCGGCGTGGGAGATCGAGCGAATCACGGGCGCCGCCAGCCTGGCCGGGCTCGCGATCGAGCGCGCCCGGGGGCGTGAGGACCTGGCTAGGCGCACCGCCTGCGAGGAAGCGGTGCGCGACATCTCGCGGATGTTCCTGACCCTGAGCGAGCCTGGCTTCGATGCGGCAATCGACACCGCGTTGACCCGCATCGGCAGTTGTCTGGGTGCGCATCGCTGCTATCTCTTTCAGATGGCCGAAGGCGGCACCACGATGACTTGCACCCACGAATGGTGCGCGCCCGGCGCACGACCGCAGCGCGACGAGCTGCGCGACCTGGCGGTGGATCGCTACCCCTGGTTGCCGGAGATTGCCCATAGCCGGCAGGCCGCCTGGGTCACCCAGGACGACATCGGGCAGCTCTCGCCCGAGGAGCAGACATTGATCCGCGACGGCGAGATCCAGTCCATGCTGGCGATCCCGATGTTCGGGACCGGGCCGATGCGCGGCATACTGGGTCTCGACGACGTCCAGGTGCGCAAGCGCTGGAGCGACTTCGAACAAAGCCTGCTGCGGCTCGTGGCCGACATGATCAGCGCGGCAATGGTCCGCCATGAACTTCAGCAGGCGCTGCGCGCCCAAGCCTACCAGGATGCACTGACCGGACTGCCGAACCGGCGCGCCTTCGACGAACGGTTGCGCCTCGAGATCCTGCGCGCGCGACGCTACCACCACGTCTTTTCGTTACTTCTGCTCGACATCGACCGGTTCAAGACGATCAATGACGTGCGCGGCCATGACGTCGGCGATCAGGCGTTACGGGCGCTGGCCAGGATCCTTGGGGGGCGGGTGCGCGAAGCCGACGGGTTAGCGCGTTGGGGCGGTGAGGAATTCAGTCTGCTGCTTCCGCAGACCAACGCCGAGGGCGCCCGCTGCTTCGCCGAGCAGCTCCGAGTCGCGGTTGCCGCGGCCCGGATTCCAGGCGTGGGGCGGCTCACGGTCAGCCTCGGTATCGCGCAGTTTACCCCCCACGACACCGTCGAGACGCTCTTCCGACGCGTCGATCAGGCGCTCTACGCCGCTAAGGATCAGGGCCGGAATCGCTGCGTGCTCGGGTGAGCGGCCTACCCCCGCACTTGAGTCCCCGTCACGAGCGCTCGCGATCTCGGAGCGATTGAGTTCGCTATGTGGCGGGTTTATCCTTGGCGATTGGTTTTTTGCGAGGTGAGGAGCCATGGGAGCGAAGACCCTATACGACAAGCTGTGGGATGCCCATGTCGTCGAGACCGATGAGAACGGCGCCGCGTTGCTCTACATCGATCGGCAACTGGTGCATGAGGTGACCTCGCCGCAGGCGTTCGAGGGTCTGCGCCTGGCGGGTCGGCGGCCGTGGCGAACGGACTCCCATCTCGCGGTGCCGGATCATAATGTCCCGACCCGTGATCTGCATGAGGGTATCACCGACCCGGTCTCGCGCATCCAGGTCGAGACCCTCGATCAGCATTGCAGCGATTTCGGCATTACGCTCTTCCGCATGGCCGATCCGCGCCAGGGGATCGTGCATGTCATCGGCGCGGAGCAGGGCTTCACCCTGCCAGGCGCGACGCTCGTGTGCGGCGACTCGCACACCTCGACACACGGGGCCTTCGGGGCGCTGGCCTTCGGCATCGGCACCTCGGAGGTCGAGCATGTGTTGGCGACCCAGACGCTGATCCAGCGCAAATCCAAGACGCTGCTGATCAGCGTCGACGGGGAGGTCGGTCCCGGGATCACGGCCAAGGACATCGTGCTTGCGATCATCGGCGAGATCGGCACGGCGGGTGGCACCGGTTCGGTGATCGAATTCGCTGGCGAGGCCATCCGCGCCCTCTCGATGGAGGGCCGCATGACCGTCTGCAACATGGCCATCGAGGCCGGTGCGCGGGCCGGGTTGATCGGGGTCGACGAGAAGACGATCGCCTACCTGCGTGGCCGTCCCTACGCCCCGAGTGGCGAGCTGTTCGAGCGGGCCGCCGACCAGTGGCGGACCCTCGTCAGTGATCCGGGCGCACACTTTGACCGGGTGGTGCGGATCGATGCCGCCTGTATCCTGCCTCAGGTGACCTGGGGCACCTCGCCGGAGATGGTGGCGCCAGTCGGCGCGCGGGTGCCGAATCCAGCCGATCAGTCGGACCCGGTCAAGGCCGAGGGGATGCGTCGTGCCCTGGAATACATGGGGCTCGAGCCGGGCACGGCGATCACCGAAATCCGCCCGGATAAGATCTTCATCGGCTCCTGTACGAATTCTCGTATCGAGGACCTGCGCGCCGCGGCGGCCGTGGTGAAGGGCCGTAAGGTGGCGGCTGGAATCCAATTGGCGTTGGTCGTGCCGGGTTCGGGATTGGTCAAGGCACAGGCCGAGGCAGAGGGCCTCGACCGTATCTTCGTCGAGGCGGGGTTCGAATGGCGTGAGCCAGGGTGTTCCATGTGCCTGGCGATGAACGCCGACCGTCTCGAGCCGGGCGAGCGGTGTGCATCGACCTCGAACCGGAATTTCGAGGGGCGCCAAGGGCAAGGCGGGCGCACCCATCTGGTCAGTCCAGCGATGGCCGCCGCCGCCGCCGTGACCGGTCACTTCATCGACGTGAGGCAGCTCTGAGATGGAACCTTTCAAGAATTTCACCGGCCTGCTCGCACCACTCGACCGGGCGAACGTGGACACCGATGCCATCATCCCGAAACAGTTCTTGAAGAGTATCGCCCGGACGGGGTTTGGCCCCTACCTGTTCGACGAGCTCCGTTATCTTGACCACGGCGAGCCGGGGATGGACTGTAGCCATCGGCCGCTCAATCCTGAGTTCGTCTTGAACGATCCGCGCTATCAAAACGCCGACATTCTGCTGGCACGCGAGAATTTCGGTTGCGGTTCATCGCGCGAGCATGCACCTTGGGCGCTGGCCGACTATGGGTTCCGCGTGATCCTTGCGCCGAGCTTCGCCGACATCTTCTTCAACAACTGTTTCAAGAATGGTTTGTTGCCGATCGTGCTGGCGGCGGACGTCATCGATGACCTCTTCGGCCAGGCCTACGGACCGGAGGCCCTGCGCCTGCGGGTCGATCTCCCGGCACAGCAGCTCACGCTGGTGAGCCGCGGGGAGCGGATTGCATTCGAGGTCGACCCCGGCCACAAGGACCGCTTGCTCAAGGGGCTCGATGATATCGGGGTGACGCTGAGCCGTGCCGATGCCATCCGCGCCTACGAGGCACGGCGGGGGGTCGAGGCGCCCTGGCTGTTTTTCAGCGCGTCCTGACGGCGCGTTGGTTCCCGAGGTCTTTCCAATCCATCGAGTGAGTGAGCATTGAGCAAGCAGATTTTGGTGTTGGCCGGTGATGGGATCGGCCCTGAGATCGTCAGCGAGGCGGTCAAGGTCCTGCGGGCGCTGCATGACGAGGGGGCAATCGACGTCACCTTGCAGGAGGGTCTCGTCGGTGGCGCGGCCTATGATGCGCTGGGTGATCCCTTGCCCGAGGAGACACTCACTGCCGCGCGGGACGCGGATGCGGTGCTGCTCGGCGCGGTGGGAGGGCCACAGTGGGAGCCATTGCACATCTCCAAACGGCCTGAAAAAGGCCTGCTGGGACTGCGCGCCGGCCTGGGATTGTTCGCCAATCTGCGCCCGGCGATCCTCTATCCCCAGCTGGCGGGGGCTTCGACACTCAAGCCCGAGGTGGTCTCGGGGCTCGATCTCATGATCGTGCGTGAGTTGACCGGTGGCATCTATTTTGGGCAGCCACGTGGGGTCGAGACCTTACCTTCCGGTGAGCGGCGGGGCTTCAATACCCTGGTTTACACCGAATCCGAGGTGGAACGGATCTGTCGGGTGGCCTTCGACATCGCGATGAAACGGGGCAAACGCGTCTGCTCGGTGGACAAGGCCAATGTGCTCGAGTGCACCGAGATGTGGCGCGAGGTGGCGACGGCCACCGCGCGAGACTACCCCGAGATCGAACTCAGTCACCTCTATGTGGACAACGCGGCCATGCAGTTGGTGCGCGCGCCCAAGCAGTTCGACGTCATGGTGACCACGAACATGTTTGGTGACATCCTCTCGGACTGCGCCGCCATGCTCACGGGCTCCATCGGGATGCTGCCCTCGGCCTCGCTGAACGCGCATGGCCAGGGCATGTACGAGCCCATCCATGGTTCGGCGCCGGACATCGCGGGGCGGGGCGTTGCCAACCCGCTCGCCACCATCCTCTCGGTGGCGATGATGCTACGCTACTCACTTGACGCCGCCGGGGCAGCCATGCGCATCGAGGCAGCCGTCTCGAGGGTGCTCGATCAGGGGCTGCGAACCGCGGATATCCTCTCCGAGGGCATGCGCGAGGTGGGCACCGCCGAGATGGGGGATGCGGTGGTGGCGGCGTTGTAACGTGCCCATGCGGGCGGCGCGCCGCCCCGGACAGTCGAGCGACCCGAAGCAGCTGTGCTGCGGCGCAACCCGGGTGCCTCGGATCATCGATTGCGGAGTTTGAGCATGAAGCGTGTCGGGTTCGTTGGATGGCGAGGGATGGTCGGGTCGGTCCTGATGGACCGGATGCGTGCGGAGGGCGATTTCGCGCACATCCCGGAGGCAGTCTTTTTCACCACCTCCCAGGTCGGGGAGGCGGGGCCGGATGTGGGGCAGGGCGCGCGCCCGTTGCAGGACGCGACCTCGCTCGATGCCTTGCGTGACATGGATCTCATCTTGACCTGTCAGGGTGGTGACTACACCAAGTCAGTCTACCCAGTGCTGCGTGCGAGTGGCTGGGATGGCTACTGGATCGATGCGGCCTCGGCCTTGCGGATGGATCCGAATGCGACCGTCATCCTCGATCCGGTGAATCGTGCCCTGATCGATCGGGCCTTGGAACAAGGCAAGCGCGATTTCATCGGCGGCAATTGCACCGTGAGCCTGATGCTGATGGCGCTCGGTGGTCTGTTCCGCGCGGGGCTGGTCGAATGGGTCAGTGCCATGACCTATCAGGCCGCTTCGGGCGCGGGTGCGAAGAACATGCGTGAACTGCTGGCGCAGATGGGGGTTCTGCATGAGGTAGTGATGCCGCTTTTGCAGGATCCGGGCGCGGCGATTCTCGAAATCGACCGGCGCGTCACCGAGGTCATGCATGGCAACGGGTTCCCGGTCGAGAACTTCGGGGTTCCCCTCGCCGGCAGTCTGATTCCCTGGATCGATACCCAGTTGCCAAACGGCCAGAGCCGCGAGGAATGGAAGGGCATGGCCGAGACCAATAAAATCCTCGGTTCAGAGGGGGATGCGATCCCGGTCGACGGACTCTGTGTGCGGGTCGGCGCGATGCGTTGCCACAGTCAGGCGTTGACCATCAAACTGACGCGCGATTGCTCGATCGCGGCGATCGAGGAGACGATCGCCGCGGCCAACGACTGGGTGCGGGTGATTCCGAATGATCGCGAACGGACCATCCAATCCTTGTCTCCAGCAGCCGTGACGGGGACCTTACTGATCCCGGTCGGTCGGCTGCGCAAGATGAATCTGGGTGAGCGTTATCTCAGTGCCTTTACGGTCGGGGATCAATTGCTCTGGGGCGCGGCTGAACCCCTGCGGCGGATGTTGCGCATCCTGAGCGAGCGTTGACCTCGTTGCGACCAGTGGGCGAAGGCATCGGCGTTGACACGGATCCATCTCGAACCAGATTGATCGTTGGCTGTTCTGGTGGCGGGTTTCGCCCCATTCATCGAGGGTAAGGATGTCTCGCCACGTTGTTCCAGCCTCATTGGTCGTGTGTGCGCTCATCAGCGGCCCCGAGGCAGTGGCGCTTGGGCTAGGGTCCTTGCGCACGGACTCTGGGCTCAATCAGCCGTTCGTGGGCGAGATCGATCTGGTCGACGTCCGGGCGGATGAGCTCGACACCGTCCGCGTCACACTGGCCCCCCCGAATGACTTCGCCCGCTCCGGGCTGGAGCGCTTTCACTTCCTCAGTGGCCTGAGCTTCACCCCGGAGGTTTCCGCACGGGGCACGCCCGTGATCCAGGTGCGCAGCTCGGAACCGATTCGCGAACCCTTTCTGGATTTTCTCGTCGAGGTGGTCTGGCCGGCGGGCCGCTTGGTGAAGGGGTACACGGTCCTGCTGGATCCGCCCGGATTGGGTCCGCGCCCGGCGGTGCCGGCCCCGTCACCACAGCCTGAAGCCCCGGTCCCCGCCGCGGTTCCTGCCCGAGGAGCCACGGCCCGAACCACGGCCGCGCCCGTGAGTCCGCCACCTTCCGTGGCCGCGCCCCCATCACCGCCTGCCCCGGTCGCAATGACGCCGGGGGCCGACGGGTTCCCGATGACGTTCGGTCCGGTGCCGGCGGGCACGGGACTGCTGCGCCTTGCGGGGAGCCAGGGTCCCGCCGGGGCCACCATTGAGCAGACCGCGATGGCGCTCTATCGGAACAACCAGGCCGCCTTCGGTCGAGGCGACATCAATCTCCTCCGGGCTGGTGTGACCCTGGTGATCCCAAGCCGAGCGGAGCTGTTCGCGCTCGATCCCACGGGGGCCGAGCGGGAACTCCAGGCCGCATTACAGGGCCGCCCGAGTACGCGCGAACCCCTCACCGATGTGGCGGCGGCACTCACAGCGACGCAAGTGCCGGCGGTCACGCCGATCGCGGGTCTTGCGGGTGAGGCTGCGAGCCGTCTGCCGGCTCCGGTCGAGACCACCGATGCCATCGTCGCCGGCGCGCGCGACGAAGCGCCGGCCACGGCCGCTCCCCAGGAGACCGATGCCCTGCGGGGCCGGGTCCTCGAGTTAGAGGCCGAAGTGGCCATGCTGGAGGAGCTGCTCGCGGAGCGTGATGCGGAGGTCGCGCGTCTGCAGGATCTCGTTGGGTCCGCCGCCACGCTGGGCCTGTTGGGCGCTCAGCCGCCCGCCCCGGAGGCGGTGACGGAGACCGCCGTGACGGAGGCGGAGGTGAGCGTGACCGCGCCGGAACCGGTCGCGGACGAGATCGCCGAGCCCGCGGTCGCCGCCGATGCCGACACCGTCGAAGCGGATGAGCAGCTCGCTGAGACGGTGCCCACCGGGGTGGAGGACGCGGTGCCGTCACCCCCTCTGGACGTGGCGGAGAGCGAGTCGGTGGTGAGCGAAGCGGTGATCGATCAGGATCCCCCAGCGCCCGTGGTCGAGGCGCCCGCAGCCATCGTCCCGGAGGTCGTGGCGCCGCCCGCGCGCCCCTTCTGGCAGACCTATCTGCTGCCACTCGGGGCCTTTGCCGCGGTGACGGCCGTGGGTGTCGCGGTCTTCGGTTGGTTGGCTTGGCGTCGGCGTCGTCGGGACACCGCGGAACCCGCGCTCGAGGAGGAGGAATCGTTCGAGTTGGATCTCTCCTCGCCGCCCGAGAGCCCAAGCGCGGCGGTCCCCACGTCACCCGCAACCGGGACTGGGACCGCTGCGCGGGTGGGGGCGGTGGTGGCAGCGGGCCCAGT
>NZ_NRSD01000002.1 GCF_016583985.1 Thiocapsa imhoffii | reverse complement strand
GCTGGGGCTGGCGAGGACGACCGCGTGGCGGCAACCGCCCCCGCGCGCGCCGCCGAGGTGGTGCGCGCCGGCACCGGCGGGGGCGAACCATCGGGCGGCTGGACCCGCAGCAGCCGACCGGCATAGATCTGGTCGGGTGAGTCCAAATCATTCCACCGCGCCAGGGTGTGCAAACTGACGCCACGGCGCGCCGCCAAGGCGCTCAGGGTGTCGCCCGGACGAATGAGGTAATAGCCATCCGGAACCGGCCCCGTCCAGTCCCAACCACCGACGGGGGCTGGATGTTTCGACGCACACCCCGCCAGCAGGGCGATCACACCCACCAGGATGATGGCGCTGAACCACTTGCGCGGTCGCCCCGCGGACGGCTGTGGCGTGCGCCACGCCTGGTCGGCGCCGCGCGCGAACATCCTCATCGGCGCTCGAATCTCCATCGACCCCATTCCCGCGACTCCTACGACACCCCAGACAACAGCGGCACGAAACTCACTGACTCCAGGAGATCTTGCTCATAGCCCTTGGCGTGGCGCGTCACTCGCACCAGAACCTGTGCATCGGGCTCACCGATCGGCAGCACCATCGTTCCGCCGAGCGCCAGTTGTTCGGCCAGCAGCCGTGGGACACCACGCGCCGCCGCCGTCACCAGAATGCCATCGTAAGGCGCATACTCCGGCCAGCCCAACGCCCCGTCGGCGTGCTTGAAGCGGATATTGCGAAATGCGAGTTGCCGCAGCCGGTCCTCGGCTTGATCGAGTAACGAAGCGATGCGTTCAACGCTGTAGACCCGCCGCACCAACGCCGCCAACACGGCGGTTTGGAAACCGGACCCGGTCCCGATCTCCAACACGGTGTCGGGCTTCGCACGCTCGATCAAGGCCGCCGTCATCCGCGCCACCGTATAGGGTTGGGAAATGGTCTGGCCGTGACCGATCGGCAGCGCCGAGTCCTCATAAGCGCGACTGGCCAACGCCTCATCGACGAAGAGGTGACGCGGCAACCGCGCAATGCTTTCAAGAACCTCCGGATGCTCGATGCCAGCCCCTGCCAAGCGCTGGATCAGACGCGCACGCGTGCGCGCCGACGTCATGCCGATCCCACGCTGGATCAACTCGGCGCTCAGTGGCCCTGATCCAGCCATCGCCGCAGCGGATCCAGTGCGCTGTGTCGTGTCAGATCAACTTGCAGCGGCGTGATGGAGACATAGCCTGCACGCACCGCATGAAAATCCGTTCCCGGTCCCGCGTCTTGTTCGGGACCCGCGGGGCCAACCCAGTAGATGGCGCGACCCCGCGGGTCCCGCGCCGCGATCACGGGCTCCGCCTTGTGCCGATGGCCGAGACGTGTCGCGAGAAAGCCCTTGAGCTGATCGTAGGGCACATCCGGAACATTGACATTCAGAATCACGCTGGACTCGAGCGGGGCCTCGCGCAATCGGCTGACCAACCGCACCGCGACCGCGGCCCCCGTCTCGAGATGCCTCGGCTCGTGCGCCGCCATCGAGACCGCAATCGCCGGCAGACCCAGAAAACGGCCCTCGGTGGCCGCCGCGACCGTCCCGGAATAGAGGACATCATCGCCGAGATTCGGTCCATGATTGATCCCAGCAACGACCAGATCCGGATCCACGTCGGTGAGTCCGGTCAGCGCCAGGTGCACGCAATCGGTCGGCGTCCCATCGACGCGAATGAACCCGTTCAGCATGCGACTCGCGCGCAAGGGGACATCGAGCGTCAGGGAATTGCTCGCACCGCTGCGATCACGCTCGGGGGCCACCACCAACACCTCCCCCAGCTCGGAGAGGGCATCGGCAAGCCGGATCAGACCCGGCGACTGGTAGCCGTCGTCGTTGCTGACGAGAATCTTCATCTTCGCTTTGGCCTAGTGACATCGCTCGTTGTCGCGACCGCGCATCATGCGACACCAGTCGCATGGACCGCGCCGGCACACCCTTGGGGCAGGAGTCGGGGCGGTAACCGCCGCGCCCGTGTACCGCGCTTGCCGCGGCGTGGCCCCGTTGACCGGGGTCGCTTGTTGCTCGGATCCGATCATACTGAAAAGTGACCCCGACCAACATCCTGCGCGCACCAGGTCAGCCCTGCTTGACAAGCGTCGCTCGATCGCACCATGCCGTCGGGCGATCGCGATCCCAGCACGGACCGCGGCCCCAGAGCGTCGGAACGCACTCCCGGTGCGTGGCGCGAATGACGATATACTCTGTTTCGACCAACGCCATGACATCAGCGAGCCGAGGCAGCATTGGACCATGACAGGAGCGGGGTGTCGTGAGGCTGGTCGATCACGCTGACCCGTTGGCCGCGAGATGACGGTTGCGGGCCACCCAGGGTCAATCCAGCAAGATGTATGATGAGATCACCCCGGGCCGCCTCAATGTGACCTAAGACACCAGATCCGAGACCGGACCGAGGCATGAAAAAACACATCCAAGAAGAGGATTTGGCGTTGTTTCGCCAACATGTCCAGGATGCGGAACCCGGCCACTTCGATTATGTCGAGCACCCGCGGCGGCGGCCACCCCCCATCCCGCGGCCACGCCCGCCAGAGCTCCCCGAGTCGCAGCGCCAACCGCATCTCTCCGAGGCCGAGGTCGAGACGCATGAGTTTCTCCAGTTCAGCCGCCCCGGATTACAGCGTCGGGTCATGGCGGACCTGCAACGCGGCGCCTTCAATGTTGAACTCGAGCTCGACCTGCATGGTCTACAACGCGAGCAAGCACGCCTGCTCTTGGCCGAATTCCTCGCCGAGTGCACACGCCGCCGGGTCCGCTGCGCCCTCATCGTGCACGGCAAAGGCTACCGCTCGGCCGCGCAACAGCCGATTCTGAAACAGAAGATCAACTATTGGCTGCGACTGTACGACGAGGTCCTGGCCTTCTGTTCCGCAACACGCCGTGATGGCGGCACTGGAGCAGTCTACGTCCTACTGCGCAACCCCAACAAAGCCACACGCCATCCCTGACAGATCCTGACCTCATGTCCATCCATCACCCGGAGGCCGCCCCAGTGGTGTCGCCTCCGTCCCGACTGGCTCACACCGCACCGGGGCGCCAGGCCCGCCACTCGCCACCGCCCATCTGGTGGCGATCACAGGTTGGTCGGAGCCCCCAGCCGCGGCCGCCGCAGCGCGTGCGCCTCGCGCGCAAGTTCCGCACCCTACCGGCCCTGTTCATGCTGGCTTGCATGCCTCTCGTCCCGGCTTCAGCGGTCTTGGCCAACCCCATCCTGGGGCTGGCTTATCAGCCGTTCGTCGGACAGTGGAGCGCCACGGACGACAACCCCTTCGCCCCAGGGCAGCTCTATACACCGACCTTCAACAGTTACCGCGGTGGCATCGCGCTCGGCACCCCGGGACCGCGGCTCTGGAGTGCACGGCAGCGGATCGACCTATACCTCGACCCACTTGGGCGCCTCACCCACATTCAGGCCGACGGCCACCTGACACTCCATATCGATTCACTCTGGGAACATGGCCCGAGCGCTTGGAGCCAGTCGTTGGTCAAGCCCTTCGAAGGCGCCACGGCGCTGCCGGCCGTCGCGCGCGACCACCAGGGTTCGGTCTATCGTCAGCTTGCCTACCTTGCCGCACAGGCCGACGGGGCGCCCCTCACTCTCACAACCTACGGAACCGGTTTCGATCGCGACAACTGGAGCATCCTCGAAGGGGAGGAGCTGGTCACCTTCCCGGTGTGGGCCGAGCACGAGGTCGCCTTCCACAGCCCGCGGCACCATCCCGAACCCAACAGCGGTGAGCGGGCTGGCGATACGACCGTCACGACCAACACCACGATCGACGAAATCCTCTTTCACTTTCCCGCGACCGCGATCTTCGTGAACACGGCGCCAGAGCGGATCCTCGTCGAAACGCGCGGGACGGCGGGTGAAGACCTGGCACTCACGCAGGTCCAGATGCGGGTTTTCGCGCCGGCTGATCCATTTGCGGCGGACGCAACCCTCAACCCGGCCTTCTTCCTCGGGAATGCCAATGCGCAGATCCCCCTCGCGGCCGCGGCCATCAACGCGCAGGCGGGTGCCACACTCCTGCGGATCAAGCTGGGCGTGCCAAACATCCTGATCGATGACACCTTGGTCAACGAACGGATGCGCTTTGCGATCCGCTCGGCACTCGCGCAGGCACAGCTCGCGAACAGGCACCATCCAGGGACCGTGACCCATCTGATCATCTCCAACGAGTACGCCGAGCCGGTGGCCACGAACGCCGAGCGGCCCACGCCAACCCAGCAGGTGACCGAGATGGTGCGCTTTGCGCGTGACTTGATGGCAGCGGATGGGGCCTTCGCTGGTCTCGGCTTGCGCCTCGGCGTGCGCAGCCATGGGTTTCGCCGGGTCGATCGGGCAGCCACTGACCCGGCAACGCAGACCTTCACCGATGATGTGCGCGCACTCATCCAGGTTGCGGATACCCTGCTGGAGAACATCTACCCGAGCCCCGAGGCCATGGAAGAGGCACGGATCGAGGGGCACTGGGGAGCGTTCTTCGAGCCACGCACCGGCGAGCTGGCGCACCAGTGGCAGCGCTTCGAAGCGACGCTGCGCGCGCTCGACGAGAAGCGGTCGGTCGAACTCATGATTGGCGAAATCGGCCATCCCAGTGATGGCATCCCCTTCAACAATCCGGGCGTGCGTCACGCTTCTGAAACAGGGGCGCTAGACTCGACCCCACCGCTCACCGCGGAGGACCCCCAGGTCCCCGCGGCGGGGATCGCGCTGTTTCGCGCCGTCTCCAATCCGCGCCTGTCCGCCGCCTTCCTCACCGAGGCATTTCAGTGGTCGCATACGAACGGGGTTCAAATCCACGCCTTCGAAGCCTTCGATGAGCCTCATAAAGCCAACCAAAATGTGCCACTGCCGGGACTGAGCCTGGCCGACTCGATCTGGCATCATGCCGGACCCTACGGTGCCGAAGGCTCCTATGGCCTCTTTCGCTACACCGGGGTGGCCGGGAGTTCGGCCACCCCGGTGACGCCCGTACGGCCAGGCGACCGACTGCACGCCGCCTCAACCGAGGCGCACGCCGACGGTGATCCCATCGCCTGGGCGCCTGAACACCGGGGGAACTTCGAGCCCAAACTGCCCGACTTCGACTTCAAGGCCATCGCACATGGATTCATCGACAGGCCGGCCGGCCATTGAACAACTCATCCGCAACATCGTACAAGATCGCTTCACCATCAGGTTCTTGTGGACCCTTCTGGCCTTCGACCTCGCCTTCATGACGGTGATCGCGGCGCGTGCGTTCGGTCTGATCTGGTTTGTCACGGGCACCGGCTACCTCGTCATTGCCACCCAGCTCAGTCTCGTGACCCTGGTTCTGCTCACCGGCTGGTGGCGGTGCCGTTGCCACGAGGTGATGAGTCTCGTGCTCGTGTCCACCATCCTCGTCGCGGCAAAACTCTTTCAATTCCACAATCTGTTCGGGATCAGCATCGGCGCGCGTGTCGGCATCGCTGATCTCGATTTGGCCACCACGGCGATGATCGCCGTGCTGACTCTCGCCGCGCTGCTCGGATTGCTCATGGTGCTCCTACTCGCCATCGCCTGGCGTCGGGGCGACCGGCAGGGCCGCCCCATCCTCCTGCTGATCGGTGCCGCCCTCGCCTTGACCGCCACGGCATCGCTCGCCGCGGACATCATCGTGTTCATCCTCACCCGGCTCACCAGCCTCGACCCTGACCTCCTCGAGCGGGCGGAGCAGGGGGTCGAGCTGATCAGCGCGACCCTGCTGCTCACGTTGACCGTTGGGGCGATGCGCGTCAGCTGGCGACCACAACCGCGGTCACTCCGGTCGCGGCGCTCGCCCACTCCCCCGCTGCGTCTCAAATGGACGCAAACAGGAATCGGACGCCCACGACCGCCGCGATGACAGCGACCAGATCGGCGGTTAGCGCGGCGGCGAGGGTGTGACGAAGACGCCGAATGCGCACCGCGCCAAAATAGACCGCCAGGACATAGAAGGTCGTTTCAGTCGATCCTTGTAGGGTCGAGACGAGATAACCGACGTAACTGTCCGGCCCGATGTCAGGATCCTGGATGATCGCGGCCATCACCCCATAGGCGCCCGAGCCCGACAGTGGCCGTAACAGTGCCATCGGGAGCGCCTCGGCGGGCAAGCCGATGGGCGTGGTCACCCAACCGAGGACCATCACGATCGCATCAAGCGCGCCACTCGCGCGGAGCATCCCGACAGCGACCAGGATAGCAACCAGATAGGGGATGATCCGCAGCGCAACCTGAAACCCCTCTTGCGCCCCCTCGACGAAGACCTCGTAGACACGCACCCGACGCGCGACACCGAAGGCCAGAAAACCCACCATCAATGAGGGGATGATCCAGGGTGAGAATCGCTCGCCCCACAGGATCGCTGCCGGAATCAGCGCGACGATCCCCAACAGGGCACCGAACGACACCCACAGCGGATACGCGCCAGAATCAGCAGGCGTCGCCTCGCACGGCGTCTCGGCCAACGCTGGAGCGCCCGCATCCTCGGCGCGCGCGGCCGGCGGGAGGGAACCCACGGGCGTCCAACGCTGATAGAGGCCGGCAGCGAGAATCGCCGCGAGAGTGGCGCAGAGTGTCGCGAACAGGGTCGTTGGTAAGATCCCGGCGGGATCACTCGAGCCAGCGGCCGCGCGCAAGGCGATGACGCCGGTCGGGAGCAAGGTGATGCTTGAGGTGTTGATGGCGAGGAAGAGCGCCATCGCGTTCGTCGCCGTTCCGGGGTGCGCGTTGAGTTTGTCCAGCTCCTGCATGGCCCGAATACCGAACGGGGTGGCCGCATTCCCAAGCCCCAGTGCATTCGCCGACAGATTCAGGATCATGGCCCCCATGGCGGGATGATCCGGCGGCACCTGAGGGAATAGCCTGATCATGACAGGACGAATCAAGCGCGCAATCACGACCAACATGCCGCCCGCTTCCGCCACCTTCATCAACCCCAAAAACAGGGTCATCACGCCGACGAGACCAATGGCGAGTTCCACCGCCCCACTCGCTGCCGCGAGCATCTCGCTCGAGAGCTGCGCCATCGGGGTCGACTCCCCGGGAGCGACCGGGAGGCTCAGCTCACGCCATGCGGTGGCCAGAAAGGCAACCAAGATCATGCCGAAAAAGATCGCGTTCATGTCAGTTCGCGCCTCGCGTTCCCGATCACCCCGACCGGGCCGGCGGCGGGCGAGCAACCGAGCAGCGCATCCTCGCGTCGGTCACCCGTGCCCAACGATCAGCCCGCGCGGACCGGAAACCCCTTGCGGAATCGAGCCTATTCGCTATATTGCTGCAGAGCAACATCGACCATGAACCCTGTTGTGACCCTGGCCCGCGGCCGCTCAGTCGGCTTTATCTGAGGCAAGCCCATGCTTCGAAAGATTTTAATCGCAAACCGCGGCGAGATCGCGGTGCGCGTGATTCGCGCCTGCGCCGAGATGGGGATCCGCTCCGCGGCGATCTACTCGGATGCGGATCGTCACTCACTCCACGTCAAGAAGGCCGACGAGGCCTACAGTCTCGGCAGCGATCCCCTAGCCGGCTATCTCAACGTCCACAACATCGTGAACCTCGCGTTGGCCGCGGGCTGCGACGCGATCCACCCGGGTTACGGTTTTCTCTCCGAGAACCCTGAATTGGCAAGCGCCTGTGCACGGCGCGGCATCACCTTCATCGGACCCAGCGCCGCCGTGATCGCGCGCATGGGCGACAAGACCGAGGCACGGCTCGCCATGCAGCAGGCCGGGGTCCCGGTCACCCCGGGCAGCCCCGGGAATCTTGACAGTCTCGAGGAGGCTCTGCAGTGCGCGGAGCAAGTCGGCTACCCGGTGATGCTCAAGGCCACCTCCGGAGGCGGCGGACGCGGCATCCGCCGCTGCGATGACCCGATGGCGCTGCGGCGCAATTATGAACGGGTCATCTCGGAGGCGACCAAGGCGTTTGGCCGCGCCGAGGTCTTTCTCGAACGCTGCGTCGTGAATCCGCGCCATATCGAGGTGCAGGTGCTCGCCGATCATCATGGCAACTGCGTGCATCTCTTCGAGCGTGATTGTTCCATCCAGCGGCGCAATCAAAAACTCATCGAGATCGCCCCCTCTCCCCAACTCGACGAGGCGCAACGCCAGTATGTGAATGGGCTCGCCGTCCTCGCCGCGCGCGCGGTGGGCTATACCAACGCGGGCACCGTCGAATTCCTGCTCGATGACGACGGGCGGTTCTATTTCATGGAGATGAACACCCGGATTCAGGTCGAACATACCATCACCGAGACCATCACGGGTGTCGACCTCGTCGAGGAGCAGATTCGCATCGCCGCGGGCCTGCCGCTGCGCTTCAAACAACACGAGATCGCCCGACGGGGCTTCGCGATTCAGTTTCGCATCAATGCGGAGGATCCGAAGAACAACTTTCTGCCCAGCTTTGGGCGGATCTCGCGCTATTACGCCCCGGGCGGCCCGGGCGTGCGCACCGACGGCGCCATCTATACTGGCTACAGTATCCCACCGCATTATGACTCGATGCTCGCCAAGGTCATCGTTTGGGCACTCAATTGGGACGACGTCCTCAATCGCAGCCATCGTGCGCTGCGTGACATGGGGCTCTATGGCTTAAAGACGACGATTCCCTTCTACCAGGCGATTCTCCGTCACCCGGAGTTTCGCTCGGGATGCTTCAACACTGGCTTTCTCGAGGCCCACCCGGAACTCCTGAACTATTCGACCAAGCGCCGTCGCGAGGATTTCGCCGCGGCGGTCGCCGCGGCGGTCGCGGCACATGCTGGCTTGTAAGAGGATTGACCCGTGCCGAAAATCAACATCACCGACGTCGTACTCCGCGACGCCCATCAGTCCCTGATCGCGACCCGCATGCGCACCGAGGACATGCTCCCGATCTGTGGGAAGCTCGACGACATTGGTTATTGGTCGTTGGAATGCTGGGGAGGCGCGACCTTCGATGCCTGCGTGCGGTTTCTCAAGGAAGACCCCTGGGAACGCCTGCGTCAGCTGCGCGAGGCCCTGCCTAAGACCCGTCTGCAAATGCTCTTGCGTGGCCAAAACCTGCTCGGCTATCGCCATTATTCCGATGACGTGGTGCGCGCCTTCGTCACCCGCTCGGCCGAGAATGGCATGGATGTCTTTCGTATCTTCGATGCGCTGAACGATCTGCGCAATCTCAAGACGGCGATCGAGGCGACCAAGGCGGCGGGAAAGCACGCGCAAGGCACCATTTGCTACACCGTCAGCCCGGTGCACGACATCGCGGGCTTCGTGCGGATGGGCAAGGAGCTTGCCGCGATGGGTTGTGATTCGATTGCCATCAAGGACATGGCCGGCTTGCTGACGCCCTACGTGACCGCGGAACTGGTCAAAGCCCTGAAGGACAGTGTCGATCCACCGCTCCACCTACACTCCCACGCAACCTCGGGCCTGGCCGACATGTGCCACCTGAAGGCAATCGAAAACGGGTGCGACACCATCGACACGGCCATCTCATCGATGGCGGGCGGAACCTCGCACCCGCCGACCGAAAGTCTGGTGGCCGCCCTGCGGGGAACAGAATACGACACCGGTCTTGATCTGGAGGCGATCCAGGAGGTCGGGATGTACTTCTATCAGGTGCGTAAAAAATACCATCAATTCGAAAGCGAGTTCACCGGAGTCGATACGCGGGTACAGGTCAATCAGGTTCCGGGAGGCATGATCTCGAACCTGGCGAATCAGTTGAAGGAGCAAAACGCGCTCGACCGCATGAGCGCGGTCCTCGAGGAAATCCCACGGGTGCGCAAGGATCTTGGTTATCCGCCGCTGGTTACGCCCACCTCCCAAATCGTCGGCACCCAAGCGGTTCTCAATGTCCTGACCGAGAAGCGCTACCAGACCATTACCAACGAGGTGAAGCTCTATCTCCAGGGCCGCTATGGTGCTGCCCCGGCGAGCGTGAACCCGACCCTGCAGCAACAGGCCATCGGTAATGAAGATCTCATCGACTGCCGCCCGGCCGATCTGCTCCAACCGGAACTCGCGCGGCTGGTCGCAGACATCGGCACCCTCGCGACCAGCGAGGAGGATACGCTGACCTTTGCGATGTTTCCCGAGATCGGACGCTCATTTCTCCAGCATCGCGCCGACGGCACCCTCCATCCAGAGCCGCTGGAACCGCCACCCAGCGCGGTTGGAGTCCAATCGGCCCCCACCGAGTTCAACATCGCCGTACACGGTGAAACTTATCACGTCAAGGTCACGGGCGCCGGACACAAGGGTCAACTTGAGCGCCATTTCTATCTCGATATCGATGGGATCCCGGAGGAAGTGGTCGTCGAGACGCTCGACGAGGTTGTGCTCACGGGCGGTGCCGACGGCGCCGTGCAAAAGGCCATTACCGGCAAGCGTCCGAAGCCCACCCAACCGGGCGACGTGACCACCTCGATGCCCGGAAATATCGTCGATGTCCTGGTCAATGAGGGGGACGAGGTGCGCGCGGGTCAACCAGTCCTGATCACCGAGGCGATGAAGATGGAGACGGAGATCCAAGCGCCGATCAATGGAACCGTCACGGCGGTCTACGTGGCCAAGGGGGATGCGGTCAATCCAGCAGAGGTTCTGGTGGCGATCACGCCGAGCTGACATGACGCGCCGCATCCCTTGAGCCCCTGGTGACGGGACCTGCGCTCAGGTCCCGTCACCGGGACATGCGACTCACCAAACCGACTCTCCCGCATCATGGGCCGCGGCCAGCGCGCGCCCTCGCCCTTCGTCCACCCAAAACGCGATCACCAAGGCGCAACCGAACAGCAGTGCGCAGAAGAGGATCGCCGTTTGCAGACCAACGAAGACCTGCAGCAGACCGATCGCCAGTAAGCCGAACATCCCAGCCAGCTTCAGAGACAGCCCCCAGAAGCCAAAAAGCTCACCAGATCGCGAGAGTGGCGAGAACAGCCCGACCAGCGTGCGCGTGGCCGACTGACAGGATCCAAGACTCAGGCCGGCCACGCAGCCGACGATGAGAAAGACGAACTGCGCGGGCCAGTCCAAACCGAAGCGATCGAATGCGAGGCGACTGATCTGGGGCGTCGCATGGATGAGAACAATCGCGAGCATCCACATGATCAAGGTGATGCGATAGGTCTTCAGCGCCCCCAAACGATCCTGCAGGAAACCAAAGCCGAGCGCACCCGCCGCCGCGGTCACCTGCACCAGAACGAACATCAGGGTGCGCACCGACTCCTCCCAACCGATGACCTGCGCGCCATAGATGAAGGCATAGGTGATCACGATGTAGATCCCGCTCATGGCGAAGAAAACCGAGAGGAAGAGCACGGCGAGATCAGGATGCGCGCGCAGGTGCGCCAAGGTGTGCGCGACGCGCGCCAGTCCCATGTGCAGATAGCCCTGCCCGGGCGGCAGAGCACGTGCCCGTCCAGGTTCGCGCAGCCACAGAAAGGTCGGAATCGCGGCAACCAAGAAAAAGGCCGCGGCCCAGGGTCCGACCCAGCGAATCCGCTCGAAATTCTCCGCGCTCACCTCGCCGAGCATCAGCAACACGAACACGGCCGATACCATCCCGCCCACATACCCCAAGGCCCACCCAAAGCCCGAGATCTTGCCGAGATCCTCCGGCGGACCCAAGGCAGGCAGGAAGCTCGCGATGAAGGCCTCCCCGATCGAATAGGCAAAGTTCGACAGGATCAGTAAAAGCACACCGAGCAGCACATAACCTGGCGCGACGAAATAGAGCATCGCCGTGGTGATCACGGTGAGGACATAACTCGCGAACAGAAAGCGCTTCTTGCTCGCGGTGTAATCCATGATGGCACCGGCCACCGGCGAGCAGACGACGACCAACAGATAGCTGGTGGCCAGCGCCAGGCTCCACAGCAGGTTGCCGAGACGGTAATCGGGGGCATCACCAACGATGATGCGCGTGAAGAGGTCGCCAAACACGACCGTGATGATCAGGAGCGTGTAGGCCTGGTTGGCGAAATCGAACATCGCCCAGCCGAGGATTTCACGCCGCGGGGCCCGCGCGCGGGGCGACATGTCAGTCAGTCCGCCGCACGCTGACCCACAGGAAGGTCTCACCGCCAATGTCGCGATCGACGGCTTCCTCCACGGTGAGTCCAGCGGACGCGAGTTCGCGCATCAATTCCGGGACCGAAACATGGCTGTAGAAGAGGGATTGCCCCATGAAATCGAGATAGCCATCGAATCGATCCGCACCTGTGTAGTCACGGGTGGCGTAGGTGAACAAGGCGACCCCATCCGGACGCAGCCATTCGCGCATGCGCGCGAACAATGCGGGATGCTCGGCACTCGGGATATGGAAGAGGCTGTAGACGGCGGTGATCGCATCGAAAGAGGCCGACGGAAAACGCGCTTCGCGGAGATCGCAGCAGACCCTGTGCATCGCCGGAACTTCACGCTGCGCCAGCGCCAGCATGGCCTCGCAGAAGTCGACGCCCGTGACCTCCCAGTGTCGCTCGATGAAGGTCCGCGCGACCGGTTCCCCGGCGCCACATCCGAGATCCAAGAGACGGCCGCGCGCGGGCACGCGACGCAGCAAACCCTCGAGCACATCCTGCATATCGAATGATGCGCGCTGGGCATCGTAATGCTGCGCGAATGCGGAATAGGCCGCTTGGATCTGCGCCACATCCAGGAGTTTGCTCGCCTCGGGAGTCGTCATCGACACCTCACCAGGAAATGTGCGTTGAAGGCATGGAGTTCGCGCAAGCGCACTCGATTTAAGAACCGCCCCACGGTAACGAGGCAACCACCACGCCGGCACCCGTGCCAGCCACTCATCGTGAATGACGCGCCAGCCGCTGCATCACCAGCAGACAAGCGAGGCCGCAGAGCATGATCGTGCCAACGGCCAGCAGGGACCCGTCGAAGGTTCCGGTGCGTTCGGCCACTTCGCCGGCGAGAATCGGCCCTAAGATCTGTGCGATCCCATAGCCCAGGGTCAAACGCGCCATGATTTGCGAGGGATGCGCTGGATAACGGATCCCGACCATGGTCAGAACCAGCGACACGATGCCGATAAAGGTGGCACCAAACAAGAGCGCGCTCAAGATCGCCGCCCAACCCGTGGTGACGACAACCGGCAGCAGGATGCCAATGATCTGCAGGATAAAGGCGACTTGGAGCGCGTGCAGATGCCCGAACCGACGCGCGAGCCGATCCCAAAGCAAGGGGGCGGGGATCGCCGCGATCCCGACCAACAGCCACATCCAATCGCCCCAGCCCTGCAAGGCCGGCTGTTGCTCGGTGATCACGACCGTGAAGGTCGCGCTGATCACATAACCGAATCCAGCGCACACATAAGCGCCTTGCAACAACCAAAGCCAGCTCGGCGCGGGTTCCGGCGCCCGGGCGAGTTGGCTTGCCGTCAGGGGTGGCCCCTGCTCCGGCCGGGGCAAACCGAGCCAGGCGGGGATCAGCAAGAGGGCGCCCACGATCGTGAGTGCGAGCCACTGCCCTCTCCACGTGAAGGCCAAACCCGCGGCGGCAACCACGAGGACGCCGACCAGGATCCCGAGACCAATCCCACTGAAATGCAGTCCAAGCTCGCTGCGATGTTCATGACGGATCAGCCAGTTGAGAATCAACCCGGATCCCAGCATCAGCCCCGCGGCGCTGCTCAATCCCGCAAGATAGCGACTGGTCCCCCAGAGGATCGCGGACTCGGACCAGGCCATCATCGCAGTGGTGATGACGGCCAGGACCAGTCCGGCACGATAGAGTCGATCCTTCCGTCGAAGATCCTGCAACCGACTGATGATCAGCACACCGGTCAGATAGCCGAGATAATTCCAACCCGCCAGCCAACCCGCCAACGCCTCACCCATGCCGGTCTGCGACTGGAGCACCGGGATCATCGGCGTGTAGGCAAAACGCGCGATGCCCAGGGTCAGGACCAGGGCGCAGATCCCAGAGGCCAGCACGGTCCAAGCACTCGGTCGCGCGTGCTGACGTGCCATCAGTCGCGCTGTCCAGGACAATCTCGAACCACGGCGGCCAGCAACGACGAACGCCACAGATAAACCAGCGCGGCGAGCGACAGCATCAATGACACCAGCATCGCCTCGTCGATGCTCTGCCACAGGAACGAATGCTCCTGCCACACTGCGCGGCCGACCAGTGCCAGATAGAGCAGGATGGACAGGCTGAGGATCTCGCGGGCGCGCCACCAGATCCATCTCACCCAGTCCTTGCAGGGTCGTGCGCGCCGCATGGCGGCGAGCAGTACCAGCACGGCCGGCAGATCGGCCAGCAGATAGGCGGGCATGACCAGATTGCGGATGATCGCAAGCCCCTCACCCATCGTGGGCATGAAGGTGATCCCGAGCAACAGCAGGTGACGAACCAAGAAGAGGATCACCAACCACAGGGGGATCGGCACCTTCAGAAGGAGATCCTCATCGTAGCGATCAGCTGCGTCGTACACCCGAGCCAGACTCCGTTGAAGAGGTCACCAGCACCCGATGCCGCTCCCGCGGGGCGCCAATTCGGGGATTCTCCGCCGCCATTGCGATCGCCTCCCGCTCAAGACGGCGGGGATTGATCGAGTTGCTCGAAGATACAATTCAGCGCCGCGGTGTTCGTCCCCGTCGGATAGAACCCATTGAGATCGGTCGCATAGGTCGAACGATCGATCCGACCGAAATAGAGCTTGCTGGTCTCATCGAGGAAGTAGACATTGTCGTCGCTGACATTGATCAAATAATTCAGCGGCTGATTGCCGACCGAGAGATGACCGCAGACGTCCGCGATCTGGTTGTAGAAGGCCTCGGCACCTGGCGTCTCGAACAAGCTGTCAGGCGCGATCAGATCGCCACCACAACCGCTGAGCGCCAAAACTCCAGCGCCAAGCCAATACCGCATTGGCGTGGCTGAGACGCACGCACCGACGCCCTGGTTGATTGCATTCATCGACATCGTCCTCGGTGAGAGAGGGATCCGAAATCAGTCGTCCGTGATGAACACGTCCTGACCCGCCGCCATGAGTTCCGCCGCCTTCGCATTGATGTAGTCGAACGGACTGTCCGGGAAGCTCTCGGCATGGCGACCCGCAACATACTCCAAGAAACCACCGAAGTGGAAACGGTAGAGGTCTCCTTCGATGCGCGTGACCTCGCTCCCCGCATCGAAGAACACGATGCTGGGCCGGTAGTGAATGCCGAGTGCCTCGGCGAATGCCTTGGGTGTCGTGGTCTTGCCCCGGACATCGATCAGCGGGGCCTCGGAGCGGGTATCGAGACGGACCAGGGTGAATCCCTCGAGGAGTTCGCGGATGTGCGGATCCGCGAGATGTCCGTCGTGCAGCGCATCACACGCCACACAGCCGCCATCCTCGAACAGGATCGCCAGCGGTGTGTCCTCAACCTGACTCAGGTCATCGAGATCCTGAATGTGTGGATGGGCACGGAATTGATACAGGTCCGCGTCACGCCGCGCCAACGCGTACTGATTGAAGTCCTGCTGGGTATAGGCGCGCTCCTGGACATAGTCGAGCACGAGCTTGAAATCATCGAGATGACGGTATCCGGTGATCCGCGCCACGGGGCGGTTGTCCGGATCGAGAAAAATCAGGGTCGGGGTGAAGCGAACCTGATAGAGCTCGGCCATCTCCTTTTCCGTCATCGACATCTCCGCCGTCACGGCGACCTTGCGATCCCCCTTGGTGTCGAGCGCGATGACATCGAAGTGTTCTTGAATGAAGTCACGGTAGGGCGCGTTGGCGAAGTTCTCTTGAATCATTTTGTAGCAATAGGGGCAACCTTCCATCTCCATGATGAGGATGACGTGCTTGCCCTGCGCGGCGGCCTCCTCGACATCTTCAGCCAGATCGAGAAAGCTGTTCTTGAACCAGTCGGGATGACTCAACGCCTTGACACCGATAAGCTGCCCTGGCGTGACGACCTCCTCGGCTTGCGCGAGCCAGGGCACGGATAGCGCCGCGATGATCGTGATCAGAACGAACTTGCGCAATCGGCGCGGTTGCGAACTCAGCATTGACAATGTCTCCTGTGATGGGTGTGGGGTGTGCGGCCGTCGTTCAGACGATCTTATTGATGAAAGCGGGTTCTGACGCCTTGCGAGAGACCCTAGCCGGACGTGCTGCTCCCTTCCGTAGCCTCTGATGATTGGGATCTGGACGGTCGCGGCGACATGGCGATGAGCGCCTATCGAATCGGGCCAACCAAGGCCCCAAGCAGCAGCACCCCAGAGGCAGCGACCGTGATCAATACGTTGTCATCGATCGGACCAAACTCGTAGCGTTCGATCCAGGTTGCGACCAGCGCGGAGAGCAGTCCCCACTCCGGAATCGCGGGCTGTGCCTGCCCCCCGATCACCCAACCCAAGGGGGCACAGACCAGCAACATGAACACATTTCCAACGGGACTTTTCGAGCGGCGTTTGATCATGAGGTTCCGCGCGATGCCCGTGACGCCATCACCGAAGGCCATGTAGAGTGCCGGCAGGATGGCGAGCCAGGGATCATCGAGCAACCACCAGAGCGCCGAGACCGAAATCGCCCACATGAGCGCGAACTTCACATCGTTGCGGTTATCGGCGGTTTGAAACCAACTGAACCGCATGCCAGTGACATGCGCGGCCAGGGTCAAGAGCGTCAGCAATAACCCGCAGATCAGCGGAAACCAGGGACTGGTGAAGACGAGCGGCACCATCAGCGAGCCCACGCCGCCGCCGAGCATGTGGACGATCTTGCGGTTGTAATACACGGCACGGATGGGCTCCATGCCACGGGCGACCATCATTTGATAGGGTATCCGGGTCAACACCAGTACCGCGAGCACGTAGAGGCTCAAACCGACTGCCCAGAGGAACTCTGTGGTCAGGCTCATGGCACCACCCCGCCCTCTGAGGGAACCCCGGATAATCGAACCATAACCGTCCGCACGCTGAGAGCGAACCGATCATCGATGTTACGGACCATGCAGGAAGCCCCCCTCCTTGCCATTGCTCACGCCGCAGCCAGCGCCGCTGCATCCTGCGGAAAATCCGCCGCTGACGCAACCTCTCACCAGGTCCGCCGCGACACTCACTCGGGGCAATCCTGCGAGGATCGGAATCAAGGACGCTCGGGGGGCGTCATGCAGGACGGACCTGCCTCACCACGGCGCGGAATCGGGTGTTGAGAATCGGTGACTTGCAACGGCAGGATTGGAAGGCGCGGCCGAGTTGTTATATTGTTGCCATCTCAGAGTGGGGGTGATCCTCCGCGGCCACGGACTGTTGTTCGTTCGGTCGATCCGCGCGAGCAGGGCACCGACGCGCCGCGCTGCTTCCGTCATCCGATCGCAACACCCTATTCGACCACCACTGGAGCCTGCCAACCATGCGAGAGCGTCTCGTCTCCGTCCTCTTGGTCTTGGTCCTGAGCCGCGCGAGCGCCGTCGCGGCAGATCCGCTTTCGGTCTTCGTCAGCGTTGTCCCACTCCAGACCTTCGTCGAACGCATCGGCGGTGACCACACACAGGTGGTGACGCTGGTGCAGCCTGGGCAGAATCCACACGCCTACGAACCCACCGCGCGCCAGATCGCCTCACTTGCCGCCGCCGACCTTTACGTGCGCACCGGCGTCGGCTTTGAACAGGCCTGGATGTCGCGGCTGCAAGCGGCCAATCCGCGCATGACCCTGCTCGATGCGCGAGACGGTCTCGAAGGACGTGAACACGACCATCACCACCATCATGGTCATGACCACGACCATGGGCACGCCGATCCACTCGACGCGATCGACCCACACGTCTGGACAAGCCCGCAACGCGTCAAACTCATGGCCGCGCGCATCCGTGACGCCTTAACCGCACTCGCTTCCGAGCATGCGGCCGCTTTTCAAGCCAACTACGACCGTTTCGCGGCCGACCTCGAGGCGCTGGATGAGGAGATCCGTGCACGCCTCGCGAGCCTCGACGACCGCCACTTCATGGTCTATCACCCGGCTTGGGGATACTTCGCCGACGATTATGGCCTGACCCAAATCGCCATTGAGCACGAAGGCAAGGAACCCGGCCCCCGCGCCCTCGCTCGCTTGATCGAGCAGGCCCGCCAGCGGGGAACCCGCGTTATCTTCGTCGAACCACAATACAACTCCGCCGCCGCTGAACAAATCGCCGCGGCCATCGGCGGTGAAGTCGTCGTCATCGACCCACTGTCTGGGGATTATTTCAACAATCTTCGTCACCTAGCCAAGCAGCTTGCGCCGGAACAGGATTCCTGATGGGCTCCACCACCATGGCTCCATCCAGGCACCCGAGACCGGCGCGCGGCGCCCCCGTCATCGGCCTAGACGGGGTGAGTTTCTCCTACGGTGAGGCACCGGTACTCGAGCGCGTCGACCTCGAGATCCTTGCCGGTGAGTTTGTCGGTCTCGTCGGTCCGAACGCCGGGGGCAAGAGCACACTCCTGAAACTGGTGCTTGGGCTTCTGGAGCCACAGCAGGGACGCATTCACGTCCTAGGCCGAGCCCCCCATCATGCGGTTCGATGGATCGGCTATGTCCCCCAGTTCCCGACCTTTCCGCGCGATTTCCCGATCTCCGTTGCACAGGTCGTCCTCATGGGGCGGCTCGGGCGAGGCACTGGCATCGGTTGGCATCGCGCAAGCGATCGCGCCGCCACCCGAACGGCCCTCGCCGAAGTCGAGGCGCTCGACCTGGCGGAACGGCGCATTGGAACGCTCTCGGGCGGGCAGCTGCAGCGCGTCCTGCTCGCCCGCGCCCTGGTCTCTGAGCCGCACATCTTGATCCTCGACGAACCGACTGCAAACATCGATCAGCGCCGCGAAAGCGATATCTTCGATCTTCTCGCGCGCTTGAACGAACGCCTGACGATCCTGGTCGTCTCCCACGACATCGCCTTTATCTCGGGTTATGTGGATCGTGTCGCCTGCTTGAACCGTACGCTCATGTGTCACAGCACCGCCAGTGTCGATGCCGACTTCATCCATCAGCTCTACGGCCCGAACATCCGTCAGGTCGCCCATGGCGGCGAACCGTTAGAGCTCCGGCACGAGCATTGATCGATGCACGACTTCCTTCAAGCGCTCGGCCAACACAGCTTCCTCCAAACCGCCCTGATGGCCGGACTGCTCGCGAGCCTAGGCTGCGGCATCATCGGGACCTTTGTGGTGGTCAAGCGTATCGCCTTCATGGCCGGCGGAATTGCCCATTCGGTGCTCGGCGGCATGGGCGCGGCCCTCTACTTCGGTCTCGACCCAGTGCTTGGGGCGCTGCTCGCCGCGGTGTTCGCCGCGGTGCTGATCGGACTCGTGCGACTCTACTGGAACGCGCAGGAAGACACGCTGATCGGTGCAATCTGGGCGATTGGAATGTCGATCGGCATCCTCTTCATCTCCAAGACCCCCGGATACTCAACTGATCTCATGAGTTTTCTGTTCGGCAACATCCTCTTGGTTCCGCATCGAGAACTCTGGTTCATGGCCGCACTCGATCTCGTCTTGGTGCTGATCCTCGCCCTCTTCTATCGACAACTGCTCGCGGTGACCTTCGATGAGGAGTTCGCGCGCTTGCGCGGGGTTCCGGTCGGGGCCTTCTACCTCCTGCTCCTCTGCCTCGTCGCGGTCACGGTCGTGCTCTTGATCCAGGTCGTGGGACTCATTCTCGTCATCGCCCTCCTCACCCTTCCAGCCGCCATCGCGGGGCATTATGTGCATTCGCTCGGCAGCATGATGGTGATCGCCACCCTGCTCGGCGGACTGTTCACCTCAACCGGGCTCGCGCTATCCTTCGGCCCTGACCTGCCGGCCGGACCGACCATGATCTTGCTCGCTGGCGGTGCCTATGTCGTCTCCGCGCTCATCAGTCGTGTCTTGCAGCGACGACGCGCGGCCTACAAGGCATTGAAGAGTGCGAGCTGACGGGAGACGGATCTTGAACATGCCGATGAGTACCGATGTCCTGACACGCGCCGAGTCCATCTGCCAACAGCGCGGAGTCCGGCTCACCACGCAACGCCGCCGGGTGCTCGCCATCCTGTGCGCCTCCAACCGTCCGCTCGGTGCCTACGAGATTCTCGAAGCCATGCGTGACGGGGCCCGCACCCTCGCCCCTCCGACGGTCTACCGCGCCCTTGACTTCTTGCTCGAACATGGACTCGTTCACAAGATTGAGAGCATGCATGCCTTCGTTGGCTGCAATCACCCTGAGCATCCGCACTCCAGCCAATTTCTCATCTGCCATGATTGTGGGGTGGTGACCGAGATCGACGACGCAGCCGTCACGCAGAGCTTGGGCAGCGCGGCCGATGTCAGCGGTTTTCGCGCGCAACGACGGGTCGTGGAGGTCATCGGGACCTGTGCCCAGTGCGCCGAGAAAAACGGTTGAGACCATCACTCGCCGTGCGGTCATGCAGACGGCTCGAGGCCCCATCAGGCGCCGCGCCATCACCCGGCCCCCCTCAAACCTGATGCAAGCGCCTGCTGTCAGTTGAATGTCGTCATGACTCAGAGAGTGGTACCGATGCACAAGAACCCGCAACCTGACCCAGATCGCATCCAGGGCAACACGCCGATGCCATCGCACCGCCGAAGCGTTCAGATCATCATGATCGCCTTGATCCCGTGGCTCGCCGCCAGTATTGCAAGTGCTGATCTATGGGCGCATCCCAACGCACAGCGAACGGAGGCTCCACATGTTCACGGACTCGCCCATCTGACGGTCGCGACCGAGGATGACCTGGTGCATGTCGAGCTGATCTGTCCCGCTGCCAGCCTCGTTGGGTTCGAGCGCGCGCCGCGCAGCGACGAGGAACGCGCGACGATCGCGCTGGCGAAGAGCAATTTGCTGGCTGGCGATGCCATGATCCGCTTCAATACCGATGCGCGCTGCCGCATGGCATCGGCTGCCTTCGAAACCGGCTTCGACGATGCCCCAGCGAGCGGCAGTGAACACACCCATTCGCACTCTCATCAACAGGGACACGACGCTTCCGACCAACACGCCGATGTGGTCGTCACCTACCAATTCATCTGCGATCAACCCGACCAGCTCGGGTCCGCTGCACTGGGACTCTTCGCCGGCTTTCCTGCCGTCGAACGGATCCTAGTGAGTTACGTGACGGCCGAGGGCCAAGGCCGCGCTGAGCTGACGCCGCGACAGGCCGTTGTCAACTTCGTGCCCTTCTAGGCGTGACGGACACCATCAGGCCACGGACGCACCGCCCCGCGGCGCCGGGACAGACGCGCCAAGGAGCGCGCCGGCTGGGACGCGCCAAATGACGTCCGACATGACGCGCCAAGACCTGCACCCCAGACCGATCGTTGACCTAGATGGACTGAGGTTTCGGTGGCGTTCCAATGCCTCGAGCCTGCTCTCGATCGAGCGACTGCGGATCGCGCCCGGCGAGCGCATCCTGATCGAAGGTCCGAGCGGCAGCGGCAAAACGACCCTGCTAAACCTGCTCGCCGGCGTGATCACGCCCAGTCAAGGCCGCATCCACATCCTCGGGCAACGGCTCGACACCATGACCGCGATCGCGCGGGATCACTTTCGCGCCGATCACATCGGTTACGTCTTTCAGATGTTCAATCTGATTCCGTACTTATCCATCCTCGAGAATGTGCTGCTCCCCTGTCGCTTCTCGCGACGGCGGCGCGAGCGCGCACAGGCGATGCGTCCCGGCCCGCGCCAGCGCACGTCGCAGGCCCTGCGGGCCGAGGCCCTCAGACTGCTCGAACAACTCGACCTGGGCGAGGCCGCATGCGCCAAGCAACCCGTGACGCAACTCTCGGTGGGGCAGCAACAGCGAGTCGCCGCCGCGCGCGCCCTGATCGGCGCACCCGAGATTCTGATCGCTGACGAACCGACCTCGGCGCTCGACGCCGATCGGCGGGAGGATTTTCTCCAACTTCTGCTCACAGAGTGCGCCGACTCGAAAATGACGCTCATTGTTGTCAGCCACGATCAAGCACTCTCGGCGTTGTTCGATCGGCGGGTTCGTCTCATCAACGGCGAAATCCATTGATCTCTGATGAAAACACGGCACGTCCGCTCAAGCCCGAACGCTGGTGTCCTGCGAACCAATGCGCGCGTGCTACACTTCCACTCAACAAGACATCACTTATGCAGTTGAGCGCGTCTGGACTCCAGCGTGATGAGCTTCATCGTCATGCTATGAATGGAGATTGGGTCTCGATCACCGCGTAGGACAGGCGCCGCCACCGGGACAGACTGCAGACTGGAGGATCATCCCGGCGGATGGAGCCAGCGAGACCACGTGATTCAGGACTGAAGGCGATGCAGCGGAGCGAACAGGAGAACCCAGAGAGCGCGGCACGCCCCCTGTGGTATCTCGTGCAATCGAAGCCTCGTCAGGAGGATCGCGCTGAATTCAACCTCGCTCAGCAAGGGTATTGCGTCTATCGACCGTGCCTGATGGTCGAACACATCCGTCGCGGCCGGCGCGTCCAAGTCGAAGAATCCCTGTTCCCGAACTACCTCTTCATTCAACTCCAGCGCTGGGTCGACAATTGGTATCCCTTGCGCTCAACCCGCGGTGTCTCGCGGTTGGTCGCCTTTGGCGGCGAGGCCCTGCCGGTCGAGGATCAACTGATCGATGAGATTCGCTGCCGGCTCGCGGCTCAGCCGCTCAATACGGTGATGCAGCCGGGCCAGAAAGTCGAGATCATTCAAGGACCCTTCCGCGGACTGGATGCCATCTTCCAAACCCATCGTGGCGAGCAGCGCGTGCAACTCTTGCTCGAGATGCTGCATCGTCCGGTGTCTGTGACCATCCCGATCGCCGACATTCGTCGCTCAGCCTGAGTCCCCACCGGGACCAGGATCCGGAATCGGGCGTTGATGCCATGACCGCGAGAAGGTCGAGCTCCCCAAGCGTCAGAAACCCGATGGCTACCGGGAGCCAGACGACTCGTTCAAGAGGATTCCTGAGGTGTCTTGAGCGCGTGCTCCGCGCGCTGAGCGCGCGAGCGCACCCGGTTAGCCGTCTGCGATTCGCTCCTGCCGTCCCCTAGCCTCGCCGACACGCCCGGCCGTCAGTCGGGCCGGGGTGACGGCGTGACCTCCGCGACCAACGCCCGAAGGCCGGCTTGGCGCTATCCAACGCAGCCGCTTCCAGCCTCCAGCGTGCAAGCCCTGCCGGTGCCGACTCAGAAATCGAGGCGCTGGCGCAGGCATGATTGACAGGTCCTCGAATCGAGTATTATTGTCCAGGACAATGCATTCCCCCTGACACAGACCCTTTAGAACGGATATGGATCGACCAGAAATCTGTGTTAAGCCGTCTTGGCGGAAATCAGACCCACCGTTCTCCATCAACAGTGTCGATACCGCCAACGCACGCCTTTTGATCGTATCGACTGGTCACCGTCCGAGGCTGTCGCAGAACACAGAACGGGCACAACAGCACGTCCGTCTCCAAGGCATGTCATTGGTTAGACTGAGCACACGCGGTCTCGGTGTTTCTTTATCGGTGTTTCTTTAGGGGGATAGATGATTCGCATCGGTTTGATGCCACCGCTCAGTGGTATTGCCGATCTCTACGGCCAGGAGATCTCCTGGGCTGCTCAGATCGCCGTCGAGGAAATCAACGCGAGCGGCGGTCTGCTCGGTCGCCCGCTCGAGCTCGTCATCGAGGACGATGGCAGCATGCCGGATACGGCATTGCGCGCAGCCAAGCGGCTGCTTGAGGAGCATGGCTGCTCGGCGTTAATTGGCAACCTGCTCAGCAATTCCCGCATCGCGATCGCTGCTCAGATCACCGAGCCCAGGCAGGTCCCCTACCTGAATTTCTCCTTCTATGAAGGCAGCATCGCCGGGCGCTTCTTCTTCCATTGCGCCGCGCTGCCAAATCAGCAGATCGAGCAGATGATTCCCTTCATGGCCGAGCGCTATGGCCCGAAGATGTTCTTTGCTGGCCACAACTACGAATGGCCGTTCGGCTCGATCGACGTCGCCAAACGTGCGCTATCGAGGATCGGCGGCGAAGTGGTCGGCGAAGACTATCTGCCGTTCGGCCTGCCAGCACAGCGACTCGCGGCTCTCCTCGATCGGCTCGGCACCTCGGGCGCCGACGTCTTCGTTCCGTATTTTGCCGGACGCGACCAAATCAAGCTGCTGAACGACTTCGCCACGCATGGGTTGAAGAAGATCGCCGTGGTGATGGGCCACTTCGACGAGGCCATGGCCGGCTTTCTCAAGCCCGAGGTTCGCACCGGGCTCTACTCCTCCAACACCTACTTCATGTCGGTCGATACCGCGCGGAGTCGCGCCTACCTGGAGCGTTTGCGCGCGCATCCAGAGGTCGATGCCCTGTGGCCCAACGGCCGCGGCGTGCTGACCAACTTCGGTGAGGCCGCCTACTGCTGTGTGCACGCCTACGCGCAGGCGGTCAAGGCCGCCGGTTGCACTGAGCCAGCAAGCGTCGTTCAGGCACTGGAACAGGTGCGCGTCGACTCCTGCCAAGGTGAAGTGCGCATGGATCCGTGCAGTCATCACGCCGAGGTCAACAGTTTCCTCGCCCGCTGCCGAGCCGATGGCACCTTCGAGATCATCCAGTCCTTTGGCCGGATCGCGCCGCGGATTCCCGAGCGCTATCGCTCGCGAAGCCCGCGCACACCCAACGTCACCGAGTTATTCTCCCGGTCTCACTTGGATGATCGACCGATCCCGGTTTGCGATGCTGGCGTCTCGGACCTCTCTCATCGCATCCTCGATATCGTCGACGTGGCCGTGATTGCCGCCGAGGCCGACGGTCGGATCCTGCAAGCCAATCTTGGCGCGGCGAAGTTGTTCGGCTATACCTTATCGGAGCTCACTCATCTGCAGGTCGATCTGCTGCTGCCACCCCATCAGCGACCCGGTCATCGCGAGGCCATGCGCGCCTTCGAGCAAAGCCCCTTGCAGCATCTACCAATGGGGCATCGCGGTGAGATCACTGGCTATCGCCAGGATGGCACCCTATTCCCTGCTGTCGCCTCGCTGAGCAAATTCATCGACGCGGATCGCGTGGTGCTGGTCGCCGCCCTACAGGACATCAGCGCGAAGAAGCTCGCCGAGCAAGATCTGTGGTGGCGCGCGACCCACGATCCGAACACGCGTTTACCCAATCGGATTCTGATCTGCGACCGACTCGAACATGCGCTGCAGCGCTCCGAGCACCGCCGGCGCTGGGTGGCCGTCCTCGTTATCGATCTGGATGACTTCAGGCTGCTCAACGACAACTACGGCCATCCGATCGGCGATCAGGCATTGGTGCAGGTCGCCGGACGGCTGCTCGGTCAGGTTCATCCAGGCGACACCGTCGGTTACCTGGGTGCCGATGAGTTCGTGGTGCTGTGCGAACAGGTCACGCACACCGACGATGTCGTGCGACTGGCCGAACAGATCAACGCCGTGCTGCGCCTACCACTGCAGCTGGACAACCACGACATCACCTGCACCGCCAGCATCGGCTTCGCGCTCGGCCTCGGCACCACGATCAGTGCCGATGTGCTGCTGCGCAATGCCGACATTGCCATGCACGCAAGCAAGGCCCAGGGGCGTAACACCTGGCGGTCCTTCTCACGCGACTTGGGTGAGCAGTCCAAAGAGCGTCTGAGCCTCGTCACCGGCCTACGCCACGCCATTGCGCGCAACGAGCTGAGCCTGGCCTTCCAGCCGATCCTCGCCGCTAACAGTCTGCGCATCCAGGGCGCAGAGGCCCTGCTGCGCTGGCATCCGCGCAGCGGTCCGGTCTCGCCCGCCCTCTTCGTGCCGATCGCTGAGCAGTCCGGCGCCATCGTCGAGATTGGGCGCTGGGTGTTCGAGCAGACGTGCAGCGCACAGCAGCGGCTTGCACAGGCCTACCCAGACAGTCCGCCCTACCTCTCGCTGAACCTCTCCGCGGCACAGTTGAACGATGAGCACATCATCGATGAGTTCGCACTGATTCTTCAGCGCACCGGTGCCGACACAACGCGCTTACTGCTCGAGCTCACCGAAACCGCCCTGTTCGCCGACGTCGAGAAAAACCTGCGGATCCTGCATGCCCTCGCTGAACTCGGCATGCAGGTTGCCGTCGATGATTTCGGCACCGGTTACTCCTCGCTGCTGCAGCTACTCCGCTTACCGGTCTCGCAGATCAAGATCGACCGCGCATTCGTCGACGGCATCGAGCACCGCGAGGATGCGCGCCTGATCATCAGCGCGATGGTCAAGATGGGGCACGCACTCGGCAAGCGACTGATCGCCGAAGGCGTCGAGAACGAGGCCCAGCTCTTCGAGCTGCAGGCACTGAAATGCGACGCGCTCCAGGGGTTTCATCTGTATCGGCCGATGCCCGAGCAGGCCCTGCTCGAGGCCATCGCAGAGAACCATCGACAGCCGCCATGCAACGCCTCACGGGTCTACTACCTGATCTACCTCAGCCGGGCCAACGAGGCGCTCGGGCGCGAGCATATCGATGAGATCGTCGCGCAATCGCGCGCGAGCAATCGGCCCGAGGGCATCACCGGACTGCTGATCTACCAGAACGGCTACTTCATGCAACTCCTTGAAGGACGTCAAGAGCCGGTGGAGGCGCTGATGGCGCGCATCGCCGAGGACCCGCGCCACAGCGAGCCATTGGTGGTGGTGCGCGGTTATGCCGGGCAGCGGCTCTTCGCCGACTGGTCCATGGGCTACTGGAAGGTCGGTGCTACCCCGGACGGGGAGCAGAGTCCATTCGAACGGCACAGCCAGACGATCTCCCTGCGCAAGGCCAGCGAAGACACCCGTTTTTGCTACGCCTTGTTCCAGGCCTTGAGTACAGCGATCTAGTCTATTCCGAGCCGGCACCAACAGACTGTATGTGACTCCCCGGGCGCGATAGGGTGCAGCACGCCAGAGACCGAGACCATCGAAGACAATAGAGAGACACCGAGATGACACCGCATGCACGCAACCGAGCCTCGCGCGTCCCGCGGACACTGGTAGGCGGTCTTCTGTTGAGCCTGTTGGTCACTCCGGCCATGGCGCGGATGCCCTTGTTCGATGCGCATCTGCACTACTCGGAAGGTGACGCCGCCCATTTCACACCGGCGGACATCCTGGCTCGGTTCGATCGATCCGGCATTGAGCAGGCGATTGTCACCAGCACCCCACCAGAGCGGGTGCAAACGCTCTATCAAGCTGCCCCGGAACGGATTTTCCCGTTCGCCGGTCTTTACCGCGACCCGCTCGACAAGGAAAACTGGTTCCGCGATGACACACTGCCAGCCCGCATGGAACAATGGCTGGACGAGCATCACTGGGTCGGCATTGGTGAGATCCATCTCTTCGCCAGCCATCGCAACAGCCCGGTGTTCCAAGCCATTGTCGACCTTGCGGCCCGGCGGAACCTGGTGCTGATGATTCACGGAGACCCAGAGATTATCGACCGAACTTTCGAGCTGTGGCCACAGGCCCGGATTCTCTGGGCACATCTCGGTACCGATCCGCGCCCCGAACGCCTGCGCGACTATCTCGATCGCTACCCGGACCATCTCTGGATTGATACCTCTGTGCGGGACGAGCGAATCGCGCCGGAAGGTCGCTTGCTGCCCGAATGGCGCGAACTCTTCATCGAACGACCAGACCGCTTCGTGATCGGGGTGGATACCTTCAGCGTCAATCGATGGCGGAATTTCGACCAGGTGGTCGAGCACATCCGTGGTTGGTTGGCGCAACTGCCCACAGAGGTGGCACAGCAAATCGGCCGGGACAACGCACGGGCCATGCTGCGGATCCGAATCGGACATCCCAGTCACCAATGAGTATTCGGCTGCGGGTCAGCCAGCAGTTGTGGATGTCGCCGTGAATCCATCCTTGGAGGCTTCACGGCGACATCCTTGCCGCCGAGACCCCCGCAGCCGCTGGCCGATCCGAAGCAAGCCGATCATCCAAGTCTTTGGGTAGTGCTACTGCGCACCGCACGAATGCGACTCCCTCCTGCATGGAGAGGAACTCCGATTGACTCGTACTCTGACCGCAAGACGTCGCCGGCGCGGTGGCGTAAACTGGTCGCGCTTGCGTCCCACTGGCAGAGGACAACCCCTATGACACAACCCGCGACACCTCTTCACCTTGATCCTGACGACTATCTACAAGGCGAGCTCGCCAGCGACATCCGCCACGAATATGTCGCCGGTCAGGTCTTTGCCATGGCTGGAGCCGGTGAGACGCACAATCGGATCAGCCTAAACATCGCGTTTCACCTGCGCACAGCGACCCGCGGCACACCCTGCGGCGTCTTCATCAGCGACATGAAGGTGCGGGTGTCGGCACATGAGGCATTCTATTATCCAGACGTGGTCTTGACCTGCGATCCGGACGATCGGGAGTCGCTCTACAAGACATCGCCCTGTCTGATCGCCGAGGTGCTCTCGCCCTCAACCGAGATCATTGACCGGCGCGAGAAGCTCATCGCCTACCGCACCCTGCCGTCCCTGCGCGACTATCTGCTGGTGGCGCAGAACTGCCGTCGCGTGGAACGGTTTCGGCGCACGGAGGCAGGAGAGTGGCGCCACGAGATCATCGAGGACGGGGGCTTGACCTTCCGCTGCGGTGGCCTCGAGGTCACCCTGTCCGTGGCCGACCTGTACGAAGACGTCGTGCTCGCGAGCTGAAGGCACCCGCTCCCGAGCGGTGTCCATGACAGGCCGCAGGCCCAAGCGCGAACCTGGATCCGGCAGGGAATCACTGCGCGCCATGGACCCTATCTGGACACTGAAACGCCTGGAGTGACTGCGGGTGCGAATCCAGCCCGTGCCGTGTTCGAGCGGGGCCAGGCGGACTCAGCGGCGCGTTACATAGGCCCGCACCGCGTCCTTCAATTGATCGAAGCGACCGCGCAAATCGGTCATCGCCTCGTGCACCTCGGGCGAGCGTTTCACGTCATTGGAGAGGCGCTTGAGCATGGCGGCGTACTCGCGCCGCCAGTCCTCCATTCTCGCAATGAGGCGCTCGAGTGTTTCATCCGGGCGCGTGGATGGATTGGGTTGATCATAGCCAAACTGGTAGTCCACGATATCCTCGGTCACTTCGCCCTTGAAGAGACGATGGAGCTCGACCCGGATGCATTTCGCGCTATAACTGAAACGCCCGTCCTTCTCGAGTCGCCGCACGCTCATCTTGATTTGGGTCGACTCCAGCATCCCCAAAGGCGCATGACGCGCCGCGCGCCGCACGAAATCGTGGTCTTCGGCGAGACGCAAGGATTCGTTGAATCCTCCAACCATCTCAAAGAGGTCACGGTCGACAAAAATGGCGAAGCCTCCGGCATGCGGGTCCACCTCAAGACTCAGTTTCACGAACTGGTTGGCCAATTCGAAGAGCAACTGATCGAGTGGATGATCCGAATCGGGTGTGAACCGACAGGTGGCGAGGCGCAGCCCTTGTGTCGCCATTTCCGCGAGCGCCTGCTCCATGAAATCCTCAGGTGGCAGGACATCGGCGTCGAAGAAGAACAACCGCTCACCACGTGCCATCGCCGCACCACGATTGCGCCCGACCGCCGGCATACCGCCCGTGGTCAGAATGACCCCATGCTCGCGACAGATCTCGCGGGTCCCATCGGTCGAGCCGGCATCGGCGACGATGGTCTCGAAATCCTGACAGGTCTGCCGCGCCAGGCGGTCGAGCAATCCTGGCAGCAGCTTTGCCTCATTCAGGGTGGGAATGATCACGCTGGCGTTCATGCATGTGCCTCACTGGGTTCAGGCTCATTGAGCGCGCTCGCCAAGAGCGCGAGATAGACCGACTCAGACAACGCGAAACCGCCCGTGCGGCACACGGATGCGTACCAATCAGCGCTCGCTTTCAGCGTCCGCTTCTGACTCTCGTAGTCCACATGGATCAAGCCGAAGCGTTTGGACAGACCCAACGCCCATTCGAAATTATCCAGGAGGCTCCAGACGAAATAACCACGCACGTCACTCCCACCAGCGATCGCTCGATTCAACATGAAGAGGTAGGCCTCCAGAAATTCCCGCCGTGACGCATCACGCACCCGCCCATCCGCCTCGACCCGATCGTGGAAGGCCGCACCGTTCTCGGTGACGAAGACGGGGGGATTGCCGTAGCGCTCACGCAGCCAGGTGAGGGTGTCGAGTAGTCCACGTGGAAAGATCTCCCAGTCCATATCGGTATGACTGGCGTGCGGATCGGGGCTGCGCGCGAGTCGAACGCTCAACCAGGGCAGGACGCCTCGCTCAATGATGATCCGCGCATAGTGATTGACACCGATGAAGTCGATGGGCTGCGCGATCAACTCCAGATCACCCGGGCGCAGGGTCCAGCCGAAGAGTGACAGGATCCGCTGCAGAAACGCGGGATAGCGCCCCGTCAGGATTGGGTCGACGAACAGTCGGTTCACCAATCGATCGATCCGCTCGGCCAGCCGCAGGTCCGCGCGTGTGCGCGCAACGACCGGAAAGAGATTCAGTGCCGGCCCGATCTGGGCAGCGGGAACCCGATCGCGCACCCGTTGCAGCGCGGCACCATGCGCCAAGAGCAGATGATGGACAACCCGCAACGCGAGCATCAGGTTGCGCCGTCCTGGGGCGTGATCGCCTGAGAGGTAACCGGCGGTCACCACGGTCAAGGGTTCGTTGACCGTCACCCAATGCTGAACGCGATCGCCGAGCCGGCGCGCGACCACCTCGGCATAGTCAGCAAAGCGCCAGACCGTCTCGCGCGACCCCCAGCCACCCTGCTCCTGTTCGAACCACGGCAGATCCCAGTGGTAGAGTGTCAGAAACGGGGTGATCCCGCGTTCGAGCAGACCGTCGACGAGACGATCATAGAAGTCCAGGCCAGCGGGGTTTTCTCGACGCGTCGGCGCACGGATTACGCGCGGCCAAGAGACCGAAAAACGGTAGGCACCCATACCGAGCGCCGCCATGAGATCCAAATCCTCGCGGTAGCGTCGATAATGGTCACAGGCGACCTTCGCATGACTGCCATCCCGGATGCGCCCGGGTTGCGCCACGAAGCGATCCCAGATCGAGGCGGACTTCCCGTCGGCGTCGGCCGCGCCCTCGATCTGAAAGGCCGCGGTCGCGGCTCCCCATTGAAAACCAGCAGGAAATTGGATGCGCTTCACCTTGGCGAGGGCCTCGTCAAAGCAGGTGCGACAGTCCAGCACACCACACTCGGTCCATCCGCCAAGTCCCTTCCACACCAGGGGGGGCCAGGTTGGCCGCCCGCGAACCCAAATCCCCCACGGCGCGGCAGACAGACACCGGACCTGATGCTCATGATACCATTCGCTTGATGAACAGCGAGGGGGGCGTCTAAGCGGTGCGAGCCACCCCATGGATCAGTGAAACATTCGACAGGGTTATCATGGAACCCTTAGACCCGATCACGGATCTCTCGAAACTGACGCAGCGTATTGGTCGCACGCACCTGCGTCAGCGCCTTGGCTTGGAACAGGACCACGAAGTCTTCGTCTTGCGCCGCCCGGGGGCGCATTTTTTCTATCCAGAAAATTGGTACTCGATCCATGGTGTGATTCGTGCCTGTTTGCGCGTCAGCGGACTCTATGGCCGCGCCCAGCGCAATGCGCGCCAGCTTCAGGTGAAACAACACCGCGTCACCATCCCCCGGCTCCCCGCGGCATTCGATGGCTATCGCATCCTGCATTTGACTGACTTGCACGTCGATATGGACAGCGAGAACACCCATGCGATCGCGCAGGCTGTTCGCGGACTCGACTACGACCTTTGCGTACTGACCGGCGATTACCGCGCACGCACGTTTGGGCCGATCGACCGGGTGTTAGCCGGGATGGCGACTATTCGCGTGCATCTCCAGGGACCCGTGTACGGGATCCTGGGGAACCATGATAGCTTGCGATTAGTCCCCGGTCTCGAGGAGCTCGGCATTCAGCTGCTCCTGAACGAATCCGTCATGCTCACGCGCGCTGGCGAGGTTTTGCACCTCGCCGGAGTCGACGACGCACACTACTATCAGGTTCACAATATCGATCGGGCGACCGCCCACATTCCCGAGACGGCGGTCGCCATTCTGCTCTCCCATACCCCCGAGATCTATCGTCTGGCGGCCCATGCCGGCTTTGCCCTCATGCTGAGTGGACACACGCACGGCGGCCAGATCTGCTTGCCGGGTGGCATCCCGATCGTTTGGGACGCGCGCTGTCCGCGCGCGATGGCCGCGGGCCCCTGGCGCTACGGCGACCTGATCGGTTATACCTCGGTCGGCGCCGGCACCTCGGTGGTCAACGCACGACTGAATTGCCCCCCCGAAGTGACGGTGCACGAATTGCGACGCGCCTGAGCCCTCGCCATCCGATGAGCACAACAGGTCTCGAGGAGACAGGCAGGAGCGAGGCGATTCCAGGCTCGGATCAAGCCGCGGATCACCACCCTCGTCGCAAACCTTGCAGCCACCGCGCCACGGGCGTCAGCGCGAGGTTGATGACGGTAAAGCCAACCACGACCAGCGCCGCCTGACCGTATGAAAGCCCCATCGCTGAGCGGATCAATATCACGGGAATCAACGACTCGGGCACCTGATCCAGTAAGGCGGCTGGCGCGCTCGACGGTTTACCCAGGCGACGCTTGAGGTAACTGGAGAGGATGTCGCCGAACATCGCACCGAGCGCGACGATCAGGCCCACCGTCCAGGACAAGCCGAGGAGCAGCGCGACCAGTGGCGTCAACACCAATGTTGCTACGACGCCACGCCACGTCTTGGAGCGCCCCAGCAGCGGGCGTCCGTCGCGCAGCAGCCATCCGGCATCAAGCGGAGAGGCCAGCCGTGATCCCAGCAACAAGGCGGCCAGAACTGGCGCTGCATTGGCACAAACCACCAGGGCAAATGTCTGCAGGACCGCGAACATGATCAGACGATCAGGCCGCGCCGAGACAACCGCGATCGGCACACCCCGGATCGCCCGCGTTGATCAAACCCCATCCTGGATTGGGTGAGGATGCCCGCATTCAGATCGTGCGCCCGAGATCGACCTGCTCGGTGCCGTCCATAAGCATGGCAAACTGATCGCCGCTGATCTTGATGAGGTGCTCGTGATCGCCTGATTCGAAGTAGACCTCGTGCCGCCCGAGCAAGCGCTGATCAACCAAGGTTCGCAATTCGTAGGCAACCCCGATCGGCGGTACGGCACCCGGCTCACAATCGGGAAAAAGCCCCGTTAATTCTTCTTCCGTCGCCAATTGCACGGGTTTTTCGACCAGCGCCTGGATCCGCTCAAGATCCACCTGATCGTCGCTCGGGACCACCACGAGGATGTAGGATCTTGCGGCCCGGAACACCACCGCCTTCGCCAACAGATCACTCGGCACGCGTGCTGCTGCAGCCGTTTCCATGCTCGAACCGGTATGGGCGTGCTTCACCAGTCGGTATTCGATGCATTGTTCCTTGAGGTAGCACTCAAGTGTCTTTGCAATGGACAAAGGTCTCTCCTGCGTCGGCTGGAACCAACCGATAGTCTAGACCTTTTGACACGAGAAAAGGCAGACTCATAGGCAGCATGGACCAGACCGGTGGGCTGATGTTGGGGTCTGTTGAGCGCGCCGGTGGCCCTGCAGAGGGCCTAAGCGGATCAGGCCGGCAAGCGTTCGTTCAGATGCGGCCGGAGGAGTTCGAGCATGGCTTGGTGCACGTTCAGGTTCCCCGCCACCAGGTTGCCTGTCTCGAGATACGTCTTCCCACCCGCCAGATCGGTGACGGTTCCGCCCGCCTCCTGCACGAGCAGCGCCCCCGCGGCACAATCCCACTGCGCGAGGCCGATCTCCCAGAACCCGTCGGTGCGGCCCGCCGCGACATAGGCGAGATCAAGCGCCGCGGAACCGGGACGCCGCAACCCGGCGGTGGCCATCGTCATGTCCTTGAACATGCCAAGATAGGCATCGATGTGACGCTGGTTGCGAAAGGGAAAACCGGTTCCGATCAACGCGCCTTGAAGTGAAGGGCGACTGGCGACACGCAGGCGCCGATCGTTCAGTTGCGCGCCTTGTCCGCGCGCGGCGGTGTACATCTCCTCGCGCAATGGATCATAGACCACACCACACTCGAGCCGTCCTTTATGCAGCAATGCGATGGAAACCGAGAATTGGGGGAATCCGTGGAGATAGTTGGTCGTGCCATCGAGCGGATCGATGACCCAAAGCCAATCTCCCCGGCCCTGCGCGCCGCTCTCCTCGGCGAGGATGGCATGATCTGGATAGCGCGCGCGCAATTCCTGGATGATGACGGCCTCGGCACTGCGATCGATCTCGCTGACGAAGTCATTGTGGCTCTTAGACTCGACCTTGAGCAGATCGACCCGGTCGAGGTAACGGATCAAGAGCTTCCCCGCGCTGCGCGCGGCACGGATGGCGATATTCAGGCTTGGATGTTGCATAAGGTGCACGATAACCGATGCGCGTCATGATTCAAAGATTGACAATGTAATCATCTTCTGAAGAACTTGCACTCCCATGACTGAGCCACTGACAACCACACTGACCCGCATCCGCTTCGTCCTCGTCGAGCCCAGCTTGAGTGGCAATATCGGAGCAACGGCCCGCGCGATGAAGACCATGGGCCTGTCGCGTCTAGAACTGGTCACACCGAAACAGGCCCTGGATGCCGACGCCTTGGCACGCGCCTGCGGCGCCGATGACGTGCTGCAACACGCCGGCATCCATCCGGATCTCCCATCGGCACTCGCGGGCTGCCGCCTCGTGATCGGCACCAGCGCGCGCCGACGAACCCTGGAATGGCCGACACTCGACCCGGCGGAGTGCGCGCGGGAGTTGATCAGGGAGGCTGCGGCCGGTGAGGTGGCGCTCCTGTTCGGGCGCGAAAGCTCGGGGTTGACCAACAACGAACTCGCCCGCTGCCACCAACTCGTTCATATCCCAACCAACCCCGAGTTCAGTTCACTCAACCTCGCGGCGGCCGTGCAGGTTTTCGCCTATGAGATCCGCCGTTGCGTGCTGAGCACCCGTCCCGTCGAACCGAACCCCGGCACCCGCGACCTCGCCACCGCCGATGAACTCGAGGGGCTGTTTCAACACCTTGCCGAAACCTTGGTGACCATTGGTTATGGCGATCCCGAGCACTCGCGCAAGCTGATGTTGCGGCTGCGCCAATTGTTCAACCGCGCCCGCCCCGATCGAGTCGAACTCAACATTCTGCGCGGCATTCTCAGTGCCGCTCAAGGTCGCAAGCGAGCACGGCAATCCGCGCCCAACGCCGCGGACGGCACGCCCCCGAGCGCGCTCTCGCCACCCGAGACCTGAACGCTCTTCGCGGAGGCTTGCTTTCCATGTTTGATCGACTGAAGGAAGATATTGCGTGTGTGTTCGAACGCGATCCCGCGGCACGCAATGGCTTCGAGGTCCTCACCACCTATCCCGGGGTCCACGCCGTTCTGATCCACCGCCTCACGCATCGTCTGTGGCGACGGAATTTCAAGTGGCTCGCGCGCCTGCTCTCGAACGTGGCCCGGCTCTTCACCGGGATCGAAATCCATCCCGGCGCCGTCATCGGCCGACGTTTCTTCATCGACCACGGCATGGGCGTGGTCATCGGTGAGACCGCCGTGATCGGTGATGACTGCACCCTCTATCATGGTGTGACGCTTGGCGGCACGACCTGGCAGAAAGGGAAACGCCATCCGACCCTTGGACGCGATGTGGTCGTTGGCGCGGGCGCGAAGGTGCTGGGTCCACTCCTGATCGGAGACGGCGTGCGGATCGGCTCGAACGCGGTCGTGATTAAATCGATTCCGCCCGGCGCCACCGTTGTCGGCGTCCCGGGGCGCATCATCGAACCGCCCCAGGACGCGGCGTCGCAGCGGCGCGCCGACACGGCCAAACGGATCGGTTTCGATGCCTACGGCGCCACCCGTGATGCACCCGATCCCGTTGCGAACGCGATCAACCGCATGCTCGACCACATCCACCATATGGATCAACGCATGGAGCGCATGTCACAAGCACTGGAATTGAACGGAATCATGGAGCACTTTGAACACGACCCAACCCTCGACACCCTGGAAATACCACCCGCGACGGATGTCCTGGACACCGACATGACCCCAGTGCGCAAGCAGGACTGAGGATCGCGATGACGAACAGGCTGCCGCGGCGGCATCGCCAGCGCGATCCAAGCGCCTCTTAGTCACAAGAGCCGCATGGATTAATTGATCACCCTTGTCGGGTAACGTATCATTGCCCAATGCAACACCAATACAGAGCAAGTGAGACGTGAGACTGACAACGAAAGGCCGCTATGCGGTGACCGCGATGCTCGATCTCGCCATTCACCAGGGGCATGGACCGATTGCCCTGGCTGACATCGCGCAACGACAAGGCATTTCACTGTCCTACCTGGAGCAACTGTTCGCCAAGCTCAGACGCCGCTCCCTGGTGACGAGCGTGCGCGGACCGGGCGGTGGCTACAACCTGGCTCGCCAGGCTTGTGACATCCATATCGCCGAGGTCATCGCGGCGGTGGACGAAAACGTCGACACCACTCGGTGTGGTGGTGCGAACAACTGCCAGAACAACGGACCCTGCCTGACCCACGATTTATGGCACGATCTCAGCGATCGCATCTATGACTACCTCAACCGCATTAGCCTGCAGCAATTGGTGGACCGCCGAGACGAGCATCCCGGACGTACCGGCAACAGTTGCTCAGCGGTCGACGTGAAACTCGGCATCGGGCGGGTCGGCGCCAACGCCTGACGGGACATCCTCGGGAGCGGGTCACGGCCGCGCATGCGGTTGTCCATGCTCACCCCTCCCGGCTGACGCGCCGAGTGCGGAGCGAGTCGGATCAGGTCGTCTCGCCCGAACCTCGGGACAGCGTCCCGAAACGTCGCGAATCATCCTTTGAATTTTGCCCCGGCTAGACTAGGATGATCCTGCTGCTGGATTGTTCGAGGCACAGAGGCATTGACGAGGATCTTCGCCGTTCCCCACGGCCGTCGCAATTACTTCGACCTGTTTGGCCTGCCGACTGATTTTGCGATCGATGCGAGTGCCCTCGCGGCGGGATATCGCGATTGGCACGACACGACGCGCCCTGATGCGGGTGACGACGACAGCATCACGCCAGGACTCCGGCGCGGCTTGAATGAAATCGAACGGGCCTACCGCACCCTTCTCGACCCCATCGCACGCGCCGCTCATCTCGTTGAACTGCTCGCCGATCCGGCTCATGACCCCGATCGTCAGACTCGACAGCATGCCGACCTCATCACTGAACTCGAGCTGCGCGAGTGTCGTGTCGAGGCCTCGAATCGGCCCGACGCGGCTGCCGAAGTCGCCACGCTGCTAACCAGTCTCGCCGAGCAGGCCGCATCACTCGAGAAAAAGCTGCAGCACCTGCTGGCCGAACCCTCGCGACAGAATCTTGCCGCGGCCTGCGAGGTTCTGCGGACATTGCGCCATGTCGAGTCCCATCAACGCGAGGCCGCGGGGCGGGGGGCTCAGTAACCCCCCGATCCTGAGCGACCGCGCGGCCCTCAGCACTGCTCCCAAGGCAATCCCCGGAAACGCCAACCGCCGAGGCTGCTGCGATGATGTTGGTCATCGAGATCGCCTTCGAACCCTTCATCAACGTGATAGACGGCCTGCAGACCATCCTCGATCAGCGCCTTCCCCGCCTCGAGCGAGCGCTTCCCGCTGCGGCAGATGAGAATGACCGGCGCGCAGGGGCCATCCGACTCGCACACCGCGCCACCGAGCAAGAGTTTGCGAATCTCGGTGACGAAATGGGGATTGACGACCCAATCGGGTTCATCGATCCAGGCAACATGAACCGCCCCTTTCGGGTGTCCCACAAAGAGAAATTCCATTGAGGAGCGAATATCGACCAGCAGCGCTTGAGGTTGCGCCGCGAGCATGTCGAAGGCCTCTTGCGGCGTCAACGCTCTGGGATGATCATGGTTCACGTGGTGGCTCCTCGTATGGTGGTTGTGATCCGGAAACGACAATGATGTGACGAACCAAGACCTGAGAGTGTACTGTGTCGGGCGCCGTGGAGCCCATCCGTTGAGAGATGACGCGCCCTGGCGCAGGGGCAACATCCCAGAGGTGGAACAGCCGCCGATGATGCGGGTTCCTCTCCTCATGTCGTGGAGTCAGTCAGAATCTGCACTGGGATGCACGCCCCCCCATATCGAATCATCACCGCGCTGAACACCGTGAGACGGTCTCGAGGAGAACACATTGAGGAAGCCCGCGAACCCCACCCAACCATTGGGAGATCATGGGATCAAGGACGCCCTCGCGAGCGGCGTTGTCCGCTTGATGGCCCGGTTGCCATTACGCCTTTTGCAGCGCCTGGGCATGCTGATCGGCGCACTGATCGCCGTTTGGCCCAACAAGCAGCGTCGCAATGCGCTGTTGAACATTGGACTCTGTTGTCCACAGCTGGACCACGCGAGCCAGCAACAACTGCGCAACCGAAATCTACGCGAATTCGGCAAGACCTACCTGGAAATCGGCTATCTCTGGCTGCGGCCCGCCGCAACCGTGCTGAGCCTCGTGCGCGAGGTCCGCGGCGCTGAATTGTTGGAACGCCGCAACGGTCGGGGCTTGATCGTCCTCTCCCCGCATCTAGGCGCTTGGGAACTCGCTGGTCTCTACCTGGCCGCCCAAGGCCCGACAGCGATCTTTTACAAGCCACAGAAGTATCTGGACGATCTCATTCGTGCCGCACGCGCGCGCAGTGGAGCCGAATTGGCACCGATCACGGCCAAAGGCATCCGCGTGTTGGTGCAAGCACTCGAACGTGGTGAGTTCGTTGGCATCCTCCCCGATCAGGAACCCAAGGCCAACAAAGGCGCGGTCTTCGCGCCATTTTTCGGCATCCCCGCCTTTACGATGCTGTTGGTCAATCGACTCGCGCGCAAGACCGGCGCCCCCGTCATCTTCATGTTCGCCGAACGTCTCGCGGCGGATCAAGGATTCCGGATGCACTGCTTGCCCGCGCCGGAGGGAATCGACAGCGATGACGATCTCGCGGCGGCCACGGCTTTAAACCGCGGCATCGAGCAGTGCGTTGCGACCTGTCCGGAACAGTATCTCTGGCCTTACAAACGCTTCAGAAAACGTCCGAACGGGGAGGCACCGATCTATCTTGGGCCATACGACGATCGCCAGACCCTCGAGCGGATCGATCGGCTGCGAGAGCAGCTGAGATCATGATCCCAACCCGTGCTAGAACGGCGACGTGGGCACAGCTGGTCGGATCCGAGGCCGTGTGATCGAGGGGGAATGGATGACTGCGGGGTGAGTGCGGCGAAGCGGCATCATACACATCCTTGTGCATGAACCTCTGCGTTCAACCTGCGTGACCAAGCGCGCAGGCCCTCTTCGTCAGGAGATCTGATCGGTTGCGGTCTCGGTTTGACCGAGGTTGTCGGTCCAGGTGATCTCGACTGGATCACCGACCTCGCCACCCGTGAATTTGAAAGCCAGGTAGGGATTCCGCGAGACACCACCGCTCCAGTTCGCGGTCATGACCACCTCGTCCTTGAGTTTACAGACGACCTCTTGGATGAAGTGCGCCGGAACCAGCTCGTCGGTCTTGCTATCCTTGCGCAAGCCGGTTTCCATGGGATGGTTCATCAAGCACTTCACTTCGGTTTCACCGTCTTTGATCCGGGCGCGGATTCTGATATCGGACATGGTTGTTTACCTCGGGGTTGAGTCTGTTCCAGATGTACGGGAGGTTCTCCGAATCAGCCGCCGCAGCCGCCGATCGTCACCTTGACTTCCTTCGCATTGCTGAAGAGGCCATCGCCGGTTTGAACGACCGCAACGACATCGGATGTCCGTGCCATCTTGATCCGGGTCGACACAAAAGGCATCGCTGACTCACCAAGGTCGAAAGACGCAATCAGAGGGGTCTGGTTCTCGCTCGCGACGATCGCGATCGACTTGACTCCATCCAGATCCATCTCGACCGTCACCGGCACCACGGCGCCATTCTCAGCGATGTCAGGGGCCTTGATCTTGATCGCGTCGTTGGTCTCGGTCGCATCCGAGCCCATGAGGCTGCTGAGTGCGTCAGGCAGGCTCTTCGCGCTGAAGGCGGCCTCGTTCCAATTGGCTAGCACCAGACTCGGCGACAGAATCCCGGCGCCAACCGCGACACCAACTGAACCCGCGGCGATTGAACCCTTCAGCAGGATTCGACGTTTTGCATCGATCATGGATGATCTCCTTTGGAGCATGGGTGGATTGAAATGCGATCTGCATCGCTCGCATACGAGCGGCCGCCGGCTGACTCCGACCGGACGCCACTTCGGGTCAAGGCAAGGTGAGAGACCGGACAGCAGTCTCTTGAGGATCCATCTTCAGGCCGCGCAACCGTGTTCAACCGGATAGGTTCTCGGCATCTTGACCCCGTTTGGGACCATGTCACCGAGAACGGTGGGATCCTCCACATCACCTTGATCTTATTCTTCTCACGATCGTCTTCTTGTGTCGGTTACGGGCGATGCGGCCATCCTAGGGGCGGGCGCTTTCCCGACACCGGTGCAGGGAATAATGGTACCGCACTCGGCAGCGAACTGGAACGGACTTCAACGCTGATCAGGGTGAAGCCGCCCGCAACGGCTGGTTGCCTCGGCGCTGTTCCTCGCGTTCTTCCTCACGCCAGAGATCGAGCCGCGCTTGAATCTGCGCGGCATCATGGTACGGAACCTCGCGGCGCCGTAAGGCCAGCTCAAGCTGCCGAATCGCTGGCTCCAGGTCTCCCTCGACATAGAGCTTTTCGGCCCGGAAGCGATCGACGGTGGCTTGGTCGCCGGCTTGCGTTGCCGCCTGAACGATCTTGTCGTAGAGCATCGCATTGCCCGGGCGCAAACGCACAACGGACCGCAATTCACTCACCGCGCGGGCTGGCTCACCAGCGGCGAGCAAGGCATCGGCGTAGGCCACGCGCAATGGCCATTGGCTCGGAAAGAGGCTGACCGATTGGCGCAAATGTGATAAAGCCGTCTCTCGCTCTCCCAGGGACACGTTGAGTTCGGCATCGAGAATGATGAACTCCGCCTGACTGGGATGCCCTGCAAGCAGTTGATCAGACTGATTTTTCGCATCTCGGAAACGCCGCGCACGCTGCAAGGCCAGGGCATAACCGTACCGTTCGGCAACCTCGTCGCGGAAACGCCCTTTACGCAGGGTTTCGTTGAAATGCGCAACCGACTGTTCGGCCCGTTGATACGAGCGCTCGCGCAATTTGGCGCGCGTCAGCAAAAATCCGAGACTATCCGGGCGTTGCCGGGCCCCGAAACGCTCGGCACGGCCGAGCGAATCAGCGATCCGCTCGGCCGTGACGGGATGCGTGCGCAGGAATTCCGGGGCGTTTGTCTCATAGACACGCGTCGCCTTCGAGAGCCGATCAAAAAACCCCGCCATGGCAAATGGGTCATGACCGGCCCGTGCGAGGGTCTGGATGCCAATTCGGTCGGCTTCGCGCTCGTTCTCACGCGTGAAGTTGATCCGGCGTTGAATCGCGGCGGCCTGGACCCCGGCCACGGCTGCCGCACCGGCGTCGGGTGAGACTTGTGCGCCCAAGACGGCGGCGGCAATCATCAAGGCCATGGTCGGAATCCCGAGTCTGCTCTGATCCTCGAAAGCACGCATGAGGTGTCGCTGAGTGACATGAGCGACCTCATGCGCCATCACCGCCGCCAGCTCGCTTTCGGAATTCGCGGCCAACACCAGACCACCATAGACACCGATATAGCCGCCCGGGCCGGCGAAGGCATTCACCGTTGGCTGATCGATCAGAAAGAAGGTGAAGCGACCAGCCGCGGTCTCGTCAGCCTCGACCAGACTCCGCCCGAGCGTCTCGATGTAGTCGGAAGCGAGTGGATCATCCCAGACCGGCAGCGCCTTGCGGACTTGGCGCATGAACACCTTCCCCAAGCGTGCCTCGGCGGATCGGGTCATGACCCGATCCGCCGAGCTCCCCATGTCCGGGAGCCGAATGTCCGGGAGCCGATCGATCTCGGCCGCCGCACGGCTCACGAAAGCCAGCAGGAGCAGCAGCAACAGGGCGCCACGGACACGAATGAATAGGGTTCTGATTCTCATCACTCGCTGAGACGCATGACGGGGTGATGGAGTTCCATTCGCGATCGTCACCCTCAATTCAATTGGATGCGTTGGCCCCAGGGCACCTGTGCGCGACCCTTAACCAGCCAGATGACCGGAAACACGGGCTCGGCAGTCGGGAACTCGCCATGCGCATCGGTGAAATAGACGAGCAGATCCGGGCGCAGTCCCGAACGCTCAACCCAATCGAAGACCGGTCGGAAGCTGGTCCCTCCACCACCGCCGATCCGGGCTGGGAGCCTGAACGTATCCCAAGGCTCGAACCAGAAGGGCGCGCCGTCGCAGAGTGCCGCGTCGCAGGGCAAGAGGGTCACGCGGGCGCGAATCTGGCCCTTGAGTGCATCGATCTCACCGACGAACTCCGCCAACTCCGCCTCTTTGATCGACCCGGAGGTATCGACCGCCACGATCAACTCGATCCGATGGCTACGCAAGCTCGGGAGGATGAAGTCACCCGGTCGCCGTGACGGGCGTGCATAGCTGTAGTCCTCGCGCGCAACGGACGTCATGTAGCGCGCCAACAGCATCCGCCAGGGAAGCCTCGGTTGCAAGAGATGCTCGAGCAGGCGCGCCATCTCAGCGCCGAGTTTTCCCGCTTGTTGCGCCTGCAGCGCCGCACCCGCCAGCCGCTGCTGCCACTGCACCGCCAGGGTCTCCTGCTCCTCGGCGCTGAGCGGCGGGGGCGCGGTGGCCAAGCCGGACCCCTGCTGTCCCAGTTGACCCTGCTCGCTCCGCAAGGAGGTCTCAGGATGGTCCGCACCCGCCCCTTGGCCGCCGGCCTCTTGCGGGTCTTGTTCCTGTGTCTGGCCGTCTCGCTCCAGATCCCGCTCGGTCATGCCGGCGCGACTGCCGCCCTCGTGCTGGTCTTGATCGTAGGCGTGCCTGTCGAGTGTTTCCGATTCATCCTGCTCGGAGATCAGCGGATAGATCTCCTCGGCCGTCATCCCCTGGTAGGCTGGCATCATCAACGCATTCGGCGGTGGCGTGAGTCCGTCGTTGATCAGCAGCGGATTGATCGCATAGTCGCAGGCAAGATCCCAACGGTGTTTCACGCGATGCTGGCGCCGGGCAAAGTGCGACAAGGCGCAATGCAACGCCTCGTGCGCGAGCATGAACTGGGTCTGATTCAGGCTCAGGCTGCCGATGTAGTCGGGGTTATAGTAGAAGGCACGCGCATCCGTCGCCGTCGTCGGGCACCAATCGGGATCAGAGGCATGCATCGGCAGACGCATGACCAAGGCGCCCAGGAACGGCTTGTCGAGAATCAGGCGGGTTCGTGCCGCGGCCAACTTGGTTTCGATGGCTTGCAGAGCGGCGCCAGACCAGGCATCGCGAGCCCGTTTCGGTTGCGCATCACTCATAGAGCATGACATCGGCGACGACCTGCGCCCAGGACGCGAAGGCAGGGACGGCGAAGAGTCGGTCGCCGACCGCACGGTGCAGGTCCGATACCAACATCACCCCCATCTCACGTTGCGGAAACCGCTCTGCATACGCCAGGATGTGGCCGATCATCTCCTCTCCATCCGAATGCCGCAGGGCACGGATGGCACGACCAACCAGTGCGGCCGCCACCGCATACTGAAGATCGATTTCCCGCGGCACCGGCACTTCAGCACCGGCCAGAATAGCATCGAGGTCGGGCATTTGATCCAGACTCTGCACGAAGGCGGCCATCTCGATCCCGGCGGCGGGACCCACGCAGGCCTGCAGGGTGCCCTGCAGCAATTCCGGCGTGTCCTCGAACTTTTTCAGACAGCGGTGTGCGAACTCCCAGGAACGCGGCGAGGGAAAGGCAACGGGATTGTGCGCCGGGTCGAAATCGAACAGCAGTTCCGGGCGAAAGCGGAGAAAGCCGATCACGCGCTCATCCACCCCGTACTGATAGGCCCAAGCCACCCAGTCATCGAGATGCGTGTCGACCTCGAAATGCGAAAAGCGGTTGGCGAGTGGCGCGGGCATGCTGTAAGTGACACCGCGATCACCCTGGCGATTCCCGGCGGCGAAGATCGCCCAGTGTTCCGGCACACAGTATTCACCCAGTCGGCGATCCAGGATCAACTGGTAGGCCGCGGCGGAGACGGCGGGCGGTGCCGAGGTGATCTCATCAAGGAACAGGATCCCGGCACGTCCGTGGCGCTCGGTATCGGGTAGGGTGGCCGGCACCGCCCACTCGACGAGGGGGCCATCCCGAAAGGGAATCCCCCGCAGGTCGCTGGGCTCCATCTGCGACAGTCGGATGTCGATCATCGGCACCTGATGATTGGCGGCGATCTGCGACACCATTTGAGATTTTCCCACACCAGGTGGGCCCCAAAGCATCACGGGGGTGTGATGGCCCTGGGCAGTACTTGCGAATTCGCGCTCCAGGACGCGAAGCAGCTGGGATGGACGCATGGCGTTAAAATGTTCCTCATCGCTCTTGCAGCGGTCGATGGCGCGGACGACTCTCATTCAGTCTGAGAGAAAAAGTGGGATTTCGACGTCAACTTCACAAGACATGCCCGCGCGAACCTGGCCAGTGGCGGTCCAGCATGCGCGATCGCCTTGTCAAACATAAGAAAAACGCTGTATTCTAATGTCCCTTCTCAGCCCGATGCTTCCTGCAAGGGTGAGGGCTAGGCTCCACCTAAAAGACGAGAGGACACGGGATTCGCATCCCGCCAGACTGTTCGAACCAGCGCGAAGGCAGGGCACCGTCAGGTGCTATCCTTCTGCATGATTCTTCCACAAAAAGAAAGTGCCCGGAGATCTGACATGAACCAGTTCTACTACGATGCCGTCACTAAGATGGAACAACTCGGCGTCGATGACGAATATATCCAAGGCTGGCAGTGCGGTTTCCTGCAAAATCCCAAGCGCGAGGAGCAGCGCCTTACCGAGCCCTACGAGGCCGGCTACAGCGACGGCGAAGCGAAGAACACCGACAACTTCGAGAAGTGGGTCAAAGGCTAAAGCCCGATCTGTAAGCAACCAGCAAGGCGGGCTCCCCGCCTTAACCAATCGGGTCCGGGTTGGGACATGGGTCGGACATCGACGATGAGCACAGCCGCTCGAGTTCGGTAGCCAGTGCCCCCTCGTCCTGACCCAGCACTGAAGCGAGGGATCCTGAGCGTCCGTTGAGGCCCAGTGCGATCAGCACACGGGACTCCGCAGCGCGTCCTCATCGGCATCCGAGATGCTGGCACTGCGCGCCTGCAACCGGGTGACAGGGTGTGGAATCCAACAGGTTGGAACGGATTCAAACCGCTCTGCTCGCATCAATCCATCATGGGCTGATCTCACCGTTCACTCGCGTAGTATTGCGCCAAGGCCCCCAGGTCATCGTCCGAGAGTGCTTCGAGGGCCTCACGCATCTTCGACGGCTGACGAATACTGGTTGGGCGGTCCCGGAATGACTCCAGTTGAAAGAGCAGATAGATGGGCCATTGCCCGGCGATGCGGGGGGTATCCCGGTCCTGATGACGGCCCCCGTCCTGATGGCATTCGACGCACGCGTGCTCATGGATCGCACGCCCCTGTTCCACGACAACCCGGTCGAGTTGCACGTCGGCGGACGCCCAGGTCTGCGCCGCGAAGTAACTTGCCATTCGCCGGATCTCGGCCGGGCGATAGCCGGTCATGATCCGACCCATGATCGTGGATTCGCGCTCGTCCTCGCGAAATTCCTGCAGGACGCGAATCAGATACTGACGATCGAAACCGGCAATCGTCGGGGCCGCCGGCCCCATGCTGACCCCGTTTGGACCATGACAGCCGTGACAGGTCTCGGCCAACATCCGTGCATCGGCCAGATCGGCATGCGCTACGGTCGGGCCCAGAAAGCCAACCAACTCGCTCGGATTCAAACTCACCCACTTGGGCTCAGACACACTCGCCGGTGTCATTCGCTCACACGACTGGCCTCGCTAGGATGCGTTTGCTCGGTTGCGGTCAGGCTCAACCGCCCCCGGAAACCGCGTCTCGGATAGCCCTGAGCGGCGGGCGAATCAGCAACGGATAGGTCGCGATCGTTCCGGCCAACCCGATCAGCAGGGCAGAGCCCAAGACGCCGAACAGCCACAATGACGGGTTGAAGGTGAGCGTGAGTCCAAACAACTGCTCGGCCAGGAGCCAGCCGATCAATCCCGCGAACACCGAGGCAAGCGTCCCCGCGATGAGTCCCGCCGCGGTGAACTCGACCGCCAGGCTCGTCAACAGCGCGCGGCGCCCAGTCCCCAACGTCCTCAAAATGCCATGTTCACGCTGCCGCTCTTCCAAACTGGCTTGAATGCCCGCGTACATGACCAGCAAACCCGCCGCCAAGGTGAACAAAAAGACGTACTCGATCGCCATGGCACCACGGTCGACGACTTGGCGGACCTGCGCGAGCAAGGCGTCCACATCCAACACCGTGACACTCGGAAATTGCCGGACCAACTCGGCGACCAGGCTCGCGCGATCGCGAGGGAGGAAAAAACTCGTGATGAAGGTCGCGGGCTCGGCGGCCAGCACGCTCGGTGAGGAGATGACAAAGAAGTTGACGTTGAAGCTGTCCCAGCGCACCTCGCGCAAACTGGTGACCGGCGCGCTGACCTCGCGACCGGAAACCAGAAAGGTGATCTCGTCACCCAAGCGAATGCCCAGGGTCTCGGCAATCCCTTCCTCGACCGAGAACTGAGCCTGCGCGTCCTCGCCCGACCACCAGGACCCCGCGCGGATTCGATTATCCGGCTGCAGTTGTGTTGCATAGCTGAGGTTGAACTCACGCGAGGCGAGACGCTCCGCGCGCGGATCAGCGAAATCCGACGGACTGACTGAGCGCGCGTTGACCCGAATCAAGCGGCCCCGAATCATCGGATCGATTCTGGTCGCTCCCACATCGGCTGACGCGTCCCGCGGTTGCGCCGACTCCTGGGCAGTCACACCAGACTCCCGCAAGAACTCCTGGAGTGGCTCGACATCTTGCGGCTGGATGTTGATCAGGAAGTGGTTGGGGGCCCCGAGCGGGAGATTCTCTTGCCAGGCGCGCAGCAGATCGACGCGGACCACGGCTAGCAGCAGGAGTGCCAGGATGCCGATCCCCAAACCGGAGATTTGCAGGACAGCACCCGTCGGGCGCCGTGCCAAGGCCGCCAAGCCGAGCCGCCAGACCCCGCGCGCGCGCCCCGCGATCCGCCCGGCAATTCGCACCAGCAGCAACACCACGAGCACCAGGCTCAGGACCGCGCCCAGCACCCCAGCGATCAGTTTCCAGGCGAGTTGGAGGTCCCCCGCCTGCCACACGATCAACAGCGCCATGGCGAGCGCGGCCACCAAGACGGTCAAGATGGCCGAGCCACGGGGAGGGCCGAGGTCGCGACGCAAGGCGCGCAGGGGCGAGACCTGGGATAATTGGAAGAGCGGTGGTAACGCGAAGCCGGAGAGCGCCAACAGACCCGTCGCCAGGCCAACCAGTACGGGCGTCCATGAGGGTGGCGGCAGGTCGGTAGTGAACCATTCGGCCAGCATGAGGCTGAGTCCAAGTTGCCCGAGCCAGCCGATCAGACATCCCACCAGACTCGCGACCAATCCAAACGCCAACAACCGCAGGATGAAAATCCGCATCAGAAGATGATGGGGTGCGCCCAGGCATCGCATGACGGCCACGGCGTCGGTCTGACGCTCGACAAACCGGTGACTTGCCAGGGCGATGGCGGCACCGGCCACCAACAGGGTGACCAAGGTCGCCAGATGGAGGAAGCGGGACGCCCGTTCGACCGCCGCGGCGAATTCAGGGCGCGCATCGGCGGCGTCGATCAGACGCAGATTGACCGGGAGGCTGGTCGCGATCCCGGATCGGTAACGCTCCACCCGACTGGCCTCGCCCGCGATCAAGAGTCGATGCTCGGCGCGACTGGCCTCGCTGATCAACCCCGTCGCCGCCAGATCCGTTTCGTTGATCAGGATACGCGGAGCCATCGCGAACAGGGCTCCAGCACGATCTGGCTCATCGCTCAGGATGGCGCCAAGCCGGAGATTGGTCTCACCCAACGTCACCTCATCACCCAGACGGGCCTCGAGCAAGTGCAACAAGCGCGCTTCGACCCAGGCCTCTCCGGGCGGCGGGCCAGTCGTTGTCGGTGTTTCCGGCGCCTCGAGGCCGTCGCGCACCTGGAGTTGTCCGCGCAACGGATAGGCTGGATCCACGGCCTTGACCTGAACGAGCTGTGGACCCGCATCGCTCAGGACCACGCTGCGAAAGTCGATGAACCGTGCCGTCTCAAGCCCGAGCGCACGCGCCTGCTCGGCGTAGGTCGCGGGCACGGGCGTGGCTGATTCCAGCGCCAAGTCCGCCGCAATGAGCTCACCGCCTTGGCGTGCCATCGCGCCCTCGACCCGGTCGGTGAAGAAGCCGACCGCCGTGATTGCGGCAACCGTCAAGATCAACGCCGAAGCCAGAAGATAGAGTTCTCCGCTGCGCCAGTCCTGATTCAAGAGCCGCAGTGTGATGCGCCAGGTCTTCACGCGCCGGCCTCCAGATGTCCAGCCCGCATGTGCAGACGCCGATCACAGCGCTCGGCCAGCCGCGGATCATGCGTCACCAAGACGAGCGCCGCACCGGCCTCACTGCGCAGGTCCAGCAGCAGATCGATGATCTGCTCTCCCGTGACCTGATCCAGATTGCCGGTTGGTTCATCGGCGAAGAGAACCTCCGGACGTGGTGCGTAGGCGCGAGCGATCGCCACACGCTGCTGTTCGCCACCGGAGAGTTGGCGCGGATAATGCCCGGCACGTGCGGTCAGACCGACGCGCTCAAGGGCCTCATCGGCGCGCTGCGCCGCATCCCGCGTCCCCGTCAATTCCAGCGGCAGGAGAACGTTCTCGCGTGCCGTCAGCGTCGTGAGCAGTTGAAAATTCTGGAACACGAACCCGACCCGTCCGCTGCGCAAGGCGGCGCGCCCGTCCTCATCGAGATCGTCGACCCGTTCACCGCACAACCAGACTTCGCCCGTGCTGGAACGATCCAGCCCCGCGAGCAGTCCGAGCAGGGTCGACTTGCCGGAACCAGAGGCCCCGAGGATCGCGACCGCCTCGCCGGGCAGGATCTCCAGGTCGAGTCGTTCCAAGATGGTCAAGCCACCGCTTGGGCCAGTAACATGCTTCCCAAGGGCGATCGCTTTCGACACGGCCTGAGGCCTTTCACCTGACATGATCCGATTACTCCTACTGACGACTCTCATCATTCCGGGCTTGGCGGCGAGCCAGGACGTCGGACGCGAACCGGTCCTCCTCATCCTCGGCGACAGCCTGAGTGCGAGCTATGGCATTGACCAAGAACGGGGCTGGGTGAGCCTCCTCGAGGCTCGCTTACGCGACCAGGGACTGCCACAGCGCATCATTAATGCAAGCATCTCGGGTGAAACGACTGCGGGGGGAGTGACGCGTCTCGCCGCGTTGCTCGAACAACACCGTCCGACCATCCTGCTGATCGAGCTCGGGGCCAATGACGGTTTACGTGGAATGGCGTTCGAGCGCATCCGTGACAACCTGACTGAGATGATCGCCCTCGGACATGCCGCTGGAAGCCAGGTTGTCCTCGCCTCGGTGCGCTTACCGCCCAATTATGGTGCGGCTTACACCGAGGGCTTTCAAGCCGTGTTCCGGGACATCGCCACCGAGCAATCCATCCCCTTGATCGAGGATTTTCTGGCCGGCGTCGCGCAAGACCGCGCGCTCATGCAAGCGGATACCATCCATCCAACAGCCGCGGCGCAACCGCTGATCCTGGAGAATGTGTGGCCGACCCTAGAGCCACTGTTGCGCGCCGACCGCGGCACCTGAGGAGACCTCCAACCCGCCGCGCCACTCGCGGCACCGGGATTGTGTCTCGGATCGCGCTACAATGGCCGCGGCAGCGATCCGCCACTCGTCTTCCGCTTGAGATCATTCGGAGTCATCCATGCATCGCATCACCATCGTTGGGTCCGGCTTCGCCGCCCTCACGGCCGTTCGCACCATCCGGCGCCTCGAACCACAGTGCGTGATCACGCTGGTCAGCCCGAAACCCGAATTCATCTACTACCCAGGGCTGATCTGGATTCCCTGCGGGATTCGCACGGGCGCGGACCTCAGAATCGATCTCGCGCCCTTCTTCAAGCGGATGAGCGTCGAGCACCTCGCGGCGGAGGCGACCGGGCTCAGCCCGGACGGGCGCACGCTCGAGACAACCGCGGGACCGGTCGCGAACGACGGACTCATCATCTGTAGCGGGGGACGCTTCATCAAGAAGCTCCCTGGTATTGAGCACGCCATCACGCCCTGTGAAGGAATTGCTGCCGCGGAGGCGATTCGTGACCGGGTCAAGGCCATGGACGGAGGCCACATCGCGATGGGATTTGCGGGTAACCCGAACGAGCCCAGTTCCATGCGGGGCGGTCCCATCTTCGAGTTCCTCTTCGGCATGGATAGTCAGTTACGCGCGGAGAAGCGGCGCGAGCGCTTTCAGCTCACCTTCTTCACGCCCGCAGAACGGCCTGGCAACCGCCTCGGTCCGAAGGCGGTCGACGGGATCTTGGCCGAGATGAAGCGGCGCGACATCACCACACACCTTGGACACAAGCTCAAGTCTTTCACTGACGCCAAGGTCATCACCGAAGGGGGTGAGATCGACGCCGATCTGATCCTCTTCATGCCGGGCATGACCGGCAACGCCTGGTTCGACAACACGACCCTCCCCCGCTCGTCGGGTGGTCTCCTGCAAGCCGATGCCCATTGCCGCGTGCCGGGATTCGAGCAGGTCTACGTTGCGGGGGACTCAGGCAGTTTTCCTGGACCCGATTGGATGCCCAAGCAAGCGCACATGGCCGACCTGCAGGCACGTGCCGCCGCGACGAACTTGATCAAGGCACTCCGCGGCGAAGCGGCAAACGAGACCTTCAAGGTCGAGTTGATCTGCATCGTCGACGCCAACAATACCGGGATGCTGGTCGCCCGCACCGAGAAACACAATTTAGTTCTGCCATCCTGGCGCGCCTTCCATTGGATGAAGCGCGGCTTTGAATGGCTCTATTTGCGCAGCTACCGATGAGGCAAGACACGCGATGCAAGCACGACCAAGGATCGTCCTCTCCACCACCGACGCGGAGCGACTCGAGCGACTGCTGGAAACACTTGATGATGCGAAGGTACCCGGCCGCGCTGAACTCGCGGCCGAGCTGGACCGAGCGGATGTGGTGGACGCCAAGGACGTCCCAGCGAACGTCGTGACCATGAACTCGACGGTGCGATTTCGCATCGAGTCGTCTTCGGAGGAATTCTGTCTGCGTCTGGTCTACCCCAAAGATGCCCATGACAGCGGCACCATCTCGATCCTCGCACCGGTCGGCAGTGCCCTGCTCGGACTCACCGAGAACGACGAGATCGAATGGCCGAAGCCAGGCGGCGGGAGCCTGCGCGTGCGCATCGTTGAAATCATCTACCAGCCCGAACGCGCTGGTGATTTTCACCGCTGATCAAGGTGCCGCGACTCCCAGCGGCGAACGGGCACACACCCGGCCTGCCGCCGCTTGGAAGTTCAGACGCGCGCGCCGCACCCGCAATCAGGACGGCTCAGGGAAGTGACGTCCCACCGGACTCAGCCCCTTCCTTCGGAACGGGCAGGAGATCGGCGCGACTGACCCCCAACAAGATCACTGCCGCGGTTGCAACGAAGATCGTCGAGTAGGTTCCAATCACCACTCCGATGATCAGGGCAAGTGAAAAGCCGCTGATGGCCTCGCCGCCGAACACGTAGAGGGCGATCAGGACCAGCAAGGTGGTTCCGGACGTCACAATCGTCCGCGACAGCGTCTGATTGATCGAGGTGTTGGTGATCTCGATCACCGACCCCTTGCGCATCTTGCGAAAGTTCTCGCGAATCCGGTCGAAGATGACAATGGTATCGTTCAAGGAATAGCCGATCACCGCGAGGATGGCGGCCAACACCGTCAGGTCGAACGAGATCCAGAAGAGCGAGAAGATACCAAGCGTGAAGATGACGTCGTGGATGATGGCAACCACCGCTCCGACGGCGAACCGCCACTCGAAGCGCAGCGCCACGTAGACCATGATCCCCATCAGGGCGAACAAGACCGCCAGCCCTCCCTGCTCGCGCAACTCCTCACCCACCTGTGGTCCCACGAACTCGACCCGACGCAGTTCAACCCGACCCGCGACGGCTTCGCTGAGAGCCTGGAAGACCTCCTCGCTCATCTGCGCGCTCGCCTCTTCACCCTCCTGGGGGGCGAGGCGAATCATCACCTCCGTGCGCGACCCAAAATGTTGGACAGTCGCGCCCGTGAAGCCCTTCGATTCCAGTGCCGCGCGCACCTCCGAGAGTTCCACCGGCTCTTGATATCCCACCTCCAAGACCGTTCCACCGGTGAAATCGAGACCGAGATTGAACCCCCGGAACACCATGACGACCAGCAAGATGAGCAAGATCACACCGGACAGGATGACCGCGGGCCGGCGAATGCCCATAAAGTCGATATTCAGTTCATTGATGGCACTCAAATCCTTCATCGCATCACCCTTGTTCGACGACACCCCGGAGGGGGTGTCTGGTTGGGATCGGCGCAGCGTCGGTCCGTATCCGGCCGTGCGCGATCCGCGTTCGCTGCGTTCTCATCCGATCCGGCTTAAATCGCCAATTTTTTCACGCGGCGACCACCGTAGATCAGATTGATGATGGCGCGCGACCCCAGAATCGCCGTGAACATGGAGGCGATGATGCCGATGAAGAGAGTCACTGCGAACCCCTTGATTGGCCCGGTCCCAAAGCTGAAGAGCACGACAGCGGCGATCAAAGTGGTGACATTGGCATCCACGATGGTCGAGAGTGCCTTGTCATAGCCGGCATGGATACTGGCCTGCGGCGAGTTTCCGTTGCGAATCTCTTCTCGTATTCGCTCGTAGATCAAAACGTTGGCATCAACCGCCATGCCGACCGTCAGCACGATGCCGGCAATCCCGGGCAAGGTGAGGGTCGCCTGCAGCAGGGACAGGATGGCCACGATCATCACCAGATTCACGACCAAGACAAGATCGGCGACCAAGCCGAAGACCTTGTAGTAGAGACCCATGAAGATGAGCACGAGGAAGAGTCCCATCAATACGGAGCGAACGCCCTGATCGATGTTGTCTTGCCCCAGGCTCGGTCCGATCGTACGCTCCTCGACGATTTGAATCGGGGCGGCCAAGGCGCCGGAGCGCAACAGCAAGGCCAGATTATGCGCCTCGTTGGTCCCGTCCAGACCCGTGGTCTGGAAGCGGCGCCCGAACGGCTCGCGGATGGTCGCGACGCTGATGACCTCCTCCACCTTGCGCGTGCGCTTCACGGCCTCCCCATCGACCATCTCCGTCGTGGTCTGATTCTCGATGAAGACCACGGCCATGGGTTTACCAACGTTCTCCGTCGTGACATCGCGCATCCGTCGCGCCCCCTGGCCGTCGAGGTTCACGAACACGGCGGGACTCCCCGTCTGGCTGTCGAATCCCGCCGAGGCGTCGGTGATCTGATCCCCCGTGACGATCACGCGACGATTGAGCAGAATGGGACTGCCATCCCGTTCACGATAGAGACGACTGTTCACGGGTACGCGCCCCTCGATGGCATCGGCGACACTGTTCTCGGTGTCGACGAGGCGGTACTCCAAGGTCGCGGTTGCGCCGAGGATTTCCTTCAAACGGCCGGGATCCTGGGCACCGGGCAATTGCACGACGATCCGCCGCTCGCCCTGTCGCGCAATGCTCGGCTCGGCGACGCCGAGCGCATTGACGCGATTGCGTAGCGTCGTGATGTTCTGCTGAAGGGCAAAGGTGCGAATCTGCTCCTGTTGGGCCACCGGCAAGGTTGCCGCGATCGCCGCACTTCCCCCTTCGGTCAAGCTCTGGAATTCGAGATCGCGGAACTCGCGACTCAGTGCGCGTTCCGCGGTGTCTCGCGCTTCGGTGTCATTGAACTTGATCAGGATGCGCGACCCTTCGCGCGCGAGCGTTTGATAGCGAATGCGCTTGTCGCGCAGTTCGGTCCGAATATCGCCAACGTAGCGCTCGAGTGCCTGATCGAGGGCCGCCTCCATGTCGACGTCGATCACCACATGGATCCCGCCCCGGAGATCGAGTCCCATCGACATGGGATTGAGACCGACCGCCCGCACCCATCCGGGTAGATCCGCGGCCAGGGTCAGTGCCGTGCGGTAACGTTGCGAGAGGGTCCGTTCGATGGCCTCTTGACCACGCAACTGGTCACCTGAACTCGCGAAGCTGACGAACAGCTTGCCGCCATCGCGGATCTCGACTTGCTTGAAGGGGACTTCCGCGTTCTCAAGGACTGCCTTGACCTCCGCGAGACTGGCATCGGTCACCTCCGATCCACGTGCCGCCGTGATCTCGATCGACGGATCTTGAGAGAACAGATTGGGCAGGGCTAGGATCAAGGCGACGATCACGACGCCAATGATCAGGATATTCTTCCACAAGGGATATTGATTCATCGCAATTCCAGTCGCTACAGCGAGTGCGAGCGCGGGGGCTGAGCAGGCCGATCCTCACGACGCGTGGGGCGTAAAGAAACACACTGCGGGATGATCGCCCGCCGGCGCTGATCGCACCGCGGGCGGCCTGGGGATTGCGTGGCGCGCCTTGACCTGTCGAGCTCACGCGCCCACGCAAGGATCCGTCGCTTGTTACAGATCCTTCAAGGTGCCCTTCGGCATGACCGACTCGACCGCCACGCGGCGGATCTTCACCGTGACGCCTTCGGCGACCTCAAGCACGGCAAAGTTGTCACCAAGGTCGGCGATCCGCCCGGCGATGCCGCCGATGGTCACGACCTCGTCTCCTTTGGCCAATGACTCGACCATCTTACGGTGTTCCTTTTGGCGCTTCGCTTGGGGCCGGATCAGGAGGAAATAAAACACGACCGCAAAGAGAACGAGCGGCAGCAGAGCCAGAAAGGGATCGCCGCCGGAGGCAGCACCCTCGGCTTGCGCGAGTGCGTCGGAGATAAAGAAGCTCATGTTGATCGAATGCCTTTAGTCTGTGGGATCGCCCGAGCGCGATCCGGCGGTCAGGACAAGGCCGCGTTCCCATGGAACCTCGGCCTGGTGACAATGCTGTAACGAATGAGTCGTGCAAGAGGAGTCGAGCCGCCGCCACGGCGGTGCCTCACGCGTGGATGACCACGATCATCGTCGCGGTGACAGCACCCGAGGCCATGTGTCTTTTCAAGACACAGGGTCGTGGCGTCGAGCGCTCGCTCGGGATCTGCCTTCGCGCACGAGGGCGGTGTCATCTTGCAGGATGCGTCATCCGGGCGTGCCGGTTGGTGCCAAGCCGTGCTGAACGCCAAGGGTCACACGATGCACCACGGGATCGACGACTCCGGCGCGGATTATGGCATAGCCCGGAACAAGTTGCAGCGTCCTCGCCACGGGCGTCCGCGCTTTGATCCGCGGCATGCCGCAAGCCGAGCGCCGACGGGCAACCCCGCGGCTAGGGCACGCGACATGGAAGCGCCTTATGAGGCACGATGAGGCTGCGCGCCACCCCCGAGAGCGGACGCTGGGGCATGCTGGCTTTCGAACGCCTCGACAAAATCTCGATAGCGCCCCATGGCGATCGCCTCACGCAGATCACGCATCAGCGTCTGATAATAGTAAAGATTGTGGATCGTGTTCAGGCGGGCGCCAAGGATCTCCTTGCAGCGGTCGAGATGATGAAGATAGGCACGACTGTAGTGTCGACAGGTGTAGCACCCACAATCCGGATCAAGCGGCGCTTCCGCCATGCGATGCTTCGCATTGCGAATCTTCACCGTTCCATGCCGAGTGAAGAGATAGCCGTTGCGGGCGTGGCGCGTTGGCATCACACAATCAAACATGTCGATCCCGCGCCCGACCGCCGTCACGATGTCCCATGGCGTTCCGACCCCCATCAAGTAGCGTGGCCGCTCCCAGGGCATCTTCTCCGCGAGGAAATCCAGGATCCGCAGTCGCTCGCTCGCAGGCTCACCGACCGAGAGTCCGCCGATCGCGTAGCCGTCGAACCCGATCGACAGGAGACCAGACAGGGACTCCGCACGCGGTCCCTCGTGCATACCTCCTTGCACGATGCCGAACAGGGCCGCGGGAGAGTCACCATGCGCCGCCCGTGAACGCGCCGCCCAGCGGAGCGACAGCGCCATGGAGGCACGCGCCACCGCCTCGTCGGCCGGATAGGGCGTGCACTCATCGAAGATCATGACGACGTCCGAGCCGAGCGCGCGTTGGACTGCGATTGCGCGCTCCGGATCGAGAAACACCGCCTGACCATCCACCGGTGACCTGAAATGTACCCCCTCCTCGGTGATCTTGCGCAAGGCCCCCAGGCTGAAGACCTGAAAACCGCCCGAATCCGTCAGGATCGGCCGCGACCAGTGCATGAAGTCATGAAGGTCGCCACAGCGGCGAATGACATCGGTGCCAGGACGCAACATCAGATGAAAAGTGTTGCCGAGAAGCATCTCCACGCCTAAGTCTTCGAGTTCCTCGGCAGTCATGGCCTTCACGGTGCCGTAGGTCCCAACCGGCATGAAGGCAGGGGTTTCGACGACTCCGCGCGCGAAGGTCAGCCGGCCCCGCCGCGTCAAACCATCAGAGGCCAGAACATCAAATTCCATCGTGTCTCACCATGCTGGTTCGCCACCGCCACCGAGCCAGTCGTCGAGTTGATGCAGATCCCTGACCGTGAGCACCGGCGGCGCCAGTTCCGACGGCCAGGGACGCTCATCACGATTGACCCACACCGCCTTCACTCCGAGCGCGCGCGCGGCCTCGATATCCATCCAGGGGTCGTCCCCGACGTGCAGGCACTCGCTCGGCGTGCACCCCGCATGCGCCAGCGCACACTGAAACAACGCCGGATGAGGCTTCGCCGCTCCCGCCTCGGCGGCGGTGAGGCGGCGCTCGAACAACCCCCGCAGTGGCGTCGCCTCTGGATTGGCCGTTCCGTTCGTCAAGGCGATAAGACGGAAGCGCGTGGACCAGCCACGCAGCACCGGCAGCACGTCGTCAAAGGGTTCGACACGGTTGCGGTGGACGTCGAATAACGCCATGGCCTCTTCCGCCAACTCCACCGAATAGTCGAAGGATGCCATCAGGGTAGCCAGGGAACGGCGCCGGACCTGCCCCAAGTCATGCGCGATCTCGGGCTGATCGGTCATCAGGGCACGGCGATGACGCCGCAGACTATCGAGATCATGGACCGTCGCGAGCCGGGGGGTATGGCGGCACAACCAATCATAGAAGGCCTCTTCGGCGGCCTCGATCACGGGCGCGCAGGGCCACAAGGTATCGTCCAGATCGAGGGTGATGACGCGGATCGCGGCGGTGGTCATGGCGCTCTCATCTCAGCTCCCGGTCTTATTAACCTTCCGTGCCTTGACGCGGTTCAGGGCGTCTCGTCGAGCAATTCGGCATGGCGTGCGCGCACCCGCGCAAGTTTTGGTGCGATCACGACTTGGCAGTAACCCTGCGACGGGTTGCGCCGATAGTAATCCTGATGGGACGACTCCGCCGCATGGAACGTCTCAAGGGGCTGGATCTGCGTCACGATTGGCGCGGACCAGACTGCCGAGCGCTCCAGCTCCGCGATGACGCGCTCCGCGACCTGCCGCTGCACCTCGTCGTGATAGAAGATCACCGAGCGGTACTGAGGCCCGATATCCGCCCCTTGTCGATCAGGCGTCGTGGGATCGTGGATCGTGAAGAAAACGCGCAGGAGGGTCGCGAAGTCGATGCGCTCCGGGTCGAACGCCACCTGCACCACCTCGGCATGCCCAGTGGTGCCGGTGCAGACCGCATAATAGTTCGCCTGCTTCGCATCACCGCCAGCATACCCTGAGACAACGGATTCGACACCACGCAGCCCCTGAAAAGCGGCCTCCAGACACCAGAAACATCCTCCACCGAGCGTTGCTGATTCAGTTGCCATGCGCTGAGTTCCCCATTGAGACAAGGATCGAGCACAGTGTATTGGGGCGGCATGGCACGGTTACAGCTCCTCGTTGTGGGATCCCTGAACAGGATCGAGATCGCCTGCTGCGTCACCCGCCGCCTCCCGCACAGCGCAACTAGACCGCTCGTCACCGGCGGGGCTGCTCCAGGCGGATCGACGCTGGCGGATCTCGACCATATCGAATTGCAAAAATCTCGCGGCGGGGGTTGACAACCGAAACAGTAAATAAGAAACTGGTGATGTACTGAAGCTTCGCGCTTCGGTGCACTCCTCCATCCTCCTTTGGTGGTAACTTTAAAGCGCGACGCCCGTCGCGCTTTTTTTTGTCTCGACGAAAGAATCACCCCGCATCACCCGGCCCTACGTAAGGTCCATCGTTCGTCTTCGCCCAGCGTCCGGCACAGGCGCCGATCGGCTCAATCACTGAGTTTCAGGGCATTACGCAGCCCTTCGCGCAGGGTTCCCGACGCCCGCGCTGTCCGTGCGGCGCCTGAGGCGATCAGGGCATCGACGGCGGCCTCGGCGATGAGCCAGTCGCTCTGCGCGCCACCAGGGGCGAAACCACGGCGTTCCGCAAGATAATAGGCCGCGAGCGCAATCATTTCATGACGCTCGTGAGTGCTGGGTGCCTCGCTCATGGGGTGGACGATCTGGTTCATGGTCATGATCTCACTCAAGCAGACAGACAGGCGGTCACACACCGCGCGACCACTTCAAGTGCCAGCGCGCGCGGCCGCGGATGCGTGGCGGGGCGCCCACGCCGGGAGCGGATCGCGTGACCGATCTCGAGTCCCGTGATTCTATACCCGGCGCAAGCAGAATGGGCCGCGGAGGCGACGGTCTGGCGTGCGCTCACGCGACCCGGCCGCAACAGCACAGGTCGAGCATTGACGATGCGCGCGGTAACATGCACGCGTGCGGATCCGGGCAGCCTCGCCTTCCGCCCGCACCTTCGCCCATTCGATCTCTTAAGAGGATGTTTTCATGGCTTCAGCCTCGCCTTCCTTCTTTCGGAGGGCACTCATCGCCTTCAGTAGCTTTCGACGTATCGTGAAGGACCCGGCATTTGCACGAGCGGTCGCGCGGCTCGCGACGAGCGATACACCGCACCCGCTGGCCACGCCAGCGGCCCCTGCCGCCGTCCCGCTGGCGAGCGCGGCGCCGGATTCAGCGTTGCTGCTGCTCGGACTGCTGCAGCGGGAAGGGCGCTTGATGGATTTTCTTCAGGAGGACATCCAGTCCTATCGTGACCAGGAGATCGGGGCGGCGGCGCGGGTCGTGCATCGTGGCTGTCGCGAGGTCATCAACACCCATCTCAGTCTCGTCCCGGTTCGCGAGGAGCCCGAGGGCAGCCGGGTCACCCTCGCGCCTGGCTTCGACTCCGCGGCGAATCGCCCGACGGGCAACGTCGTTGGCGATCCACCCTTCCATGGCACCCTGGTCCATCGGGGTTGGCGAGTCGAGAAGATGACGCTGCCACAGACCAGCAGTGGACATGACTTGCGGATCATTGCCGCCGCGGAGATCGAGCTATGAACCAGTACCGCTATGCCGTGGGCATTGACCTCGGCACCACGCATTGCGCGCTCTCCTATGTGGATTCGGAGAAGAGCGAGGGCGAGACGATTGTCCAGGGGATGGTCTCGATTCCACAACTCACGGGGCCTGGTTCCGTCGAGGCACGCCCACTCCTGCCGTCGTGTCTCTATCTCCCGCACCCCGACGAGTTCAAGGCCAGCGACCTGAGTCTGCCCTGGCAAAGCCAACCCGATCGCGTCTGTGGCGAACTTGCGCGCAACCAGGGCACGACCACGCCCATCCGGCTGGTCTCGAGTGCGAAGAGTTGGCTGTGTCATCCGGATATCGATCGACAGGCGGCCATCCTACCGGCTGGGGCACCCGACGAGATCCCCCGCATCTCGCCGTTCGACGCAACCATCCACTATCTCGCCCACCTGCGCGATGCCTGGAATGGGCAATTTCCCTATGACCCACTCAATCGCCAGCAGGTCACGGTCACCGTTCCGGCATCCTTCGATCCCGCCGCCCGGGAACTGACGGCGGCGGCCGCCCAAGCGATCGGGATCGAGCATCTGGTGCTGCTCGAGGAGCCGCAGGCCGCGCTCTACAGTTGGGTCAACGAGAGCGCGGGCGACTGGCGCCATCAGGTCCAGGTTGGCGACGTGATTCTCGTCGTCGACGTGGGCGGTGGCACGACGGACCTGTCGCTGATTGCCGTCACCGAACAAGAGGGCGCGTTGGAACTGACGCGCATCGCGGTCGGCGATCATATCTTGCTCGGCGGCGACAACATGGACCTGACGCTTGCCCATCTGTTGAAGCAGAAACTCGCCAAGTCGGGAGTCGAATTGGACCGCTGGCAGCTCCAAGCCTTGACCCACGGCTGCCGCGTCGCTAAGGAGTCCCTGCTCGCGGATGCCAGCCTCACGAGTCTGCCCGTGGTCGTCCCGAGCCGCGGGTCCCGGCTGATCGGCGGCAGCATTCGCACCGAACTGACGCAGGATGAAGTGCAGTCGACGCTGATCGAGGGCTTCTTCCCAGCCGTCGATTCCGCCAGCCGGCCGGCCAGCCGAGCACGTGGCGCGCTGACGAAGGTCGGTCTCCCCTACGCCCAGGACCCGGCGGTCACCCGTCACCTGGCCGCGTTCCTCGGCCGGCAGGCCGGCGCGACCGATGATCTCGCCGGCTTCGTCGCCACCACGCCCGGCGCGAGCTTCCTGCATCCCACCGCCGTCCTCTTCAACGGTGGTGTGTTCAAGGCCACGTTGCTGCAGGAGCGCGTCCTTGAGGTCCTGAACCAATGGCTGAGCGCCGAGGACGCACCACCGGCGCGCCGTCTCGATGCCCGCGATCTCGACTTGGCGGTCGCGCGCGGCGCGGCCTTCTATGCCCATGTCCGACACCACGGGGGGATCCGGATCCGCGGCGGAACCTCGCACTCCTATTATGTGGGTGTGGAAAGCGCCATGCCGGCCATTCCTGGCTTGGAACCCGAGATCCAGGCCCTCTGCCTGGTGCCCTTCGGGCTGGAGGAGGGATCCGCTCCGGTCGCCCCGCCCCAGGAGTTCGGTTTGATCGTCGGCGAACCGGTGCGCTTCCGCTTCTTTGGCTCCAGTGTCAGACGCGAGGATCAGGTCGGCGAGCTGCTTGAGGAGTGGGGTGACGGCGAACTCGACGAACTGGCCGAGATTCAGACCACCCTCCCCGCGAAAGACCACAAGCAGGGGGAAGTGGTCGAGGTCCGGCTGCAGGCAACCGTCACCGAGGTGGGCACTCTCGAACTTACGGCGATTCCGATCGACGCGCCGCACGAGCAGTGGAACGTCGCCTTCAATACCCGCGGCGGCTGACCACCTCGGGTGCACAGCGTGCGCCGCTGGACCGATCGGTTCACGGCGACACCACGACCTAGGTTAAACTGGCAGTCGCCCCGAGCATTGCCAGCGGGCCGCGCGTCGCAGCCGAACATTGCAGCAGGAATCATGAGGCATGGCCAAAAAGCCGAAAGGACCCAAGCTCAGCAGATCGCCTACCAGGCCCAATCAACAGCCACGCACCAGGCCCGATCAGACGACCGCCGCAGGGGCTCGACCACAGCCCGATCCACAACCACCCCGCCGGCCCCCGGAACCCCAAGCGCAGCATTCCTCCGACCCGGCCACGCCGCCCCCTCGTCCGCGACCGCCCGCGGCGGATGCCTCCACGCCGCCCCCGGGGCCCGCTGGGGGCGAACGCGTAGGCGATGGCCTGAGCCGCGTCCAGGCGCCGCCCAAGCACCCGGATCCCGCCTCTGCCGAGACCCCGTCGAGCGCCACGCCAGAGTCACGGCCCGGCGTCGTGAGTGCGCGGGCGCGGGAGGACGATGCCCCGCCCATCGCCACACCTGACCGCTCCCCAACCGAACCCACTCAAGAGGTCGTTTCGGCGCACCTCGAGGACGCTGGTTCGAGCGGCACCGCGAGTGCCAGTCCCCAGCCGCCTCCAGCCCCAGAGCCTCGTGTGGACGCATGGGACGAGGAACCCCCACCAGCGCACGCGCCCGAACCGGCTCCCGAGCCCGAGCCCGAATGGTTGGCACCAGAGACCCAGGAGACGGAATCGCCCCCTATTGCAGCCGAACTCGCGCCACCACCACCGCCCCCAATGCCGAGCCGCCCGAGTCTGTTCATCGTCCACATCACCCCGGAATTGGCGACGGTCGCCAAGGTTGGCGGATTGGCCGATGTGGTGTTCGGACTGAGCCGCGAGCTCGCGATCCGTGGCAATCATGTCGAGATTATCCTGCCGAAATACGCCACGCTGCGTCTCGACCACATTTTCGAATTGCACGTGGTGTATCAGGATCTGTGGGTTCCCTGGTATGACGGAGCCATTCACTGCACGGTCTTCTTCGGCTTCGTGCATGGTCGCAAGTGCTTTTTCATCGAGCCGCATTCGCACGACAACTTCTTCAATCGGGGCAGCATCTATGGCTTCCGCGACGACGTCATGCGCTACGCCTTCTTCTCACGGGCGGCCATGGAGTTCCTCTGGAAGGCCGGCAAACACCCTGATGTGATCCACGTCCACGACTGGCAGACGGCGCTGGTTCCCGTGTTCCTGTACGAGTTCTATCAGCCACTTGGCATGACCCACCCACGGGTCTGCCTGACCATCCACAATTTTGCCCATCAAGGCGTCACCGGCGTGGAAGTCCTGCAGGCGACCGGACTCCAGCGCCCCGAGCGCTTCTTCGACGGGGCGCGACTCGGGGACAACAAGTATCCCAAGGCATTGAATCTCCTGAAGGGAGGGATCGTCTACTCGAACTTCGTCACCACCGTCTCACCGCGCTATGCGTTCGAGACCAAGGATCAGGGACAGGGCTTCGGGTTGGAGCCGACCCTGCATCTGCATCATGCGAAATATGGTGGGGTGGTCAACGGGATCGATTACGACGTCTGGAACCCTGAGATCGATCACCAGATTCCAGTCCGCTATGGCGTCGACAGCATCGAGGGGAAGTACGACAACAAGCGCGCACTGCGTCATCGGCTGATGCTGGCTGACAATGAGAAGCCGATCGTCGCTTTCATCGGCCGCCTCGATCCGCAGAAAGGACTCGAGCTGGTGCGCCATGCCATTTTCTATACCCTCGAACGCGGCGCTCAATTCGTCCTGCTCGGTTCCAGTCCAGACGACGGCATCAATGCCGATTTTTGGAATCTGAAACACATGCTCAATGACAGCCCGGACTGTCATCTCGAGATTGGCTTCGACGAGGATCTCTCGCATCTCATCTATGCCGGGGCGGACATGATGCTGGTGCCGAGCCGCTTCGAGCCCTGCGGCCTGACGCAATTGATCGCGCTGCGCTATGGGACCATCCCCGTGGTGCGCGAAGTCGGCGGACTGGCTGACACCATCATCGACAAGGATTATTCACATCGGCCGCTGCACGAGCGTAACGGTTATGTCTTCCGCGACTTCGACAACGCCGGCCTCGAATCCGCGCTCGAACGTGCCATCGCCTGTTATCGCAACCATCCTGACCACTTCCGGGAACTCATGAAGAACGCCATGCGCAGCGATTTTTCCTGGAACCAGCCGGGGCAGGACTATCTGAACATCTACGACTATATCCGTGAGGGCTGAATCGCGCGCCCGTTTCGCGTCACCGGAGCCAGCGCCAGCGCGCCGGTCCAGCCACTGGCGTGGCATCCAGACGCGTCCGTCCCGGCGGATGCACCTGCTGCTTCGAGGATGAGTGCGTCAGATGCGCGCTCATCCATGGCCATCACCATTCAGCCGAGCCCTGGCCCGGCGAGGAGCCCTTTGGTTCGATGAAGATCTACAACCTCTTCCCACGACTTGCCGGCCGGTTCGAGGACTGGACCCCACATCTGCGACGGGCCGCCGAGATGGGCTTCGATTGGGTGTTCGTCAATCCCATTCAGCGCCCGGGACAATCGGGGTCGCTCTATTCGATCGCCGACCACTTCGCACTCAATGAGGCCTTCGTCACGACCCCGTCTCCACGCCGCCCGGAGGATCAGGTCCGTGACATGACCGCCACGGCGCAACAGCTTGGACTCGCGGCGATGATCGACCTGGTGATCAACCATTGTGCCAAGGACTCTCATCTCGTTCGCGAACATCCGGATTGGTTCGTGCGCGAGGGCAACGAGGTGGCCAGCGCCTTTTGTGTCGAAGCCGACGGCAACCGCGTCGTCTGGCACGACCTCGCGCAATTCGATCACCAACATTCACCCGATCGCGCCGGTCTGTTCGACTACTGTCTCAAGATGGTCGAGCACTTGATCGACTTGGGTTTCCGTGGTTTTCGCTGCGACGCCGCCTATCAGATCCCAGGCTCGATTTGGCGCGAGTTGATCACCCGAATCCGCGCCCGACATCCGCATGTCCTCTTCGTCGCCGAGACCCTCGGCTGCTCGCCCGAGCAGACCCGCGAGACGGCGGCGGCCGGTTTCGACGCCATCTTCAATAGCTCGAAATGGTGGGATTACGATGGCGGATGGCTGCTCGACCAATACGATCTGACACGCCAGGTCGCGCCCTCCATCAGCTTTCCCGAGAGTCACGACACCGAGCGACTCTTCAACGAGTCCAACGGCAACATTAACGCCTTAAAGCAACGCTATCTCTTCAGCGCGCTCTTCTCCAGCCACCTCATGATGCCGATCGGTTATGAATTCGGGTTTCGCCGCCGCCTGAATGTGGTGACGACCCGCCCTGAAGAGTGGGAGACCACCGAGGTCGATCTCACATCCTTCATTGGCATGGTCAACCGAATCAAAGACCTACATCCGGTTTTTTGCCAGGAGGGACCGATCGAGCGCTTGCAGTCTCCGAACCCAGGACTCCTGATGCTGCGCAAGAGCGACGAGCAAGGCCAGGACCAGGCGGTGCTCGTCCTGAACAAGGACATCTGGAACCATCAACAGTTGTGGGTCGAGGATCTGGCGCAGTTGACCGGGATTACACAGACACTACAGGACGTCTCGCCCGAGTGGCCCGTCACCCCATTGACGCGCTCGTTCGATTTTGACCTGGGACCTGGCATGGCCCGTGTCTGGGTGACACCGTCGCGTGCCGGAGAGACGAGGACGCGCGACGCGAAGCGTTCCATCACCGAACCGGCTCTGGTGAGCTGAACGCAGTGGACGGGAGCCCGCGCCCCCCATCAGCTCCCCGTTATTTCCGCCCGCGGGTGTTGCCTCCGCTCAACGAGCCCATGATGCCACGCATCAATTGGCGCCCGATCTGGCTGCCGAGCGAGCGCATGGCGCTGGTCGCAAAGGCCTCAATGGGCGTTTGTCGCGCGCTGCCGCGCCGCGTGCCGCGCGCCGCCCCGGGAGCGACCGCCGGGGTGTGCGCCGCCGCCGCCGCGTCCTGCGCACGTTGCTCGAGGATCTCATAGGCCGAGATCCGATCGATGCCCACGTCATAAACCCCCTTGACCAAAGACTGCTCCATGATGTCACGCCGTGCATCGGCTGGGATTGGACCCAGGTGACTGCCCGGCGGCGCAATCTCGACACGCTGCACGATACTCGGGATGCCTTGCTCGTCGAGTGTCGAGACCAAGGCCTCGCCGACACCGAGCGCTGTGATGGCCGCGGCGGTGTCGAGCTCCGGGTTCTGCCGGAAGGTCTCGGCCGCCACCCGCACGGCCCGTTGATCACGTGGCGTATAGGCACGCAACGCATGCTGAATGCGGTTGCCGAGCTGGCCCAGCACCGTTTCAGGGACATCCATGGGATTCTGGGTCACGAAGTAGACGCCGACTCCTTTCGAGCGAATCAAGCGCACGACTTGCTCGATCTTGTCCAACAGCACCTTCGGGGCGTCCTTAAAGAGCAGATGCGCCTCGTCGAAGAAGAAGACCAACTTGGGTCGATCCAGATCACCGGCCTCGGGCAATTCCTCGAACAACTCGGAGAGCAGCCACAACAGAAAGGTCGAATAGAGGGCTGGGGTATGAATCAGCTTCTCGGCGGCCAGGATATTGATGTAACCGTGACCGGACGCATCCGTTTGCATCATGTCCTGGAGCGCCAGCGCCGGCTCCCCGAAAAGCAGTTCCCCGCCTTGCTTCTCGAGCGCGAGCAAGCGCCGCTGAATCGCACCGACACTCGCCGCTGACACATTCCCATAACGCGACTGGAGACTGCTCGCCTGCTCGGAGACGTAGACTAAGAGCGCGCGCAAATCCTTCAAATCGAGTAAGAGCCAGCCGTTCTCATCCGCGACATGGAAAACGATGTTGATGACGCCCTCTTGCACCTCGTTGAGGTTGAGCAGGCGCGCGAGCAGCAGTGGCCCCATTTCGGACAAGGTGGTGCGAACGGGGTGCCCCTGTTCCCCGTGGATATCCCAAAACATCACCGGGTTGCCGGCATAGACAAACCCATCCTCTTGCTCGAGCCGCATGGCGGCAACCCGCTCGGCGACCCGCCGATTGCCACCACCCGCGAGACTGATACCGGCGAGGTCGCCCTTGACGTCAGCAAGGAACACCGGCACGCCGATGCGACTGAATTGCTCGGCAAGACGCTGCAAGGTCACCGTCTTGCCCGTGCCCGTCGCACCAGCGACTAAACCGTGACGGTTGGCCATGCGTGAGAGGATCGCGACCGGCTCAGTCCCAGTCCCGACAAGGATCGAGTGCGACATCTGAAGACCTCCTTGATAACTGAATCTGCCGCGATATTGGTCACCACGGACGATCACCGCGCCCAGGGCTACCATCCGGCATGCAACATCAATCTGGGTCGGCGAGCGAGTCGACCTCGATCGACCAGCGATCCAACAGCTGACGATAAATCATCAATTCCGCATCCGCGAAGAAGCCGTCGGAACGTGCCAACAGGAGCAGCATACGGGCAAGGGTGCGGCGCGCCACACGATCCGTGATCGGCGCCAAAATGGCGTCGACCCATTCGGGATCGGCCAGGCCGACAAAGCGCGCGGTGCCCGCATGCTCGATCAGGTCATCGCAATAGCCGTCGAAGATGGCGGCAAAGCCATCCCGATCCACCCCGAAACGTTCGAAGACCCCGAGGTCATCGAGCGCCTGCAATTCCGCGTCGTTGACTTCGCCATCGCTGATGATGAAGAGACAAATGACTCGGAGGATCGCCTCCGGGCTGTTTTCTGCTGCGGTCTTGATCTCCGCCATGTCCTCTCGGCTCCTATTCGATCGTGTCTCGGCCCCTTCGGCAACCTGGCCCTGATCGACGTGGGTGCCGTGATCATGGGCGGTCCAGCTTGATGCCTGGCGCCGCGTGCGAATAACGCCCCCGACCAGGCCCTTCATGCCGGTTGATCCGGTGAGCGGCAGACCAGCGGTTGCGCAACGGACTCATGATCGCACAAACCGCGCAGTCAGGAGGCGCGCCAGCTCCCGCCGCGCACCACCATGGATCACACCAATGAGTCATTGCCTTGAATGGGTCAAAGATCACAGAATGAACGCTCGGCGGTGTGTCGCTCCGATCGACCGCCCGTTGGCCGACCGCGGATCGCCGGCCTGTGAACGGCCAACCGACGCGCCAACCCAGACGGCGCACCCAGCGACGCGCCGAGGCAACCGACCGCACCCTCTTCAGGACTGTCACAACATGATCTTCGAGGTTACCGAAACCAGCCGCCGCCAGGCGAAAGCACCGCATGAGTTGGCGATGATCAACCTGATCGTCTTCAACCTCCTGATCGGGGTAATCCTGCTCGCGGCCTCCGTGGCGGAACCGGATTCGGTCATCGCACGCGTCAAGTGGCTGGCGATCAGCATCCCGCTCGTTGCCTCACTGGGACTGATTGCCTTTACCTGGCGCCAATCCCGACGCCCCCGCCACGACGGAAACTGGTTTGCCCAAACCCACTGGCGGTTGGCAAGCCGCCGCTACCGGCTGATCTTGATCGGTTACTTTTTGTGTGCGGCGATCCTGAGTCTAGGTTTCCTTGGCCAGGATGACCAGGGCGAACTCGCCGAGCAACTGCGCAGCTTGCCACCGGCCATGCAGGAAATGGAGCGACGCAAACTCGAATCCCAAGACATGGCCAGTGCCGTCTGGGCACGCATCGCCGTGGTGCCTTTGTTGCTGGTCGTGATGGTCACGATCATGCTCGAATCCGGCTCACTCTACCAAGCTGGGCGCGGCGAGCTCCCGGATGCGCTGCTTCAGCGTGACCCGCCACCGGACGGTCTCCTCCCCTGCGAGCAATCCGACCAATCGGAGCAGAGCTCCTGAGGCTCGACAGCGCCCGCCTCGCGCGCGCTCCTCAGTTTTGATCCTGATTCATTTTTCGCTATCTTGCGCCATCGGGTCTCTCAACGCGGTGATGGATCGGTTCCGATCGCTGCGCTGCGCGCGCGAACGCGCGGCCTGCTCGCGCCGCGGGAGACGCGGTTTTCGATCACCCACCACGACAGGAACGGCTTATGTCAAAATTACCCTTTCTCATCACCAGTGTGCTCCTAACAGCTATGACAACTCCCGCCCTTGCAGCCAACCCCCAGGTCCAAATGGACGTCACCATCGACGGCAAGCCCGCTGGGACCATCACCTTCGAACTCTTCGCTGACGTGGTCCCGAAGACCGCCGAGAATTTCCGGGCACTCTGTTCGGGTGAGAAGGGCGTCGGCAAGAGTGGCAAGCCGCTCTCCTACGCCGGTAGCCCCTTCCACCGGATCATCCCAGGGTTCATGATCCAGGGTGGTGACTTCACGCGCGGCAATGGCACCGGTGGGGAATCGATCTACGGCGAGAAGTTCGCCGATGAGAACTTCCAACTCAAACACAACACCCCAGGGCTGCTGTCGATGGCCAATGCAGGCCCCAACACCAACGGCTCGCAGTTCTTCATCACGGTCGCGGAAACACCCTGGCTCGACGGCAAGCATGTCGTGTTCGGCAAGGTCGTTGAGGGGATGGACGTCGTCAAGGCGATGGAAGCAGAAGGGAGCCAACAAGGCCGCACGCGCAGCGAGGTCATGCTCGCCGATTGCCGCGTCCTCTAAATCGAATCCTGACCCCCTCGCACCAAACCAGGCGCCGCCGCATCGCGCGGTGGCGCCTGCCTCACCATCCCAGTCGCGGTCCGACACCAGCAAAACCCGCTCGCCGAGCGATGATGCGGAGCGGGATCAGTCCAGCGCGCTGAGTAATCCAGCAACGGCGTCTGGAGGTGGCCCACCGCGAAATAACGCAGGCCACTGCGGGTCGGCGGGAATCACGTTCGGTAGGGCTTGGAGCCCAAATTCGGCGAGCGCAGCGGCGAACGGCGCGAGCGCTTCATCGCGCACCTGATTGAAGACCACACGAGCCACCAGCCGGTGACCCGCGCGATCTTGATCAGCGAGCAACTCGGCGACCGCCTCCAGTGCCCAGACATCCGGCCAGGCTGGACGGGTTGGGATGAGCAGTCGGTCAGTGCCGGCAAGCAGATCCAGTGTCTCGGCCGTGACGCTCGGCGCGGCATCCACCAACACCCGATCGAAACGCTCCAGTAACGCCTGATTGCGGTCCCAGAGGTCGTGCCCGCTATCGGCACGCACCACCAGCCCGGCGTCCTCGGCATAGCGTTCCCCCCAGGCGGCGGCACTGCCTTGAGGGTCGGTGTCGATCAATAACACACGCGGTCGTTGTCCCGGCACCCGGGAACGGGCGAACCGACATGCACAGCCGATCGCGAGGCTGGTCTTGCCGGTGCCGCCCTTACGGTGCCAGAACAGGACGCGCGTGGGTCCCCTCACACCAGCTCGACCGGGCCGTGATCGTCGCAATGATCACCATGATGATGGTGGAGACGCCCATCAACGAGATAATCGACATGGTCACCGTGTGGAATGGCGGCGTGTCCACAACCTGGCCCGTGAACGTGGCCATCCTCCTGGCAACGAGTCATCTTGGACTGACAGCCGTCAGGGTGTTGCGCATCGACCTCAAGCCGATGCTCGTCGTAATGCGTTACGCCATCGACGCTGTGCGGATGGTGCAGATGTCCGTCGTGCAGATAGTCGACATGGTCGCCGTGGCGGATCGCGAGGTGGCCACACTCTGGGCCATGCACGTGGTCGTGATTCGGATGGGTTTGGCAAGGCGCGGTCATCGGAACCTCCCGCATGGCCGGGGACAGACCGCCCCGGATCGGTGCGCCAACGCCCTGACGGACCGTCCGAGTCCGTCCAGCGCACAGGCACACCTGACACTTAGACCCTGATGGCCGCGGCGTCAAGTTCACCCACGCAACCGGATGCCGCCAGGCGCCTCCGGCTTCATGTCGGATTCCAGTTCCGAGGAACGAACAGTTCAGATCCTTCACGCAGCGATCTGAGGAGCACCACTGATCAACGACAGGGACTCTTGATCTGTCCAGACCAAACAGCATTGACCAGCGTCAGCGAGTTTGGCTCGTCTAGCGGAGTCACTGTCGATGCGCCTTGCATCAGCACAGCTCCGCGGATTCCCTGGCGTTCGTTTCTCAAGTCGCCATTGAGTACGCAGAGTTCCTCATACACGAAAACAGTTCCACTCATGCATCGAACCGGATTAGAATCGAGTAACTCCCCGGGTTTGAGGGGACAAACAAACACACTTGATTGACATCCATTTTTCGGATGCGTCTCACATCCGTTGGACGAGACATGAAGGCCATGGAGATTCGGCGGCATCGGTTCAGTGAACTTGGCAATTGCGCTCGACGTGTATGGGCTAAGAGCGGTGATCCCATTGGACACGGCTTACTTGCACATATGCTTGATGTCGCCGCGGTTGTGGAAGCCATCCTCGATCGTGAATCAGCCGCAACCTTAGCTTGGGCTGCGCGTGCGTTCGGACTCCCTCCCGGTGAGGTCCGTCAGTGGCTAGCGGCCATCATCGGGCTCCACGATTTCGGCAAGGCGATCCCAGGCTTCCAAAGTAAATGGCCAGAGGGCCAACGCACCGTCGAACTGGCAGGCTTGATCTTTAAGCCGGTCTCCTTCGGCATCCAACGTCACGACATCGCCTCAGCCGCTCTCTTACGCCGTCTGCTTCCGACCCTTTTCTTAAAGACCGGTTGGATCAGTGCCGTCACGAAGGCGGTCGGTGCCCATCACGGCTACATCCCAAGGACACTGGAAATCCGCGATGGGATGCCGCGGAACGAAGTTGGAGAGTGGTCGGAGACTCGAGCCGAGATCCTGCGGGTCTACTGGGAAACCCTGCAACCTGGTGACGGACCCGCGCTCGATGAATTGTCCCTGCCCGCAGTCGCCTGGCTCGCTGGTCTGACCAGCGTGGCAGACTGGATCGGCTCTAATACCGACTGGTTTCCTCTGGGCGAACGCGCCGATTTATTATCCGAGCATTCTGCAAAGGCCAGGGCGCTGGCGGACATCGCACTTGACGCCATCGGCTGGCCAGGGCATCGACCGCTGCTCAGGCGCGAGACGGATACCGACACACTGATCCAACTCATCCTTGGACAACCCGAATACCCCGTGACGGCACGGCCGCTCCAGCAGGCCGCCGACCGTCTGTTGAGCTTGGCGGACGGCCCGACGCTGATCATCGTCGAGGCCCCGATGGGTGAAGGCAAGACCGAGCTCGCGCTGCTCGCACATCTCAGGCTCCAAGCCCGCAATGCGCATCGTGGTCTCTATCTGGCCCTGCCGACCCAGGCGACTGGCAACGCCATGTTTGATCGCGCCCTGGCCTTCCTCCGTCGGCTCACATCCGAGATAAGGATTGATATCCAACTGGTCCATGGATCTGCGGCGCTGGATGAACGCATCCATCGACTGCGCGGAATCGATGCCTCTAATGCCGAATCCATTGCCTCTTCCGCCTGGTTCTCGCAGCACAAGCGCGCCTTACTCTCACCCTATGGCGTCGGCACCATCGACCAGGCCCTATTCGCCACACTCAATGTCAAACACCACTTCGTGCGTCTGTGGGGACTAGCCAACCGGGTCGTCGTGCTCGACGAGATCCATGCCTACGACACCTATACCAGTGGGCTGATCGAGGCCCTGTTGCGTTGGCTCAAACCGCTGGGCTGCTCCGTCATCTTGATGAGTGCCACCCTGCCAGTCCAGCGCCGCGACGCCCTGCTCAACGCCTGGGGCGCAACAAACTGCCCTGAGATACCCTATCCGCGGATATTGATGGTGCGCGACAACGAGACGCTCGGAGAGCATGTCGATTGCCGTCACCTCGAACCCATTCAGATCTCTGGGACTGCGGAGGATCTGGAAACCCTGGCACACGAGGCATTGATCTGCCTCGCGGGCAGTGGTTGCGGGCTGATCCTCGTCAATACCGTCCAACGCGCTCAGGACCTCTACCGTCTCCTGCGTGAACGGGCGCCCGATCCGAGCACAATCCTGCTGTTCCACGCGCGCTTTCCCGCCGACGAGCGCGCGGCACTTGAACGCGAGGTAGTGAAACGTTTCGGTCCCGGACCAGCCGAACACCGCCCCTCGCATTGCCTACTGATCGCCACTCAGGTCGCGGAGCAAAGCCTAGATCTGGACTTCGATTTCATGCTCTCCGACCTGGCGCCCGTCGATCTCCTACTGCAGCGTGCCGGACGGCTGCACCGGCATCAGCGTAACCGCCCGACCGCGCATGCCGCCCCGCATCTGCGCATCGCCGGCCTGCTGGCAGAACGCCCACCCGAATTGACCGAAACCGCGTGGGGCTTCGTCTATGACCCCTATGTCCTCTATTGCACCTGGGCCGTCCTTCTGCACAAACCATCTTGGCAGCTGCCTGAAGACATCGATCGCTTGGTGCAGGCCGTTTACACAGGAGATCCTTTCGCGGAGGAAGCGCGACCTGATTTCATGGCGACGCTCAATCGCGCATTGGGCGATCACTACGCCGAGATCCAGAATCAGCGGCTGCAAGCGCAGCATGCCGCCATCGACGCGGAAGCCGAGCCTCAAACCGCCTATGACGGGCACCCGCGTGGCAAGGAAGAGCAAGACGGCGAGGGCATTCCGCTGGTCACCCGGCTTGGTGAAGACAGCTTGCCGACCATTCCTGTCCTGTCAACGGATGCCGGCTGGCACCTGCACCCGGACGATCCGCCATTCGACCCGAACACCGCGCCGGACGATGACCTGGCTCGCCGACTGGTCGCGCGCCAAGTCCGGCTGTCGCGCAAGAGCATCGTCCATGCCCTACTCAAGCTGCCGCTACCGCGTGGCTTCGATGAGCATCCGCTGCTGCGGCACCTGCGCCCACTACCGTTGGTCGGCGGCGTCGCCGAGATTGGTGGATTACTTGTCCGTCTCGACCCCGAGCTCGGCATTGTCTACGACAACACCTGATCCAACTGCCCGGAGGCGACATGACCAGAACGACGGAACCGGCCTTCAATCTGCTGGACGAGCCCTGGATACCGGTACGCATGCTGCACGGCGAGACTCTCGACATCAGCTTAAGCCAAGCGCTACTGGAAGCCGATCGTTTCTCTGCCTTGGCCGAAACCTCACCACCGAACCTGATCGCACTCTATCGACTCCTGCTCACGATCTTACACCGGGCCTTGAGCTCGCATCATGGAGCCTGGACGGATGCCGTGCGTGCTCGCTGGTACCGTGAAGGTTTGCCAGAGGCGCCAATCTGCGCCTATTTAAACGAATGGCGGGAACGCTTCTGGTTATTCCACCCAGAGCATCCTTTCATGCAAGTTGCGGCACTTGCGGATGTACCCGAAATTCGCGACAAGCAGAAGCCATGGACACAGATTTGCCTTGAATGCGCCAATGGCAATACCCCGTTGGTGTTCGATCACGCACTGGATGATCTTCCGGCCGAGATCATGCCATCACTCGCATGTCGACATTTGCTTGGCGCTCTTCAGTTCACGCCTGGAGGGCTGGTCAAGGTCGTTCGCGACTCAGACAAAGCTGGACCACTCGCGAACACGGCAGCAGTCATGCCGATCGGCAAAACGCTGACATCAACCCTGCTCTCGGGCCTTCACCCATACCGCGCAAGAGGACAGGATGATCGACCCTCCTGGGAGCAATCTCGGCCGAATATAGAGTCGCTTAAAGCGCCGCCACGACTGGTCACCGGCCCTAACGATCGATATACACGACTGACGCGCGCCGTTCTGTTGGCTCGCGCAGGCGCTGATAGAGGGATTCGCCACATCCTCTTCGCAGCCGGACTCGCATTGGAAGAAGACGCACATGCGCCAGACCCGATGGCCTGTTATCGCTTTAACAAGGATGGTAAAGCCATTCGTGTCTCTTTCACAGAAGGACGTGCACTGTGGCGCGAGCTGCCGGCCCTGGTGCCTGACGCAACAGGCAAATTCAACCAGCCAGCCACCATCCTGTCCGGAGCGGCGAATCTTTTCGAGCAAATGGGAAAGTTCGACGAACCGATACCGGTCCTGATCGCAGGTCTCGCCAGCGACCAAGCAAAGCTGCTCCGCTGGCGGATCGAGCGCTTCGATCTGCCTTTGACAGTCCTCGCGAACCCGGAGGCTGCCGCCGACCTGCGCGCCCGAGTTCGTCAGGCAGAAGATACCTACTTTCGCTTGCGCGCGATATGCGTCGAGATGGTCACTGACACCATGCCCGACCCGAGCCATAAAGACACCAAGGCCCGCGCCAGGTCGATTCTGGATAACGGTCCTACCGCGCCTGTCTTCTTCTCCACCACCGAGCGTGGTCTCCCCGTTCTGATACAGAGAATCGCCGCAGGCGATAGCGACGGCGCCCATCAGCATTGGCTGGAGCAGTTGCAAGCAGCCACCCGAAGAGCCTGGACAGCCACCTGCCGCGCGCTAGGTGAAACACCGCGCGCCCTGCGTGCAATGGCCCGCGCCGACCCGGGCTTGCACCGCCTCGTTCGTTCGCTGGACCCATCCGCCATCACGTCAGAGGAGACCATTCCATGAGCGAGCACGCTCAATCCTTCGTCGCTCACCTGTCCGAGTTGGCGGAACGGGATCGCGGTGCCCTAGCCCATCTGCGCCGCAGTTTAGGCTTTACTCCGGGTGGCTTCCCTCGTGCCTATCCCTACGTCGAGCGATTCGTTCCGAACGAATGCCACGCCGCTGATCCATGGCGTAAGGCTCTCTATCTCACGGCCGCGCTCTTCGCCCTTCATCCCAAGCATCGCCCGGATATAAGCCTGGCCGCGGCGCTAGGGTCCATTGCACGGACCCGCGAAAGCAAGAGTATCGAACAGCGCTTTATTGCCCTCCTCGGCGCCGAACCGGAGAGCCTGCACAATCTGCTCCGCCAGTCGGTCTCACTGCTGGCGGCGGACGATCGTCCCTGCAACTACGTCCGCCTGCTCGATGATCTGGGCGTATGGCTGAGACCCTTCGACCTCGAACGGCGGGGCTCAATTCGCCAGCGTTGGGCGCGTGACTTCTACCGTGCTTACGAACCTGATTCGAACAACGGCGATCACGAAGCGTCCATCCAAACCACAACGCCAGACTGACAAGGAGCGCACCATGAGCCTCTTCATCGAATACCATCTAATCCAAAACTTTGCCCCATCCAATCTCAATCGTGATGACACCGGCGCACCGAAAGACGCACTCTTCGGCGGTCATCGACGGGCGCGGGTCAGCAGCCAATGTTTCAAACGAGCGATCCGGCTCAAGTCTGCTGAGTCGGGCATGGTCCCTGCCGAGTTCAGCTCCGTTCGGACAAAGAGACTCAAAGTGCTGTTGCAGCGGCGCCTTACCGAGCTGGGTCACCCAGAAGCCGGCACTCAGATCGAAACCGCCCTGTCCGCCGCTGGACTCAAGATCAAGGAGGATGGCAAAACCGAGTACCTGCTCTTTCTCGGCCGAGGCGAGGTCGAGCGCCTCGCCGATTTGATCCACGCACATTGGGATGTCCTGGTGGTCCCCGCAAACGACGAGTCCAAGAAAACCAAGAAGCAGGCCAAGGCGAGCGCTGCACCGGAGGTCGTCAAAGCAGCCAAGGCGCTCCTAGACGGCCAAAAGGCCATTGACGTCGCGCTGTTTGGGCGAATGCTCGCCGATTTGCCCGAAGTCAACCAGCATGCCGCCTGCCAGGTCGCCCACGCCATCAGCACCCACAGGGTTGAGCGCGAGTTCGACTATTTCACCGCCGTCGACGATGAAGGCGGCATCGACGAGACCGGCGCCGGCATGATCGGACACGTTGATTTCAACTCGGCTACTTTCTACCGCTATGCCGTCATCGACCCGCGCAAACTCGTTGACAACCTCAAGGGTGATCACGATTTGGCCCTAAAGGGAATCGCTGCGTTCACCGAGTCCATGGCGCGTGCCATCCCAACCGGGAAACAGAACACCTTCGCGGCCCATAATCCGCCAAGCTTCATCGGTATCGTGTTTCGACACGCTAGCCCCTTCAATCTCGCGAATGCCTTCGAAAGACCGATCTGGCCCAAGCCGGATCACGAGTTGACGGCGCTTTCAGTCGCAAAGCTGGCCGAGCAGGATACCGCTGTCGCCGAGGCATTCAGCGATGGTCAGGACACGTGGGGATACCTCGATCTCACCGGGGCCTGGCCGCAGGAGAAGGGTATTGCGCACAAGACGCTGCAAAAGCTGGCGGATTGGGTCGTCGAGAATACCCGCGCCCGGCTGGAGGGCTGATCATGCCGACACTGCTCCTGCGGCTGGCAGGTCCGATGCAGGCATGGGGTACCACCAGCCGGTTCGACGAGCGTGATAGCCAGCTCGAGCCCTCGAAATCCGGAGTATTGGGACTCGTGTGCGCCGCGTTCGGGCGCGACCGCACCGCAACCCTGGATGATCTAACCCTCCTGCGCTTCGGCGTCCGTGTCGATCGGGAAGGGCTGCTGATGCGTGATTACCAGACGGCCACCGGCGTCGTAACTGGCGCTGGTAAGGTCGATTTAAGACGCACAGTCGTCAGCCCCAGATACTATCTCGCGGACGCCGCCTTTCTCGTCGGGTTGGAGGGTGAGAATCGAACCCTGCTCAAAGCCATCGACGCGGCATTGCGGGATCCGGTCTGGCCGTTGTCGCTCGGCCGAAAGGCGTTTCCACCCTCCTCGCCGGTCTGGTGCGAGCCCGGAAGGGTCGACCGGGGTTTGCGAGATACCTTGACCGCTGCGCCGCGCATCGCCCCGCCGCGCTTCGAGGATCGCGATGCGCCGGTGCGCCTGCTTCTCGAACATGAAACGGCGGGGGCGATGCGCTTCGATCAACCCATCGCACCTTTTTCCGAGCGCCGTTTCGGGCCACGTTTTGTCACGACGGAGGTCATTCATGTACCTCTCTAAACTGACACTCGATGCACAACATCCACACGCGCGACGCGACCTATGCAACCCCTACGAAATGCACAGAACCCTGGCGCGCGCCTACTCAACAGGCACAGAATCGCCACCCCATCCGTTCCTCTGGCGTCTGGAAGCGAATCCACCGACCACTGGTTCGGCCGTGCTGCTCGTACAATCTGCGGTTGGTGCCAACTGGCAGGCACTGAAGGCGCAAACTGGCTATGCCTTGGAGATCCTTCCTAACAAACCAGTGGATCTGGAACGACTGATCCAACCGGGGGGACGCTATCGCTTCCGTCTCCAGGCTAATCCGATCGTAAACCGCAACGGCAAGCGTTGGGGATTGGCGAGGGAAGAAGAACAGCTCGCATGGCTGGATCGACAAGGTAAACAGCATGGCTTCCAGATCCTAGCCTGTATCAGGGCCGCCAGTGAGCGACTTCAGGCGCGCCATGCGACAACCGGCCATCGCATTACTTTGCAGTCCGCTTTATACGAAGGCCACCTGGAGGCAGCTGACCCGGAGCGACTGCGAAAAGCGATCCTGACCGGCATCGGGCATGGCAAAGCATGGGGCTTGGGATTGCTGTCGGTAGCGCGATCGTCGTGAAGGTTTCCGAGATACTAGAGCGGTTGAAAAACGACGGTTGGCGTCTCGTCGCAACCCGTGGCAGCCATCGTCAGTACAAACACGACACCAAGCCGGGGCGCGTCACGGTGCCCGGTCGACCGAACGACGACCTGGCACCGGGTACGGTGAACAGTATCCACAAACAAGCCGGCTGGAAATGAGGACCAAACAGCATGCGTTACGCGATCGTGATCGAGCGCGCGGAGAACAACTACTCCGCCTATGTCCCCGACCTGCCCGGATGCGTCGCCACTGGGCACACGCCCGAAGAGACCGAGCGGGAGATTCGGGAGGCGATCGAATTGCACCTGGCCGGCCTCAAGGAAGACGGCTTAACGCCACCTCTGCCAACGAGCCAGGTGGACTATGTCGAAGTGGCCGCCTGAGTCGAGCCACCGCCGCCCCTTCGGGCGCCAGATCCACCCCTGCCAGCGGACTCCATGACGCATGCTCCCACCGCTTAAGCCGATTGCCATGAAGGAACGCATCTCGATGATCTTCATCGAGTACGGTGAGATTGACGTGCTCGACGGCGCCTTCGTCGTGATCGACAAGAACGGCGTGCGCACGCACATCCCTATCGGCAGCGTGGCCTGCATCATGCTGGAACCCGGCACCCGGGTCTCGCACCGTGCCGCGGCTTTGGCGGCGCGCGTCGGCACGTTGCTGGTCTGGGTCGGCGAGGCTGGGGTGCGGCTCTATGCCTCCGGCCAGCCCGGCGGTGCACGCTCTGACCGGCTGCTCTATCAAGCCAAGCTAGCGCTCGATGATCAGGCCCGTCTCAAGGTCGTACGCAAGATGTACGAACTGCGGTTTGGTGAGAAGCCCCCGGAACGACGCAGCGTTGAACAGTTGCGTGGCATCGAAGGGGCTCGGGTGAAAAAAATCTACGACAACTTGGCAAAGCGCTACGGTGTGGCTTGGAGAGGACGTCGTTACGATCCAACCGATTGGGACACGAGCGATCTCCCGAACACCTGTCTCTCGGCCGCTACCGCGTGTCTCTATGGCATCACAGAAGCCGCTGTTTTGGCTGCCGGCTATGCGCCTGCGGTCGGGTTTATCCATACCGGGAAACCCTTGTCCTTCGTTTATGATATCGCGGACATCGTGAAATTCGAGACCGTGGTCCCTGTAGCGTTCAAGATCGCCGCCAAAGGGCCTCAGCAACCAGAAAGAGTTGTCCGGCTAGCTTGTCGAGACGTGTTCCGTGAAAGCAAACTGCTAGGCAAGATCATTCCCATGATCGAAGAGGTCCTGACCGCAGGTGGTCTGGAGCCACCTAAACCCCCGAAGGAGTCGGTCCCCCCGGCCATCAAGGAACAGGAGAGCATGGGCGATGTTGGTCATCGTCACTGAGAACGTCCCGCCCCGCCTGCGCGGGCGTTTGGCGGTCTGGTTAGTAGAGGTCCGGGCAGGTGTCTACATCGGCACTCCATCGAAACGACTGCGTGAGTTGATCTGGGATCAGGTTTGTGAAGGCGTCGAAGATGGAAACGCTGTCATCGCCTGGAACACCAATACCGAATCGGGCTACGATTTTGCCACCGTTGGTAAAAACCGCAGGATCCCGGTCGATTTCGATGGTCTCCGATTAGTCAGTTTTCTGCCCCCAGATGAACACGCAAACGCTCCTTAACAGTTTAGACCTACCCCATCGAAACAAGGATTTTTTTGGTGGAATATTACGCGCACAATTTCATTAATAAGATCAGCAGGATGCTGACAGTGTGTTCCCCGCGCCTGCGGGGATGAACCGCTGATGTCGGGTTCGTCGATTGGCAATCCGGTGTGTTCCCCGCGCCTGCGGGGATGAACCGGTGAATGGCCTAATGCTGCTTGTGCTCCTGATGTGTGTTCCCCGCGCCTGCGGGGATGAACCGACCTCTACGCGAGAATCGTTGCCGATGGGTGAGTGTTCCCCGCGCCTGCGGGGATGAACCGCTCCAAGAGCACTATGACCGGCTGTATTTCAAGTGTTCCCCGCGCCTGCGGGGATGAACCGTTCTTCTAATGTTGGAAGTTCAGATGAAGGATGTGTTCCCCGCGCCTGCGGGGATGAACCGATTCACATTGCACCCCGGAATAGGAGATAAGCGTGTTCCCCGCGCCTGCGGGGATGAACCGTGGGTGGTGCTGGTTAGACGAGCGGTGGGAGGGTGTTCCCCGCGCCTGCGGGGATGAACCGCTTCTGTTCTAGTGCAAGACTGGTCCTGATTTGTGTTCCCCGCGCCTGCGGGGATGAACCGCCCATTTCGGCAGACAGCGGCATGGCACACTGGTGTTCCCCGCGCCTGCGGGGATGAACCGGCGCTTGCCGAGCCGCGCACTGCCGAGGTCTTGTGTTCCCCGCGCCTGCGGGGATGAACCGCCCATTTCGGCAGACAGCGGCATGGCACACTGGTGTTCCCCGCGCCTGCGGGGATGAACCGGCTGATACGCTCAGCAACGCCGCTAAGCTCAGGTGTTCCCCGCGCCTGCGGGGATGAACCGTACAAGGGCAAGACCGTCGCAGCGGTGGCTGCCGTGTTCCCCGCGCCTGCGGGGATGAACCGCCTCTTGCCCAGTGTTCGCTTGTCCATCTGCAGTGTTCCCCGCGCCTGCGGGGATGAACCTACAGTGGGCGTGGAGGCTCGGCAATGGCCGATGTGTTCCCCGCCCCAGCGGGGATGAAGCGCAAATGAGTCTCTGAGGGCAATGAGAAGATGGTGTTGCCCAAATTCGAAGGCGACCGCGAGACGGGCAACACGAACTACACGCGATCAATGAGACCAACCACGCTTCGTGACGCGGACAACAACGCCATTCGTTTGTCCCCAATCGCTGTGGCCGTTACTGTGGATAAGCTGTGCGGGCAGCCCTTAACCCAACCTGAAGTCAGCATTTTCTCCACACCGGTCATGAAATGACCAGTCTGGCAACACCAGGGGGCTACAGCGTGTCGAGTGCGGACTCCGGAAGGTGCTGGGTGCAGCACGGTGGCAACAGGATCGACTCACGGCTCGGCCTGTTCAAAATGTCTCGACCACGCCGAGGAAGCTCGCAAACCGTGGTTTGCCATGGACCGTGCGACCATGAAACTTGAAAGTGACCACCTCTCCGATCAGTGGCGGCGCGTCGCGTTGGGCATCCGTGAACCCCGTACCGAGTTGGAAGCGGGTGCCGTCCGATTCTTCGACCAAGAGCGACCCCATGCGACCCACGTGTCGCCCGCGCCCAGGTAAATGCGCGATCACACGAGCATCCCCCTCCAAATAGGGTTTCACCTTGAGGCGATCAGCCGACCGTCCGGCGCGATAGACGGCGTCGCGACGATGCAGCATCAAACCCTCACCGCCCGCGGCAACCACCTGGTCCAGCATCTCCATCAAGGCCGTGTGATCACTCACCTTCATCTGCTCAACCAGACCCAATGCCGGATTCGGATTCGCCTGGACCAAACCCCGCAGCAAGGCCAAGCGGGTCTCGAAGTCACCCGGATGCGCCGGTAGATCAAAGACCATGAACCGAACCGCTTGCCAGGCCACAGCGTCCGGTTCCAGCCGACGGACCGTCCCCGAGAGGCGCTCGAAGGTTCCGCGGCCCATCCACAACTCGCCGTCGAGAGGTAGCGCCGGAAAGTCCGCGGTAAACCAACTCGGCGCCTGGATGACATGACCGCCGCGCGTCAGCAGCCGTTGGCCATCCCAATATCCACGCACACCATCGAGCTTCTCGCTGACCAAGTAACGATCGAGTGCAATGCCCGGCACATAGACTTCGGCCAATGCCAACGCGGGCGGCACACGCACAGGTCCCTCGATCCGCACAGAGGGCGTGTCCGCCACCTCGGGCCCAGGATGTGGTGATCGGACAGCGACGCCGTGATCCCCGCCGGCGATCACGACGAGGGGACGCATGACGTCGAGCAACAGCAGCGACAGCACAAGACGGAGACTGATCCGGTCGTTCATAAGGCCAAGCCACAAATTACACGTTTCGTGACTTTAGCGTCTGACGCGCGGATTGCAAGCAGAAGCGACTTCGGAAGGCTCGCCTCGGGACAAGCGGAGACTTGTCGTCGTCAGCGGGAAAGCAGCTCGAGAGCGGTGGCTCAATCCTCGCGCTTAGTCCCGATGAGTTCGATCGGATACCCATCCGGATCGCGCACAAAGGCGATGATGGTGGTGCCCGCATTCATGGGACCGGCCTCGCGCAAAATGGTCCCGCCTTTCTCCTTAACGCGATCAGCCGCCTGATACACATCATCCACCTCGATGGCGATGTGACCATACGCGGTCCCGATCTCGTAGTGCTCGACGCCCCAGTTGTAGGTCAACTCGATCACCGTGTGCTCGGACTCGTCGCCGTAACCGAGAAAGGCCAGCGTGAACTCACCTTCCGGATAGTCCTTTTGGCGCAGCAGACGCATGCCGAGCATATTGGTGTAGAAATCGATTGAGCGTTGGAGGTCGCCCGTTCGCAACATGGTGTGAAGGATGCGCATTTCAGTGTTGTCCTCATCGCTGATTCATAGAGAACAGTGTGGTCGGAGAGGGCCACAGACAAGCCAGACGCTGTCATCACTCCGAATCGAAGCAGTCAGGATCGGAGCAGGTCATGCTCTCGAACGGCATGACCCGTGGTACCACCAGATCACGGGGCGGCTGGCCCGCGCCCTTCTGGTCGAGGTTCCTGAAGAGACCGAACGCGCCGTGATCACCAGAAGTTCCGCAGGGTTTACGCTCAATAATGTAATAACATAACATTCTTGTCATCCACCACGAGCGAACCGCCCATGACATCATCCCATCCTGACCCTCGCCTTCCCGTCACCGTGTTGTCCGGCTTCCTCGGCGCCGGCAAGACCACGTTACTCAACCACATCCTGAACAACCGCGAAGGCCGGCGGGTTGCGGTGATCGTCAACGACATGTCCGAGGTCAATATCGACGCCAGCCTGGTCGAACGCGAAGTGACCTTGAGTCGCGGCGAGGAGCGGCTGGTGGAAATGAGCAATGGCTGTATCTGCTGCACGCTGCGAGAGGATCTGCTGGTCGAAGTCGCATCCCTGGCGCGCGCTGGGCGCTTCGATGTGCTGGTGATCGAGTCCACCGGGATCTCGGAGCCGCTGCCGGTGGCCGAGACCTTCACGTTTCGCGACGAGGCCGGTGTGAGTCTGAGTGACCTGGCCCGGCTCGACACCTTGGTCACGGTGGTGGATGCAGTCGCCTTTCCGGCCGATCTGGAGACTGCCGACGACCTGGCCGACCGGGGCGAATCGCTCGGTGCCGAAGACCAACGCACCCTCGCGGAGTTGCTGATCGACCAAGTGGAATTCGCCGACGTCATCATCGTCAACAAGATCGACCTGATCAGCAGCGCCGAGCGCGAGCGCCTCATCCATGCCTTGCGACAGCTCAATCGCCACGCGCGCATTCTCCCGGCCGTGCTCGGACAGGTTCCACTGGCGGAGGTCATCGACACGGGCCGATTCGATTTCGCCCGTGCCGCCAACGCACCCGGCTGGCTCGCGGAGCTGCGTGGCACCCACACCCCGGAGACGGAAGAATACGGCATCGGCAGCCTCGTCTATCGCGCCCGTCGACCCTTTCACCCCGGGCGCTTCCATGCCGCCATGCACCATGAGTGGCCTGGCAACCTGCTGCGCTCCAAAGGCTTCTTCTGGCTCGCCTCGCGCCCCGATTGGGCTGGCGAGTGGTCCCAGGCCGGCGGCCTGGTACGCCACGGGCCGGCAGGGTTGTGGTGGGACGCAGCCCCACGTGAGCATTGGCCGGACGATCCGGCCCAGCGCGCCCGCATCGAGTCCGACTTCGACGGCCCTTACGGTGATCGTCGCCAGGAGATCGTCTTCATCGGTCAGCACTTGGATCCACTGGAGATGCACGCGCGGCTCGATGCCTGCCTTCTCGATGATACTGAGATGGCACTCGGGCCAGACGGCTGGCGACGACTGCCGGATCCGTTTCCGGCCTGGACCCGCGGTGTGGAGGAGTGACCGATGGCCGATGACACCGCGGAGTTTGCTGCTGAGATCATTCCCACCAGCTATGCGAGCTGGCGCTATTGCATCGAGGTCAAATGCGGCATCCCGCTGACCCCCGGCTATGTCGAGGAACGTCTCCGTGTCCTGGCTGATCCGGGCCAAGAGGAGACGCAGCGCTTTGCGCGCACCTATGGCCGTGACCATCTCAGTCAGGTTCTGAGTTGGTTCCGTCAGACGCAGGCAGAGCTCGGTACGGCGGCGCGGTGATCCCGGCCAACGCTTGATTCGACTCGCGCCGCCCTGGCGATCGATCAATGTGTGAGAGGATATGGTCTTAACGCTTGCCGATCATCGGCTGACGACAACTTGGATCGTGCCCGTGTGCCCTTTCCAAGGTATCGTCTGGGGGGATGCGCACTCGGGTTGGTTGAGCGTTGTTGGCGATGATGCGGTCATGCTCTCCGTCAAACCTCATCTCCGCAGGATAGTGATGGAGGACCGAACTAACCCAGCGACTGAAACACATCGTCCGAACAGGCGGTGAATCCAGCCGGCCAAGGTGCGCTCAGGCGGCAGCGAAGGCGAAACTGGAGCGGTGCGTCCGGATTCACGCCGGCAACCGTCACCTTGACCTTGTCCGGGCCCACCAACGCGATGAGCTTCGAGAACTCCGCCGAGTAGAACCGCGGGCAATAGCCGACGATCGACAGGGGGTCTGCGGTGCGCATCAACAGGGCACTCGGATCGTTCGGATTCTGGAGATCCTGAAGCAGAAGGAGCGCTTCGCCTGGCGTGAGATCCCCAATGCGCTCCCTCGCCGACTGAGGCAGATGCCGGATGCCGTGACTGAAATACTCTACGACATAGGTGTTCTCGGGGGTCGGCTCCGGGCACGGGAACACCTGCAACGCATCGGTCGCCCGCGCGCCACCGCTTTTGCCGAGAAGCTCCAGCGCGTCGTGGTCTCCCGGATCGAGTCCCAGCCAAATCAAGAAGTCGCGATACTCGGGCCTGGATCGAGGCATGAGCCGATTGGAAAAAAGTGGAAACAGCTCGTTTGCCACATAGACCGCATGCAGGTCCGTCATGCGACCAAATGGCACGAACCGTTCGGACTCCTCGGCACCTTTGGTGTAAACGAACCGAAAGTCATCGCTTTCTCGTGAAAGTTGCCCGACAGGCAGCCAGCGTCGCGACTCGGGATCCCGCCATGCCAGAAATACTCGGTTTGTCACTGTTATTCCCCGCCTAGCTTGAGCAGGCGCGCTCGGTTGACATCCAGCATTCGAAGCGCGAAATCGATCGCCGCCTCTGAAATCAGCTCCGGCGGCACCCGCCTTAAGATGGCATCAAAGTCCATAGCCCCAAGTCTTACGAGTTGATCCCGCCAATACTCCGCAGCCGCTGGGCGCAGACGGCTGGCAGCTGCGAACGCGTCCAACGTGGTAATCGTCCTACCCGCATCTGGAACGCCGTAGAATGCAGAGCGTGCGCGCGCACAAAAGGTTTCAACCCCTGCGCCACGATCATTGGTCGTCATTCTGAATCGGCGTCTCTCATCCGTTTCGTTGCGCCCCAGGCTCGACGCATGATCGTAGGTCGGCGCCAACGCGACGCGGGGAGGCGATCCGGCGAGGACCATCAATCCCCAGTTTTCGTCGTGGCGATCCTGGTTGCCGATCAAGCAGTCCAATAGCAGATATCCCACCATGACATCAGCCGCAATACGCAGAGGTGGCGGGAAAGCATAACCCGGCGGTGGCTCGATCCGTGAGATCTTACCAACCCGGATAAAGGCGCTGACCGTATGTTGACGTCGCTCGTAGCGCTTTTGAGTCAGGTAATCAGGGTGAGCCTTGGCGAGCAGCTCATTGCCCTGCACGAGACGCCATCGCGGCGGAAGAAACGAGTTGGTGACAACGCCTGGCCGACCCCGCCATGTGGCGAAGTCGTAGTGTGCATGAGGGAGACCGAGCAGGACGCAAAGCTCACACGCGACCTTCTCCGCCCAATCCTCCCCCGTTCCCGGTCGACCTTGCTTGTAGAGCCGACGCTTGTCGTCGAACCAAAATTTGCGCTTTGTGCCGAGTTGCTCGATCGAGTCGCCCGCCTCGTCGGGAACTGTGATGATCGGATAGGTCACGGCTTCCTCTTCATCGAGTGTATTTTGCCTGCGAGTCTGCCCGGCCGACGATGCGATAGCTGCTCGGATGCCTTGGCGGTCCTAATCACAACTCGCCCTTGAATGCCTTATCCAGCACGGCGGGCAGAAGGACGTCCAGCTCGGGTTGGTTGTCGGCATGGACTCGGCGGATGGCGGCAACCTTGGTTTGGAGGGCGCTGAATTCCTGTTGCTCCTTATAAGCCGGGACCGGGACATGGATCGCTTCGAGTTTTTTCATGCTCAGAGTTCGGTTCCTTGCGATGGTCGCCGGAGAGGCTGCAACAATCTTCTCGAAGCCTTCGCCGGTCTGAAAGTAAAACCAGAGAAAATGGGCATCGGCGATCTCGGCCTTGGGAACGCAGGTGATGAAGCGATGGACTCCGATGCGCCCTTCATCCTCCGGTCGAACCACAGCAACAGCACCCTCCCAGGCCATGATATTGCTGAAGACCAGGTCGCCAGGAACCATCCGAAACATAGACTTGTGACTGATGTCGGAGCCGAGCGAAAGACATTTGAAGAAGACACCTCGGTGAAAGGACCGGATCCCGATCTCTTCATATGTTGTATCCAAATCAAGCTCGACGGGCCGGCGCACGATAGGTGCGACTTCGGCGAGGGGACGGTACTCGGCGCCCTGGATGAGGCGGTGAAAGACGCTGTGCAGCAAGGCCTGGGCGTCGTTCTGGATCTCCCGGCGAAGCTGGCCAACCTCTGCGAGGCGAGTAGCCAATGCGTCCAGTCCAGCGACCAAGCGAGCTTGTTCCGGCAGGGACGGCAACGCAACGACTTCAGCCAACAAGCTCCTTGGGTGCAAACGCTCGCGCCTTGCCCCGACACCCGCGGAGTGCTTCGCAAGTTGCTCCCAAGTTCCTGGTCGGCGAAAGTACCAAAGCAGGAACTGCGGCAAAACCCGTTCGGAGGCGATGTCAAAGGCCGGAAATTCGTTTGTCACGAATGCGCCGTCGCCAAACTCCGGGACCAGACCATAGGCGCCCTCGAACGCCTTCAGCCGGCTATAGACAAACTGACCTGCACGCAGGCGATAGAGACTGTCGGCAGCGAACGACCCGCCATCGATCGGCGGCTTCTCGAAAACCCCCCGCCCGAAACCATAGATCCCGATGTTGGGATACAGCTTCCCGGCTTCGACCGGGTGCCGGTCGATCGACGGGGTCAGCAGGTCTCCCAATGCAACCAAAGGCCAGCCGTGCATCAGGCGCCTTCCGGACTCAGCAAGTCGTCGATCTCCGCGATCAGATCCAGGACGCGACGCTCCTTGCGCGCGATGTCGGCGATCAGCTCGCGCGGCTCGCGATGTTCCAACACCTCCAGACTGCTGGGGTTCTTGATATCCAGGTTGACCGACAAGAGGCGACCTTCCGCATCGTATTTGAGGACATCCGCGGCCTGCACGCGCCAGGCGTGAGGTCCCTCTGTCCGATCGCTCTACCAGACCAGGCAGCCCGCCATCTCGGCATCCTCCATCGGCTTGGTCTTGGTGTATTTGCGTCGCCCCTCGGGGAGCGGAATCTGGTAGTACCAGATGTCGTGGGTCGGGCCGGAGCGGTCGAAGAAAATCAGGTTGGATGGAATGTCCGTGTAGGGCGCGAAGACGCCTTCGGGCAGACGCACGATGGTGTGCAGGTTGTAGTGTTTGAGTAGATCCTCTTTCACGCGGGCGCAGATCCCGTCGCCGAACAGGGTACCGTTGGGGACGATGACGCCGGCCCGGCCGCCGCAGTCGTTGCCGTGTCCGGGGCGCTTGAGGCGTCGCATGATGAGCTGAAGGAAGAGCAGCGCCGTTTCGGTGGTCTGGCGGTCTTTGGGGAAGTTGCCGAGGTTGCCCTTCTTCTCCTCGCCGCCGAAGGGGACGTTGGTCAGGATCACGTCCACCCGGTCCTTGTCGGTGATGTCGCGCAAAGGGATGCGCAGGCTGTTGCCAGGGTCGATGCGCGGATGTTCGAGCCCGTGCAGCAGGAGGTTCATCTGGGCCAGCAGATAGGGCAGCGATTTGGCTTCGCCGCCGAGGATGCTGGCGTTCTGCAAGGTCTCCTGATCGGCGACCGAGCGGCATTGCTCGCGCAGATGCTTGAAGACCTCCACCAGAAAGCCGGCCGTTCCGCAGGCGGGATCCAGGACAGTCTCCCCCAAGCGTGGATCCAAGACCTGCACCATGAAGCGCACCGCCGGGCGCGGGGTGTAGAACTCGCCCGAGTCGCCGGCCGCGTCGCGCATCTCGCGCAGCAGGCTCTCGTAGAGCCTGCTGAGGGTGTGCATCTCGTCCGTGGCGGTGAAGTGGATGCTGTTGACCAGATTGATGACACTGCGCAACAGAAAACCATCCGTCATGCGGTTCTGCATGCCGCGAAACACGGTGCCGATCACGTCGCGCCGATCCCCGCCCTCGGCGCTGCGCAATCCGCGCAGGTAATACAGCAGCCCGGAGCCGCGGGTCTCGTTGGGGCGCATGGCCTCGTCGTTGTTGACGAAGGCGATCAGGTCCTCCCCGGTGATCCCGGCCGGGTCGGCGGCCCAATCGCGCCAGCGGTACGGGGGCGCGATGTCCGGGCGAAAGGGCTTGCCTGCAAGCTCCGCGTTGAGCGCGCGCATCTGCTCCATGTCGTCGAGGAACTTGAGGAACATGATCCAGGTGAGCATGGGCAGACGGTCGAGGTCGCCGTTCAGTCCCTTGTCCTTGCGCATGACGTTGCGGGCGGACTTGATGATGGCTGCGAGCTGCTGGGCGGTGGTCTGGGGTGTGGCGGTCTTCTTTGGCGGCATGGTCTGGCTTGGGTCTCGCAGCTGGACAGGGCCTTAGGGGCCTAGCTCCGGTAGAGGAGCGCTTGCAGTTGGGTCACGGCCTGGCGCATGGCCACGGGTCCGCCGAACAGCTCGGCGATCTCCATGGCGTTGCCGTGGGCCGCGATGGGCGGGTTCTTCAGGGCCTGCGGGATCCGGAACTCGTTCGGCCCGTGCGCAGTGTACTGGTCGAGCAGGGTGTCGAGGATACCGCGTGCGGCCGTACTGAAGCGATCGAAGAAGTCGGGCGAATTGCGGCGCAGATGCTCGCCCGCTCGCGGCGGGTGCGCAACGGTCGCTGAAAGGCGAGGTGGCAGAGCAGATCCAAGGGGTCGGCATCCGGGTTGTCGGTGGCCTCGGCCAAGATCTCGAAGCGGATCCCGACCCGCTCGAGCCGCGCCAGCATGTCGTCGCGTGTCACGGGGTCGGCCCAGTCGGCGGTCAGCGCCTCCGGGGTGCGCACGAGTGTGCGGATCTGGTCGGCGGTGTAGTCGGTGTACTGCACGACGCGGAGCTGTTTGCCCTCCTCGTCGAGTTCGTAGACCAGGTGCCCGATGACCTTGAAGCGGCAGTCGTCGAAATAGTATTTGCTCGGGGGTCGTGGCGGCTCGCCGATTTCGCCCTCGTCCGGCTCCGTGTTCTCTCCGGTCACCTGCATGTCCTCGCAGGGCGTGCCGTCGTCCTCCCCTAAATCGGCGTTGGGGTCAGAGTCGGAGTCGGTCGGCTCGGAGGTGGGCGTGCCGACCTCGTTGCCGTGCGCGTCGATCTCGGTCTGGTCGATCTCCTCGGGGTAGCCATCGAAGTCCGGATCGGCAAAGCGCTCCGTGGCCGAGCCGGTGTAGTCGATGATGTTGAACCAGGTCTTGTCGTAGTCCTCTCGCAGACGCGTCCCGCGCCCGATGATCTGCTTGAAAGCGGTGAGCGAGTTGATCACCCGAACCAGGACCACGTTCTTGCAGGTGGGGATATCGACACCGGTGGTCAGCATCTGGGAGGTGGTCACAATGACGGGCGTGGTCTCTTCCGGCTCCTGGAAGCTGCCGAGGAATCCACGACCGATATCGCCCTCGTCGGACGTGATGCGCACGACGTAGTTCGGATGCTTGGCTACCAAGTCCCGGTTGAAGCGCGTCAGCGTCTTGCGCATCTCGGAGGCGTGCTCTTGATCGACGCAGAAGACGATCGTCTTGGCCCAGCGGTCGGTCCGCCGCATGAATCGGGTGAGGTGTTTGGCGATCGCACGGGTGCGCGCCTTCAGCGCGATGATGCGCTCGAAATCCTTGGTCTCGTAGTGCTCGTCCGGGATGGCGCGGCCGTAGCGGTCGACCTCGTCCTTGCCGGGTCGCCAACCGGTCGCATCGACATCGGTGATGACCCGATGGACGCGGTAAGGGGCGAGAAAACCATCTTCGATGCCTTGGCGCAGGCTGTAGGTGTAGATGGGGTTGCCGAAATAGCGGTAGGTGACGCGGTTCTCGGCCCGCAGCGGCGTGGCGGTCATGCCGATCTGATAGGCCGGCTCGAGAACCACTCCAGGATGGTGCGCCAGTTGCTGGCGTCCCCGGCGCTGCCGCGGTGGCACTCATCGATGATGATGAGATCAAAGAAGTCGCGCGGATACTCGCGATAGAGGCCGGGGCGGACCTTGTCCTCGGCGATGGACTGGTAGAGCGCGAAGTACATCTGCCGGCTTTTCTCGGCGATACCGTCCTGGATCTTCCAACGGGCATTGCCGAAGGGGGCGAACTGCTTGTCCTTGGGCTCGTCGACCAGGACGCTGCGGTCGGCTAGGAAGAGCATGCGCGGCTTGCGGGATGCGCCGTCGCGCGTCCAGCGTGCGCTTCAGAGCTTCCAGCAGATCTGAAAGGCGACCAGGGTCTTGCCGGTCCCCGTGGCCATGCAGAGGAGGATGCGCAGCTGGCCCTGAAGCACCGCCGCAAGCGTGCGGTTGATCGCGATGTCCTGGTAATAGCGGGGGATGGACTCGGGCGCGGGGTAGGATGGGGTAGGATGGGGTCAGGAGACGATTGGTCGCCTCGTCGCCGAGGCCGGTGGCTGCCCGGAGTCGCCCGATAAGCGCGTCGGGCGTGGGAAAGGCATCCAGACTGCTCTCGAGGCCGGTCAGAAAGTCGAATTCGAGGATCCAGTGTCCATTCGTGGCATAGGCGAACTTGAGGTCGCGAAGCTCGGCGGAGCCTTTCGACTGCTGGAGTCCGGTACCATCGGGCGCACCCTCGGGCTTGGACTCGACCACCGCGATCGGAAAATCACGGGTGTAGAGCAGAACATAATCGGCGCGCTTGCGATCGCCGCGAACGGCCTTGCCGGCGACGATCTTGATCCGCCCATCCGTGAAGGTCTGCTGCTCGGCGATCAGATGGGGCGGATCCTCCCAGCCGGCTTCGCGCAATCTAGGCGTGACGAATACCCTGCAGGTATCCGCTTCGTTGAGTGACATCCTGATGCTCCAGCGAACGCCTCCGCGCTCCGATGTGGCGACTCTGCTAATCATAGCCCGAGAGTCAGCAATAGCCGAGAATCGAGAGCGGGTCCGCGGTACGCATCAGTAGGGCGCTCGGATCGTTCGGATTCTGGAGATCCTGAAGCAGAAAGAGCGCTTCGCCTGGCGTGAGATCCCCAATACGCTCCCGTGCCGACGGCGGCAGATGCCTCCAGTCGGTGGCGCGCTTCGTGAGGTTCAGCGCGGGCAAGCCACGCGCCTACGGTCAAGTGACTTTGTTCGGGCTCGCCCGGGATGATGTGTCTCGGATACCGCCTTGGATGCCACTGCTATTCGCCGAAGACGTAGCGCAAGTCCATTTCGACACTGTCGAACGGTGGGATACGCACGCGGGCGGGCTCAACGGTGGCGATCACGCGATAGTGCTCACCGTCAAGCTGGTAGGCGATCAGGGCGCGGCTTTCCGGCCAGATCAGCCAGTAGAAAGGGACACGGTGGCGTTGCAGGAGCAGGAATAGGATCAGGGTGTCCTTGCGCTCGTGGCCGGGCGAGACGATTTCGCAGACCCAGTCCGGCGTCAGCTCGACGACACCACGCGGACGCTCAGGGCTGCGCTCCTTGCGCCAGCCGGCAAGGTCATGGATCGGGCATTCGTGCGCTTCGTAGGCGACGCTGATCTCGGTGGCGATCCACCAGCCGCCGGGGCCGTCTTTATGCTGGAAGGGGCTCAGCTCGTCGTGCGTAGCACCTTGGACCATCCCGTGCTCACCGCGCGCCAGCGGTCGGCGAACGATCTCCCCGCCGATCAGTTCCACCCGTTCATCCGGGCATGCGAGCAGGTCGGCGACGCTTGCCAGTTTGCGGGCCTCCATCGGGTATTGGCGGGGCGACCGAAGTCGCCCCTTCATGACGAGCGGATGACCTCAGACGGGTTGCTGGTGTCTGGAGATCACCTTAATCATGAGTCAGGCAGGACGATCTCAAGCGCCGTAATTCGCCGCCACGAACTCCCAGTTGATCTTGTCCCAAATCGCTTCGAGGTACTTCGGACGGGCGTTACGATAATCGACGTAGTAGGCATGCTCCCAGACGTCGACGGTCATCAGCGCGGTCTTGCCCTCGGTCATCGGGGTGCCGGCATTGGAGGTGTTGTGAATCTCGACCGTGCCGTCGGCATTCTTGACAAGCCAGGTCCAGCCCGAACCGAAGTTGGTCGCGGCGGCCTGAGTGAACTGTTTCTTGAACTCGTCGAACGATCCAAACTTCGCATTGATCGCGTCCGCCAGCGCACCCGTTGGGACACCGCCGCCATTCGGGCTCAGACAATTCCAATAAAAGGTATGATTCCAGACTTGCGCGGCGTTGTTGAACAATCCGCCCGAGGATTTCATGATGATCTCTTCGAGACTCATGTTCTCAAACTCGGTTCCTGGGATCAGATTATTGAGGTTGTTGACGTAGGTCTGATGATGCTTGCCATAGTGGTACTCGATGGTCTCGGCCGAGATCACGGGTTCGAGGGCGTTGCGTTCGTAGGGGAGAATCGGAAGTTCGTGAGCCATGTGTTCGTCTCCAGGTTGGTTGTTGTTGGATGATCAAACCTGATGACGTGCAATGTTGGCCCATGTTCCTCTAACTCAAGATGCACCAGGCAACTGGGCGGTCTTGCCACGTCGGCGGTCCGGCCTGCGCCAAGGCCGCCGCGGTGGCGCTCGGCCAGCGTCCAAACCCCTGGCACCGGGCCGGCGCGCATCGGGCCTGGATCGCGGCGTCCGGGGGCATGACCCGCGATCCGCTAGCAGGAGGAGCACACGCATGAACGCCATCGAACTGGGTCTGTTCGCCAGCCGTCTCGAGGCGGTCTGCGAGGAGATGGGAGAGATGCTGCGCCGCGCCGCCTTCTCGACCAACATCCGCGATCGCCTCGACTTCTCCTGCGCGGTCTTCGATCAGGCGGGACAGCTCAGCGCCCAGGCCGCGCACATCCCGGTTCATCTCGGGAGCATGGCCTATGCAATGGCGGACATCGTCGGAACCATCGAATGGGCCGAGGGAGACATGGTCGTGCTCAACGATCCCTATCTCGGCGGCACCCATCTGCCCGATGTGACCCTGATCGCACCGCTCTTCGTCGCGGGACGACTGGTCGCCTTCGTGGCCAATCGCGCCCATCACGCGGACATTGGCGCCGCGGCACCCGGCTCGATGCCAGTCTCGCGCACCCTCGCCGAGGAGGGCCTGATCATTCAGCCCTGTCACTTGATCCGGCGCGGGCAACTCGACGCCGCGCTCCTGCAACGCATCCTGGATGCAACCCGCAACCCCGCTGACGCGCATGGCGATTTTTTCGCCCAGATCAGCGCCAATCGTGCGGGATTGAACCGGCTCGGCGAATTGATCGATCGCCTCGGCATCACGGCCTACGATGAGGCCATCGGGGCGTTGAACGACTATGGTGAACGCCTTGCCCGTGCGGCCTTGGCGGTGATCCCACCGGGGGTCTATCGCTTCGCGGACCAGATGGACGACGATGGCCAAGGCTGCGAAGCGGTCGTGGTTCGCGTTGCTCTCGCGGTCACGCCGGCGTCCATCGAGGTTGACTTCACGGGGACCGCGAACCAGGTCCCGGGGAACATCAATTGTCCGCTCTCGGTCGCCGCGGCGGCGGTCTATTATGCGTTACGCTGCCTCATGCCGGCGCACACTCCAGCCTGCGCCGGCACCTTTCGGATGATCCAGATCCGGGCTCCGGAGGGCTGTCTGATTCATGCCCAGCGCCCAGCCGCGGTCGCGGCCGGTAACGTTGAAACCAGCACGCGCCTCGTCGACGTCCTGCTCGGTGCGCTGGCTCAGGCCATCCCTGATCGCATCCCGGCCGCAAGCCATGGCAGCATGAACAATCTCGCCGTCGGCCTCACCGCTCCCGGGGCGGCTTGGGATTATTACGAAACCATCGGCGGGGGGATGGGTGCGGGCGCCCACGGCGGCGGCTGGTCGGGCGTGCAGACGCACATGACCAACACGCTCAACACACCCATCGAGGTGTTGGAGACCCGATATCCACTGCGTGTGACCCGCTATGCACTCCGGCAAGGCTCTGGTGGTGACGGGGCGCACCCGGGCGGTGAGGGCCTGATCCGCGAATTCCTCTTTCTCGCCCCCGCGCAGGTCACGTTGCTCACCGAGCGACGTCGCTCGCGTCCCTGGGGGCTCGCGGGCGGCAGTCCTGGCGCGTCCGGGCACAATCGTCTCAACGGCGCAGAGCTGCCAGCGAAGATCAGTTTCGAGGTCGCCGCGGGCGATCGCGTGACGATCGCAACACCGGGTGGCGGTGGTTGGGGTCCGGCACCTCCACCCAACGTGCCCACTGACCAAGCGGACCGGGCTCGTCACGACGAACCCCATCCGGGCGATCCCAGTTCAGGAGAATGACGCCATGTGCGGTATTTGTGGTGAATTGAGACTCGACGGCGCACCAGCCGATCTGGATGCCATCCAGACAATGATGCGCGAGCTGGAGCGGCGTGGACCCGATCACGGCGGCAGCTACAGTGATGGATCACTCGCGTTTGGCCATCGTCGTCTCGCGGTGATTGATCTCTCGGTGCGCTCCCATCAGCCCATGGTCGATGCCGAGCTTGGTCTCGCGCTGGTGTTCAATGGTGCCATCTACAACTACCGCGCCCTGCGGCGCGAACTCGAACAGCGGGGATATCGCTTTTTCACGGAAGGTGACACCGAGGTCATCCTCAAGGCCTGGCATACTTGGGGGCCGGATTGCTGCCAGCGTCTGCATGGGATGTTTGCCTTCGCGCTGTGGGACGCCCACCAACAGGTCCTCTTCCTCGCGCGCGATCGCTTCGGCATCAAACCGCTCTACTGGACCGAGCAACCCGGGCGGGTGCGCTTTGCCTCCAGCACCCAAGCCCTCCTCGCCGGTGGTGGTGTGGACACCCGCATCGACCCGGTGAGCTTGCATCATCTGTTCACGCTCCATGCCGTGGTTCCGGCACCGCGCACCATCCTGCAGGGCGTGCGCAAGCTCGCGCCCGGACACTGGCTGCGCATCGACGCACGCGGCACCCGCACCGAAGCGGCCTACTGGCAGCTCGACGCCACGCGTCCTGATCAGCCACGCAGCGAGCCGGAGTGGCTCGAAGCCATCCATGTCGCACTGCGTCACGCGGTGAAGATCCGCAGCGAGGTTGCCGATGTCCCCGTCGGCGTGCTGCTGTCGGGTGGTTTGGACTCGAGCCTCTTGGTCGCCTTGCTCGCCGAGGCGGGCGTCTCGGATCTGCGTACCTTTTCGGTCGGGTTCGAGGACACCCCCGAGGAAGCCGGCAGCGAGTTTCAGTATTCAGACCAGGTGGTCGCACGCTATGGCACCCGCCATTGTCGCTTCCTGGTACCAAATGCACAGGTCCTAGAACGGCTCCCCGAGGCGATCGACGCCATGACCGAACCCATGTTCGGTCAGGATGCGGTTGCCTTCTATCTGCTCGCCGAGCAGGTCTCCCGCGAGGTCAAGGTCGTCCAGTCCGGTCAGGGTGCCGACGAGGTCTTCGGCGGCTATTTCTGGTATCCACGCATCGCGGCGGAGACCACGGGTTCAGCGGTGGATCGTTTCAGCAAGCATTATTTCGATCGCGACCACCAGGAGTATCTCCGGATGATCGGCGCCCAGTATGGCGGCGACGACCACACCTCGGCTCTGGTTGCTGAACGCCTCGCCGCACCCGGTGCCGACGAACTCATCGACGCCGTTCTGCGACTCGACGTCACCACCCTGATCGTCGACGACCCGGTCAAGCGGGTCGACAACATGACAATGGCGTGGGGGCTCGAGGCCCGGGTGCCCTTCCTCGACCACCAACTCGTCGAGTTGGCCGCACGCTGCCCTCCCGAACTCAAGCTGCGCGATGGCGGCAAGTATCCACTCAAGGCGATGGCGCGAGGATTATTGCCCGATGCCGTGATCGACCGTCCCAAGGGCTATTTCCCGATGCCGGCACTGAAATACGTACGCGGCCCCTTCTTCAATTTGATGCGTGATGTGCTCACCTCCCAAGCGAGCCGCGAGCGGGGGTTGTACCAACAGGCCTATCTCGATCAATTGCTGGCCGCGCCCGACCTGCATCACACCCGGATTCAGGGCAATAAGTTGTGGCATCTCGCCTTGCTCGAACTCTGGTTGCAACGCACCGTCGACCCCGCTCCTTGAGACCACCCCATTTGGGATACTCACCTGACGCAAGCGCACGGATGCCTTGAAATGCCGCGTCATGTCCCGAACCTTGCGCAGAACACGAGTCAATTTCCCGCGAGAGGCCTAACGATGGATGTATTGGAGCGAATCGGTGAACAGGTGAAGGGCAACCCGGTCGTCATCTACATGAAAGGAACCCCCCAGTTTCCCCAGTGTGGATTCTCGATGCGGGCCTCGGCCGCGCTGCAGGAGTGCGGCATCCCCTTCGCTTACGTCAATGTCTTGCAAGACCCCGAGATTTTCGAAAACCTGCCCCGCTATGCGGACTGGCCGACCTTCCCCCAGATCTACATTGGTGGCGAGTTAGTCGGCGGCTGCGACATCACGCTCGAGCTTCACGCCAACGGCGAGTTGAAGAAGATGATGGAAACGGCTGCTTCGAGCCAGGAGACGGCGTCTTAGCGGAGCCGAATGCGCGGTTGTAGCGATTTCCCGGACGCGAGTTCGGGAAATCCTCGCGGGCCACTCTACATCAGGGCAACACCCCCGCCCCAAACCGAGCGGACCCTCTCCAGACGGCCTGTTTGAGCATCTTTCCGCGCCCATTCCGATGAACGATCAGGACCTCACAGGCTCGATGCGATCCTGCGGACACCGCGACCTCGCTCCCTACAGACCGCGCACGAGGCACCCGTAGTCCCTCTGCCAAGCCCACCTTCAGCGTCCTTTGTTCAACTCCCAAACTCGAACCGGATCGAGTTCGTTCCAGCGGTTGATGATCGTGCAAAAGAGTCGCGCGGTTTGCTGGGCATCATAGATCGCGGAGTGGGCCTCGCTCGTTTGCCATCCCAGTCCTGCTTCCTGAGAGGCGCGAGCCAACACGGTTTGGCCAAACATGAGCGCGGCGAGCGACACCGTGTCGAACACGCTGAAGGCATGGAAGGGATTGCGCTTGAAGCCGGTGCGCTCCACCGCGGCCTTAAGGAAAGCGAGATCGAAGTGCGCATTGTGCCCCACCAAGACCGCTCGGGTGCAGCCGGTCGACTTCACAGCCTTGCGAATCGGTGCGAGGATGCGGGTCAGCGCATCCCACTCCGAGATGGCCTCGCGGAAGGGATGATCCGGATCGATCTTGTTGAAGGCCAAGGCACTGGGGTCGAGTTCAGACCCCAGGAATGGGATGACATGGCAGGCGATGGGTGCCGCCGGCTCGAGCCGTCCATCAGGCCCCATCCGAATGATAATGGCCGCGATCTCCAGCAGGGCATGGCGCTGCGGATCGAACCCCGCCGTCTCGACATCGATCACAACGGGGAGAAAACCGCGAAAGCGCTGGGCGATGCCTTCTCGCATCTTGGGTTCTTGATTCATCGCGGAAGCATAAGTGTCACACGCCCGAAAACCAATCACCAGGCATCGCGGATGGGGCCGGAGCGCGGGACACGCTGCCGCGCGCAGCCTGGCCTGTCTGGGCCTGGCGTGGTTCTGTCTGGTGGCCATCGCAGAGCCGCTCAGGCCCTCCGGTCTCCTCTACCGGGTTCAACCGCCTGACGGCGCGGTGACCAGTTATCTCTTTGGAACCATCCATAGCGAGGATCCGCGCGTCCTTGACTTGCCCGACCAGGTGCTGCGTACCTTCGCCAGCAGCCCGCGACTCGCCCTTGAGGTCATTCCCGATGCCACCGCCATCATCAAGGCTATGGTCAGCATGGTCTATACGGATGGTCGCCTACTGCGGGAGGTGATCCCGGCCGATCTCTATCGTGAGACCGCCGCGGCACTCGAGGCACTCGGCATGCCCGAAGAGGCCATCAAGGATCTCAAACCCTGGGCGGTTGTCCTCTTACTCAGTGTCCCCCCTTCCGAGACGGGCGAGTTCCTGGATCACCAGCTCTATACCCGAGCAAATGCTGAAGGTAAGTCCGTCTTAGGACTGGAAACCATGGCCGAGCAACTTGCCCTCTTCGAAGACCTCAGCGAGTCAGAACAGATCACGCTGTTGCGCGAAACACTGGCCGCGCGCGAGGAACTTGCCGACACCGTCGAGGCACTGATTCGTGCCTATCTGGACGCTGATCTCGACCGACTCCAGACCCTCGGCGACACGACCCTGAGCGCGAGCGACCCAGCCCTCGCCGTCCGTTTCCAGGAACGCGTGATCGACTCTCGTAACCACCGCATGGTCGAACGCATGCGCCCCTTACTGCACGAAGGTGGCTGGTTCATCGCGCTCGGCGCCCTGCACCTCCCGGGCGATGAGGGCATCGTCGCCTTGTTGCGGCAGCAGGGCTATCGGGTGACACCGGCGGATTGAGCCGCGCCGGACCCGCAACCACCGATCGGCCACCAGCGAAAGCCGAGCCATGGAGCGGCTGTGGTAGCATTCAGCATTCTAATCGAGAGAGATCAGTTCGGTATGAAGGAGCATGCGAGACACGCCTGTCATCGGTGGGCTTGGTTGATGATCCTGGTTCCCCTGCTCCTCATGGGCTGTGGATCATCACCGAGTCGGATTTCCGAACCCCGTGATCCACTCGAACCATTCAATCGCGCCGTCTTCCGCTTCAACAGCGATTTTGACAAGGCCTTTTTACAGCCGATCGCGAAAGGTTACCGTGCCATCACCCCCGCCCCGGTCGAACGCGGGGTGACGAATTTCTTCGCGAACATTAGCGATGTCACCTCGGTCGTCAACAACATCCTACAATTCAAGATGTCGCGCGCCGGCAGTGACGTGGGAAGACTCTTCATCAATTCCACCGTTGGCGTGTTCGGCTTCGTCGATGTCGCGACCAATGTCGGCTTGCCGAGCTACAAAGAGGATTTTGGCCAAACGCTCGGCTACTGGGGCCTCGACTCGGGTGCCTTCATAATGTTGCCTTTCCTCGGGCCGAGCAGCGTGCGTGACGCCTTTGGCGATGTCGGCGATCTCTTCACCGATCCGCTCTTCCACCTGGGGCCGCTCTATGGCTTCGACGAGGAACATGTCTACTGGGGGCTGATTGCCCTGCGCGCTGTCGATCGACGTGCGAACTATCTGACCACGACCCAGATCCTCGAGGACGCCGCGCTCGATCCCTACATCCTGCTGCGTGACGCCTATCTTCAACGGCGCCATTACCGAGTCCACGATGGCAACCCTCCCGATCTCGGGGACGGCGAGGACTTTTGGGATGACATCGATTTCGACGACTAGCCGTTCGGTCCTAGGCCTCGCACCTGGGTACGCGCCCCCGGCGTTGGATCGACAGCGACTGCTTGGACGGCGTTAGCGCAGGGGGTTCGAGCGTCGGGATCAGGTGTTTGTCCCGGTGGTCCGGTCGACTGAGACGAGACGCCAGGCAACCGTTTCGCCTGCACGCAGCGGCACGACGCAGGCGTGGCCGAACGGGTAGGTTTCCGGCACCGTCCAGGATTCACGCCGAAGGTGAAGAGTCCCGCTGTTGCGCGGCAGACCGTAGAAATCCGCCCCCTGTTGGCTTGCGAAGGCATCGAGACGATCGAGTGCGCCAGCCTGCTCGAAGACCTCCGCATACAGCTCGATGGCCGCATGTGCGCTGAATGCGCCGGCGCAGCCGCAGGCACTCTCCTTGGCTGAGCGTGGATGCGGGGCACTGTCGGTGCCGAGAAAAAAACGCGCCTCTCCTCCCGTCGCTGCGGCGACCAGGGCTTGGCGATGGCGTTCTCGTTTGAGCACGGGTAGGCAGTAGAGGTGCGGACGGATTCCGCCCGCCAGCATGTGGTTGCGATTGTAGAGTAGATGATGCGGCGTGATGGTCGCGGCCAGGGTCGCTGGTCCGGCGCGCACGAAGGCGACCGCATCCGCCGTGGTCACATGCTCGAACACGACCTTGAGGCCGGGGAATGTCCGCACGATCGGCTCAAGACGCTGCTCGATGAAGCACTGTTCGCGATCGAAGAGATCAACCGCGGAATCGGTCACCTCGCCATGCACCAGCAGCGGCAGCCCGTCACGCTCCATGGCCTCGAAAACGCCATAGCACCCCAGCAGGTCCGTCACGCCATTCTCGGAGTTCGTGGTCGCTCCAGCCGGATAGAGCTTGCACGCACGGATGACGCCGCTCTCTTTCGCGGTGCGAATCTCGGCCGGGGTGGTCGCGTCCGTGAGATAGAGCGTCATCAGGGGCTCGAAGTCGCTGCCCGCTGGACGCGCCGCGAGGATGCGCTGACGATAGGCGCGCGCCTGCTCCGTCGTGACCACGGGCGGTTGCAGGTTGGGCATGACGATGGCACGGGCGAAACAGCGTGCGCTGTGCGCAACCGCGTCCGTGAGCACCTCACCGTCGCGCAGATGCAGATGCCAGTCGTCGGGACGGGTGATGCGCAGCTCGCCCGCCGGGGTGGTCATGTCGCGGTGCGCGTCTGACATCTTTTGATCTCGTCGTGGGTCACTCACCGATAGCACCCGCGGCGCGGGTGACGGCTCTGCTCAGACCAGTCGATACCGTGCGCCACAGTAGGGGCAGGTCACCTCACCGTTGGGCTCATCCTCGATCGGCAGATAGACCCGCGGATGCATATTCCAGACGGGCGCATCCGGCAAGGGGCACGACAGTGGCAGGTCCTTGCGACTGACCTCGATCAGTTCGGGCTCTGCCCGGGTCTCGACTGCGGTGGACATCAACGGTATCTCCATCGACAGGATTAGGAAACGCTGGATGGGTCAGGCTGGTCAGGGCCGGATTCGCCACCTCGCCCGGCAGGTCAGGCCCGGGAGCTGATGCCGGGTCGCGCGCGCGGCGATTAGACCCAGTTCAACCACTCGGAGTGGCTCTCAAGCCGCCCATGCACCAGATCGAAGTAGAGCGTTTGCAAGCGCTCGGTGATGGGCCCACGCCCGCCGCTGCCGATGACCCGGCCATCGACCTCGCGAATCGGTGTCACCTCGGCGGCCGTGCCCGTGAAAAAGGCCTCGTCGGCGATGTACACCTCGTCGCGGGTGATCCGCTTCTCGATCACCTCGATGCCCAGTTCCTTTGCCAGGGTCATGATGGTTCGCCGAGTGATGCCATCGAGCGCGGACGTCAAATCGGGCGTGTAGAGCACACCCTTGCGCACGAGGAAGATGTTCTCGCCGCTGCCTTCCATGACGTAGCCCGAGGCGTCCAGCATCAAGGCCTCGTCATAGCCGTCGCGCAGCGCCTCTTGCAAGGCCATCATCGAGTTCATGTAGTTGCCGTTAGCCTTGGCGCGGCACATGGTGATGTTCACATGATGGCGGGTATAGGATGAGACGCGAATGCGGATCCCCTTGGTCATGTTCTCCTCGCCCAGGTAGGCTCCCCATTCCCAGGCGGCAATGATGCAATGCACCTGCAGATTGTCGGCACGCAGGCCCATGCCCTCGGGGCCGTAGAAGCACATCGGGCGGATGTAGGCAGAGTCGAGACCATTTTCACGCACGGCCGCGCGCTGTGCCGCGTCGAGCGTCTCGCGATCGTATGGGATCTTCATGCCGAGGATGTGGGCTGAGTCGAAGAGACGGTCGGTATGATCACGCAAGCGAAAGATCGCCGGACCCCGATCCGTCTGGTAGGCCCGCACGCCCTCGAAGACGCCCATGCCATAGTGAAAGGTGTGAGTCAGGACATGCGTCTGGGCCTCACGCCAAGGCACCATCTCGCCGTTGTGCCAGATCAGGCCATCACGATCAGCCATCGTTGCCATGTCGTACTCACTCCGGTTGTGACGGGACGCGCGTCCCGGTTCGAGACCTGAATCAGGATGAAGGTCGCTGCTCAGGGCGGCGGCTCCCCCATCAAATCGTGCCACAGGGCCTGCACCCGTTCGCGCTCCAGCTGGAGCGCACTGTCTGCGACCGTCTTCGGCTGTTCCTGCAGGGCACTGCGATGGTACGCCACGCGCAGCGCCTTGTAGGTCGCGGTGAGTTCCTCGGCGGCCTGCCCGGGAAGCAACGCGAGGCGACCGAGTGTTTCGAGCAGACGGATGTTGTCGGTCCAATCAGCCAGCGCCGGATACGCCGAGGCCCAGCGCAAGACCGCGTATTGAACCATAAACTCAATGTCCGCAATACCGCCTCGCCCCTGCTTGAGGTCGAAGCGGCCCTGGCCGCTCTTATCGAGATTCTCGCGCATCTTACCGCGCATCTCGCGGACCTCGGCGGCCAATTCCACGGGGTCCCGATCGCGACAAATGATCTCGCGGCGCAGCGCGGCAAAGGCCTCGACCATGCGTGGATCTCCGGCCACGGGGCGCGCGCGGATCAGCGCCTGATGCTCCCACGTCCAGGCATCCTCGGCCTGGTACGCGGCAAAGGCCTTGAACGAGCGCACCAGCAAGCCGCGACTGCCGTCCGGGCGCAACCGCATGTCCACGTCATAGAGCACCCCCGCCGGGGTCTGCGTTGTCATCATGTGGATGATGCGCTGTCCGAGACGCGAGTAGAACTGCTCGTTACTGATGCCCTTCTCGCCATCGGTCATGGCGGTTGGACTCTCGGTGCCATGGACGAAGACGAGATCGAGATCAGACCCATAGCCCAATTCGATGCCGCCGAGCTTGCCATAACCCAGGACCAGGAAGCCGGTCTGCTCGCCGAGAATCTCGGTCGGGCGCCCGTGCCGACGTTCCAGATGCGCGAACGCCAGTTCTAGGACTCGGCGCACCGAGACCTCCGCGATCTCGGTGAGATAATCACTGACGATCATGAGGGGAATGACTTCGGTGAGATCGGCCGCCGCGACCCGCAGCATGTTGCCTTGCACGAAGTGGCGCAGACGTTCCATCTGCTGCTCGAGATCATCGGTATCAATGCGCAATAACAGGGCATCGAGCTCGGCCTCGAGATCGGCTCGCCGCAAGGGGGCATAGAGCCGCCGCGAGTCGATCATCTCATCGAGCAACAGCGGTTGTCGGCACACGCGTTCCGTGAACCAGGGGCTCATACTCGCCAAGCGCGCAAGCTGCGAGAGGATTTCCGGCTGCTCGCCCAGCATGGCCAGGTAGGAGGTGCGACGCGCGACCGCTTCGAGAACCTTCAAGACCCGCCCGAGCACCAGATCAGGCTGTTCACTTGCCGCCACCACCGCCAGGACCTGTGGCATCAGTCGGTCGAGACGTTCATGACCTCGCCGGCTCAGCCCCTTGCGCTCGATCGACTGGCGAAACCGGAGCAATTGCTCCTGCACCGCCGCGGGCTGCGCGAATCCAGCACGCTCCAGCGCCACCAACTCCTCGCTGGCCTCGACCGCCGCGTCGCCGTCACCACCCAGGTTGCTGTGCCAGAGGGACACCAGTTCCTGACTCTCCGCGACCGTCTCGGTGTCCGGCTCGGCGAAGACGGCATCGAATTGGCTCTGGACATGCCCGCGATGTGACTGCAGGACGACCTCGAAGGATGGCCAATCCGCAAACCCCATCGACCGCGCGAGCCGTCGGCGACCGGGTTCGTCATCAGGCAGTAGGTGGGTTTGTTTGTCGCGATAGGCCTGCAGGCGATTCTCCACCAGACGCAGAAAACAATAGGCGTCATCCAGACCACGCACGGCGGCGACCGGCATCAGCTGTTTACGCCCCAGCAGCGCGAGCACCGAGCGAATGGGACGGATCTGCAGATCCGGTTCGTGACCGCCACGGATCAACTGAAAGGCTTGACCGATGAATTCAATCTCGCGGATACCGCCGGGACCAAGCTTGATATTGGCGTCCATACCCCGCCGATAGAGCTCTTTCGCGATCATCCGCTTGAGATCGCGCAAGGATTCGATCGCACCGAAATCGAGATAGCGGCGATACACGAATGGTCGCAGCAACGCCATGATGTGCGCCGCGTCGCGCGGATCAGCGGCGATCACGCGCGCCTTGATCATGGCGTAGCGCTCCCATTCCCGCGCCTGGGTTTGGTAATAATCCTCCAAGGCGTTGAAGCTCATCGCCAGCGGACCGGATTCACCGAACGGCCGCAGTCGCGTATCGACACGAAAGACGAAGCCGTCAACCGTCTGAGCACCGAGCGCCTGGGACAACCGCTGACCCAGTTTTAGAAAGAACTGCTCATTGCTCAGCGGGCGTGGACCACCGTCGGTTTCGCCCTTGCTCGCGTAGGCATAGATGAGATCAATGTCCGAACTCAGGTTCAGCTCGCGCGCGCCGAGTTTCCCCATGCCCAGCACAACCATGCGCAAGGCCCGACCCGTCTCGTCGCGCGGGGTGCCAAACTCAGCGCAGGTCCAGGCGTGCAGGCGTTCGAGTGCGCGCTGGATGCACAGATCCGCAAGCGTGGTGAGATGCTCGAGGGTCGCCACCAAGTCGGCGCGACCGGCGACATCTCGCCAAATGATGCGGATCATCTCGCGCCGGCGAAACTGCCGCAGGGCCTGTTGCAGTCCCGCCTCGTCGCTGACCTCCCGCAACGCGCTGTCGAGGGCATGGGTGAGCGCGACCGCATCATGGGGGCGTTCGAGTGCTCCGCTCGCGATCAGATCGGCAAACACCTCCGGGTGGCGCGCCACGGTAACGGCAACGAAGTCGCTCGCCTCCCAGACGCGCGCGCGTGCCTCGGTGAAGGCGGCATCATTGGGCCGCGCGAGGCCCTGCTCCTCAGCCCAATCGCACCAGGTCAGCCAATGGGCCTCGGCGGTTGGGTCGAGATTCTCGAACGCACCCATGAACGGCGAGTTCAAGCCGACTCGATCCGATAGCGTGCTCCTAGGCTGTAGTCTTGCGCGGGCGGGATCTCGATGACCTCGGAGGCGGTGTTGACGGTCTCGACACAGACGAAGTGTCGATAATCGGCATCATCGAGGTCCGGCATCGCGCGCGCGGTCTCCACCCAGGGGTTCCAGACCACCGCGGTGCGACTCTGTTTCGTCTCGATGCCAATCCGCCGCTTCAGCACGGGATCCTCAATCGACAATTCGGCGGGCACGGCTTCATAAATTCGGTTGACCTCGCGATCGAACCGGACAGGCCCGGTTTGTTCGATCACGGCATCCGCGCCATCCGCGGCCTTGTCGAGATAGCGGCAACCCGAGAGGCCGTGGACCGCGACCTCGCCTGCGTCCCCAACCTTGAAGTAGGCGTGCAGACCTTGCGTCAATCGCAGCGGTCGATCCCCCGCATTGCGGGTGATGAGGTCGATCGCGAGTGTCGTGCCGACCCTGATTTCGATCAGCAGGTTGAAGTAGTACGGCCAGAGCGCGCGCGTGTGTTCATCATCCGCGATACCGAGTTGGACGAAGGTCGAGCCGTCTGGCTCCTGCGCGGTCGCCAGGATCGTCCACGGCCAGATCCGCGCGAAGCCGTGTGCCGGACGTCCTTGACCTTGCGGATCGGGACCGAACCAGGGCCAGCACACGGGAACGCCACCCTTGATCGCCTGGCCAGCCTCGAAGTAGGCCCGCTCGCTGACAAAGAACAGATCCTCGGCGGCGTGGGCGGGTCGAAACGACAGGACCTGTCCGCCATGAGGCGAGATCAGCGCAGTCGCCAACCCGTTGGTGATTTCGATCATGGTCAAGCCGCCGCGTCCCGTCACGACTCGCAGTACGTTCTCGATGCCAAACTGGGCATTCAACGCCTCGATATCCATGCCAGCTCCTTCGCCCCGGTCAACGCGGGCCGTTGCGTCAGTGAATGAGATGTGGGGTCAGACGATCCCGTGATCATCGAACCGACCACTCCAGCGGATGGTCTGCATTCCAGACCCAGTTACGGTGCCAAACACGTGCGGCAAAGCAGCGCCGACGCAGTACGAACCCGCTGCACTGTACATCGGTCAGCGCTGCGCCAGACGCAGGCCATTTTTGCCTACTCATCATGGATTGTCACGTCAGCAGGTCGGGACCCGTTCCCTGACCCACGGAAAACCCGACGGCCTGTATCAGTTTCCCAAAGATGACGGTTTCGTTACCATCACGATGATGACAATGCGATTTCATCGAACGCGACCCGTTCAGCGAGCCCGAGCGTCCGCTTGGTCTCTTCCTGCTCCGGCATCGCGGCTACTGGTCGATCTGCAGCGGTCGCCGATGGCGATGGTGAACCGCGTGCGGCCGAACCAGCGGGCTCGTCTCGACTGGTGCGCACGCCCGGAGCAGGCCACCCGCGCGGACTGGGCGAGGGTCCGATGATCCGCCACATCACCCTTGCCCTCCTCCTCATCGCACTCGGTTACGGATTCTGGCTGAGCGCGAATTTCAAAGAGATCGCGGCCGGAGTTGCCCTCTTCCTGTTCGGCATGCTCTCGCTCGAGCAGGGGTTCAAGTCCTTCACCGGTGGCACGCTCGAACGCATCTTGCGTGGCTCGACCAACCGTCTCTGGAAGAGCATCGGCTTCGGGGTCATCAGCACGACCCTGATGCAATCCAGCACCCTGGTCTCGCTGATTACCATCTCCTTCGTCAGCGCCGAGATGATCAGTCTCGCCGGCGGGATCGGCATCATCATGGGCGCCAACCTCGGGACCACGACCGGCGCCTGGCTGATCGCCGGTCTCGGGCTGCGCGTGGACATCGCCAGTTACGCCATGCCGGCATTGGTCTTCGGCGTGGTGCTCCTGCTGCAACGCGGCAAGGTCACCAAGGGCTTGGGCTACCTCGCCCTGGGCGTCGGCTTCCTCTTCCTCGGGATCGCCTACATGAAGAGCGGTTTCGATGCCTTCCAAACGGCCTTCGACCTCTCGGCCTATGCGATTCCCGGAATCGGCGGGGTTCTGGTCTACACCGCGATCGGCATGGCCATCACCATCATCATGCAGTCGAGCCATGCCACGCTGCTGGTCATCATCACCGCGCTCTCGGCGGGGCAGATCACCTACGAGAACGCACTTGCCTTGGCCATTGGCGCGAACCTCGGCAGCGCCGTGACCTCCGCGCTCGGCGGGATGAGCGCGAACCTCGGGGGCAAACGTTTGGCCATCGCGCACGTGGTCTTCAACCTGCTGACCGCGACGGTCGCGATCGTCCTGATCCAGCAGATGAGCTGGGCCGTCGATCATCTGAGCGCCCAGATCGGGATCGCCGAGGACGATGTCTTGTTGAAGCTCGCCCTCTTCCACACCCTATTCAACCTCCTTGGCGTCCTTTTGCTCGCACCCTTCACGCGCCCACTCGAACGGTTCCTGGTGCGCGCCGTGCGCTTCGAACCCAAGCCCATGGAGCAACCGCGCTATCTCTATCCTGGCGCGCTCGAGACCCCCGCCACCGCCATCAACGCCTTGCGCAAGGAGGTCGGACATCTCTATGACAACGCCTATGAGCTGATCGCCATGGGACTGAGTCTCCGCCCGGCGCTCATCGACTCCGATCAGTCCCTTAGCGAGGCGGTCAAGATGACCCGGCGCATCATCCCGCTGGATGTCGACGACGTCTATGAACGTAAGATCAAGAGCTTACACAGCGAGATCATCGACTTCATCAGTGAGATCCAGGGACGCGGACTCGAGGAGCCCGCGGCACGGCAACTCTATACGCTGCAGCAAGCGAGCCGCGACATCGTCGAGGCGGTGAAGGGGATGAAGCATCTACACAAGAATCTCTCCCGCCATGGCGTTTCACCCAACCCGGTGGTGCGGGAACCCTACGACGCCATTCGTCTGACCATTGCCAGACTGCTGCGCGAGATCCAGCAGATCCGCTCGCAAGATCCCGAAACCGTCACGAGTTTGTCATTGGATTCACTTAAACTGTCCAGCGAAACCTCGAGCCAAAAGTTCATCTCGGAACTCAATCGACTGGTTCGCGCCCGCCGACTCCCGGCGCGCATCGCCACCTCCATGATGAATGACGAGAGCTACACCTTCGAAATCGGCCAAAATTTGATCGAGGCGGCACAAGCGCTACTGGAACCAAGCTCGCCACGGGATCAGGCCATCGAGAGCAAGCTGGCGCTCGATGAGGATGATCTCCAGCGCCTCGTCGACAGCACTCCTGAACCCAACTGACCGGGCCGAGACCATGACGCGCAAAAAACTCCTGAACAAACTGGCTCGGTTCTTCGATGCCGATCGGGCGTCACAGCGCAAGGAAATCGATTCGATCCTGAAGGTTACAAAGAAACTCAAGGACAAGGAACGCGACCTGCGCCATAAGCTCGAGACCACCGCCCCCGGCGATGAGCGTGCCGAACTCCAAGGCAAGCTTGATGTGATCGAGGCTCAACGCCACAAGGCCCTCACACTCATTCAGGAGTTGCGCGCCGGCCGCAACAAGGACTAAGTGAACGGCCTGAGCGCCCACGCCAGCCCAATCGCTCCGCTCTCAATGTCCCCTCGCCCCCTGATCGCAAGCCTCACCCTCGCCCTGGTCGGCGGTCTCTGGTGGCTCTGGTTCACCTTCCTCAGTCCGTTCGGTTTCACCCACCCCGAGGACTTGGCGCCGAGCGACTCGCAGGAAATGCAGCAGATCTTCGTCTATGGAACGCTGCGTTCGCCGCTCGTGCGTTGGCTGGTCCTCGGGCGCGCGGGCGAGACGCACGAGGCCAGGCTGCCGGACCATCGCAAGGTTGGGCTCGACGTACAGCCCGACCCGCGGCACCAGACTCCAGGGCTGATCATCAGGGTCACGGCCGAGGAATTACGCCGCCTTGACCGCTACGAACGTCTCGGTGTGCGCTATGAGCGAAGCAAACAGCCCTTATCGGACGGGTCATGGGCTTGGGTCTATCAACGAATCGTACGCTGACCCGCCCGGCACCCCACTCGGCAGCAACACATCAGGCTCGCGCACGTGCTCTAGCGTCTCACCCCGGCGCTAGCACCGGCGCTGCCAACCCCCATGCCAGACCCCTGGAGTGGGTGAAGGAGAATGGACGGTGACCGGCTATGGTGGGGCGGATCCACGGTGCGCATTGCACCAGGACGGGTGTTGCCGTCACACTTGGCATCCTGATGATCGTGCCACGGCTCGCAAGCAGGACCAAGTAACCATGATCCGCGCCAACACAGCACTTAAAGAGTCCCCCTGGGCGTTGAATGATGCGGGCCACCCACGACGCATCGGGATCGAACTCGAGATGACGGGGCTTGGCATCGACGAGTGCGCGCGCACGGTCGCGACATTCCTCAAGACCGACATCCGATCGACGGGTCGCTACGAACGCCTACTCACGGGCGATCCTGCCGGGGACTGGATCGTGGAATACGACTACGCCCTGCTGAAGCGGCTCGGTCGTGAGGAGCGCGAGACTGAAACCCTCATCGGTGAACTGGAGCACACCGCCGAGGTTGCCTTGGCCTGGCTAGCCGAGAATCTGGTTCCGATCGAACTGGTCAGCCCGCCCTTGCCGATGACACGCCTCGACGAGGTCGAGTCACTGATCGAGTTGCTGCGCGCGGCCGGCGCCAAGGGCACCTCCGACAGCCTGCTGAATGTCTTTGGGATGCAGCTCAACCCCGAGATCCCGAGCGCCGACCCAGCACTCTTGACCGCCTTTCTGCAAGCCTTTCTGTGCCTCTACGACTGGCTCTATCTGCGCGCCGACATCGATGTGACACGGCGTCTGTCGCGCTATGTCGACCCCTTCCCCATCGACTATGTCCGCCACGTCATCGCTCCCGCTGAGGCACCCACCCTGGCAACACTGATCGACGACTATCTTGCCGCCAATCCCACCCGCAATCGTGCGCTCGATCTGCTGCCGCTCTTCCTGCATCTCGACCCGGATCGGGTGCGCGCGGTAACGACCGATCCCTTGATCAAGCCGCGACCGACCTTTCACTATCGCCTGCCCGATTGTGAGGTCCACCTCCCGGATTGGGGGTTGTATCTCGCCTGGAACGACTGGATCGAGGTCGAACGGCTGGCCGCCGACCCGGCGCGACTGCAGGACTGTCGCGCTGCCTATCTCCAGTACTTGAATGATCCCCTCGCACGCCTGCGCGACGACTGGGGCAGCCTGGTCGAGCACAGATGGCTCGCCCCCTGATCGCCATTACGGGCCCGGAACGTGGCGCCTTCGGACCACGCCGACTCGTCGAGTTGGCCGTGCGGCTCTATGGCGGCCGTCCAATCCACATCCGGCCCAGCCACACGCCCAGCGCATTCGATTATCAAGGGGTGGTGATCACGGGTGGTCACGATGTCGATCCCGTGCTCTACGCCGCCGAACCCGAGGTCGAGCCCCGTTACGATCAGGCACGCGACCTGCTTGAGTCGGCCGTGATCCGCGACGCGCTCACCCGACGGCTTCCGGTTCTCGGTATCTGCCGGGGGGCACAATTGCTCAATGTCTGTCGCGGTGGCACCTTATTCCAGGAGTTGCGCTCACGACGCCGCAAGACCTCCAATCGCTGGACGGTGCTCCCGCTCAAGACCGTTGATGTCAAGCACGACAGTCGACTCGCCACCATCATCGGCCCCGACCAGAGCCGGATCAACAGCCTGCATAACCAAGGGATCGACCGGGTCGGGGATGGGCTGCGGGTGTGCGCGCGCGATCTCGATGGCATCGTCCAGGCGGTCGAAGACCCAAGCGCCGCGTTTCAAATTGGCGTCCAATGGCACCCGGAGTTCCTGATCCTGATCCGCCGGCAACGCCATCTCTTCAAGACCCTGGTCGAGCAGGCACGCGTCGTCCAGATACGTAACGCGGAGCATGCCACGCGATGATGGTGGCAAGAGGCCACCGCGCCCTGTTGCAAGCGATCAGGGCAGGTGACTCGCTTGCATCGCACCGGTGACATTTCCAATGCTTCATCCGCGGGACTTTCGGCTGACACCGATCATCCCTTTGGTTCGCAGGACCTGATCCATGTCTGAATCCACCGCCACCGCCAAACGCCACCCCGAGTGGTTGGAGAGTCTCTACGAACGCCTCGCCGAGGACGACGAGGGACGGACCTGCCAGGAGATCAGTGCCGACGCCTGTCGCGAGATCCCCGGGAATTTTCTCCATACCCTGATCGCCAACACCCTCAGCAACATCGCCGATCGCCTCGCCAGCGCCAAGACCACCCTCCCCTGGTTGCTCCTCCAACTGGGCGCGCCGAGCTGGATGTTGAGCCTGCTGGTCCCGATCCGCGAATCCGGTTCCATGCTGCCGCAGATCCTGATCGGCGCGGTGGTCCGACGTCAGGCGATCCGCAAGTGGATCTGGGTCTGGGGCGGGTTCATCCAGGGACTCTGTCTGGCGGCGATCGGATGGGTCGCCTTCGCGCTTACGGGCGCGATCGCCGGAGGCACCATCATCGCGCTCTTGATCCTATTCAGTCTCGCACGTGGCGCCTGCTCGGTGGCCTATAAGGATGTGCAAGGCAAGACGATCCCCAAGACCCGTCGCGGCCGTCTGGCGGGTTGGATCAGTGCCATCGCCGGGCTCGGTGCCATGGGCGTCGGACTCGGGCTTGGCGCCGTGCAGGAGACGGCCGCATCGGCCGAACTCTATGTCGCCCTCCTACTCGGCGCGGCCATGCTCTGGTTCCTGGCCGCTTGGTCCTTCAGCCGGATCGTCGAATTCCCCGGGGCGACGGAGGGTGGTGCCAATGCCTTTCGCGAGGCATTGGCCAAACTCAGCATCCTGCGTGACGACCCCCCGTTCCGGCAATTCGTGGTCGCCCGTGCGCTGGCCATGGGCTCGGGGCTGGCCGCACCCTTCTACATCGCCCTCGCGCGCGAGGATCTCGGCGGCGCCATCGCGCTGCTGGGGCTCTTCATCGCGGTCGAGGGACTCGCCGGCCTCGTCAGCTCGCCGATCTGGGGGCGGTGGGCGGACCACTCCAGCCGTCAAGTATTTGCCACCGCCTGCGCCCTCGCCGCCCTGCTCTCGATCGCGGTGGCCATCGGGTCCTGGCTGGGGATGTCAAGCGCGATCGCACTCTGGTTCTACCCCATCACCTTCTTTGGGTTGGGAATCGCCCACGCCGGCGTCCGGCTAGGGCGCAAGACCTACCTGGTCGACATGGCCGAAGGGAACCAACGCACCGACTATGTCGCCGTCAGCAACAGTGTCATCGGGGCGCTGCTGCTCGCCTCGGGCCTGATCGGCGCCCTCGCGGCAACCGTTTCGGTCGAAGCGACCATTCTGCTACTCGGATTCGCCGGATTGGCTGGATCCTGGCTGAGTCTGCGCTGGAAAGAGGTTTCGGGTTGAGCAGACCGGTTGCACGCAGGGACCACACGATGCTTGTTCGATGTGGTGTCGTTTCTGTATCAATATCTCGCGTCTCGGAGGAGTATCGGATGGTCACCCGCAAGCATCTTGGATTCAGACAGTCTTCACATCGACACACGCGAGCGGTCGCGGCGGCGCATGAACAGTCCGCGCCACTCGCGCTGACCGTCAGCACCCTAGCCTTGCAGCTTGCGCTTGGTGTGCCGCTGATCGCCGGCGGCTATTCGCGCTCGGCTTACGCGGCGACCTGCAACTACACCCCCAGTGGCAATATCCAACGCTACACGTCGATCTTCTGCGCGACCAACAGTGACACCGAAACCCAGGCACAGCTGTTCTACAGCGGAGCGAAGCTCTTCAGCACGAGCGGAGATGACGAACCCGGGCTCAAAATGTACGTCACGAATGACGCGACGATCAGCCTGTCCGGAACACCCCAGAACTCGATCATGGCCCCAAGCTCCATCCCGGGCCAGAACAACATCAGTAAGACCGGCCTAGGTGCGTTCTATGCCGGCTCGCGCGGCAGTACCAACTTCCCCAGCGATGGTGGCGTCTACGGTGGCCAAGGCGGCGACTTGTATATCGTCAACACGGCGGATATCAATGCGGGTTCCTACGGTTATGGGATCGTCGTGTACAGCGCCGGCGGTCGCGGCGCGGCCAAGACAAGCGGTACGAATGAACCAGCCGGTGCCGGCGGCGCCGGGGGCACGGTCAATTTCCACCAGAGCAGCGTGACGGCCACCATCCAGGCGGGCGCGAAGGGTGGACCCGGAGTCTACGTCGCGTCCATCGGCGCCAATGCGGGCGGCAGCGGTGACTATGGAACAGGTGGCGCTGGAGGGGCAGTCAACATCACCATCGGGGCGTCTGACGCATCGACCACCACGATCAGTACCCAGCAGGTCGGTCCCGTCATCCCCTACGACTCCTCGATCCAAATGGGTGGAGGACTCTCCGGCGCCGGCATCGCCGGCATTTCGCGTGCGGGGGCATCGGCCTTCAATGCAAACGGCGGCAACGGGGGCGCGGTCTCGCTCAGCGGGACCGGTAGCGCATCTGTCTCGACGGGCGGCGCCCAGTCGCCGGGCATCTATCTGGTGAGCGAGGGCGGAATCGGCCAAAACGGCGGCAGCAGCAGCTCCGGCTGCGACCCCAATTGCACCGGCGGGACCGGGGGCAGCATCAGCGTTGGTACGGTGAGCGAGTATTTTTCCGCCTCGATCACGACCCAGGGAGATTATTCGTCCGGCCTGGTTGCGCAAAGCGTCGGCGGCGCCGGCGCCATCGGCCTGCAGGGCAACGGCAAGGACGCCAGTGCCGCCACCGGCGGCGCAGCCTCCGCGGTGACGGTGTATGTGGATGGTGGCGGGATAACGACGGCCGGGACCAGCGCCCACGGCATCGTCGCCCAGTCTCTCGGCGCGGGAGGCGGCACCTACTCGACCAGCGCCAGTTACGTTGGTGATCAAAGCAGCACCTCGGCGGCCGGTGATTCGGTCACCGTCAAGAGCAACATCGGTATCGCCGTCAGCGGCAATGACTCTCATGGGATCCTCGCCCAATCCATCGGCGGCGCCGGCGGCAGTGTCTATGCAAGCTATTCGGGCAACATGGTGGTCGGCGGCCAGAGCACCGGAGTCTCCGGCAACGCGGTGACCGTGACCAACTCGGGCGCGATCAGCACCGGCGCGGCGGATGCGAACGCGCCCAGCGGCACCACCGCGCTCGGTCCCTACCAGGCGGCCTACGGCACCGGCGGGATCGGCATCCTGGCGCAATCCATCGGCGGCGGCGGCGCCAATGCGGTCAGCAAGGGCATCCTCAGCATTGGCGGGCAGGGGAGCGCGGGCGGCTCAGGATCCAACGGCGGCACGGTCAGCGTCAATAACGACAACACCATTACCACCTATGCCTACGATGCCCACGGCATCCTGGCGCAATCCATCGGCGGCGGCGGTGGGAACGGGCGCAACAAGTCAGGGATCTTTGTCGCAACCGGCGGGGCCGGTGGCGCCGGCGGCGCGGGTGGCTCGGCGACCGTCACCAACCAGGGCGGGCGCATCACGCTCTACGGCGATTATTCGGACGCCCTCTTTGTCCAGTCGATCGGCGGGGGCGGCGGCAACGGCGGCAAGGCAACCACGTGGGGCACGGTGCTGTCCTTCTCCCATGGCGGCTCAGGTGGTGCGGGGGGCGATGGCGGCGATGCCTATGCCTATGCCAAGGCTAACGGTAACCTGGCCTCCAATATCAGCACCCAGGGGCTGAAGTCCTCCGGTGTCGTGGTTCAGTCGATTGGCGGCGGTGGGGGTGCCGGCGGTTCTTCCAAGGCGACAGCCGTTGGCGTCCTCACCATCGCCGTGGCCATGGGCGGGAGCGGCAGTGAGGGCGGAGCAGGCGGCCAGGCCACGGCGAAGGTCTCCGGTAATGTGACGACCTATGGGTACGATGCCATCGGGGTGATTGTCCAATCCATCGGGGGCGGCGGCGGCAACGGCGGGGGCTCGAGCGCCAAGTCATTTGGCCTGGACGTGCCCATCCCGGACACAGACATCGCGGTGAGCGGAGCGATCAGCATCGCGACCGGTGGCAGCGGCGAGAGCGGCGGCAATGGCGGCAACGCGTATGCCTTGAATCAGTCTTCGCAGACGCTCTCGACCCGGCGCGACACCGTGACCTCATCCAATGGTGTCAATCCGGGCAGCAGCGCCGGGAACACCATCGCAGCCGGCACCAGTATCTCCGGCATCACCACCTTCGGCGACGGCGCAAGCGGGATGTTGGTCCAGTCGATCGGCGGCGGCGGCGGCAATGCGGGCGATTCAACCGCCGTAGCCTCGGCCGGAATCCTACAGCAAAAATTGCAGAAGCTCGGAGTCATCAGCAACGGTAGCGAGGAGACGCTGAATCTAACCATCGCCGTCGCGCACGGTGGTGATGGCGCGGCAGCGGGAGGCGGCGGCAGCGCAACCGCCAAGAATCAGGGCGCGATTGCGACCTACGGCCTGTTCGCCGACGGCATGATCGTTCAATCCATCGGTGGGGGCGGGGGCAATGGCGGTGCGGGCAATGCCAAAACTAACGCCACCGGCACAGCGGTCACGCTCTCGACCGCGCTGGGTGGTTTCGGCTACGGAGGTGGCTACGGCGGGATGGCGTTTGGAGCAAATGAGGGATCCGCCTCGATCCACACGAGCGGTAACAACTCCCGTGGCATCCTGGTCCAGTCCATCGGCGGCGGTGGTGGCAATGCCGGCGGCGGGGCAGGCAGCAGCGGCGGGACCCTGGGAGTCACCCTGGCCTTGGGACATGCGGGCAGCTCCGGTGGTGGCGGCGGGCCAGCCTATGCCTGGAACCAGGGCTCAGTGTCGACCCAGGGCGATTGGTCCGACGGCATCCTGGTTCAGTCGATTGGCGGCGGTGGCGGCAACGCGGGCGCGGGAGACTCCTCGCTCACCATTCCCTCCGCACAAGCCTTTGATCAAGCCTTTCCCGTGAATGACCAGTCCTCGTCGAATACAACAAGCGACTCATCGACCGCGGGGCAGAATACGAATCCCACGACACTCGGAACCTTGACCCTGGCTCTAGGGAGTCAGGGTGGGTACGGGGGCGACGGTGGCAACGTCGTTGTCGGGTTCGCCCCGGGCCAGTCAACCGGGGTGAGCAATTACACCGCGAATGGGACGATCTCGACCGCCGGGATTCTCTCGCATGGGATCCTGGCCCAATCAATCGGTGGGGGTGGCGGGAATGCGGCTACATCCGCCGGCAGCAGCAGCGCCACCATGAATCTCTACCTCGGTGCCATGGGTGGGTCCGGCGGCTATGGCGGCGACATCCAAGTGTACAGCAACGACATTCAGACCAGTGGCTTCTCTTCGCACGGGATCGTCGCGCAATCGATCGGCGGGGGCGGCGGCGTGGGCGTGGCCAGTGGCGTCAGTAGGACGGTCAAGACTCAACTTGGAAGCCGCAAACTGGATCTCCAAGGTCAGGCGACCTTAGGCTCCGCGGGCGGTGGTAGCGCTGTCACGGTCCAAGCATTCGGCGAGATCCAGACCAGCGGCTCGGATAGTTTTGGGATCCTTGCCCAGTCAATTGGTGGTGGAGGTGGCTTGGCCGCGGCAGCGCAGGGCAACAGCCAATCCGCATCTGGCCAAGGCGCTGCGAACAGTATTGAGGTCAGTCTCGGCGCGGAAGCCGGCGGCAATATGAACGCGGGGACTGTTGGTGTCACGCTCCAGCAGAACGCCAGCATCCAGACCAGCGGAACCCGGAGTTTCGGCATCGCTGCGCAATCCATCGGCGGCGGGGGTGGGCTCTTCTCTGGCTCCGTCAACAGCATGAAAGCCGTGAGTCTAAATACACCCGATGCCCGAGACGTCAATGCGAGCCCGGTCCGAGTCACACTCGACAGCGGGGCGAGGATTGCGACTGCCGGTGACGGTGCGATCGGGATCCTGACTCAGTCGATTGGTGGAAGCGGCGGCTTCGCCGCGGATGCCACACAGACCTTCTTTCCAGTGTCCGGCACGCCGGGCGGAGGGGGAAACAGTGGCAGAGGGTTCGGCTACGGTGTCACGGTTAACTTGGCGTCCGGCAGCGGGATCACGACCAGCGGCGGGAATGCGCACGGGATCCTGGCGCAGAGTATCAGCGGCGGCGGCGGGATTTGGGACAATGGCAGTGGCGTGTCCGTCGGCAGCTTGCAAGGCAACTCCGGCACCGCCATGGTGAAGCCCATCAATATTACGGTTGGCGGCGACCTAACCGTCACTGGCAATGGCGCCTGGGGGATCTATGCACAGACGCAGGGCGTCACGGCATCCACGACCCCACCGATCCAGATCACGATCGATGCCGGGGCCTCGGTCGCCGGCACCGGGACCGCGGGCGGAGCGATCTTGATGCGGAGCCAGGCCGGCGGCAACCAGATCCTGCTGAACGGCACTCTAGAGGGCAATGTCTTTAACCAAAGCTCGATCTACAACTACGCCACGACCACGCCGACCTCGACGCTGACCAACACCAGTTTCAACACCTTCATCACTCGCGACTACGTCAAGGGTCTCCAGGTCATCAACAACGGCGCGCTTAACATCGGCGGGACGGGGCGCATCCAGACCACGACCATCAGTCATGGCTTGACCGGCAGCGGCATCATCCGGGATGTCGACATCGATCAGGTCGGTGGGCGCTCCGACCAGCTCGACGTCGGTGGAACCCTGGCCGGCGGGGCAGCCGGTCCCATGCAAATGAGCTTTAACATCCTGAGCATGAAGCCCGGAGTGGAGCTTGAGATCCTCCGTGCCGGGACCTTCGACAGCGCCGCGCTCACCCTGATCGACCCACTCGCCTATGACTTCCGTCTGGCCTCGCCGACGGCGCCCGGCGGCTGGCACCGGTTGCAGGCCGATTCGCGGTTCGCCGCGGCGCTCGGCAGCCGTGAGGCCAATCTGGTCGCGGTCGCCACCCATCTCGATCAGGCCTGGGGGCTGGGCACCACCGGGAACGTTGATTCCTCGGCGCCCTGGGGTGCAGGCCCCGCCATGGATAACCTCTTTACGGCCTTTGGCCAGATCAAGGATCGCAGCAGTTTCGACCGCCAGGTCGATCAACTCCTGTCCAACACGGTCCTGGCCAACATGACCATGACCGTTTTGGATACCTTCGGGCTGGTCAACGACGCGATCGGTTGTCGTACCTTCACCGAGACCGGTGCCCTCCAACGCGAGTCGCAGTGTGTCTGGGCCGACCTCAAGGTGACCAAAACGAACCAGGATGGCCAATTGGGCGCACGCGGCTACGACCGCAACGCATTCGATCTGAGCATCGGCGGACAGCTCCAACTCAGCGAGACCTGGTTCCTGAGCGGCGCCTTGGCCTATCAGGAGGCCGACTATAAGACGCAGGGCCGCCAAGAGCGACTCGACGCGACGGCGGCATCGCTCTCGCTCGCCCTAACCTACCAGCTTGAGAACTGGTCCTTCAGTGCCGCGCTCGGAGGCGGACAAGGCTGGGGCGACGGCACGCGGCGCATCGATCTGCTCGGTGCCCAGCCCGCCATCGCATTCTCATCGCCTGGCACCCAATCGCTCTTTGCCCGCGCGCGGGTGGCCTATCAGTGGACACAGGACAATTACTACCTGAAACCCTCGCTCGATGTGGATCTGATTCATGTGCAGGTCGATGCGTATCGGGAGCGGGGTGCGGGGGCGCTCAATCTCGCGATGGATCGCACCAGCGAAACCATCGTCGCGGCAACGCCGACGTTGGAACTAGGCGCGCGGATGGAGCGTGATGGGATGCGGATTCGTCCCTACGGCTCGCTCGGCTTGACCCTGCTCTCGACCGATGAGCTCAGCCAGCGCGGCCGGCTATTGGGAACTCCGGGGACACCCACGTTCGAGGTGGTTCAAACGGTTCCCGATGTCCTCGGTCGACTGTCGCTGGGCGCTCAGATCGAAACGGACGAAGGCTTTGGTTTGTCCTTGCAGTATGGTCTGGCGTTCGGCGATGGATTCGACGATCAGAGCGGCTATCTGGAAGCGAGCTATCGGTTCTAGCCCCGCACTGAAGCAGCAGGCACGCTGGCGGGTTGCTCGTGACCACGCGCAATCCGTTGAGCATGACCATCCACTTGAGAAGATCTGGTCTCAGCGCCGGTCGCATTGCCGCCTGGCAACAATGTTGGCGCTGATGCCGGGCGATGAGACCAACGATTCAGAGGACGGCATTTCGTGTCCGAAACACCATCAGGCAGACCCGCTGTTGCTCCGACGGAGCATCCCGACGCATCCCAGGGTCAGCGCACCGGCGCCGGGTCCGCGCAAGGCAATCCCACTGCCGCCGATCAGGCCTATCAGCAAGTCAATCTGACCAACATCAGCAGCTCGCGCGGCTTTGCCCGCTGGCTGATGCTCAATCAGGTGAGTCTGGCACTGACCTCCTATCAAACCGGCCAGCTCTTTCTGATCGGGGTTACACCCGAAGGCGGGCTCTCGATCCATCAGCGCAACTTCGTGCGGGCGATGGGGCTCTACGCCGATGGAGGGTCGCTCTATCTCGCCGGGCTGGCGCACATCTGGCGGCTCCAGAATGTTCTGGGACCGGAGCAGCGGGCCAATGGCCATTTCGACCGGCTCTACATCCCGCGCGCGGCGCAGACCGTCGCCGATGTCGATGCGCATGAGATGGTGCTCGAGTCCAATGGACGCCTGATCTTCGTCAACACCCGCTACTCCTGTTTGGCGACGGTGAGCAACGTGCATAGCTTCAAGCCGGTGTGGCGGCCCAAGTTCATCTCGCGGCTGGCGCCGGAGGACCGCTGTCATCTCAACGGGGTCTGTCTGGAAGACGGCCGGGTGCGCTATGTGACGGCGGTCTCCACCACCGATCTCGTCGATGGCTGGCGCGGTCATCGCGGCGACGGCGGGGTGCTGATCGACGTCGACACCGATGAGATCCTGCTGAGCGGTCTGTCGATGCCCCACTCCCCGCGCCTCGACAACGGCGTCCTCTGGCTGCTTGATTCCGGCAACGGCTATCTGACCCGCGTGGATCGCCAGACCTGGCAACGCGAGCCGGTCGCCTTCTGCCCCGGCTTCATGCGCGGCCTGGCCCTGCACCGCGGACACGCCGTGATCGCGCTCTCGATGCCGCGCGATGGGCGGCTCACCGGACTGGCGCTGGAGGCCGAGCTGGCCAAACGTGGCGGCGAATCCTGGTGCGGCGTGCAGATCGTCAACCTGGAGAACGGCGACATCGTGGAATGGCTGCGCTTTGACGGGGCCATTCGGGAGTTGTTCGACATCCAGATCCTACCGGGGGTGCGCTGTCCGATGGCGGTGGAGGCCATGGGGCCGGATTTGGCCAGCTTCGTCTCGATCGAAGCGCCGGACCGACCGCTCGATCAGCGCGGGTGGGACTGGCAGCCGCCGGCTGGCGGAGAAACCCATGCGGCGAGCTAAGCACGCGAGCGCGGTCGCGGTCCTATTGGACGCACCCCTCCAGCTCCAGACCGACGCCAGTCCGACGGTCGACCTGGTTGCGCAGATCTGCCTGCCCCGCGGATGCTCGACTGGCACGGCATTGACGCAGACCTTCATCAATGCGGCACGTCAGGGCCAACAGGACCATCTGCGTTTGCGCCTGAACGACGCGCAAACCCTTGACCTCGGCCTGTCCTTGGGCGGTTTCGGCTTGGCGTACGAGACACCCTGAGTGGCGCGCGGCGCTTGGTCGTTCGGATCGGCGCCATCCCGGTCCTGGTGTCCTGCGTTCGGCCTTCTCCGCGCTTGGCTGGCCTTGCTCCTGATCCTAATCCTGCTTCCGAGCGGCGCCAGGGCCGAGACGCCGCGTGCCGTTGGGTTCAGCGTGCTGCCCGCCGATCGTCAAATCCGCCCGGACCGATCCCATCCAAAAAATATCGCATACCGCACCGGGCGCGGTTTAGGTCATTTGGTCGACGGTGATTCCGAGTGCTGCGGCGAGCTTGACCTTCGTTGCCTTACGGGCCTTGTGAGCGCCGGATTCGATTTGCGAGAGGGCCGCTTGCGACATACCGGCCCGCGCGGCAACGTCGGCTTGCGTCAGGCCAAGGTACTCGCGCCAGGCGCGAGCCGGGGTCATCTCATCACGAATGATGTCACCCACGACCTCGTTTGGAATCAGCTCATGCGCGCGCGCATAGTGCCGCAAATACTCGTCATAGGGCAGAACGACAAAGGCCGGCTGCCCGTCAGGCTCTTTGACCTAGATCCGGCAGTTGACCGCTTCGTGCCGCATGCAACGGCTTGACGTCGTTGAGTATCTTGGTCATCTGAAACCTCACCTGCGGGGTGATGGCCGCTACGGCCCCTGAAGCACGCCCCGCGCGGCGCCCGACTGCGTTGCAACTCGTTGTCGTAGAACCACTACGACGCCTCGTCGCGCCTTGTTGGACACCACGCGGGACGCACTCCAGGGGCCGTTCAACTGCCGGATCTAGGTTTGATGATCTGCAAGTCAATCGGTGCGTTCATTGCGTTTCTTGACCTCCTCGATCAGGACGATACGGACGGCGCCGTCGAACTCAAAAAAACACGATAGTCGCCGATGCGAAGTCGGTACGAATAGACGTGATTGGTGAGCTTTTTGACGTGGACACAATCCGGAAACGTCGCGAGTCACTGCATCTCGGCGAAGATCCGCTGACGGGCGGACTTCTCCTTGATCTTGCTCAGTTGTCGGGCCGCCTTGCAGCTCCACTGAATTGCGTCTCGTGACACCAATCCCTATTCTCGTGACACCGCTCTGCGGTGTCACGAATCCCATGGCGCTCCGCGCCACGTGCAACAGCACACAATAAAACAACGAATCGTGTAGAGTGCAGGGAAACACAACCTTCTCGGCAGGCCAATGGCTCGGACACGCTACCGTTTCGCCTCGCAGGATCAGCCACATTTCTTGACGTGCACCGTCGTCGAGTGGCTGCCCATCTTCACTCGACCCGAAACAGTGCAAGTGGTGTTCGACTCTTGGTCGTACCTGCAGAAGCATTCCGAGCTTCGCATCTACGGCTTTGTCGTGCTGGAAAATCACCTGCATGCCGTCGCTCAAGCGCCGAACCTGCCGGATGTGTGGAAGCGCTTCAAATCCTACTCGGCCAGAAACCTCATTGATTTGCTTGAGGAGAAGGGCGCAAGACGGCTGCTGGACCGCATGGGTTTCACGTTCAAGGCGCGGCGCAGTGATCGCTCGTATCAGCTCTGGCAAGAGGGATCCCATCCGGAATGCATCGAGGGGGACGTCATGCTGCGGCAGAAGCTGGAGTACATTCACAACAATCCCGTCAAGAGGGGTTTTGTGGATGAGCCGGAGCATTGGCGCTGGTCGAGCGCGCGCTGCTATGCCGGGCGCGCGGGGTTGATTGAGGTGTTCAGGGATTGGTGATCCCTTCTCGGACGGGGCGCGGAGCGCCAATAGACACGTGACACCGCAGAGCGGTGTCACGAGCTAACACTTATCGTGCTTCTCGGCATGGCTCGGGCGTATGCCGTCGTTGTTCACCGCATCGAGGGGCTAGTCGCCCGGCATACGCGGCGGTGCGGTGCGCCGGATGAGCGCGATATCGTCGTCGCTTAGGCGATAAGCCTGATTCACCAGGTCGGAGAAACGGCGTTCGAGGGCGCGGATCTCGGCAGCACGCTGCTGAATGGGGCTCGCATAGCGGGTGTGAGTGTCGGTCAGCTCGCCGAGCGCGGCCGGGGTCAGGCGGGGCGCGCCCTTGGGGCGACGCTTGCGGACCTCGGCGGCGAAGGCGTCGGCGGTCAGGCGGGCGAAGTCTTCAAGCTGTTGGCCCGGTTTCTCGACGACGAACTCGTGGCGCAGCCAGTTGAGCAGCTCGCGGGGTTGAGGTCGACCCCGAAGAGGTTGTCCTGCAGGATCTGGCGGTCGAGATCGAACAGACCGAGCTGTCCGGGCGCGCCGGTCAGCTCGGCGACCGTGCGGTTGACCCGCTCGTACTCGCCGATCAGATACTCGAAGGCGGCGACCAGGAAGGCACCCGATCCGCACGCCGGATCCATCACCTTGATGCGCCGCAGGAACTCGAGATGATCCACCCAGATCTTCAGACGGGTCTCGTTCAACAGGGGGCCGGGCTTGCCGGTGCGATGGCGGGCCTCGATCTGCGCATGTCGTTCGGCCAGCCAACCGCCGATGGTGCGCGCGACCATGAAGCGGGTGATGAGATCCGGGGTGTAGAAAATGCCGTCGCGCTTGCGTCGCGAACGCTGCCGGTCGTCGCCCTCGCCGCGAATCTCGGCACGGATGGACTCCAGGTCGGTGATCGACTGCTCGAAGATGTGGCCCAGGATGTTGACGTTCAGATCGGTCTCGAAATCGTAGTCCGAGAGCGCACGGATGCCGTCGAGCGCGGCATCCGCCACCACCAGGGCATCGAGCGCGGCGTCCTTGGCGAAGAGACCGCCGTTGTAGGCGTTGATCCGCATCGCCGGCAGACCCTTGTCCATGACCTCGAAGAGACTGCGGAGCTGCTGCCAACGCGAGACGCTGACGAAACCTTCGGTGTTCGTGGTCAGGGCGCTGTTCAGCACCTTGGCCGGCAGCAGGCCGATGTCCTCGCAAAAGCAGATGAAGGGACAACGGTCCAGCAGCTTCTGGGCCTGCTCCAGAAGCCGCACGGCATGTGACTCGTCTGACACCAGCTCGGCCCCGGCAGACGTGACAACCGCTGGAGCCGGCGCGGTTTCGAACACCGCCACGGAAAACGGCTCACGGCTCACGGCTCGATAGTGAGCAGACGGCGCCAGGGCAGGCTGTTCAATGACCGATCGAAGCGGTCCGTCTTGCCAACATTTCGGTTAGAGTTTCGACGGGTCAGTCAATCGTTCATGACCTTGAGCGCAAAATCAATCGGTCCGCGGGGCGAACGCCCCGTTCCATTTGCCCCGCGAGCCCCGGAGACCCGGCGATGCGTTTTTTCAATACCGAAGGGCCGATCCGCGCTGATCGTCATTATTCGTTGCCGCCGCTGTCGCGCTGGAACCTGGACGAGATCCTCGAGCTGATCGATCAGGAAAAATACTTTCTGCTTCATGCCCCGCGCCAGACCGGCAAGACCACCTGTCTGCTGGCGCTGGGCGAGTATCTGAATCGCGCGGAGCGCTATCGGGCGGTCTATGCCAATCTGGAGATCGCCCAGACCGCGCGCGAGGATGTGGCGCGCGGCATGCGGGCTATCTGCGGGGCCATCGGTGCTGCCGCACGGCGTGATCTGGGTGAGGAACGGCTGTACACCTGGACCGAGGAGGTCTGGCCGGCGCACGGGCCCGAGGGGGTGCTGAACGCCTTGCTCGAACGCTGGTGCCTGAACAGTCCACAACCGCTGGTGCTGCTGCTCGACGAGGTCGATGCCCTGGTGGGCGACACCCTGATCTCGCTGCTGCGCCAGGTGCGTGCCGGCTATACCCAGCGCCCGCTGGCCTTCCCCCAGACCATCATCCTGTGTGGCGTGCGTGACCTGCGCGACTACCGTATCCATGCCAGCTCCGAGCGTGATCCCATCACCGGTGGCAGCGCTTTCAACATCAAAGCCAAATCGCTGCGCCTGGGCGATTTCACTGCCGCGGAGGCGCGGACCTTATTGCTGCAGCATACCGCCGAGACCGGGCAGGTCTTCACCTCCGAGGCACTGGACCGGGTCTGGGCGCTCACTCAAGGCCAACCCTGGCTGGTCAATGCCCTGGCCTATCGCGCCTGCTTCGAGCTGCCCGAGGGACGCGATCGGACCCGGCCCATCACCCTGGCGCTGATCGATCAGGCCAAGGAGGCGCTGATCCTGGAGCGCGTCACCCATCTCGACCAACTCGCCCACAAATTGCAGGAACCACGAGTGCGGCGGGTCATCGAACCGATGCTCGCCGGCACACTGCCGGGCGAAGCCTCAGAGGACGATCGCCAGTATCTGGTCGATCTGGGTCTGCTACGGCGCGACGGCGCGGGTGGGCTGGTGGTCGCCAATCCCATCTACCGCGAGGTGCTGCCGCGCGCCCTGGCCAGCGGACCGCAGGACTCCCTGCCACGCATTGCCCCGACCTGGCTCAACGCCGACGGGACGCTCAACCCGTCTGCGCTGCTGGAGACCTTCCTCGCCTTCTGGCGCCAGCACGGCGCGCCCTTGCTGCGCAGCGCGCCCTATCACGAGATCGCCCCGCATCTGGTGTTGATGGCCTTTCTGCATCGGGTGATCAACGGCGGCGGCACCCTGGAGCGCGAATACGCCATCGGCATGGGGCGGATGGATCTGTGCCTACGCTATGGCGCGGTCACCCTGGGGATGGAGCTGAAGGTCTGGCGCGACGGCGCACCGGATCCGCTGGCCGAGGGGCTGGAGCAACTGGACGGCTATCTGGCTGGCCTCGGGTTGGACTCAGGCTGGCTGGTGATCTTCGACCGGCGCGCTGATCAACCGCCGATGGCCGAGCGCACCGCGAGCAGCACGACGCTGAGTCCGCACGGGCGATCCATCGAGGTGGTGCGCGCCTGAGGCGGCTGACGTCAAGGCGTCATCGTCGCCTTCCGCCCCCGTCGCTCGCACCACGCCTGGCGTAACGACCGGTATTTCAGCCGATACCAGGCGGGGGTCAGCAAGCGCTCCGGCAGATTCGGCAAGCGTTGCGCAAAAAAAATGGCCTGCCAACGCAACTCGGCGATCCATTCCAGGCGAGACGGCTCCAGCCGCCACCAAAACCGGCGCTCGGCTCGATCGTCGTGCTTGCGTGCGAAGCAGCCCTTGCCAGCGAGGCTGATTCAGTCCCTCTGGCCTCGGGACAGGCGACGGCGCCCCCGGCATGCATCCGAGCAATAGCGCACCTGATCCCAACAGGACGCCCAGCGTTTGCGCCACGTAAAGGGGCGCTGGCAGATCACGCAGACCTTGGCCGGCAGATGTACTTTGCGGTGGCTCATGCGGTTGGCTCGTCAGGACCCATCGTTCCTCCAGTCATGCGTGCCCGACGCGGCCCTGCCGCGCGCCCCGCCCCGCGCCGACGGCTGCCGTGCGCGAGGAAGATCGCCTCACGCTCCGCGCGTGACTCGGGGGTACGACGGATCGCCCCGAAGCGGCGGCGCGCCGCGCGCGCGGCGGCTTCATGATCGAGCAGCCGATCCGGATAATCATGGCCGATGCGACAGCCATAGGTGTCTTGCTCGGTGCTCGAGAGCATCCAGGGAGTATGGATGCGTGCATCGGGCACCCCCGCCAATTCAGGAACCCAACGACGAATGAACTCGCCGTGCGGATCCTGATCCTGGGATTGCTTCACCGGGTTGTAGATTCGCAGGGTGTTGATGCCGGTCGTTCCAGACTGCATCTGCACCTGAGGCCAATGGATCCCCGGCTCGTAGTCGGTGAAGACACGCGCCAGATGCAAGCCGGGTTCGCGCCAATGCAGCCACAGATGGTAGGAACTGAATGACATCAGCATGGCGCGCATCCGAAAGTTGATCCAGCCGGTTTCACGCAATGCCCGCATACAGGCGTCGACGAACGGAAAACCAGTCAAGCCTTGGCTCCAAGCCACGAGCCGGTCCGCATCGGGCTGGGGATCGCGCAGCCCATCGCAGGCGCGATGGAGGTTCTCGAACTCGATCCGCGGTTCACTCTCGAGCTTCTGCATGAAGTGACAATGCCAATGCAGCCGCCCTTCGAACGCCGCGAGCGCCTTCGCCCAGGTGCCACGTTCACCCTTGCGCCCGAGGTCCGCGATTTGCTGGCGACGGTAGCGCGTGGCCTGCACGACCTCCCGCATGGAAAGCGTGCCCCACGCGAGATGCGGGCTCAGACGTGAGCAGGATTCGAAGGCCGTCAGGGGGCTCGACATCTCAAGGTGGTAGGACTCACCGCGTGCACCGAGAAAGCCCTCGAGCAGAGCAACACCGGCGGACCGACCACCGCACTGTCGCCCGGGGCAAGGATCATCAACCAGGCCGAGTTCCCGCGCCTCGGGCAGTGCGTCGACCATCTCGTGGTCGACCAGCACAGCGAGCGGACGCAGAACAGGTGGCGGCTCCAAGGGGGCGCGCATCCGCTGCTCCCAGATGCGGGACCACTGATTGCGCGTTTTCAAACGCCGCACCACGCCATGCCGCGGCACTTCATGCCAGGGCACACCCTGGGATCGGAGCCACTCACCGACGGCTTGGTCGCGCCGATAGGTCCAGTCGTTGCCGGTCTCCTCATGCGACCAGACCGCCTCGATCGGCTGCTGCTGCAAGAGCCGGTTCAGCACCGTCACCGCCTCACCGACCTGCACGATCAGGGGCTGACCCAAGGCCGCCAATTCTTTCCGCAGCCCGTCCAAGCACTCGCGAGCGAAGGCCCAATGACGTCCCGAGACGTCCGGCTGGGCCCAATAATCGGGCTCGATGATGTAGAGTGGCAGAACGATCCCGCGACGGGAAGCCTCGACCAGGGCGGTGTGGTCGTGCACGCGCAGGTCACGCTTGAACCACAGCAGTTGGATGCCGTTCATACCGAGCGAGACTCCGACACCAGACGTGACAGATCGGCGCGCCCTTGGGCATGATCGCGGAAGCGAAAGAAGCCATGGGTCGCTGCGGGCCAGAGTCGGTCATCCCAACGGCGACGGACCTGCAGCAGTTGGATCCCGTGCACGGCGAGCCGGGTTGTAAGCTGGTTCAGACAGGTCCTCCAGGGTCCGACTGGCGTCACCAGAGTCACGATCTGCCGCACCCCTAGCCCACGCGCCCAGTTCTCGACATCCGCGAGCCAGTCGGAGGCATCGAGTCGATGTATCGGCACTGAGCCATGCGCCTCCGAGCGTGCCAAGGCGTCAGCGAGCGCGCTCTGCGCCCGGTCAATCACGGGTGGCGCCAACGCCAGGGTCACGTTAATGGTGGCATTCCAACCACCCGCAATGCCGCGATACCGGTGCGCCGCCAGCACGGAAAGTTCTGGCGTCAGATCCTCGGGCGTCACCAGCAGTGCGCTGGGTTGATCCCAGAGCGGCTCCGGGCACACCGGCAGTGGTCGCGGTAGGTGATCCCACGGCGGCTCACTGACGGGGAGAGCCTGCTCATCGAGTTCACCCTTGGGATTGAAGCGCCCGTCGGTATAGCGGGCGATGTTCTCGGCACGGGCGAGGTAATGCTTGCCGCGCGTGTGCAACCCCGCTACCCAGCGCCAAGACAAGGTATTGGAGGCGGGATCGCCGTCGTGCAAATGGCGGAGGAAAAAGGCTGCCCCGAGGCTCCAAGGCAAACGTAAGGTAAAGATCCAAATGCTGGCGAACCACATGCGCACATGGTTGTGCAGATAACCGGTGACCATCAGTTCCCGCACCCAGGTATCAAAACAGGCGATGCCGGTGCGCCCGTCCGTGGCCTCGGCATAGCGTAGCGACGCCGTGCCTGTCAGTGACTCGGCATCGCGCTCGACTTGCTCGAGGTATTGGTTCCAGAGGTGCGGGCGCAGTTCGAGCCAGCCTTTCCAATAGGTTCGCCACAAGACCTCGGAGACGAATTTCTCGACCGTGGCAGGGGCATGAGCCTCCCACACCGCCGCAATCACTTCGGGTTCCAGCAGCAGGCGATAACGCAGATGGACCGACAGGCGCGACACCTCGTCGTAGGGTGGGATGGCACGGTTACGCACGCGTCCGTAGGTGGCTACATGCGGCAGAAACTCCGCGAGGCGTGCCAGCCCAGCATCGCGCGTGAGCGCGGCGACAGGCTCCCAATTGGGGTGATGAACAGTGCTCATCCCGCCCAGTTAGGCGGGTTGCCCGCGCATTTCAACCCGATCCGTACCAGGGGTAACAGTCGATCGCCAGGGCGACGGAGGCCCTGGAGCACCTTGCTCAGTCGCTGCGGCGGCCCCGATTGCTGACAAGATGACGCTGTCCCGTCGCCATGGCGGCTGGTCCCACCAATTCGAGTTCGCCCTCCGGTCCCAAGCGCAGTCGATACAGCCGGCCACGATGCAAAATCGGCAGCTCACCCCCTGGATCGAACAGCTCTGCGCTATAGACGGCATGCTGCACCAGGGAGGACGCGGCCACGGCTGAAGCCGGATCGGTCGGGATCAATCGGGTCGGTTGGGCGGGCCGGGGATGGCGCTGACGCCGCTCAATCGCACGCATCACGACACTGATCCTCCGTGGGCCGTCATCACGCGCGGTGTTGCCACGTTCGCATTCATCCGCTCCAGGGCAGCCTCATGATGCCGCCCTGAGAGAGAGGCATCCGAGTCCAGATGCACCGTATCGCCCAACACCATCAGCACCAGCAAAACGACACCAACCGCAACCGAGCCGAGAACGAAATCACGCATGAGGATCAACTCCTGGACACCGCCCAGGAGCCTGGCGCGGCGGCCTCGATAGGAAAAAGTCCAAACCACCAAGAGGGTCATGACGTGACGCCCCTTTTAGTTAATGATAATCGTTCTTATTTATAATGCAAGTCCGACGATGCAAGTCGGTCATCCGAGACCACGTCGTTGACTCCATGCAAGCACCTACCGGATGGCGTGAAGCGCGCTGCTGATAGGCCAGTCATTAAGGGGGTTTTCGGGCCGGCCCGAAACACGCTGAGCATCTGGGGCGTTGAGGTCGATCAGGGATGCGGCACTGTGCTCCGTGACGTCAACCTGTATGTTATGTTATAGCATCTTTGTTCCGTTCTAAGTTAAACCTCCGAGACCCTTGACCAACTCACCAAATCGATCCGTTATGGAACCGACGATTCCCCACCCGACCGCGATGCGCCCCGTCGCCTACGCTGCCTCGCCACTGGCCATGCAGAGCACCCGCCGAGTCGATCGGCTCGCCGATCTCAGCGAGATCTTCGAATCCGATGTCCTGATCTGCCATCATCCTCGCCGTGCCTGCACGCGGATCATGGACGCCTTCGCGCAACCTGTGTTTCAGTCCTGGCCGGGCCTGCGTGCCGTGGTTCCAGTCAGCTCCGATGGCATCCCTCAAATCGATCGTCTCAGGCTTCCAGAGCATCCGGAGGCCGCCGCGATCACCGCGGAAATCCGATTCCTGACACAGCTCTACGCCGACCTGATCGGCTGCCCCAGCATCGGTTTGAGGGTAGAGCGCCTCGACCGCGCCATGTGTCCGAAATGGCACGTGGACCGCACTGGGATCAGACTCCTCTGTACCTGGCGCGGACCCGGCACCGAATGGTTGGATGCCGCTGGCATCGATCACCGTGCGCTGCCAACGATGGCCGGGGACTCTCCCGCGAGCGGGCGCGCCGCGCCCTTCGATCTCCTGCTCCTGAAGGGAACCGCCTGGCCGGGTCACGCCGAGCAACGTGGCGCGATCCACCGCTCGCCAAGCGTGGCTCCCGAGGCATGCCCGCGGATCATCTTGGCTCTGGATGCGCTCTGGACCGACTAACTCCCGTCAGGACCGAATCGCCAAGATCGATCTGAAGCCAGTCCATCGAGCGAGTGGCGGCCCCGAACTGGTGTCCACCTAGCCGTACCAGACCAACGAAAAAGCCCCGCCGAAGCGGGGCTTGGTCACCTCTTGGGCTGGATCGAACGACCCAGCGGCTGGGCTTACATCATGCCCATGCCGCCCATGTCGCCCATTCCACCCATACCGCCACCACCCGGCATCGGGGCATCATCCTTCGGCTCCTCGGCGATCATCGCCTCGGTGGTGATCATCAAACCCGCGACGGAGGCGGCATTCTGCAGGGCCGAGCGGGTCACCTTGGTCGGATCCAGGATCCCCATGTCGACCATGTCGCCATATTCACCGTTGGCCGCGTTGTAACCGAAGTTACCCGAACCGTCGACGACCTTGTGCAGGATGACCGACGGCTCGGCACCCGCATTGGCGACGATCTGGCGCAGCGGCTCTTCCATCGCACGGCGGGCGATCGTGATCCCGACGTCTTGGTCGTGGTTGGCCCCACTCAGGCCCTTGATGGTGGTCTGAGCACGCACCAGTGCGACACCACCGCCCGGGACGATGCCTTCCTCGACGGCCGCACGGGTCGCATGCAGGGCGTCTTCGACACGCGCCTTCTTCTCCTTCATTTCCATCTCGGTGGCCGCACCGACCTTGATCACGGCGACACCGCCGGCGAGCTTGGCGAGACGCTCCTGCAGCTTCTCACGGTCATAATCGGAGGTGGTCTCCTCGACCTGGGCACGAATCTGCTCGCAGCGGGCCTTAATGTCCATCTCGGAACCGGCACCGTCGATGAGGGTGGTCTCATCCTTGCCGACCTGGACCTTCTTCGCGGTCCCGAGGTCATTCAGGGTTGCCTTTTCGAGCGACAAGCCGACCTCTTCGGAAATCACAGTGGCACCGGTGAGGATCGCGATGTCCTGCAGCATCGCCTTGCGACGATCGCCAAAGCCCGGGGCCTTGACGGCGCAGACCTTCACGATTCCGCGCAAGGTGTTGACCACCAGCGTCGCCAGGGCCTCGCCCTCAACATCCTCGGCGACGATCAGCAGCGGACGGCCCGCCTTGGCAACGGCCTCGAGCACCGGCAGGAGTTCGCGGATGTTGGAGATCTTCTTGTCATGCAACAAGATGAAGGGATCGTCGAGTTCCGCGCTCTGACTCTGCTGGTTGTTAATGAAGTAGGGTGAGAGGTAGCCGCGGTCAAACTGCATCCCCTCGACCACTGCGAGTTCGTTGTGCAGCGAGGTGCCGTCCTCAACCGTGATGACACCTTCCTTGCCGACCTTCTCCATCGCCTCGGCAATGATCTGGCCGATCGAATCGTCGGAGTTGGCGGAGATGGTGCCAACCTGCGCAATCGCCTTGCTCTCGGTGCAGGGCTTGGAGAGGTTCTTCAACTCCTCCACGGCGGCCTCGACGGCCTTGTCGATGCCGCGCTTCAGATCCATCGGATTCATGCCCGCGGCAACCGCCTTGAGGCCCTCGCGCACCATGGCCTGAGCCAATACTGTGGCGGTGGTGGTGCCATCGCCGGCGATGTCAGAGGTGTGAGAGGCCACTTCCTTGACCATCTGGGCGCCCATGTTCTCGAACTTGTCGCTCAGTTCGATTTCCTTGGCCACGGACACACCGTCCTTAGTGACGGTCGGGGCACCGAAGGACTTCTCCAGCACGACATTGCGGCCCTTAGGACCGAGCGTCACCTTCACGGCGTTGGCCAGAATGTTCACGCCGTCCATCATGCGGGCGCGGGCTTCGCCGCCAAACTTAACGTCTTTTGCACTCATACTGTCTTTCCTCGAATTCGTTGGGTGATCGGGTGTCAGAGGACGGGCTCAGAAAGGATCGCTTGATCCTTCGGCCTCAGCCCTCGATGACGCCCATGATGTCTTCCTCTCGCATGACCAGGAACTCGTTCCCGTCGAGCTTCACCTCGGTGCCAGAGTATTTCCCGAACAGGACGCGGTCGCCGACCTTGACGTCGAGCGGGCGGCTCTCACCGTTGTCGAGAATCTTGCCCTTACCCACGGCAATGATTTCACCTTGAATCGGCTTTTCCGCCGCGGAGTCCGGGATGACGATCCCACCGGCGGTCGTGCGCTCTTCTTCCATGCGGCGAACGACGACGCGGTCGTGCAGGGGACGGATGTTCATAAGGCGATCTCCTCGTGCGATGTATGGATTGGAAGTACCTGAGAGTCGACCGGACGAAGGACACTCTGTTAGCACTCATCTCAAACGAGTGCTAATAGTAGAGCCTTCTCGTCATCTGTCAAGCATTCGCGGTGGTTCACGGCGAAAATCCTCGCTCGATGCACACCGGGGGGCCGCGGCGTGATCAGGGCGGGTCGCGCCGGATCCTGCATCTGTGCCTCATGGCCTGTGGGGGATCGATTCCTGGCGAGCAGGCTGGGAGCGGCGGCTGGTCCGGGCGTGCGCCGTGGCGCGCACGACCGGATGGTGAACGGCTGGGAGTGGTTGTGGTGGGAACGTGGAGCTGGACCGCACGGCTGGCGATCGAGCAGACAGCGACGTGATGACCTGGAGAACACCAGAGCGCGACACCGTCAGAGCGGGTTCGCCCGCCTTGGAGCTCTCAGCTGAAACGGCGCACTCACGGGTCGGTTGCGCGGTTCCCATCCCGCATGAGCGGTTGAGCACGCGGCGAAGGCGCGGGAGGCGACGCCACCGCGCAACGCGCGTCAGTCCTCGCGTCGATAATCGCCTTCGATAATTCGCGCACGCTCCTGTGCGGGACCTGCGTCGCGCGACTCGCTCGACGCCCCGACGGGAAGCACGCGGACATAACGCCCAACCATCCAACGCCGTAAGGGTGGAATCAAGAGGAGGAACCCGACGGCGTCCGTCAAAAACCCCGGCAGGAGCAGGAAGAAACCGGCAATCAACAGCAGTGCGCCGTCGAGGACCTCCAGTGCCGGCACCTCGCCGCGGTCGGTCATCTCCCGCACGCGCAGCAATAAGCCGAAGCCTTGATGGCGAACCAGCCATGTCCCCAGGACCGCGGTCAGGATCGACAAGCCGATCGTGGGCAGAGCACCGATTTCGGATCCCACCTCGATCAGCACATAGATTTCGATGAGGGGGAGGCCAATGAGGAGGGCCAGAAGGATGATCAGCGGCACGAATTAGGGTCTCCTGAGATCGATCGCTCGATTGCCCGGGATCCGCGATGGCGGACCTGGTCCTGATGAGCGATGTGACAAGTGCGCTCTGGAGTGGTTCAGGATAGAGCAACCCGGGCGCCGATGGAACGATCTTGGTGGCATCTCATCCGCGAGCCTCTAGAGTGTGAGCGTGGTCTGCGCTCGCTGCCACGTGGAGCTCTGTCGCTTGGCGTGGCCTGTCACGGCGCCTGACGGGACCGGAGGCATGAAGTCGTTCGGAACCTCTCGTCACCGGGCGAGCTCGAAGCCACTTAGGGCGATTTGCGGAGAATCGTATCTCCCGACCAGAGTGACCTCGTCGCCGCGAACGGCGATCCCCGGTCCACGGTTGGGATGGGGTTTCCCGGAAATCGCCTGAGAAATCGTGCCAACCCTGGTTCTCCACTTGATCAATCGCAAGGATTCGGCAATCCTGACCGGATGAATCAATCTCATTTTAGCTCTCTGAACGGCCGCCCACTCGTCACGCCGCTACCACCCGGGGATGCGGGTCGACACTCGGGCCGCTGGTGCGCATCATGAGCGCGCATCGCATCCTGTTTTGTTCCTGCCCGGATGCACCGACCGCCGAGGAGCTCGCTACCACCCTGGTTGAGGAACGGCTTGCCGCCTGCGTGAATCTGCTGCCCGGCATCACCTCCGTCTATCGCTGGGAGGGGAACATCCAGCACGATCCCGAGGTGCTGCTCCTGATCAAGACCACCGCGACACGGGTCCCGGAGCTGATGGCGCGCCTGCGGATGCGGCATCCCTACGAGCTTCCCGAGATCATCGCCGTCCCCGTCACCGAAGGACTCCCTGACTATTTGAGCTGGGTCACCACATGCACCAAGAACAACGACTGAAGGTGGAACGAGGAACCCTCGACGCGCAGCCCAAGTGGCGCCCAGGCGCGCGTAAACTAGCCAGCGCATGGGCACTCGCAATCAGTTGGTTGCTCGTCCTGGTTGCCGCCCCGAGTGTCATGGCCGAAGGCGAGTTCCTCAAGCCGGATCAAGCCTTCCGAATCTCCGGCGAAGCCGATGGCCCCGATGCCGTGCGGGTCCGTTGGGACATCGCCGATGGCTACTACATGTATCAGAGCAAGTTCGGATTCGACTCCGACAGCCCTGGAATCACCCTCGGCAGCCCCGAGATGCCCGCGGCCGAGACCAAGGAGGATGAATTCTTCGGCCGGGTCCAGGTGTATCGGGACCGTGTCGAGATCCGGGTGCCCATCGCACGCGAGGCGGAGGCCGGAAACTTCCTCACCCTCGAGGCCCTGTCACAAGGCTGCGCCGATGCGGGATTTTGCTACCCGCCCCATCGCCACCGACTCTTGCTCGAACTGCCCGCGGTCGCGGCCGCCACGCCAGCGCCTAGTCAGAGTCAGAACACCGCGCCACCACCGGCTGAGCCATCGGCGGCACCCGCGGCCATCCGTGGCGAACAAACGCTCAGTGCGCTCCCCAGTCTTGGCCAGTCGCTCGGTCTGGGTTTTGACGATGACATCCTGCCCGCCGAAGAGGCCTTCCTGCTCTCCGCGGAGGTCGTCGGGCCTGATGCGATCACATTAACCTGGGAGATCGCCGACGGGACCTATCTCTACAGTCACCTGCTTGAGGTGACACTAGAGGATCACGAAGAGGTCGCGCTCGATCATTTCGAGCGCCCCGCCGGGGAGATCAAGCAGAACTCCGTCCTACCCGATGGCAGTGTCGGTGATGTCGAGGTTTATCATGATCGGGTCGCTCTGAACGTGCCACTCGTGCGTGGCGCCAGCGCTCCGACCGAGGTGACCCTCATCGCGAACTATCAGGGGTGTGCCGAAATCGGCATCTGCTATCCCCCCCAGAGCCAACGGCTGACGTTCAGCCTGCCGGAGGCGCTGGTGACTCGCGTCCTGCCAACTGCGGCAGCCGCGTCCACCATTAGCGACACGCCCCCGCCCGCGACGGTCGACGACATGGTCTCCGAGCAGGATCGCATCGCCTCCGTGCTCGCCAACAGCGGGGTGTGGGTCGTGATCGCGGCCTTCTTCGGGTTCGGCCTATTGCTCGCCTTCACACCGTGCGTCTTTCCGATGATCCCGATCCTCTCGGGGATTATCGCGGGCCAGGGACCCGGTCTCACGACACGGCGGGCCTTTGTGCTGTCGTTGGTCTATGTCCTGGCGATGGCCTTGACCTACACGGTGGTCGGCGTCCTTGCGGGACTATTCGGGGCCAACCTTCAAGCGGCCTTTCAGAACCCCTGGGTCCTGAGTGTTTTCGCGCTCATCTTCGTCCTGCTCGCGCTGTCCATGTTTGGCTTCTACGACCTGCAATTGCCATCGAGTTGGCAGTCGAAATTGGCCGAGATCAGCAACCGGCAGGAGGGTGGAACCCTACTCGGCGTGGCCATCATGGGCCTCCTCTCGGCCCTGATCGTCGGCCCCTGCGTGGCTCCACCGCTGTTCGGGGCACTCATCTATATTAGTCAGACGGGCGACGCGGTGCTTGGCGGCATTGCCCTGTTCGCCCTGAGCATGGGGATGGGCGCCCCGCTGATCGCGATCGGCACCTCTGCCGGGAAGCTGCTGCCCCGCGCCGGCGCCTGGATGGATGCCGTGAAGGCGGTGTTCGGCGTTGCCCTGCTCGGGGTCGCCATCTTCATGCTGGAGCGCATCCTCCCGCCCGCGGTGGCGATGCTGCTGTGGGGGCTCCTGCTGATCAGCTCGGCGGTCTACATGGGCGCGCTCAGTCAGCTCCCCCAGGATGCGCGTGGCTGGAGCAAGCTTTGGAAGGGCCTCGGTGTCTTCCTCCTCATTTATGGCGCGCTCATGTTGATCGGTGCCGCCGCCGGTGGGAAGGATACGCTGCAACCGCTGCGCGGGCTCGCGGTGGGGGGCGGCGCGGGCAGCGCCGCGGAGGCAACCTTCGTGCGCGTGAAGACGGTCGAGGATGTCGAGCGCGAGGTCGCCAAGGCGGCCGCGCTTGGCAAACCGGTGCTGTTCGACTTCTATGCCGACTGGTGCGTGACCTGCAAGGAACTGGAGCGCTATACCTTCAGTGACCCGGCAGCGATCGCGGAGATGAACCGGTTTGTCTTGCTCAAGGCCGATGTGACAGCCAACGATGCAGCCGATCAGGCGTTGATGCAGCACTTCGGAATCATTGGGCCACCCGCCATCCTGTTCTTCGATCCCAGCGGCGCCGAACTCAGGAATTACCGATTGGTCGGCTTCAAGCCCGCCGATGCCTTCGTCACGCACCTGCAGCGAGCCGCCCCATGAGTCGCACCCGCATCGGCCTAGCGATCCTGCTCGCGGGCATGATCAGCGTGGGCGTGGCGATGATCGGACAACGCTGGATCGATGCCCGTGGCACCGATCAGGTGACCATCATCCGCCCGAGCGCCCCACTGCAGATTCTGCCCGAGTTCAGCCTCCCGGACCTGCACGGCGATGAGGTCTCCAGTTCCGAGTGGTCTGGCAAGATCGTGATCCTCAATTACTGGGCGAGTTGGTGCCCCCCGTGCGTGCGCGAGATCCCCCTCTTCATCCAGACCCAGAGCACCCTCGGTGAGGCGCAGGTCCAGGTGGTGGGGATCGCGGTCGATCGACTGGACGACATCACGCAATTCATCGCCGACTATCCGCTCAACTACCCGATCCTCATCGCCAACCCCGCGGCCATGGCCTTGTCGAAACGGCTCGGCAATCGAGTCGAGGGACTGCCGTTCACCGTGATCTTCGATCAGCGCGGCCGGCGGGTCTTCAGTCGCACCGGCGAGATCACAGCGGCCGAACTCGCCAGCGAACTCGATCCCTTGATTAAGACCAAGGGCTCCTGAAGGGACGATCAAGGCGACCTCCAAGCTAGACAACATCGCGTAAAATCCGGACAATTCGCGACGGTTTCACGCCGTTCACGGCGTGAGCCCGACTCGAGAAGCCCCTCGCACGCGCTGGAGCACAGTGACCGGATGGCCAAGATCCTCGTTCTGAACGGACCGAACCTCAACCTGCTCGGCAGTCGCGAGCCAGGCCATTATGGCCAGACCACGCTCGACGAAATCCAGCAGCAGCTGGAAGGGTTCGCCTCGACGCGGGGACTGAGCCTCGAGGTCCTGCAGAGCAATGCCGAGCATGTCTTGATCGACGCCATCCATCGGGCCGCGCTCGACGGGGTCGAGTTCATCATCATCAACCCGGCGGCCTTCACGCACACCAGCGTTGCGCTCCGTGATGCCCTCTTGGCGGTCGGCATCCCCTTCATCGAGGTTCATCTGTCGAACGTGCATGCCCGCGAACCCTTCCGTGCGCACTCCCATTTCTCCGATATTGCCGTCGGAGTGATCAGCGGGCTCGGCGCCGAGGGCTATCTCCTTGCGTTGCGTGCCGCGACCCGCCGCCTCGCCCTGACCTCACCCAACGAGAATCACTGAACATGGATATCCGCAAGGTAAAGAAGCTCATCGAACTGTTGGAGCAATCCGACGTCGCGGAGATCGAGATCCACGAGGGTGAGGAGTCGGTGCGGATCAGCCGCCAGGGCTCGAGTCCGATGCCGATGTACATGCCGCAAGCCATGCCGATGGCGGCCAACCCGACCGCGACCCCCACCACCCACGTTACCCTCAACGAGGACGAAGACGAGGAGGAAGACGGCGACCTCGTACGCTCCCCCATGGTGGGCACCTTCTATCGCTCCCCCTCCCCCGGCTCGAAATCCTTTGTCGAAGAGGGTCAGAGCGTCAAGGTCGGCGACACCCTCTGTATCATTGAGGCCATGAAGATCCTCAACCAGATCGAATGCGAGCGTGGCGGGAAGATCAAGCGTATTCTCGTTGAGAATGGCCAACCCGTGGAGTACAACCAGCCACTGTTCGTGATCGAATGAGCACGACCGGAATGGTCCGCCTCACCACCAAGCCGCGGCGCACCGCCATCGTGCGCGGCGACCTCTTCAGCGAAGAGACCCCGACATGGCTGCAATGATCGAAAAGGTTCTGATCGCCAACCGCGGTGAGATCGCACTGCGCATCCTGCGCGCCTGCCGCGAATTGGGCATCAAAACCGTCGCGGTCCACTCCCAGGCCGACCGCGATCTCAAGCACGTCCTGCTCGCCGACGAGTCCGTCTGCATCGGCCCTCCGCCGTCACTGAACAGCTATCTGAACGTGCCCGCCATTATCAGCGCGGCGGAAGTCACCGACACCGTCGCCATCCATCCCGGATACGGCTTCTTGTCGGAAAATGCCGACTTCGCCGAGCGCGTCGAACGCTCCGGATTCATTTTCATTGGCCCCAAACCGGAGACCATTCGCCTCATGGGCGACAAGGTCTCGGCGATCGCCGCCATGCATACGGCCGGAGTGCCCTGCGTCCCAGGTTCGGATGGCCCCCTCGACGACAACAAGAAGCGCACGCTCGAGATGGCGCGCACGATTGGCTATCCCGTCATCATCAAGGCCTCCGGGGGCGGCGGCGGGCGGGGCATGCGCGTCGTGCACTCCGAGGCGACCTTGCTGAATGCCATCTCGCTGACCAGGGCGGAAGCGGCCGCCGCCTTCAACAATGACATGGTCTACATGGAGAAGTACCTCGAGAACCCGCGCCATGTCGAATTCCAGGTCCTCGCCGACCAGCATGGCAACGCCATCCATCTCGGCGAACGCGACTGCTCGATGCAGCGCCGTCACCAAAAGGTCGTCGAAGAGGCCCCCGCCCCCGGCATCACCGAGGACCAACGGCGCGAGATCGGTGAGCGCTGCGCCGAGGCCTGTCGGACCATCGGTTATCGCGGCGCCGGGACCTTCGAATTTCTCTATGAGGATGGCTGTTTCTACTTCATCGAGATGAATACCCGGGTCCAGGTCGAACACCCGGTCACCGAGATGATCACCGGCGTTGACATCGTCAAGGAACAGATCCTCATCGCCTCTGGCGAACCGCTGCGCTATCGGCAAGAGGACATCATCATCCGTGGCCATGCGATCGAGTGCCGCCTCAATGCCGAGGACTCCGATACCTTCATGCCGAGTCCCGGCAAGATCACCGAATTCCATGCCCCGGGTGGCCCGGGGGTACGACTGGAGACCCATATCTACAGCGGCTACACGGTACCGCGTTACTACGACTCCATGATCGGCAAGCTGATCACGCACGGGGAGGATCGCGAGGCGGCGATCGCCCGGATGTGCAATGCCCTGCGTGAAACCGTCATTGACGGGATCAACACCAATATCAAACTGCAGCGCTCGATCCTGCGTGATGGGGCATTCCTCGCCGGTGGCGCGAACATTCACTACCTCGAGAAAAAGCTTGGGATGTAGCGGCGATTCGCGCAGACCACCCGCTTCGCCCCACGCGAGACATCACACGCATGCCTTGGCTCCAACTCCTGATTGAGGTCTCCAAGCCGCACGCCGACGCGGTCGTCACCACGCTGGAGCAGCACGGGGCCTTGTCGGTGACGCTCGCCGACGCCGCCGACGAACCGCAGCTCGAGCCGGGACCGGGTGAGACGCCGCTGTGGTCACGGGTGAAGCTCACCGCCCTCTTCGAGACGGGCGAGGAAACCGAACAGCGCGTCGGCGAGCTCGCCCGCGCACTCGCTGCGCAAGCACTGGCAGAACCACGGATCGAGCGGCTGGCTGATCAGGTGTGGGAGCGGGTGTGGCTCGAGACCTTCAAACCGACCCGCTTCGGGCGTCGGCTCTGGGTCTGCCCGCATGGACAGAGGCCGGATGATTCGAGCGCGGATGAGGCAGACGTCATCCTCGCCCTAGATCCAGGTCTCGCCTTCGGCACCGGCCATCACCCGACCACGGCGCTCTGTCTGGAATGGCTCGATGGACAGGATCTGACCGGCCAGACCCTGCTCGACTTCGGCTGCGGCTCGGGCATCCTCGCCATCGCGGCGCTGCGGCTCGGCGCCACGCGGGCCATTGCGATCGACCACGACCCCCAAGCGCTCGAGGCCACGATCGAGAACGCACGGGCCAATGGGGTCGCGGATCGACTCGATATCCAGGCCGCCGACACCCAACTGATATCCCAGGTCGATGTCGTCGTGGCCAACATCCTCGCGGGTCCGCTGATCGCGCTCGCCCCACGCCTGACCGCTGCCCTCCGCCCTGGCGGTGCCCTCGCCCTCTCGGGTGTGCTCGCCGAGCAGGTCGAGAGCGTGAGCGCCGCCTATGCTGGGCGCATCGCCCTTGCTCCGGTGCGGTTGCGAGAGGATTGGGCATTGATCAGCGGAACGCGTCGTTGACGAACGGCTTCGCGATCGGCCCCTACCAGCTCGCCAATGGGTTGGTGCTCGCCCCCATGGCCGGCATCAGCGACCGGCCCTTTCGTAACCTCTGCCGCCGCCTCGGCGCGGGGCTCGCGGTGGCGGAGATGGTGTCCGCGAATGCGGCACTCTGGGGTACCCCGAAATCGGTCCGGCGTTTGGACTATCGTGATGAGTTCGGCCCCGTCTCGGCACAGATCCTGGGCTCGGATCCGCAAGCGATGGCACGCGCGGCGCGTGCCAATGTCGAGCTGGGCGCTCAGATCATTGACATCAACATGGGCTGTCCAGCCAAAAAGGTCTGCAAACAGGACGCCGGTTCGGCGTTGCTGCGTGATGAGGCCCGTGTCGCTCGCATCCTGGAGGCCGTGGTCGGTGCCGTCAGGGTTCCGGTCACCTTGAAGATTCGCACCGGCTGGTCTCCCGCGACCCGTAATGCGCCACGCATCGCTGAACTCGCGCGCGATGCCGGCATCGCGGCCTTGACCGTCCACGGCCGGACACGCACCTGCGGGTATGACGTGCCCGCGGAATACGACACGCTCCGCGCCATTCGTGAGCGGGTCGCGCTGCCGCTCATCGCCAATGGCGACATCACCGATCCGCAACAGGCCAAGCGAGTTCTGGACTGCACGGGCGCGGATGCTATCATGATCGGACGCGCGGCTCGGGGACGGCCTTGGATCTTTCGCGACGTCGCTCAATACCTCGCCTCGGGGTTGCTGCCGACCGAGCCACCCATTGCCTGGATCCACGAACTCCTGCAAGAGCATCTGGAATCGCTTTACGTGTTCTACGGCAACCATGCCGGCGTGCGGATCGCCCGCAAGCACATCGCTTGGTATTGCCGAAGACTCCCGGGTTCAGCAGCCTTTCGCGAGCGGATCAATCGCACCGATGAACCGAGCGCGCAAACATCGCGGGTGGCCGAATTCTTCGCCGCATGCTCCGAAACCGAGAATCAAGCCGCATGAGGATTGCCGCCTTGGACGATGACCGGGAGACTCAGTCGACACGCCTTCAGTTCACCGCGGCCGATCGCCATGCCCCCTTGAGACAGTGTGTCGAAGAGGCACTCGGCTTCTATCTCGACAACATGGCCGGCCATGAGATCACGAATCTGCGTGAGCTGGTGCTGGAAGAGGTCGAACGCCCCATGTTCGAAACCGTGCTGCGATTCACGAACGGCAATTTGAGCCAAGCAGCGAAGATGCTTGGCATGACGCGCGCAACGCTGCGCAAGCGGCTCGCCCTCTATGGCATCGATCGCCTAGCCTGATTAACTCGCTTGATACCACGCGATGCTCGACCCATGCCGCGGCGGCCACAAGCCGGATCCTTGACGCGAGCGGTTCGGCACCCTTTCACTCGGACGGACATCATGCAATCCATTCACCGCGCCATCATCAGTGTTTCCGACAAGACGGGTTTGGTCCCCTTTGCGCGCGCGCTGTCCGCGCATGGGATCGAGATCCTGACAACCGGCGGAACGGCTCGTCTGTTGACCGATGAGAACATCGCGGTGACCGAGGTGTCGGACTACACCGGCTTCCCCGAAATGATGGCGGGACGGGTAAAGACGCTGCATCCGCGCATCCACGGCGGCATCCTCGGGCGTCGTGGACCGGACGATCGGGTGATGCGCGAGAACGAGATCAAGCCGATCGACCTGGTGGTGGTCAACCTCTACCCGTTCGAGCAGACGGTCGCGGATCCGGCCTGTGATCTTGCTACCGCGATCGAGAACATCGACATCGGGGGGCCAACCCTGCTGCGCGCCGCGGCCAAAAATTACGCGAGCGTCACCGTGGTGGTGGACGCAGCCGACTATGCGCGGGTTGCCGAGGAGATCGCCACGCAGGGGAGTGTCAGTGACGCCCTGCGCTTCGATCTCGCGGTCAAGGCGTTCGAGCACACCGCCCGCTACGATGGAGCCATCGCCAACTATCTCGGCGGCCGGCTCGCCACCGAGGTGCCAGGCGGCTTCCCGCGCACCTTCAGCCTCCAGCTGAAGCGTCAGCAAACCATGCGCTATGGTGAGAACCCGCACCAGCACGCGGCCTTCTATACCGAACATGGTGAACTCGAGACCGGCATCGCGACCGCGCGCCAACTCCAAGGCAAGGAACTGTCCTACAACAACATCGCCGACACCGACGCGGCGCTTGAGTGTGTCAAACAGTTCGCCGAGGGTCCGGCCTGCGTCATCGTCAAGCATGCCAACCCCTGCGGGGTCGCCCTCGGCGCGACCCTGCTCGACGCCTACGAGCGCGCCTATGGCACCGACCCCGAATCGGCCTTCGGCGGCATCATCGCCTTCAATGGCGAGCTCGACGCCACGACCGCGCGGACCATCGTCGAGCGTCAGTTCGTCGAGGTGATCATCGCCCCGCGCGTGAGCGCCGAGGCGAGCGCGGCGGTCGCGTCCAAGAAGAACGTCCGGCTGCTCGAATGCGGCGACTGGGACGCCGAGCTGACCCACCGGCTCGATTTCAAGCGCGTCAACGGTGGACTGCTCGTCCAGGACGCGGATCTGCGCCTGACCGAATCCCTACGCACGGTCACGACGCGCGCGCCGAGTGAGGCGGAGATGGCCGATCTGCTCTTCACCTGGCGCGTGGCCAAGTTCGTCAAGTCCAACGCCATCGTTTACGGCCGCGACCGCACCACTATCGGAGTTGGCGCCGGTCAGATGAGCCGTGTCAACTCGGCACGCATCGCGGCCATCAAGGCCGAGCAGGCGGGACTCGCGGTCGCCGGCGCGGTCATGGCCTCGGATGCCTTCTTCCCCTTCCGTGACGGTATCGACCAAGCCGCGGCGGTAGGCATCACGGCGGTTATCCAACCCGGTGGCTCGATGCGCGACGAGGAGGTGATCGCCGCGGCGAACGCCCATGGCATGGCGATGATCTTCACCGGGATGCGTCACTTCCGGCACTGAGGATCGGGCATCGGCGTTCGGCCGTCAGCCCCGAGATCGCTGGTCCGGAGCTAGCGGCTGATCCTCTCGCGTTGGAGACCTTCGACACATGCGCATCCATCCCACCGCCATCATCGAAGACGGTGCTCGACTGCACGAATCCGTCATCGTCGGCCCCTATTCGATCGTCGAATCGGGCGCCGTGATCGGCGAGGGCTGCCGCATCGAGTCTTGCGCGCGCATCTACGGGATGACCCGCATGGGCGCGCACAATCGGGTCTGTCATGGTGTCACCCTCGGCTCCGAGCCCCAGGATCTCGGCTTTCGACCCGAGCTGGCGCGACCGCTCACCATTGGCGATCACAATCAGTTCAAAGAGAATGTCAACATCAGCTGCGGGATCAAGTCTGATGATGGCACCCGGATCGGCAGCCACAACTATTGGATGGCCTTCTCGCACGCCGGTCACGACTGCATCGTCGGCGATCACAACATCCTCGCCAACACGGCCACGCTCGCCGGACATGTCGAGGTCGAGCACCGCACCTTCCTCTCGGGACAGGTCGCGGTGCATCAATTCTGCCGAATCGGCGCCTATGCCATGGTCGCGGGCGTGAGCGGTGTCCCCCAGGACGTCCCGCCCTACACCCTGGTCGACGGTCATCGCGCGCGGATCATCGGCCTGAACCTGGTCGGCCTGCGACGCGCTGGTTTCACCCAGGAACAACGCAGCCGGATCAAGTCCGTCTATCGGCTCATCTTCACGTCGGGCCTGCGTCTCGCCGAGGCCCTGGTGGAGGCCGAACGGACCTACCCCAGTCCCGAGACCGGGCACATCGTCCATTTCATTGAATCGAGCCGACGGGGCGTCCTGTCGTTCGGCCGGGATCTCTGATCCGGGCGGCTGCTAGGGCCCTGGCTCGACCGCATCTCGTGAGGAATCAACCAGTATGCAGATCCTGATCGTCGGTGGTGGTGGACGCGAGCACGCGCTCGCCTGGAAGGCCGCGCAATCGCCACGCGCTGAACGTGTCTTCGTCGCGCCCGGCAACGGCGGCACCGCCACCGAGCCCAAGGTCGAGAACTTGCCGATCGCGGCGGACGACATCCCGGCGCTGTGCCGCTTCGCCACCGAGCAGGCGATCGACCTCACCATCGTCGGCCCCGAGGCGCCCTTGGTCGCCGGTCTCGTCGATGCCTTCGAGACCGCCGGTCTACGCTGCTTCGGGCCACGCCAAGCCGCCGCGCAACTGGAGGGATCCAAGGCCTTCACCAAGGATTTCCTGGCGCGTCATCAAATCCCGACCGCCGCCTATGGCGTCTTCACCGAACCCGCGCCCGCGCTCGCCTATCTGCGCGAGGTGGGGGTACCCATCGTCATCAAGGCCGATGGGCTCGCGGCCGGCAAGGGGGTGATTCTCGCCGAGGACCTCGCGACCGCCGAAACCGCCGTGCTCGACATGCTCGATGCCGGGCGCTTCGGCCAGGCCGGCGCGCGGGTCGTCATCGAGGAATGGCTGCGGGGCGAGGAGGCGAGCTTCATCGTCATGGTCGACGGCGCGCACGTCCTGCCCTTCGCCAGCTCGCAGGACCACAAGGCGCGCGACGACGGCGATCGTGGTCCCAATACCGGCGGCATGGGCGCCTACTCGCCCGCGCCTATCGTCACCCCCGCCATCCACGAGCGCATCCTGCGCGAGGTGATCGAGCCGACGGTCGCCGGACTCGCCGCCGAGGGCATCCCCTATCGCGGCTTCCTCTACGCCGGGCTCATGATCGCGCCCGACGGCACGCCCAAGGTGCTCGAATACAACTGCCGGCTCGGTGACCCCGAGACTCAGCCGCTGCTGATGCGTCTGGAGTCAGACCTGGTCGAGCTTTGCCTCGCCGCGATCGCAGGCCGTCTTGATCAGGTGACAACCGCTTGGGATCCGCGTCCCGCGCTCGGCGTGGTCATGGCGGCCGGCGGTTATCCGGACAGCTACGCGACCGGCCACCCGATCAGCGGTCTGGACGCCGCGTTGCCCGCGGACGTCAAGGTCTTCCAAGCCGGCACCAAAGCGGATGGATCGGCGATCCTAACCAACGGCGGACGCGTCCTCTGCGTCACCGCACTCGGCGACAGCGTCTCGGCCGCCCAGTCCCTGGCCTACCAGGCCGTTGAAAGGATCGGTTGGGAACATTGTCAGTTCCGGCGCGACATCGGTTATCGGGCGATTGAGCGCGAGCGATCGCGCTAAACGTCGGCTCACTACACAGGACAGGGTCAGTGATCGCGGTCACGGGCCCGCTCGCAACAGCAGCCGATGTGCCGTGCCAGGCCGCGCGCCAGCGCTCGGACAGCGTTCGATCCTGATCTTCCGACTTCTTGACCATCATGGAAAAGAAGGCCAACTTGACCACGAGACGATGAGGTCACAATCCCACGGCAGAGCCGGAGGAGTTCCCGTCTTGGTTCAGCAATCACTGCGATACAGCGTCTTAGCTACGGTTTAGGAGTTAGTGCTGATGTTGACGGATACCCGCACGGCCCTAGCGACCATTCTCATTGTCGACGACATGGTCGAGAACCTGACCGTTCTGTCCGATCTCTTGAGTCCGGCCTACAGTGTCCGCGCCGTTCGCTCCGGCCGGCGAGCGTTGCAGGCGCTTGCCGAACCGCGTCCCGATCTGATTCTGCTCGACGTGATGATGCCGGACATGGATGGCTACGAGGTGATGAGGCGGCTGCGCGCCGAGCCGACAACCGCGGACATTCCGGTGATCTTCGTCACAGCCTTAGACACGGCGATCGACGAGGAGCGCGGTCTTGCGCTCGGCGCGGTGGACTACATCACCAAGCCCATCAAGCCGGCGATCGTTCTTGCCAGAATCAAGACTCAACTCGAACTAAAGACCGCTCGGGACCGTCTGCGCAACGAGAATCTACTGCTCGAGGCCGAGGTATCGCGTCGCATGCAGGAGAACATCCTGATCCAGGACGCGAGCATTCGCGCACTAGCGCATCTGGCGGAGATCCGGGATCCCGAGACCGGCAACCATCTGCGTCGCACCCAAGGCTACGTCGGGCTGCTCGCCGACGCCTTGCGCACGCACCCGCGTTTTGCGCCTTTTCTCACCGAGCAGACCATCGATCTGTTGGTCAAGTCAGCACCGCTGCACGACATCGGGAAGGTCGGCGTGCCCGATCACATCCTGCTCAAGCCCGGCAAGCTCACACCCGCGGAATGGGAGATCATGAAGACGCATAGCCGTCTGGGCCGCGAGGCGATCGAGCTGGCCGAGCGCGATGCCGAGTGCCCAATTGCCTTCTTGGCGATCGCCAAGGAGATCGCGCACTATCACCACGAGAAATGGGACGGCTCCGGGTATCCGGAGGGTCTCAAGGGCGATGCAATCCCGATCGCCGCCCGGTTGATGGCGCTAGCGGACGTCTTCGACGCGCTGATGTGCCGGCGTGTCTACAAGCGTGCCTGCTCGTTCGATGAGACCGTGTCCATCATCGAGCAGGGACGCGGCACCCATTTCGATCCGGATGTGGTCGACGCCTTTATGCTGCGGCGCGAGGCATTCCAGAACATTGCCGTGCGCTTCGCCGACAGCGACTCGCGCCGCATTCACCAGGTCGCGCGGCGGTGCGAATCAACCGCGCCCGAGCCTGCCAGCCCGGGATCGACCTGAATGACTCGTATCGTTCAAGGAGTGTGTCGATGTCGGATGCCATCGAGCTGACGCTCGCCGACATCATGTCGCGGGCGCTGCAATACGTGATGCCAGACAGCCCGCTCGGCGATGCCGTTCGGACCATGGCGCGGGAAAGACTCTCATGTATCCTCGTGCTTGAGAATGAGCAGCCCTTAGGGATCCTGACCGAGCGTGATCTGCTGCGACTGCTAGACCGGGAGGTCAATCTCGACCGGCCGGTTGCCGAGGTGATGAGCGCACCGGTGCTCGCCATCCCCATGGAGACCGATTTCGCCTCCGCTTACCTCCAGGCCCTCGATCACCAGATTCGCCACTTGGTGGCGATCGACCCGAGCGGCAAGGCCGTCGGAGTCGCGAGCGAGACCGACTTTCGTCGCTATTTAACGCTGCGCCTGCTCAAGCAGCTCGATGACCTGACCGCCGTGATGGATCGCGACCTGCCACTCATGCCGCCCAATGCGTCCGTCGCACAGGCGCGCAGGCTCATGCTGCAGTACCGCGCCTCCTATGTGCTGATCGTGGAGGCGCGGCGCCCGCTGGGCATCCTCACCGAGCGCGACATTCCCGATCTCTTGGCAAGGCGGGGCGCACAGGCCCGGGACTTGATCGTGCGCGATGTGATGCGATCGCCCGTGCGGATGATCCGCGACGACAGCCCCGTGTCGGATGCCGCGTGCCTGATGCAACAAGAGGGCCTGCGGCATCTCGCGGTCGTGGATGCCAACGGACAGGTCATGGGGATGTTGACGCTGCATAACCTGATGGAGCGGATCGGGTTCAACCTCCTGCACGACGAGACCAAGCGCCGAACCGAGCGCTTGTTGGGAGCGCAAGCCCATACCGAGCAGCGGTTGCGAATGGCCGTCGATGCATCCGGCATCGGTTTCTGGGAATTCGACCTGGGCGCGGATCTGCTCTATCGCGACGAAACGATGCGCGATCTGCTCGGTCTTCGAGGGGTCGAGACCCCACTTGATCGGGCTGCCTGGCTGGAGTCCGTGCATCCGGATGATCGCGACACCGCGATGCATGCCTTCCAGGCGGCCTTTGCGCCGGGTGAACCGCTGATCGAATGCGAGTATCGGAGTCGCCATCGAGACGGCCGCTGGGTGTGGCTCCAGACGCGTGGGCGTGTTGTACGCCGAAACCCTGACGGATGTCCCGCTCTCGCGGTCGGCACCGCAATGGACATCACCAGGCTGCGCGAGGCCCAGGATGCGCTGCGCGAGCGCGAGGAGGTCTATCGCGCCATCTTTGTGCAGGCCAGCGATGGCATCATTCTGGTCGATGCCGAGACCACTCGTTTCGTCGAGTTCAATGATGCCGCTTGCGAGGCGCTCGGCTACACCCGCGAGGAATTCGCCCAGCTCGGAATCGCGGATGTTCAGGCCGAGCGTGATCTGGCCGGCGTGCGTGATGGCCTGCGCATGATCCTAAGAGACGGTCGGGGCGACTTCGACACCCTGCATCGTCACAAGGATGGCAGCATCCGGTATGTACGGGTGGGCAATCGTGCGATCGAGATCGCGGGGCATCCCTATGTCGTCGCGATCGTGACGGACATCACCGAGCGTACCCTCGCCAAAGCAGAGCTGGATCTGCACCGGCATCATTTGCGGGCGCTCGTCGATGCCAGGACCGCCGAACTGGATGCCGCCAACCGCGATCTCATGCGCAGCGACCGGCGTCTGAAGGCCCTATTCGACTTGAGTCAGGCGGCACCGAGCTTGAGCGAGTCCGAGCTCATGCAGGCGGGCATCGACACCGCCGTCGATCTGACCGACAGTCTCATCGGCTACCTTCATTTCGTCAACGAGAATCAGGAAACCATTCAGCTTTGCACCTGGTCGCGCGGAACGCTGGCCTACTGCGCGGCCGAATACGACACGCATTACCCGGTATCCAAGGCCGGGATCTGGGCGGATACCCTGCGCACCGGGCAAGCCGTCATCCATAACGATGTTCAGACGATGTCCGGCCGCCACGGCTACCCGCAGGGACATGCCGTGCTCATGCGTCATCTCGGCGTACCCATCAAGGAGGGGGCGCAGGTCCGCATGCTCATCGGCGTAGGCAACAAGCCGATCGACTACGACGAAACGGACCGCCAGCAGCTTCAGTTGGTCGGAGACGATCTGTGGCGGATCATCATGCGCCGTCGTACCGAGCTTGCGCTGGCCAAGGCCAAGGAGGGTGCCGAGGCGGCCAGCCGCTCCAAGAGCGCTTTCCTGGCCAACATGAGTCATGAGATACGCACGCCAATGAACGCCATCATTGGTCTCGGCCATCTGCTGGAGCACGAGGTGACCGATCCTAAGCCGCGTGCTCAGGTCGGGAAGATCGTGGATGCGGCCCGGCATCTTCTGTCGATCATCAACGACATCCTCGACCTCTCCAAGATCGAGGCCGGTCAGTTGACGCTTGAGGAGACCAGCTTCTCGCCCGTTGCTCTGATTCAACACGCCTTCAGTCTCCTTGGCGAGCGCGCGACGACCAAGGGACTGACCCTTGAGCAGTCAGTGGACCCGCGCATCCCGGCCGTGCTGTTTGGCGATGCCCACCGGCTCGGCCAGATTCTGCTGAATTATCTCGGCAACGCGATCAAGTTTTCCGAGCAGGGCACGATTCGCGTCCGTGCTCGAATCCGAGAAGAGGATGAGGGTCGGCGCTTGCTCTGCCTCGAGGTCGCGGACGAGGGCATCGGTCTGACCCCGAGCCAATGCGAGCGACTCTTCAAGCCCTTCACCCAAGGCGACGATTCCACGACCCGCCGTTACGGCGGTACGGGTCTCGGACTGGTCATCTGCAAACGGCTAGCCGAGTTGATGGGCGGCGAGGTCGGGGTCGAGAGCATGCCGGGGGAGGGAAGCCGATTTTGGGTCGAGATCCCGCTGCGTGACGACAAGGGCTCGACTCCGGGGGCTGTGAATGATCTCCATCTCCAGCCGTCCGCTGACTTGGAGGAACGTCTGGCGCGACGCTATCGTGGGGTTCGTCTGCTCATGGTTGAGGATGATCCGCTCAATGCCGAGGTGGCCAGCGAGCTGCTACGCAGACTCGGGTTGATCGTGGACATTGCCGAGAACGGACAGGAGGCGGTGGACTTAGCGCGCGAGCGTGACTATGCACTGGTCCTCATGGACGTGCAGATGCCGATGATGGATGGTCTGTCCGCGACCAAGGCGATTCGTCACCTGCCCGGTCGCGAGACATTGCCGATCCTGGCCATGACCGCCAATGTCTTCGAGGACGATCGTCAGGCCTGTCTGGACGCCGGAATGAACGACCATATCGGCAAACCAGTGCAACCCGAGCGGCTCTATAGCGTACTCCTGCGCTGGCTTCCGCCGATGTCGGGGGCGCTCGCAGTGGGCGATGCGTCGACCGCGAGCCGCGTCGACGAGGCGACCTTGACGGGCAAATTGGCGACGATTCGTGGTCTCGATGTCGCGGCCGGACTGCGTGCCGTCGGCTCCGATCATGCCGGGTATCGGCGTGTGCTCGACGTGTTTACCCAGGCGCATGGCGACGCTGTGTCGGTGTTGCGCCGTCGCCTGGCGGCGGGCGAACTCAATGAGGTCGAGCGCCTAGCGCGAACGCTGAAACGACTCTCGACAACGCTAGGTGCGACAGCCTTGGGTGCTCGCGCGGGCGAGCTTGTGGAGCGCGTCGAAACCGGCGCATCGACGTCGGACTTGGAGGCCGGCATGACGGCCTTGGACGCCGTTCTGACTCCGCTTCTCCAGGGCATCCGCTTGGCGTTGAGCGCGGAAGCGAGTGCGCCCCCCGACCTGGATTGGTCGCAGGCACCGATCGTTCTAGCCCAGCTCGAGACGCTCTTGGCCGAGGATAATACGCGCGCCAAAGACCTCGTGTTTGAGTCCGCACCCCTGATCGAGGCGATTTTGGGGACGCATGCCGCACGATTCCGATCCCAGGTCGAGAATTTCGACTTCGAGCAGGCGCTGAACACGCTGCGTCTGGTTACCCATGCGCGCGATGGATGATCCAAGACCCATCCTGCGCCGCTCGGCCTGGCCAGCGTGGGTGACACTGCTTTCGGGGCTGCTGTGCACTGTGTTCCTCACCCTTGTGGTTCGAGCCGAGGTCGAGGCACTCGCCCGGTACGAGCGGACCTTCGTGGCGGAGGAAATTGCCGATCGCATTCAGCTCCGACTCGCCGCGCATGCGCAGATCCTGCGCAGCGGTGCGGCCCTGTTCGCTGCTTCCGAGGAGGTCACGCGCGAAGAATGGCGGACCTTTGTTGTCGGCCTGCGGCTCGACGACCAGCTACCCGGGATCCAGGGCGTCGGATTCTCCCTCCTGATCACGCCCGAACTGTTGCCGGCGCATGTCGATGCGATGCGTCGAGAGGGGTTTCCGGACTACCGTGTCTGGCCCGATGACGAGCGCGCGCTCTACTCCACGATCGTCTATCTGGAGCCCTTCAGCGATCGTAATCTGCGCGCGTTCGGATATGACATGTTCTCCGAGCCGGTGCGACGGGCCGCGATGGAGGAGGCACGTGATCGGGACATCGCGGCCCTGTCAGGATGGGTCCGCCTGGTCCAGGAGACCGACGAAGACGTGCAGGCCGGCGCACTCATGTATGTGCCGGTCTACCGAGCCGGCATGCCGGTGACGACCATCGAGGAGCGTCGCGCCGCCCTGGCGGGATGGGTTTATAGCCCTTACCGCATGAATGACCTGATGCGCGGCATTCTGGGCGGATGGGAGCAGAGGGATGGAATGCGGATCCGTCTCGCCGTCTACGATGGAGACACCGTCGCGCCCGCAACCTTGCTCTACGACAGTCAGAGCGAGGCACCCGTCGCCGAGTCGCCGGTGGGGGCCGGCGTCTTGAGCCTCCCGCTCGAGTTTAACGGCCACCATTGGACCCTGGTGTTCTCGAGCCAGGCGACCGGCGGGCTGTCCATCGGTGCCCTGAAGGTCTGCTCGACCGCCCTCGTCGGGATCCTCGTCAGTGTGCTCCTTGCCGGTCTCGTGCATGCGATCACCAAGTTCCGCGCGCAGGCTGCGCGCCTGGCCTTGGAACTGGATGCGCATCGACAGACGGAGCAGTCGCTCGATGTCACGTTGACCAAGTACCGCACCTTGTTCAACAGTTTTCCGCTCGGGATTACGGTCGCTGACGAACATGGCACGATCGTCGAGGCCAATCCCATCGCCGAGTCCATCCTCGGAATCTCGCGCGAAGAGCAGCTGCGACGCACGCTCGGCGGCGCTGCGTGGGACCTGATCCGCCCGGACGGAACACCCATGTCCACATCGGAATACCCGAGTGTTCTGGCCTTGCAGACCACGCGGGGTTTACATCGTGCCGAAATGGGAATCCGCAAGCCGCATGGCGAGGTCACCTGGCTCGGCGTGGTGGCCACGCATCTGCCCTTGGCCGGGTACGGCGTCGTCGTCACCTACGCCGATATCACCGAGCGAATCCGGGAGCAGCAGGCGCGCGAGACACTCGCCGCCGCCGCCCGCTTGGCGGTCTCTTCGGACGACGCGGCCCAATTTTGCCAAGCCCTCGCCGAGCTGCTGTCCACGCGGCTTGCTTGGCCCCACGTCGCGATCGAGACCTACGACAGTGCCTCCGGAGAGATGGTCTTTGTCGGCGCCGTCGGGATTCCGGGGTCGCTGGACGAGCCCTTGCGTGTCCCGGTCGAGCAGACGCTCTCCGGCTGGGTTGCGACGCACGGCGAAGCATTGGTGGAGCACGATGCCAATCAGCGACCCGAGTACGCCCTGCCGGCATTGCGGGCACTCGGCGCCGTGACCTTCATCTGCATTCCGATCAAGGTCGGCGAGCGGGTGCTGGGAACCCTCTCGCTCGGTGATGTGCGGCGACGTCCAGAGGCGTCCGAATGGTTGGGAATGCTGGAAACCATCGCCGATACCGCCGCCGATTCCATGGTCCGCCTGGACGCCCAGGCGGCCTTACGCGAGAGCGAGCGCAACTACCGCACGCTGGTCGACAACCTCTATGCCGGTTTAGTCGCGCACGCACCCGACACCCGGATTCTGTACGCTAACCCGATGGCGTCGCATCTTTTAGGGCTGACGTTCGAGCAGATGCAGGGACTCGCCGCCGTCGACCCGAGGTGGCATTTCATTCATGAGGATGGCACCCAGGTACCGGTGGATGCCTATCCGGTCCAGCGTGTCGCCGAGACCGGACAGGCTCTTCAGGGCGTGACGCTGGGCATCGTCAGACCTGACCGCACCGCTCCCGTATGGGTGCATTGCGAGGCGCATCCGCTACATGATGAGCAGGGTCGGATGCAGAGGATCGTCGTGACCTTCTTCGATATCTCTCGGCGCAAGGTGGCCGAGTCCGAGCTCGAGCAGTATCGCCATCGCCTAGAGGATCTGGTCGCGGAGCGGACCTCGGAGCTCGCCGAGGCACGCGACGCGGCGGATGCGGCAAACCGGGCGAAGACACGGTTCCTGGCCAACATGACCCATGAGATTCGCACCCCGATGAACGCCATTCTCGGGCTGAATCATTTACTGCTGAAGGAGGTAACCGCGCCCGCCGCGCGAACCAGGCTACAGAAGCTCGGCGATGCCGCGTCTCATCTGCTGCTCATCATCGACGATATCCTCGATCTGTCGAAGATCGAGTCCGGTCGGCTTGTCTTAGAGCAAACGCCGTTCACGCCGGCGACGGCGATCGAGCAGGGTGTCGGCCTGCTCGGTGCGCGTGCGTCCGAGAAAGGTCTTCGACTGCTGACGACGATCGATCCGCGCCTGCCGGCGCGAGTGATTGGGGATCCAATGCGTCTGGAGCAGATCCTGGTCAATTTTCTCGGCAACGCCATCAAGTTCTCCGAGCAAGGCGAGATCCAGGTGCGGGCGATGCTGGCCGAAGAGAGCACAGACAGTATTCTCTTCCGTCTAGAGGTGGAGGACCAAGGGGCGGGTTTAACACCGGATCAGCAAGCGCGTCTGTTCCAGCCCTTCACCCAAGCCGACGATTCGACGACGCGTCGCCATGGTGGCACTGGACTCGGCCTGGCGATCGTCAAACGACTGGCGACCCTGATGGGTGGCGAGGTCGGTGTGACCAGCACCCCGGGGCAAGGCAGTCTCTTCTGGATGACCGCGCGTCTGCGCCGGGATGATCGGCCGGCGCCGCCAATCTCCACCCTGCTCTCGGAGCCCCGGATCGCGGACGACGGCGCGACAGCCGAGCCGGCAATGGTCAGAGGCGCGACCTCGAACGCGAATCCGGCCATCGCGCAGGTCCTTCTGGCCCAATTGGAGTTCCTACTCTCCGAAGGCGATCCGCGGGCTTTGCAGGCATGGGACGAACTTGAGGGTCTAGCCACGCCCATGTTTGCAGAAGATCACCGGCAGCTCCATGAGGAGATCGCGCGTGGTGCTTATGCTCAAGCATTGGAAACCTTACGTCGCGCCCGCGCTGAGTGAGGCGCGGCCGTGATTCATGGGTGACACGAAAGCAACCGCACAATTGAAACGCGAGGCTCAGCGGCTGCGGGCGCGCTCTGGTTGGGACGCTGCGCCATCCTGGCCCAGGTGATCCTGGATCGAGACCCAGATCAGCGTCAGTTCGGCGAGGTTCTGAGCCTGCATCTTCTTCATGACCCGCGCGCGATGGAGTTCCGCGGTCCGGATGCTAATACCCAGGGCATCGGCCACCATGCGATTGCTCTCACCGGCGGTAATCCGCTGGAAAATCTGTTGCTCGCGCGGCGTCAAGGTCGCGTAGCACCGCAGCTGTGTCTCGATCTTGGCTGCGGCGTCGGGCGCTCGCGGAGTCGTCAGTGTCTCGAGAGTTTTCTGCACCAATTCCAGAACGGCCTGAGGATCGATTGGTTTGGTGATGAAGTCGACTGCACCAAGCTTCATGGCCCGCACGGCCATCGGGATATCCCCGTAAGCGGTGACCACGATCGTTGGGATACGGATGCCATCCCGCCGCAGTCGTTCAAGCAAGGTCATGCCACTGATGCCAGGCATGCGAACGTCGGCGATCAAACAGGCTGGGCCGGCTTGCATCAGGGCCCCGGAGAGCAAGAGTTCTTCTGCGCCAGCAAAAGACCTGCAGTGGATGGAGACTGACTCCAGCAGCATGCAGAGTGCGTCGCGCAGCGCTGGATCATCATCGACAATAAAGGCGACGGGTGCAGTGCTCATGTCACGCTCCGCGGGTGGCAAACGCACATCCTGAGCCATGCAAGGGAAGAGCATCGTTGATGGCAATCCATCGAGCCGAGCGCGTCATTCGCCAACACAGGTGCTGAATCGATCCCGTCCCGACTCGTCCTGCAGGAGGTAATCACGGAGACGTTCCAAGCTGCGGCTGGCGAGCTTAAGCTGCCCTTCGATACCCGCAAGCGCGGCGTCGAGTGTCGCGGCTCGCGCAGTCGGGCGCTCAGCCAAGGTGCGCGCGGCGACGGCGTAACATGCTGCCGAACTCAATGGCTGCGCCAGATCATGCATCATCAGGGAGACGAGCGACGGTTCATTCAGGTGATCCGGTGACAGCGCCCACTCCCGCGGGACCCGCGGCGGGAGTGAGCGGTTCGGACCGCTCTGTTCTTCTGCTCGATACCCTGTGACAGGGTCCCTGAACAGTTCGTCGAGAGATTCGATGGACACGGGTTTGACCAAGTGCACGTCGAACCCAGCCTCTCGAGAGCGTTGCCGATCCGCCGCTTCGCCCAGCCCAGTCATGGCGATCAGCCGGATGTCGTTCCACTCAGGTCGCATGCGGATGCGACGTGCGACTTCTCGACCATCGAGATCAGGCATGCGGATATCCAAAATCACGACATCAGCGGGTTCTGTTTCGAGTGCGTCCAGCGCCGATCGTCCGTCATAGGCAATCCGGACCACGGCGCCCTGGTATCGCAGGAGCGTCGCGAGACTCGTGGCCGCATCCCGATTATCGTCGACAACCAGGATATGATGCTTGGCCAAAGTGCTGGCCTGAACACCTCCACTCTGGTGACGGGCCGCGCGTGACGGGCGACGCGGTGTGCACGGGACGCCAAGCGGCAGATAGACCCGCATCTCACTGCCCTGTCCAGATCCTTCACTCAACGCCTCAATGCGACCACCGTGCAACTCGACCAGTTTGCGCACCAGGGTCAAGCCGATTCCGAGGCCGCCCTCGCGCTGTGTCGCACACACGCGTCCTTGAGCAAACATCTCGAAGACACGTGGCAGCATTTCCGGGGAAATTCCGATACCTGGGTCGCGAATCGAGATCTCGACACCCTCCCCTTTTGGTTGCACCCGGATGCGGATCACCTCGCCTGCATTCGTATATTTAATCGCATTGTTGAGCAAATTTCCAAAGACCTGTGACAGTCTGATCCGATCTCCTTCCAGCCACACAGGCTCTGATGCACGCTCGACCTCGATCAGCTGACCGGTTGCGTCTAGGAGCGGTTGCACGGTTTCCACTGCGCTATCGATGACCTCCGTCAACTCAAGGCGCTCTTTCCGCAGATCGATCTTGCCATGGGTGATGCGTGCGACTTCCATCAGGTCATCGACCAATCGAATCAAGTGCAGGAGCTGGCGTTCCATCATCTCGCGCGCCGTGACTAGGGTGCTCGGATCGATCTCCTCGAGTCGCAGGATCGACAGCGCATTGCGCATCGGAGCAAGTGGGTTGCGCAGCTCATGAGCCAAGGTCGCGAGGAAGGCATCTTTCAGACGATCACTCTCGCGCAACTCGTGAGCCGCCCGCGCGGCTTGTTCACGGGCGGCTAGGGCCTGCGACATCGACTCTAGTGCTTGCGCGCGAGACGCCTTGAGCGCCTCTTGATGTTCGCGGAGCCGATCGAGCAGGGCCTGGTCGGCTTCGAGTCGACTCAGGTCCGTCCCTACGAGGCAGATCATATCCCCATCGCACCGTGGTAGACGACTCGCCCAGAGATGCATGGGGACCTCCGCCTCGGCATCCGTGAGGAAGACGATGCGATCGTCGGCGGTTCCTGTCTGTGATGCGTCCAAGAGCTTACAGAGACGCTGACGGTCGAGCGGACCGACAAACTCATCGATCGCATGCCCGAGCAGACCACTGCGGGTTCGTTGTAGCAACGCACAGGCTCGATCGTTGGCATAGAGCAAGATGCCTTCCAGTGAGATGGCGAGCCCGGCCTCGTTCATGGTCTCCACCATGAGTCGGTGTAAATTCTCCGTCTCCATCAACGAGAACACCCGATCGCCTTGGCTCCCGCTGACGATGACGGCATCGACCTCGCCTTCACGAATCGCCCGCAGTGCGTCCTGAGCCTCCTCCAAGCACGCCCGCAAATCCAGATTTTCCTGCAGCAAGGTCGTCACGGAGCGATCCGTTTGCGGCGCGGAATTCGGATCAGAGAGCGGCGGCGGTGTGTCTGTCATGCCGATGGGTTCTGACTGGCGTCACGCGTTCGCAGGTCGAGGCCTAACAACACGCGATGCTCGTCGGCCATGTCGCCGATCAGACGTCGCAGCGGCAGCGGCAGATGCTTAATCAGGGTCGGTGCGGCGAGGATCTGCTCGCGCTTGGCTAAGGATGGTTGTTCGTAGATGTCAACCACCTCAAGCGAATATCGTCCCTTGAGATGCTTGTCGCACACGTCTCGAACCGATTGAATCGCGGCCGATGAGCGTGGAGTGAGGCTCGCCACATAGAGTGTGAGCACATAGCCTAGGTCAGGCCCGTCGGGTAACGCCGCCACGCCATAGCCCGAGTCGCTCGGGAGCGGATTCCCGTCGGTTGCATGCGTATCCGATGCCGGAAAGCGGGTCACGGTCATGGCAATTCCCCCTTGGTTGATGGTGACTCGATCATCTGCGTGGGCGCAGGTCCAGTCCAACGAGAACGCGCTCGGTATCGGATAGATCGCCGATGATCCTGCGGACTGGCTCCGGCAGCTTGCGCACGAGGGTGGGTACGGCGACGATCTGGTCACCACGCGCCAATGATGGGTTCTCGAGGAGGTCGATGATCTCGATCTCGTACTCGCCGGCTAGGTGGGTCTCACAGAGCACTTTGAGGTTTTCGCAAGCACGCACGGAGCGCGGATTGCTCCCAGCCACGTAGAGGCGGAGGCACCACCCCCTCACCTGTTCCACCTCGCACGTGGAGGGCTCGCTCGAGGTCGTCACCTCGGTTCTCCGGGGTTGCTGGCAGCGGCCACAACAGAAACGCCGCAGTCATCCAGCAGGAGTTGGTGGACCTGGTGCGAATGCGCCATGCCGCGGCTCTTCAGGATATGGAGCAGCCGCTTGCGCGTGCCGGCGACGTCTGTCATGCGCAACAGCAACCAGGTATCGATCAAGGAGCTGACGCACTCTTCAGTACGTTCGAGGTGGACCGGCTCGGAACCCTGTGTCAATCCAGTGAAAAATGCCGTGATCCCTGCCGATTTGAGAAAATCGATGACTCGGGTCAACATGATCCTCACCTCGGCAAGGTTGCCAACAGCGGTAAAGCTGGAGATTGGATCCAAGATGACGGCGTCGGGTTTCAGCGCCCCAACGATCCTATGGAGTCGTGCCAGATGATCCTCCAGGCCGTAGAGGGTCGGTCGGACAGCATGGCAGTAGAGCCGGCCGCTGGTGAAATGTTGTTCCAGATCGAATCCAATGGAAGCCATATTGCGCGCGATCTGATCCGGGGACTCCTCCGAAGACCAGTACAGGCAACGTCCGCCCCGATGACAGACGCTATCGGCGAACGCCGCCGCCAGGCTACTCTTCCCCGCACCAGCGGTGCCGGACACCAACACGCTACTGCCCTTGTAATAACCTCGTCGCCCTAACAATGCGTCGAGGCCATCGATGCCGGTGGAGAGACAGTCGCGCGAGACCCGATGATCCAGGCCCGCGGAGCTGATCGGCAACACGCCGAAGCCCTGCGCGTCGATCAGTATCGGATACTCGTTGGTCCCGTGGCGCGATCCACGGTACTTGATAATCCGCAGCCGCCGCGTCGCGACCTGGTTGCTGATGCGGTGGTCGAGGAAGATGACGCAATCGCTCACGTATTCCTCCAGGCCATGTCGCGTGAGTGTGCCCCCACCGCGTTCACCGGTGATGATTGCGGTCACCTCTCGAGCTTTGAGCCAGCGGAAGAGGCGACGCAACTCTCCACGCAGGATCGCCTCGCTCGGCAGCGAGGCGAACAGAGCATCCACGCCATCCAATGCGACACGGCGCGCACCCACTGCGTCGATGGCACTGCCCAAACGAATGAAGAGCCCCTCGAGATCGTAGTCGCCGGTCTCCTCAATCTCACTGCGCTCGATCCGCACCGCATCCAGCGCGACGCGTTGCGTGGTGACTAGTGTTGCCAGGTCGAAACCCAACGATCGCACGTTGGTGATCAGTTCTTGCTCGCTCTCTTCAAAAGACATGAAGACCCCGTGCTCGCCAAAGTCCCGGGCTCCCCGAACAATGAACTCCATCGACAACAGGGTTTTTCCGCACCCAGCGGCACCCGCCAGCAACGTCGGTCGTCCCCGCGGCAGACCTCCACCGGTAATCTCATCGAAACCGAAGATACCGGTCGGGCACTTGCTGATCCCGGAAGCGGCAGCGGAGGAGGCATCTGTGGTCGATTCGATCATGGTTGCTGGCTCGATCATCCTCGTGTGACGGCATCCGTCCGGTCGAACGCGATCCTAGGACAGCCCAGTGTTGCGCACGCGTCTCGCGCTTAGCGCCATGAATCCGCCCCGGAGGCCATCAGGTGCAAGACGGGGCACTGCTCAGCTTGATTCTAAGGCAATCAGTAGCTGAGAAAAGAGTTTCCTTGGGCAGATCGAAGTCCTGGCGTGTCGTGCCAAAAGCGTTGAAATGTGACTGTAAAAATAATTTGACATTTTACAATGTCAAGCTAGACTGACACGTAATGTTACGTACATTAAACGTAAAAATACTTATTTTTGTAAGTCAAAATACTTTTAATAACAAAGACTTGACCTAGTGTAGGAGCTAGACCGAAGTAAGGCAGGTTCTCGCGTGGCTGTTCCACGCGAGGGAGTAAACAGTCGAGCCTTCTGGTTCGACACCATTGACAGACTGGAGGTAATCACATGGCCGAGCAGACAAGCCTTTCGGGTCTCACCGAACAGCAAGCAAAGGAATTTCACGAGCAGTTCAAGATCACCTACACCGCGTTTGTCGGAATCGCCGCGGTCGTGCACCTCTTCGTGCTCGCGGCCAACCCATGGTTCTAGGTTCTGACAGGAGAGATCAATGAACGTCTTCGATTACAAGCCGCTTGAGCAGGACTACCGGTTCTGGCTGGTGGTGAATCCAGCTACCTGGCTGATCCCGATCCTGATCGCGGTCCTGGGTATCGCACTGGCTGTCCATGCCTACGCTTGGTCATTGGGTATTGGGTTCGATCCGCTCGAAACGGCCGAGGTCGCGCCGGTGGCCGTCGAAGTTGCGCCAGCGGTGGCCGAATAGACCCGAACAGGGTGTTACCCCGGGACTGGTTTCCGGGGTGAGCATCTGAGCAGGCTGGTTTTTCAGATACCCGCTAGGGAGATTGGAAATGGCCGATCGATCATTGTCTGGCCTGACTGAGCAGCAAGCGAAGGAATTTCACGAGCAGTTCAAGATCACCTATAGCGCGTTCGTCGGCATCGCCGCGCTGGTGCATCTCTTCATCATCGCCGTGAACCCCTGGTTCTGAACCGTCTCAGCATTATTGATAAGGTGACTATCATGAGTGAAATCAACAAACCCAAAAATCCTGAAGACGATTGGAAAGTGTGGCTCGTCGTGAATCCTGCGAACTGGCTGATGCCGATCCTATTCGCCGTCCTGCTCGTCGTTTTGGTTGTCCACAGCTTTGTGATTTCGCTGGGTTACGGCTTCTAGTCGAGGTGCGGGGTGGGGGCGAACATCGACCAGATGCCGCCCCCTGCGTCGCGGTGAGATCACAGCAAGAACCCTGAGTACAACCCTAGCTCGCGGCAGGTTGTGGTTGCGATCCGGCTGAATCCTGTCCTGTCACAGTGACATAGACGGATCAGGGTGACCAGTTGGTTGCCATTCGCCCCGCGTCACAGTAAAGGCAGCTTTTTCGCTCGATTGATCTTTTTCTTATGTCGGAGCGAGTGCGTGAGCATTCGCTCCTTTTTTTCGCAAAAAAAAGGCCCGGCGGGGTGCCGGGCCATAAACGTCTCATGATGAGAGAGACGAGGAGGACACTATTTTCGATGCTAGAATCCTAGGCCGCGCGGATGGCGGCAGGCCAGGGATTGCTCGAAGATGGTTGTGGAGGGCACTTCAGTGAATGAAGAGTCCACCGTTGACCGGCAAGTTGGCGCCAGTCATATAACTGCTTTCGTCGCTTGCCAAGAAGGCAATCGCGGCGGCGATTTCATCCGGTTGAGCCATTCGGCGCATCGGAATCCCGGAGATGATGCTGTTGCGCACAGTCTCGTCCATGGCCAAGGTCATGGCTGTCTCGACGTAGCCGGGCGACACCGTATTCACGGTCACACCCTTGGTCGCACCCTCTTGAGCCAGCGCCATGGTGAAGCCGTGCATGCCGGCCTTAGCCGCCGAGTAGTTCGCCTGTCCGAATTGACCACGCTGACCGTTAACCGAGGAGATGTTGATAATGCGCCCGAAGCCGCGCTCCAACATACCTTCCCAGACCTGACGCGTCACATTGAAGACGCTGTCGAGGTTGACCTTCATGACCGCTTCCCACTGGGCAAGCTCCATCTTTTTGAAGGTCTTGTCACGCGTGATCCCGGCACAGTTGATTAAGATGTCGATGGGGCCGTGCTGCTCGGTGATCTCCTTGACCATGCGGGCACTATCCTCGAACGAGGAAACATCCGCCGCAAACGTCTCAATGTGGTGGCCTTCGCCCGCGCGCTCTTTCTTCCAAGCGTCTGCCACCGCGGACTCGGACGGATGGTGATTAGCAACGACCTTGCAGCCATCCTTCGTCAAGCGCGTGCAAATGGCCGTACCAATCCCGCCGATACCACCCGTCACTAGTGCAATACGTGTCATATTCTGTTTCCTCCAGCTTGTTATCGATTTGTTATGGTGTTGCATCATGCCCGAGAAGGTGCGGTCAGACGTCTGACGCACTTCAATCGGTGATTGGCGCTCACAGCCCGCGGGCGCGTTGAAACACCCGGCTCAACGCCATTCGCAACGCTCCAGTCCGGGGCGTTGCGAATGGCTGTCCATCCCTGGACAGCCCGTCAGTCACGAGAGGTGACTCGGTCGTATTAAGCGACGGTGACGCTCTTACGCAGGTCGGTGGAGACCTCGGCCATATTTTTCTCGAACCAAGCCCGGTAGTCATCGCGAACTTCGCTGACGGCCTGCATTCCGGTCTTGCTCTCGGTCAGCATACGCTCCCCGAGTTCCTTGGTCGCCTCGACCTGACCCTTAGCGAACTCATTGTAGCCCTTCGCTTCGGTCGCGAGCTTCATGACACGCATCGCGTGTTCCATGTAGAGGCTCATGGCATCCATTTGGCGCGCTGACATCTTCTCGAAGATGCGGACGTTGAGTTCGCCGAGGCTGGTCATGCGCTCAACGGTCTTGTTGGTCATGTCGTTCACAGTGTTCAGGGTTTCGGTGACAGTCATGGTTCACTCCAGTCAAGTTTGTGCAGTGCAGCAATTGTTGCAGTGCACAATAGACAGGTCTGAATCGTCTGTCAACCCCAAGATGATCAATCATGTCGATTGACTCGATAAATGAAACCGCCCGATGCGCTCACTGTGGCCAGGTCCGGGACAGGGCCACAACGACCCGCGGTGCTCAGACCGTCTCGTCGCGCCCCTTGCCATGCCGCTCACCCGACACGGGCGGCTCACTCGCACCAGAGGCCGAGGGCTCATGGGAGCCGCTGCGTTCTCCGCGGAGGTCAAATCCCGCCGCGCGCATCAGCTCGGCCTGAATCTCGGACCAGAGCTCGACATTCTTCTGGGTCATCCGGGTCATCGCATCAAACGGCGTCTCGCCAAGCGTGCGAACGAGTTCGTGGTGTTGCTTGGAGAACAGATCGAGCGAGCCTTCCAAGTAACGGGCGAACATCCCCTGCAGCGTGCCGCCATAGAAGCGGATGATCTGCGACAACATGGTCGCGCTGAAGAGCGGCTCGCCACCACTCTCCTCTTCTAGCATGATCTGGAGCAGGATCGAGCGGGTGATGTCGTTGTCGTTTGCCGTGTCGACGACCTTGAAGTCCGTGCACGCCATCACCAGGTCACGCACGTCAGACAGTGTGATATAGCGGCTGACTTTGGTGTCGTAGAGACGTCGGTTCGGGTACTTTTTGATGATGCGCTCGTCTTTCATGGGCAGCTCGACATCGTTGTCCATCGGTTCTGGGAGTGTAACCCAGCAGAGCTGAACATCCATTCGCTACGCAAGTCACCACGCACGTGTGAGACGATCAGTTTTGGTTTGACGCAAAACGACCTAGGATCAGCTAGGCGGGTGGATGAGTCAATTCAAACCGATCACACGCCGTTGAAACATCCCCACCGTAGCCATTCGAGCATCAGCGGTCACGGTCCCGTAGTGCCGTGACCGCTGAGATACAGCCTGCTCTAGACGCGCTCAACCGCGAGCGCAACCCCTTGGCCACCACCGATGCAGAGGGTCGCGAGACCTTTCTTTGCATCGCGCTTGTTCATCTCGTAGAGCAGCGTGACCAGGATCCGCGCGCCAGAGGCACCGATCGGATGACCGATCGAGATGGCGCCACCATTGACATTCACCTTGCTCAGATCCCAGGCCATCTCCTGATTCACCGACATGGCCTGCGCGGCAAAGGCCTCGTTGGACTCAATGAGATCGAGATCCTGCGGCGTCCATCCGGCCTTTTCCAGGCACTTCATCGAGGCCGGGATGGGGCCTGTTCCCATGATCGCCGGATCGACGCCCGCACTCGCGAAGGCCACCAGTCGTGCCATGGGCTTCAGTCCGAGTTCCTGCGCCTTCGACTCTTTCATGACCATCACCATGGCGGCACCGTCATTGATGCCCGAGGCGTTGCCCGCGGTGACGGTGCCGGCCTTGTCGAAGGCGGGACGCAGCTTGGCGAGAGTCTCCGCCGTGGTGCTGGGACGTGGGAACTCATCGGTGGCGAACACCACCGGGTCACCCTTACGTTGCGGGATGCTCACCGGAATGATCTCATCGTTGAAACGGCCCGCCGCCATGGCGGCGGCAGCCTTCTGCTGTGACGCCGCGGCGAAGGCATCCTGCGCCTCACGACTGAAATCATATTTCTTCGCAATATTCTCGGCCGTGACGCCCATGTGGTATTGATTGAACGCATCCAAGAGTCCATCGACGATCATGGTGTCCTTCAATGCCCAGTCGCCCATCCGCTGACCATCGCGCGAGCGCGGCAAGACATGCGCGGACTGACTCATACTTTCCTGCCCACCAGCAATAACGATCTCGGCATCGCCGCAAGCGATCGCCTGCATGGCCAAGTGCACCGCCTTCAAGCCGCTACCACAGACCTTGTTGATCGTCATCGCCGGAACCTGATGCGGCAACCCGGCCATCAGGGTGGTCTGACGTGCGGGGTTCTGGCCGACTCCGGCCGCGAGCACTTGCCCGAGAATGACCTCATCGATCTGGTCGGGCGCAACTCCCGTGCGCTCCACCAGCGCCTTGAGCACGGCAGCGCCAAGCTCGGTCGCGGGAAGCGAGGAGAGAGTCCCGCCGAAGGTGCCAACCGCCGTGCGACCGGCGTCAACGATCACGATGTGTTCGCTCATGGTGTGAATGCCTTGGTAATTTGAGGTGATAGGTCGAGGAGGCTCGTTGCGCAAGCCCGTTCCAATCGCGAGAAACGACTGCGGGGTCTAAAATGCCCCGCTCGTGGCAGAGGTGCAACCGAGAGTTTACGCGGCTTTGTTGCAGTGCACAAATCAACGTGATACCGTCAAGGGCTACACGACCCGAAGGAGGGCACATAAAGATGAGTAACGAAACCCTGTTCAACGATACCTGGATGGACCTACAACGCAAGTACTGGGATGCTTGGTCTGAGTTGGGCCGCAAGGGAATGGCAAGCGGTAGCGGTGGAGCGGGTGCCTTTGCGACCCCGTGGGAGGCGGCGCTGGACAACTGGTGGAAAGCACTTTCACCGGCCGCGCCGGATACCGCCAAGCAGTTCATGGAAAAACTCATGGAACAGGGCAAGTCATTCTTTCGCTTTGGTGAATCGTTCGCCGCGACCACCGATCGCGGCAACGCCCTGCCGGACGGTCTGTCGGCCTGGACCAGCTTCATGGAAGACGTCCAGAAGCGCATGACCGGCTCGGTGGACGATGGCGATCACGTCATGCACCGCATGATGTCATTCTGGGAGATGCCACTCGACAACTGGCAGCGCATGATGTCGTCGATGTCACCCATGCCTGGAGATGCGTTGCGCAACATGCCACATGATCATCTCAATCGCGTTCTCTCCGCGCCGGGCCTTGGCTACACCCGCGAGGAGCAAAGCCAATATCAGGAGCTGATTCGCGCCACGATGGCCTATCAGAACGCGCTGCAAGAGTACAACAGCTTCTACACCCGTCTTGGGACCAAGTCGATCGAGCGGATGGGCACCTTCCTGAAAGGCGTCATGGACAGCGGTCAGCCGATCGATTCGGCGCGTGCCTTGTACGACAACTGGGTGATGTGCTGCGAGGCCGTCTATGCCGAAGAGGTCGCAACCCCCGAATACGCACAGATCCACGGTCATCTGGTTAATGCCCAAATGGCCCTCAAGAAACGCATGGCCGTGTTGGTCGATGAGAATCTTGGCGCATTGAATATGCCCAGTCGCAGTGAGCTGCGCACCCTGCAGGATCGATTGCAAGAGACGCGGCGCGAGAACAAGCAGTTGCGCCAGAGCCTGCACAACATCGAGCGGCAGGTGGAGACACTGATGGGTGGTGCGCAAGAATCCGTCCCGACGGCCATCAAGGCAACCGCCCCAGCGGCGAAGCCGCCCGCACGCAAAAAAGCGGCCGCGAAGCCGGCGGGCTCAAGCTGAGACGAGTGCCCCAACCGATTCGCCACTGTCCCCAGGATGACGCGATGACGCGCGCCGGGGAGTGCCTTTCCAGATGACCCTGAGGAACCGAACCGTGATCCCAATCGATATCCGGCCCGACAAGCTGACCCAAGAGATGCTGGACTACTCTCGCAAGCTCTCGCAGGGCATGGAAAATCTTCTAAACGCCGACCAGATCGACACCGGTGTCAGCCCCAAGCAGCCGGTCTATGCCGAAGACAAACTGGTCCTCTATCGTTACGACACCCCCACGGGCGTGACGCCTGAGCCGGTGCCCCTTTTGATCGTCTACGCCCTGGTGAATCGGCCCTATATGACCGACATCCAGGAGGACCGCTCCACCATCAAGGGGCTGCTCGGCACGGGCCAGGACGTCTATCTCATCGATTGGGGCTACCCGGACCAGGCTGATCGGGCCATCACGCTCGATGATTACATCAACGGCTACATCGACCGCTGCGTCGACTACATCCGCGAAGCACACGGCGTCGAGAAGATCAATCTCCTGGGGATTTGTCAGGGCGGCGCCTTCAGTCTCATGTACACCGCCCTGCACCAGAATAAGGTCAACAATCTGGTCACCATGGTGACTCCGGTTGACTTCAAGACCCCCGACAATCTGCTCTCGGCCTGGGTGCAAAACGTCGATATCGACCTCGCCGTCGACACCATGGGCAATATCCCCGGGGAACTCCTGAACTGGACCTTCCTGTCGCTCAAGCCCTTCAGCCTGACCGGTCAGAAGTACATCAACATGGTTGATCTGCTCGATGACCCCGCGAAGGTGAAGAACTTTCTACGGATGGAGAAATGGATCTTCGACAGCCCAGATCAGGCTGGTGAGACCTTTCGGCAGTTCATCAAGGATTTCTACCAGAACAACGGCTTCATCAATGGCGGCGTCATGCTTGGCGGCCGTGAGGTCGACCTCATGCAGATCACCTGCCCGGTGCTCAACATCTTCGCGCTCCAGGATCACCTGGTTCCGCCAGACGCCTCCAAGGCACTGAAGGGCCGCACCGCGAGTCACGACTACACCGAGCTGGCCTTCCCCGGCGGCCACATCGGCATCTATGTCAGTGGCAAGGCCCAGAAGGAAGTCACCCCCGCCATCGGCAAGTGGCTGAACGAGCGCACCGCTTAGATCCGCTCACACCGAACAGGAGTCGCCCGCATGCGCACGCATGCCGGGCACTCTGACGGCGCGGGTGATTCGGGTCGAGACGCGACCGGCCCGAGCCAGGCTCGGCCTAACCCAGCGACCTCCGCATTGACATGGCGTCACGCCACCCTGAACCAGGGCGGCGTGCGTCATACGTGCTTCGCCTCAGCCGCCGAAGGCGGCGCGTAACTCGGCGTTCACGGCCTCTAACTCGAACACATCGGGATCGAAGTCGCCATCGATCCAGTCCATGAACTCTTCATGTTCCTCGTGTTCGGGATCCTTCAGGGCCTCGAGAAATCGCTCGTACCCCCAGACACCCCCGACGTCTTCGGGAGGACAAGCACCCTTCCCCTTCAGACAGATCGGCAGCAGCCGCTGCGGGTCGTGCGGCACGATGTGCTCAAGCGTGATCTTGTGTCGCCATCCGTCACCAAAGTCATATTCATAGCGCATGGTGCTCTGTTGCTGCGTCAGCACCTCGTCGAGACGCACCCGCGCCTCATCGACAAGCTCCTCGACGTCCCACTCAGGATCAGGCTGACCATAGTAGGCATGTCCCGCGGCAAACTGATGCAAGTGCACATCCTGCCAGCCCATCGCAATCTGCAGGATCTGATGCAAGGTCTGCAAGGTGATCGCTGAGTCGACGAGCAGACGCCGCCAGATCGGCGGCTTGGAGTCTTGCAACACGATCTTGAGTTGGTAGATGTTTCCTGATGATGTCGCCAATGTTGTGCTCCACTGAACACGCGCCGGGACAGAACCGATCCCCAGCGCGCCCTGTTTGCGAATGACCATCGCCAATCCATCCCCGGCATGGCTGACCCGCGCCAACGCGGGCTCCGTCATCCAACCAGGATGACATGGAGGCGCCGGGGCCCATGGGCCCCGAGTTGAATCGTCTGCTCGATGTCAGCCGTGCGTGATGGACCCGAGACCAGATTGACCACACGCGGCAAACCAGCACCCGTCTGCTGTCGACACCACCAAGCATCTTCGAAGTGACGCACGATCTGTTCGACCTTGAGGACAACGATCTGATGCTCCGGGACGAAATTATGGGTAGTCGGACTGTCCGGAGAGGCCACCAGCATCAGGGTGCCGGTTTCAGCAATCGCGGCGAAGGCCGGGGTGACCGAGAGGACGGCATCCGGCGCGGCGGGCCCGGAGTGCCAGGACCAGTGGGATGGCCAGGCGAGCGCGGCGAGACCGGCACCGATGACCACGCGCGGCTCAATCCCATTCTCTGTACGGAACTGTTCCGCCGCCCGTGGCACATCAGTCCAATCCGCGACCCGTGCGACGGTTGCCGAGCGGCTTTCCAGTTTGCGGATCGTGCGTGTGGTCAGGTCCTCCTCGAAGGCCGGCCGTGGGTGCTGAGGTGGCGCGGCCATGCGCGCCGCCAGCACTGCCGTGGCATCTGGCTCGAGCGGTCCACGCCCGAGCGACTGCCGAATGGTTGCGAGAATCTCATCGCGCGCCGCCCTCATGATTTCTCCCGTTCGTGGTGCCAGCACTCGAGGAAGGTGCGAGCCGCGGGGGTCGGCAGATCGCGCCCAAGGGTCCAGCCATGCGCGCCTGGCACGCGGCGCAGACGCCCGGTTCGAGCGCCCAGTCGCGCCAGGATGCGCGCCACCACCCGCTCCAAGGCATGGTATAGCCATGGACGCGTCGCCACGACCCGCCACGCGGCCAGCGCGCCGCGCTGGCGCCGTGGCGTGATGGCTTGCGTGAATTGTGCATGGCGTAGCTGGCGCAGCAAATCGGGCAACGGAATCTTGACCGGACACACCGAGGCACAGCGCCCGTTCAGGGTACAGGCGTTCGGCAGGTCATAGGCCAGGTCCAATCCCTTGATCAAGGGGGTCAGCACCGACCCCATCGGACCCGGATACACCCAGCCATACGCATGACCACCGATCGCTCCATAGACCGGACAGTGGTTCATGCAGGCCCCGCAGCGGATACAGCGCAACATCGCGCGGAAGGGTCCGGCCAGCATCCGCGAACGACCGTTGTCGACCAGCACCACATGGTATTCCTCCGGACCGTCGAGATCGTCCAGCCTCCGCGGTCCGGTCGAGACGGTGGTGTAGGTCTCGGTCTCCTGGCCCGTCGCGCTGCGCGCGAGCAATCTGAGGAAGAGGGTGGCATCGTGCAGCGTCGGCACCACCCGCTCGATCCCAGCCGTGACGATGTGCACCCGCGCCAGCGTCTGGGTCAGATCACCGTTGCCTTCGTTGGTGACGATCAGGCTCGAGCCAGTCTCGGCGATCAGGAAATTACCGCCGGTGATCCCGACATCCGCCTCGAAATAACGCCCACGCAACGCCTGGCGCGCCGCATCGACCAGGTCCGAAATCTCGGTGCGGCGCGGACCGCCATGCGCCGCCTCGAAGAGATCCGCGACCTGCTCGCGGGTCTTGTGCACGGCCGGCGCAATGATGTGCGAGGGCGCCTCGCCCGCGAGTTGGATGATGTACTCACCCAGATCGGTCTCGACGACCTTCAGACCCGCCTCGATCAAGGCCTCATTGAGTCCGATCTCCTCCGACACCATGGATTTGCCCTTGGTGACGGTGCGCGCATCGACACGCGCGCAGATGTCGAGGATGATCCGTCGTGCCTCAGCGTCATCACGGGCCCAGTGGACATGCCCTCCGGCCGCATTGACGGCGGTTTCATAGCGCTCGAGATAGTCGTCGAGATGCTCGAGGATGTGATCCTTGAGCTGCGCCGCCGCCTCGCGCAGCGCCTCGAACTCCGACAACTCGGCGACCTGCGCCGCGCGTTTGGCAACGAAGCCATCACGGGCCTGATCCAAGGCCTGCTGCAGGCTGGTGTCATGCAGGGCGGTGCGGGCGCGTGACTGAAATTCGTGTGAATGGAGATCCACTGTGGGCCCCTCGCAGACCTATGTCGATATCGGTTCGCCGCACGGCCACGTCGATCGGTGTGGTGGCCACCGCTCGCCCTTGCAGAGACCCTGATGAGTCCAGGGCGCGCGTGAACTTACCCGGACGCGAGCGGCCCCTCGCCGATCGAGGGTCCAGTCGCCAACCCCGCCAAAACCTCGGCGACATGATAAACCCGCATTGGGAGATCACGGCGTCGCAGACGTCCGGCCACCTGCATCAAACAGCCCAGATCACCGCCGAGCAGGGTATCGGCTCCGGTCGCCAGGACATTCTGGATCTTGTCATCAACCAGCTTCAATGAAATCTCGGGGTATTTGACGCAAAAGGTCCCGCCAAATCCGCAGCACACCTCGGTCTCGGCCATCTCGCGCAGGGTGAGACCCTCGATCCCGGCGAGCAATTGCCGTGGTTGGCCCTTGATGCCAAGTCCGCGCAGCCCCGAACAAGAATCATGATAGGTCACAACACCATCGAAGCGCGCCCCGGTCTGGGAAATCCCAAGCACGTCCACCAAAAAAGAGGTCAGTTCCCAACTCTTCGCCGCCAAGGCCTCGGCCCGTGCACGCCAGGCTGGCGCCGCGGCAAAGAGCAGCGGATAGTCGTGACGGATACTCGCCAGACAGGATCCCGATGGACCCACCAGATAATCGAACTCCTCGAAGGCGAGGATCACCTGCTGTGCGAGCGCGCGCGCCGAGTCCTCGTCACCCGCATTGTAGCCCGGCTGCCCACAACAGGTTTGCCCTTGGGGGACCACCAGACGACAACCGGCCTCCTCCAGGAGCTTCGCTGTCGCGAAACCGATGTTCGGCCGAAACAGGTTCATCAAACAGGTTACGAACAGACCGACTCGCGGTCTCCCCCTGCTGGAATCGGTCATATGGCGATGCTCCCCTGGACCAGGCCAGGCTGCGGAATCCAACCGCGCACTGTGCGCGCGACGAGGCCACAATCATGAGGCAAAATCCATTGACCGTACCAATTTTTGAGACGAACGAATCCTAACGGCAGGATCAGCGCGAGCGCGGTGCGCTTCGATACGATGAATTCATCCCGTGACCTGACGACGACTTGACCCACGAAGAGGGCAGCCTGGCCATGACCCATCAGATCGACCCTTGGCACGAGGTCACGGACCGCTTTGGCGACGTCCGCTGGGACTGGGATGCCAGGACCGACGCACTGACCTGCTCAACGGCGCTCGCCGTGCTGCTCAGCGAAGCGGAGGATCCGGTCTGTCGCACGCGCACCGTTTGGGAAGGCCGGATACACCCGGAAGATCACGCGCGCTGTCGCGAGGCTTGGCGGGGGCTGCTCAATGGGAATCGCACAACCTATTCGAGCGTGTATCGCGTGCGCCGCGGTGACGGCTCCTATCAGCATGTCCTCGATCGCGGCATCGTGCTTGAGCGGACGCCAGAGGGCACGCCGACTCGCCTGGTTGGAATCTGGACCCTGCTCTCTGCGTTGGATGCAGTCCACGATGCAAAGGATGCCGCGAGACCTGAACAGCGTTCAGCGCCGGGTGCGCCGGCCACCCTGCAACAGGACAAGCAGGTCCTTGAGGCCATCGTTGACTCCATCACCGCCGGCATCTGGGATTGGGACGTCGCGACCGATCAGGAGTATCTCAGCCCACGCTTCAAGGCCATGTTCGGCTACCACGACGACGAGCTACCGAACCGGCCCGAGAGTTGGCGGCGCCTGATCGTACAGGAGGATCTGCCCGCCGTGGAGGCCGCGCTCGAACGCCATATCGCAACCCGTGGGGCAGAGCCTTTCAATCAGGTCGTTCGCTATCACCATCGCGACGGATCGACCGTGTTCGTCATCTGCGCGGGGAAGGTCGTTGCCTGGAATCCTGATGGATCACCACGGCGAATCGTCGGCAGCCACGTTGACGTGACCGCGCAGTTTCAGGCGCAGGCAGAGCTTGCGCGCTTGAAAGAGCTGTTCGAGCAGACCAACCAAGTCGCGCGCGTTGGGGGTTGGGAGGTCGACCTCGAGCGGGGCCTCATCTGGTGGAGCAACGTTACCCGAGAAATTCACGGGGTCCCAGTCGATTTTGTTCCGACCCTGGGCGAGGCGATCGAGTTCTTCGTCGAGGGCCCGAGTCGCGAACAGATCCAACAGGCCTTCCAGCGCGCAACCCAGGACGGTGAGCCCTATGACTGTGAGCTGGAGATCCGCACCGCCCAGGGCAACCACCGCTGGGTGCGCGCGGTGGGCGCACCCAGCTTTCGCAACGGTGTCTGCGTACGCGTCTTCGGTGCCTTACAGGATATCCACGAGTGGAAGATCGCACGTGATCACCTGGCCACGGAGGAGGCGAAATTTCGCACGCTCTTTGACTCCTCGCCAATCGGAATCGCGATGAACGATTGGGAAACCGGAGCCTTTCTGGAATGCAACGCCGCCCTTTACAGCTCGGCTGGCTATACGGAGGCGGAATTTCGTCGTTTGACTTACTGGGCTCTCACGCCCACGGAGTATGCTCAGCAGGAACAGTTACAGCGGACCAGCCTCGCGACCACTGGTCGATACGGCCCTTACGAGAAAGAATTCATCCGGCGCGACGGCACGCGCTATCCGGTCCTGCTCAATGGCTTCCTGATCACCCATCCGGACGGACGGTGGGTGATTTGGTCGCTGATCCAGGACATCACTGAGCGCAAGCGTGCAGAGGATGCCATTCGCCGTTCGAACGAGCAGCTCGCGATTGCAACGGCACGCGCCAACGCGATGGCCGAGCAAGCCCGACTCGCCAGCATCGCAAAAAGCGAATTTCTCGCCAACATGAGCCATGAAATCCGCACGCCCCTGAACGGCGTGATCGGCACCCTTGGCCTCTTGCTCGACACCGCTTTGACGCCGCCGCAACGTCACTACGCCCAAGTGGCCTATGACAGTGGTGAATCTCTCCTCGGACTGATCAACGACATCCTGGATATCTCAAAAATCGAAGCGCGGAAACTGGAACTCGAACAAGTCGATTTCGATCTGCATGACCTGCTCGACGAGGTCGGGACACTCCTGGCCTTGAAGGCACACCAAAAGGGTTTAGAACTCGTCTGTACGATCGATGACGCGGTCACGACCGCGGTATCTGGTGATCCCGGTCGACTGCGCCAGATCCTGATCAACTTGGCTGGCAACGCGATCAAATTCACCGAACGGGGTGAGGTTGTCATCCGGATCTCGTTGCTCGAGGATCACCAGGATGCCGCCGTGCTCAGCTTCGCCGTGAGCGATACTGGAATTGGGATCGCGCAGGATCAGCACGACATCCTGTTCGAGAAATTCAGCCAGGCCGACACCTCCACCACACGTCGCCATGGAGGAACCGGACTCGGCTTGGCGATCTGCAAACAACTCACCGAGCTCATGGGGGGAACCATCGGTATCACCAGCGAACTTGGCCAGGGCTCGGTGTTCCGATTCAGTGTGCGGCTGGCGAAACAGCCTCAATCCGATTCTGTTCCGCATGCGCCCCAGGCACGGCTGCAAGGACAGCGGATCTTAATTGCGGACACCCATCCCACGAGTCGCCAAACACTAGCCACCATGCTCGAGGCGTGGGGGCTGCAGGTACAGACCGCCGGCACGACCCAGGAGGCACTCAGGTTGCTCGAGACCGCTCAGGTTGCGTCGGCCCCCTTTTGGATCGCCTTGATCGATCCGCGCCTGCGTGACCTGAATGGTCCATCACTCGGCCAAGCCATTCGAGCCGACGCACGGTTCGCATCACTGTTGCTGGTGGCGATGACACGGATCGAGCAGACTAGCGCCACTGCGCCCATGGCAGATCAGTCATGGAGCGCCAACGCAGAACTGACGAAGCCGATCAAACGCCAGGCACTCCTTGACCTCTTGAACTGTCTCGCCTGCGACGAACAGGCGAAAAAATCGTGCAACGTCGCGGCCCGACCGTCGCACTCTCCACGGAAGAAGCCCGTGTCTGGCCGCTTCCTAGGCCGCAACCTCCGCCTCTTGTTGGTCGAGGACAACGGCACGAACCGCATGGTTGCAATGGGTATACTGAAAAAAATGGGGATCCGGGCCGATGCTGTCGCCGATGGCGCGGAGGCGGTCGACGCATTGCAAAGGCTGCCCTACGACCTGGTGCTCATGGACGTGCAAATGCCGGTCATGGACGGCTTTGAGGCCACCCGTCGGATCCGTAATCGGACCTCGCCCGTCCTCGACCACCAGATCCCGGTCATTGCGATGACCGCCCATGCCCTTGAGGGAGATCGAGCACGCTGCCTCGAAGCGGGCATGAATGATTATGTGACCAAACCGGTTGACCCCGGCATCTTGGCCGACACCATCGAACGGTGGTTACCCGCGCACAGGCCATCCGATGGCGCGTCGGCTGTACCCAGACAGCTCGGGTAAAGAGTCCGGTGCCGGCCTCCTCGCCGAGTTGACCCGTCACTCGAGCCTTGCACAGCGGTCGCGACACCCAGCGCGAAGCACACACCCGCAGCCAGGCAAGGTGCGGAGTCGCATTCGGAGTCTTCCGGTTAGAATACACTTCGAGTGCTTTTCAGTCAGGACGCCAGGACTGCCATGAACAACGATGCAATCAACATGACGTGGGCATTCGACAGCCAGTTCGAGGCGGCACACGAGGCCGGCGCGCAGCTCGGCGCACTCGCCACCGAGCTTGGCTTTTGCGAGGTCGAGATTCCTCGGATCGAACTCTGTGTGCACGAGGCATTCGCCAACGCCGTCGAACACGCCTTTGGCAACCAGCCGGGCCATCGCATCGAGGTCGATGCGATCGTACACAGAGATACACTGGAGATCCGGATCTGTCAGTTCGGGGTGCCACTCGATGCCGCCTTGGTCGCCGCGGCCCCCGTCGGCTTTGACGATCTCGAGGTGCCACTTGATGCCTTCGATTGTGAAAAACGCGGTCGCGGGCTGCGCATCATCAAGGTCATCATGGACGCCTGCGAGGTCATGCAGAGCGGGGATCGTTATTGTCTCGTGATGCGCAAACCTCTGCCGACGCACAGCGACAGAGCAGTCTGAAACCGGGCTCCAGGAGACCACTCACCTCAGGTGCCGATTCGCCCCGCGCTCACCGCGCCGATGACCGTCCGGCCGGCTTCCAGGTCCGCGGGCTAAAGAGCGCGCCAAGCCCCTTGACCAGATAGTGAGCATCACGGCTGGTGCGGCGTTGTCGGGCGTAGAAGACGTCACTCATGAGTCGCTCCTCGAGCGGTGCGTCGGCGGGAACATCCAACTGGGTTGGCCCGACCAAGCCAGCCGGCGCCTGTTCGCGGGTCAGTTCCCAATCCGTCATGAGTCCATCGACCTCCTCGGGCGACAAAGGCTGCACGCCGACGAGCCGGAGATCACCTGAGACAACCACCAGCAACCAGGGCAGACGCCGCAGAATCGGCACCGAGGTATTCCACTCGTAAATGACGACGTCACGCTTGCGGATCTGACCGATTGCGTCGACCTCGCGTTTATTCCCCCTGACCGAGACCGGCACCCGCCAACCTTGCGCACGATTGCCGAAGGCTGCGAGGACGGCCAGCGGCCACAAGGGTAGCGACAGCAGCAACGCAAGCCCACCAAGCAACCGATTCAGAGGCTCGGCAATGCCCGCGCGCATGGTCGCCACCTGCAGATCCGCCAGTAGGCAGGCATCCGTCACCTGCAAGACCGCGCCGGTATCGACCCGGATGATGGCGTTGGCTTGCACAATGGCATTCTCGATCTCGACCAGCTCACCAACATAGGTGTGTGGCAGGATCACGCAGGCCCGGAGCGTCGCACTGCGATCGACGATCACTTCATCGCTGATCACCACCTCGCCCATGAGTTCGGCATCCGGCGCGACCCGACAGTTCGCACCGACCAGACTGCGCCCCTGTTTCAAGGAGCGCGGCGAGACGCGCGAGCGGCGCCCAACCATCAGTCCCAGTGCGGCTTGACGACCAGGCAGGATGAGGCCGGGCAAGTGCTGAGCGAGCGCGTCCAGATTCGCCCGATGATAGTCCGCCAGGCTGCTCAGCAAGCGGACCTGTTCCTTCGCGACCAGATGCCATGCCAGTTTATCGGCACAGTCCGTACACGCGCGCGGTGGCCAGGACAGGGGCGCCAGATCGAGCTCGCCGGCGCGCTGCACGCCGCACAGTGCCGAGCGCCCATCGGCCTCTGCCCAGACGGCGTCCGCGTCGGTCCCTGCGGCGGTGGCAATCCAGCCAGCCACATCATAGCCGTGGATCACATCGCCGCGCAGCGCAACGAATGGCATCCGTGGCGCCTGATCCTGAGCCAAACGCCCGATGATCGTTGTCGGAGATTCCTCGCCACGCGACAGGGCGAACCTCAGGCGCAGCCCCCACCGCGTCCCGTCGCCGAGTGCCTGCTGGATTGCGTCGGCAAAGGGCGAGACGACGACCAGCACCTGCCGCACCCCGGCCTTGGCCAAGGACTCCAACGCATGCTCGATGATCGGCTTTGCCACGACCGGCAAGAGCGCCACGCTGGTGCGTTCCGTCAAGGGCATCAACTCCGCGCCCAAACGATCGGCAAAGAGGACGGCCTGATCCATATTCACTTCCTCGGAGAAGGAGACGCCCCGCGCGCGCCGAGGGCCGCCGGGGAACAATTGGTCTTGTACCGAGCACGCTCATGGCTCCAAACACCCTGTCCGAACCCCTGTCGGATGCCGCGCCTAGTAGGCACCTCGGCCGAACACAACCGCCGGAATGGTCTGCCACAGCAGCTTCAAATCGGTCCACAGCGACTGGGACTCGATGTATTGCACATCCAATTCAACCTGTTGATCGAACGGGATGTCGGAGCGCCCCGAGACCTGCCAGATACAGGTGATGCCAGGCGTGACCTCGAGCCGCCGCCGGTCGGCGAGCGAGTAGGTCTCGACCTCGGCGGGAACGGCTGGACGGGGCCCCACGAGGGACATCTCCCCCTTGAGCACATTCCACAACTGTGGCAATTCATCGATGGAGGCCTTGCGAATGAAGCGACCGATGCGGGTGATGCGTGGATCACGCCGCATCTTGAAGGTTACCCCTCCGGCCATCTCGTTGGTTGCCAATAATTCGGCCTTGCGCGCCTCGGCATCGATGTACATCGAGCGAAATTTATACATCTTGAACAACTCGCCCCAGCGTCCGACGCGTGTCTGCGCAAAGATCGGTGAGCCTGGCGACTCGATCCGGATCGCCAGCGCCAGCAGGAGAAAAAAGGGCAAGAGCAGCAGGAACAGAGGGCCGGCAAGCACGATATCCAGGGTTCGTTTCAGGACATAGGCCGAGCGCACCACCAGAATCCAGAGCAGGCTCTTCATCCCAATGCGTAGAGACACCAGCCAACTCGGCTGAGCCTTACGGCTGTAACGCTCGATGAGGCGTTGTTGCAACTCGGTCTGCGTGCGTGCACTCGCGTGTGTCACTCTTGATGCGCCGGTGTCCGTTCCAGGCTGCTCCGTGCGTTTGCTCATGAGCCACCTCCGCCCCGCGCTTGTCGCCAGACACGGTAGAGGAACAAGGGGTTGCCAATCACATAACGGCGCCACATACGCCCCGGCTCCTGCAGCAGACGCCACACCCATTCTAGACCGATCTCGCGCATCCAAACCGGCGCGCGCGGAATGCGCCCAGAGTAGAAATCGAACAAGCCACCCACGCCCATGCGCACCGGCGGGTGCAACCGGGCCTGATGGGCCGCCAACCACGCCTCCTGGCGGGGCACGCCGAAGGCGACCAGCAAAACGGCCGCGCCCGAGGCATTGATCTGTTCGATCACCGCGCCCTCTTCATCGGGGCTGAAATACCCATGATGCGTCCCCGCGATCGTCAGGTTGGGATATTGGGCCTGCAGATTGGCTGCGACCGCCTCGGCGATCCCCGGACGCGCACCGAGCAGAAAAAGCCCAAATCCGGTCTGCGCGGCACGCTCGCAGAGCTTCGGGAACAAATCCGTGCCATTGACGTTGGCCTGCAACGCCACCCCAAGCATGCGACAACCAATGTGGATACCAATCCCGTCGGGCAGCACCCGCGCGGCATCGAGCAGGATCTGGCGGTAGGCGGCATCAACATAGGCGATGTTGAGACAATCCGGGTTCACGAACGTCAGCAGCGCGGGCTCGCGCGCGCGCACGCGCTCCGCGATCCAGTCCACCGCCTCGGGCATGGTGGTGTTCACGATCGGAATCCCGAAGAACTCCAACATCGGTGGCGTTGGCGCCTCGCCCCCGCCGAGCACCTCACCAATCAGCGAGCGCACGATCAGTCCCGCATCCCCGCCGGTGGTCTGTGCGTAGGCGTACTCGCTGTCGACCTGGGCCTCTGGTGCATAAGCGATCCCGGTGCGCCGCCGCAACCGATAGGGTGAGAAAACCCCTGGCCGCACAGTGAAGCGCACTACGGCGTCCACGCTCAGGTGCTCGGCCTCGGCCTCGGTGAGCGGGCGGGGCCCAGCGATCGCCATGTCGCCTCGCAGGATGTTCAGCAATACTGCCAGCTCCGCACCCGGCGCCGAACCCGCAAAGCGCAGGCGCATGAAGGGGATGCGGAAACGCCCAACCAGGCGGGTTGCCTCGAGCACCCGCCCACTGCGCCAGTGCGCGATGGCACCACGCAGCAGGAGCAACGGGAGCAAGAGCAGCAACAGCAGCAGGGCAATCATCACATCGATGAACCGCGACAGGAGACCGCCGAGCACCATCAATGGCGGGAGCAAGCTGCGCAGCCAGAGCGCACGCAGCGGTCGCTGGCGTCGTCCGAGCGGTCCCGGAATCTCGAAATCTTGTTTGCGTATCATGGTCGTCGCGAGTCGTGTCGAGTGCGGTGGATTGGGGTTCAACTCGCGGCGGGCGCGACAGGTGGAGAACGCCGCGGCAGGATGCGCGCCGGCACACCCACCGCGAGATGACCATCCGGAATATCCCTGATGACGACCGCGTTGGCGCCAATCGCCACATCATTACCGATGCGGATCGGCCCGAGCACCTTGGCACCCGCGCCGATATCGACCCGGTCGCCAATGATCGGCGCGCCGCGCACCCCACGGTGACGCAGACCGACGGTCACGCCATTGCGCACCACACAATCATCACCAAAAACGGCATCGCCGCTGATGATGATCCCACCGAAATGTTCAATCAGGAACCGCCGCCCGACCCGCGCCTCGCAAGGCAGATCAATGCCAGTCATGATCTGCGAGAGCAGCTTCAGGATCTTGTAGAGTAAGGAAAAGGGCCAGCGCAACACGGGATTCTGAATCCGGTAGCGCCAGCGGCCAAAGCGATACACGAGCATGACCCAAAAGCCCTGACGAGCGAGATCACGCTCGTAGGTTTGCCAATCTTCACGGATCTGGTTAAACATGGAGATCTCCGATCGACACGCGATGACCCTGCTGAGCCGCGCCTCACCAAGGCCGCGGAGGGGAGACGCGCCCCCCGCGCGTCTCGGTCCAAGCCTGCGCCAGGAGGTCCCTCACGGCTTGAGATTCCGCCCGCTTCAGCCGTCGCGTCGGATCCTCGCCGCGATTGCGCCAAGCACGCAAACGATGCCAGGTTGACTCGAGTTGGCAGACCGCCCACGCCCCGAACCAGCCGTGATGCTTGCGATAGTAAAGCAGGCCACTGCGCATTCGCCACAGGGTCAACTGCGCCCCCTTGCCGGCGGCGCTCATGGCGAGATCATCGTGCGTTCGCGAGGATTCCCCTCCGATGTGCACCACCACCACATCCGGCCAATAGCGCACGCGCAACCCAGCCGCATGAACCCGTCGGCACAGATCAACCTCCTCATAATAAAGAAAGAAGGATTCATCGAAGGCGCCGATGCGATCGAGCAGATCATGTCGGAGGATGGAGAAGGCACCAGGCACCCAGTCGACATCCGCCGGCGCTAGGGGATCGGCCCAGGTGCGATCGAAGGCACCGAAGAAGCGGCTGCGCGGATAACGCGCGGCCAGGCCCGAGAGCGTGAGGAACTCGTTCAGCAAGGAGGGGAACATCCGCGCCGAAGGCTGCCACGCCCCATCCCGACCGATCAGCCGCGCCCCACCGAGACCGATCCCAGGGTCCGCGTCCATCTCAGCGACGGCGCGCTCGAGCGCGCCCGGCGTGAGGAAGGCGTCGGAATTCAACAGCACCAAATAGCGCCCCCGCGCGGCCGTGAACCCCAGATTATTCGCCGCCGCGAACCCCAGATTCAGCTCACTGCGAATGAGCACGACGTCTGGGAATCGTTCAGCGACCCGGTCAGCCGAGCCATCTCGGGAGGCATTGTCGACGACGATGATCTCGTAGGACACCGGGCCGGCCTGCGCGATCAGGGTCTCGATACACTCGACGAGCAGGTCGCGTGTGTTGAAGGACACGATGATGACCGAGACCGTTGGGGACGCTGTATCAGGCATCGGGGCTTCTCCCTCGCTCATGCCCTTCAGGAGGGCGTGCTGGGTCATGGGTGGCAGCGCGGTCGGTCCGCACCCACGCGGCATCCGTGCGCGAGGCGCGTCCAATGGCCCGCACGATCGTCAATTTCCAGAAAATGTAGAGCGGGGCGCTCGCCAGCGCCAGCAGATCACGCCAGCCGCCGCGTCCGATCCGAATCGCCACCAGCACATGCACCACCACCAACAGCAACCCAAACAGGGCATAGAGACGCGTTGGGCCAAAGGGGGGGATCAGGGCAAGCAACAACAGCAGAACATGAAAGGCCAGAGGCAACAACAGCAGTTCCAGCAAGGGCTCGAGCAACCGTCGTTCACCCGCCAGCACGCGCCGCGTCAAAATTGGCGTCCAGTCCCGAATCATGCGAAACCGCCCGCCCTCCCAACGCGCTCGTTGCACCGCACCGGCACGACGGTCGTGCGGTGCGTCCGACCACACCATGGTGTCGGGGATGAAGGTCACCCGACGCCCGCTACCGATCAGTCGCAGGTGGTATTCCATGTCCTCGACCACGCTCGTTGCCTCATAGGGCACGGCGATCAGGGTCTCACGCGTGAGACCGAAGCCGTTCCCGAGTAAGCCAACCGAGAGACCCCAGCGTTCACGACCACGCAAACGCAGCACGTTGAACGCCATCCAGGCGATATCCCGGAGACGCGCGCGCAGACTGGCCTCCGGGTTGTTGATCCGATAACCACACTGCACCGCCACGGCGCCTTGTGAGAAAACGCGGCGACCAGCGGTGACCAGATTCGGCGCGACCCGGGTGTCGGCATCGACGACGAGGAAGGCATCATAGGGCTCCGCGAGCAGCAGACCGAAGGCGTAGTCGAGGGCATAGCCTTTGCCACGCCGTTGCGGATCCTGCCGCTCCATCACGCGCGCGCCCGCCGCGCGTGCGAGGGCGGCGGTCTCATCCTGACAATTGTCCGCGATCACGACGACATCGTACCCCGCCGCGCCGGGATCGCACGTCAGCAGCGACACCACGGTCTGTGTGATCCCAGCTGCTTCATCATGAGCCGGCACCAGGATGGCGATCCGCCCGATCGGCTGTGCCTCGTGCAAGGCCGCGGGCGCACGGCGTGGCGGCAAGGCGCCACCGAGTGTGAGCAGCAACAGTTCGATCGTACCGGGCAGACTGGGCAACACCAGCAGGATGCCAAGCAATGCCCACAGCCAGATCAGGCCCTCGCCGCTCATGGCAGTGGCTCCGGCGGTCCCATCACAACAAGACTGTAGGGTGGAACCACGACCCGGACCCGATCCAATCCCTGTGCGTGCAGCGGCAGTGCGGCGGGCCGCACCTGATCACTGGTCTCATTGTTCGCAAAGGGTTGTGAGGCATCGAGCACCTGCGCCCACGCGGGTCGCGGCGCCCGCGTGGGTCGCTGCCCGGGCGCCCGCTCGACCGGAAAGGACAGGGTCAGGCGGCGCGGTTCGGCTGCACTCGAGGCAATCGCCACCGACCAGCCATGAGGACCGAGAAAGGGGGCGATGGTTAAGGCCGAGTGCTCATCGAGTCCTGTCAGGCGGTGGAGATCACCACCGATCACCTGATTCAACATCGCCATGGCCCACCCGTTCGGGCGCAACCGATCACCCCGCGTCAAGTCACGCGTGACCCCGAACAGTGGCACCAACGCATTCTGATCCTCGAGCTTGGTGTCGAAACCCGCTAGGGAATAGACACACTGACGACGCGCTCCGAGTGCGAGCGCCTCGAGCAGGCGCTTGGCGAGCGCGCTGCCGGTGGCGGCACCCGTGGTGATCGCCGCGCGATCGCTCGGATTGATGTCACCGCGGGTGGTGTGGAGATTGACCTCATAGACCGCCAGTTCTTGCCCCGCGGGTTGACGACCACGGATCTCCGCAAGACGGCCACCGTCATCGGCAAACAAGTGTTCCAGTGCCTGCTCACGGTCGGCTTCGTTCAAGCGCGAGAGAACATAGGGCGCGACCGCGAGGATCTCGGCGGAGGAGGTCGCCTGGGCGACCTTCCCGGCGCTGTAGGGATTGGCATGCTGTGCATTGACAACGAGACGCAGCGCCGGATGCTCCCCCGCGCCAGCCTTGAGCGCCGTGAACAGCCGATCGGCGGCCGCACCATGGTGCAGCGGGTCTTGAATTCCGCCTGGCCGGAAGATGGCGTTCCAGTTCTCGTTCCCGAATTCGATCAGGACCTCGTTGAACGGCTGCGTGGCGAGCCGTGCGGCGAGCCAGACGCCGAACTGTTCGGCCTCGGCGATCGAAAAGGTCGTTGGCATCACCAGCCAGGGATCGGCGCCGACGGCTTCGCTCAAATCGAGGAACTCGGGCAAACCGTAGGAGAACTCCCCGCTGTGCGCGGGCCGATAGCGATTCATCCGCCGCGCCCAGGGCTCGGCCAAGCGATTCTCCAAGCGATCGCCGAGTTGCCCCTGCCAGTCGCGCAGATAGCCGGGATTGAGTTCGCGCAACACCGCAATGACCTCGGGGCGAAACGCCTCGAGTGCCCGCTGTTCGGCGCTGCTCGCCAACGCATCGTCAGCGGGCTCAACCAAGGGTCCAAGCCACAGGTCGTCGAGCGCGAGTGCGCCCGGTCCCGTCACCTCGAGCGCCAATTCCAAGGCACCGATTGGTCCCTCATCGTTCGCCTCGAAGGTCTGTTCGATCAGCTGCCAACCAGCCTTTGGTTGTACTGTCAGATTCAGGAATGGCTGCGAACCGTGCCGCCGAAACAGGATGCGCAAGCGTGCCGTGGCAGCGTCCTCGGCATGCACCCACAGTCGCAGTTGCCAGGGACCGGAGACCGGGAGCAAATGATTGCCGGTCCGTGAACCGATGGTGTCGAGATGACTCGCAATGCGCAGTGACTTGCCCGTGAAGGGCGCCAGCAGCAGGGAGCGGTGACCGGGGCTGTCCGGCGCGGTCAATCCCGGTACCACGCGGATCACGCCACCGCTCGCATCCCGGGGCAGCCACCAGTGCGTCGGCAACAGATCATCGCGCTGGTGCGTGAGGGTGACGATGTCGCCGACGGCCAGTGTGGACGGCAACGGCTCGAGGGTGGTGAACTCAGGGAGATCATTGCGACCGCGCTTGAGCGAATCCAGGATGGTCCCGACCGCGCCGGCCGCACTGCCGGTCAGAACCTCGTATTGCGCCCCTGACCAGAAGCCGTCATCCCGTCCCAGCCACCGCTGATCGTCATGGAAACGATCCCGCCCCAGCGCGCTCACCCGCACGAGGGCGCGATCGATGAGGCCCTCGAAGCCTGGATTCTTGATGATGTTGCGCGAGAACTGCTCCGCGCCCCAATAGTTCCAGGTGCCCAGGTTGATGCCGATCCGCCGCGCATCCGTGACGATCGGCTCGGGCTCGACCTGAATCGCCACGGCTACCCCTGGGGTCATCACCAAGCGGACATCGCTCGGAGCCGCGAGCGATCCGGGCGGCGCGCCCACCGCGCTGCCCCAAGTCAAGCACGCGCACGTCGCGCACACGAGCCAGTGTGTGCCTCTCATGATGTTGTCTCCAAGCGGTGCCGCAAGATCTCCGCCAAGCGGTTGGTGTTGGCTTCCAGGTCATAGTGCTCGATCACCCGCTGCCGCCCCGCCGCGCCGAGTTGCTGGCGGCGGGCGGGATCGTCCATCAGCGCGGCAATGGCCGCGGCGAGGCCCTGGGTGTCGGATGGGGCGACCAAGAGACCATCGATGCCGTCGCGAATGAGCTCCGGATGGCCCGTGATGAAGGTGGTGACACAGGGGATCTCCATGGCCATGGCTTCCATCAGCACCACCGGAATGCCCTCGGCGAAGCTGGCCAAGGCGAAGCAATCCGCCTCGGCATAGATCGCCCGGATGCGATCCTGATTGACGACCCCCTCGAAGATCAGATGCCGCGTGACCCCCAAGGTCTGCCCCTGCGCCTCGAGAGCAGCGCGGTCCGGACCATCGCCGACCAGGCGCAAGCACAGATCACGGCCCTCCGCGACCAATTGCGCCAGCGCCGCGATCAGCACATGCTGCCCCTTCGCCGGGACCAGGCGACCGACGCAGAGGATCTCGAACGGTGTCGGCTGGGCCCGGAAGGGGCGCGGACTGAAGGCCTTGGGATCGACACCAAGCGGCGCGATCTCGAATTTCGACCAATGCGCCGGAGCCGAGAGCTTCATTAATTGACTGCGGCAGTAATAGCCGATGCAGCAGATGAAGTCCGCCCCGTCGATCTTCTCGGCCAAACGATAGCCCGGTGCATCGTAGAACTCGTCTGGTCCGTGTACCGTCATGGAGAAACCGATCCCGAATACCCGCTTGGCGATCAGCCCCACGGTTGCCGCTGGCGTGGCGAAGTGCACGTGCAGATGCCCGAAGCCACGTTGCGTCAGCCAATGCCCGACCATCACGGCTTCGACGAAGTAGAAGAGGGCGTAGACCACACGCTTGAGATCTGTCCCACCGAGCCGCGCCGCACCCCACAGACCCTTGAAATAGGCGCCGGGACGGGTGCGCACCGTTGCCCAGTGTGCACTCAGCGCACCCCGTACGCCATCGGCCTTGACGTAGTAGGTGACGGCCTCCTCCTCGCGCTCCTCCTGAGCGAGCGCGGCGCCACTGCGGTCGGGACGATTGATCGAGGCGACGTCGATACGAAAACCAAGCTGACGCAGCCGCCGCACCTCACGCAGGATGAAGGTATGCGACGCCGCCGGATATTGGCTGACGAGATAGGCGAGCGCCGGGGCGGCGGGAGACGGGTGTGCGGTCATCTGCGGACTCCTGATCCAGGGTGTCGACGAGCTGTTGGGGAAGCGGAATCAGGCCTCATCAGGAGCGCTCGCCCGAGTCATGCCCGCCCCCTGTCGCGACCGTCTGCCGGCGCGCACGCGCCCCCGCCGGATCGGTCAGGAGGTCCCGATAGAGGGCGATCGCCGATGCCACCTTGGCATCCCAGCTGTAGCGCTCCTCGGCCCGTTGGCGTCCGGTCTCGCCGCGCCGCCGCCAGGTGTCTGGATCACGCACCAGATCACGACAAGCCTCCACGAAGCCCGCCACGACCGCCTCCGGCCCGTCCGCGGGCAGGGCACGGCCCACCGCATCGTCAACGATCTCGGCCGGCCCACCGAACGCGACCGCAATCACCGGACGCGCGCACGCCATGGCCTCGAGCAGCACCGCGCCACCGGATTCCCGCACCGAGGGCAGGCAGAAGGCGTGAGCGCGGCGCATCTCCTCCGCGACTGCCGGAGGGGGCAGATTGCCCAGGAATCGCACCCGGTCCTCGAGCCCGAGGCGGGCCGCCTGATCACGCCACTCAGCCGCCATCGGCCCCTCCCCCACCACACTCAGCTGGATCGGCATCTCATCCGTGAGTCGCGCGAGCGCGTCGAGCAACATTCCAAGGCCCTTGAAGGGAACAAGCCGACCCACGTACACGAGACGCAATGGCTCCCCCGCGATTCCCGGTGCCTTCGGCCAGGGGGCGGGCTGGAAGGTCTCCAGGTCCACCCCATTTTCCAACATCGGCACGCAGAGATGACGATAGCGGCGTGGTATCCCCGCGACAGTTGCCGCGGTCGCGGTCAGGAGCACGCTCGCGTGGCGTGTCCCACCGATCAGGGCATCGGCGAAGCGCCCGAGATCGCGCAGCGGACTGAGCCACATCGAGTCCTTGCGCATGATCTCGCGAAAGCCTCGTGGCACGCCGAGGTGGCCGTTCCAGGGTCCGAGCAGGGTTGGTACGCCGAGGCGATAGAGTCGGGTCGTCGCAAGCGGCGAGACCGGCGTCGGGGCATGCACGAGATCCCAGGGGCCGTGCGTGTCGATCGATGTCTGGGCGAGCCGCCAAGCCGCGCGGTCATAGACGAAGAAATCGAGCGAGGAGATCAGGAACACCGCATGCTCGCTGGTTGGGAAGAGTCGCGAGGCGAAGCGATAGAGTGGACCGGCGAACCACTCGGTATCGACATACAGGATCTGGCTGTCAGCGACCGCACCACCAGCCGCCTCGATGGCCTCGCGATTGCGCACGTGCGTCAAGAGCGTGGTCGGCAACTGTTGCGCGAGACGTCGATACCAATGCCAACCGATCTGTGAGACCGAACCCATGCCGGGCCCGCATTGATAGGCCGACACCAACACGCGGGGGGTTCCGATATCTGACGTCATCATCAGCGCTCCACGAGGAGCCGCCTCCTCGAGCCAAGCATTGGGGTTGCGATCCAGGCACCAGTGACCCGCGGGTGCATCATCGATCGCGCGATCGCCTCAAGCGGAACCATCTACCCGACGTGTCTCAGTCTACTACCCGATGGAAGGTCGGGGCATCGGAATTCAGGCAATCAGGTTTCATACCAGCACATCATTGCGCCGCGACCCACCCGCGGAATCGGCCCGCTCACACGGCCACCATGCCAATGAGCATGAAAAATAGCGTGAAAAACGTCACGTTTTGACAAATTCGGTCACCGAAACCAAGCTGTCAAGATGCCGGTCATCGCTCCATCTTCCCTTCAGCATCACGGATCGCTCATCATCGGTCCATGATACGGTCAGCCACGATCAAGCCCTTCGCCATCGACGACCGGCTGCGGAACCAAGTCAGGTCTAAGGCGCCCGTCCGGCACGAGCCAGAGTGGCCCTGATTTTGCTTTGCTCCCATCGAACTCACCTACGAGATCACGATGACTGCCCGTAACGATCGCAACACGAAGGGTTTTACCCTACTCGAGCTCATGATCACGGTCGCCCTGATCGGGATTCTTGCCGCCGTTGGCGTCCCGGCCTATCGCGACTACACGATCCGCGCGAAGGTCAGCGAGGCGCTGATCATGGCCTCTGTGCCCAAGATCGCTGTGGTTGAAGCCGCCGCCATGCGTGGGCTCGAGAGCATCGAGAACAACGCGGACCTCGTTCAGGTCCCCGAAACACGGTACTTCAAGGGCATGCGAATCGAGGGCGGAGGAACCATCTGGCTGGAGACCCACAACACGGGGGCATTGGATGACCCGATTCTTGCCTTGGTCCCAACCATGGCAGGCGGTGCGATCTCGTGGGAATGCCAAATCCGTCAGGGACTGCCGAGACATGTACCAGTGATTTGCCGTGTTGGTGAAACCGGGAGCGCATCAATCTCACGTGCACCCATTTGGGCGCCCTGGGGGGATCGGCACGAGCATGTCGAGATCACTGTCCGTGATGAGAAGGAAGGCACATTTCGCGTCAATCCGGTAACTGGATTGAATCAACCGATGCTCATGTCCGCAGGCAGCGATACCATCTCATCAGGCACCTTAACCTTGAATGGTGTCAAGATGTCAGGCGATCTCAAATACGGGGGCTGGGGTCTTGCAGTCAAGGGTTATGAAACAACGGTTAACGGCCGAGCCTTATTCTCAGGCTACACGATACAGTTTGAGCCAGTCGGTGGGTCGGACGGCAACCGAGCCTGCGGTGGGCCAGGGCCTTGCATCGTCATTCAGAAATGGACCAACGGTGCCCACGCTTGGACGAATCCATTTCAACGTATCCCACTCGACGGATACCCATCTGGAAATAACTGGTCCGGAGATTATTCTTTCGCATTGAAGGACAACAAAGTAACGGTCAATTTGAACGGAAATCCGCTGTTCACTTCGAATGAACTCGAAGGGCCTGACGGAAATTTCGGGATGCGATCTTGGAACCGTGCCGATCTTGATGTCGCCAGCTCGCAATTGACCACACCTTGACAGCAAGCCATCAACGTGAACATGACAACCCGATCTCCAACATGTCGACCGCGTGAATGCCGTAGTCCAGGCTTCACCCTGCTCGAGCTCATGATCACGGTCGCCGTGATCGGGATCCTAGCCGCCATAGCCGTCCCGGCCTATCGGGACTACACGATTCGCGCAAAAGTCAGCGAGGCGCTCATCATGGCGTCTGTGCCCAAGATCGCCGTCGTCGAGGCCGCCGCCATGAGTGGGCTCGAGAGCATCACTGCTGGCAACAACGCAACCCTCGCTCAAGTCTCCGAAACGCGTTATGTGAAAGAGGTGCGGATCGAGGACCTGGGCGTGATCGAACTTGAGACTCAGCGTACTGGTGCCATCGATGATCCCATTCTCGCACTGATTCCGAGCATGAGCGGTGGTGCGATCAACTGGGAATGCCAGCTGTTGGCTGGCCTTCCTCGGCATGTGCCGGCAATGTGTCGTGGTGGAATTCAGACAGGCGATGGAAGCTACACGATCAGATTGTCTGATGGATTTTACTTAGGCACTGGCTGGTTTACCGGTAGGTTGAGAGGTCAGTATGAAGGGGATGACAAGAATATTAAGATCCCGACCACACTTGAGGGAACAACCATTACCCAAATTGACCAAGATGCGTTCCTTAACAAAGGATTGACCTCCCTTGCATTCGAAAATGACAGTGAAATCGTACACATTCATGCCAGAGCATTTCGAAACAACGAATTGACAGAAGTGACCCTACCTCCAAATCTACGAAGAATCGATCAGCTATCCTTTGACGGTAACAACATCACTTCCGTAGTCATTCCAGATAGTGTGACGGCGATAGAAAGCAATGCCTTTACAGGACTTCAAAAAATTACGGTTGGGGGGAATTTGAATTTCAATACTCACCCCTCTGGATCAGAGCGCAACAACCTATTGAATAACTCAATCAACGGCAATAATGCCTTTAGGGATGCCTACACATCAGCAAATGGTGGCGCGGGGACCTATATATTGGATGGGGGAACCTGGATCAAGCAAAGTGGCTAGAACCCCACTTTAGATACTCTTTTTCGTACGAAGAACCGTTGCCGTAAATGACGATCATAACTGGATGATCCGCCCGTCAGTTCGACAGAACAATACTTAAGAAGCTGCTGTGCGGCCTTGATCACGCACACAGATTATTCGGCTAACGTCATTGAAACCAAGCGAAAGCCGCGCTCCAGGTTTCACCCTCCACGAACTCATGAGCGCGGTTTCCTTGGTTGGAAATCCTGGCTGCCATCGGTGTCCCAGCCTATCGCGACGATATGATCCGCTCGAAGGTCAGCGGGGCACTCATCGTGGTCTCCGATCCTTATGCGTGTCTCAATCATAACGCTGAGCGACTCCTCCCGAGTGCGCGCAAACTGAAGACCCTCTCAAGCAGAAACCCCGTCGTGCGCTGCCCCCCGCGGAGGCATGGCTTTCAAACCAGCGCATGCAGATAAGACGCGACCCGTGCATGGGTCGCGAGTAAGATCCCACCCCCAGAGGTCGGGTCGCCCGCAACGGGCTTCCGGATCCCATCGAGTTCTTCCCAACGCCTTGCCAGATCGCTGAACCAGAGTGCGGGCGCTTCTCCAGTGGGCCGTTTCATGCCGACCAGATAAGCATCGAGACAGCGGCGCGCCAGATGAACCGGTGCCCGATCCGGACTCAGGAGGTCAATGAGATCGTCAAGCGGCATCCTAAGGGGCCAATGCACTCCAGCCGCAGTCCGACAATTCGTGTCGCCCCGGCCTTGACGGCGGGTCGAGTCACCTAGGGACAAACAGTGAAGACTGTGCGAAGATGACCTCCCCGAAAACAATCCGTGACACTAAAACTCGCAAGACCAGCATGATCACTCAATCGCTCACAAACGATTGAAATACAGCACCTAATAATATCTTGCTGTTCTACGATGTGCTATGGATGCCTGCCATGCAATAAAGAGAGTGACCGCGTATATCTATCGCCTAACAATGACCGAGTCTGCAACTCTCCGTATTAAAAACTGATTGTCCTCATTTCCTGCTCAATTGAGGTGGCAACACATGGATATCATCAATCTTACAAAACTTGGTTTGAAACATTCAGAAAATGCTCTGGCAGAGCGCCTAAGAATCCAAACTGGCTATGATCTAACCAAGCCGGTCACATTTTACGGCATTATCAATGAGCGCTGTAATATTAAGTGCAGACAATGTGAATATTGGCGTTTGCCAGAATACAAACAAGAAATCACAATTCAAGAGTGGCAATCTGCTCTGATTAGCATCAAGCAGTTCGTCGGCGAATTTTTTATCAACTTCAGCGGCGGCGAACCCTATCTCAAGAAAGGCTTTATCGATCTACTAGCTTTTGCCCATCGGCATGGTATTCACTGTGGTATCACGACCAGTGGCTTTTTCTTGACCAAGGAAAAAGTCACTAAGACAGTATCAGCTCGACCATTTAATGTGAACATTTCTGTGGACGCACCGAACCCAGAACTCCATGACTATCTTCGAGGCAAGCCGGGATTATTTGTACGGCTATCGGAGGGAATCCAGTTTTTGCTCAAAGAACAGAAGAAACAATCTGTGAAATTCCCAATTATTATCAAACCCACGATCAACAGATTGAACTTTCGACTGATGCCAGATCTCGTTAAATGGACTCAACAAATCGGTGCAACTGCCATTAACTTTCAACCTGTCAACCTTTGGACCACTGAAACCTATGAAGAACTCTGGATCGAAGAGGAAGATCAAGAGGAACTCACGCAGGTGATTGAGCACTTGATCGAAATGAAAAAGAGTGGCGCGCCAATTATGAATAGCGATGAAGTACTACGATTGTATGTATCTCACTTCCACCATGAATCGGCTTCAGAAAGCGTATTGCCCTGTCGGGTAGGACTCCGCAACTTTTTGATCGAAGCTGGGGGCGAAGTAAAGCTCTGTAATGAATTTCCGAGTATTGGAAATATCAAGGAACAAAGTGCAAAGGAAATATGGTACAGCGAAAAAGCAAGGGAAATACGTCAGCAGACCCTGATCTGTGAGCAACTTTGTTTGATGACTTGCGTGTCACAAAAAACCATTGCTGAGCGAATCAAAATGGGATTGAAGCTACTCCGACCCTAATGACCACTTTCTCAAATCAACCCTAAGTGTATGAACCATTTTGCATGGCAATGGTTGAGAGAGGAATTTACAAATGGAGACGAAATCAAAATCAGGTCAGCTGAATCGGGAGTGGCCATCAGCAGGGCTTGAAAAACTCTCAAAGTGCCCGGTCTGTGATGGCTCATCAAGACACATCTTACATGAAGCATTACAGGATCATATTTTCTTCTGTGCGCCTGGCACATGGACGATGTGGCGTTGCGATGAATGCCAGAGTGGCTATCTGGATCCCCGACCGACGATAGATCATATCAGCATTGCCTACGCTACTTACTACACGCATGAATCGCATCATCCGAAGCACAATGCCGATCATACCTCAGGCAAGATTAGGCGATCGTTTCGACTTCACGACAGATTACGTTCGGCTTACTTGAACACCAAATACGGACACAATTTAAAACCAGACTTTTTCTGGCTAAACCGCCTTGCCTTCATCAGCACAAAACCATTCACTCGACAATGGGATTATTTCATCAGGAATCTCCCCTCACCACAGGTTGGTGATCAGTTGCTTGATATCGGTTGTGGCAACGGGCGTTTTATAGGCATCGCGCGGAAGCTTGGATATGATGCTATCGGCATCGAGATCGATCCCGTTGTGATTCAGAATGCTCGAGCTACTGGTGAGAAAGTGATACAAGCACGCTTGCCAGATACTACATTAGAATCGGCAAGGTTTGACCACATCACGCTTCATCATGTTCTTGAACATTTACATGATCCAAATGCTGGACTTCGGGAGTGCTTTCGTTTACTGAAAAAAAATGGGCGCTTATGGATTCAGATCCCAAATATCGATTCGATCGGCCATGACATCTATGGTCCATACTGGCGCGGTCTAGAACCGCCACGTCACTTAGCCCTTCCCTCACTCCAAGCACTGAAGAAAATACTCAACAACGCAGGTTTTATCCGAACCCAACTCGTGACTTCTGCTGATGCGGTCGACAGCTATTTTTCGAAGAGTGAGTTGATTCTGAAAGCATCGACTACCGAACAGATTCAAAGAGCTTCATTGGCAGTGCGAAAATGCGCTCTTAAAGATGAACGTCGCGATCCAGCACGACACGAGCATCTAACGCTTTTAGCATACAGATCATGATACTGCATCGCCTTAGGCCATCCTCGGCCAAAGACGATCAATAAGCTACTGGGTCACTCCGGATAGGAAGAGTATCGTTTAGAGAACATCAGAGTTAATTATGGCTCAACTGAATACCGCTCGATGGCTCAATCGAGGCAAATGGATTCACTCCGATGATTAAATACGGATTATGTATAATCATATTTGGATGATCGCAACCAGTTAATTACGAAAAGTTTCACACGGGATGATCTGAATGAGACTCACGAAATTCATCGCGCTGTTGGTTCCTAATTTCCTCAAAGCATCTCACAACAATCGAGGTCGCCAAGAAAGTATCAAAAGGTTTTCTTTTCACTCCCGCCATCGGATGGAAGTCAAAGAGGATATCCAAAAAAAATATCAGCACAATAGTGACTTGCTCGACTATTTCACGTCCAACAGCAAGACGGTCGTGCACAAATGGCATCATTACATCCCGCTGTACCATCGCTATTTTTCACCATATCGAGGTCTAAAAATAAGATTCCTAGAAATTGGTGTCAGTCAGGGTGGCAGCCTTCAGATGTGGAGAAATTACTTTGGCGATGACGCCATCATCTTTGGTATTGATATCAATCCAGAGTGTATGGCGTTTAATGGTCAGGCTGGCCAGGTCAGAATAGGCTCCCAGGTTGACGAGCATTTCCTGGAATCAGTCGTCGCAGAGATGGGTGGACTCGATATCGTCTTGGACGATGGCAGTCATCAGATGAAACATATTCCTGTGACCTTGAACTATCTCTTTCCACATCTCAACTATGGGGGAATTTATATGATCGAGGATTTACATACCGCCTACTGGAGAAAGCTAGGAGGTGGATACCGGGCCAAGATGAATTTTTTTCTGTATTGATGGATCTCGTAGACGATATGCACCATTGGTATCACACTAAGGGTATGAAATATGCTTCCGTCAGCCGAAACTGCTCTGGCATTCATATCCATGACTCCATTGTTGTGCTTGAGAAAAATAAAATATACGAACCTGTCCATTCTAGAATCGGTGTAATTGATTAAAGCTGATACGAGCATTTATTTGATGATTTAGAGAACGACCGAGTGTGCTTTGATTGCGATCAATCAACACCGTCGACGAATCGACGTCGACCCGGAAAAATCTCATTGAATGCGCACCAATTGTAATCAGGACCATGCTGTTTAGGTGCGTCGCGGTGGAAAATCACGACCGGCACTCAAACCAGCGCATGCAGATAAGACGCGACCCGTGCATGGGTCGCGAGTAAGATCCCACCCCCAGAGGTCGGGTCGCCGGCAACGGGCTTCCGGATCCCATCGAGTTCTTCCCAACGCCTTGCCAGATAGCTGAACCAGAGTGCGGGCGCTTCTCCAGTGGGCCGTTTCATGCCGACCAGATAAGCATCGAGACAGCGGCGTGCCAGATGAACCGGTGCCCGAGCCGAACTTAGGAGGTAGCAGAGATCGCCGAGCGGAATCCCCGCAAAGGTCGAGGAACCCCAATCGAGAACACGAAAATCGCGACCGTCCGGACGGGTGAGACGGGCGTTGTAGATGCCGAGATCGCCATGCTCAAGGATCAATGGAAGCGATGGAGCCAGACGCTGGAGGGTGTCCAATGCCTGTTCGGCTTGCCGTTGCAGCGGGTGCGGCAGGATCGCGCGCGCCACCAAGCGCTGAAGGGGTAAAACATGACGGTCCTGGATCTCCTCGCGTGCCGCCGTCCGGCGGGTCGCACACCCTAGCGCCGCGAGCCAATCCGCCATCCCAGTGCAGAAATGCGCCCTCCCCTGCAACCGCCAGCGCGGACCGAAAAAGGGGTGGGTTGGCTCGAAGTCGTAGGCCAACGCCCAACGCCCAGCGACCACCGCCGAGGCGGTTGGGCGGATCACCCGAGACGCCAGCGCGGGACCAAGCGCCTGTTCGATCTCCTCGAGTTGCGCGGCCTCGATTTGAAGATGTTGGGCACCGACCTCGCGAGCGGCCTTGATGAGACGTTGTGGGCGTCCCTCCTCGTCCAGACAAAAGGCGAGAATCGGGTTGCCCGGCCCGAGACGTCCCGAGGTGATCAACCAGCGCTCGAGTGGCGTGTCGCGTAGCGGATCCTGTGTGCGGGCCGCCAGGGCGCCACGCAATGCGTCCAGCATCGTCGAAGCCGGAGCAGAACCCACCCGCCGGCTGAGCGCGATCCCCTGCTCTGGAAATCGTCTTGCAACCGACCCAGCAGCCAGCCGTGCCCAGAGTCCCACCATCGACCGCGTTGGAAACACCCACAAATGTCGAGCGGCGGCCCGCCAGCCCAGTGCGTGATCCGGGATGAGGACGCGGAACGCCGGCCAAGTCGGATAGGCCCGCCAACGGCCAAGCAGCTGTACGTCCTTTCTGTCAAGATCCTCGCCTTGCCCGAGGAACCGGCAGAGCACCCCGCCGGGGCGCAGGTATCGCCCCGCCGTCGCCGTGTCGGAGAAGACCAGATCGTAGGTCCCGCTCGGTGCGGTGACGGATCGCACATTCTCAGGCAGGCTCGACAACATGGTCTCATCACCGACGCAATCGATCTCTCCACCGATCTCCGCAATCAGATGCGGGAGGAAGGCGAGGTCGCGCACCCCCATCACCAAGACTCTGGCATCTGGACGCAATGGCAGCAGTAACTTGAAATCCGCCAGCCGATAGTCTTCGGCAAACGCATTCATCGTTCTATCATGGGTCATGCGGCGCCCCCCGACCTGGTCGGCGTCGTTTGCCACTGAAGCGTCGCGTCACGCCCCGCGCCTTATCCGCGACATAGCCTTTCTCGCTGGCATCGAGCTGCAGGAACCAAGTGAGGAGCGCTTGCAGCAACCCGTATGCGAGCGCTGCGGCCAGCACCAGCAACGCACTCCCCCAGCGATCCTCGGCAACTGCGTCGATCCAGGGCTGCATCAGGAAAAACAAGGCAAAGCCGGTGACATAGGGCAAGAGTCCAGGCAAGAGTGCCACCCGCATGAATCGCCATTGGCCCAGACCGACGAAATGATTGGTATAGATCATGTAGATAAGCGCGCTCAGGACCATGGCCGACGCAACCGCCAGGGTGATGACCACGACATTGATGCCAAACTGTAGGAAACCCGCTGCGACCAAAGCGACGACCAGGACGAGTTGCGTCAGCGGATAGATCAGCTCGCGTGCCGGGATTCCCATCCCTCGATAGATGTTTGTCGCCGGACCAGTGAGCACATTGAGCTGGAAGGGCAAAGTGAAGCAAGCGAGGATCAAGGGCGCGAGCGCAAGATCAGGTTTGGGACCGAGCCAAGCGATAAGCAAAGGCGCCGCGAACGCCGCCATGAACCCCATCATCGCCCCCGTGAGCAGATTGATGTAGCGGGCACCCTTGACGTAGAGGCCCAAGAGTTCGTCGCGTCGCTCCTGAGTGAACATATAGGCGGTCGCCGGCAGGAAGACCGCATTCATTGATGATGGGATGGAGGTCGCCATCACCGGGAATTTCTGTGCGACGTCGAACAAACCCGTCGCTTGCACATTGATGAAGAAGCCGGCAATCAGCTTCTCGATCGAGCGCAGGAACATGCCGAGAAAGCCAGAGAGCTGGAGAATGCCGCCATAGCTGGAGAAAAGCGCTAGGTCGCCACGATTGATACTGGAGAAGGAAAGACGCAAACCTGGGATGTAACGGAAGCAGAGCCAGATGTTGATCAGTATGGACAGCGCGTAGCGAATGGCGAAGGCATAGAGCAGTCCATAGAGGCCAAAACCCGCCATCAGGAAGGCGACGATCAGGAGTGTCTCCAGCATGAAGGACACGACCCAGACCTGATTCTGTTGCACGATGCGTTGTAACCCGGTCAGCACGAAGGCGAACGCGCCCCAACTCATCACGAACACATAGACCACGGCGGTGCTGAAAATCAGCACGAAGGCGGTCTCATGCAACTCGGTGGAGACCGACATGGCCGTGATCAATTGCGGAAGACCGAACCAGAGGGCGGCAAGGATAAGGGCACCAAGCAGACTCACCACCGTCAGCCCCGTTGAGAGTAACCCTCCGATCCGGTGCTCCTCGCCCTGGGCGTGGTACTGAGCCACATAGCGGACGTAAACATTGGTGACGCCGAACGAGCCCATCCCCATGTAGCCAATCAGGATGAAGCAGATCGCCCAGATGCCATACTCCTCTAAGGTCAAATAGGCGAGGATAATGGGCGGAAGAAAAAAACGGGTGACCAAGTAAAGAATCTTCGCCCCGACCGAGCTGAAGACGTTCCGCCCGATCAGGCGACTCAGACCAGATTGATCGAGTGTCTCGGCCGCACTGCGTGTTGCTGTTGTTTGTCTCGAACCCCTTTCCGACATGGCTGATGACTCGTTATCCGTCGGATCTGCACGATGACCAGCATGGGTGCTGGTCAAGCATCCTCAAGGAATTTCGCATAGGGCCCATCCGCGAGATGCGCGCACAATTCATCGTAGTTCTCGACGAGATCTCGAATGGCTTGGGGGAGGATCTTTTTCTGTTCGCTCTTGATCGGGATCGGCTCGACACCGAGAAATGCGAAGACGCGTTGATTGTAGTCGATGATCGATACGTCGCTCGCGAAATAGTCTTCGTAGCGAATCGACATCACCGGGTGGCGAGTCAACGCGGCCATCACCGCCTGTTCATGCGCCACCTCGGCAGCCATGATCATCAGGGAGCGATCGAGGTGCTCGAGATCGACCCGCCCCTTGGGCACCTCGACCGCCTGTTCACTCGCCGCGATTCGCGTCTTGCGCATGAAGACGCCCGAGAGGTAACGCTTGAGCAGATTATCGCGCCGTAGATAGATGATCGAGATCTCGGGGCGCGCCACATAATAGTCCGTCATCCCAGCATTTTTGACGCTCAAGAAGAAATCCTTGGTGCCAATGCTGACAACGTCACGATAGCGCTTGTGATGCACCGGCTTCTTCGCCTTGCGATGCGCGCGCGCGGAATAGACTTGTCCCGCATGAAAGACCAATCGGCTGTGGTAGAACCCGTTCAGATAGCGCTCGACGGACCAAGGGCAGAGCTTGCACTTCAAGAACCACTTGTAGGGTGGAATCATGGGCGCGAGCACTTCACCGTAATTCACCAGGCGCGGGTGCCGATTCAAAACATTGGTCAGATAATTGCTGCCGCTGCGTCCGCTGGTCAGGATGATGTGGTTACGCATGGTTGCAACGTCTCAGTGGAAAGCGAATCGGCTCGCGCCGCGCACGCTGCCGTGATCAGAGCCCAGCTCGCCGCCTCCGCCGATCTGAGCGATCACCAGTTCCCAACGTCTTGGCTCACCAGGACAACGGAAGTCATTATGTCATGATCCGCCGAAAACGATAGGGTGGCGCGACTTCGATTGGGGCTGCCGCCGCCTCGCCGCCAAGGCCCTCAACTCCAGACTGGAGATAGGCGATGCCCCAACCGGTGATCATAAAGAACAAGGGAACCGTTTGCAGACCGAGATAGACCGTGGCAATGGAGAAGGCAATCGCCAGATAGAGGCTTGCTAGCGTGAACGCCAGCGAACTGCCGCGTGGCTCGGCAAGGGGTTGCCGCATCCCGTGCGCCGTGAGACGGACCAGCATGATCAACATGATGGCCACCAGACTGATCACGGCCACCAACCCATGCATGAGCAGCAACAGCAGATAATAGTTGTCGATCGAAGGCATCCCCGGTACCTTCGGCCAATCATTCAAGCCCCAGCCAAACCAGAGTTTCTCGCCCGCGATATCGGCGTATTTGGTCAAGAGTTCCCAACGGTAGGCCGCTGACTCTTGAGCAACCGTCTGCGCCCCTTGCCGGCCAACCGAGACGTAGTCGAGGAACCAGATGATCCCGGGAACCCCGACGAAGATGAGGAGCCCTAAAACGACTGCGATCGCTGCGACACGTTGGCGCGAACGTCCGATGATCACCAGCATTGATGCCAGGATCGCCGCCATCCAAGGCCCCCGCACCATGGTCATGATGACCCCAGCCAAGATCCCGAGCGTGATCAGCCGCCCCTGACTGATCGGCAGCCAGGGAGCATATTTGGGCTTCGGATCCCAAGCGCCGCTCCACTCAAGCCACCGTTGGATCCGATAGCCGATGACCAGGATCACGCCGGCCAGGATCGCATGTCCATAGGGACCGGCAACGCGGGCAAACCCCCAGCGGAAGGTTGTGACCCAACGTGCCTGTCCGGGGAAAAAGGGATCGAGGATCATGCGCCATGGCGTCGTTCCCATCCGAAACTCATAGACCGAAACGACCGAAATGATGAAAAGACAGACCACCAAGGTCTTCGCGAAGAGCACACGCAATCCAGCAGGCTCGACCAGACTCTTGGCAAAGATGTAGGGCAGCACGGCCCAGGCGGTGAGGTTGATCAGGAGATTCTGCGCATCCTTGTAGCCGGAGACGCGAAATTCGGAATAGAAGGCGGTTAAAACAAACGAAAAGACCAGCAGATCCATCGCATGGAAGCGATAGCCCGGCGCTCCCCGAGCGAAGAAAGCGGCAGCAGTCCCGAATGCAGCACCGAGACTGAAGGTCGGACTCGGCAGCCCGGAGATGACCCACCGATAATACTCCGGCAGCAAGAGCATGCTGGGCAGATAGACAAAGATAAAGGCGTAGTGAGGGCCACGGGTGAAACCGATCCAGAGCGCAATCAGGCCAGGGATGATGGCAATACTCGCAAGCATCGAGAAGTGCGCTCAGGTGGCTGGACGGTGCTCAGTCGGAACTGGCAATCGGGGCTCGGATCATGGATTCATTTGCCTTTGACACGGACCCCGGGGCACGGGTGACGGGAAGAAACGCGCCGCAGGTGCACGCGATCCCCCTCATCAGGACCCGGCGCCCACCACCCGCGCCGGCACCCCAACCGCGACCGCGCCCGCTGGGATGTCGTGGGTGACCACGGCATTGGCACCAATCACGGCGCCATCGCCAATGGTGACGCCGGGCAGGATCGTCACGCCGCGCCCGATCCACACCTGCCGACCGATCTCGATCGGCCGACTCTCATGGCCAGCCCACCGGAGCGCCTGATCACCGTCCCGACGATGGTTGGCATCGCGCACACTGCTGTACTCGCCGATCATGCTGCCCGCGCCGATCCGGATGCCGTGGAAGGCCACCACGTGAACACCACGCGACATCACCACCTCATCGCCGATCTCGATCGTACCCTCCTCCTGCGTCTCGAAATAGAGACCGGGATAGAGATAGAGCCCGCGACCGAGCCGAAGCCTGCCGGTACCATGAATCTCCGGGGTTGCCAGCACCACCACCGAGGGATCGAGTGGCGAGGTGATGCGTTCGCGCAATCGCGCATGACTCCAGAGGCGTGTGAGCGGCGCGAGCCGGCGGCGCAATCGCGCTATCGGCACCAGCATCGCCACCGCGTATGCCTTGAACCCTTGTCCCATTCACATCCCCCTCGAAGTCATGAAGCCAGTCGCACCCACAACGGATCATCGCGTGAGCGCGTCAGCTTGCCGGTCAGCCGCCGAGTCCCGCCCGCGGCACCAGGCCATCATCTTCCGGTAGCACCGGAACCTGGCCAATCTGGTGGATGACGATCATTTGTACTCGATCAGACGTCTGCGGCGACCTGCCCGCCGGTCACGATAGAACCCGACTTGCCCGAACAGGATCGGAATCTGCTGCAGATGCGAATGCACCCCATAGAGCAAGCGGGTAACCAGGTTCGGATCCTTCCACGCCACGCGATGCGCCGTGCGGACGATCAACCCCAGATAGAAGACCAGCGGCAACAGCAGCGGCCAGAAGGCCGCCTCATAAACGGCCAAGGCGATGCCGCCAAGGGCGGCGAGCATCAGCACCGCGGCATGGATGCGATTGCGACGCACCTCTGCCGTCCACAGGGGCTGATCGCTGTCGCGGAAACGCGCGGCGACCTCGGCGTAGGCATGACCGGCACGAACCGCCCGGCGCCAGTACTGATTCCAGCGCGTGATCGCAAGATCGTGCAGGGTCATGGCATGATCGATGTGCTCGATCCGGTAGCCCTGCTGGCGCAGCCGTTGACAGAGTTCGGGCTCCTCACCGGCGATCAGACCTTCGTCGAAACCATTCACATGTTCGAGCGCGGAGCGCCGCATCAGGGCATCACCGCCACAGAATTCGCTCGGCCCCGGTGGATAGATCCAATCCAGATCCAGGACCCGGTTGTAGAGCGAGGCATCCGGGCGCAGTTCGCGGCGATGCCCCCACACCACCGCAACGCTGGGGTCCTTGAGCAAAGGCAGGGCCGCGGCAACGAAATCCGGGTCCAAAATGGTGTCGCCATCGAGGAAGAGCACAACGGGGGCGTGCGCGGCGCGCCATCCGGCGTTGCGCCCCAGCGCGGCCGATGGGCGCTCGGGTTTGACCCGAATGACACGCGCACCGAGTTTTCTCGCCAGCTCAGGGCTACCATCGTTTGAGTCCGAATCCACATAGATGAGATCAAACTGACCGCGTACACCCCGCGTGGTGTGCACCGAGCGGATGCATCGCTCCAGTCGCGCCCCCTCGTTGCGCCCGATGATGACCACCGAAAACACTAGGTTCGCTGCCTGCGATCTCATCATACGACTCCGTGAAATAGCCGCCGGTAGTCTTCGATCCGGGCCGCGGCGGAGAAACGGCTCGCCAATTGTCGATCCGCCGCGGCAACGAGTTGGTTCAGCATCGCCGCCTCCGCGGTCCGCAGTTCGACCAGTCGCCGCGCAAGATCATCCGCGTCATTGGCATGAAAGTGCAGACCACTGACACCGTCCTCAATCAATGAGCCGGCACCACCGGAGTTCGGCACCAGCACCGGCAGACCTGCTGCCATGGCCTCCAGGAGCGCCAGCCCAAAGGGCTCGACCGGACATAGGTGCAAGAGTAGATCAGCCTCGGCCAATTCGCGCGGCACCTGATCGGAGAAGCCGACGAAGGTCACATTCGGATGTGTCGCCCGGGCACGCTCACGCAACGCCTCGAGATCCCATCCGGTGCCGAGAATGCGCACATTGAGTGCATTGAGATCCGCATGGCGGTCGAGACACTCGAGCAGCAGATCGACTCGTTTGATCGGATCGATCCGCGAGACCACGAGCACACGCCGCACACCGGGGCGTGAGAATGGCGGCCGGCGCGGTCGCGTCGCAACGTCCTCGGGACTCAGGAAATTCTCGATGACACGAATCCGCGCGGCGCGGGCACCGTTCGCAATGAGGCGTTCTCGCACATAGTCGGAGACCGCCACGAAGATTGAGCCCATCCCATTCAACACCTTCTTCCGCCCGTAGCTGTCGCGTTCATCGGTCCCGCCATGCACCATGTGCACATGCACGCCACGACGCCGGTAGAACAGATTCAAGGCCGCGAACAGCACCGAATGCGTCACTGCCGTCGCCGCGAAACACACATCTCGGTGCTGCGCGAGTTCCCGACGCAGAATCTGCGCCAGGTCACGCGGATTCTCAAAGACGCAGGTCGCCACGCCACGCTGTTGCGCTTCGGCGATCACCGGCCCCGCGGGCGAGCACAACAACGGAGAGAAGTCATCGCGCAACCCCTCAAGCGTCGCTAGGGCCATCCGCTCGGTTCCATAGAGATTGCCACTGTGCAACACATACACCAGTCTGGGCATGTTTTGGCGTTCCGTGATTGATACCGTTGGAGATCTGTCGTCTTGCCGCGCGCTGGCTCCGCACCGGGGGCGCCGAAAGATCATGATTCATCATAGTATCAAAGGCCGGTCTTGCGATGATGACGATCGCCCCCGTTGACTCGGGCGATCGACCTTAGGGTTGCGCTGATATCTCATCATGCCGTGCGGTTGCCGATCGGGATCGCCAGCGCTTGCGCCACTTGGACTCCTCTTTGGGTAACAGCCGGCGGTATTCCTTGAGGATCTCGTTGTAATACCCACCGCCAAAGAAGATGGGGAGCCCGCTCATGATCAAGCCCACGGCAGGCGGTGACGCCTTCTCCAGACGTGACGCGGAGCCCTTGACCTCGCCGATCTGGGCGAACCGCGCACGCACGACCAGCCAGGCCGCATCGCAGAAGCCAATCAGATACTCGGTATCGGCGGAGAGACGAATGGGTGCCGCATCCACGATCACCATCTCGTATTGCTCCAGCAGTCGCTCAATGAGATCCGGCAGCCGGCGACAGTCGACGAGCCGATCCCAATTGGTCCCAAGCGTTCCGATGCGGTCGGGCAAGCGGTCATCGCCAGGAGCGATGGCTGCGCTCAGCTCGGCCTTGCCCGATAGAACATCGATCAACCCGGCCCGCGCCGGATCACCCTGATAGCGGGGATCCGCCATCAGCAGATTGGCCTCCACCACGATGGCGCGTAACCCTTGGCGATCGAGTTCGCGTGCCAGATCAAGGATGATCGTGGTCGCGCCACAGCCATGACGGGCCGAGGTCACCACGAGGCGACGGACCCCGTTGGCACTGTGCTCGCGCCGCAGCGCGAGACCGAGTTGGCGCATTTGATCGGACAGGAGCGCGCGCCGTGCCGGATCGGGTGAGGGGTCGAGGAACGACGCCAAGGGCGGAAACCCGAGAATGGCCTGCACCTGACGCGATGTTTGAACACGCCGGTCGAACAGATCGATCCCGATGGCGGCCAAGAGACCCAGGATGCCACCGGCTGCGGCAAAGATCACCGCGAGCTTGGTGCGCCCACCGCTCACTGGCGTGATCGGCGGCAAGGCCCAGGTCGAGATGCGGATAAACCCCGGCGCACTCGCCTCGATCTCAAGGAACTCGAAACGATCATCGATCGCCTCCAAGGCCTTGCGCTCGCGGGCGATCTCATTGGTCAGATCGAGCGCCTCGTTATAATGGGCGGAGAACCAGGACGCCTGGTCTTGCTGTTCACGCAGTTGCGTGCGCAGCACCGTCTCGATCTCGGAGGCCTCGCGCAAACGTGCGATGCGTTCTTCGAGCAACATCACCGACTTCTCGGCAATGAGTTGCTCCGAGGCACTGCGCACCTCGCTCTCGAGGTCGTCGAGTTCACGCTGGGCGATGCGCCGCACCGGATGGTTCTCGGTCAGCCCGGTCGTCTGTTCGAGCACCTCGCTGCGTCGTTTATAGAGATTCGCCTTGAGGCTGTTCAGCCCCGGGTCTCTTGCCGCCAGATCGCTGGCTGCCGCACTCAAGGCCCGTGCGGCGGTCTCGCCACCAACCGCCTCGTCATAGGTCGCCAACTCCGCGGCCGCGGTAATCCGCGTGCGCTCCGCCGCGAGCACCGCGCTCGTGCCCTCGATCAAGAGGGTATCGTAGGGATTCAGGGTTCCCTCGACGAAGGTGGTCACCCCAAGAATCTGGGCCAGTTCGTTGCGTCGCTGTGTCAGTTCCCGCACCCGCTGCACGCGTTCTGCACGCCGCTCAAGCAGAATCTCCATGCGATCCTCACCGGCATAGATCTCTTCGCGTTTGGTCTTCTCGAGATAGACCTCGACGACGGTGTTGACGAGCAGGTCGAGTCCGTTTGGATTCTCCGAGTCCAGACTTACGGTAATCAGATAGGTGTCGCGCACGTCACGCACCTGCAGCAACCGTTGCAACCGCTCGGCGGCCGCGCGCTCGGTCTCGCCCGGCTGCTGCCATAATCCGAAACGTCGATCACCGAGACGCTGCAAAGCCTCATACACGATATCGTAACGATTGATGGTACGAGCCTGTTGCTTGATAAAGTTCTGAAACTGAGTGAAGGACTGGAACTCAAGTTCCTTGGTTTCACCGAGAATATTGGCAAAGCGCGGCGCCACATAGATCACCGCGGTCGCCCGATAGACCGCGGTGCCTTTGATGTAGGCGACGTAGGTGCCGCCGGTCGCGACGATGAAGGCGATCAGGATCACCAGAACCTTATGGTTCCAAATGCTATTGAGCGGCTGGAAGGCGCCCGTTGAGGTCGGTTGCGGGGGTGGTGCGTTCATGCGAGACCCAGACGGTCACCGGTTGGTCGCGCCTGGTGCAAGACGGAACAGAGCCCGACTGGACAGGATGCCGACCGCATCAGTCTTCGTTGACAGCCAACAGCTGATTGATCAACAACAGGGTACTGAATGGATTGAAGTTATCCAGGATGTAACCGATCTGCGAGACGCCGCTGCGCGCGACATAGACGATGTCGCCTTCTTTGAGGGCCACGTTCAACGAAGGATCCGGTTGGAGAATTTGCATAAAGGAGAAACTGAAGTTGACACGATCGGCCGGGCGGATGACATGAATGCGATTGAGGTTGGCATCACGAGTCGGACCACCGGCTTGACTCAAGGCATCGAGGAAAGACATCTGCGGCGTGAGTCGATACACGCCGGGACTCTGGACCTCGCCCAAGACATACACCGGCGTATCCGTCGAATCCGGAATGTAGACGATGTCGTTCCGCTGCAGCCGAATGTTCAGCGATAGATCGCCGGTCAGCAGCCGCGCCAGATCGACCCAAAGAATCGCATCGCCGCGAATGATGGCGCAACGCGTGAGGAGTTGCTCTGGCCGCAACAAGGGAAGACCACCCGCTTGAGCCAGAGTTTCGAGCAGATTCGGTGGGCTGTCGAACTGCAGAACCCCTGGATTCTCGACACGACCCAACACCACGATCCGGTTCGATCCGTAGCGCATGATGCCAACGGTCACGGAGAGATCGAAGTAGTAGGGCTCCAGGGCGGCGAGGACCTGGTCGGCGGCTTGCTCGCGGGTCAAGTCACCGATCAGGACAGGGCCCGCGAAGGGCACCGTGATGAAGCCATCGGGTCCCACCAGATGAGATCCCGAGATCTCCGGTCGGGCGGCGATATCCACGACGATCTCGTCTCCCGGACCCAGCCGATAAAGGGGTTCGCCAGCCTCCTCGAATTGTTTCAGCAGTTCGAAGCTCGTCGCCTCGATGCGTCGCTCCGGAACTTCGAACGCCGCGGCCGCGTCAGGGGTCGCACGCGGAACGCGTTCCCAGGTTCCGCACCCGCTCAGGACGGCAGTTGCCAGGAGCGCACACCCTGAAATTCGCCACATGACGCAAGGCCTTTATGCAAACGTGGCACCACCGTCGAACCCTCCCGCCGGGACGCGCGAATCGGCTCATTCGAACATGCGCGGTGGGACGTCAGCGCATCTCCACGGCGGCCTGTTCAGCATTGTCGAAGATTTGAAAGACCTGCTGCAGGCGAGTCAACTCGATGAGGGCGCGAATCGGCGGCGTCAGACCGGCCAGGGCGACATCCCCTTGTTGTGCCCGTGCGGCCTTGAGCGCCGAGATCAGAACAGAGAGCCCGCTGGAATCACAGAAATTCAACTCGCTGAGGTCGAGAACCAGCTTTCCGTCACCCTGTTCCAGGCGGTCGAGTAGATGCTGCCTGGCAACGGCGGTATCGGCCGCGGTGAGGCTACCGGAAATGGCCACGCACTCGAGGTGGCCGATCCGGCGATTCGTCAAGGTGACTTTCATGCTCGGTTACTCCGTCGCTCTGGCATTCGTTTCGGTCTGTCGCGTGCGCTCACTCATCGTGAGGCGCGCTGCTTCGGTATCAGTCTTGAGATGGGATGTTGGGGTGAGCATCGCGCAGGCGCTGTTCCAGCAACTCCGTGACGAGACGATACTGCTCACGCGCCGTCGCGAATTGGTCCGCCGCCCCGTCGAGGTGGCCGGATCGCCCCATCGTCTCGAATGCCTTCGCGCACTCAGACAACGCGCTGGCACCCAATGATGCCGAGCTGGCTTTGAGAGTGTGGGCCGCGCGATGCACGCGCCCTGCGTCATCTTGCGCCAGAGCGTCCTCGATCTCGTCCAACAAGGATCCCGCATCAACGATGAAGCGTTCGACCAAACCGGGAAAATCCGCTTCCATCAGATCACGGATATCCTGGAGGACACGTTCGTCGATGATCTGTTTGTTGGAGATGTGATTCGAGACTGACATGCCGGCCACCTGATCTGAAACGCACGAACCGAACGAGCACCTATCCGACTCCAGGCAAACGACGCCTCTGGAGGAAGGGACCTCCGCGTGCCTTGACACAGTACACACCCGCTGAGTAGTCGTCGCCACGCGCACGGGCCACCAGGGTGTGGCGCGGGCGTGACAGGGGCTCACTCAGCACCATGACGGTGGATTCTCGCAGACTTCACAGCCTGCAGATAGAGCAGACTGACCACCGCAAGCCCGTCGTCAGCCCGGATCACTCGCGATCACCGTCGCTCCAGCGCGAGCAGGGAGATATCATCCTCGATCTCACCAACCCCACGCCAGCGCGCGAGCGAGGCATCAAGATGATGCGTGAGGGTGGGCAAGGACAGCTCATGGCACGCCGCGAGCAGTGACTCGAAACGCTGCGCCTCGAAGCCTTCGCCCTGCGGATTCCGGCAATCGGTGATGCCGTCGGAGTAGATGAACAGCCGATCTCCCGGCGCCAGTTCGAAGTCCACGGAGTCGAATGTCGCATCTTCGAACATCCCGACCGCAAAACCCGCATGCCCCACACGCTCGACCCGACCGCCGTGACGGACCAGCACTGGATGGGGATGGCCGGCCTGACACAACTGCCCACGACCCGTCGAGATCTCGAAATACCCGAACACCATCGTGAAATAGGGCACGGAGTCATTGGACTGGAAGCGCTGATTCAGGAGCGCGACCGTCTCATCCGGCGGCTTCGGCCGCACCGTCGGTCCCGTCGCGACGGTCAGCCGTCCCTCCGCGAGGGCCGATTTGATCGTCTGATTCAAGGTGACCGACAGCATCGCCGCCGGCACTCCATGACCCGCTACATCCAGATGGTAGAAACCCAGGCTATCGTCGGTGAGTGGGAAGACACTGAAGATGTCTCCCCCGACGACCGCGGCCGGCAGAAAGAGCCAATCTAGAACCAGACGCGGGGAGAGATTCGGGTTCTTAGGCAGGAGGCTTGCCTGCAAACTTGCCGCCGCACGCAAATCGAGTTGAATGCGATCAAGCGCAACCTGAAGTTCCTGATTGATCTCGTTGAGCTTGCGATTCCGCTCGGCGAGCTGGCTCTCCAGGTTCAAGACGCGCTCGGCCGCCCGCAAGCGCACCCGCAGCTCCTCGAAGTTGAAGGACTTGGTGAGGAAATCATCTGCCCCAGCGGTCATCCCCTCGATCAGATCATCCTTGTCATCGCGTGCCGTCAGCAGGATGAAATAGACATAGTGCGTCCATTGCGTGGCGCGGACCTGACGGCAGAGTTCGAGACCGTCGAGTTCGGGCATCATCCAATCACTGATGATCAGCCGAATCGGCTCGCGCTGTAGGATCTCCAGGGCTTCGAGGCCATTGCACGCCGTCACCACATCATGGCCCCAGCGTTTGAGCAGGCGCGCGACGATTTCTCGCGCATCGAGGGCATCATCGACGATCAAAATTCGCATGCTTGCTCATGGCTCTCGCGCCGTTTTCTATCGTGCCGGACTCAAACCGTCGAGTCGTCTTGATGTCTTCAACTCATTCGAATTGAATGCTCGATGGTCCTGGCAAACCTCACCTGGCGCTGTATCCTAGACCCTGTTGTGCACCCGGACAAAGCATTTTCAGCCGTGCGCGCAGACGCGGTCCGAACGCGCGGATTGACGTTCAAGGGCTGCAATGCACTCCTCGCGTCGATTAAGGGGCGCGCGCGCCAGCGCGTCACGTTAAGGATGACGACCGTTGCCGCCACCCCGCATGGTGGCGGGCAGGCCGGGGCCCCCCGTCCTGGGGCGGCCCCGAACCTGAGATTGACGACAACCGTCCCGTGCGGAACGATCAGCCTGATCGAGCAGGGTTACAGGGGACGCGGCAGCACGGACTCAAGATGCCAGATGTCGCGGTTGTATTCCGAAATGGTGCGATCCGAGGAGAAATAGCCGCTGTATGCCGTATTCAGGATACTCATCCGCAGCCAGCGTTCGCGATCACGGTAGGCCTCGTCGACTAGGGCTTGGGTGTCAATATAGCTGCGGAAATCGGCCGCCGTCATCCAGGGATCATGGGCGTTACGAATCGACAGGATGATCTGATCAAAGATCCCGGGCTCGTGACGGTTGAAGTGACCGGACTCCAAGAGACTCATGACTTCGAGCAAGGCGGAGTCCGCGGCGATGATGCCATTCGGGTCATAGTGCTCGCGGCGTGACTCAACGCCCGCGGCGGTCAATCCGAAGAGGAAGAAGTTCTCCTCCCCAACCCGCTCGCGGATCTCGATATTGGCCCCGTCAAGGGTTCCGATCGTAATGGCACCGTTCATCATGAACTTCATGTTACCGGTGCCCGAAGCCTCCTTGCCGGCCGTGGAGATCTGCTCTGACAGATCCGTTCCAGGGGCGATGATCTCCATCAACGAGACACAGTAATCAGGGATGAAGGCAACGCGGAGCAACCCTTCGGTCTCGGGATCGCCATTGATGACGCGGGCAACGTTGTTCACCAGCTTGATGATCTGTTTAGCCATCAAATAGCCAGGAGCGGCCTTACCACCGATCAAGACACACCGAGGAGTCCAATCCTTCGTGTCACCGCGTTTGATCCGGTTGTAGAGATGGACCACGTGCAGCACATTCAGCAACTGCCGTTTGTACTCATGGATACGCTTGACTTGCACATTAAACAGCGCATCGACTGGAAAGGTTACCCGACACGCCTGTTCGACGGTCTCGGCCAGCCGGCGTTTGTTCGCCTGTTTGATCGCGTCCCAGCGCGCGCGAAAGGCCGCGTCCTCGGCGTAGGGTGCGAGTCGCTCGAGTTGATCGAGATCCCTCACCCAGTCGGTGCCAATGGTTTCATTGATGAGTTCACGCAGATCCGGATTGCACATCGCGAGCCAGCGCCGCGGGGTGACACCATTGGTCTTGTTGTTGAACTTCTTCGGCCAGAGCTCGTAGAAATCGCGGAACAGTCCCTCGATCAAGAGCTGCGAGTGCAGACCAGCAACACCATTGACCGAGAAGCTCCCGACGATGGCGAGATACGCCATGCGCACCTGTGGCTCGTGGCCTTCTTCGATCAGTGACATGCGCCGTATCCGGTCATTATCACCAGGCCAACGCGTGGAGACCTCGTCGAGAAAACGCGCGTTGATCTCGTAGATGATCTGCAGGATCCGCGGCAGAAGACGTTCGAACAATCGCACGGGCCAGCGTTCGAGCGCTTCCGGCAGGAGGGTGTGGTTGGTGTAGGCCATGGTCTGGCTGGTAATCGACCAGGCCTCGCCCCACTCCAACCCATGTTCGTCCATCAATTGGCGCATCAACTCAGCAACCGAAACGGCTGGATGGGTGTCATTGAGTTGAAAGCAATTCCTTGCCGCGAACTGGCTGAAATCGCGACCATTCAACCGGATCCAATCGCGCAGCACATCCTTCAAACTCGCGCTGGCGAGAAAGAATTGCTGGCGCAGACGCAGCTCCTTGCCATTCTCGCTTGCGTCATTGGGATAGAGCACCATGGTAATGTGCTCGGCCTCGTTCTTGCGCGCGACCGACTCGGGATAGCTACCCGAATTGAACTCCCCGAGGTCGAACTCGTCGGTGGCCGCCGCCTTCCACAGACGCAAGGTGTTGATGGTGTTGTTGTGATAGCCAGGAATCGGAATATCGTAGGGTACGGCGAGGACATCATTGGTACCAACCCAGGACACCAGCTCGCGCCCCGTTGCATCCTTGTGTGTCTCGGTCCAGCCGCCGAATTGGATCCGCTGGGTGAATTCCGGGCGTTCGAGTTCCCAGGGATTGCCGTCACGAACCCAATGGTCGGGTTCCTCGATCTGATTTCCGTTCTCGATGACCTGACGAAACATGCCGTATTCATAGTGCAATCCATAGCCGCGCACCGGCAATTGGAGAGTCGCGCAGGCGTCAAGAAAGCAGGCAGCGAGCCGACCCAACCCACCGTTGCCGAGGCCGGCATCGGGTTCGTTTCCAGCAATCTCCTCCAACGCAATGCCGAGATCATAAAGGCCCTGGGTTGCGGCGTCTGTGATGCCGAGATTGAGCATGGCATTCGATAGGGTTCGACCCATCAAGAACTCGAGCGACAGATAATAGGCGCGTTTACAACCTGCGTTGTCATAGGCTTGACGTGTACACTTCCAGCGCTCCATCAGACGGTCGCGCAGAGAGATGGCCAGCGCCTTGTACGGGTAGTAGGCCGAGTGGCAGTCACGATCGCGCCCCAAGGTATAGGCGTAGTAGTGCTGGAAACTCCGCGCGATCCCCTCTGGTGTCATGGGCAGCGACGGCAGATCGAAAAACTGGTCGTTCGGTCGAGCGTTGATCAGATTCTTGAACGGTGACATGGCGCCATTTGGTCCTTAGAGTTGGGGGTTAGGTTGAACTCGCTACCGGGATTCGGCGTTGCCGCGGAGGACGCCGCTCAGCCGATCACGCGAGGCCACGATTCTCGATCGATCGTCCGCGGGATGTTTGCACCGACTCGCTCGCCCGGCGGCAGCAATCGCACCAGAACCCGCGACCATACCGAGACGACTCCAGGGTGCGACCGTGCATACCCGCAGCCAGACAATGCAAGCTTCGGACCGTTTTGACGAGGCCGCCCTTGAGCGCAGACGCACCGGGAGCCACGGCGCTGCCGAGCGTTCGGACGCCGAACATCATGACGCGGCCCTGCTCGCTTTGCAGACGCTGAATTCGGTTCAGGTGGCGTTCGAGTGGGGATCATCGTGCTCTGTCATCCCTCCTCACACTGCCGCGCATGCTCGAGAGCCTCGGTGATCTCGAGCCAAGCCTCCTCGGTTTCCTCAAGCTCCGCATTCACCTGCCGCTGCTCCTCGAGCAGGGTGAGCAGTTGGGTCTTGGCCTCGGCGAGATAGAGGTTCGGCTCGCTCAAGGCCTGTTCGATCCGTGAGCGCCGGGCCGCGAGGCTGTCGAGGCGCTGTTCCAGCGTCTTCTCCCGTTGACGCAGCGGTTGCAGAGACTGTCTGGACAAGGCGGCTTGGCGACGTTGTTGTTTACGATCCTTGCCGTCGGACGCACTCGCCGCCGCATTGCCGGTGGACTCAAGCACGGCATCCTTGCTCGCGCGACCGGCCAACCAGGCCGGATAGTCATCCAGATCACCATCAAAAGGCCGCACCGCGCCGGCGTCGACGAGCAACAGCGTGTCGCTGGTCACGCGTAACAGGTGGCGGTCATGTGAGACCAACACCAGCGCCCCATCGAAGCCTTGCAGTGCCTCGCTCAGCGCATGACGCATCTCCAGATCGAGGTGGTTGGTCGGCTCGTCGAGTAGAAGCAGGTTCGGGCGCTGCCGGATGAGCAAGGCCAACACCAGCCGCGCCTTTTCGCCACCCGACAGTGGCCCGACGGGATCGAGGGCGCGATCCCCGGCAAAACCGAACCCACCGAGATAGCTGCGCAGCGCTTGCTCGGTCGCGGCCGGATCGAGACGACGCAGATGGGCGAGCGGACTCTCATCGAGCTGGAGTTGATGGATCTGGTGCTGGGCGAAATAGCCGATCTTGAGCGCCTGAGCGCATTCCATGCGCCCTGCGCTGGGTGTCAACACACCAGCCAAGACCTTGATCAAGGTCGATTTACCAGCCCCGTTGCGTCCCAACAAGCCGATGCGATCACCCGGGTTTAGGCTGAGCGCGACCCGCTCGATCACGTGGGTGCCACCGTATCCCGCGGCCACCTGATCGAGTCGGAGCAGTGGTCGCGGCAACGTTTCCGCCGGCGCAAAGGCAAATCGAAAGGGAGAATCGGCATGCGCGGGGGCGATCAACTCCATGCGCTCCAGCGCCTTCAAACGACTCTGCGCTTGCCGCGCCTTGGTTGCCTGGGCCCGGAAACGGTCGACGAAACGACGCATGTGAGCCATTTCACGTTGCTGACGTTCACTCGCCGCCTGCTGTTGCGCGAGGCGTTCGGCACGCTGGCGCTCGAAGGCAGAGTAGTTGCCGCTGTAGAGCGTCAACTGTTGGCGCTCGAGATGCAGAATGTGTCCGGTCACGGCATCCAGAAAGTCGCGATCGTGGGAGATCAGGAGGAGCGTCCCCGAATACGACCGTAACCAACCCTCGAGCCAGATCACCGCGTCGAGGTCGAGATGATTGGTCGGCTCATCAAGCAGCAAGAGATCCGAGCGACACATCAGGGTCCGCGCCAATGCTAGACGCATGCGCCAACCACCCGAATAATCATTGACCGGGCGTCGTTCTTCGCCAGGAGCGAAACCCAGCCCATGCAGCAGGCGCGCGGCCCGACTCTCGGCTCCATAGGCATCGATCGCCTCGAGCCGACCGAGCAGCTCGCCCTGTCGCAGACCATCGCCGCTCGACTCGACCTGGCGCAACTCGGCCTCGATGCGGCGCAGTTCGGCATCGCCATCGAGTACGAACTCGATCGCCTCTCGCGGCCCCTCCGGCGTGTGCTGCGCCACATGCGCAATCGTCCAGGCGTTCGGAATCGCGGCCCCTCCCGTGTCGGCTTGCAGCTCCCCGAGCAGCAGGGCGAAGAGACTGGACTTGCCGCAGCCGTTGTAGCCGACAAGTCCCACCTTCTGGCCCGGATACACGGTGACGTCGGCCTGATCGATCAGCAGATGCGGCCCACGGCGAAGACTCAGTGATTGCAGTTGCAGCATGATTTCGGGTTCATCGTTGAAAACAGCAGGGCGCACTCCCGGACGCACTCAGCATGCGCTGCTGGTCGAGCGCACGACACCCAGGACCCGGCCTCACGCCGAGGAGGGCGCCCGGCGCCAGTCACCCCGCCGCGGTGCCGCGATCGAGTCGACGATAACCGATCGCCTCGCCGATGTGCGGCGCTTCGATCCGCGCCATTGCATCGAGGTCGGCAATGGTGCGCGCGACCTTGAGGATGCGATGGTAAGCCCGCGCGGACAAGGCGAGACGATCGATCGCCTGCTGCATCAGACTCAGACCAATAGGGTCGAGCACACAGTCGCGTTCGACCTCGGTTGGCCCCAGGGCATGATTGGGCTTGCCGGCGCGTGCCAATTGCCGCGTGCGCGCGGCAGCGACACGCGCCCGTACCTCCGCGCTGGAGAGGCGTGCCGGCGCCTCGGCATCATCTGGCCAAAACACCTTCAGATCGAGCCGGGGAACCTCGATGTGCATGTCGATGCGATCGAGCAACGGGCCGGAAATGCGCCCACGATAGCGCGCGATCTGCTCGGGCGTACAGCGGCAGCGCCGGCTATCGTCACCGAGATAACCACAGGGACAAGGGTTCATCGCGGCGACCAGTTGGAATCGAGCCGGGAACCGTGCCTGGCGCGCGGCGCGCGAGATATCGATATGGCCTGACTCCAACGGTTCACGCAGCACCTCCAAGACCCTGCGGTCGAACTCCGGCAACTCGTCCAGGAAGAGCACGCCCTGGTGCGCGAGCGAGATCTCCCCGGGCCGTGGATTACTGCCCCCGCCGACAAGCGCCACCGCCGATGCGGTGTGGTGCGGGGCACGGAAGGGACGCTCGCGCCACCGCTCCGGGTCGAAACGGTCACGGTCGCTGACCGAGCGGATCGTCGCGGCCTCAAGCGCCTCGTCCTCGGTCAGGGGTGGCAGCAAACCCGGCAGGCGATTGGCCAACATCGACTTGCCCGTTCCCGGCGGCCCGATGAACAACAAGCCATGCCCACCGGCGGCAGCGACTTCCAGGGCTCGCTTCGCATGATCCTGCCCTCTCACATCAACGAGATCGGGGTAGTCAGGCTGTCGTTGCACCGTCTCCTTCGCCCCGCACCGCGGGAGCGCCAGGGTGCCGCTCAGATGCTCACAGACCTCCAGGAGATGGCCCGCCGGGCGCACGACCAGCCCGCCGACCAGCGCGGCCTCCTCGGCGTTCTCGAGGGGCACGACCAGCTCTCGACCCGCGGCCCGAGCAGCCATGGCGGCCGGCAAGACACCGGTGACGGGACGCAAGTGACCCGACAGCGCCAGTTCACCGATCCACTCGTACCGATCAAGTTGGTCCATCGGGACCTGCCCGGATGCCCCGAGGATTCCGATGGCGATGGGAAGATCAAAGCGCCCACCCTCCTTCGGCAGATCAGCGGGCGCGAGGTTGATGGTCAGGCGACCGATGGGGAACTGGAAACGGCTGTTCAGGAGCGCGCCGCGCACCCGGTCCTTACTCTCCTTCACCGCCATTTCAGGCAACCCGACCATCGACAGATACGGCAAGCCACCCGCGAGGTGGACCTCGACCGTCACCGTCGGGGCGTGGATGCCAACCCGCGCACGACTATGGAGGATGCAGAGCGCCACGCTCTTAATCGGCGCCCGTCTTAGTCTCCTGGCGTTTGCGTCTGGATGAGCAACTGCTCGAGTTCGGCGATACGCGCCTCCAATAGAGCCAGCTTTTCACGGCTGCGCGCAAGCACGGCGGACTGCACGTCGAACTCTTCACGCGTCACCAGGTTGAGTCGACCGAGACCGGATTCGAGCGATGCCCGCAGATTGCGATTGATGTCTTCCTGCAACATCTGGATGCCCTTGGGCATCGCCGATGCCAACCGTTGTGCAAGATCGTCGAGCTGTTTTGGGTCCAACATACGGTGTCTTGACTCCAAGGCATGGGGTTGGATCCCGCATCCAAACTGGATGCCGGGAGTGAGAAGATGGCGACCATCGAGCCCACGATGGTCACGTCGAACGAGCATGAGACCTGAGCCAGCAGCGCCCCGCCTGATGCCCAGGTCGCTGAGCCGAGCGCCCGCGCAGGCCCGCCTGCCCTTCATTATAGACGCAGGACCGCCTGATGTTTCTGGCGCGACCCACCGCGGAGATGGGCTGGGCTAAATCCCGCCGGGTTGATTCTCCGCACTATTATGGTGCGACATGGATCTAGACCCAAACAATGCGCACCACAATAGCGCGGCATGATGTTGCTGTAGCGCAACATGGTGCCGAAAAACCTCTGGGCACAGACCGGAGTCATCGCTGGCATGAAGCATGCTTATATGACCAGGACATGACGTAACCCGGCCTCGCAACGTCACACGTTGCGGTTCAGGCATCAACCAGGCCGACCCACTCTCTGAAATGAGGTAGCCAACAACATGACGACCACACACCGCTTCGGGACCGCACTCGCACTCGGCGCCTTGACCATGGGCCTCGGCTCACTGCAAACCGCTGTGGCGCAGAGCCCGCACAACTTCAGTGCCAACATTGGCGCGGTCAGTAACTATCTCTTCCGCGGCGTCACCCAGACGCAAGACAAGCCTGCCATCCAAGGTGGTCTCGACTACGAACACATCAGCGGCTTTTACGCTGGAACCTGGATCTCCAACGTCGACTTTGGCAGCGGTTACGAATTCGAGATCGATCTGGCAACCGACACCTTCGATGTGAGTTCCTACAGCTCACCTGGCTATGAACTCGATCTCTATCTGGGCTATGCCGCTGCGATCAACGACGACCTGAGTTTCGATCTCAGCGCCATCTACTACGCCTATCCCGATGGCAACGATCTCGACTTCGCTGAACTCGGCGCCAGCGGAACCTGGAAGTGGTTGACCCTCGGCTTGGCATACACCGTCTATGGACAGGCAGACAAGGCGGACGGAGTGAAGTCAGGCGAGGCCGTCTTCATTCAGGGTGACTGGTATTACTACGCCGCACTCGATTTTGCGCTGCCCTATGACTTCGGTTTGGAGCTGCGCGGCGGCTACTACGATTTCGACTATAACGATGGCGGGAACGACTACGGTCATTGGGGCGTGACCATTAGTCGCGACGCGGGCGAGTTCGGAACCTTCAGCCTGAACTATGACCAGGTCGGTCGCGATACCTACGACACTGACCCGCAATTCTGGGTTGGTTGGTTGAAGGAGTTCTAGTTCCCGCTCGCGCCGCGAATCGGGAACCTCCACACCTTGGCTGAGGGGCCTGCCCCTCAGCCTCCATCGGAGCATATTTGCGATGAAATTGGTTGCAGCCATCATTAAGCCTTTCAAGCTGGATGACGTCCGCGAGGCACTCGGTGATATTGGTGTGTCCGGAATCACCGTCATTGAAGTCAAAGGCTTTGGACGTCAAAAAGGGCACACCGAACTCTACCGTGGTGCCGAGTACGTCGTGGATTTCTTACCGAAGATCAAAGTCGAGATCGCGGTCGATGACAATATGGTCGAGAAGGTCGTCGAAGCGATCAGCAGCGCCGCGCGCACAGGCAAGATCGGCGACGGCAAGATTTTCGTCTTCGATGTCGGTCAAGTGATTCGAATTCGCACCGGCGAGACCGGATCAGACGCACTCTAACGACTAGGAGCGTTCCACGTGGAAGACATCATTCAAATTCGGTACGCACTTGATACCTTTTATTTCCTGATTTCGGGCGCGCTGGTCATGTGGATGGCCGCGGGTTTTTCCATGCTCGAGGCGGGCATGGTGCGAGCGAAGAACACGGCTGAAATCCTGACGAAGAACATCGCACTCTTCGCCATCGCGTCCATCATGTATATGTTGATCGGTTACGGCATCATGTACCCGGCCGGAGGCAATGGCTTCATTCCCGATATCGATTGGGGCTTCATGTTTGGCGGCGACAATGCGCTCGACGATGTTCTGGGGAGTGAAGGCGAGATCTATTATTCCGGGATGGCCGACTTTTTCTTCCAGGTCGTCTTTGTGGCCACGGCCATGTCCATTGTCTCCGGTGCCGTGGCTGAGCGCATGAAGCTCTGGGCATTCCTGCTTTTCGCCGTAGTCATGACCGGGTTCATCTATCCGCTGCAGGGTTACTGGACATGGGGCGAAGGCTTCCTCGACGACCTCGGGTTTAGTGATTTTGCCGGCTCCGGGATCGTTCACCTCGCAGGCGCCTCCGCGGCCCTGGCAGGCGTGATCTTGCTGGGTGCGCGCAAGGGCAAATACGGAAAGGATGGCTCGATCAATGCCATTCCAGGCGCCAACATGCCGCTCGCGACACTTGGAACCTTCATCCTCTGGCTCGGTTGGTTCGGATTCAACGGCGGGTCGCAATTGGTGGTCTCCAACGTTGAGGATGCCAATGCCGTCGCCGCGGTCTTCGTCAATACCAACATGGCGGCCGCGGGCGGAACCATCTTTGGGCTCATCACCGCGCGTCTGCTGTTCGGCAAGGCCGACCTGACCATGGCGCTAAACGGTGCACTGGCCGGATTGGTCGCCATCACCGCCGAACCCCTCATGCCGTCACCGCTGCTGGCCATGATGATTGGCGCCATTGGCGGCGTCGTGGTGGTGTTCTCGATCGTCACCATGGATAAGTTGCGCGTGGATGATCCGGTGGGTGCCATTTCGGTGCATGGTGTGATCGGCATGTGGGGACTGATGGCCGTGCCCATCACCAACCCAGAAGCAAGCTTCGCCGCTCAGGGCATCGGTCTGGCCACCATTCTCGGTTGGGTGTTCATCTCCTCCTTGATCGTCTGGTTCATCATCAAGCTCATCATGGGCATCCGAGTCAGCGAGGAAGAGGAGTATTCCGGGGTGGACATCGGAGAGTGTGGCCTGGAGGCCTATCCTGAGTTCGTTGGAGCGCGTGGAGCCGCACTCTAAGGGCAACTGAAACGCCTGACTGTTGTGAACGCAATGGGGCCCCGCTGGGGCCCCTTTTTTTCTCGTGGCGTTCAGAACCCGCACCCTCGGCACGCGGGAAGTGTGCCGCGGAATGCGCGCAAGGCGCGCGGACGCTGCCTGGTGAGCGCTAGCCGAGCGCGCGCCGGAGGAATTCCGGCTGGGCCAAGGCAGCCTGATGGATCTCGGCGTTATAGTACTGCGTCTCGAACCCTTTCGCCCGGGCGTCCTCGAACCGGAACCGACTCGGATCGAGATCCGTACCGGCCAGGGTCGCGCTCCACCAGCCGGAAGGATAGATCGGCTGCGGGAAGAAGAGGGAGCGGATCTCGCGGAACCCCGCGTGACGCATCGCAGCGGACATCTCGGTCAGGATCCGCACATGATAGAGCGGGGATTCGCTCTGTTGCACCAACAGACCATCGGCCCCCAAGGCGCGTCGGCAATCGGCATAGAAGTCACTGGTGAAGAGTCCAACAGCAGGTCCAACCGGATCGGTGCTGTCGACGATGATCAGGTCGAGACTGCCGGGCTCCGCGCGTTGAATCCACCGCACACCATCCTCGAACAGCAACTCGGCGCGAGGGTCCGCATTGGATGCGGTGAGTTCTGGAAAATAGCGTTCAGACAGGCGCGTGACCCGTTCGTCGATATCGATCTGTACCGCCTGCTCGACACCTGGATGTTTGAGCACCTCACGCAAGGTTCCACAGTCCCCGCCACCAATGATGCAAACGCGCTTGGGTTCTGGATGCGTGAAGAGCGCTGGGTGCGACATCATCTCGTGATAGAGAAAATTGTCTCGACTCGACAGCATGGTGCAGCCATCGATCACCATCAGATTGCCAAACCCATCGGTGGCAAAGATCTCGATGTGCTGAAACGGCGTCTGCTCGGCGTGCAGGCGGGTCTTGATCCGCAGCGAGAAGGCGGAACCGTCCTCGGGCGCAATCTCGGAGAACCAGTTGGTGGAATCGAGCATGGGTCAAGGTCCTGAATGGGGCGGGGATGATGGAGCGCTGGACTGGCCGGGGCAGGATCGCGCCATGACCAGCCGCTATTTCGGTAAACGATCGTCGAGATTGGCCGGACAAAGGACATCACGCATAATCCCGATCAAGTCCAGCAGTTGGTCGTTGCGGATGCGATAATAGATCCGATTGGCCTCCTTGCGGGCGACGACAATATTCTTGTTACGCAGTTGTTCGAGATGCTGCGAGATATTGCTCTGCGAGGTCCCCGTGCGATCGACGATCTCGCCGACCGAGAGCTCCTTGTCGCCAAGTGAGCAGAGGATCTTCCAACGCAGCGGGTGCGCCATCGCCTTCAAGGCATTGGCGGTCAGGGTGGTATTCTCGTCCTCCGGGCTCTCCACGATCGGCCGCTCACTCATCGTCGTACTCCTCCTACCGAGTTCTCGTCTTGCCTGCCGCGACGGCGCGACGTGTCCGCCTCGGCGCTGTCGTCCTCGATCCGAGCATACCCGGTCATGTCCTTGGCGATACAGATGATATCGCTGATCCGCCCATCGCCATCCTTCACCGCGGTGCGAGAAAAGAGAATGGGCACGCGACGCCCGTTGCTGGCAATGAAACGAGCCTCGATCCGACTCAAGGCACCGGTGCGAATCAGCGCTTCGAGCCAGGTCCCCATGAAGGCTCCGGCCTCGGCATCGCCCTCCTCCTCGAAGACATCGCCGATCGACATGCCGAGCAGGTCCTCGCCACGATAGCCAAGCATGCGCTGGGCCGCTGGATTGGTCAGCTTGATGTTTCCCTGTGGGTCGAGCACCAAGAGCGCCTCTCCCATATGATCGAGGATATTCATCAGATATTGACGGGCCTCGGCAAGTTCAGCCGTCCGCTCGACAACGACCTGTTCGAGCGTGCGATTGAGTTCACGCTCCTTTTCGATCAGACGAAAGTAGGTACTGATTTTGTTGATCAGCAGATTGTCGTCGATCGGCTTGAGGAGATAATCAACGGCGCCGACCGCGAATCCGCGCTGCTGGAATTCCTCGGACTTGAAGGCAGCGGTCAGAAAGATGACGGGGATGTCACGCGTGCGCTTGCGCAGCTTGAGCATGGAGGCGGTCTCGAAGCCATCCATATCCGGCATCTGGACATCAAGAATGATCAGATCGATATCAGGATGGCGATGCGTGAGGTCGATCGCCTCTTGCCCGGAGGTCGCCTCGAGGACGACGATATCCATCTGACTCTCGATCAGAGTCCGCAGTGTGAAGAGGTTGTGAGCATGATCATCGACGATCAGTAGCTTGAATCCAGCGTAACGGGTCATCTTCTCCGCCCAGTGTGGCATCGCGGCCGAGCGCCGAGCCGTCAACGAACCGAACCCGCGCAGACCCAGGCCGGCCCGACTCAGCCGGGCGAGACGCTGCCCGATCCCAAGGTCGCCGGGATGGATCGATCCGGTAACACGCGCGCAAGCAACGCGCTGAACGCTTCTGGATCGATCGGTTTATGCAGGTAGGCGATCGCTCCGGCACCAAGACACCCCTCGAGTTGGGTCTCGGCCGAATCCTCGCCGAGCACCGCGACGGCCGGTTTCGGATCGCCGCTTCGACCCAAGAGCGCGGTCAGCGTAGCACAGGTCGTTTCAGCCGACACCCCGGCAGCCAACAACACGAGCTCGCACCCGTCCCCCTCCTCCTGCAACGTCTCGATCGCCTCGTCGAGATCAGCGGCCGTTTGCACCCGTAAATCTCGGCGCGAACACTCGGAGGCCAAGGCGACCAGTGTCTTGACATCACGCTCGACGATCAACACCCAGCCACGCCGTGGCGCACCTCCATCGCTCGCAACGCTCGGCGACGTGATCACCTTCGGGGCATCCGAACGCGCAGGCGCCTCCTCCTGGGTGAGCACCGGTCGCGGATGCGTCTGAGTCTCGGCGTCAACCGCACCACTCGCCGCGACCGGCAACAACAGCGTGAAGCAGGCGCCGGCGCCCGGGGTGCTCTCGACCTGGATCCGACCACCAAGACGTTGCGCAAGCTCGCGACTGATCGTCAAGCCCAGTCCAGTGCCGCCGTAGCGACGGCGGGTCGAGCCATCGGCCTGCTGAAAGGCCTCGAAGATGATCTCTTGCTTGTCCGGTGGTATCCCGATCCCGGTATCCGAGACACTGATCGCCACCTCGCGACGTCCCGGTCCCACCCCTTCCGCCGCCAGGGTGATCCGTCCGCGTTCGGTGAATTTCGCCGCGTTGGCAAGAAAATTCTTCAAGATCTGTTTCAGTTTATCGGGATCCGTGTAGATCCGTTCCGGGGTGTTGGCGGCCATCTCCAACGCGAGCACCACCGTCTTTTCCGCCACCAGCGGGGTGACCAATTCGAGCAACTCCTCCAGCATGGGACGCAGACGCAACCACTCCGGCACGACCACAACATGCCCAGCCTCGATCAATGAGATATCAAGAATGTGATCGATCATGCTACGCAGGTCGCGGCCCGCTTCATGGATCACTTGTGCCTGACGTCGTTGCGCCGGATTCAAGCCACCGCTCTCGGCGGCGAGCATCTTCGATAACAGCAGAATCGAGTTCAGGGGCGTGCGCAGCTCATGGCTGACGTTGGCTAGGAACTCGGACTTGTAGCGATTGGATTTCTCCAGTTCACGGGTGTGCGCGCGCGCGGCTTGGAGATACTCGGCGTGATTCAATGCCAAGGTGCTCAGTTGCTCTCCCAGTTCCCGAACCTCGCGGGGCCCGCGCCAGTGGAATTGCAATGCCCGCCCCTCACGCAGGACCTGACCGATCCCGCCGCGAAGTTGATCGCCAAAAAACTCGGCGCGGGCCGCGATCCAGCGGGCCAACACCATCACCACCAACACGAGCAGGAAGATAATGGTGAGCACACGCACGATGAGCGCATCGCGAAACTCATCGATGGGCGACGGATCGACCGCGCGACCGACCCAAAGCGGTCGCCCGTCTTCGGTCAGGAACATGGGCACCCAGAGCAACTGCCGACCACGCCGCCCCTTCCATACCGCAAGATTGCCCTGCGCGAAAATCTCAGCAAGTCCAGGGAAGGCCTCGAAGGCCTCGGGTTCACCGCTGGCCGGTTGGCCGGGCCGGAGGTAGCTGCCGTCCTGATTGACCCAGAGTGTGTCACGGTAGAATTGCGCCAAACCACCCACGTCGATGGCCATGACAACCACGCCGCGCGGTTCTTCGGCGAGTTCGCCACCTATACGGCTGACCAGGCTCAAGGTCATGAGCTGGCGAGGGTCGTCCGCGCCCGCCATGGGATCGATCCGGATGCGACTCACCATCACGGCTCCGGACTGGAGTTCAAGACCCGCGGCGAGAAATTGCCGACTCGGCACCTGCGGCGGCGCGGCCGTGGGGCGCCATGCCTGGGTGCGTGCGTCGCGGGCGAGCCAGAAGCGCTCCAGCCCGTCGTCGCCGACGAACAAAATCTGGATGATGTCGCGCTGATCACCGAGGATTTGGTTGATCCATTCCGTGTAGCGGGCACGCGCTAAGTCGATCTGCTCGGCGTCGCCTTGCTCGCCGAGGATCAAACCCGGTTCGGGCAGCTTCGAGAGCAGGCGAATCATCTCGTGGCGGCTCGCCAGATGCTGATCGAGGTCACGGAAATCCGCGCGCAGATTCTGCAAATAGGCGCGCTGATAAAATAACGTGGTGCGATCCAGGACCAGCGGCAAATTGATGGTCACAGCGAGGACCAGCGGTGTCAGTCCGAACACCAGCAGGAAGATCAGGATGTAGGCACGCAGCTTCATACTAGGGGGACGCGTGCGGCGCGCCCTGCGTTCAACCGCGTGGCGGCCGCCGGTTCCCGCCCAGGGGTCCTGGAACCGAGCCGTCCGCGTACCGGGCCGCCCCGCGGGCCACTGCTGGCGGACACGCCGGAGGCTTGGGACTCACAGGGAGCGCACCAACTCCAACATCTCGGCGGCATGCCCCTTGGGCTTGACGTCGTAGAGCGCGTGGCGCACGACCCCGTCGCGATCGACGATGAAGGTTGAACGCACGATCCCCATGCGCTTTTCACCACGGACTTCTTTCTCACGCCAGACATGGTAGGCCTCGCACGCCTCGCCTTCGGTATCGGCGAGCAACTGAACCGTCAGGCCATATTTGTCACGAAAGGCCCCGTGGCTGATGCAGGTGTCGCGGCTGATGCCGACGATGTCGGTGGCGAGCGCATCGAATTCGGATTCCAGATCCGTGAAATCCAGAGCCTCCATGGTGCAGCCTGGGGTATCGTCCTTCGGATAAAAATAAATCACCAGGTTCCGCTGCCCGAGAAACCGATCGAGCGTCACCCGTTCCATGTCCGCGTTAGGGAGTGAGAACGGGGGGGCCTTGTCACCGGGCTGCAGCATCGCAAGTGCTCCGAGTCGTGGATGGGTAAAGATGACCCCAGGGGGGACCAATCGTCCGAGGCCAAGGGCCCATGATCGAGCCATGTTAGCCGGCCAAGCACCACGAGGACGCAGGGTGGTGCCGAACCGCTGAAGTGACCAGCGGATCGCCTCTGGAATCGATGAAACTCGCGAGGCAATTTAGGCACCCGCGGGCGGATCGTCAACCGCTTGCCCTCCGATCACCGTGGGATCCCGTTCGGGAGTGAGCGGCGGTAGACGCACACTGGCAACGGATCCACCCCCACGGCGCGCATCCAGCCGCAGTTCGAGCTGGTTTGCCAAGGCCAATTGATAGGCGACGGCTAAACCCAGCCCGGTCCCGCCAGTCAAGCGGCTACGCGAGCCCTCGAGTCGGTAGTAGGGGCGAAACACGGCTTCGCGCTCCGCCGCGGGAATGCCAGGTCCACGATCGAGCACCTGGACGATCGAGCGGCCACGACGGCAATCGAGCTGGACCTCGACCAGTTCCTGGCTGTAACGCAAGGCATTCTCTAGCAGGTTCCCGATGATGCGTCGCAGCGCGATCACGTCAACCCGCGCCCGACAGGGCTGCCCGGCCCGCCAGATCACTCGCGCCCGCCCCGCGACCAAATCCGAGATCACGGTATTGAGATCGACCTCCTCGCGCTGACCGGGACCAAGACTCTTGCCAAAGTCGATCGCCTGCGTAATGAGCGCATTCATCTCATCGATGTCTCGCTCCATGCGTGACACCAGCTCCGCTGAGGTGTTCTGGGGCAGCATCTCCACCGCCAGTCGCAGTCGGGTGAGCGGCGTGCGCAGATCATGCGAGATGCCCGCGAGCAACAGGGTCCGATTGGCGATCAGTTCACGGATGCGCCGGCTGGTCACATTGAACTGGCGTGCCAGGTTGACCAGTTCGGTTGGCCCGGATTCGGACAGCGTCTTTGGTGAATAGCCCAGGGCGACCTGCTCGGCGGCCTTCGCCAGACGATTCAATGGCTGGGTGATGCGCCCGGCAATCAACAGGGCGCTCACAATGATCAGCATCAGGGCCACCGCCACGATCATGGAGAGCCCTTCGATCGGGCGCGTCTGGACCCGACTGCGAGGAAAGCCAACCCAGATGTTCCCAGCCCGACCATCGAGCGCAACCCAGAACCAACGATCCTCGCTGTCCAGACTCGACACGATGTCCACGGGCCGGCCCAGTCGCTCCTCCAGCGCCTGCGTGACCTTGCGCAAATAGGGAAAGAAGAAATGCGAGGGATCGGTCGATGGCCGCTCCTCGCGCAGCATGATCTGATAATCGCGCCGCAAGCGCGCGCAGTAGTCATCGCGCATCTCCTCGGGTAACTGGTGGAGCGTCCGTGCGGACAACACCATGATGTTCGCCAGATCCGAGGCCGAGCGTTGTGCAACCGGCGTGAGCGCATAGGTGACGATGACCCAGAAGGTGACACAGCCGAACAAGGTGAAGCTGACCAGCAAGGTCAAGAGCGTGCGTCCAAACAGGGTCGCCGGGATCCAGCGTGCCCGCGACATCAGGCCTCACCGGTTGGCGTGAACATGTAACCCTTGCCCCAAATGGTGCGAATGTAGCGCGGTCGTTTCGTGTCCAGCTCGATCTTCGCGCGCAGACGGGCAATCTGCACATCGATACTCCGATCGAAGGGAGAGCGTTCGTATCCTTTCAGAAGATCGAGCAAGCGGTCGCGATCCAACACCCGATCCGGGTGTTCGGTGAGGATCCGTAACAATTCGAGTTCACCGGAGGTCAGGACAATGACTTCATCGCCGCGTCGCAGCTCACGTTGTGCCAGGTCGAGCCGGTACGGCCCAAATCGAAGCACCTCGCCCCCACTCGCGGCGTCACTGGGAAAGCGACGCCTCAGCACCGCACGAATCCGCGCAAGGAGTTCGCGTGGGTTAAAGGGCTTAGGCAGATAGTCGTCCGCGCCCACCTCGAGACCAACGATCCGGTCGATGTCATCGCCACGCGCCGAGAGTATGATGATGGGCACATCGGTGCGCGCACGCAATCGGCGCGCCAGTGTCAGGCCATCGTCACCCGGCAACATCAGATCCAAGATCACCAAATCCGTTTCATGCTCCGACAGCCAGTCATCCATTGCGAGGCCATCCTCGGCACCGGCGACGCGGTATCCCTCTCCGGCGAGATAGTCCCCGAGCAAGGCGCGCAATGCCGCATCGTCGTCGACCACGAGAATTCGAATCGGTCTCTCAGACATCGTCTCGGCACATCATCATCGCATTCGGTTAACGCCGACCTGGACGATCCAACGCCCTTGCGCGCGGGCCGATAGCGAGTCAGCGAGGAGACGACCACCGCGTGGCGCGCACATGAGCGGGACGGGAATACTTCCTGTTACCACTGAGTGGGTGACGCAGCGTCAGCGTCGTGGGCCGTAACAACTTGTTACAACATTAGCACTCAGTGAAATACTCTACTGACGTCTCCCGTGCAAGTATAGATTCCAGTCTGATCACGCTGCTCCGCATCCGCTTCAGAGGCTTCATAGGGATTCAGCATGCCGCATCCGCCGCACGACCAGTCGGCGCGGGGGTGTGACACGGTGTCCTGAATCCCGCCAGACCAGTTCGACCGAAGGCGCCCCTGCCGCATGACGGCCTCGATCCGGAACCCAGGTTTCGTCGAACCCGGATCCACCCGTGTTGGCCGCTCCTCATGGGCGGAGCCTGCCCGTACTGTTCCGAGCGCGCTCGCGTCGGCCGGGACCGATGAGGACCAGACCACGACGACTCAATCACGGCGTCGATCGAGTTCCCTGAAGGAATCGGCGTTGAGACCCGAGCAGCAAGCCAGTTGGGTCGCCACGGCAGCTACCACACCCTGTCGTCGCGACCCTTTTTTTGTGGGCTGCCCCGGTGAGCTGAGATGCTGCGCCGACCGAGCCACGGGCGCGTCGGCGTTGCGGCAGGCCAGGCCGATCACAGACGATGGCCCAAGACGTGGCGCGGTTTGACAGGCCGGCCGCGGCTTCCTACGATTGTTCGTTCAATTCGTTCACGCTGGTCCCACCGATGCCCCGTCTGTCCCTCCTTCAGTGGTTTGTCTTCGCCGTCTTCCTGTTTTTCTATGGCTTCACGATCTTCGCGGCAACGCGGGATTATTATCTGCGCCAACTCGTTCGACCCATCGCCACCGCACCGGCCACGCACAGCGCCGCCCCATCACCTGGGGCATCAACACCACGACCACCGCAGAACGTCGCGCCTCAAGCCATCACTGAAACCAACCCGGCACTGCTCGCACAACAAGCCGATGAACTGTTCGTGCAACGCCGCTACAGCGAGGCCGTGCCCCTCTACCGCCGCTTGATCGAACTCGCTCCGGACCAGGTCGATGCCTACAATGATCTCGGGCTCGCCCTGCATTACCTCGGCGAGACCAACGCGGCGCTCACCCAGTTGCGTGCTGGCCAGGCGCAGGATCCGACGCATCAGCGGATCCTGCTGACACTCGGCTTCGTCAGCCTGCAGGCCGACGATGCCAGCGGGGCGCGCGCGGCACTCCAACAAGCACTCGATCTCGGCCCTGAAACCGCAATGGGCGAAGAGGCGCAACGGCTGCTCGACCTGATCCCGGCAGACTAGGTCCCGGCCCCTCAATTCCCGCAACCGCCGGCGCCCTCACCCTATGGACCGGTCAGCACCCACTGCACGGGCATCCCAGGTCGGGTGCTGACGGACCTGTTCAGGGGCGCCCACGCTCCAGGGCCACCTGGTCCGAACCATCACGACGCCAGGATGTGCCGATTCGAGCCTGACCTCAGCGGCGCTCGGCTAGGGCAACCGTGTAGTGCGCGCCTTGCTTGAGTTTGTCGTAATTCCCGAACACCTCGTTGAGATTGCGCTTCATGTATTGGCGCAGACCATTGATGGTGACCAGGTAGAGACGCCCACCCGGGCGCAGACGCGCATGGGCATCATGAAGGAGGATCGCCAACAACTCCTTGCCCACCTTCGCCGGCACATTGCTGGCGATGAGGTCGAAGCGCAGCGCGGGGTCGATGTGCGCGAAGCCATTGCTGAGCTGAGCACGGGCGTTTGGCACTCGATTCAAAGCGACGTTACGATTCGCGTACTCCACGGCCACGAAGTCCTTATCGACCATCAGGATCTGCCCGTCCGGCGCCCGCTTCGCAAGCGCCAAGCCAATGGCTCCATAGCCACATCCGAGATCGAGACAATCGGCATTCGTGTCAACCTCGAGATGCGCCAACAGCAAACGGGTCCCCTCGTCGATCTCGCGTGGCGAGAACAATCCCCAGGTGGAATGAAGCCTTAGGGAATGCCCTGCGAGTTCAGCCGAAAAGACGAGATCGCGGCGCAATCCATCGAGTTGTTCTGGTGTGAGCACGTTGGCGGTGACCTCGGCAAGATCCTGATCAGAACGAATTTCCTCAGCACCCACATGGGCGTTTCGGAATAGGGTTCGCGGACCGATACGCTACACTCTTGCCATGACAGACCCAAGTGGGAATCTTGAGATCCAGGTGAACCGCACCGCGGCAGGCGCGCAGTGTTGGATCCGCTCCACCCGGCCCGTGCACGCCGCGTCGGTCTTCATCGGCCGCACGGCGGCGGAGACCAGTGTGCGCTTACCCCGTCTCTTTTCGGTCTGCGCACGCGCACAAGCCGGTGCCTGCGCGGCGGCCTTGGAGCAAGCACGCGATTGCGTGGCGAGTCCCCTGACCCAGATCCGGCGCGAGCGGGCCATCGCCGTGGAACGTGGGCGCGAGCATCTCTGGCGCATCCTACTCGATTGGCCCGGGCTCCTCGGCACGGCGCCCGCGCGGCAGGACCTGCGATTGGTCATCAGCGAGACCACTCGCCTGCTCGCGGCCTTGGATGCCCAGGGCGACCTCTTCCATCCTGGCAGCGAGGCCCCGGCCGAGTTGGCGCGGCAGGCGGTCTTCGATGCCGCCGCCAGCGCGCTGGAGGCGCAGCTCACCCGGTCGCTGTTCGGCGTCGCACCCACGCGCTGGCTCGACGAGGTGATCGATGCCACCCGCTTCGAGCACTGGTGTCGCGTCACCGACGGGGTCGCCGCGCCCCTCCTGCGACACCTGATTGACGCGAACGAAGCCGGGCTTGGCCCCACCGATATCGCGGTGTTGCCCGACCTCCCTGACCGGACCCTGCTCGAGGCGCTCACGGGTCCCGGGGCCGCGCACTTTGTCGCGCGCCCAACCTGGCACGGCGTTGCCCGCGAAACCAGCCCTTATGCGCGCATGCGCGAACATCCGCTCATCGCGTCACTGCTCGGGCGCTTCGGATGCGGACTGCTGGTGCGGCTGACGGCGGCCTTGCTTGAGGTCGCGACCAGTTTCGTTGCGGGCACCGGCCCTGACCAGGCGCCCGCACCGCCACCGGCCCAGGTGAATCCTCCCGGGACAGGCGTGGGCATCGGGCGTACCCAAGCCGCGCGCGGCCTGCTCGTCCATCTCGCCCGCCTCGACCAGGACCGCATCAGTGATTACCGCATCCTCGCCCCCACAGAGTGGAACTTTCATCCCGAAGGCGTGGTTGCCGCGGCCCTGACCGCGCTCCCACCCGCGCCGGACGCCGCATGGCGTCGCCGCGCCGAACTCCTGATCACGGCAATCGACCCCTGCGTTGCCTTCAGGCTTCACCTAACTTAGTCTGCCGCATCAGCAACCCGGCCGATATCCCTGATTCGCGTTGAGGTCATCGCACATGTGTCTTGCCATCCCAGCCCGCATCACCGCTGTTCACAGCACGTCCGACACCGCGACCGTCGCCCTCGATGGGGTGAGCAAGGAGATTTCACTCGCCCTGGTCGAGGACGCCAAGGTCGGTGACTATGTTCTCGTCCATGTGGGCTATGCGCTCAACACGATCAGCGAGGAGGAGGCGGCTCGGACCCTGGCCATGATCGCCGAAATGGGCGCGCTGGCCAGCACCGACGACACGCCATGAAATTCATCGACGAGTTTCGCGATCAAACCCTCGCGCGTCGTCTCGCCGAGGCGATCGCCGCCGAGGCGCGACCGGAACGTGATTACCGCCTGATGGAATTCTGTGGCGGTCACACCCATGCCATCTATCGTTATGGCGTACAGCACCTGATGCCGCCGAACGTGCGGTTCATCCATGGCCCGGGCTGTCCCGTCTGCGTCCTGCCCATGTCACGCATCGATCAGGCGATCCTCCTGGCCACCCAGCATCAGGTGACACTCTGCACCTACGGTGATCTCATGCGAGTACCCGCCAGCGGGCGCCAAACCCTGCTCAAGGCGAAGGCGCGCGGTGCGGACATCCGCATGATCTACTCCACCCAGGATGCCCTGCGCATCGCGCGCGCCGCGCCGGAGCGGCAGGTCGTCTTCTTCGCCATCGGCTTCGAGACCACCACCCCGCCGACCGCGGTCGCCATCCTGACCGCCCGTCGCGAAGGACTGAAGAACGTCTCGGTCTTCTGCAACCATGTGCTGACCCCACCGGCGTTGGCAACGATCCTCGCCACGGCGGGTCCGGATGGCGTGCGGCTCGACGGTATCCTCGGCCCCTCCCACGTCAGTACCTTGATCGGCAGCCGACCCTACAACGTCGTCCCCGAGCGCTTTGGCATCCCGGTGGTGATCGCCGGGTTCGAACCGCTTGACGTCATGCAATCCACGCTCATGTTGATCCGCCAACTCAACAGCGGGCGCTGCGAGGTCGAGAACCAATACCGACGTGCCGTCACTGAGGACGGCAACCGCAAGGCCCAGGCACTCATGGCGGAGGTCTTCAAGGTCCGCGCCGACTTCGAATGGCGCGGCCTCGGCGTGCTGCCAGAGAGTGCCTTGACCCTCGCCGATGCTTACGCGGACCTGGACGCCGAACTCCGCTTCCCGGTCGAGGCGGCCCCCACCAAGGAGATCCGCGGCTGCGACTGTCCGTCGATTCTACGGGGCGTCAAAACACCGACCGACTGCAAACTCTTCGGCAACCCCTGCACGCCCGAGAATCCGATGGGCTCCTGCATGGTGTCCTCCGAAGGCGCATGCGCCGCCTACTGGAGCTATGGGCGGTTCCGCGAACCGAACGCCAGCCTCTCACGAACGGCCTGAATCAGGAGTCACCATGATCGCAGATCGGCGTTTCCCGGTTCGGCTCGACCTCGAGCGAGGCACCCTGGAACTGAGTCACGGCTCGGGCGGACGCGCCATGGCGCAGCTCATCAGCGAGCTCTTCCAGCGCCATCTCGACGACGAGCTGTTGCTACAGGGCAATGATCAGGCGCTCTTTCAACCGCCACCCGGACGCCTGGTGATGAGTACCGATGGGCATGTGATCTCGCCGCTGTTCTTTCCCGGCGGCGACATCGGCTCGCTCGCGGTCCACGGGACCGTCAACGATGTGGCCATGGCGGGTGCCCGCCCGCTCTATCTGGCCGTTGGCTTCATCCTCGAGGAAGGCTTTCCGCTCGCCGATCTCGCGCGCATCGTCGAAAGCCTCGCGCGGGCCGCGAAGGCGGCAGGCGTCGCGGTCGTCACCGGCGATACCAAGGTGGTCGAGCGCGGCAAGGGCGATGGCGTTTTCATCACCACCACCGGCATCGGCGTGGTTCCGGACGGGATCACGATTTCCGGTGACCAGGCCCGGCCCAACGATCGCATCTTGGTCAGCGGCTGGATCGGTGATCATGGCGTCGCCATTCTCTCCCAACGCGAGAACCTGGGTTTCGAAACCCAGATCCAATCCGACAGCGCCGCCTTGCACACCCTGGTCGCGAGCATGATCGCAACGGTCCCCGACCTCCACTGTCTGCGCGACCCGACCCGCGGAGGTCTCGCCACCACCCTCAATGAACTGGCGCACCAATCCGGTGTTGGCATGCAGATCCGCGAGACCGACATCCCGATTCGCTCCGAGGTCGCGGCCGCATGCGAACTTCTCGGCCTCGACCCGCTCTATGTAGCCAACGAAGGGAAGCTGGTCGCAATCTGCCCGCCCGAACAGGCCACCCGCCTCCTCGCCGCCATGCGTGCCCATCCGCTTGGCGTCGATGCCTCGATCATCGGTGAAGTCGTCGAGGATCCGCAGCATTTCGTGCAGATGGAAACCGGCTTCGGTGGCAGTCGGATCCTGGATTGGCTCGTCGGGGAGCAACTGCCGCGGATCTGTTGAGCGGACCCGCATCCGCGACCTCTTTATCATGGCGGAGGACTTCATGGCCGAGATACTCAGTTGGGTCGCCACACACCAGGGACTGATGCTGGCGTTAGCGGGACTGTCGGTGGTCATGTTCATCGGATCACTGCTCGCCCTGCCGCTCCTCCTCGCCCGCATCCCCGAGGACTACTTCCTCGATCCGCAACGTCATGCATCGCGGTTAAAACGTCACCACCCGGTGGTCTACATCATCATTCGCATCTTCAAGAACCTGCTCGGGTGGCTGCTGGTCTTCATGGGCTTCCTGATGTTGTTCCTCCCGGGGCAGGGAATCTTGACCATGCTCATGGGCCTCCTGCTCAGTGACTTCCCGGGGAAATTCGCCCTCGAACGCCGGCTCGCCAGCCAGCACCGCATTCTCTGCGCCATCAACTGGATTCGCCGCCGCGGCAATCATCCCCCCATCCTTGCGCCGCGCTGGCCCGAACCGCGGTCGCCATCCCCGCTCGTGGCCTCATCCACCCAGGGGCGGCGAATCTCGCAGCGCGCCCCCTGAGTGCCGTGCGAACATGCCCATTCCCAGTCGGCCCGCAGCGTCACTAGGCCGAGAATTTGTAGAGCACGTCCGTGATGCAGCCACGCCAGTAGGGCGCGCGCGCCTCGGGCAAGGACCAGGCAACCTCGCCCTGAACCGGGATGCGCATGCCACCGCGCTCCTTGTAGTTCGAGAACACCGCTTCCCACGGCGTTTGCACCATGGCCCCGTCCACGGCTCGATAGCGTCCGGTTGACTGCACGCGATGAATCAGCCCCGTCTCATCGAACAAAAACACCAGCGAGACACTCAAGTCCCCGTCGGCAAGGCTCGCGCGCGCCGAGGTGTCATCGATCGGCTCCCAGTGAACCCCCTGACTCGGCAGCAACGCGGTGGGGTAGAGTGGCGCCTCGGCGAGGAATCGCATCAGTTCGGCGTGCGTGAGCTCCATGCTGCTCGGCACCTTGACCACATCGAACAGACCCAGCAGCGATGCCTTGAGCACGCCCGTTCCCACGATATAGGCATCTTGCACGAACAGTTTGGCCGCCAATGTGAAGCGGATGCGCGCATCCCAGTGGAAGCCCGGAGGCTGGGTCACGACCGACTGCGTGGCGACGACTGGCGCCCAACGGGAGGTCTCGCGCCCCAGGTCGAATTCGCCCTCTTGCCGGAGCTCCGCCGCTGCGATCATGGGCTGGCCCTCGCGCAGCACAGCACGAAAATAGCGCTGAACCGGATCCGGTAGCGTATCGAGTTCCGTCGATTCATAAATGTTCGGAATGATGCGCCCACGGGCACCCTCGAGGCGTGCGCGCAGCACTGTGGTTCCGGCCTGCCAACGCGTGATGCCATAGAGCACGATGCTGATCGGGATGAAGAGCAGGACGAGCACCAAGAGTAGAACGAGGTTCAACCACATGTTCGCTTCTCGACAAGATTGTTCACCCCTGCCAGCCGATCGTGCCTGCGTTGACCTGACGCGGCCAGGTTGCAACCAGGCGTGCACGGCTCCCGTCACACTGGCGCGGGGGATGAGTCCAAGGGATGTCGATTATAGCTCGCTCAAGAGGTTGATTGGCAGGGATGCATTTCAAGTGGATGATGGACCGATGACCCTTGGCCCCATGTGCGCACCGAACGCACCCTCATGCCCGAAGCCCTCCTCGAGGCGGCCGCGGCCGATGATGACATCTGACGTCCAATCGATCTTCGGCTACCATCCTGGGAGGAGGCATCCGGACCGCATGGACATCCCATCGCGGATGCCGTGAGAGCGGATTCGATGGCCGCGCCAGCACCGGCATCAACAACGGGACCACTGAGGGCGCTGTCCCCAGGGGGTTGCAGTGAAACGATTCAAAAACATCCTCTTTGTCGTGGATCCACAGCGTGGCTGTCAGGCCGCGCTGGAACACGCCGTGGCCCTGGCCGAGAGCAACCACGCCCGGCTCACGCTCGCCGACGTCATCGTGCCAAACCGCCTGGCCCTGCTCACAAGTGGCGAGGCGAGCCCCATTCAGGCGCTGCAGGACGCCTTGATGACGAACCGTGCGGCCCGTCTGTCCGATATGGTTCGTTCGTTTCGCGATCGACTGCCGATCATGAGCCAGGTCCTGATTGGAACACCCTATCTCGAGATCGTCCGCGCGGTCCTGGCCCAAGAGCACGATCTGGTGATCCGTCCACCGGAGGACGTCACCTGGCTCGACACCATGTTGGGCAGCGACGACATGAATCTCCTGCGCCAATGCCCCTGCCCGGTGTGGCTAACCAAGTGTCATGCCGGGCGCTCGTTTCGCCGGATCCTCGCCGCGATCGATGTCACTGCCGCCGACGGCGGCGAGGACGAGACTCGACGCGAGTTGAATCGGCGGATTCTCGAATTGGCCGCCTCCTTGGCGTTCTCCGAGTCCGCTGAACTGCATGTGGCCTATGTCTGGGAGGCCCTGGGGGAGGAGCTGATGCGGGGCACCATGCTGAGCATCCCGGAGGAGCAGATCACGGCCTATGTCTCAAGCGTCCATGCGCGTTGCGCCCACGCCCTCGAGGCCCTGGTCACCGAGGTGCTCGGCGGACTGGGCGCGCCGCCCCCCGCCGAGCGCAAGCCCAAGCTGCATCTGCCACGGGGCGCGGCACGCAAGAAAATCCCCGCGCTCGCCGAGCGCTTAGGCGCCGATCTGATCGTCATGGGGACCTTAGCCCGCTGCGGCATTCCCGGTCTCATCATGGGCAACACCGCCGAAACCATCCTGCGACAGGTTGACTGCTCGGTGCTGGCCATCAAGCCGGTTGGGTTCACCTCATCGATCCAAGCATCCGCGTGACCCAGGCGGGCCGCGCCGGTTTGGCTTTCGGACCCCGAGCCGCTATCGTTCCGCACTCATGGACACACTCGCCCGCGTCACCTCTCTCAGCCGCCGCTTTGGTCATTATCAGGCCCTCCAGGGGCTCGCGCTGGAGCTGCGCCAAGGAGAGGTGCTTGGACTTTTGGGTCCGAACGGGGCGGGCAAGACCACCTGCCTGCGCCTCTTGAGCGGCACCCTCGCACCAAGCGCGGGACGCATCGAGATCCTTGGCATCGATCTGGCTCGCCGCCCGGTCGCGGCCAAGCGCCACCTCGGCTATCTCCCTGAGCGTCCGCCCCTCTTCGATGAATTGAAGGTGGACGAATACCTGCACCACTGCGCACGATTGCGCCGCATCCCGACCCGTGCGCGGGCCGCGGCGCTGACGCGCGCCAAGGGCTTGTGTGGGCTCGAGACCGTTGGGCGCACGCTGATCGCCAAGCTGTCGAAGGGATATCGCCAGCGTCTCGGTCTCGCCCAGGCCATTCTGCACGAACCCAGGATACTCATTCTGGACGAGCCGACAGATGGTCTGGATCCGGTGCAGATTCGTGAAGTGCGCACCCTGATTCGCGACCTTGCGCGCACCAGTGGCATCATCCTCTCCAGCCACATTCTCTCCGAGGTGCAAGCGATCTGCGATCGGGTGCTGGTCCTGCACCGTGGCCGCATGCTGTTCCAGGATCGCTTCGAACGCACCCGCCCGACCCAGGTGTGGCGGGTGCGGCTCGCGCCAATCATGACGCGGCAGGCTCTTGATCAGATCCACACATTGGAGCGACTCTACTGCGTCGAGGCCGCGGTCGCACTCGGCGAGGACCGCTATCGCCTCCTGCTCACACCACCGGCAACCTCAACCGATCTGGCCCGGCAGGCCCTTACCGCCGGCCTCGAACTGCGTGAACTGACCCCGGAACCGCATGACCTCGAACGGGTCTTCTTCGATCTCATCGGTGCGGGCGGGATGGGGAGCGCGCGATGATCGGCGTGATCGCTAGACGGGACATCCATGGCGCGCTTGTGACGCCACTGCCCTGGATTCTCTTCACGGGCGGCCAGGTGGTGCTGTCCTGGATCTTTCTGAATGTCGTCGATCAGTTCACTGGACTGGGTGTGGAGGAACGCAGCGCGAGCCTCAGCCTTGAACTGACGCTCAACCTCTTCGGCTTCGCGGCCATCGTGCAGATGCTGGCCGCACCGCTCTTGGCCATGCGGATGCTCAGTGGGGAATTTCGCGACGGCAGTTTTGCCCTGACCGCGGCCGCGCCAATCGGCGTGGGTTCGATCCTGATGGGGAAATTCCTGGCCCTTGCTGTCCTGCTCACACCATTGGCCCTGCTGCCCTTATTCAATCTTGCGTTGCTCCTCGGTGGCGCTGAGTTGGATCTCGGCCAGATCGCCGCGGCGACCTTTGGCCTCTGGTTGGTCGCGCTCCTGTTCGGCGCGATCGGGCTCTATGCCTCGAGCCTAACAACCCAGCCTGGCGCGGCCGTCCTGCTCGCCTTCGCGCTCCTCCTGACCTTGTCCGTGATCGGTCGGGTCGATGCCCTCCATGACCCGACACAGACCGGTCTGTCGCTCTTCGGCTGGCTCTCCTGGAACGAGCACCTTCTGTGGTTTCTGTTCGGGGCGGTGCGCGCAAGCGACTTGGTCTATCTCATGGGTCTGACTGGACTCTTTCTCGCCCTCGCCCACCGGCGGCTGGCCAATCGATTCCTGCAGTGAACCGCGTCCAACACACCCTCTTCGCCATTCTCGGCCGGCTCAATCGACCGCTCGCCGATGCCCTATTCGCCTTGTTGCTCTGCGCAATCCTAATCGCGGCCGGCTGGCTCACGGCGCGCCACGACCGCTATTGGGACTGGAGCAGCCAGCATGTGAATAGCCTCGGGCCAGAGAGCCTAGCGATCCTCGAGCAACTCGCGGATCCGCTACATGTGACGGTCTTCACGGAGCCGACGACGCCCTTGGCTCGAGGCATCGCGCAACTGCTGGAGCGCTATCGGCAGGTCCTGGGTGATCTCCGGGTCGAGTGGGTCGATCCGCAGCAGTTTCCGGAGCGCACGCGCGACGCCGGCGTGACCTTGGTGGGACAGGTCCTGCTCGACTATCGCGGGCGCCGCGAACGCCTTGAACAACTGAGCGAGCGTACGCTCAGCGCCGCGATCGCCAGACTCGCCAACCCACGCGCGTCCTGGGTCGGCGTGATCGAGGGACACGGTGAGCGCGCTATTCAGGGGGTGAGCGGCTATGATCTCGGACGCCTCGGTCAGGAACTGAACGAGCGCGGCATTCTTACCCGCCCGCTCGACCTCACCCTCGCCGAGGGGATTCCGCCCGAGACCCGCATCCTCATTCTTTCCATGCCGCGCATCGCCCTCTTCCCCGGCGTCGTCGAGCAACTCATCGGCTTCATTGAAGACGGCGGCAATCTGCTATGGCTGCTCGATCCCGGCCCGCTCAACGGTCTGGAGCCCCTGAGCACGCACCTCGGCCTGACCCCCCTGCCTGGTACGGTCGTCGATGCCGCGGCCGCCGGCCTCGGCGTGGCCACGCCCGCGGTCGCCGTGATCGCTCAGTATCCCGAACACCCACTCACTGTGGGCTTGGACATCCCGGCGCTCCTACCGGGTAGCCTTGCCTTCGAGACCAGTGCCACGCCGGGTTGGACACTCGAGACCTATCTCACAACCGGTGAGCGCAGTTGGAACGAGACCGGTCGACTCGATGGCCTGATCGAACGCGATGAAGTGATCGGCGAACGCGCCGGTCCGCTTCCGGTCGTGCTTGCCTTCAGCCGCCCCGTTCCCGCGGCGAGTCGCGAACAACGGTTGCTGATCGTGGGTGACGGCGATTTCGCGAGCAATGCCCAGATCGGCGCCTATGGCAACCTCGCCCTCGCCCTCGCCCTGCTCGCCTGGCTCAGCGAACCAGGCGATCTCACGGCCTTGCCCGCACACCCAGACCGGCCCACCGCCCTGGTGTTGAGCGAACGCCAACGCCTGTGGATCGGACTGGGGTCACTGGTGATCATGCCGGGGGCCTTGATGCTCATCGGCCTGGGCATCCGCTGGCTGCGCTGGAGCGCCAAATGAGCGGACGCTGGTTGCTCAATGTCCTGCTCCTTGGGGTTGTGGCCATGCTCGGGTGGACGATTCATCAAGAACTCGAACGCCCGCGGCGACCGCCGACCTTGATCGACACCGCGAGCGGACCGCCACTCTTGGTCGAAATTACCCGAGCGGGTGAACCAACGATTCGGCTCGAGCGCCAGGACGTGGGTTGGCGCCTGCGTGCGCCCTGGGATCTGGATGCGGACACCGAGCGGGTGCAAGCCCTGCTTGCGATCCGCGAGGCCCACCTGCTGCGCAGCCTGCCGGCGGACGCGGTCGTGTTGAGCGAACTTGGCCTCGACCCGGCCAACCTGCGACTCCGACTCGACACAACCGAGGTTGCCTTCGGCGGCCTCGATCCGATCGCGCAATGGCGTTACCTACGCAACGACGACTTGGTGCATCTCATCGAGGACCAGTTCCAACATCGCCTGATCGCGCCACCCATCGACTTCGTGGCCCGCACGGTCGCGCCCCGCCACCCGGTGATCGCCCACGCCACCCACGACGACGTGGCCCTGAACCTCGAGACCCTCGAACGCATCCAGATGCTGACGGCCGAACGGGTCGAACCCATGCTGGACACCAGCGCGGGATCGCGCCTGACACTCAGCGCGCTGGATGGCAGTCAGATCGAGTATCTGGTTTCACCCGACGGGCGTCGCTGGAGTCGGCCCGATCTGCGACTGACCTATGTGCTCACCGAGGCCATCGAGCTGGTCACCGATCCAGGGGCGCGCGCCCCAACCCCCTTGCCACGGCCATCGGACCCCACCGGAATCGCTGGCCAGGAACAGAGCGACCAGCGTTGGCCCGGCGTCGCACCCACCACGATGGACGCCGAGACGCACGACTGGGATGCCTGGTCACTGGAGCCATCGGACCCGGTTGATGCGGCCACGGGCCTGATGGACCCTGAGGCGCCGCTCTCCGGAGATCTTCCGCTCGGACCAGCGCCGGCCGTCCACCTGCGCCCCCACGAGCCAACGCCCGAGCCGATCGTTCGGCCTGACGCGTTCGGCTGGGAGGCGGATCACGACCCACCGCCCGGCTTCGGTCAAGACCCGTTCGCGCCCGCGCTCGAGCCCCCTGAGCAGGCCCACCCAACGCCGCGTTTTCCTGGCTCGCAAGACGATCCCTTCGCCAGTGATCAGCGCGTATTCGACCCCATCGAGTCATGGCCCGCTGGGATGGAAGTTGAATCAGACCCCTTCGCTCCCGCCCCAACCGATCGGGAGAACACGGCGCCCATCGCGCCTCAAGGTTTCGGCGAAGACCCCTTTGCCATCGACCCGGACCACCGCTGATGCCTGAACTCCCAGAGGTCGAGACGACCTTGCGCGGAATCCGCCCCCATCTCGAAGCCAAGCGAATCGAGCGGCTGATCGTCCGTGAACCGCGCCTGCGCCAGCCCATTGCACCCGAAACCCCCGAGCGGGTCGCCGGATGCACCATCCGGACCCTGAGCAGACGCAGCAAATATCTCTTGATCGAGCTCGACCGAGGCAGCCTGCTGATCCATCTGGGCATGTCCGGCAGCCTGCGGATCGTCACCGCGGACACCCCCGTGCGCAAACACGATCACCTCGATCTGGTGCTCGCCGACCAGCGGTGTCTGCGCTTTCATGATCCACGGCGTTTCGGTCTCTTTCTCTGGACCGATGACACGCCTGAGTGCGCGCTGCAGCGTCACCCCCTACTGCGTGGACTCGGCCTCGAACCCTTGAGTCCTGGGTTCGACGGTGAACACCTCCATCGCAGCGCACAGCAACGGCGCATCGCGGTGAAAAACTTCATCATGGACCCTCGCGTCGTCGTCGGGGTCGGCAACATCTACGCCAGCGAATCACTCTTTCTCGCCGGCATTCACCCCAACCGCGCCTGTCATCGGATCAGCCGGGAACGCTATCGCCGGCTTGCCGACACCATTCGCACGGTGCTCGAGGCCTCGATTATCCAGGGCGGGACCACACTGCGTGACTTCGTCCGCGAAGACGGGCACCCCGGCTATTTTGCGCGGTCGCTGCGGGTCTATGGACGCGCCGGCGAACCCTGCGGCGTGTGCGCAACGCCGCTGCGCCAGCAGCGCATCGGGCAACGTTCGAGCGTCTATTGTCCCCGCTGCCAGCACTGAAGCGATGCCATGGCGTTGTGACGAACCGCATGCTCCGCAGCGACGCGTGAACCACCCTGGGTGGCACCCACCAGGACGCGCCGCGGGCGACTTGGGACGATTTCCGACCATTTGAGCCATCGCAGTGACTGGCGGTAGGATGATCTTCAATGAATGCCGTTGAACTCTTCATCGCCGAGCACTGGCACATCGGTCTGCTCCTATCGCTGTTGCTCATGCTCTGGCGCGGAGGCAAGGGGATACTGCAGGGCCGCTGGCTGATGGCCCGTTTTCCGATCACCTTAGCCATCGTTGACCTGATCCTGCTCCCCGCGTTGGTCCTGATCGTCGGTATCCTGCTCAGGATCCTGTTGGCTCGGCTCGGTCTCGCCGAGGCGAACGCACGTCTGCAGATCGGGATCCTGGTCCTCACCTATCTGCTCGCGAGCTGGCTGATCGCCCGCTTAATCGAGGTGTTGATCGTCCGCAAAGCGGACACGGCACTGCCCGACCGGGTTCCAAAGCTCGCTCTCGGTTTGATCTATGGCACGCTGATGTTGATCGGCCTGGCCATTTTTCTGTGGCAAAGGGGCTATTCCTTCACCGGCATCTGGCTCTCAACCGGCGTGGCCGCGGCCGTGGTCGGACTCGCACTGCAACGCACATTGGGAGATCTCTTTTCAGGCATCGCCTTGGGGATTGAGCGTCCCTTCAAGATGGGCGACTGGATCGAACTGCGCGACGGGACGGTTGGACAGGTCATTGATCTCAACTGGCGCGCGACGCGCCTACGAGGCTGGGACAATGCCACCCATGTCATTCCCAACTCCAAGATGGCCGGCGAGCCGTTGAAGAATCTCCACGACGATCAACATCTGTTTGCGCCCTGGTATTTCGTGCAGATCCCAGCGGAAGTCGATCCGCGCTTCGCCACCGCCTTAATCCTCGAGGCCGCTCTGCGATGCGAGAACATCCTCAAATTTCCCAATCCCATCGTGCGCCTCGCCGATGCGACGACCCAACCCTATAAGTACATGGTGTGGGTGCATTTGAAGAATTATCCCGGGGTGTTCCGCGGCCGCGAGGAACTCTTTCGCGAGATCCATTGGGGGCTGAGTCGCGCAGGCATCAGCCTTGCTCCGGAGGTCCACGAGTGGCGAACCAGACGCGCGAGCACCGTTCAGGCCGAACCCCCAACCATCCTGCTCGCACTCAAGAGCCTCGATCTTGCCGGCCTCTTGACCCAGGATGAGTTGGAGCAGATCGCCTCACAAAGTGTCTATTCGCACGTCGACAGTGGACACGTCATCCTCGCCGAGGGGAGCCCCAGTGATGCCTTCTATGTGATCACGGGTGGACTGGTCGAAGCGGCGATCACCCTGCCCGACCGCAGCCGTAAGGTGACCGAGATCCTGGGTCCAGGGAATCATCTCGGCATCACCTCCATGCTGACCAATGAGCCCTCATTCCTCGAGCTGCGTGCCAAAAGCGACGTGACCTTGATTCGGATCGATCGCGACTGTTTACGCGCGCTCTTGGCCAAACGCCCGGATCTCGCCGAGCGTTTGGCGCGTATCGTCAAGGAGCGCATCGATGCCGCGGATGCCGCCCGCGCCGCGAGCCGGCAACCCGTCGGTCGGTTGAGCCTGCGTGATATCCGTCAGCGTATCGAACGCTTGCTCGGGCGCCAAGGATCGGTACGTTGAGGACTGATCCCGGCCAACGCCGCCGACATCCACTCAACGCACGGTTTGCAAAAAGTGCATGTGACGTTCGTACTGATCGAGGACATCGGTAATGATGTCCTGGGTACTCCAGCCCATCAGATCATAGTCCTGGCCGCCTTCGCGCAGATGGACCTCGGCGCGGAAGTATTGCAGCTCTCGGGCGCGACTCGCGCGCGTGTCACGCAGAATGAAGCTTGGTGCTTCATAAGGACGCGGTCGCACTGAATAGAAGAAATCGATTTCATCACCGTGTCGGATCTCCACCCAGACCCGTCCATCCTCACCCTCGCCGAACGCGGCGTCCAATGTCATCTTGTGCAATTCATCCACCACCTCAACGAGCGCGGACTTGACCGTTTCCTGAATGAAACGCAGGGTTTCCGTCTTCGTCGGCTGATGAATAATGGTCCGTAACCGACGGCGCCAGTTGACCAGCCCGCTGGACCCGAGCGTCAGGACCCGGGCCGACTGCAGACTCATGTGTTTGATCCCATCGAGCCGTAACGCACGCAAAAGGCCCCAGCACATCAGAATCATAACCACTGTGAACGGCAGGGCGCTCGCAATCGTGACGGTCTGCAGCGCGGCTAACCCTCCCGCAATCAGTAAGGCCGCCGCAATCACACCCTCGAGGACCGCCCAGAACACGCGCTGCCAGAGCGGTGACTCATCCTGTCCACCGGAGGTCAGAATATCGACCACCAAGGAACCGGAATCCGATGAGGTGACAAAGAAGGTGATCACCAGGAGGGTTGCGATCAGAGCCATCAGACTCGAAAAGGGCAGATACTCGAAGAACTGGAAAAGTGCAACGGCGGTATCCGCGGCAACCGCATCGGCAAGCTCGGTGATCCCCTGAATCAGAATCATATGGATGGCGGTATTTCCGAAGAATGTCATCCACATAAAGGTGAAACCAACCGGGACAAAGAGCACCCCGAATACGAACTCACGAATACTTCGCCCCCGGGAGACACGCGCGATGAACATCCCCACAAAGGGTGCCCACGCGATCCACCATCCCCAATAGAACAGGGTCCAGCCGCCAATCCAATCGGTTGGTTCATAGGCATAGAGATTGAATGTCATCTCGAACAGGTTCGAGAGATACATGCCGGTGTTTTGGACCAGTGTTTGCAGCAGAAAAACCGTTGGACCGGCAACGAGAACGAAAACCAACAAAACCACGGCTAGGATCATATTCAACTCTGAGATCCGCCGAATGCCATTATCCAGCCCCAGACCGACGGAGAGTGTCGCAATCGCCGTGATCCCAGTGATCAGGGCAACCTGCACCCCGATGGACACCGGAACATCGAACAGATAATTGATGCCGGCGTTGATTTGGATCACACCGAACCCGAGCGAGGTCGCCACGCCGAAGAGTGTTCCCAACACGGCGAAAATGTCCACGGCATGGCCGATCGGCCCATGGATGCGATCACCGATGAGGGGGTAGAGCGAAGAGCGAATCGTCAAAGGCAAATTGTGACGAAAGGCGAAATAGGCCAATGATAGGGCCACCACGGCATAGATGGCCCAGGCATGCACGCCCCAGTGGAAGAAGGTGATGCGCATCGCCTGACGTGCCGCCCCGGCGACCTCCGGGTCGCCCACGGGCGGTGAAACGAAGTGCATGACGGGTTCGGCCACGCCGAAGAACATGAGTCCGATCCCCATGCCCGCCGAGAACAGCATGGCAAACCATGAGCCATAGCTGTAATCGGGTTGACTGTGCTCGGGTCCGAGCTTGATCCGACCCAATCCCGAGAATGCCAAGGCCACGACGAAGACTAGGAAGCCCGCAACCGAGATGACATAGAACCAGCCCGCGGAATCGATCACCCAGTTTTGGATCGACCCGAACAAGGGCTCGGCGATCTCGGTGGCCAAGGCTGAAAACAGCACAAAGACCAAGGCCAGGACCGCTGAAATGATAAAGACGGGAGGATTCCACTGGATCCAGGAGGGCCGTGGCTCATCGGGACTCTCGGGACTCTTGTTCTCACTCATGTCGACACTCCGCACTAGCGAATGATCCGTCTGATTTCGACGCGTTGGTGATGTCGCCACCGATCCACCGGTGACTCGCAGGCGCTCGGACTCGGTCCATAAGCGTGGTCACGACACCACGCGTCTGGCTTGACCGAAACACCGGGGATCGTCAGAAGTAATATCCGAGATTGAGATTGAAGCGATAATTCCACTTGTCGTTGCCGTTGACACCAAAATCACCGACCCCATCAATGCGGGAATAGTCATCCATGCCACCTCCCGCGGCCCTGTTCCCGACGAAATAATTCCCGTTCGAGTAGGCGAAGTCACTGTAGATATACCAACCGCCACTCGCCCATGCCGCGCCCGCGACCCACAACTGGCTGTCGTTGAAGGATGACTCGTCCTTAACGATACTGCTGTATTCGAGATAGGGGAGAACCGAGTCAAGCCAGGGGATTTGGGGGGTTTCCTTGAGATAACTGATGGAGATGGCCGGAATCCATGCCTTGCTCGCGACTGGCCAGGCAAAGTCATAGGCCCCCATCGGGATCAGCGCTGCAGTCCCCCAAGGGTTATCACTGTCGATATCGTATTCGTAACGTGTCAACTGCGAAGCGAGGGTGAACTGATCGATGCGATTGACCATATGCACCGATGCAGCCCAATGGCTTCCGTTATTGGCTCGCTGCCCCTTCAGCCGTCCGTATTGCAGTGAGACTCCGAGATCGGTCGGTACCGCGGTGTCGTCGAACTGATAGATGGCACGGACATTGAACTGATGGCGCTCGTCATAGCCGTTGTTCTCGACACCGAAGGACACGTTGCCATCGGCATCGACCGTCTCACGCCAGCGCACCGCATCGTAGCTATAGCGTGTACTATTCAGACTCCGTCCGAAATAGCTCCCCTCGCTCATTGGATAATAAGCTACATCCAACAACCAGCGATCGATCGTGGTGCTGTACTTGATGCCAAGATCCATGTCATCAGACAGCCCAACGTAATAGTGCTGATCAAAGAACCAGCTCTGGGACACACCATAGGGACCTGGTCCGAATGGAACGCGATTGACACCCAGCTGGATTTCGCTGTCGTCGGCAAACCGATATCCAAGCCAGCCGGTATGGAGAAAGTTGTAACTCTTACCCGACCCAGCGGTATACCAACGATATTCGAGACGACCGATGAGGTTGTCATAGTCGAGCGCGAGATTGATCCGGAAGGTGTCCAACTCAATGTTGCCACCACGACCACCCCGGTTGGGGCCTGGATTGATCTCGGGGATTTTGTAACTGCCGAGTACGTAATTGACGCGCATCGCCCCGCCGATCGTCACTGGACCGATCTTGAATACAGTGCTCTCAGGTGCCGACTCATCGAGGGCTTGATCTGTTTCGGCGACGACCCCGGGCGCGACCATCTCTCGCGACACCACCGCATCATCAGCCACCCGATCCTCGATGCGCCCAGCCCGCGCCGCCTCAAGAGAACGTTGCGCCGCAGCCAATTGACTCGCCAGGTTGGCGACGCGTTGCTCGAGTTCTTCCACATCAGACGCTTCCCCAAGCACGATCGATGGGGGTGCCGACAGCATGGGGACGAGCAGAACGCCAAGCATCCTGGAGAACGAATGGCCCAATCGCGGGCGGAACGGCATGGTGCCTGCCATAGCAAATCTCCAACCGGGCCATCACGGGCACGTCCAGTCGAGACCAAGCCAGACCAGACGGACGCAATCGCCCCAATCCGACGAACCGATGCCGCGGCAAACGGTCAGCCCGGAGGTTGCGCGAAACGACCCGGTTGGACACGGCTGCGCGCGGATTGAAGCGATACAGCCACCTCGCCACGAACGCCGAAGACGACTAGCGAGAGGATTCGTCGGCACCGAGCCGCGATGAATGAGCCGTATTGGATCGGCTCACATGTTGATTTGCGGTGAGACGCACCGCGTGTCCCGATCGACCGGCAGGGTGAAACCTGAGTATCCGGCGGGCATCGGGACGATGGCGATTGGACAGCCTGGCAACACGTCAGCAGATGAATCCCATCTCACGTGCACAGGCCATTGCCCAAGGCCGAATAGGGAACTTATCCGAAAATAGGTGGACTATGCAAGGTTGGGCAACCTGTCGAGCTCCACGGAGCGTCACGGAAACCCTGCCGTGAGTTCCCTTCAGCACGCGGTATCGCTGAGATGTTGACCTAGTAGACCGCGTTGCAGTCGAATCGCTCGCGCAGCAATGGGGCGAGACGCTCGATCGGTTCGGGACGCGCGAAGAGATACCCCTGGTAGACCAGGCAGCCCTGATCCGCCAGCCAGTCGCGTTGCGCCTCGGTTTCGACCCCTTCGGCGATGACATCGAGATCCAGGGTATGACCAAGCGCGATGATGGTGCGCGCGATCGCGGCCGCATTGGTATCGGTCAGGATATCGAAGACGAAGGACCGGTCGATCTTGAGCACGTCGAACGGGAGGCGTTTCAGGTAGGACAAAGACGAGTAGCCGGTGCCGAAATCATCGAGCGCAAAACCCACTCCGCGCGCTTTCAAGGCGACCATCTTGGTGATCGTTTCCTCGACATCATCGAGCAACAGACTCTCCGTGATCTCGAGCTTGAGCTTCGTCGGATCGGCGCCTGAATCGAGCAATGCGCGTTCGACCTGTGCGACGAAGTGGTGCTGACGAAACTGACGCGCGCTGATGTTCACGGCAAGCGTGAGGTCGCGCGTTTCGGGTTGCCGCGCCCAGTCGGCGAGGCGCGCGCAAGCGGTTTCGAGCACCCAGTGACCAATTGGCAGGATCAAGCCACTCTCCTCGGCAAGCGGGATGAAGCGATCCGGTGGAATCAACCCCTGTCCCGGATCATTCCAGCGCAGCAGACATTCGGCGCCGACGACCTCGCCGTGGCGGTCGACCTGAATCTGGTAATGCAAGAGCAGGCGTTCATGGCGCAGTGCCTCTCGCAGACGCATCTCCAGATCCGCGCGCGCCTGCACCTCCAACTGCATGGCAGGGTTGAAGAACCGCAAGGTGTTGCGGCCCGCGGCCTTGGCACGATACATCGCCATGTCGGCCTGTTTCATCAGGTCTTCAGGACGGATCGATTGGCCGTCGAACAGTGTGGCCCCCACGCTAAAGGTGCTGTAATGGCTCGCGCCATCGAGCTCGAAGGGCGCCCGCATGACGTCGAGTAAGGCCTTGCCAAGATGCTCGGCCTGCCGCAACGCCTCCACCGGATCGGCTCCCACGTTCGAGACCATCACTACGAATTCGTCGCCGCCAAGGCGGGCCAAGGTCTCGGTGTCTGAAATGCACTGGGCTAATCGTTGCCCGACCAACTGCAAGAGTCGATCACCTTGATCGTGTCCCAGGGTATCGTTGAAGGTCTTGAAATCATCCAGGTCGATGTAGAAGACGGCACCCAGACAGTCCTGCTCTTTGCAGTGCGTCAGTCCCTGCTGTAATCGATCCAACAAGAGGCGACGGTTCGGCAGACGCGTCAGCGAATCATAGAAAGCGAGCGCCCTGATCTCCTCCTCGGCCGACTTGCGCCCGGTGATGTCGGTCAACGTTCCAACATAGTGCGTGACGCTGCCGGCGGCATTCAGAACCGCGGAAACCGTCAGCCATTGTGGATAGATCTCACCATCCTTACGCCGATTCCACACCTCACCTTGCCAACTTCCGGTGTCGAGGATTTGCGACCACATTTCTGTGTAGAAGGCCTGATCATGCTGTGAGGATTTAAGCAAGCGCGGAGTCTGACCGATCGCCTCCTCGGCGGAATAACCAGTGATCAGTGTAAAGGCTCGGTTGACCCGCAGAATCACCCCCTCGACATCCGTCACGACCATGCCTTCCTGAGCCTCAAAGGCGATCGCGGCGACGCGCTGTTGTTCGTCTTGCGCCTGTTGCTCGGTCACATCGCGCGCGATGCCTTGAAAACCAATCACCTCGCCCTGTTCATCACGATACGGCATGGCGCTGGAATCGTGCCATCGCCAAGTGCCATCGGCGTGGCGAACCCGATAGCGGATGTCACAGCGTTGCACGCCCTGTTCGATGACCTCCTTGAAGGCTCGCACACAGATCGCGAGGTCATCCGGGTGGACATACTCTCGATAATGGGTTCCCAGGGTTGCTTCGATCGAGTAGCCCATGAGACGCGACCAACTCGGCGAGGCGAAGGTAAAGACGCCATCCAAGTTGAAGAGATAGACGATGTCGTAGCTGTACTCGAGCAGAAAACGGTATTTCTCCTCCGAGTGCTTGAGCGCCTGCTCAGCCGCCTTGCGCGCACCGATATCACGGGCAACCATCTGCAATAGGCTCGTGTGCCCGAGCGCCACCTGGGTCAAGAGCACCTCGGCCGGTACCACTTCGCGTCCATCCGGCCCCCTTAGCAGGCATTCAAAGCGGCGATTCTCGCTGCTAGGCATGACCATCGTCCCATCCGGCAGGACGTCGGGTGGCCAGGGTGACGCAATCAATTCAGCCGGCTGGAATCCGATCAGTTGCGCACGGGAGCAATCGAACAGGCGCACGGCCGCGGGATTGCAGTCGTAAAGACCGCGTTGGGGATCGAACAGCATGACCGCGTCCGAAGTGGCATTCAGGAGGTTGCGATACTTGTAAGCCGAAACCCGCTCCAATTCCGATTGGGTCTCGCGCAGCGCCGACTCGCGTTGACGCAGGGCCGTGGCCATCTCATTGAAGGCTTGGGCGACCCGTCCGATCTCATCCGCAGCGGGATCATCGAGACGCTGTTGAAGATCCCCCGCCGCCACCGCCAGCGCCGCGCGCTCCACCCGCCGCAGACGACGGCTGAGGCCCAGGGTCAGGAGGATGATCACGAACAGGAGGCCGCAGAAAGCGATCACCCCATGCAACAGACTCCGCTCGCGCAACTGTTGCCCGATCTGGGCGATGACGTCCTCGGTGTGTCCCACATGGAGCATCCCGTGGGTCTGTCCAGCGAATTGGAGCGCAATCTGGGTCTCGGTGGCAGCTCGATGCGGCACGGGCGTGACCGTGCCCGTCGCCAATGCGGTCGGGTCCAACCCCAGCGGAGCGGCACCATGCGCGGCGAGCGGTTGTCCACTTGGGTCGACCACGACCAGATAGCCGATGCCAGGCATGCGCCCCCAATGCGCCAGCGTCTCCCGCAACCGGTCGACATCGGACGTCGCGATCAGGGGTGCCAGAACAGGACCGGCTCGTTCGGTGAGTTCCACCAGGCGCGTCTCGCGCACCCTATCCAAGGCATCCTGGGTGAGGTGCTGGGAGTCGTAGACGACCCATCCCAGCAGCAGTGCTTGGGCGAGGAGTAAGATCGAGCCCAGACGCCAGCCGAGCGGCAACGCGGTCAACGCCATCTTCAATCCATCCTCTGCGAAGAGCAGCGCAACGCGCGGCGTGGCGGACGCACGGTGACCGGACGGTGCTCATCCTTGACTCGGTGTCGCCTCATGGGCTTGCGTCCCTGCGTCACGTGTCCGCCTGCGCACGCTGGCGAGGCGAGCCTGGAATGGCGTGCGGTGAATGTCCCAACCACACCCGCGGCGGCATCACGGGTCTGACGCAAGCGATCTGGACCGCCGTTGAGGCGTCGCTGGCTCGCTGACGGGGATCTGCGGTCACTGCTTGGATCGGTTTGCTATCAGAACATCGGAATCATCATCAGGATGGCCGGTTGGCGGCTCGCCCCCGCTCCACCCAGCGCTACCTCTTATACTCGGATTCTGCGCAGATCCTCACCCAAACGCAACGCCCACGCGAACGCGCGACCCTGCACGATCCCCGACGCAACCCGACCGCGGGTCCGGCTAACGTGCACCGCCCGCGAACGCGCCGCGGGTCATCCAGGGTGCAACCTGCGCGCACAAGATGACATCATCCTGATCGTGCGCTTGCGCGTCGATTCACTCGCTTGGGCCACCGCTCGCACGCACTCTTAAGGATAGCGCGTCGCGCGGCACGGACGTGCCCCTCACACTGGACTGGAGACCCTGGAGCCCGTCATGACCCCCTTCAGCCCCGCCACCGAGGCCTGGTTCAGTCAACAATTCGACGCACCGACCGCGGTGCAGACCCAGGGTTGGGCGGTGATCGCCACGGGGCAGCACGTCCTGATGACGGCACCGACTGGCAGCGGCAAGACCCTGGCGGCTTTTCTTGGGTCGATCGACCGCCTGATGCAGGGCACGCCAGACGATTCCGCTGCCCCACGCGGGATTCAGGTGCTCTATGTCTCGCCGCTCAAGGCGCTGGTCTATGATATCGAACGCAATCTGCGCGCGCCGCTTGCCGGCATCGCGCGCGCGGCCGATCGCCTCGGGCTTGCGGTACGGATCCCCAGCGTTGCCATCCGCACGGGCGATACCCCGGCCAGGGAGCGCCAGCGCCAGTTGCAAGACCCTCCTGATATCCTGGTCACCACGCCCGAGTCACTCTATCTGCTGCTGGGCTCGCGTGCCGCGACCCATCTTGCGCGGGTGCGGACCCTCATCATCGATGAGATCCACTCACTCGCCGCGACCAAACGCGGCGCGCACTTAGCCTTATCGCTCGAGCGCCTGACCGCGCGCTGCGAGCAGGATCCACAACGCATCGGACTCTCAGCGACCGTGCGCCCACTGTCCGAAGCGGCACTCTATCTCGGTGGTGTCCGCCCCGTGGAAATCGTGGATGCCGCCGCGCCACCGCGGCTCGACATTCAGGTGCGGGTCCCCGTACCCGATATGGAACGGCCACCCGAGCCGCCCACTGACGCCGGGGCGCAAGGCGGTTCGATCCTGGGTGAGCTCTATCAGCGCACCCTGCCCCGACCACCCGCGGACAAGGGGATGTGGTCGGCGCTCCATCCGGCCCTGCTCAGTGAGATCCGTGCGCATCGCTCGACCATCCTCTTCGTCAACAGTCGGGGCCTGTGCGAACGTCTGTGTCAACGGCTGAACGAACTCGCCGCAACGCAGGACGTCCCCGCCGGTGAGCCGGTGGCCGATCCCTCCTCCCAAACCACGGCGGCACCCGACACGGCACTGGTCCGAGCCCACCATGGGAGTGTCAGCCCCACGCAGCGCAGCGAGATCGAAGAGGCGCTCAAGCGTGGCGAACTCAAGGCCATCGTCGCCACCAGTTCGCTGGAGATGGGCATCGACATGGGCGGTGTTGATCAGGTCATCCTCGTGGAGTCGCCCGGTTCGGTCTCCCGCGCGCTGCAGCGGGTCGGGCGGGCTGGACATGGGGTCGGCGAGGTGAGTACCGGGCGCATCTTTCCGAAATTTCGTGGCGACCTCCTCGAATGCGCAATCGTCGCCACACGGATGTTGACCGGCGAGATCGAACCTTTTCGGATGCCGCGCAACGCCCTCGATGTGCTGGCCCAGCAGATCGCCGCGCACTGTGTCGAGCAGTCCCGTGGGGTCGCCGACCTGCACCAGTTGGTCACGCGCGCCGGACCCTATCGTGCGCTCTCGCGCGCGGCCTTCGAGGCCGTGCTCGAAATGCTCTGTGGCCGCTATCCCGCAAGCGACTTTGCCGACCTCAAACCGCTGCTGAGTTGGGACCGCGCGACCGATACACTGAGCGCACGCAAAGGCACGGCCATGATCACCCGTCTGAATGCCGGCACCATCCCGGATCGTGGCCACTACGCCGTGCATCTCGGCGCCGATGGCCCGCGCCTCGGCGAACTCGACGAGGAGATGGTATTCGAGACGAAGGCCGGCGATTGTGTCTTGCTCGGCGCCTCGACCTGGCGCGTCGAGGCGATCACGCGCGACCGCGTCCTGGTCTCGCCGGCACCAGGGGAGCCCGGCAAGCTCCCCTTCTGGCGCGGTGACGGACCCGGCCGTCCGGTCGAACTCGGACGGGCGATCGGTGCCTTCTGCCGCCAGGTCGCGGCACAACCGGCCGCGCGCGCGGCCGACTGGATCCGCGCGCAGACGCCCCTCGACCCGTTCGCGGCGGCCAATCTGGCGGCCTACATTCAGGAGCAGATCGCCGCCACCGGGTGTGTGCCACATGACCGCGCCATCGTCGTCGAACGCTTCCGTGACGAACTCGGCGATTGGCGCATCTGCATCCTCACCCCCTTCGGCGCACGCATCCATGCCCCCTGGGCGATGGCCCTACAGGAGCGTCTCACGCGTCGGCAGGGCTTCGAGATTCAGGTCATGTACACCGACGATGGCATTGTGCTGCGTTTGGCCGATGGTGAAGCCTTGCCGGAACTCGATGACCTGCTGCCCGTGCCAGAGGATCTCGAGGAACAGGTGACCGAGCAATTGGCCGATACGGCCCTGTTCGCATCCCTGTTCCGCGAGAATGCCGCGCGCGCCCTCTTGCTGCCACGGCGCTCAGCCAAGGGCCGCCAACCCCTTTGGGCCCAGCGCCTCAAGGCCCAGAACCTGCTCGCCGCGGTGCGCCGGTATCCGGGCTTTCCGATCGTCCTTGAGACCTATCGACACGCACTCAGTGACGTCTTCGATCTCGCGGGTCTGCAAGAACTCTGCGGCAGCATTCGCAACCGCTCGATCCGTGTCCATGAGGTCGACACTCCACAGGCCTCACCCTTCGCCCGCTCGCTCGTCTTTGCCTACGTCGCTGCTTACATCTACGAACAGGATGCCCCCATCGCGGAGCGGCGGGTACAGGCCCTGACCCTCGACCGTGGTCTACTCGCCGAGTTGCTTGGGCAGGCCGAACTGCGTGAACTGATCGACCAGAACGTGCTCGAGACGCTTGAACAAGACCTCCAACACCTCTCGCCGGGGCGCCAAGCACAGGATGCCGACACCCTGCATGATCTGCTGCGACGACTCGGCGATCTCAGTGCGGTGGAACTCGCCGCGCGCACCAGTGCGGATCCCGCCCCCTGGCTCGCAACACTGGTCGCACAGCGGCGCGCCATTTCCATGCGATTCCCGGGGGGTGAACGCTGGATTGCGGCCGAGGATGCCGCCCTCTATCGCGACGCACTCGGACTGGTTCCACCCCCCGGACTGCCCGATGCCTTTCTGCTCGCGAGCGAGGCGCCATTGGAGCGGCTCCTCCACCGCTATGCACGCACCCACGGCCCCTTCACCACCAAGACGGTGGCCGACCGCTACGATCTGCGCGTGATGCAGCTCGAGCCCGTGCTGCACCTCCTGGAGAGTCGGGGTGAACTCATCCGGGGCGAGATACGTCCCTTGGGTCAGACGCCCGAATGGTGCGACCCGGAGGTGTTACGTCGGCTGCGACGACGCACCTTGGCCCAGGCACGCGATGCCGTCGCGCCGGTCGATGCCGCGACCTTGGGCCGTTTCCTGCCCGCCTGGCATGGCATCGGCGAGGATCTCAAGGGTCCGGACCGGCTGCTCGAGGCCCTGATCCAACTGGAGGGTCTGCCGCTCCCCTGGTCACAACTCGAGCGGGTACTGTTGCCGGCGCGGGTGCCAGGCTTCCGCGCGGAGGACCTGGATCTGCTCGCGGCGACGGGGCAGATCGTCTGGGTCGGTTGTGGCGCCACCGGGCCGAAGGATGGGCGCATCGCCATCTATCGTCGCGGGTGTCCGGAACTCTGCGCGGCGACCAACATGACTCGCGCGCGGCCGCGCCCGCGCGGGTCCGCTTCAAGTCCCGACCCAGACCTGTCCCCGGGCACGACCACCGCAGCCCAGATCAGCCTCGAGGGCACGCATGCGCACGCCAGTGAAGGGGCAACCCAGGTACACGCCATCCTGCACGAACACCTGGCCTCCCATGGCGCATCCTTTCTGATGGAGTTGCTCCAAGCCGTCGAACGCTCCGGACTTCGGCTCGGTCGCGACGCCTTCGAGGCGGCCCTGTGGGATCTCGTCTGGGACGGGGTGATCACCAACGACACCTTCGCACCCCTGAGAACCCTGCGCGGCGCCCGTGCGCGCCACGGCCGCGGCCCCATGCTTGCCGGTGGACGCTGGTCATTGGTCGCCAGTTTGCACCAACAGACGAACGAGACCGAACAGTTGCTGGCCCGCGCCCGGATCCTTCTCGAACGCTATGGGATTGTCAGCCGCGAGGCGGTTCAGGCCGAGGAGACGATGGGAGGATTCAGCCTGCTCTATCGCCTGTTCAAGCAGATGGAAGAGAGCGGGCAGGTCCGTCGTGGCTATTTCGTCGAGGGGCTCGCGGGTGCCCAATTCGCCCTGAATGGCGCGATCGAACGGCTGCGCGGCGCCCGCCTCGAGGACATCCCGATCGACGGCTTCAGCCCCGAGACGGTCCGCGTCCTGGCCGCGATCGATCCCGCGAACCCTTATGGCGCCCTCCTCCCCTGGCCAGCGACCAGCGCGGGGGTTCCACCGAAGCGTCTCGCCGGGGCCACCCTCTTCCTCGTCGCCGGGAAACCTGTCTTCTATCTCGCGGCCAGCAGACGGCAACTGAGTTCGTTTCCGGGATCCATGACCGAGCCGGGTGGCGAACTCGCCCTCGCGATCGCCGCCCTCCTCCTGCTCCCGCCGAGCGGGCGCAAACGGTTCGCCATCGAGCAGATCGATGGTCTACCCGCACTGGAGTCCGCGCTGCGAGAGCCTTTGATCCGGGGCGGTTTCGAGGCGGACGGCAAGGCCCTCGTTCCATCACGCACCCAACAGTGTAGGATTGGCCGTTAGACTGCCATGCCCGCTTGACCCTGACCCTGCGGCGCTTCCTCCAGATCCTGACGATCCGGCCATCTTTCACCATCCTGACTTGCATGGATGCCTGACTGGATCGCGCCGAAGGCGCGCTCGTCACCCGCAAGAGCAACGAGGCAACCGCCCGCGAGCGCGCGGACGCGACTTTGTGACGTTTCAGGTCAAGTCTGGTCCGGGACAACCGCCCGCGAGCGCGCGGACGCGACGCCTTCATGGACAGGCGCAAGAACGAGTCCAACACCTGAGTCCAACCCACCATGCCCAAGACGACAGCACCCCGGCCGAGCGCGACGCCGAAGACGCAATACATCTATCACTGGGACCGCATCATTGGGGCGATCACGGTCCTGCTGCTGACCATCGTCCTGCTGGTCTTCGCGCTCATCTCCTGGCTCACCCCCAAGGCGCCTCTTGACATCCCCGAGACCAGCCTGGAACCGAGCCATCGTGAGGAGGTCGCACGGCGGGAGCAACCCGTCACACCGCCGCTCGCATCCGAGCAACCAAGCCGGGCACCGGACCCGGGGGCGTTACCACCCGAACTGCTCGGTGAGCGCCTGACGTCCGCGCCCGGCGGCATCCCCAGTGAGGAAATCACCGCGATCCCACCACTGTCCGGCCCCGCCGATTCCGTGACGCGCGCGGGCGCCGACTCCGCTCTCTCACAGACCGGCGGGAGCGCACCACATGTGGGGAATGCCGCCGTGGGCGAAACACCTGCTCCAGCGCCTGATATGCGCGGGACTCCAGACGTCGCCGGCACAGGAGTAGAGGACGCGGTCGCGCCACAGCCTGACCCGAGTGAGGACACCGGGGAGCGAGACTCCACGACCGGGAGCGACGAGGCCGCGCGGGCGCGAGAACCGGTCCAGGCCACCGCGATAGCCGACACGGCCACTCCCCCCCGGAGCCTCGGGACGATCGAGGCACCACGACGGGCACCCGACAGGACCGCCACGACTCAGCCAATCAATCCACTCGGACCCTCATCGATGCGCACCGAGATCCGCTCCGCCGCGGTCGAACGTTTCGCGCTGGCACGGTCTGTCGTCGCGCGCGAACCGCGTGGCGTGATCACTGACCTCAGGGCAATGGGCGAGCCGCCTCGACAGCTCTCCTCGTATAGCGAGGTCACCGGCCTGAGCGGCGATGTACTGCACTATGTCTGGCTGTACGAAGGTGAGGAGGTCCTGCGGATTCGCGTGCCCGTCACCGCGGACAGTTGGCGCAGTCACTCCACCAAGCGTCTCGGTCCGGGGATGACGGGAACCTGGCGAGCGGAGCTGCGCGACGCCTCGGGACAACTGCTCGCGAGCATCGACTTCCGCTTATGACTCGGCGCCGAAGCGCACCGGCTCACGACGCACCCATGGCATCATTGGATGGCGTCAGCGACACGAATCAACTCGATGCAGCCCGGCTCGATGCCTCGCAACGCCACTCAATACCGTCGGCAACCGAGTTCAGCCACCGCGCTCGGAAACCGATCACGGATCAGGCCTCGGCAAGAATCAGATGGTCGGCCTTGAAGCGGTCGCGTGCATCTTTAGTTCTCTTTGCGCCGCCTGCGGACCATTGGCTTGCGAAGAAGTCTGGGTCAATTTCGAGCTCTTCGGTATGATGGGCAAGCCCGTTGTCCTTGTGATCGCCTGATCCTTCGATTGCGCTCGCCATCACGACGAACCAAACCCGCCCATTGGAGGCCGATTGACGTGCTCTATGCCATCATCGCCGTCGACAACCCAGACAGTCTGAGCAGCCGTCTTCAGGCCAGGCCCGGGCATCTCGAGCGCTTGGAAGGCCTGCAAGACGCCGGTCGTCTGGTGCTCGCCGGTCCTCACCCGGCGATCGACAGCCCCGATCCTGGAGCGGCGGGTTTCACCGGATCCCTGATCGTTGCGGAATTTCCCAGCCTTGCCGCGGCCGAAGAGTGGGCCGCCGCGGATCCTTACGTCACGGCCGGGGTCTACCGCAACGTCCAGGTCAAACCGTTCAAGCGCGTGTTTCCTGCTTGAGGCTTGGATCCCGCGATCGGCCCTCAAGATGGCGGGCTGCTTGCGCCGCTGGCTGGCATCAAGGGCGCCAAAGCGGCCTGCACGTCCGCTCATCACACGCCACCTGGAAGACCAATCATTTCGAGAATGGAACCATATTAGATGATGAACATCAAACGCATCCCATTGATTCTTATTGCCTTCATGACGGCTACAGCCTGCTCTGCCGAGGATACGGCCGAACCGCTGAGCGGTGACGTGGCCATTGCCACGGTAAACGGCACGCCCTATTCGCTCGATCTGTTTCGACTCTTCTATCTCGAGCGGCTGCAACAGAACCAGGGCGAAAGTTCGGCCGAATTGCAAGAACAGGCCTTCAATGACTTCATGAGTCTGATCGTCGCCTCTCAGGAGGCCGCGCGCCGGCAACTCGAGGACGACCCGCAGGTGGCGGTCGCCATCGAGCTCCACCGCATGAAGGTGCTCTCCAATGCGGCCCTTGCCTCCATGGGCATGGAAATCGAACCGTCGGAGGATCAACTCAAGCAGGCCTACGAAGAGATCAAAGCCAACGTCGCGCGCACCGAGTACAAGGCGCGTCACATCCTCGTGAAGGAAGAGGACGAGGCGAAGGAGTTGATCCAGGAACTCGAGGGTGGCGCGGATTTTGGTGACCTCGCCCGCAAGCACTCCCTCGGGCCCACCGGAAAAAATGGCGGTGAACTCGATTGGTTCGATGCCAACCAAATGGTCGCGCCGTTCTCGGAAGCCGTCGTCGCGATGGAGGCTGGAACCTTTACCAAGGAGCCTGTGCAGACCCAATTCGGATGGCACGTCATCGAACTCCAGGAATCCCGCGAGGCCCAGCCACCCAGCTATGAGGAAGCGAGACCGCAGCTCGTCGTCATCCTCAAACGTCAAGCCTTGGGCGATCAATTGATCGAGATGCGCGATAACGCCATGGTGGAATTGAATGAAGATGTTGTGAAGTTCTCTCCCAAGGACGAGTAAGGGTCGCGTCATCGCCCCGCTCCGCTGCCGATGCTTCCAGGGTCTATTCAGCCCCATCGCACGCGCGGCGGGGCACGCTGAGACGAGGTTTTGGCGACGCTAACCATCGCACGATGATCGAGATCAGACTCGGGACCGAGGGAGATCGGGGCCAAATCCTGGAACGGATGGAAGAGGTCTATGGCGTCGCGCCAGCGCGCCGGGCTGAGCGGCTCTGGGATTGGCAATGGCACCAGGATCCACGCCTGGAGCGACCCGGCTATCGGGGCGTCGTCGCCGTGTGGCGGGGGCATCTCATCGGTAACCTGGCAACCATTCCGGCTGGGCTCTTCGTCGATGGTGCACCCTGTCAAGCCTGGTGGTTCGTCGATGTCCTGGTGCACTGGGGTTTGACTCGCCAGGCCCTGCGCGAGCACAAGCGCACGGCTCAGCCCGTCATGGATTCAGACCAGGTTCCCAATCTGTCGCGCGGCATCGCTGCCGCGCTTTTCGACCATCCAGCCGCCGGTCCCATCCAACTCGGCAAGCATGTCGCCGACCCCATGGCCAGAATCGGGGAGCGCGTCGGCTTCGCTCCGGTTGCTCAAAGTGGCGGATTCCATCGCCGTATCACCCTCCGTCATCCCATCGCACGTGTGCTAGGCACCCAACTCGGTGATCTCACCGGCGCCCTGATCGAACAGGCGATGGGGCCTTGGCCGAGACCTGAGTTGCCTGTCGAACCACATCTCGGCGACTTCGATGCGCGCTTTGATCAACTGTGGCAGCGCGTTGTTCAGCGTTACCCCGCCATCTGCCAGCGTGACGCCCGCTTGCTGAATTGGCGCTATCGAGATCATCCAGATGGTGGGCATCATGTCCTAACGGTCAGCGACGGGCAGACGCTGCGTGGCTATTGCGTGGTGCGGGCGTTCGACCAGGGACGGCGTCGCCGCGGGAAGATCCTGGATCTGCTGACGGCACCCGAGGACCAGCGTGCGCGCGCCTCCCTGTTCGCCGCCGCGCTGCACGAACTGCGGCGTGAGCGGGTTGAGCGGGCCGAAATCTTCGTCAGCGACGCCGCGCTCACCAGCCTGGTCGGAGCGCTCGGATTCACCCCCAAGTTGAGCAAGTCTGGACGCCCAGGGCCGATCCTGGCACGCCATCTCCCGGCGGTGGCGGAACCACTCTACGTGACCCAGGGTGACGGCGATGGCGGTTGAGCAGCCTAATCATCCCGCGCGCGCCAGGCCGCCAGCCGGCATGCCGTTCAGCCAACAGGGCAAGACATGGTCGACCCAGTGGTCTGCATCGAGATCATGAGGCCAGGCACCCAACCCATCGATCTTCCCCGGTTCAGGGTCTGCGCGTGATCCCATGTGGACTTCACTCCTAACGACCGTCCGCCGACTGCAACAGAAGCTTGCGCGGGCGCGTGGGAAACGGACCGCGCGGCGCGAACAACAAACGGCTTGGGCCCAATGGTTCCTACTCATTGGACCGGAGAATCCGACGACACCATGGATTCCCGATCCAGCCCGCTTGCAGCCGATCCTACCGCCACCGGATCGCTTCTGGGCCGACCCCTTTCTGTGGCGTCGTGATGGACGCTGGTGGTTGTTTGTCGAGGAGTATCCGCGCGCGCGCGCGATCGGACAGATCAGTGTGCTCCCGCTCGGCGATGATTTGCAGCCGCGCGGCGAGGCGCAAACCGTTTTGGCCGAGGATCGCCATCTGTCCTACCCGTTTTTGTTCGACTTTGGTGGGGACCTCTTCATGGTTCCCGAGAGTGCGCAGAGTCGCTGTGTCGATCTGTATCAATGCGAGCGTTTCCCTGATCGATGGGTCCGTCGTCACAGCCTCTTGACCAACATCGAGGCCGCGGATGCCACACTCTTCGCGCACGCGGGGCGGTGGTGGCTGATGTGTGCCGCGCATCAGGGCCGCATTCGCATGAACGAGTCACTCTACGCATTTCACGCCGACTCGCCGCTGAGTCGCCACTGGATACCGCATGCGGGCAATCCCATCGTCCGCGACTTCTCGCGCGGGCGACCGGCGGGGCGGATCCTACCCGACGCCCACGGCAGGCTGGTCCGACCGAGTCAGGACTGCGTGCCCCATTATGGCTATGGATTGGGATTGAATCGGATCGACCACCTCACCCCTGAGGTCTATCGCGAACAGCGGATCTGGTCCGGATCGGGTCCCGCGCTGGGGGGGTGGCGTGGCCTGCACCACCTCGATCGCCATGCAGGCGTGCTCGTCCTGGACGCACAGCGTCTGATCGATGACGAGGGGTACAGGATCGCCTTCACCTAAGCAACGCCATCAGTAGCGGAAGAGGGAGAAAACCGGTCGCCCGTTGAGTGGCTGGACCGGGCGCGCGTTCTCGCCGGTCGCTTGCGCGATACGCTGAATCTGCGCGGCGCTGACCTCGAGCGGTTCGCGAAAAACGAACCACAGCACCGGTTCGGTGCAAGGTGGCGTGACCAGCGATCCGGTGTAACGGTAGTAACTGCGATCTTGAGGCAAGAGAAACAGTGGGTTGATGCCAACCTGCCGATGCCGAACTCGGCTTCCGGGCGTCATGGGAAAGTGGTCGAGGATGCGTTCGAGAATCCGGTTCTCGCGCTCTCCGACGCGTAAGGGAACGGCCACAATCGTTTGGTTTCCCTGTGCGTCGCGATGCACGAGGTGGATCTCTCCCTCGGCCGCGACACCGCTCACCGGATGCAGGGCGGGCACATGGAAGGTGAAATGGGTCAAGTCGAAGGCCTGGCCGCGCACCACCAAGGCACTCCCGGGAGGCGAGATCAGTCGAACGGTATGACCCGTGTTTTCAGCCTCAAGCAGTTGCGATCGGTAGCGAAACTGGAGCGGTGTATAGCTCGCGCGCTGCGTCTCCTCAATCGCGATCGGGGATTGGTACGTACCCTGCGCACAGGTCGCGTAGAGCGGGCTGAGTTCTCCCCAGTGGGCCGGGCCGGTTGCCCCCGTATAGGACCAATTCGGCGTCTCGGCGACCGACGGTGAGAGGAATGCCAATGTCAGGATTGCACCGCCTCCGAGCAGCGCGACCCGCTCATGCCGCGTCCCGCTCACTCCACCACATCGTCCGTCGCCCATGGCTTCACCCTCCTCGTTTTTTGATACCCGCGATTGGGACCACCTGCGCGGGCTGTGGCGCATCGGCGTAATAGGGCCGCTCCCCACCGCGTCCCTGCGCATCGGCCAGTTCTTTTTCACGTGCCGCGATCAGGCCGAGACACTGCCGCACATCTTCGATCGTACCCTCAGAGAGCGGATGGCGCATCCCAGGCGGTGGCGTGATGTCACGAATGATCGCAGACAGGGTGTGCCGCATGGCGATCAGGATCTGCTGCTCTTGACTCAGGTCGTTCATGGCAAAACCTCGGTTGTCTCGCGTCGCTCAGTGGCTGGGGTTGGTGGGTAGGACATCAAATGGGATCAAGGTGGGGGTAGCGGGTCCCGATCGAAACACATCCGTCCCCAGCAGACCAAGATCCGCCTCCGCGGCGCGGTCATCCAACCATCCGTCCATGACACCTTGACTAGCCTGGATGACACCGCTCGCCGCACCTCATTCAGCGCCTGGATCCACACCCTGCCGAGCGATGGAGACGGATGCATCGCCCATGCGCCCGAGCAGTCGCAGGAGCGCGGACTCATCGAGCACCCTGACCCCGAGTGTCCGCGCCTTGGCGAGCTTCGACCCCGCGGCCTCACCCGCAATCAGATAATCGGTTTGCCCCGAAACACTACTGGTCACCTTCGCCCCGGCCGCGCGCAGCCATTGGGCAATCTCATCACGTGGCTGACTCAAGACCCCGGTGATCACGACCGACTGCCCAGCGAGCGGTTGAGGTGTCTCCCCGGACGACGCTGAGGAGCGCTCCGTGGGTCCTGGATCAGGCCAGTGGATACCTGCTGCGATGAGTCGGGCGATCGCCTCGCGGTTGTGTTCCTGCGCGAAGAAGCCGGCAATCTTCGCGGCAACGATGGGGCCGATTCCTTCGACCAAGCGCGTGCTGTTCCAGTAGAGATCCTCTTGATCGGCCGTTCGTAAGGCCTCGAAGCGACCGAAGGCATCGGCAAGCCGCTGCGCCCGCGCCACCGTCAGTCCCGGAAGATTGCGTTCGGCCAACCAAGTGGCCAGCTCGCCTGGGGTCTCCACCGCGACCTCGAGAGCAGGATGCTCGGCCAGGAAACGGTGCAAGATGGTCGCCGTCTCGCGCCCGACCCCCTTCACGCCCCGTTCGCGAACGAAATCCGCCTCACGCGCCTGCTGCAACGCATCGAGCACTCGAAACTGCGTCGCGAGTGCGGTGGCGGTGGCCTCCCCAACATCAGGGATTCCCAGCGCGTAGATGAAGCGGGCAAAGGTCGTTGAGCGACTGCGCGCCAACGCATCGATGAGGTTCGCGGCTGACTTCCCGCCCATCCGGTCGAGTCCCGCAAGTTGTTCCACGTTGAGCCGATAGAGGTCGGCTGGCTCGCGCACCAGGTCCAGATCGACCAACTGATCGATGAGTTTCTCACCCAGTCCCTCAATATCCATGGCGCGGCGTGAAGCGAAGTGGCGAATGGCCTGTTTCCGTTGCGCCGGACAATAGAGACCACCCGAACAGCGCGCTACCACCTCACCCGGCACGCGGATCACGTCCGCACCACACACCGGACAATGCGATGGAAGTCGCACCGGCACGGTCCCGCTCGGACGCTGCTCCAGGACCACAGCCACGACCTCTGGAATGACGTCGCCTGCCCGGCGCACCGCCACGGTGTCACCGACACGAACATCCTTGCGCAGGATCTCATCGAAGTTGTGGAGGGTGGCATTCGCGACCGTCACCCCGGCGACTGGCACGGGCCGAAGCCGTGCCACTGGCGTCACCGCCCCCGTGCGCCCAACCTGGAACTCGATCGCTGCAACCTGCGTGAGCACCTCAGTGGCTGGAAACTTCCGTGCGATCGCCCAGTTGGGGTGTCGCACGGTTGCCCCGAGTTGCACCTGGTCCGCGAGCCGATCAACCTTGAAGACGACACCGTCGATGTCGTAACCCAAACGCTCGCGGCGCGCCTGGAGCGCATCGAAGTAGGTGCGGCAGCCATCGAGACCCGCGACCTGGCGCAGTTCCCGCGAAATCGGGATCCCCCAACTCGCAAGGCGCTGCAGCATGGCAAATTGCGTGGTCTCGGGCACGTGCGAGAGTTCACCCCACCCATAGCAGCAGAAGCGTAAGGGTCGCGTCGCCGTGATGCGCGGATCGAGTTGGCGCAGACTCCCCGCGGCCGCGTTGCGGGGGTTGGCGAAGAGGCGTTCTCCACGCGCTGCCGCCTCCCGGTTGAGGCGCTCGAACCCAGCGCGGGTCATGTAGACCTCGCCGCGAACCTCCACGACCGCGGGCCAGTCCGACTCGCGCAGACGCAGTGGGACGCTCTGGATGGTGCGAATGTTTGCCGTCACCTCTTCCCCCGTGGCCCCGTCACCACGGGTTGCGGCTTGGACGAGCATACCTTGCTCATAGCGCAGATTGATCGCCAGGCCATCCAGTTTGGGCTCAGCGACATAACAGATGGTCTCCCCGGCGGCATCGAGACGCTTGATCACCCGTTGATGGAACTCCACGAGTTTGGCATCACTCATGGCGTTGTCGAGCGAGATCATGGGGACACGATGCCGAATCGGGGCAAAGGAGTCGAGCGGCGCCGCGCCAACCCGTTGGGTCGGGGAATCCGGGGTGATCAGTTCGGGGTGACGCGCTTCGAGCCCCTGGAGCTCGGCAAACAGCCGGTCGTACTCGCTGTCCGGGATCTCCGGGGCATCAAGCACGTAATAGCGGTGGTTGTGGAAGCGGATCCGCTCGCGCAGCAGCGCGGCACGCCGACCCGCCGCATCGGGTTCGCTCAGAGCGTCCCGCTGGTCGTCCATCGCCGTTCATGCTCGAGGACAGCCTGACGCATCATCTCTTCCTTGTTCACCGTCAGTGGCCGACGGGTTTCGTCCAGCACCACGCCATCGAGATCGGTTGCGAGCTTCCGCGCGGTGGCGATCATCTCCTCAAGGATCGTCATGTCTTCCGGACGCCCGTCGAGCTGTGCGAACAGCATGAGCCCCGGGGTCTTGAATGTGGTCATCTCCTGGAACGGAAAGGTTCCGGGTTTCACCATGTTCGCCATGCTGAAGTAGATGCGGGTATCGTCATCGAACTCATCGAGACAGTGGAAGATCTCCATCCGCCCGGGGCGCAACCCAACGGACTCGGCCACCTCCATCAATTCGAGTCCATCGAAGGGTTCGCGCCGAGCACTGACGCTCAACTGAATCAACAAAGGCTCCGGGGTCGCGGCCCTGGATTCCGGCTCGCCCGATTCGGCTGCGTGCGCCGAGGAGACCGCGGACGCCGCCCCAGCCTGGTCGGTCACGGCCGTGACCGCACCGACCCGCGGCTCGCGCTTGCCCTGCGCCAATCCATAGGGCGCGTCTGACTCCTCATAGTCGCCATCCTCTTCCTCCTCGGCACGTCGACTGCGCTCCCATAGGAAGAGGGCGATGATCAGAAGAGCTCCGACGATGATCAGAATGATGCGAATCGTATTGGCGTCCATTCAGGCAGTGTGCGTCAATCTAGCGTTCAAAAATTGGGTGGAGTATAGCAATGCGGGCGCTCGCTGTATGCCCGCATTGCGCTCCGTCGCGATCCAGACATCCGCCGGCCCTCACCACACGCAGGGAACACCCGATCCGGACCGCTCTCGCGACGTGCGCCACCACTAGGATACGGCCGCGAGCCGCACCGCCTCGTTGACATCGACCGCAACCAAACGCGAGACCCCTGGCTCATGCATGGTCACGCCGAGCAGATGCTCGGCAATCTCCATGGTCACTTTATTGTGGCTGATGAAGACGAACTGCACGCGTTGCGACATCGAGCGGACCAACTCACAGAAGCGTCCCACATTCGCCTCGTCGAGCGGCGCGTCCACCTCATCGAGCATACAGAAGGGGGCCGGATTCAGCTCGAAGATCGCGAACACCAACGCCACGGCCGTGAGTGCCTTCTCCCCCCCTGAGAGCAGATGGATACTCGCATTGCGTTTGCCAGGTGGTCGTGCCATGACGCTGACACCGGTCTCGAGGAGATCTTCGTCGGTGAGCTCCAAACGCGCCTGCCCCCCGCCGAAGAGGCGTGGGAAGAGCTGTTGGAAGCCCTGGTTGACCTGTTCGTAGGTCTCGCGAAACCGGTGTCGCGTCTCGCGGTCGATCTTGCGGATCGCGTGTTCCAGGGTATCAAGCGAGTGACTGATGTCCTCGTGCTGCGCATCCAGGTACGCCTTGCGCTCACGCTGCTGCCGATACTCCTCGACCGCCGCGAGATTGACCGGGCCCAAGCGCTGGATACGTGCGCTCGTCTTCGCCAGCGCGTCCTGCCAAACGGACTCGTTGGCGGCCGGATCCATCCCGTTCAGCACCGCGTTGGGCGTCTGCTGTGCCGCGGCGAGCTGCTCGACCAGGGTCTGGCGGCGCACGAGCCGCTCCTGATGCGCCAGACGCAGTTGATCGAGTTCCTGACGACTGAGTTGCTCCGCCTGTTCGACCCGCTGCCGCTCCTGCTCAAGCGCTCGCACCTGCGCGTCCAACTGCTCAAGACGGGTCCGTGCGCGCGCCAGGTCTTGTTCAACCTCGACCCGCCGCGCGAGTTGCTCGTCGAGCCGCGCACGCTGATCGGCAAGCGGGTCGAGATCCGCTGCCAAGGCCTCCAGGAGTTCACGCCGCCGCGCATCGAGCAGGGCCCGCCGCTCCTCAAGCCGCGCGCGACTCTGGACAGTCGCCGCGCGCGCCGCGCGGCTTGACTCCACCCGCACCCGCAGCCCGTGACCACGCTCGCGACTCAACCGTTCCTGTTCGCGCTCCGCCTCCAGTTCGGCCCGCAGCCGCGTGCGCTCCGCCTGCATCGTCTCGCGGCGGGTGGCCAAGACATTGGCGGCATCGAGTGCCTCGTGGAGCTGCTCACGCGTCTCTTCGATCTCCTCGAGGGTCTCGGCAATGCGCGCCTGCAACTCGGTGCGCTCCTCCTGCAGCGCCAGCAGCCGCTCACGGCGATGCTCGCGTTGCGCACGCAGACTCGCCAACTCGGCCTTCAGCTCGGAGAGTTGTCGATCGATCTCGCGGCCACGTCGGGCGTTCGCGTCGCACTCCGTCCGCATCCGCGCCTGCTCCGCTCCCAGGCGCGCACCCTCCTCCTCGTGACGCTTGAGTTCAGCCTCGTATTGGCTGATCTCATCGGAGAGTTGTTTGATCGACTCGGCGCGCGCAATGGCGCCCCCGCCAACACGCACGGATGGCGTCTTCAACCAGTCGCGCCCCACGCGCACGCCCTGAGGCGTAACCAACTGCTCGCTCCCGGTCAAGGTGGCCCGAATCGCCATGGCCGCGGGCAGATCGGCGACGGGACGCGCTGAGCCGATCAGAGTCTCCAGCGGCCAAGGACACCGCAGGTACGCGCGCAAACAGCCGGTTGGCGGAGACGAGTGGCCCCCCTCATCGCTGGTTTCGATGAGCACCAAGCCCGGCGGTGGATCGCGGCCATCGGCCAGCACAGCGGCCAGATCCTCAGTCCCGAGGGCGTGCAGGGCCTCGCCGAGCACCGCCTCGAGAGCGTTCTCCCAGCCGGCATCCACCTCGAGCTGATCGATGAGACGCGGCGCCTCGGCGAGACCGCGCTGTTCCAACCAGTCGGTCTCGGCCGGGTCTTGCGCGCGCAAGGCCTCTTCCTGAAGCGCGTGCAGCGAGGCGAGCCGGCCTCTGGACTCTTGCAGGGCCGTGCGTGTGCGATCGAGCTCCAAGACACCCGCCGCCCGCCGCGCTTCATGCGTGGCGAGGGTCTGGTCTAGGCATGCTTGCCGCGTCTCCAAGGTTGCACGCTCCGCGTCCAGGTCGGCTTCCTGCTCTGCGAGCGGTTTGAGCTGGTCATCGAGATCGAGCGCCTGTCGGTGTGCCGCCTCGTCATCGAGACGCCGCAGTCGCTCATGATCCCGCTGTGCGCTCTGCTCCAGGCCGGTGATGCGAGAACGGGCTGCTTGCGCCTGCTCAATCGGCCCCGCCGCCTCACGGCTGAAGTCATCCCAGACCGTCTCCCAATCGTGCAACCGCGTCTCGGCACCCCGGACCCGGGTGAGCACCTCAGCCAATGCTGACTCCGCCTCATCGAGCGCGGGCTCATCACCCGCCAGCCCGGTGTCGATCTCTTGCAAGCGCTGCTGATCGCGCTCCGCGTGATCCGTCGTCTCGCTGAGTTCCTGATCGAGCCGCAACAGCTCGCCTTCACGATGGCCACGCGTCTCGTTCGCAAACTGGATGGCCTGTTCAGCACGCGCGATCTCGGCGCCAACCGCATAGAAGCGGCCCTGGACCTGATTGAAGTCTTCGGATGCCTCCTGATAGGCGGCGCGACCCGCCTCGATTTCGGCTTCGAGCCGACGCTGCCGAGTCACCGCCGCCGCTTGCCGGGTCTGTGCCTCGGTAAGCCCTTGCTCCTGCGTCTGGATCTCGTCATCAAGTTGTCGCCAGCGCAACGCCGTCAACTCCAGATCGAGACGCCGTTCCTCCGACTTGAGCTGACTGTAGCGTTCAGCCGCGGCGGCCTGCCGTTCCAAATGCAGCAGTTGCTGACCCACCTCGGTCCGCAGATCATCAAGCCGCTCCAGGTTCTCCCGCGTCTGGCGCATCCGGCTCTCAGTCTCGCGCCGCCGTTCCTTGTACTTGGAGATCCCGGCCGCTTCCTCGAGGAACAGGCGCAGATCCTCGGGACGCGCCTCGATGATGCGCGAGATCATTCCTTGTTCGATGATGGCGTAGCTGCGCGGGCCAAGCCCGGTCCCAAGAAAGAGGTCCTGGATGTCACGGCGACGGCAGCGCGACCCATTCAGGGAATAGATGGATTGGCCATCGCGCGAGACCTGCCGTTTAACTGAGATTTGGTTGAAGGAGGCATAGGCGCCGCCGGCACGCCCATCCGTGTTGTCGAACACCAGTTCGATGCTAGCCACCCCGACCGGTTGCCGACCAGAACTGCCGTTGAAGATGACATCGGCCATGGATTCGCCGCGCAGCATTTTCGCTGAACTTTCACCCATCACCCAACGCACCGCGTCGATCACGTTGGATTTACCGCAGCCGTTAGGGCCGACAACACCGACGAGGTTACTCGGGAATCGGACCGTCGTGGGATCGACGAAGGATTTGAAGCCGGCAAGTCGGATCTTTTCAAGACGCATGCCGGCAACATACCGGAAGGCGATTCATCCGCACAAGCAACCGGATCCATCGAGAGCACGCCCGCACCGGCAGCATGCACAACCGCTTCCGTCTTGCGCACCGGACCACCCGTTGCTATGTTTTGAGGTATCCGGTGTCAACTTGAGACAACATGCAGCACGCAAGTGCCGGCTTGGTTACCCACCCCGCGTCCGCTCCGGGGAGACTCCACAGCGAACACCGAGGCCGCATGACTGAGCCGCACGTCACCCATCGTCTCGCCGCAGCCGTCCCGTCCGCGGGTCGCCTGCAGGTTCGCAACCCCTTCGACCTGAGTGTCATCGCCAAAGTCGACGTTGTCGATCGTGCTGGTGTCGATGCGGCACTGCGGGTCGCGATCGGCCTCTTTCGCGACCGCGACGCTTGGCTGCCGGCGCACGCACGCGTGGCGATTCTGCAGCGTACCGCCGAACTGATGCGGGAGCGTGCCGAATGGCTCGCGACCGAAGCGACCCACGAGGGCGGCAAACCGCTCAGCGATTCGCGCATCGAGATCGCCCGGGCCATCGATGGGATTCACAACTGTGCGGAACTCCTGCGCAATGAACGCGGTGCACAAGTTCCCATGGGTGCGACCGCGGCATCGGCCGGTCGTCTCGCCTTCACGACCCACGAACCCATCGGCCCGGTCGTTGCCATCAGTGCCTTCAATCATCCGCTGAACCTGGTCGTACATCAGGTCGGCCCGGCGGTCGCCGCCGGCTGCCCGGTCATCATCAAGCCCGCCGAGGAGACCCCCTTATCCTGCTTCCATTTCATTGATCTGCTGCGCGAGGCCGGCCTGCCCGCGGGTTGGGCGCAGGCCTTGATCACGGACGAGATCGCAACCGCCGAGGCACTGGCGACGGATCCCCGGGTCGCCCTGTTGACCTTTATCGGTAGTGCCCGCGTGGGCTGGCATCTGCGTTCGCGAATCGCGCCCGGCACCCGCTGCACGCTCGAGCATGGTGGGGTCGCTCCCGTGATCGTCGATCGACGCGTCGATCTCGATGAGGTGGTGCCAGCACTCGCCAAGGGGGGGTTCTATCACGCTGGGCAGGTCTGCGTCTCGGTGCAGCGCGTGTTCGCCGATCGGGTCATTGCCGAGCCCCTGGCCCAAGCACTCGCTGGGGCTGGACTCAGCATGCGCGTCGGCAATCCCCTCAGCGAAGCGACCGATATTGGCCCGCTGATTCGCCCAGCTGAAACCGAGCGTGTCCATGCCTGGGTTCAGGAAGCCGTTCACGGCGGCGCCAGGCTCCTCTGCGGCGGGGACACCTTGACCGAGACCTGCTATGCTCCGACCGTCTTGGTGGATCCGCCAGATGGGGCACGCGTCAGCACCCAGGAGATCTTCGGTCCGGTCATCGCGGTCTACCACTACGATGACCTAGATCGCGCGATTCAGCGGGCCAACGCCTTGCCCTATGCCTTTCAAGCGGCCGTCTTCACTAAGGATCTCGGCACCGCATTACGCGCGGCGACTCGACTCGATGCCTCCGCTGTCATGATCAATGACCACACGGCATTCCGCGTCGATTGGATGCCATTCGCTGGTCTGCGACAATCGGGGCTTGGCACGGGCGGCATCCCTTACAGTTTTCGTGAGATGCAGATCGAAAAGATGCTTGTCCTCAGATCGACCGGGTTGTGATGGACGCATGGACCCGCATAAATTTTGTCCAGCCGCACGAGAGCCAACCCGACAGCGCAATCTCCATTCCGTACGGCCGTTCTGAGGGACGGACAGCGGCGGTCGGGATCGCGTTGATAACCGGATTGGCGGACCACGGGATCAGGCCATCGGGAACCTTGACCGAGCCGGATCATCACAATGGTTGGACCACACCCTGGGCATTCCGGATGCCTGATTCAGGGGTGGCCAACCCAAGAGGCCCCCAAGCGGGCCCTCGCCATGGAGACGTCAGAATGAAGATTGCAACCCTACTCCTCGTAACCCTGGCCTCTGCCGCACTGATCGGCTGTGGGACCACCACCGCATCCCGCACCACGACGGGTGCCGCGGCAGGCGCTGCAACCGGCGCCGCCATTGGCTCGCTGAGTGCGAATGCCGGCCGTGGCGCCCTGATCGGCGCCGGTGTCGGCGCGCTCGGCGCCTTTGCCTACGACCAGAATGAAAAGGAACTGCAACAACAGCGCGATCGCGAACTCTGGGAAGCACAGCGGGCGCGCGCGGCGCAACAGCAGCAGTCAACCCGCTATTAATAGCCGTTCCACTCTCGCCTCCGCGCCGCGGAGGTTTTCGCCGGTTCGCACCTCCACCAGGAACGGTTGATCGACATCGACGTAACGGCCATGAGCAGCTTGCGTGAGACCATGGCTGAACACGGATTCGAATCGAATGACGACTACGATTTCCAGGTGCGCTGTCTTCTGGCAGCCACCCGGGATCGTCTGCGAACCCTCAGCATCCAGGGTGACGGTGAGCGACGCAAGACGTCCTTTGCGATGGCGCTCGCACGCGCCCTGAACAGTCGCCACATCCTCTATCACGATTTTTCAGACCGCCACCCACCCACTCCGGCGGTGATCCTACCCTCGAGCACGGATGCGTACGGCCGTCATGAACCTGCGGTCGAGCCCTTCGATGACGTCGTGAGCGAGGCTTGCGCACTCAGCGAAGCCGAGTCAACCACGCTCATCCTCGACCAACTCCAAACCGCCGATTTCCGCGAGCAGATCCGCATCCATCGTCTGATTCGAGACCGCTGCTGGCACGTTGGCGATGCACCCTATATCGCCAATCCGCGACATCTGTTGCTGTTCCTGATCAGTGAAACGCCGCTGTATCCCGCCCTGCAGCAGGAGAGCTTTCGCGTCTGGGTCGGCCGCGTTTCCGAGCGGCGGCTGCTCATGACACCGGGTGCGTTTGGACTGCGTTCCGACGCAATCGGCTTATTGACCGCACTGAATCAGTTGTTCGAAGGGATCGATGCCACCCCAACACGCCAAGAGGTCCATCGGCTGTTGAACGATGTGCTCGCGCAAGTCCAGTCCTGTGAGCATTTGCGCCAGGCCCTGTTCGGCCGCTGCGAAGGGATCGACCGAGAACGCCTCAAGCATCCGGACCTCGAGCCCCTCCTCGCGCACATCATCGACCAGCGCCAGCGCTATCTCGACATCGAAGAGGTGATCGTCACGCGCTGAGCGCACCGCCTGGAGACCTCCATTCGAGGGCTCGGCCGACGCGCTCACTCAGTTCGTGGACGTATCGCCCCATTTCAGTGAGGGCAGCCGCAGGTATTCGGTGGAGCGATGTTTCTGGACGAAATCGGCGTAAGCCCGCTGGACCTGGGCGACGGTGAGATCCATGACCTCGGCCACCTGTTCGGCAGGGATCCCGTGCTCCTGGGCATACCAGAGCAGATCCATGGTTGCGAAGGGCAAGCGGAAGAAGAATTCTTCCTGTGTCTGATGGGCGCTGTAGGTGTCGGAGGTTGGGGTGCGATCCTGGACCTCTTGCGGCACCCCCAAGTAGGCGGCAAGTTGATAGACCTGGGTCTTGTAGAGATGTGCAATCAGTTGGATGTCGACCCCGCCATCGCCGTACTTGACCAAAAATCCTTGATCATGTTCGTTCTTGTTGGAGGTTCCAACGACCGCGTAGTTACGGGACTCAGCGTGATAGTACAGGGTTGCCATACGACTCCGCTGTTTCAGATTGGAGGCCGCAACGATTTGCAAGTATTCACGCGGATTCAGCCGCTTGCTCTTCTCCTCTCCAGCGGGCGTGACGATGGTGACCGAGAACACATTGAGCGAGTTGTCTTCGAGGAGATTGCTCGGCAGGACAATCTTCGCCTTGTAGCCCGCCGCGGGGTCGTATTCCGGAAAGACGGCGCGGATGGCCGCATCGCGCAGGTCGTAACCGCCAAAGCCTTTCACCGCTTCGGTGATCTCATGATGGATGGTCTTGATCCCGAAGCGATCGGCGACCTTTTGGGCGAATATCTCACTCTGACCATCTGAATCTTGATCCGGCATCAGGATCGCAACGACGCGTTCGGGCCCAAAAGCACGGGCGCAAAGACCCACAACGGTCGAGGAGTCGATCCCACCACTTAAGCCAACGATCGCACCGGTGCGACGGAGACGCTGCTGGACCGATTGCTTGAGCCACTTGACGAGACGCTCGGTTTCCTCGGCCGGATCGATATCGAGTATGTTTTTGTTGAATTCCACGGTTCTCTCCTGCGGAGCTAGGGCCTGTCAGCGCGGTGAATCTTCACCCGGTCATGACTGGACAAGGGTGGCGGCATTTGGAAATCCTGGATAAAGCGCTGGTGGAGGAGTTGGGTCGACAACATTCCCACCAGGGCCATTTCATCGGTTTCTCCCAAACGCGCCCCGGCGGCGACTTTGTCGACCAAGAGCTGCACTGCTTTGGGCTGAAAGAGGCCCGCTGCCGCGATTGCTTGCGGCGACAGCAGGTCTCGAACGTAGTCCGGGCTCGTCTCACCGAAGAAGCTCTTCTGAATAGGCGCACGGAACGGGCGTTTGAGCCGAGTGAACACCTCGCTTGGCAACAGTGTCTGGCCAAGCGTCTTGAGCAGATATTTCTCGGTCATGCCGCGCAGCTTCAGTTGATCCGGTAGCCGATTGCAGAGTTCGACGAGCCGATGATCGAGGAACGGGAAACGCCCCTCGACAGAATGCGCCATCCCCATCCGGTCGCCTTGCGAGGACAGCAGATAAGGAGACAGGAAGGTCTTGATCTCCAGGTACTGGGCCTGAGCCAAGGGCGACCAGTCGGTGAATCCCGCCGGATAGGAGATGCAACCGAGGTCCAGCGGAACCGTCCCCATCCGGTCCGGCGCCAGCGCGTCCGGATTGAGGAAACGAAACGCGCGACGCGTCGTCTGCCAGCGAATCCGATGCGAATAGTCCGGGGCATCGGTTTCGGTCAGTCCACGCTTGAAAAATGCCTTCTGAAAGGCGAAGGCGCCATCGTCCCACTGACTGACGAAGCGATAGAGCCGTTTCAGCAACAATGGACGCATCAGCGAGTCGGGCTGCCGTGCCCAGAAGCGACGGACCTTGGCCTCTCGGAAGAGATCATAGCCAGCGAGGAACTCGTCGGCACCCTCCCCCGTCAGCACCACCTTAAAGCCATTGTCGCGGACCAACTTCGAGAGCAAGAACATCGGCGCGGGCGCCGTACGGAGCACCGGAGTCTCCGTATGCCAGATGACATCGGGGAAGACCCGCCCAATATCGGCATGGGTGGCCCGGACGACTTGATGATCCGTGCCCAGATGCCGAGCCATCAGCAATTGATAGGCGCTTTCGTCGAAATCAGGATCATCGAACGTGATCGAAAAGGTCGTCAGCCGCTGACCGGCACGCTGGCGAATCAGCGCGGCGATGATCGAGGAGTCCAGTCCACCACTCAGATAGGCCCCGACGGGAACGTCGGCCCGCAAACGCAGGGCGACCGCATCGGTCAAACCCTGGCGCAGTTGATCGAGCGCCTCGGCCTCGGCCGCGTGCGAGGCTCGTGACGCCGACGCCGCGACGGGGAAATCCAACTCCCAATAGCGCTGAACCGTCACCGTGCCGGACTCGGCCATCAGAAAGCAACCCGGTGGGAGTTCCTGAATGCCTTCGAAGATGGTGTGGGGCGGTTGCACCGACCAGAAGGTGAACAATTGCATCAGTGCCGACGGACGGATCCGCGCCGTCACCCGTGGCACCGCAAGAATGGCCTTCACCTCGGAGGCGAACACAAGGAGGCCATCCACCAGGGTATAGAAGAGTGGTCGGACACCAAGACGATCGCGTGCGAGAAAGAGTGCCTTGCGCCGACGGTCCCAGATGGCGATCGCGAATTGACCATTCAGGCGCTCAAGGCAGGCCGGACCAAACTCCTCGAAGAGGTGCAGAATGACCTCGGTATCGGAGTGGGTCTTAAAGCGATGGCCACGCTGCGTCAGCTCGCTGCGCAGTTCGAGGAAATTGAAGACCTCGCCATTGTAGAGAATCCAGAGACTGTCATCGGCGTTCGAGATCGGTTGCTGCCCACCCGTGAGGTCGATGATGCTCAGTCGTGCATTGCCGAGGCCAACCTGCTGGTCGAGATAGATTCCAAACTCGTCCGGCCCGCGATGCCGGATCATCGCAAGCATCTGGCGGATTTCGGACTCCTCGACGCGCGTCGAGCCGGAGACAACGACCTGGCCGACCACGCCACACATGCCGCTAGGTCGCCTCGCCCGCTGGTGCACCCGCGCGCTGGGCCGTCTCTCTCAGGGCAGACTTCAGCACCTTGCCACTTTCACTCAAGGGCATCTGCTTGAGAATTTCGACGTCGCGAGGGACCGCGTGGGCCGGCAAACGGCGTTTGCAGTAGTGGATGACGGCCTCGGCATTCAGTTCAGCGCCACCACGTACCGTGATGAAGAGATAGATTGCCTCGCCACGCACGGGATCCGGAACCCCGACTGCCGCGGCGGCGACGATGTCTTTCAGCTCGAGTGCGACCGCCTCGACTTCTTGGCTGCTGACACGGTGCCCGAAGCATTTGATGAAATCGGCTTGTCGGTCGACGATGTAGATGAATCCATCCTCATCGACCCGCGCCAGATCCCCAGTCAGCAGCGCCCCACCGGCGAACTTCCGTTCGGTTTCATCCGGCGCGTCGAGATAACCCGGCGAGATATTCTCACCGCGCGCGACGATCTCACCAATCTCCCCGGGTGCCACCGGGTCGCCGTGTTCATTGAGCACCTGCAACGACACCCCCGGGATCCCACGCCCCACCGAGCCCAATTTCGTCCCCAGCATGGCCGGGGGCAAATAGGAGAGCCGCGAGGTGGCCTCGGTCTGACCGTACATGACGAACACCTCGGCATGCGGCACGGCCGCGATCAGCTCCGTAATCAGGGCGTCGGGTAGCTTCCCGCCAGCCTGCTGAATCTTGCGTAGCGTCGGCAACGCGCGTTGACTGAAGGTGGTGTTGCGCAGCAGGGTCTGATAGATCGAGGGCACGCCGGCCATCCCGGTACAGGCGGTCGACTCGAGTTGATCGAGGAGATGCTCGGGATAGAGGAATCGCGCCAGCACCAAGGAGCCACCGACCCGTAGGTGGGTGTGCAACAACGAACAGCCGAAGCAGTAACTGAACGGCAGGATGGACAGCACCCGCTCGCTGGCATCGAGCGCGAGATAGTCAATGATGGAATCCGTGTTCGCCTGCAGATTGCGGTGCGTCTGGCGCACGACCTTCGGGCGTGCCGTGGTCCCCGAGGTGAAGAGGAGGACGGCGTCTGCGTCAGGTCGAACCGCCGCGCTCGGGACCTCGCTCCAGGCTGGGGGCAGCGGGCGTGGCGTGGCGTCTTCGACGAGCAGCGCGGCGCCGTGCGGGAGCACCGCTCGCAGCCGCGGATAGAGCAGGCGTGACACACAAAAGCCTTGGCACTGGATGAAACTCTGTCGCGCCCCCAGCTCCTCCGGCGAGGTGGTCACGGGCAAGGGAACCGCGACCGCGCCGATCTTGAGGGTTGCGAGATAAGACGCGATCCAGAACAGTGAGTTGGCGCCAATGATGGCCACCCGATCACCGACGCCGAGACCCTGCTCGCGCAGCGCCACGGCCATGCTTGCGACAGCCGCGCGCACGTCATGATGCGTGTGGACGGTGGAGCCGGAGAGGATGGCAGCCGCGTCGTCCGCGCCGATCTCGAGCAGGTAGTCAGCGAAATTCATACCCTGGTGCTCTCGCGGACGAGGATCGGCGTCGCGGCCCGACGCATTTAGGAGACGTGACGCTCGACATACCGTGCCAGCAGGTCCACCGAATCGAAATTCTCAGGCGTCAGGTCATCGTCGCCCACCTTGACGCCAAAGGCCTCTTCAACGAAATGGACAAGTTCCATCACGCCCATTGAATCGAGGATGCCCTGCTCGAGAAAGGATGCGTCGTCTTCGTGCGGGTAACCGGTCTCGGAGAAGAGCAGGTTCTCGGCGATGAATTGGCGGATCTGCACTCTGGTATCCATGTCAAAAACCCTATTGATCAGCACTGAGCTGAATGCCTGGGCGAAGCCAGGACGCGCTATTCGATAATGGGAAACAACTGAAGATGACTGCGCGCATTCTCTTCGATCTGATCAGCACGGCAAACGCTCGCGGTCACTCGTGTGAAGGCTAAAGTCCTGGCGTGGGAAAGCGGGAGTCACCCGGGCTTGCCGCGACACCAGTCCGAATCGGGTCCTAAGTCAGTTCCGAGCGTCATGCCAGACCGCAGCGGTGAGGCATACCCTGCGCCCAAGCGGTATCGCCCTGATCAGGCGAGACGATTCGGCCCAGGCCTTCCCCTGTGCTGGATGGATGCGCCGCACCGGGTGCTTGGCAGAGAGAGACCTTACTCGCGGCACCAAGACTCCGACGCGACCGCCATTCCACACCGAGTGCGATGGATCGCCCAGGGGATCGGCGCGGGGCGTGGAGAAACGACTACAATCAGACGCCGATGACGATACACCAGAGTTCAAGGGTTTTCCAGCCCATCCACACGGCCGCACGGTCACTTCAAGCCACTCAAGCACTCGCGACTCGGGCAGCGGACAGACGCCCCGAACCCCGATCGGTCCGCGTTGTTCACAGGAGCGCGCACAGGGCGCAAACCGCAACCTAGGCCTCGCCGCGTCCGCGGACGTTGTTGGCGCACTTGACAGGCGTCGCGCTCATCCACATTTGTTATCCATGATTCGTCGACTGATTTCATCGCTTCTCATCCTCTCACTGGTGAACATGATCACCGGTGGTGTAGTGTGTGCGAGCTGTGGTGAACATCGGACGCTGGGCTTGGAGAAACGCGATGCGTCGCTCGAGCAGCCCATAGCGGCGCCTTGTCATGCCGGACACCAATCACTCTCACCGCCACCCTCACCGCCGGCCACCGCCCACCAGACCCCTGCAAGCAATGCCCTCACCCTCTCACCGGCCAGCATGCCTGACGCCGATCGAGACCAGCAAGAACAGGGGAACTGCGGTGTTTGCCCACTTTGTACCACTCTCGTCGCACAGGTTGACCGGACCAGCCACCCCCCCTTGGATCCTCGCTGGGATGCCCTGATCGTTGCGACTGTTCCCGTGGTCGCCCCGTCCAACCTCTTGCGTCCCCCCAACAGCGCCATCTGAGCCATTCGCCCCTGCCGATCGCCGCACAGTGTGATCGGCGTGCTCTGTTGATTGCTCGAGGTGATGCATGCCGCACTTCACTCCGTTTCGCGCACGCAACCTGACGCTGCGTGCAGGACCAGCGCTCTCTGTCGGCTGGGTCCTTGGGCTCTGTCTGGGGGCGTCGTTCTCGATGCCACTGGGGGCTCACCCCGGCCACGATCACGATGCGGGACCTGCTCCAGCCGTCGCCGTCATGCCACGTGCCGAGGCCTACAGCGACCGGCTCGAACTCTTGATCATGTTGGACGGCAGTGATCTGTTGATCTTCCTGGACGACTTTGCAACCAACGCCCCGATCCTCTCAGCCGACGTCCTGGTCGAGACCCGCACCCCTCAGGGGCCGGAGGAATTCCAAGTCCATGACGAGGGTGATGGTGTCTACCGCCTGTCGGCGCCATGGCTAACCGAACCAGGTCGCCATGACGTCCTCATCAGTGTTCAGGATGACGCCGGTTTCGATCTCTTGACCGCGCGGCTCGAGATTCCAGAACCCGAACGCCCCCAAACCCTGGCCACAAGCTGGTCGAATGAGGATCTCGGAGCACAGGTCGGTGTCCTGGCCCTGGTCTTCCTGCTCGGGTTGGGCGCTGGGATGGGGCTGCGGAGGCGACCACCAATCCCGCCGTTGGCCCACGCCACCAACCGCCATCAGGACGTGGGGGAGCGCCCATGACGCGCACAGCCGTTATGGCGGTGCGAGCACCGCGCTCGCTGCCCGGCCATCGCATCGCGTGGTTGCTCTGGTGCCTCCTGCCTAGCCTGGTGCTCGCGCATCCCGGACACGATCATGGCGTGACAGAGCCAGTTCCGGTCGCGGCTAACCTCCCAACGCGACAGCCCGATGGGAGTCTATTCCTGCCGAAATCCGTGCAACGTCTGTACGGGGTGCGCACGCTGCAGGTTGAACTCACCCAGGTCGGTCACAGCGAGCACGTCATCGGTGAGGTCGTGGCCGATCCCAATGCCAGTGGACTCCTGCAAGCCCCGAAGCTCGGACGCATCCACACCACGGAGCAGGGTCTGCCCGTGTTGGGTCAGGAGGTTACGGCTGGAACCCTCTTGGCCTGGCTCGAACCCCTGCCCACCAGCCTCGAGCGCGCGAACCAAGAGGCGCAGTTGGCCGATCTCGAAGGGCAGCTGGCCCTCTTGCGGCAGCGGCTCGAACGGCTCGAGCAGTTACAGGAGAGCGCACCACGCCAAGAGCTCGAAGACGTCATCCTGCAACTGACGAGTACCGAAGCGCGCCGCGCGGCCGTCTCGCGTGGCCTCGACGAACACCAGCCCTTGTATGCCCCGGTCAGTGGCGTGGTCAGCCAAACCCGACTCCATGCCGGAGCCATCGTCGACGAGCACGAAGCCCTCCTGGAACTGGTCGATCCCCGGCGCCTCCAGGTCACGGCGTTTGTCTCGGATCCAGCCCTCATCGATGCCGTCGTCGACGCCTCGGCGCGAACGGCCAGTGGCGAGCCGCTGCGCTTGCGACTGATCGGCAGCGGCTTGAGGCTCCAAGCTCAAACCCTGCCACTCCAGTTCGAACTCCTCGGCGAGTTCCCCAGGCTGGCACTGGGACAGCCGCTCAGTGTCCTGCTCGAGACGGCGAATCAACGCACGGGCGTGGTGCTGCCACGCCCCGCGGTGGTCCGCCAGGGTGGGGGAGCGGATCAGGTTTGGGTCCATACGTCCGCCGAGCGCTTCACGCCCCGGCTGGTCCGGGTCGAACCCATCGATGCCGAACGGGTGTTGGTGGGCGCGGGACTGACGCCCGGTGAACGTGTGGTCATCCTTGGCGCCTCCTTGTTGAACCAGGTCCGCTGACATGTTCGACGCCATCGTCTGGTTTAGCTTACGCCAGCGTCTCCTGGTGCTGGGCGCGGCACTGCTCTTGATCGTCCTCGGGCTGCTGGCCTTTCGCGAGCTGCCGGTCGATGTCTTCCCCGATCTGGATCGTCCGACGGTCACGCTCATGACGGAAGCGGGCGGCCTGGCCCCGGAGGAAGTCGAGCAACTGGTGACCCTGCCGCTCGAAACGGCCATGAAAGGGCTTCCAAACGTCCAGCGCGTCCGCTCGGTCTCGGGTGTGGGACTCTCCGTGATCGCCGTCGAATTCGATTGGGGGACCGACATCTACCGTCATCGCCAACAGGTCGCCGAACGGCTGACGCTCACCTTGGACGAGATTCCGCCCGGCATCACGCCGCACATGGGTCCGATCAGTTCCATCATGGGCGAGATCATGCTGGTTGCGGTCCCGATCGATCCATCTCAGGCCAGTCCGATGGCGGTGCGTGAATTCGCCGATTGGGTGATGCGCCCGCGCCTGCTCGCGCTGCCTGGGGTGGCGCAAGTGATTCCAATCGGCGGGGAGGTCCGCGAGTATCGCGTCACACCACGCCCGGAGTCCTTGCGCGTACTCGACATCGGGTATGAGGAGCTCATCGCGGCGCTCGAGGATTTTGCCGCGAATCGTGGCGGGGGGTTCCTGGAGCGCGATGCCGAGGAGGTGTTGATCCGCCATTTGGGCCGAACGGACCGTCTGGAGGATCTACAACAGTTGGCCGTGGCCCATCGCAACGGCCGCACCATCATGCTGCGGCAGGTCGCGGACGTGGCGTTCGCCCCGGCACTCAAACGCGGCGAAGCCAGCTTCAACGCCGCGCCCGCCGTGATCCTCTCGATCCAAAAACAACCACAGGTCGATACGTTGACCTTGACCGAGACCATCGAATCCGCCCTCGACGACCTCGCCCGCAACCTGCCCGCCGGGGTGCAGGCACCTCGGATTCTCTTCAAACAGGCCGATTTCATCGCGGCTTCGGTGAACAATGTCACCACGGCCATTCGTGACGGCGCCATCCTGGTCGCGATCGTGCTCCTGCTCTTCCTGCTCGACGTGCGGGTGACGGCCATCACCCTGACGGCGATCCCGCTGGCGGTCTTGGTGACCCTCCTGACGTTCCAGGTGTTCGGTCTCTCGATCAACACCATGACGCTCGGCGGGATCGCCATCGCCATCGGTGAACTGGTCGATGATGCGGTGGTGGGCACCGAGAATGTGCTGCGCCGCCTGAAACAGGCCCGTGTGCGCAGTGGCTACGCCGCGCAGGTCGCGGAGGCCATTCCCATCATCGCCCGCGCCACCATCGAGGTGCGCGCCGGAATCCTCTACTCCACCGCGACCGTGGTCTTGGTCTTCGTCCCACTGTTCGCGCTGCCGGGTATCGAGGGCCGGCTCTTCAGCCCCTTGGGGGTCGCCTACATCGTCTCGATCCTAGCCAGCACCCTGGTAGCCATGACGCTCACCCCGGTGCTCTGCGCCGCCTTGCTGCCCGGCCGACCTCACCTAGAACGGGGCGACAGCCCCGTCGTGCGGCATCTGAAACGCCTGCAGGCAGGGGTGCTCAGCGTCTGCCTCAGAGCGCCGCGGCGCGTCCTCGCCGCGGCGCTCCTGTTGGTCGTGATGGCGGCGGCAAGCCTCCCTTTCCTGCCGCGCAGTTTTCTTCCAGCCTTCAATGAGGGCACCCTGACCATCAATCTGCTGCTGAACCCCGGGGTGTCATTGAGCGAGTCCAACCGCATCGGAACGCTGGCCGAGCAGTTGATTCTGGAGGTTCCCGAGGTCACGCAGGTGGGCCGACGCACCGGTCGGGCCGAGCTCGACGAGCATGCTGAAGGGGTTCATTACAGCGAGATCGACGTTGATCTACGCCGTTCCGAGCGCGATCGTGACGCCATCATGCAGTATATCCGCACCCGTCTCGCGCTGCTCCCGGCGGCGGTCTCAATCGGCCAACCCATCTCACACCGGCTCGATCACATGCTCTCGGGCATCCGCGCGCAGATCGCGCTGAAGATCCACGGGGATGACCTCGACACTCTACGCGCTCAAGCCGCGGCGCTGCTGGAGCGGTTGCGGAACATCCCCGGCCTCACCGATCTGCAGATCGAGAAACAGGTTCTGATTCCACAAGTGACCGTCATCCTCGATCAACCCGCGTTGGCACGCTATGGGATGACGCCGGGCCGGCTCCTGCAACAGCTCGAGACCCTGACCGAAGGTCGGCGCATCACCCAGGTCATCGAGGGCAACCGCCGCTTCGATCTGCGGCTGCAACTGGCCGACCCAGACCGCGACGTCGATGGACTGCGGAGGCTACCCATCGCGACCCCCGCCGGCTTTGTGCCACTGAGCACGCTCGCCGAGATCAGCTTGGGCAGCGGGCCGAATCAGATCAGTCGCGATGACGGCCAACGCCGCATTGTCATTCAGGCCAACAGTCGCGGCGGAGACTTGTCGGCAACCGTCGGACAGGTCCGTGAGGTCATGGCGCGGTTCGCGCGACCCGAAGGCTATTTCTTCGCTCTCGAGGGGCAGTTCCAGGCACAGGAGGAGGCGATGCGCCTGATCGCCATCCTGGGAAGCCTCTCGGTCCTGTTGGTGTTTCTCGCGCTCTACAGCCGCTATCGCTCGAGCGTGCTGGTGCTGATCATCATGGGCAACATCCCGCTCGCCTTGATCGGCGCGGTGGCCGCGCTCTGGATCGTGGGGGCCACACTCTCGGTGGCCAGTCTGGTCGGCTTCATCACGCTGGCGGGCCTGAGCACACGCAACGGGATCCTCAAGATCAGCCACTATCTCCATCTGGCGCGTGACGAAGGTGAGCGCTTCGGCGATGCACTCATCCTCCGCGGCGCGGCGGAACGTCTGACCCCAGTCCTGATGACCGCCTTGGTCACGGCCATCGCGCTGATTCCGCTGCTGGTCGCGGGGCAGGATCCAGGTAAGGAGATCCTCTACCCGGTCGCCGTGGTGATCTTCGGTGGCCTCATCAGCTCCACACTGCTCGATACCGTCGTCACCCCGGTCCTCTTCAAGTGCTATGGGCAGCAACCACTGGCACGCTGGATCGAGCGGAGCGACCTCCCGAGCCCAGTTCGCGGCCTGGGCCAGCGGGACGATCCCTAAAGCCGCTTGCTTCGCCACCAACCCTAAGGAGAACTGAGATGCCACACCAATCAACCCTTCACACTTGGCCACGAGGCCTCACCCGCAGTCGCGCGGGCGGCGGCGTCGCCGCGCTCTGCCTCCTGCTCGCCACGAGCGTGGGCGCGCACGACGACGCCTATCTCGACACCCTAGTCGGACCCAATGGCGGCCAGCTCCGGGTAGCGGGCGATCACCATCTGGAACTGGTGCTTGATCCGCCACGGGAGAGCCCGGCGGCCCTGCATCCGGTTGCCGTCTTTCTGACCGATCACGCCGATCAGCCCATCGCCAGCGCCGGGTTCAGTGCCCGCGCCGTCATTGTCGCCAATCGCGAGCGCACCACCCTCGTGCTCGAGCCGAGCGAGGCGAACCAGCTCAGTGGCACGGGTCTGTTCGGCCATGATCCTGACATGGTCGTGGTGGTCACGCTCACGACTCCCGATCAACTCAACGAGCAGGTCCGTTTCACGCCCTATAAATATCTCGACGGCTCACCACGCGATCCATCTGGCGAGGCCACCGCGACCTCGGACCCGCACGCGCACCATCACTAACCCACGCGAAGGACTGGGCATGCGGATGAATTGCCCAGGCCTTGCGCGAGCCGAGCAATCCGGCAACGCCAGTCAGCCGACCACCGAGTCGCTCGCCTGGGGCCGCGCCGTTCAGACCCACCACCCGGCGAGCGGCTCAGGTGGGATCGATGGGCGGATGCCGAGACGTGACTCTCGGTTGCCCACTCTGATCCTCGGACTTCACATGCAGGGCATAGAGGACGTCTTCGTCGGCGATATGGTCGATGAGCCAATCCTGGGTCATCTCCAGGGCACGATCCGCCAGTTGCTGACTTGGACCGAAGGTTCTCAGGTCACCCTCGAGCGCGTCGAGTTGGCGCATGAAGCGGCCATGTTGACGCAGATGCGCCTCCAGGTCGGGATACGCATGCGCACGCATGAAGGCCTCCTCGGCCTGGAAATGGGTCTCGGCGTAATGACGCATGAAGCCGACGGCCTCGATCACTCCGTCCCGCCCCTCTCGATCGAGAATCGCTTGGTACAATCGATGTGATGCGTTGAAAAAACCACGATGTTGTTGGTCAATCTCATCGATCCCAATGCTGTACACCTCCGACCAGTCTTTCAGCATAGTGTGACCTTCATCTAGCGGACAAATGAACAAGGGGGAGATCCTACACGAGCGTCCCCAACCGCGAGGACGCCTCAGGTCGGGGTTCGGGCTGCCAGGACATCGTCGAGCCAGTCGAACATCCGCTGATGCATCAGCGAACGGCCCATCATCGCACAATGGTCACCGGCACCCTCGGACGCAAGGAAACGAACCAGGACCTTTGGCACCGTCAACGCATCAAAAACCTCGTTCGCCGTCGCGCCCAAGGGATCCTGCTCCTCTTGCGCTAGGAATACTGGGCAACGAATAGCAGGCGCGCTCGCCTCGGTCGTATAGTCGCGCGCGATCGCGAGATACTCGGCGAGCGATGCGACGCCATGCACCCAGAAACCACGTTGAACGATCTTCCAGCGCAATTCAGGGGATGCATTGATCATCGCCATGAAGGGCTCGAAGACGGCGGCATCGGCACTCAGTGGATCCGCCAGCGCCGCGGCCGGAAGATCTTTGAAGAGCCGCTCCATGGGACGCCACAGACCGGACAGACCTGGGTCTGCGAGACAAGCGGCCAAGCGATGCTCGCCCGCGGCCGCCCGCAACGCCAGATAGCCACCGAAACTCCATCCCGCCAGGGCGATCCGCCGTGGATCGACATCCGCGCGCCCCCAGGCTAGGTCAACGACCGGACGGACCACGGCCTCCCAATCGGGTCGCATCGGCAGACCCTGGCGAATCAAGACACGCCCCTGACCAGGGCCGTCAAAGAGCAGGCAGTGATATCCACGCCGGTTCGCCGCCACGGCAAACGCAAAGTACATCTCATGCAGGGTGGAGTCATAGCCGTTAGTGGCGATCAGGAGCGGTGCGCGGCCGGAACTCCGCAGCGCGGGGCAGAAGTACCCTGGAAGGGTCGTCCCCTGGTAGGGAATCTCGAGCGGCTGAAGGGGTGGGTCAGCCCGCTCGGCGAACGCCTGGAATGCCGCCGACTCGCGCTCGAAACAATCGACCACCGCCTCTTCGGTGGGCGCCCCATAATGCATCAGGTAGGCCGTGCGGAAATAGTTCGATGCGCGCAGATAGGCCTCGCGCGCACTGACCGCATGGCCTGCCGCGGCGCAGGCATCCCCGATTGCGGCGACCCGTTGCGCCGTCGCGCTCCACTCGCGCAACCAGGCGTCATGATCACCAGGTGGCACGCGCTGCATCGTCGTCAGACACTCACCAAAATCCGCGCCACCGAACTGCATATGCATCAGTGACCGCATGGCCTGGTCGTTGAAGAAGCGATCGCTCGACAGCATGCTCGTTGCCCTTGCGTTGAGGAGAACCCGATCCGAACCGTCTCAGCCGGATGATCGCATGAGGTCATCAAGCGGATGGCGCGCCGATACGGCTGAATTGAATCACGAGCACCAGCCGTAATCCAATCGCAGACCGACCTGTGGAGTCGCCTGAACTGCTGTACCGTCGCGCCGCGGCAACGCACACCAACCCGTTCTGGGCATGCCGTGCTCCAAACCCGCGCATCATGGGCGCGCATCCACGGGCGCGCATCACGGGGCCATGCGGATCAGCGGCCAAAATTCGTTCTTGAAATGTGTACGTTCTCGCTCTATGGTTGCAGGGCACGAATCGTTTACGAAACGACCGTGTCATCTCGATCCGCAATCAGGAGAACCAGCATGTCGCAAAACCAGATGTCCCAGACCGGCCACCGGACCGCATTGCTTATGAGCCTGTTCGGCGCGGTCCTTATCCTCGGAGTCAGCACCACGACCTTTGCCGCAACCGTGTGCAAGGGGATGGAGCAAGCGCTCTGCGAGACCTCCGAGGAGTGTCGCTGGCAAGCCGGATACACCCGCAAGGATGGCATCGAAGTCAGCAGCCACTGCCGCGGCTCGGGAAGGAAGAAGGAAGCCGTGCCGGAAGCAACGCCTGAGGTCAGTGCCGACGTCACGAGTGAATCGACCTCCTAAGCGGCCGCGCCCGACTGGTTCCGCGAGCGGACCCATCAGGTGATGATGCTGTCCGCGAACCAGTCGGGCCAATCAACGCACCGGCATCCCGCCCCGAGCACTCATAGTGACCCCCAGGAACCCCGCCGCCGATGCACACGAAGATGCGGCAGCAGGAGTCCGATCAGGATGCCGATGAGTGTCACTCCAGCGCCAATCAAAAACCAGCGTTGCTGGTCCCGATTGGTGAGATCGCGGTTGGCCTGCTCCAGCATCGCCCGCTCACGCATGAGTTCGCTGACCTGGATGCGCAAACGTTCCCGGTCATTGGTGATGTCCAGGATGTTGGCCGAGGCACGCCGAAGGGTCGCGAGGTCCTGCTCGGCTTGCCGTTTCTCGCGTTCGAGGACGTCGAAGTCGTGACGCATCCGCATCTGTTCGCTCTGCAGTGCCGCCAACCGCGCGCTCAGGGCATCGGGGTCGGCCTGGAGATCAGCGAGGCGCGCCTCCAGTTCGGCCAGCCGGGCACGCGCCACCGGTTCCTCTTGCAACTGATGCTCGAGCACGAAGCCGACCGTGCCGTCCTCAAGGCGAACCCGAGCATAGCCGGTCGTGGCGTCGACGTCTAAAACCGTCACGGGGGTCCCACTCGGCAGCATGCGAATGACGCGATGTCGAGTCGTCTCTCCGGTCCTGAGGGTGACCTCGAGCACATCCGTGACATAGCGCGTCTGCGCCCACGCGAACCCGCTGCAGACGATTTGAAGGATCAGGAGCGACAGAACGAGAACTCGCAGTCGATTCACCTGGCGTCCTCACGGGTTCCGGTGTGCGGGCTGCACGGGCGCGCTGACCGCGGCGGGCTGGTTCGTCGCATGATGAGCACCCACCCAGCCACGGCCTCGCTCAATGCGCTGGCGTATCGGTGAGTCCAAGGAGCAGGAATTCCAGCAGGGCCTTCTGTGCGTGCAGACGATTTTCTGCCTCGTCCCAGACGATCGACTGCGGCCCGTCGATCACCGAGGCAGCCACCTCCTCACCACGATGCGCCGGCAGACAATGCATGAAGAGCGCATCGGCGGCGGCGCGTGCCATCACGGCATCGGTCACCTGATAGGGTGCGAACATGGCCATGCGCCGCGCCTGCTCGTCTTCTTGTCCCATGCTCGCCCAGACATCGGTGACGATCAGATCCGCACCCTCCGCGGCCTCGTGTGGATCGCGCAGGATCTGACAGCGGTCCCCAAGCCTGCTCAGCAAAACAGGGTCTGGATCGAAACCTTCAGGACAGGCGATGCGCAGTTCAAAATCGAACATCTGCGCCGCTTCCATGAAGGAATGGCACATATTGTTGCCATCACCGATCCAGGTCACGCGCCGCCCACGGATCTCACCACGATGCTCCCGGTAGGTCTGCATGTCAGCGAGGATCTGACAGGGGTGCAAATAATCCGTCAGTCCGTTGATCACGGGCACCCGCGAATGAGCTGCGAAGCGCTCCACGGTCTCATGATGGAAGGTCCGAATCATGACAACATCGACCATCCGCGAGAGCACCCGTGCACTGTCCTCGATCGGTTCGCCACGCCCGAGTTGGGTATCGCGTGGTGAGAGGAACAGGGCATGACCGCCGAGTTGCGCCATCCCGACCTCGAACGAGACCCGAGTCCGGGTCGAGGACTTCTCGAAAATCATCGCAAGCGTCCGATGATGAAGAGGACGGTAATCCTCTTGCGCATACAGCATGCGTTTCAATTCGGTCGCGCGCGCGAGCAGGGCATGTGCCTCATCAGCAGTGAGGTCATGCAAGGCGAGAAAGTGTCGGCAATCACCGATGCGACGAGCTTCCATGAACTTCCACCTCGATCCGGAGAAGGACGATTCCGAGACGGGGCTCAGGCATCGCGCAAAAACCGCTCGATCAACTCCCCAAGTTGATCGAGCAATTGATCGGCCTCGGGGCGCTCAAGGATCAACGGCGGCAAGAGCCGCACGACTCGTTCCGCCGTCACATTGATCAAGAGTCCAGCCGCCAGGGCCAACGCGACGAGGTCGGCACAGGGCCGGTCCAGCTCGATCCCCAGCATCAAGCCGCGGCCACGCACTTCGACCACACCCGGCACTTCGGCCAGCCGCTCGCGGAACCCTTGGAGTAAATAGGCCCCTTGAGTCTCGGCGTTGGCGATGAGGTCGTCGGCGGCCATGGTGTCCAACACAGCACGCGCGGCGCGACAGACCAGCGGATTCCCGCCAAAGGTCGAACCGTGCGTCCCGGGGCCTAGCACCTCGGCCGCGGCACCGCGCGCGAGACAGGCCCCAATCGGTACGCCATTGGCGAGCCCCTTGGCCAGGGTGACCACGTCGGGGGCGGCCCCACTGTGGTCGTGTCCGAAAAAACGTCCAGTGCGCCCCATGCCGGTTTGGATCTCGTCGCAGATCAGCAACCAGCCGTGGCGGTCGCATAGGGCACGCAACCGTTCCCCATAATCGGCCGCCGGAATCCGGATTCCACCCTCGCCCTGGATCGGTTCGACCAAGATCGCAACGATGTTCGGACGATTCGAGGCAGCGGTTTCGATTGCCGCAATGTCGTTGTAGGGAACACGCACGAAGCCTTGCACCAAGGGCTCGAAGCCGGCCTGGACTTTGCGGTTGCCCGTCGCCGAGAGCGTGGCCAGGGTGCGGCCGTGGAAACTATTCTCCATGACCAAGATCGCCGGGTTCTCGATGCCCTGGCGGTGAGCGTGGAGTCGCGCGAGTTTGATCGCGGCCTCGTTCGCCTCGGCGCCGGAGTTGGCGAAGAAGACGCGCTCCATTCCGGCCTGCGCGGTCAGCATGGCGCCGAGCCGTTCCTGCTCGGTGATGCGATAAAGATTGGAGGTATGCAGCAGCACGCCGGCTTGCTCACAGAGGGCATCGCGAACGGCTGGATGCGCATGGCCTAGCCCACACACGGCGATGCCCGAGAGCGCGTCAAGGTAGCGTCGACCCTCGGTATCCCAGAGCCAAACCCCTTCTCCGCGCGCAAAGGCTACGGGTAGACGTCGGTAGGTGGCCATCAAGGGTTCGCTCATCGCGATTGACCCCGCTAGTGCGCAACAAAACAAAAAAGGCGGTTCCTCGAAACGGAAACCGCCTCGACTCAAAGGCGAAGCCGCGAAATATAACGCGAAACGAACCTCAGCGACAAGATCCGGCGTGCACTCAGTCCCCAAACCAAACGGGCGCACGCACGGGGGACCTCATCCGGACCCCACGCGCCAGCGCGGCAACGGCCTTGCCGAGATGCTCCGTACGACCCCGTTCAGGGCCTCCGCCTGATTGCGCGCCGGCTCCACCGCACCGCGATCACATTAGACTCATCCGCTGCATCACCCCATCACGCTTGACCCGCCAATGATAGAGGGCCGCCCCGGTGTGGAGCAGGATCAACCCAATGAGGATCCAACTGATCAGCGCATGAAGCTGGAAGAAGGCACCACTCAGCTCATCGTTCCGACCGATCAAGCCCGGCAAGGTCCAATCGAAGAACTGCACGGGAAAACCACCCGCCGCCGTGCCCAACCAGCCAAAGATCGGGATCGCGATCAAGGCGGTATAGAACAGCGTGTGCGTGAGGAGCCCGACCGCATGTTCGACGCGGTTAAGCTCGGGTTGATAGGCCGGTGGGCGAAAGACCTGCCGCAGGATCAGACGCAGCAACATGAGCGCCAGCACCAGCACACCAAAGGTCTTGTGATAGGTGTAGAGCAGGTTCGTGATATCGGACCCAACCAGCTCGACAAGCTTGTCGTAGCCCACATTCGCCAAGATCGTGCCGATGACCAGCAGACCCAGAACAAGCAGGACGATGATCCAATGCAACAGTCGTTGAACAAGGGTATAGCGCAAGGTCTCCATAGCATCCTCCGTGGACTCAGGATTGGTGCGGAACAGGATCTCACCCGCGGCATGAACGAGCGAACGTCTCCGCGAAAAGGATCGAGGGATACGTGATCGCGTCGTCGATCACTTCTGTCGGCACACTAGGATGACTCGCCACCCAAAGTCTGGCGCGCGTCTCCCATTCAACACGGTCGACGGGCGCGAGTATAACCGCTCGTTTCCTCGACACTCTAGGGCGTGATCCGCGCAGAATGCCGAGCCGCTGTGGCGATTCAGTCGCCAGGAGACGCTGCGGATCACCGCTCACTTACTCGATCCGGGCTAGGACTTCGCGACCAGACATTATGATGCGGCGACTCCGGTCAAGCTGGTTTCGTCGTGCCTGAACAGCTCCAGATCGCTCCAGGGGTGCTCGATCCACTCGAGCGCGGGGATCGCCGTTGGCCCGGGACAGTCCGCGACACAGCCGCGAACACCCGCGATGGCGATCAGGGATTCACCCAGGAAGACGAGGGGCACGAACGGACGCACCCAGCGGGGGATTGCCGCATCCTGAAAGACCTTTTTCAACGCACGGCGCGGACCGCCCGTGCGCACCCGGCAGAGGGCACCGCGCACCCCGAAACGAACCGTCATGGCATCGCCTTCACCGAAACGCGCGCTGGACTCCATGCGCTCGAACGGCGCGTGAATCCAGCGCAGTTGCCCCAGCGGCGGCGGCAGACGCAAACCTGCCCGCTGCTGGTCCGGGGACCAGTCGAGCGCCCCGCTGGGCGGCAGCGGCAGGGGTGGGATAGCAAAGAGATCATGACGATAGCGACGGATCTCGCAGCCTGACCAGGCCACGAGCGGGTCGGCATCCGGGCCCGCCGGGAGGATCTCCTCAAGCACCCGTTCCAGGACGCGCGTGCTCGGCAGCGCAAAGCCGCGTTGCCGAATCCAGAGTCGGAGGACCGCCTTTTGCTCGGGACGCGCGAGGGATGCGAGGATACGGCAGTCAAGGGTTCCCGGCCGGGTTCCGCGCGTCTCCGCCAGTTGCGATGACGCCAACGCATCGACCCACAGGGCAACCTCCGCACAATGGTTGGCCGAACGCGCCAAGGTCTCGGAGACCGCCGGCCAGCGCCTGCGCAGCAGCGGCATGACGCGGTGGCGAAGCAGATTGCGATCCAGCCACAACGCATCGTTGCTGGGATCATCGATCCAACGCAACCCCTGCGCCTTGGCGTAAGCGGCTAAGGCGGCGCGCGACACCCCGAGGAGCGGCCGCGCCAAACGTCCCAGGCCCAGCGCTGTCACGCTTGGCATCGCGGCCAGACCCTGCACCCCACTGCCACGGATCAAGGCCAGCAGGAGGGTTTCGGCTTGATCGTCCTGCGTGTGGGCGGTCAGCAGGAGATCGCCAGGCTGCAAGCGCGCCGCGCACGCCCGATAGCGAGCCGTGCGCGCCAGCGCCTCGACACTCATACCCGCGACCGGTTGGAGGTTGAGACGCTGCACCTCAAAGGGCAAGTCGTGGTTTTCGCAGACCGCTCGGCAATGAGCGGCCCAGCGCGCTGAGTCGGGATGCAGTCCGTGATCGAGATGGATGACGCGCAGTCGACCCGGGAGGTCGGCACGCACCGCATGCAAGGCATGCAACAACACCGTCGAGTCCAGTCCACCGCTAAACGCGAGCCAACACTCAGCGACCGGCGCGAGCCGATCAAGATCGGCCACAAGCCGGCCGGGGACGAACCCGGTCATCGCCTCACCGCGCCGCCACGACGCGCTCGTCCTTGAACTTGCCATAGGCCTTGTAGCGCGCGTAGCGTTGCGCCACCAGAATATCCGGATCCAACCCACACAACTCATCAAGACGTGACAACAGGGCCGCTTTGATGGAGGCGGCCATCGCATCGGGATTGCGGTGCGCCCCACCCAGGGGTTCCTTGATGATCTGATCGATCAGACCTTGTTCGAGCAATTTGTCGGAGGTGATCGCCATCGCCTCGGCCGCCAACTGTGCCTTCTCCGAACTCTTCCAGAGAATCGAGGCGCAGCCCTCCGGCGAGATCACCGAATAGGTGCCGAACTGCAGCATCCCGAGCCAGTCGCCAACCCCGATGGCCAGCGCCCCGCCCGACCCACCTTCGCCGACCACGGTACAGAGGATCGGGGTCCGCAGCCGGAACATCTCGCGCAGATTGCGCGCGATCGCCTCGCTTTGACCCCGCTCCTCGGCGCCGACGCCCGGATAGGCCCCCGGGGTGTCGATAAAGGTGAGGATCGGCAGACTGAACCGCTCCGCCAGCTCCATCAGACGCAGCGCCTTGCGGTATCCCTCCGGGCGCGGCATGCCGAAGTTGCGCATGATCTTCTCTTTGGTATCACGGCCTTTCTGATGGCCGATCACCACCACCGGACGGCCATCGATCCGCGCCAACCCCCCGACAATGGCCTGATCATCGGCGAAGGCTCGATCACCATGTAGCTCATGGAACTCATCGAAGATCCGCCGCGTATAATCGAGGAAATAGGGCCGCAGTGGGTGACGCGAGAGCTGCGAAATCTGCCACGGCGAGAGTGAGGAGAAAATCGACTCGGTCAAGGCGATGCATTTCGTCTGCAGTCGCTCGATCTCCTCTTGGATATCGAGCTCGCTGTCGAAACGCACCAACCGCAGTTCCTCGATCTTAGCCTCGAGCTCGGCAATGGGCTGTTCGAAGTCGAGATAATTCAGATCCATAACCATCGCGCCATCAGTGAAAACGAGCGCGAGTCTCGCACCGCGCACGCCGAAGTTCAACCTGCAACCTGGAGCGCGCCAGGTTGCAGGGAGCGCAGCTGGATGCCGTCATTGGCGCACCCCATGACTGGGTCGCGAGCAGTGCCCGCTGCTTGCCTGCGTGCGAGTGGCAATGCAACCGGCTGGCTCGATGCCCACCGCGCTTGACTCAGCTCGGGCCGGCTCAACCCGCGGGGTAACGAGCAGAGACGAGGCGCTCGAGCAATTGGAACAAGAGCGCGTTGGCATTGTGGTAGAGACTGGGCGCGGCACCGAGCAGGGTCGTTTCACTCTGCACCCAGGGTCCAGGAACCAGCTCATCGCGACACTGCTCGATGATGGCCGCGGCCGTGACCGGCGTCGTCTCGAGGTGGAACTGCAGCCCGAGCACCTGCTCCCCGAGGTGGAACGCCTGGTTCGCACAGGCCGTGCTGAAGGCCAACCGGGTCGCACCGGGAGGGAGATCGAAGGTCTCCCCATGCCAGTGGAAGACCGGAATCGCGGGCGGAAAACCCCAGGCAGGCGCGGGCTGGACGGCGTTCTCCCGCACGGCGGATACCGGGAACCACCCAATCTCCTTCTCAAGATTTGGGTAGACCCGAGCACCGAGCGCACTGGCGATGAGTTGCGCGCCGAGACAGATGCCGAGCGTCGGGATGCCCTGCTCGATCGCCCTGCGCACGAACTCCTTCTCAGGCTCCAACCACGGCAGTTGCGCGGTGTCGTTGACGCTCATGGGCCCACCCATGAGAATCAACAGATCCAGCTCCTGAAGGTGCACCGGTAAGGTTGCCTCGTCATAGAAGCGGGTGTAGCTCCACTGAGCACCGCGTGCACGCAGCCAGTCGGCGATCGCACCGATGTCTTCGAATGGCACATGTTGAAGAACGTGAACCTTCACCGAGGACTCCTCATCACCCGCAGCGATGGGCGTTGCAACAACCGCTATGATCGGTGCTTGCTTCGGCCGGTGTCCAGCCGCGAGTTGATGATACAGTGACCGGGCACGGCGGATCGCAACGGGAATTCGACACCATGCTCGCAATCGAGAATCTCGCGAAAGGGTTCGGCCCAATGCCCGGAGAACCGCTGTTTCAGCGGGTTTCACTGCAGCTTGCACCGGGTGAATCGGTGGCCATCATGGGCGAATCGGGCGTCGGTAAATCGACCCTGCTCAACTGCATCGCCGGCCTCGAACCCGTTGCGCAGGGGCGGATCCGACTCGCTGGGGTAGACCTCACGCGGCTCGCCGAGGACGACTTGGCACAGCTGCGTCGGCGCCAGCTCGGGTTCGTGTTCCAGGCCTTTCATTTGTTGCCGCATCTGACCTTGGTCCAGAACGTTGCCCTGCCGCTCTGGCTGCTCGGGCAAACCGAGGCGCACGCCGAGCGGCGCGCCCGCGCCATGCTCGAGCGGGTGGGACTTGCGCGCCGGGGCCATGACTGGCCGCGCCATCTCTCCGGCGGGGAGATGCAGCGCGTGGCCATCGCCCGGGCCCTGGTGCATGAGCCCGCCCTGGTGCTCTGCGATGAACCAACCGGGAATCTCGACCCGCAACGCGCCCGGGCCGTCCTCGAACTCCTCTTCGAAGGCATTCGGGCCAGTCAGGCGATCGGGATCCTGGTCACCCACTCGCAGCTGGCCGCGAGCTTCGCCGACCGCACCCTGCGCCTGACCCGCGATGGCCTGATCCCCGAACCGGACTGACGCGACCAAACCCATGAGCCGAAGAGTCCACTGGCGGATGGCGTTCACACGCCACCCCCTCCTGCGCCACCTCTTTCTTGCCAGCCTCTGGCGCCGACCCCTTGCCACCGCCCTGACATTGCTGGCAATGACGCTCGGCGTCGCGCTCGGCCTGGCCGTGCAACTCATCCATGCCACCGCACTGGACGAATTCGGTCGTGGTCTGCGTCTGCTCGGGGGCGAGGCCGACCTGCAAGTGGTCGGCGCCCGCGCCGGGTTCGATGACGACTGGTATCTATGGCTGGCCCAACGCCCCGAAGTGGCTGTTGCGAGCCCCTTGCTCGAGATCGAGGCCCGTCTGCCTGGTCAGGACAGGACTCTGCGCATCATCGGTCTCGATCTCTTTCGCGTCGGGGCGATCACGCCCGCCTTATTGCCTCGCGTCGACCGCACCGATGATGCGGATCCGGCGCGCACGGATGCGCCGCATCCGAACCGCGATCCAGATGCCACGGCGTCATCTGATCAGGCCGCGGCGCCGCCGCGAACCGTCGCGACGGATGGCCCCGACCGGCTGGCCGTCTTGCGCCCGGATGCACTCTTTCTCAGCCCAACCGCGGCCCGCCAGATCACACCAGCACCGGGCGCCACCATCGCGGTCCAGGTGGGGCTCAGCGAGCGTCATCTGCGCTACGCCGGTTCGGTTCCCGGTGCCGGCGTTGGCACCGCGCTCGCCGTTATGGACATCGGCGCGGCACAGCAGACCTTCGAGCGGATCGGGCGTCTCACCCGCGTGGATCTACGTCTCGCCCCCGGGATCACGCGTGAGGCGGCGCAAGCCCTCTTAAACGCGGAGTTACCGGCTGGCCTGCGCGCCTTGACACCAGCAGACGCCGCCTCCGAGGCGCTGGGTCTCTCGCGTGCCTACCGCGTCAATCTGACCATGCTCGCGGCCATTGCCTTGGTGACGGGCGGTTTCCTGGTCTTCTCGGCGCAATGGCTCTCCGTCGTGCGCCGGCGCCAGGAGTTCGCCCTGCTGCGCGCCCTTGGGCTCGACCGCCGGTTCCTCTGGCGCGCGCTGCTCGCCGAAGGGGCGACGCTCGGCCTTATCGGCGGCCTGCTCGGAGTGGTCCTCGCATACCTCATGACGGCGCTGGCCTTCCGCGTCCTCGGCGGCGATCTGGGACCTGGGTTCTTTCGCGGCCTGGCCCCACCGTTGCGCTTCGAACCGTTCCTGACCCTGCTCTATCTCGGTCTGGGTATCTGCGCCGGCATCATCGGGGCCTGGTTCCCCGCACGCGAGGCGGCGCGGATGTGCCCGGCCCGGGCACTGCGCGCCGGCGACGAAGCCGAGTCCTATCGGGCGCACCCGCGTTGGCGCCTAACGAGCGCCACACTCCTGCTCGCGGCCGGGCTCTGTGTGTTGCCGCCCGTCCAGGGTATCCCAGTGTTCGGCTATCTCGCCGTGGCCCTCCTGCTGCTCGGCGCCGTGCTCGCCCTGCCCGGCATGACCGGCGTCGCGATGCGGTTGCTCGGCAACGGGCACGGACTGATCCCACGCTTGGCGCGCGCCCGTCTCGCCGCGGCCCCAGGTCAAGCGGTGATCGCAGGCGCGGGTGTCGTCGCCAGTGTCGCCCTGGCGGTGTCCATGGTCATTATGGTCGCCTCGTTTCGCGACTCCCTCGACGCCTGGCTCGGGACCATGTTGCCGGCCGATCTCTATCTGCGCGCTTCCGCTGCGACGGCGAGCGGAGCCCTGGATGAGGATGCGGTGGCGCGGGTCAGCGCCCTCCCGGACGTCGTCGGCGTGCGGCCGGTGCGTTTCGAAACCGTGCGTCTCGACCGGCTGCCGGAACCGGTTGAGTTGATCGCGCGCCCGGTGAGCACAACCTCAGGGCTGCCGCTGGTCGCAGGCCGCATCACCGCTTCGAGCCGGCCCGCCGACCCGACTGTGGCCACCACGTTGACCTCACGCTCCGCGCTGCCGCCCGCCTGGATCTCCGAGGCGCTGGCCGATCGCGGCGAACTCGGGCTCGGCGATCGGCTCGACCTGCCCCTAGGCGAGGCCCTGCATGGGTTTCGGATTGATGGGATCTGGCGCGACTATGCACGACAGCAGGGCGCAATCGTGATCGAGCTCGATGACTTCCGCGCCATCACGCAGGATCGGCTCACCAATGACCTCGGTCTCTTCCTGGCCGACGGCGCGGACCCGGAGGCGGTGATGCAGACGGTACGCGACACGCTCGGCGAGCGGGTCAGCGAGATGATCCGACCGGAGGCCCTGCGCGGGATGATCCTTGAGGTCTTCGATCGCACCTTCCTGGTGACCTATTTGATGCAGGCCGTGGCGGTCATGATCGGGCTATTCGGCATCGGCACCACCTTCGCCGCATTGGCGACGAGTCGGCGCAAGGAATTTGGTATTCTGCGACATCTTGGTCTCGAGCGGCGGCAGATCGGCGCCCTACTCGCGACCGAGGCGGCGCTGACCGCCGGCGTCGGTGTACTCGTCGGGCTCGCGGCGGGCGGCGCGATCGGGATCATCCTGATCGAGGTCGTCAACCGGCAGAGCTTTCATTGGAGCATGGACATCCAGATCCCCACAGGCGTCCTGGCGGTGTTCGCCCTGACACTGATCATCCTCGCCGCCCTCGCGGCGCGGCTCTCGGGCCGCGAGGCCATGCGTCAAGACGCCGTGCTCGCGGTTCGAGAAGACTGGTGATGGCGGGCTCCACCGCGCTCGAGCAATGGCGCAGCCAAGGGCGGTGCCGTCCGCTCCACAGCTGTCCTCGACCCTTCAGGCCTCACCCAGTCGGGCCAACCCGACCCGGTCGGCCAGACCGCACGCCGCGGTCGCGCCGCGCCAGCCCAAGTCGTGTCACCCGCGAGCGGATCCTGATGCTCGTCTTCACCCTCTTGTTCTGGACAGGGGTCGCGGCGGAGGATTTCGCACCCGTTCTCGAGGGCCGCGTCCTCAGCTTCCCGCAAGATACGGGGGCACACCCCGACCATCGCATCGAGTGGTGGTATGTCACCGGTTGGTTGACCGACACCAGCGGCGCCGAGCGGGGCTTTCAAGTCACCTTCTTCCGGGTCGCGACCGGGATCGGCGCCGACAATCCAAGCCGTTTCGCACCCCGCCAACTCCTCATCGCACACGCGGCGATCGCCGATCCGGCGATTGGCCGACTGTTGCATGACGCGCGTCTCGAGCGCGCGCTCGAACCCCTTGCGGGTGCCGCCGTCGCGCGCACCCAGGCTTGGATCCGGGATTGGGATCTGGTGCTCAAGGGGCCACCAGACGGGGATGAAGGCTATCGCACACGCATTGCCGCGGATAGCTTTGCACTCGACCTTACCTTGACCCCAACGATCCCCACCGTCCTCAACGGGCGCGCGGGATTCAGCCAGAAAACACCACAGCTGACTCATGCGAGCTATTACTACAGCCGCCCTCAGCTCGCGGTGAGCGGCCAGATCCGTGTGCGGGACCGTGACCTGGAGGTCACCGGGCGGGCCTGGCTCGACCACGAGTGGTCGAGCGAGATCATGCCGGACGACGCCCAGGGCTGGGATTGGATCGGGATCAACCTGCACGATGGCGGCGCGCTCATGGCCTTCCAGATGCGTCGCGATGATGGCACCGCCCTCTGGTCGGCGGGCACTCTGACCGACCCATCCGGAAGCACCCAAGCACTTGCCCCGGAGGAGGTCCGTTTCCGGGCACGACGTCACTGGCAATCCCCACGCACTGGCGCGACCTATCCGGTCAGCTGGGAACTCGATCTTGACGGACGCATCCTACGACTCGAACCCTTGATGGACGACCAGGAACTCGACGCACGCCCCTCCACCGGGATCCTCTACTGGGAAGGCGCCGTGACCCTCTTCGATGAGGAGCAGGAGATCGGACGTGGATATCTCGAAATGACGGGCTACGGGCAACACGCTCGGTTCTGACTCAGCCCCCAGTGTTCCGGCCCCGCTCGGAGAATACGCGGCTCAGGACCGATCCGCGTCACGCCTCGCGGGCACTGGGCTCGGACTCGCTGACTCGACAACGGCGTGCACCGTCCCCTGCGCGAGGCGCGCGGCGATCCGCGTCCCAGGCGGGGCCTGCTCGGGTGCGCGCACGATGTCGCCCTCCGGCAGGCGAGTCACGATGGCATACCCACGCGCAATCGTCGCCAGCGGACTCCGTGCCTGCAAACCAGCAGCGGCGCGCGCCAAGCGTTCCCGCTGCCACTCGACCACCCGGCCCTGCCCCTGGAGGAGACGCCGCTGCAGGGCAAGCAGGCTCAGGCGCAGCCCCTCGAGCCGGTGTTGTGGCGATCTCAGCGCCAGCCGGGTCGCGAGCGGGCGCAGCCGCTCCTGGGCCTGCGTGAGCCGTCGCTCGAGGAGCGCGACCAGACGCTGTTCGAGTTGATCGAGGCGTTGCGCCCGCTGCTGGAGGCGTGCTGCCGGATGCAAAAGCGTCAGGTGGCGAACCACGGCGTTCACACGCTGCCGTGCGGCCTCATGCCGGCGTGCTTGTGCGATCCGCAGTCGCGCTGTCAAAGCCACCACCCGTTGCCGCAGATGCTCACCGGAGGGGGCGACCAGCTCGGCCGCGGCCGAGGGGGTGGCCGCGCGCCGATCGGCGACCAGGTCGGCGATGCTGATATCGATCTCGTGCCCGATCCCTGTCACCACGGGGATCGCCGAGGACCGGATTGCCCGTGCCAGGGCTTCATCATTGAAGGCCGCAAGGTCTTCGAGCGAACCACCCCCACGCGCCAGGATCAGCACGTCGCACTCGGCACGTTCATTCGCCACCCGCAACGCGGACAGCAAGGATGCGGGAGCGGCCTCACCCTGCACCAAGGCTGGATAAATCATCACGGGCAGCGCGGCGCAGCGCCGCTTCAGCACCGCGAGCAGATCGCGCAGCGCGGCCCCCGTCGGCGACGTGATCAAGCCGACCTGGCGTGGAAACTCGGGTAGCGCACGCTTGCGACGTTCCTCGAACAAGCCCTCGGCGGCCAACTGTTGTTTCAGTCGCTCGAATTCGAGCCGCAAGGCACCCTCGCCACCCGGCTCCAGGTGATCGACCACCAACTGAAAGTCACCACGCGGTTCGAACAGGGTCACCCGTGCCCGCGCCAGCACCGTCTGACCGTTCTCCGGGTGCCAGCGCAGGAGCATGCGCTTCGGGCGAAACATCGCGCAGCGAACCTGCGCCACCGCGTCCTTGAGCGTGAAATAGATATGACCCGAGGAGGGCTGTGCGAGATTCGAGATCTCACCCTGGACCCACAGGATGGGGAAGCTGCCATCGAGCACGGCGCGAACCTCGCTGGCCAACCGGGCCACACTGTAGATGTCACGCGTGTCGTCGATCGCATGCCGCAAGGAAGTTCGAGACATCAGACCCATCCCACATCAACGCTGAAAGAAGCCGCTGCCATGCCGCGGTGTTCTGGGGCTCACGCATCAGGCGATTCACGGCGAACCAAAACAGACTGGCCTGAACCCCCGGTCACAGCCGCCGGTCCGAGCGGCCGGTCCGAACTCGGGGCGGGGCGCGGCGCCCCGCGGGCCCGGTCCCATGGCGGATCCTGGCCAAGACCGCGCACCACACACAATAAATTCAGTTTACCAGTCCTGCTTGAAATCCTATCATTACGGGTTACTTTCCCGTTCAGTCCCTGACTGCGGAGTCGCTCATGCGCCTGATCCAGGAAGCACTCACCTTCGACGATGTTCTTCTCGTTCCGGCACATTCCAGGGTGCTTCCGAACGAGGTCGATCTCCAGACCAAACTCACACGCGGCATTGCGCTCAAGATCCCGCTCGTCTCGGCCGCGATGGACACGGTGACCGAGGCGCGCCTCGCCATCACCATGGCCCTCGAGGGCGGCATCGGCATCATTCACAAAAACATGAGTCCCGAGCGGCAGGCCCGTGAGGTCATGGCCGTGAAACGCTACGAGAGCGGCATCATCCGCAACCCCATCACGGTCGCGCCCCAGACCAGCATCGGCGAGGTCCTGAAACTCACCCGCGCCCATAACATCTCCGGCGTGCCGGTCACCGAGCATGGCCGCTTGGTGGGCATCGTCACGGGTCGCGATCTGCGCTTCGAGACGCGCATGTCCGAACCGGTCTCGACCATCATGACCCCACAGGAGCGGCTGGTTACGGTGCGCGAGGGCGAGACTCGCGAGAAGGTCGTGCAACTGCTCCATGAGCACCGCATCGAAAAGGTGCTGGTGATCAACGATCGCTTCGAGCTGCGCGGACTCATCACCGTGAAGGACATCCAGAAGGCCAAGGACTTCCCGAAGGCGTCGCGCGACGCCCAGGAGCGGCTGCGCTGCGGTGCCGCCGTGAGCGTCGGCAAGGGGACGGACGAGCGCATCGCCGCGCTGGTCGAGGCCGGCGTCGATGTCATCGTCGTCGACACCGCCCATGGGCACTCCCAGGGGGTTCTGGATCGGGTCGCCTGGGCTAAGGCGCACTACCCCGATCTGCAGGTGATCGGTGGCAACATCGCCACCGCCGAGGCGGCGCATGCGCTCGTCGCGGCCGGCGCCGATGCGGTGAAAGTCGGCATCGGTCCGGGTTCCATCTGCACCACGCGCATCGTCGCCGGGGTCGGGGTGCCGCAGATCACCGCGGTGGCCAACGTCACCGAGGCGCTCGCCGGCACCGGAGTCCCCCTGATTGCCGACGGTGGACTGCGCTTTTCGGGCGACATTGCCAAGGTCATCGCCGCAGGGGCGAACAGCGTGATGATTGGCGGACTGTTCGCCGGCACCGACGAGGCACCGGGCGAGGTCGAGATCTACCAGGGTCGGTCCTACAAGTCCTACCGTGGCATGGGTTCGATCGGCGCCATGGGCGCGACCGAGGGTTCGAGTGACCGCTATTTCCAGGAGAACACCGAGAAGGAGAAGCTCGTACCCGAAGGTATCGAAGGTCGCGTTCCCTACAAAGGCAGCCTGCTGAACGTGATCCACCAACTGATCGGCGGCTTGGGCTCAAGCATGGGCTACACCGGCTGCGCGACGATCGAGGAGATGCGCACCAAGCCGCAGTTCGTGCGCGTCAGCGCCGCCGGGATGCGTGAATCCCATGTCCACGACGTCCAGATCACGAAAGAAGCCCCCAATTACCGTATCGACACCTGAGCCTGTTGCCTGCCGGCCCGCCGACCGGGCCGGCCTCACCCGCCCCCCCGAGCCCCATGTCAACACACAACATTCACGCCGAGCGCGTCCTGATCCTCGATTTCGGGTCGCAATACAGCCAATTGATCGCCCGCCGTATCCGCGAGGCCGGGGTCTACTGTGAGTTGCATCCGTTCGACCTTGATGCGGCGGTGATTCGCGACTTCGCGCCCCGTGGAATCATCCTCTCGGGTGGACCCCAATCGGTTCACGAAGAGGAGACGCCACGCGCGCACCCTTGCGTCTTTGAACTGGGCGTCCCCGTCCTCGGCATCTGCTATGGCATGCAGACCATGGCCGCGCAACTCGGGGGCCGCGTGGCCGCCGCGACGCATCGGGAGTACGGCTATGCCCAGGTGCGGGCACGTGGTCACTCCGCCCTGCTGCGTGACATCGAGGATCACACCAGTCCCGAAGGCTATGGCCTGCTCGATGTCTGGATGAGTCACGGCGACCGGGTCGAAAGCCTGCCCGACGGCTTCCAGGTGATTGCGGAAACGGCCAACGCGCCACTCGCGGGGATCGCGGACGAGACACGCCGTTTCTATGGGGTACAGTTCCATCCGGAGGTGACCCATACCCGTCAGGGCCAGCGCATCCTCGATCGCTTCGTCCACGACATCTGCGGTTGCCAGCGACTCTGGACACCCACCAACATCATCCAGGACAGTATCGCAACGGTGCGCCGCCAGGTCGGCACGGATGCGGTGCTGCTCGGCCTCTCCGGCGGCGTGGATTCAAGTGTCGTCGCGGCCTTGCTGCACCGCGCCATCGGCGACCAGTTGACCTGTGTCTTCGTTGACAATGGGTTGCTGCGACGCGGCGAAGGCGAACAGGTCATGCGCACCTTCGCTCGCCACATGGGCGTGCGCGTGATCCGCGTCGATGCCGAGGATCGTTTCCTGGGCCGACTCAAGGGCATCACGGATCCGGAGCAGAAACGCAAGATCATCGGCAACACCTTCATCGAGGTCTTCGACGACGAGGCCAGCAAGCTCGAGAACGTGCAGTGGCTGGCACAGGGGACCATCTACCCGGACGTGATCGAATCCGCCGGCGCCAAGACGGGCAAGGCCAAGGTCATCAAATCCCATCACAATGTCGGCGGTCTGCCAGAGGAGATGAACCTCAAGCTGATCGAACCGCTCCGCGAACTCTTCAAGGACGAAGTCCGCAAGATCGGCATTGAACTCGGGCTCCCGTCCGAGATGGTCTATCGCCACCCCTTCCCCGGCCCTGGGCTGGGTGTGCGCATCCTCGGCGAGGTGCACAGGGAAGACGCCGAGACCCTGCGACGGGCTGATGACATCTTCATCGAGGAACTGCGCCGCGCCGAGCTCTATGACCAGGTCTCCCAGGCCTTCGCCGTCTTCCTCCCAGTCCGTTCGGTCGGCGTCGTTGGCGACAATCGCCAGTATGCGCATGTCATCGCCCTGCGCGCGGTCGAAACCATCGACTTCATGACAGCACGCTGGGCTCATCTTCCATATGACTTTCTCGATCTCGTCTGCCGCCGCATCGTCAACGAGATCCCGGATGTCTCGCGTGTGGTCTATGACATCACGGGGAAACCGCCCGGCACGATCGAATGGGAGTGAGTTGAGCTCGTCGGAGCGGCGCGCATGAATGACGACGAGCACTGGATGGCACAGGCGCTCGCCCTCGCCGAGCGCGCCGCGCGCGAGGGCGAGGTGCCGGTGGGAGCCGTCCTGGTGCGTGACGGCAACCTGATCGGTACCGGCTGGAATCGTCCGATCGCCGCGCACGATGCCACCGCGCATGCCGAAATCCAAGCCTTACGCGCCGCCGGCTCCGCGGCTCGGAACTATCGACTGCCCGGGACCATCCTCTACGTCACGCTCGAACCCTGCGTCATGTGCGCCGGGGCCATCATCCATGCTCGCGTCGCCGAGGTCGTCTTTGGGGCACCTGACCCGAAGGCTGGGGCCTGCGGCAGTCGCTTCGACCTCCTACCATCGGATGAACGCTTCAATCACCGCACCGGCTGCCGTGGCGGTGTCGGTGCGGAATCCTGTGGCGAACTGCTGCGCGCCTTCTTCCGCGCTCGCCGCTGACCCCTGATGAGGCTCGGTGATTGCGCCTGCACAGGCGCGTCACCATGGACAAGGAGATCGCAGCCGCATACACTAGCGTGCTTGGCAACTGGGTCGTTTCGTTCAACCACCCGATGCCACGGGAGAGGTGCCGGAGTGGCCGAACGGGCCTGACTCGAAATCAGGTGTACGCGCGAGCGTACCGTGGGTTCGAATCCCACCCTCTCCGCCAAAAAAAATTGCAACATCCTAATCGTAAACATTTTTTCAAGATCGGAGTGTGAGTCATCCCACACTTCGCCCCACACTCTGACAGCGCTTGACCCGTTTTCGCGGGATCTGCCGTTCGTCGGAGAGTCTGCATCGACACTGCACACCTCGGTGCGAACCATCGCAGATCGCACCAGATGCTCTGGGAGCGCGGGCGCTGATGAAAATCTTGTTTCCATGCGCGCGCGATGTGCACGATTATGCTGGTACAGAAAACTTCAGATTCTCCACGCGTGACTCCCTGACTCCCTGACTCCCTGACTCCCTGACTCCCTGACTCCCTGACTCCCTGGGAGCGCGTTTTTGCTTGCTGTGCAGACATCATGGAGGTTGCCAGATGAAAAAATTGCTGAGTGCTGTAGGTATATACGCGTTGACAGCATCACCTGGACTTCAAGCCCAAGAGCGTGTCTGGATCTGCGAGGAGGATGGCACGCGGTTTTTTGCGGAGACGGTTGGGTGTCCCGTTGGAACCACGTTTATCAATGCGCCGCTGACAGGTCGGCTCTGGGTTTGCGAGCGCACCGATGGGGTGAGGTTTTTTTCGGAACAGGAATGTCCCGATGGAGCAGCGCTTGTACGTGGCCCCAGACTTCCACAAACAACCGCGCAATCTTCGGCGCCTACACAGCCTCAGTCGCAGCGATCAAATTCAGACTCACCTCGAGCACAGTCCTCGACCGCTGCCCAGACGCCAGCATCACAGTTGTCGTCAGATCCCCTCTCAGAAATAGTGCAGTTATCCATCAGTGAAGGTGTTGTCAGGAGGTTTGAACAGGATCAACGCTCGATTAGCCTCTATGTCGCTCCCAAGTTTCACGAAATGGACTTCGAGTATAAAAGGGTTATCGCCGTGGCGTTTCTGGAGTGGAACAAGCAGACTCATCCTAACGCAGAAATGGTGTTTTTCTTTGACAGCCGAGATCGGAAGCGCTTGGGACACTACGCTTTTGGCAACCTGAAACTAGATCGCCCTCTGAGGTAAGCCCTCTATGTTGCCTGTCATAGTCAGCGAGAATCTGCCAAAAGAGCGGAACCTCGGAAATTTGGGAACGCTGCAATTCTCAACAAGCCATAGCAGACCGGAAAACGATCGCGCGACACGGCGGGAAAAATCGGTCACCTGAAAATTGCCAAGAGGACCCGCTTAGGTCATCGACGCCCCATCAGGCTCGACCGCCTCTGCAGCGTGAGCCGATGCCCGGGTCATGCGGGTGATGCCACTGGCGTTGACGATGGCGATTGCCGCGCGCAGTTTGACTCCCGGGTCGTGGCGATAATCGAGCAGATCTTCGAGGACATCGAGAGCACGATTCGTCAGGTCGGTCATGCGACCAATCACCTCAAGATGCGCTTCGCTGTTGATCCTCTGCACCAGCGCCGCGAATGGTGCCTTGCGCCGCCAGCGTGAGACGGTCGACTCATCGACGCCGACCGCCTCTGCGACATCGACAGCCTTGACGCCTTGAGCGATCAGATTCGCCGCCTCGGTCTGCGCCTCGGTCAGTCCGCTTGTGATGTCGATTGCGTCGGTCATGCATTACCCTCTGCAAGATTCAAGATCGCACCATTTTTTTCTGGCTGGCCATTGTGCGCAGGCTAAATTAGTGGCGCGTGAGTAATACCAGGAGGACCCATAGCGCGCTGTTTCAGTCTCTCTGAGCCGATGTCACGCGCCAATGGTGGGGTAGTGGCATATGACGCGCCGAGCGGGCCTAGCGGCTTTTTACGGTCGCTTCGTTGACCGCATGGTGATGGTGGAGCAGGGACCCGTTCGGACCTCCGCGACCCTGATTATGGGTTGATATGTCTGTCCCACCTTCACTGACGTTCGTTGGGACAGACATGGTACCGCTATAAAGGTGTCCGCCACGCGGGAAGCCAAACCTCACTAAGCGCCTTGACTTGTCCGCCACGCGGGAAGCTAGCCATTCAAGCGGCCTTCTTTTTGGCTGACTTGTCCGCGACCCGGGAAGCCTTGTCCGCCACGCGGGAAGCCTTTTTTTCCTCGGTGGCGCGTGTCTTCACTTGCTGCCAGCGCCTGACGAAGATCGGGTCACGCAAATGTTCGCGATCGGAGAGCCACAGTCGAGACGGGACCGGATCGGTCTGCGCCTCATGTGGCCCTGGGTCGATACCGTGCCAAGTCATAGCGAACAGACTGCAGCGATTGCGACCGCCTTGTCGCGTCTGCATCAGGAAGCCCTTCGCGACTAACTCAACGATCGCCTTATCCAGCGTGCCGCGACTCCGCCAGCCATATGGCGCCAGCGTTTTCGGCGCCATCGACAGATTGCCGTTATTGCTGCCGTTGAATTGATGAGCCACGTCGATCAGGAGCAGCCGAGCCATTTTGCTCAAGACCGCCACAGGAGGAGAAGCGCCGCCGCTTGACCGAAAGACATGGTGCGGGAGAGCGGTAAAGGTGCCGGTGATCTTGCGGCCTTTGGCCCTGCGTCGGTCGTCGCTAGGCATTGCTGCGACCTCCCACCATCAGCACATAGGTCGCAATGCCGGTGATGCGGTCGCGGACTGAGGTGATGTCATGGCCGTGCCGATGGCGCAGATCATAGACACGCGCCGCTGGTGACATGATGGCGAGCGCCGAGCGGATGTCGCGGGTGTCCGCTCTCCCCTTGTGCTGCAGATACCGCAGCAAGCGCGCGCATTGCGAACTACGTGATGGTGCGGGACAATACCGTTCTGCTAAACCATTCTGTGAGCCGCGTCTCGGATCAGCACCGAGCGCGGCCTTTTCGTCTGGGTTGCTCTCAGCCATGAAATCACCTCACGCGGCCTTGCGCGAGCCGATGACTTGCTGTTTCTGCCAGTCTTCGACCTCAGACTCGACCCATGCCGATGCGCGCGGCCCGAGTTTGACGGGTGCCGGAAACTTGCCGAGTTTGATGTATCGGTAGATGCACGCGCGTTTCAGACCGACGCGGTCGCAGACTTGCGCGATGCGGATGAAGCGGGTTGTTGCGGACATGATATGTCAGGCGCCCTATGAACACGATGTGCGCCTACCATATCAGTAAACAGATTATGCTCCATTCCAATAGACACAAGCCCTTGTGCGCGCCAGATTTGCGCGCCACAACATTTTGTGCTAAGTGCGATTGTTGCCTTGATGCGATCTTGATGTGCCACGCGCGCGATTCGAGAAATTGCTCACGCTGGCGGGTGATCGCGCGCACCAGTCAGACCATGCCGCCATCAATCGGCGCCGCTTCATGAATAGGTCGCCTCTGGCGTAGGCTGATTCGACCTTATCAGCGTTGACGTGTGCGAGCGCCGCCTCTGCGACCTCACGCGGATAGCTCGAAACCTCTCCGCACCAGTCTCGAAAGCTCGATCGGAAGCCATGCGGAACATAGGCGCCGCGCGTGCCATTGACGCCATAGCCGAGCCGCCGCATGGTCATGAGGAGCGCCATAGCCGAGAGCGGTCGACCTTGCCGCGCACCCGGGAAGACCCAGACCTCACCAGATACTTGCGGGAGTGCTCGCAGAATGGACAGCGCCGCCTCGGTCAGTGGAACACGATGCTCGCGAGCGGCCTTCATCCGTTCGGCGGGAATCGTCCAGACCGCCGCCTCAAGGTCGATTTCCTCCCACCGAGCGCCGAGAGTCTCTCCGGTGCGGGTTGCGGTCAGGATGGCGAAGCGGAGCGCCAGTGCCGCCACGCCTTCGACCGCCGCCAGCTCGACCAGGAAGCGCGGGACCTCGGTATAAGGCATTGCAGGGTGATGCTGCACGCGCCGCACCTTCGTCGGCTTCGGGAGAAGATGATCGAGATGGCCGCGCCAGCGTGCCGGGTTGCTCTGGTCGCGATACTGCCGCGCCGCGCACCAGTCGAGAATGTTCTCGACGCGGCCTTGAACCCGTTTCGCTGTCTCGGTCTTCGTCGTCCAGATGGCTTTGAGGATGGCGAGAATATCCTCGGTCGTGACCGCATCGACCGCCTTCGCGCCGATGATAGGTCTTGCATAGGTCTTCATCGTGGCGACCCATTGCCGAGCATGTTTTCGATTCTTCCAACCATGTCGGTGGGAGCGGATGTAGCGCGCCGCTGCTTGCGTGAAGGTCGGGGTTGCAAGGGGAGTGGCGGGTTGGATCGCAGGATCTTGACCTGATCGTGCCATGGAGCGCAGCTGCGCCGCCTTCGCGCGTGCCGCCGCTAGGGTGACCTCGGGATAGTGGCCCATAACCAGATCGCGTCGCCTACCACTGATCTGGTATCTCAATATCCATTTGCGCACACCAGTCGGTGACACCTGTAAGAGCAGACCGCCGCCATCAGAATGGCGACCCGGCTTTGCGGTCGTGATGGTGCGTGCCGTCAATTTTGCCATGTCATCCTCTGCGCTAGTTTCGAGTCATCCCACACTTCGTCCCACACTCTGACATGGCTTAGTGTAGACGATGTTGGATGATGGCGGACACCTAGCCTAGCTAGATCATGGACTTGATGACATCAGGAAGACAGCAAGAGACATCCTTGACGGTGTGATAGCGGACACCCTCTCCGCCAGCTGCCCAGCCATGACGCGCCTTCAGGCGCGTTTTTTGTTGCGCCCCGCCATCTGGGATGCAATTGGCATCGACGATCCGAGACTGCTTTTCGGCTCTCGCCCTCGGCTTCACCACGCTCAGTTTGGGGCCTTGCTCACCTCAACGCCCTTTGGCTGAGCGTGAATACTCCGAATCTGCGCCAACAAGCGAGCGACAGGAACCGGGTGATCGCCAGACTGGCCCTAAATCTGGCCTTGGCCGGCCCAAGCTGCTGCTCACCGCCACGCCCCTGCAGAACTCCCTACTGGACATCATCCGCGGCGAGTTTCCTTCGGTCGCGAATTTCGAGCGGGACTTCCCCTCGCTGTGCTTCGCGCTCGCGACCGGCGTGGGCAAGACCCCGCTCCATGGGTGCCTTCATCAGCTATCTGCATCAGGCCCACGGCAGCGACAACTTTTTCGTGCTGGCGCCCAGCCTGACCATCGACAACAAGCTGATTCCGGACTTCACTGCCTATTCCACACCATTCAGCCACCTGTTCCACCAACATCAGGCCGGCGATTCCACCGGCATTCGGCCACCCGTGCCACGGTCATTCGGCCGGGGCGGTCGAAGCAAAGCGACGCAGGTATGGCATGGTGACGTGGCGGGAGTGTTCGGCATCAATGTCCGGGCGTGGCGTTTGCGCATCGACTCGCCGTTGAGGGTGATCCGGTCGGCGTTGTGGACCAGGCGGATCGAGGATCGGGACATGGAGGACGTGGTCCTGCTCCAGGCGCCGGAGCTCGTCGGGGATGATCTGAGCTACCAAGTTCGGGTTTTGGAGGGTACGCTTCCCGCCGCGGCTGGAGCAGCGTCGCTCTTCATCGACATCATCGGCATGCCACTCACCCCGGTGTCCTTCGCCGGCGTGCGTCGGCGCACCTGCCGCCGTGCCGTGATCTATTGAGCCACGGCTATCAGGACCGGTCGACATCGCCTCCCGCCTCAAGACCCATACCCCGTCAACGCAACCCAAGGTGAAAAAAGCAATGCAGCAGACGCAAACTCCCTCCCGTCAATCCGCACTGAAAACGGCCGGTTCGGTCGTGGCGCTGACCCTCTGTCTGGCGTTTGGAAGCGTCCAGGCGGCGGACACGGGCCCGCGCGCCCACGCCGAAGGCAAGTATGACGCGGCCACCTCAACCTATGTGGTGGTCGAAGGCGATGACCTGTTCGCGATCGGCCAGCGTTTCAAGGTCTCGGTCGATGCACTCAAGGCCGCGAACAACCTGACCTCCGACGTGGTCAAGACCGGCGAAAAGCTGAAGATCGCCTCCGGCGACGCGCACGCGGGTGCACATTCCTCGTCTCACAAGGTGAGCGCCAAGACGACCTGCGAGGAGTTCCTGGGTCTGGACGAGAGCTTCCAGCCCGAAGCCGTGTCCTGGGCCGTGGCCTATGATGCCGAGGGCGATCCCGTGGCCGAGTCCGTGGACGTCGAGGGGATCGAGACGGTGATCCCCTTCGTGATCGAGGAGTGCAAGAAGGCGCCCAAGGAAACCTTCTGGCAGAAGGTCAAGGCCGAGATGAAGAAGCTCTAAGTTCAGCGCTAAGATCAAAGTGGATGATGCCCGATCCGTGCTCGCGGATCGGGTAACCTTCCGCTTGCTCCGTCCTCGATTTCCCGCGTGGCAGGTCCGAATCCGACGGGAGCGACCGGCGTCATGGTGGCGGTGCCGCACCCGCTGTTCCAACCGGTGGATCGCGCGCGGGGACGAACCGTTGCAAGGTGTCGACAAGCCCACGCAGATGGAGTGGCTTGGGTAGGAAAGCATCCGCTCCAGCCTCGTGAATCGCCTGCTGCTCCTCGGGGAGCACCCCGGCCGTCAACGCAATGACAGGGAGTGCCCGCAGATCAGGATCGGCGCGGATGAGGCGGGTAGTGGCGAGCCCGTCCAGCACGGGCATCTGCACATCCATCAATACCAGATCGAAGTGATGGTCGTGAGCCCTCAGCAGATCGAGCGCTTGCTGCCCATCGTTGGCGAGGGTGACCTGGGCACCTTCCCGAGTCAGTGCGCGCTCCACCAGATCACGATTCAAGGCGCTGTCGTCGACGGCCAGCACCCGGACGCCGCTTAAACGCGGGCCGCTGCTCACGGCGGTGACCGTGGGTGACGGAGCTTCCGACATCGTGGCTTCGGCGCGCTCGAAGCTGAGATCGAACCAGAAGCGACTCCCAACCCCTGGCGTACTCTCGACGCGGATGGTTCCGCCCATTAGCGCCACCAAACGCTGGCTGATGGATAGACCCAAACCCGTCCCGCCGAAACGCCGACTGATGCTCGTGTCGGCCTGCGTGAAGGGCTCGAAAAGTTGGTCGAGCCCCTCGGCGGCAATGCCGATCCCAGTGTCCGAAACCGCGAAGCGCAAGCGCGCTTGGCGAGTGGTCAGACTCAGAATGGTCACCGCGACGGAAACCCGTCCCTGTTCGGTGAATTTAATGGCATTACCGATCAGATTGACGAGGATCTGTTCCAAACGCAATGCGTCCCCGAGCACTTGACCGAAGGTGTCATCGGGCACGCTGAGGTGCAGTTCCAGACCCTTGGCGATTGCGGTGGAACGGAGCAGGCTATCGATACGAGCGAGCAGCCGGTCGAGATGGAACAGACGCCACTCGATCCGCAGCTGCCCGGATTCGATCTTGGAGATATCGAGGATGTCGTTGATGATCCCCAGCAAGGACTGACCCGCACCCTGAATCCGGTTCACCATCTCATGCTGGTCGGGGGCGAGCGGTTCGTGCGCGAGCAGTTGCGCCAGCCCCAGGACTGCATTCATTGGGGTGCGGATCTCGTGGCTCATTTGGGCGAGGAACTGGCTCTTCGCCCGGCTGGCCGCCTCGGCCTCGGCCGTGCGCGCCGCGACCCGAGCCTCCAGATCCACGTTGAGGGCCAGGATCTCATCCGCCATGGCACGCCGTTCGGTGATGTCGATGAGGAGACAATGCAGGCGCAGGAAGCGGCCCTGGCGGTCACGCTGAACACGGCCGGCCAGCAGCGCGGTCAGGACGATGCCATCGCGCCGGTGCAGCGTCACCTCGCCATCAATGCCGAGTTCCTCCGCGAGGCGCCGGTAATCGGCATTGAAGCGTTCCCGCAGCGATACGTCGAGATGGTCAAGGAAACTGCGGCCGAGCATCCCCTCGGGCGTCTCGAAGCCGAGCAGATCGGCCATCTTCTGATTGGCATCCAGCCACCGACCCTGCGCATTGACTGCCTGGTAGGCGATCGGCAGATTTTCGAAGAGTTCACGAAAGCGGCGCTCGCTCTCGCGCAGATTCGCTTCCGCCTGCTTGCGCTGCGTGATATCCAACGTGACACCGCCCAGACCGAGCAGAGCGCCCTGCGGGTTGATATAGGGTCGCCCGAAGGCGCTGATCCAGCGCAGCCGACCATCGCCCTGGACAATTCGGTATTCGGCCGCGAAGTCGGTGCGTTGACGCACTGTTGTGTCGATCAGCGCCTCGACACGCACGCAATCATCCGGGTGCAGTCGGTCGTAGAAGTCCTGAAGAGAGGACTCCGGCGCTGGAGGCAGTTCCAGATGCACTCGGCAGCGCTCGGACCACTCCAAACGATCGGTGCGCGTGTCCAGATACCAGACACCGATGTCGGCGGCATCGGTGGCGAGGCGTAACCGTTCCTCGCTGAACTGGAGTTGTGCCTCGGCCCGTTGTTGTGCCGTCACCAAGACCAGTTCGGCCTCTCGCAGCTCTTTCTCGAGCAGCAGCTTGCGATAGAAATGCACGCCCACGCCGAGCAAGACGAGGGCGCTGGTGGCGATCAGGATCAGTGGCCACCACTGTTGCCAGCGCATCTGCCAAAGTGCGGCGGCGGACACGTGGGAGACCAGCGTCCAGGTCTCTGCCGTTTGCACCTGCCCGGGATGCCGAGCGCCAGGGTCGACCCGTGACCAACTCCACAAGCCGCTGCTGGTCTGGATCTGCCCCGCGGATTCGGCATTGATCCGCGCCCATTCATGGGGAAAACGCTCCACCAGCGGGGGCCTGCTGCGGCCCTCCCGGATCATTTCAGCCTGCGGGGCAAGCAGCCAGTCGCCATCCTGGTTCAGCAGCATTGCGTATTGCTCGTGACCCACGGGGATGCCCGCGCGCAATCGGTCTAGGAGAGGCTGGGCCTTGAGATCGAGCGCGAGGGCACCCTGACTGCGTCCCATGACGACCGGCAGGCGGATCATGAGACGCAGGATCGGCTCGGCCGGGCCGCCGTCGGAGGCCACGGCGCCCGGGGCCGGGAGCAGGAGCCGCGCGACATCGATCTGGCCTGGTTGCAACTCGGACAGGCGCCTCATCTCAATGGGTGCAGAGGGTTCCGGCAACACCGAGAGCGACACGACCGGCCCCTCCTCGGCCTGGTTGATCCGCACCAGTTCCTCCCCATCCTCACTCAGCCAGCGCGCCTGTTGGTAGACGGCGTTGCGGTAGAGCAAGGTTTGGAGATGCTCCGCCATGAGCATCCGGGCTTCGGATTCATCCACCGAGAATGCGCGCTGAATCGCCGGCTCGCGGATCAAGCCGCGCAAATGGCCCAAGGGTGTATCCAGGGTGCCGAGCAACACCTCGGTTCCATTGGTGATGAAGTTCGCGGAGGCGGCCTGCAACTTGTCAAGATGGATTTGTTCGAGGGTGAGGCTGACGCCAACCGTGACCAGCCCGACCAAGGCAACCGCGGGGAGATAGAGGATCAGAAAACGCTTCAAACATCACCCCCGAGGACTGCACGCCGGTTCGACTGGGGCATGCAGGATAGCGCGTGTTGCATGCTGGCGCGGGAGCAAAGTGCTCGATGGGAACACCCGCCCGCACCGCGACTCCCCATGCGGTTAGCATCCGGCCATGGGTGCGGCCCCGGGCACGATCTTGCTATGCTGACGTGCAAGGCCCTGAATCCCGATTCGGGCACCAACGGCTTGCCGGTAGAGCGGGTGGACTGCCCCGCGCGAGCCAATCAGTAGCCAGGGTCACCGGTCCCGCGTCGGACGCGAGGGGGAAGCGGAATGCGCGACGACACACGCCTCTATATCTCCATGTCCGATGCTGCGAATCCGCTCTCAAGCGTGATCTCGCAACCCTTCAGGCTCGACGAGTTCGACTGGCCAACGGCTGAGCACTATATGCTCGCCATGCTGTTCGAAGACCCGGAGCCCCGCGAGGCGATTCGGACCGCGGCCGATCCAGCAGAGGCCCATAAACAATTCAAACGTCACAAACGCAAGCGGCGACCGGATTGGGAAGCGGTGCGCCGTCTCTACATGACCCGCGCAATCTACACCCGCTGCCAGACCCACCCCGAGGCCGCCAGCGCACTTCTACAAACCGGGGACAAGCAGATTATCGAGAGCAGCCTCTACGATTACTACTGGGGTTGTGGCCGCGACGGCCGCGGCCACAACACCTATGGTGAGGTCCTAATGGATGTGCGCGAGCGGTTGCGCGAGGAGGCGCGAACGCATGCATGAGGTCGGATGCGATCGCGGTGCAGCGGCGCCTCAGAGGAGACGTTCGATCGCATCGATCATGGCTTGACTCTCGGGCGTGGTCCGATTGCTGAAGCTCTCGACCACGTTTCCGTCACGATCAATCAGATACTTGTAAAAATTCCACTGGGGATAGACGCCCGTGGCACTCGCGAGATTCTTATAGAAGGGGCTCGCCGGCCCCTTGCGGACATGCACCTTCTCGAACATCGGGAATTCAACCGAGTAGGTTAGACGGCAGAATTCTTCAATCTCCTCCTCGGTTCCGGGCTCCTGATTGGCAAAGTCATTCGAGGGGAAGCCCAAGACCACCAACCCGCGTTCACCATAGGTGCGATAGAGGTTTTCTAGCCCCTCGTACTGGCTCGTGAAACCGCACTTGCTCGCCGTATTCACGGCGAGGATCACCTGTCCCTGATAGGCATCACAGAGACGCACCGTCTCGTCGCTGGCAAGCCGACGCATCTCGAAATCAAGAGCCGGCGCACAGGCGGCAAAGAGCGTGTGGGGTGCGAGCCATCCCGCCAAGAGCAGGACAAAGACTGATCTTTTCATGTTCAAATCATCTCGTTTTGTTGTTCATTCGGTTGACAAACGAGAGATGCGGCAATTTTGGCTCTGACACAAGCCCATCAACCCCGCCATCTGGTCGCCAACCCCGCGCCATGAGCAGACCCGGGAGGCCCTCAAGCAGGGGCAGGGGTCACCGCCAGCCGCGGGGCCTTGACTCGACAGTGAGTCGGGGGCGCATCACCGATGCTCGCACTGGCTCGCAGAGGCCCGTGTGGCTCCGGGATTACATCAGGCCGAGGCCCGCGGCCGCTTCCAGGTATAGACCGCGGTGACGGCATAATTCCAAACCGCGCCGACCAGAATCCCCGCCAGGGCCGAGAAAAACCACCCAGAATGCCCTCCCTGGAAGAGATAATTCGCAATCCCAACATTCGCCAGAGCGCCAATGCTGCATGCCAGCACGAAGGAAAACCAACCCCAGAGCAACTGTCGCCCACGCAAGCGCATATCCCGGTAGGTCAGCAGGTTGTTCAGGAAGAAGTTACTCGTCATCGCGACGAGAGTGGCCACGGTCTGTCCCAGCAGGAAGGCATCGGTCCCCATGATCCGCAGGATGGGCCAAAGGACGGCGAGATGAACGAACACCCCAAAGCCACCGATGACCGAGAAGGCGATGAAACGCACCGGAATGACGGGGCCGACGATTTTTTGCGCCAGCATCAGCAGGTATTCCCAAACCACGGCATGGTCAAGTTTGCTCCGCCCCACCGCGCGCGGACGAAAGCGGTAAGGCAACTCACGAAACCGCAATGGCTGCTCGGCGGCCGAGAAGAGATCCAGCAGAATCTTGAAGCCAACCCCGCTCATGCGCCGCACGCAGGCCTGGACCACCACGGCCCGCACCATGAAAAAGCCGCTCATCGGATCCTTCAGATCGGCACGCAGGAGGACCTGGCCGAGACGCGTCGCCAACCGACTCATGGACTGGCGCTGTGCCGCCCACTCCCCAACCCCGCCCCCTTCGACATAACGACTGCCAACGACGAGATCGAGTTGCTCGCGCTCGAGCACCGCGAGCATGTGCGGCAGGAGTGTCTCATCGTGCTGCAGATCGCCGTCCATCACCGCTAGGATCGGCGCGGTGCTGGCCATCATCCCCTCGATACACGCCGAGGACAGACCGCGGCGACCGATCCGGTGGAGTAACCGCACCCGCGGGTCGCGTTGCGCGATGGCGCGGACCCGATCGGCGGTCCCGTCGGGCGAATCGTCATCGACGAAGATCAGTTCCCAAGCGATCCCCTGGAGGACCGTGGCGACACGATCGACCACCGCATCAATCGAGTCACGCTCTTGGTAAGTGGGGACGATCACCGCCAAACGCGGTGCCGGGCAAGGGAGAGAATCCATCATGGCATCCGCGGGACGTCACTCGACACATCGAAGCTGGGCGTGATCAGAGGTTGGCCAGATCACGCGGCACGCATGCCGACCGACCCGCTCTCTGGGCTTTTCGGTTAAACTGCCGGGCCATTGTGGCGGCGACCGGCATCACCCCGCGCCGGTTTCGGAACGCCCGGGCGCCGTAGTCTAGTGCGCACCGCGCTGACACTCAATCGCATTCCTGATCGCAGCGGGCAGTCGGCATGGCATGGCATGGCATGGCATGGCAATCGGGCCACGCCTCCGCAGCGTGGTCATCGCACGACTCGCACCGGGCTGCTCCTATCGGACCACGTCGGATCACGCGCGCACAGACTCATGTCCATCCCCAACCTCATCCCAGCGAACGGTCGCCTGCACACTCGACTTGCGTCGGATGACAGTGGGCGTCTGCTGCTCATCTTGATCACGGCGATGGTCCTGTGGCGGGTCGTCATCGCCGCGCTACTTCCCATCACGCAGGACGAGGCCTATTACGCCGACTGGGCGCGCAGCTTGGCCTGGGGCTATTTCGACCATCCCCCTGGCGTGGCCCTGCTCAGCATTGGGACTTGGCTGGCCCCAGGATCAGCCCTCGCCGCCCGCTTAGGCACGCTGGTCGCCGGTTTACTCACCTTGATCGTGATGGCGCGCTTTTTCCACCATTGTGGCCTCACCAGGCCATCCGATCTGGCGCTCGCACTCATTCTGCTCTATGCCACCCTGCCCGGATTCACCGGCGGTGTCATCACCACGCCAGACACCGGACTTGCACTCGCTTGGGCACTCGCGCTGCATGAGAGTGAACGAGCCTTGGCTGGTCAACGCCGTCGCTGGCTGAGCGCTGGACTCGCCGTGGGGTTTGGCTTGCTCGGGAAATACACCATGGTGCTGATCGCCCCGGTGCTGCTCTGGGCCCTCTGGCGCAGCGATCGACGCGCACTCAGAACCCCCTGGCCCTATCTGGGCGCGCTGGTCGCCCTGCTGGTCTTCGCGCCTAACATCATCTGGAACCTCCAGCACGACTGGCTGACCATGCGCTTTCAACTCGGCCATGGTTTCGCGACGGACTTCGGCGTCCCGGTGAGCGCGGACCCGGCGAGCGCGCCGCGCAGCGACGCGCGCACGCTCACCTCTCGGCTCGGCGCCGTCATCGGGTATCTCGGCACCCAGATCGCACTTTGGGGTTTGATCGCACTACCCCTTCTCGTCGTGCTCGGCGAGCGCATCGGCGCGCCATGGCGGATCAGGGCCACCCGCGGACCAGCACCGGGACTGAGGCTGGCATCGGAGCAGCGAACCGTGACCGCGACCCTCATCCCGCAGCCGCACGCCCGCCCGCTACTTTGGGCGGCCACCTTAGTGCCGCTCGGCTTCTTTGCCCTGGTCGCGACGATTGGCGAAGTCGAGGCCAACTGGCCGGCCGTCTACCTGCTCACGGCCGCGGCGCTCCTGACTGGACCTCTGCGCGAGCGCCGCCGCTGGGTCGTGCTCGCCGCCCTGGGCAACCTGCTCCTGCTGACCCTCTATGCCGTCCATGCCGCGACCGCGGCACTCCCGCTGAGCGATCACCAGAACCGCGTGCTGCGCGAGACTCATGGATTTCGCGAACTCGCCCTGCTGGCGCGTGATCTCGACGCTCCCGTCCATGCCGACCGCTATCAGACGACCGCGATGTTGCGTTTTTATGCGCCCGATCTCGACACAACGCAGTGGCCCGGGCTCACACGCCCATCGGAATATCTGCGAGGCCGGATCGCGCCCCGCATTGATCCTCGAGAAGACGCAACACCCTTTTGGCTGGTCACCGTCGCGGGGAATCCACCAACCATCACTGGATTCTCCAGCGAAACCAGCCGCACGCTCTTCGATTGCGCGGGCGCCCCACTCAGCGAGGGACCCGTCGCGCCTTGCGCCCGCCCGCTGCATGTCTGGCATCTGCACCGCTACCGCCCCAAACGGGGCGTGGACACCGCAGACGGCGCCACGCCTCGCCACACGATTGTGCAGGCACCGTCAGCGCGCTGATCACACCGACGCCCCGGCATCACCGCGCCCGGTAACCCGCTCGGCACCCGGCGCGCGCGTGACCGCGACCGACGAGCACCCCCCGTCAATCTGGCTCGAACGCGAGACTGATCCGCGGCCCCGAAACAAGCGAGCGATAGACTGGAGAACGCTTGGCAATCTCAAGAAGACGCGCACGCTGTTCGCGGCTCAGGGCACCGTGGAGGTTCAAGCCGATGCGGATCTGATCGAGGGCGCTGTCGTCGCGTTCGCAGTGCTCGCAATCCCGGGCATGCGTGCGCGTGTGACTGAGTCGGACCTCGATGTCATCGACGGCGAATCCCTGACGCGTGGCCTCCTGACGCAAGGTCATCGAGATGCAGGCACCAAGCGCCATCAACAGGAGTTCGTAGGGGTTGGGTCCCTGATCCGTCCCGCCCAGAGCCCTGGGCTCATCGGCCAACCATTGGTGGCGTTCCGTGTAGAGCCCGCGTAGGAATTGGCTCTCCAACTCGGTGACGAGGACCTCCCCGGGCACCACCTTCGGCGCCGTGCCGGTACTCTGCTCGAACTCATGACGGGCAAGATCCAGGTAGCGGCTCGCCCAGGCAACGAGGGTCTCGGCGACATATTCGGCGTCCTCGCGATTGGTGAGCAGATGATCGGCCTTGTCGAGCGAGATGAAGCTCTTGGGATGGCGCGCGGCACGATAGATCTTCGCCGCCTCCTCGATCGAGACAACGGTGTCGAGTGGCGAATGAAACACCAGCAGGGCCCGATTGAGGTGCCGGATGTGATCGGCCGAGGCGTATTGGTCCAAGTCTTCGAGCAGTTGCTTGCGGATGCGAAAGCGGCGCAGACCAATCTGCACCTCGGCTTCCCCGACCTCCTGCAACTGGCCGCGCGCCCCACTGAAGAGGTGTTGCACATGCGCCGCGGTCGCTGGAGCGGCGATGGTCACCACCGCCTCGACTGACGGCAACTGATGCACGGCGGCCAGGACGGCGGCGCCGCCGAGGCTATGACCAATCAGCAGGGCCGGCGCGGCGTAATCCTGTTCCAGTTTGCGCGCGGCCGCCAGCAGGTCGGCGACATTCGAGGAGAAGTTGGTGTTGGCGAAATCACCGTCGCTGTTGCCAAGGCCGGTGAAGTCGAACCGCAACACGGCGATGCCACGGGCCGCCAAGGCGCGGCTGATCCGGGTTGCCGCGGCAATGTCCTTACTGCAGGTGAAACAGTGCGCGAAGAGGGCGTAACGCGCCGTCGCCACCCGCTCAGGCGGCGTCTCTAGCAGCCCGACCAGGGTCTGCCCCTCGGCATTCGGAAATGCGAGTCTGATGCGTGCCATACCGGTCCTCAGAGTCGATCGCTTCGATGATTTCCACAGGATGCTGGACGCGGGCGCAGCCGGAGTCAATCCGGTCGTCATCTGGGATACGACCGCGCCCTCGGACGGATGGCGCAGCCGCGTCACGGCGCCCGACTCGACCGACCCTGGTGTGATTGTGCTAGCCTTGTCTTCTCATCATCAACCAGTAGCGGGCGCTCGCGCTGGCTAGGACGCGCTCAAGCGGTTGTTTCGATTCTGAGCGCGTCGCCGCGCGAGACCGGGGATCGCGGTGAACAGAGCCCCGCCGCGCCCATGGCCGGCCGCCCCACAAGAGGTCGATCAGTGGGGCTGGTGATCCTGGCGCCAGGCCAGCCGATCCTGCATCGGGGCGCGAACCCTATGCACCAAAGGCTTCAACCGACAGAGATAACGAACGGGGGGTGTGAACCATGAGCTTCAGCTGGGGATGGGTGTTACTCGGCTTGATCATCGTGTTGGTGATCTTTGCCGTCCTGATCTACAACCGACTGATCGCCGGTCGCAATCGCTATCAGAACGCCTTCGCGCAGATCGACGTGCAACTCACGCGCCGCTACGATCTCATCCCGAACCTGGTGAAGGTCGCCGAGCGCTATATGACCCACGAGCGCGAAACCCTCGAGGCGGTCATCCAAGCGCGCAATCAGGCAGTGAGCAGCCTCAAGCAGGTCTCGGCCGATCCCGGGGATGCCGCGGCCGTGCAGATGCTCGCTCAGGCTGAGCAAGGCGTCGCGGGTGCGCTCGGACGGCTGTTCGCGCTCTCCGAGGCCTACCCGGATCTCAAGGCCAACCAGAACATGATGCAACTGTCCGAGGAACTGGTGAGCACGGAGAACCGGGTTGCCTTCGCACGCCAGGCCTTCAACGATGCCGTCATGGGGTATAACAACCTGCGCGAGGTCTTCCCGAACAATCTGATCGCGCAACGATTCGGTTTCACACGGGCACAGTTGTTGGAGATCGAGGCGCCCGAGAAACGTGAAGCCGTCCAAGTTTCGTTCTAACCCGACCCGGCTCGTCATCATCACCCCGCGCCAGCGCGGGGTGAGGCACGCAGCAACCAGTCGCGGACGATCGTATCGATGAATTTCTTCGAGCGCCAAGATCAGGCCCGACGGCGCACACGACTCCTCGTCGTGCTGTTCGCGCTGGCCGTCATCAGTATCATCCTGACCATCAACCTCGCCGCGCTGGCCGTCCTCGGCCTGGGCACCGATCCGCAAGGGCGACTCGTCTCGCCAGACGTGCTGCGCGAGCACGGCTGGATGTTGGTCTGGATCTCGTTCCTCACCGCGGGCGCGATCGCGTTGGCGAGTCTCTTTCGCATTCTGACCCTGCGGGGTGGTGGCGGTCAGGTCGCGCAGGGACTGGGTGGGGTCTTGGTGCCACCCGATACCACGGACCCACAACTGCTCCGCCTGCGCAACGTGGTCGAGGAGATGTCGATTGCCGCCGGGGTGCCCGTCCCCCAGATCTATGTGCTTGAGCAAGAGGCCGGCATCAATGCCTTCGCGGCGGGTTATTCGCCTGCCGATGCGGCGGTCGCGGTCACCCGTGGCACGCTCGAGACTCTGAGTCGCGCCGAGTTGCAGGGGGTCATCGCCCACGAGTTCTCGCATATCCTCAACGGCGACATGCGTCTGAATGTTCGCTTAATCGGCATTCTGTTCGGGATCCTGGCGCTGGCGATGCTGGGCCGGCTGTTGCTGGCGGCGCGGCGCGCGCGCGCTAGTCGCGAGACCGCCGTCGTCGTGGCCGTCGGCCTCGCCCTGGTCATCACCGGCTACATCGGTCTGTTCTTCGGGCGCCTGATCCGCGCCTCGGTCTCGCGGCAACGTGAATTTCTCGCCGACGCCTCGGCAGTGCAATTCACCCGTGACCCGGCGGGCATCGCCGGCGCATTGAAGAAGATCGGTGCCTTACAGGCCGGTTCGACTTTACAGAGCGACAGCGAGGAGGTGGGGCACATGCTCTTCGCCGCGGGGCTCTCCAACCGGCTGCTCGCCACCCATCCGCCCTTACTGGACCGCATTCGGGCCATCGAACCTAACTTTGACCCGTCCGAACTCAAAACCTTACGCTCCAGTCTCGCGCACCCGGGCGCGCGTGCCGCGACCCCGTCTTCGGCGGGCGCAGCGGCCATCGCGAGCAGCGCCGGCTTCACGGCGTCCAGCCAGCCGGGGGTGGAACCCGAATCGAGCCGTGATGCCAGCCAGTTGATCGACCGGATCGGACGCCCCGACACGAGTCAGATCGAGGCCGCCGCGCGGCTCACCCGTGCCCTCCCGGAACCCTTGGCACGCGCCGCCCGTTCCACCGAGTGGGTCGTGCCATTGGTCTGTTATCTCCTGATTGACGCCGAACCCGAGATCCGCGACAACCAACTGCTGATGATTGCGAGCACGCTCGGCGCGGAGAGCGAACGCCACGTGGGCACGCTGTTGAGCACGGTTCCAAGCCTCGCGGCGGATCTGCGTATTCCGCTGCTGGAGATTGCCTTCCCCAGTCTGCGGCGGCGCCCGGAGTCCGAACTCGAACAATTGATGACCCTAGTCGATCAACTGATCCATGCGGACGGCCGCGTCGAAGTCTTCGAGTATGTCCTGGCGCGGCTCCTGAGCCTGCAGATCCAGGACGCCATGGCACCGAGCCGCGTCAGCCATGCGGGGGGGACGCGCCTGCGCCAAGAGCCGGCTGCTATCCATGATGTCTTGCTGATCCTGGCCATCCACGGCAACCGCGAGCCAACGGCCGCGCGCGCCGCCTTTGCGGCTGGCCTCGCGGCGCTCAACATGCGGCCGCAAACGCACGAGCCGATTCGGGCGGTGGATTGGCCCGATCGTCTCGATCGGGCCCTTGCGCGGCTGGACCGCCTGCGCATGGACGAGAAGGAGCAACTGCTGCGCGCACTCTTGGCCTGCGCGCAATATGCCGGTGTGAATCCGACCGAGCTCGAACTCCTGCGCGCCATCTCCGCTGCCCTGCATGTCCCGATGCCCGTCCTGAGCTGATGGTGAGACCACGCATTCGCCGCGCGCCGCGCGCCGGGAGCCTCGCGTCGGCCCGGACACCTGCCGAGCTCTTGTCGAAACTCTATCTCCAGCGGGGCCTGGCGGAAACCGAAGCCGCCGCGCCTGGCCTGGCGTCATTGCATCCGGCTTCCAGCCTACTGGGCATCGATCAGGCGGTCGCACTCCTGACCGACCACCTGCGCCGTGGCAGCCATCTCTTGGTCGTCGCCGATTACGACGCCGACGGAGCCACGGGCGGTGCGACCGCGGTCCGCGGCTTGCGCGCCTTGGGCGCCCGCCGGGTCTCCTATCTGGTACCGAGCCGATTTGCCTTCGGCTATGGGCTGAGTCCCGCGGTGGTGGATGCCGCGACGCACCATCAACCGGATCTCCTCATCACGGTCGACAATGGCATCGCCAGTCTGAGCGGGGTCGCGCACGCGCGGAGCCTCGGCATCCCGGTGTTGGTCACGGACCATCACCTGCCCGGGCCACGGCTCCCCGCCGCGGCCGCTATCCTCAATCCGAATCAGCCAGACTGCGCCTTCCCCAGCAAACACCTTGCTGGTGTTGGGGTAATTTTCTATCTCCTGATGGCAACGCGGGCCGCGCTGCGTGCCGAGGGTTGGTTCGGTGCCATGCGCCCGGAGCCCAATTTGGCTGACCTGTTGGATCTGGTTGCCCTCGGCACGGTCGCCGACGTGGTCACGCTGGATCGCAACAATCGTATCCTGGTCGAGCAAGGTCTGAGACGCATTCGTGCCGGCCGTTGCAGTGCTGGAGTGTTGGCCCTGCTGCGGATCGCGGGACGGGATCCGCGCCGCGCCACGGCGAACGACCTGGCCTTCCATGTCGGCCCGCGGTTGAACGCGGCCGGACGCATTCAGGACATGTCGGTGGGGGTCGAGTGTCTCCTCGCGGAGGATCCCGAGCACGCCATGACCCTTGCGCGCAGCCTCGATACCATGAATCGCACCCGCCGCGAAATCGAGGTGGCCATGCGTGATCAGGCCGAGGCACACCTTGACGCGCTCGCGCTCGACGGGACGCACCTTCCATGCGGTCTGTGTCTCTTTGGAGCGGATTGGCATCAAGGGGTCTCCGGGATCCTCGCGGCTCGCATTCGTGAGCGCCATCACCGTCCCGTAGTCGTATTCGCCCCTGGTGGTGATGGCATGCTGCGTGGCTCCGCCCGCTCCATCCCCGGGGTCCACATGCGCGACCTGATCGCCCGCGTGGACCACCAGCATCCCGGCCTGATCGAGCGGTTCGGCGGACACGCCATGGCCGCTGGCCTGAGTCTGCGTGCGGTCGCGCTCCCAGCGTTCGAGTCCGCCTTCGACGCCGCCGTGCGCGAGCTCCTCGGCGATCACCCGCCCACACCGGAGATCTGCTCCGACGGCGCCCTGCCCGCGCACCTGATGACCCTGGAGACGGCCGAGGCCGTGCGGGTTGCGGGGCCCTGGGGCAAGGATTTCGCCGAGCCCCGCTTCGATGGCACCTTCGAGGTTCTCGAAGCCCGCGTGGTCGGCGAACGCCATCTCAAGCTGCGACTCGCCGCCCCCATCGATCAAGGTGAGACCGCGGCGCCGAACCCAGGCCCCATCGACGCGATCGGCTTCCATCTGGGCGACCAGCACAGCGAAGCTGTCGGTGCCGTTCACCTGGCCTATCGGCTCGATGTGAACACCTATCGCGGCGCCCACTCCGCTCAGTTCATCCTGGAACATCTCGAGCCGACGCCCACCTAGCATCATGGGCACAAGGGGCACCCAGCACGCACCGCTGCCACAGCCCGACCGGCACGGCGACGACCGCGACTTGAGTCGCGAATCAGCGCTGCGGTGCCGGCCCGCGTCCTGGGTATACTAGTCGGAGCTCGACGATGGGCGATGACAGCGTCCAGGGACGCAGGCACCGAGGACCGGAGCGTGCGCGACCCGATCGAACCCCTCCAATATCCACCTGATACCCCGATCATGACGGACCTGAACGACGACGACCTTGACGCCCCCGACCTCTACGACGCCGACCAGGACGAGGAACGCGGACCGAGCAAAAGCCAGCGCAAGCGCGAGAAGCATGCGCTGCAAGCACTCGCCGAGCGCTTAGCGGGGATGCCGCGGGTCGAACTCGAACAACTCGGACTCAGTGCCGCGACCTGGAGCGCACTCGATGAAACCTCCCGCATCAAGGACGTCCGTGCCCGTGGCCGCCATTGGAAACGGATCGCGAATCTCCTAGAACGCGAAGACATGAGCGCCGTGCACGCGCTGATGGAGGACTCCGATGCCCGCGCACGCGCCGCCGCGGATCAACTCCACACCCTTGAGCGTTGGCGGGAACGCTTGATCGCGGATGAGGAGGGTGCCCTCAGCGACTTCATCACGGCGTGCCCCGAGGTGGATCGCCAACAATTGCGCACGCTGATCCGTGCCGCCCAGCGCGATCAGAACCGTGGGCGAGCCGATGCGCCCCGCAAGCTCTTCAGGTTTCTGCGCGACGCCCTTCAGGGTGCATCCGACGATTCCCTTGAAGCATCCGCGACGCCACCTGCGTCCGCGTCCTAACCATCCGCACACGCCTTGGCGGCGCGGCCTGTTATCCTCGCGCACGAGGCTCCAACACACCATCGCCGATCGCCTTTGGTGTATTGCTCTGTTGGCCTGAACGAGCCGGAAACCACCATCCATGCCAAACGCAACCGACCTGCCGCCTTCACCCTCGCAGCCATCCGCTCCAATGGTGTCTCGCACAGGGCCCGGCGAAGAGCGCCCGCCCCTGTCGGTGATCATTCCTCTCTATCAGGAGATCGACAGCATCGATCCCCTGCTCGCCCGGGTGCATGAGGCGCTCGCCGGCTACGGCGGCCCGTGGGAGTTGATCCTCGTCGATGACGGGAGTCGCGATGGGACCGGTGCGCGGTTGCAGGCCAGCGCGCTGCAGTATGGTCGCCATGTGCGCGTGCTGATCCTGCGACGAAACTTTGGACAGACGGCCGCCATGCAGGCCGGCTTCGATGTGGCGCGTGGAACGCTGATCGCCACCCTCGATGGCGATCTGCAGAACGACCCCGCCGACATCCCCCGCATGGTTGATGAACTGCTGGAACGCGATCTGGATCTGTTACAAGGCTGGCGACGCCGGCGCCAAGACGCCGTGGTCATGCGGAAACTCCCCTCCAGGATCGCCAACGCATTGATTGGAAAAGTTACTGGCTTAGCGCTTCACGATTACGGCTGCAGTCTCAAGATCTATCGCGCGGAGGTCATCAAGGAAGTCACCTTACTGGGCGAAATGCACCGCTTCATCCCCGTGTGGGTCGCGAGCGTGACCGCCCCGCACCGCATCGGCGAGACAGAGGTCACGCATCAGGCACGCCGTTTCGGGACCTCCAAGTATGGGATCTCGCGAACCTTTCGGGTCATGATCGATCTGCTCGCGGCCTTTTTCTTCCTGCGGTTCGGTGCGCGGCCCGGTCATTTCTTCGGCAGCATCGGACTCATTTTCGGCACCATCGGAGCGCTCATGATGGCAGACCTGCTGTGGGCCAAGTTCGTCCTGTCGCAGCACATCGGCGCCCGCCCCATGCTCGTCATCTCCATCCTCTTCCTGGTCGCGGCAATTCAATTCCTCACCACTGGAGTCCTGGCGGAGATGTTGACACGAATCTTCTATGCCTCGGGCGCGCGCACCCATCATCGCGTTCGCTGGGAGTCGGACCCAACGACAGCCGTTTGGAAACAACCGAGATGACCCCGCCAACCTCAGCCGAGCCTCAACCCGGACAACGCTTCAGCCGCCTGTTCACATCCCCCTGGCTGCTGGCGGCGGTCGTGCTCTTGAGTTTCTTTTGGCAACTCGGCGCAAGCCCGCTGTATGACCTCGACGAGGGCGCCTTCACCGAGGCGACCCGCGAGATGCTGGCCAGCGGCAATTACATCACGCCACACAAGGATGGGGAGCCACGCTACGACAAACCGATTCTCATCTACTGGCTCCAGGCCGCCTCGACTCAGCTCCTCGGGTTCAATGAATTCGCACTACGACTCCCCTCCGCGGTGGCCGCGACCCTGTGGGTGATGGCCGTCTGGGGCTTCGTGCGTGCACGATTGGATGCTGACACCGCGGTCGTCGCCGGTCTGGTGATGGCCCTGAGTCTGCAAGTGTCCTTGATCGGCAAGGCCGCCGTGGCCGACGCCCTACTCAACCTCTTTATCGCACTGACCTTTTTCGAGATCTATCGGTATTTTCTGGAGAGCGAACCCACGCGCGCTCGGCGCTTGGTCCGACGTGCCTTTCTCTGGATGGCGCTCGGCTTTCTCACCAAGGGGCCGGTCGCGATGCTGTTTCCGGTCCTGGTCAGCCTGCTGTTTTTCTGGTCGCAGGGCGCCTGGCAACGCTGGTTGAGGGCCGCATTCGCACCCAGCGGCTGGCTGCTCTGGCTCGCGATTACCCTGCCCTGGTATCTGGCGGTCTATCTCGACGATGGCGCGGGCTTCTTTCGCAGCTTCTTTCTCGAACACAATGTTGGCCGTTTCGGCGAGGCCATGCATGGCCATGCCGGATTTCCGGGATATTACGTCGTGATGCTGCCGCTCATCCTGCTCCCCTTCACCGGCTGGTTCCTGCGGCTTCTTCCCGATCTGCGCGCCGCCTGGTCCGACCCACTCGAACGCTTTCTTTGGATCTGGTTCCTCAGCGTCTTCGTGTTCTTCTCCTTCTCGGGCACCAAACTGCCGCATTACCTGCTCTACGGTGCCACACCGCTCTTTATCCTGATGGCCAAGCATCGTCAGCGTTTGACTCAAACCTGGCTGGCCTTCGCCCCACCCCTGCTCTTTCTGGCGCTTCTCCTGACGCTGCCGTTGCTCGTCGACCTCGCCGAGTCCTCGGCCCGCAAGGCGCACGAGCTCGCCATGTTCCAGGATGCCCAGTCGCAACTCGGCGCTGGTTATCTCGTTACCGTCTTCATTGGTCTGGCGGCGACGCTGGCCCTTGCGCTCTGGTCGCGACCCGCACTCTGGCAGCGGCTGGTGCTGGCGGGTGTGCTGCAGACCCTTATCGTCTATGGTGTCTTGGTTCCGCGCGTCCTCGAGGTGATGCAAGCACCGGTCAAGGAGGCAGGTCTGCTTGCCAAACGGCTCGATTTGCCAACCGTGGTTTATCGCACCTCGATGCCCAGTTTCAGCGTGTATCGCGACGCCATCACCCCTCAACGTGCGCCCGTGCCGGGTGAGTTGGTGTTCGTGCGGGTGGATAAACTGAAGGATCTGGCGGCGGCATTCCCCGAACTCCAACAGGATGTCGTTTACCGACGCGGCCCGGTCGCGCTGGTCATGACCAGTGATGAACAACGCCCTGATCCCTGATGCCTGATGCCAAGCGGTTGGCTGGCACTGACTCACCATCCCCACGCGCCCACTGTGCAAGATGATGCCGGTGGGGGACGCGCGGTCGTCTGATCCAAGGAACCCAGCGGGAGAATGATAGATGTCGGGAGACTGGCTTGAATTCTGGCGACGCGATCTCGGTCAGACCCTGATCCGTCATGCCGAAACCAACCGCACCAGTTCCGTGAGTGGGGTGGCTTGGCTCTTGCCTGGGGCCCTCGTCGCACTCACCGTGGGAGTCCTGCTCTATGGCGCTTACGGGTACGAGGCAGGGTTTACGCGGATCAACCAAGCGGCGGCGGTCGCCCCGGACTGGTTGTGGCAATGGTTGACCGTATTGGGCGATGAGCGCGTGGCCTTCGCCTTGGCATTGCTCTTCGCCTGGCGCTATCCGCGGCTCCTCTGGGCTCTGTTGATCGGGGCCGTGATCGCCGCGCTGATCAGTCGCGGCCTAAAGATCTGGGTCGATTCAGCCCGTCCGCCAGCCGTGCTCGCCGCCGACAGCTTCAACCTCATCGGTGCGAGTCGCAGCCGCACCAGCTTTCCGTCCGGGCATACCACAACCGCCGCGGTCTTCTTCGGGGCCTTGTTGTCGATCGCGGGCACCTGGAAGACGCGCCTGATCCTGGTCCTGCTCGCCATCGTGGTGGGCATCAGTCGCGTCGCGGTCGGCGTACACTGGCCCATCGACGTGGCCGCTGGTTTGGCCATCGGCGCCGTGGCGGCTTGGGTCGGACTAAGATTGGCGGCCCATTGGCCCGGGCCAGCGACGAATCGCGGGGTACACCTCTTCATCGTCGTGGTCGGCGTGATCCTAACCCTCACGCTCTTTTTTTCGGATGGAGGCTATCCGGCCGCGGCCGGGCTCCAAATGCTAATTGCCGTTGGCGTGCTCCTGATCCTGATCGCTCAGTACCTGATCGGCCCCTGGCAGCGTTATCGACAGGCGCTGTATTAGAGACCGGAACACGGACCCGCGGGTGGATGGCGGCGCACATACAGTCGCCAAACCGTCATGGGCGCCCGACTCCTGTCTGCCGAACCGAGCCGACATGGGCCCGGTTCACCCCGCTGGGCAGCCGATCATAGGGACATCAGCACCCGCCTGGCCCGGACTCCTCGCTCAGAATTCGCCGGTTGCCCCCGCTGCGATAATGTCGAGCATCTGCCCGTTCACCGTCAGGGCGAGTGCTTGTAACTCCGGCGGCAGATCGTAGGCGCTGATCAACATGTCAAGATTCAACATCTGCAGCCAAATCCGGCCGTCCTCATCTTCAACCAAGGCAATACTGCAGGGCATGTAGGCGGCGAAGATGGTGTTGAAACGCGCCATCTTCACGGCGTCTTCTGGATTGCAGAATTGGAAGATCTCGAGCCGCATGGTCTCGAGCCCGCGGGACCCAACCTCCTGGCCCACGTTCAAGTGCGCCACCAGGCGCATGTTGAGCTCGACCGCCTTCGATAACATGGCCTGTCCGGCATCGTCCGCCGTCACGCCAGGCGCCAAACCGAGCTTGAGCACGGAATGCTCGACATCGGACATCCTCACCTCTGGTAACTCTTGTTCGGCAACCAGCGGGGCACTCACGACCAGGGCAAGCACGGCGACAAGCATTAGCTGTTTCATTCTTCGATCCTCAAGCCATTATAATCAGTTGTTATTCGACTCCTCGTGTGCGATGCCAACCCTCAGTCCTTGTCGTCAAGCGTCGTCAGAAATCCCACGATATCGAGAATCTGCTGGTCGCTGTAGGCCGCGAACGTCTCGTCTTCTGGATCATTGGCATGCACGCGCTGACCCGCCTTGAATTTCTCGATCTGCCGGAACAGGTACCCATCATACTGACCGGACAGCCGCGGACTCTCCCGACGTGGATTCCCCTCGGCTTCGCGACCATGACAGGTGCGACAATCGCTGCGGTAGAGCGAGGAGCCGTTGTCGACATCCGCGCCTTCGGGCGTGGGCACAATCAGCGGATGAACCTCGTCGAGATCAATCGCCGCAATGTAGGCGGCGAGGCTCGCAAGATCGGAATCGGACAGACCGCGCATCCCACCAACCACCACCATCGCGGCATGCTCACGGTTGCCATCACGGTAGTCGACTAAGGATTTCAGCAGATAGTAGTCGTGCTGGCCGGCCAGGCGTGGATACTTACCGCCGAGAATACCCTGAGAAAACTGACCATGACACAGCGCGCACTGGCGGTGCAGACGCTGGCCAAGTTCGAGATCGATCTCGAGTTCCGGCTCATTCGCTGTCGCCACGGCAAGGGAGGGGAGTGCCGCCAGGAAGCCCACTGCGGCAACGGAAAGAGCCAGTGTACGCACCATCGAAGATCTCATGCTCCAAACTCCGGGTAGTGATGATCGTTATCGTGAACCGCTACGATAGGAGATCCGTTGCGGGTGTGCAACCCATTCACGTATCTGGGTTTTTCTCGATTCAACGGGGCTGTGATGCGTACTCTTCGGCACCTTCGCACCCCGATGTTCGGTTCATCCGTGAGACTCAGGCACCGCCAGGGTCGCGCTGGACGGGACTGGCTCGGGCGCGGGCACCTCCGGGGCACCGAGCCGATGGTGCAGAACCTCCTCCGCCGCGCGCCGCCCAGAGTGCAGCGCCCACTGGATCGAGGGCGCGGACTCATACTCCCCACAGGTCCATAACCAATCACTGCGACGCAGTCGGCTCGTCCCGGGGTAACGCACCGGCGGGGTTTGGACCGGCAAGGCACGTGGAATCCGATAGACGGCCAAGCGTCGCCAGGAACGCACGCCATCACCGAACCACTGCGTCAGTTCACGGCGCACCTCGGTTTCGAGCAGATCGGGATGCTCATCGGCGCCATGAACATTGACCGTGACCAAACTCGTGCCAGCGGGTGCATAGTGCTCGGAGAGATTGCTTGGACACAAGAGGCTGTTGATGCGTCCATGGCCCTCGCCATTGACCATGAGATACGGCCCGGCAAAGGGCGCGGTCTCAGCCCTGAAATACAAGGCGGTCGTCCCGCGTCCGGAGACGGCGAGACTGTTCGGCCGACCCAGTAAACGTGCCGTTTCGCTGCCCTCGGTCGCAATCATCACATAGCGCGCGCGCAGCCGCTCGCCGTGTTCAAGCATGACCTGCTGGTCCAGGATCCGCTCCACGCGGGCATTGAGACGGATGCGATCGGCCGGGATCGTCCGTGCCAACTGCGCTGGTATCTCGCCCATGCCATGCGCGGGTAACGCGGTGTCCCCAAGGGCGAAGGCCCGGAACACGAACGCCAAGGCCCGGGAGGACACATTCAGCTCAGGCTCGAAGAAGACGCCACTGAAGAACGGCTTAAAAAACCGCTCGATCATGCGCGGGGAAAACCCGAGATCACGCAACCAGATCGCCGCCTCCGACTCGGACTGCGCGTAGAGATCCTGGAGGTCGCCCCGGAGACAACGCCGGCGTAGCGACAAGAGCCTCAGCTTATCGCCCAGACTCCCGACCGGGGAGACCAACATTTCCGGAAGGCGCAGGGGGCGACGCCAAATGTCACTGACCCGATGCGTTCGCCCCTCGGCTCGCACCAGCGCTCCAGGATAGAAGGGGCGCAGATCCAGGGCGTCAGTATCCAAGGCCCGGCGCGCCTCGGGATACCAGGTCTGGAGTACTTGAAAGCCACGGTCCAGCAGAAACCCCTCTTGCGCGTCGGTTCGGACCCGTCCACCGATGGCATCGGATGCCTCTAGGACCAACGGGTTGAGCCCTTGCTCACAGAGTGAGCGGGCACAAGCCAATCCACTGAGGCCAGCACCGACGACAATCACCTCTTCACTCATGCCGATCCCTCCTCTAGGGGACGCACCCCAGGCCACTGCGTGGCGCGCTGAATGCCATCACACTCCCAACCACTCTCGCCTTGACCACCTTGACACGCCCTACCGAGGTCCTGCCGGGTCGTCGCGGCACGCCACACCGTCATCACGGACCCTCCGCGCAGAAACAGCACCATGGCAGCGTCCGCCTGCCGGGCCGGTCACGGCTCGCCGCCAGCGGGTGCATCAGGCGAGTGCATCAGGCGAGTGACCGACGCAGCGCGTCGGCACCCCGGCGGATGGCGGTCAGTCGCTCCGCGTCCAGACGCGCCAGATTGCGCCACTGTAACGCCGTGCGCGGGTGCGAGGCGAAGCGCCCAGCATGGCGCGCGAGAAAATCCCAATAGAGCGTCGTGAAGGGGCAAGCCCGGTCGCCGAGCGATGCTTTAGGATCATAGCGACACTGATGACAATAGTTGCTCATCCGCGCGATGTATTGACCGGTCGCCACATAGGGCTTCGAGGCCAGACGCCCGTGATCGGCGTACTGACTCATGCCAATCACGTTCGGTGCCTCGACCCATTCCACCGCGTCAACGAACATCGCTAAATACCAAGCCTGCAGCGCGCGCGGCGCCACTCCGAGCAGCAGGGCGAACAGCCCCGTCACCATCAATCGTTGAATATGATGACCATACCCCAGCTCCAGCACCTGACCGATCGATGCACCCAGACAAGCGTAGTCGGTTTGGCCAGTCCAGTAAAAGTCCGGCAGCGGTTGGTGAGCGTCGAGGGCGTTCGACTCCAGATAGGCGGGACCTTCGAGCCAATAGACGCCGCGCACATACTCACGCCAGCCCAGGATCTGCCGCACCAGGCCTTCGACCGAGGCGAGCGGGGCCTGCTGGGTCTCGAAGGCGGTGACCGCCGCCGCGATGACTTGGCGGGGATCGAGTAATTTCAGATTCAAGGCCGCCGAGAGGCGTGCATGGTAAAGATAGGGCTCATGGCTCCACATGGCGTCTTGCCAGGGACCAAAGGCCGCGAGGCGGTGGCGGATGAAGTCATCAAGCGCGGCATTGGCCTGATCGGCATTCAGGGGCCAATCGAAGTGTGCCAGGCGGCCCGGCGCGGTCGGAAAGATCCGCTCGATATGCCGCATCAGGTCACGCGTCCCCTGGTCCGGCGTGAAACCGAGTGGGCGTGGCACCAGGCCGGGGCCCTTGCGACCGAACGCCTTGCGGTTCTCCGCATCAAGATTCCAGCGCCCGCCGACCGGCTCCATTCCAGTCGGGCCCGCGGTCATGAGAATGGCATGATGCTGACGCTGATGACGATAGAAATGTTCCAGACGCAGGACCTTGCGCCCGCTTGCCCAGTCGCTGAAGGACTCACGCGAGCAGAGAAAGTGGTGATCGGGGCGGCACTCGAGCGGGATATTGGCCGCCGCGGCGACGGCCTGCAGAGCGGCGCTGACCCGATGCTCGCCCGGCTCGGTCAGGATCAGTCGCCGCGGCCGGAATAACGCGATCGCCGCCTCCAGACCAGCACCGAGCGACGGATCACCCTGGACCTCCAGCGACCGGTAATGGACACGCCATCCCGCGTCCTCCAGTGCGGCCCGAAATTGCCGCATTGCCGCGAGGAACAAGAGGATGCGTGCCCGATGCACCGGAACCAACATCGACTCTTCGAGTGCTTCGCACATCCAGACCCAATCGAGAGCCGGATCAAAATCCTGAAAGGCCGACGACTGGCGATCGAGTTGATCGCCGAGCACCAAAACGAGGTGACGACAGCTCATGACCATCGGATCGGTGATCCCTGCCGGTCCCTCACCCTGATGTTGAGGAGAGGCCGGCGGGTGGGGGTGCGCGCAGGACGCAAGCGCTTGACGGGTTGAGAGCCCGCGAGCACGAATCGATGCACACCTGCGTGGCGCTCACTCATGGCAAGTAGGCGAGCTGCCGCTCGAACAGCATCCAGACCCGCGCGATCTCGTCCGCCTCCTCTGCCCGTTTATCCGGCCGGTGTTGTTTGACACGAGCGAAGCGCAGGGCCAACCCCGCGGGATATTGCGGACTGCGCTGGATCTCGTTGAAGGCCACCTCGACCACCAGTTCGGGGCGCACCGTGACAAGCCCGCCCGCTTCGCTCACGCGCAGAGCGGATAGCCGCGCGGTCTGCCAAACCAGCATCTCGTCGGTCAGACCCTTGAAGGTCTTGCCCAACATCACGAAACCGCCACTGGGGTCGCGCGCGCCGAGATGCAGATTGCTCAACCAGCCGCTGCGCCGGCCGCTGCCCCACTCAGCCGCCAGTACCACGAGATCCAGGGTCTCCGACTGCTTGATCTTCAGCCAGTGGCGACATCTCACACCCGCTTCGTAGGGCGCCGACGGATCCTTCACCATCACGCCCTCGTGACCGGCCGCGAGCGTGCGCGCGAGGAAGTCATGCGCCTGTTCGGCATCCGCGGGGACGATTCGCGGCACCTGAAAACGCTCCGGGACCACCTCCTCGAGCCGCGCGAACCGCTCGCTTGCCGGGGCATCGATCAGGAGCTCGCCATCGCATTGCATACAGTCGAAAAAGAAGGGCGTCATCGAGAGTTCGGCACGCAGGCTTTCGACGTCGACACGACGGCCGAACCGCCGCATGCTCGTTTGAAACGGATAGGGGCGCCCGTCGGCGCGCATCGCCAGAACCTCGCCGTCCAGCACCAGGTCATGGACGCCCAGACCCGCAACCAATTCCGGAACCTCCGGCACCGCTGCGGTGACGTCATGGCCTTGACGGCTGAAGACCCGCACATCGCGCCCCAGTTTGTGGACCTGCACGCGCGCGCCATCGAGCTTGACCTCGAGGTGCGGATGCGCGAATGCGGACAGTGCATGATCGAGACTGTCGGCGGGGTGCGCCAACATGGGGCGAATCGGACGAAAGAGCTCGAGTCCGATCGCACGCAATCCTGGCTCCCCGCGCTCGAAGGCCACCCGGGTCACGCGCTCCGTCTCGCCACACAGCATCAAGGCGCGCCGTACCAGTGTCGGGCTCAGGGCGGCGGCCTGGGCCACGGCCTCCATCACCACCCCGATGACCGCGCCTTGGCGTAATTCACCGACGAGGAGACGCGCGAGGAAACGCTGCTCATCGCGCGTGGCTTGCCCGAACAGTTGTTCCAGGAGCAGACGTCGCTGCTGCTGGGAACCAGCCCCGCCTAGCGCCCGCAACCGCTCGAAGAAGCCGTCAACCTCACCAATCGTCAAACGGGCTTGCGGACTCGGCGTCACGCCGTTGAGGCCGTTGAGCAAGGCCCGCCCGACACCAAGCGCACCCTGTCGGATCTCGCCCGACATGAAGCTCGCGGCTGACGCGGCCTCGTCGCTGGTCAAACGCCCCAAGAGGGCTGCGATCAAGGTGATCTTATCGTTTCGCGATGAACGGCTCGCGACGGCGGCGGCGGTTTGGACCAGGATCTCGAAGCGGGTGAAACTGATGGCGCGTGGCGGGTCGGTGTGCTCAGACATGATGTCCTCGAGACCGTTGCAACAGGATCGATGTGATCGGCGGATTGAGCGCACGGCATGAGGCGCATCCCTCGATAGGGATCCTGTTCGCACCAAACCTGCCGACGCCTAACGCCAGCCTGAACCTGGGCCAGCGCGAACGGAGTGCCGCCGTGGCCGGCCGCGCCGAGCGTCAAGCCGCCTTTGCTCGCACCGCCGCGCGCATCACCCGACCGCCAGTATCCTGATCCTCGTCAATGATATTGCTCGGTCGTGTACTGACCCGGGACATGGCGTCGATGGCGCACCAGCCCCCGATTCTCAAGGATCACCTTCACATCCTTGATCATTGCCGAATTGCCACACAACATCACGTGGCTCGTCTCCGCAGTGATCCGCTGACCAAGGCGTGCTTCCAGTCGCCCGTCCGTCAAGAGGTCACTAATCCGGCCCGGCAGTGCCCCCGGCCGTTCCTCGCGGGTCACCGCCGGGACGAACGCAAAACGATCGCCATAGCGCGCTCCGATCGCCGCGATGGTTTCGTCATAGGCCAGGTCCGCGCCGTGACGCACCCCATGGACCAAGACGACACGCTCGAACCGTTCCCATGGGTCTGGCGATCGCAGGATGGACAGATAGACCCCGAGGGCGGTCCCAGTCGCAAGCAGCCACAGGGTCGGTGCCGGCGCCACTGTCTCCAGCGTGAAAATTCCCCCGGGCTTGGCGGAAAGCCAGACGGTGTCGCCCAGATTCAGATCCGAGAGGCGCGGCGTCAGGGGCCCCTCTGGCACTTCGTTGAAGTAGATTTCGATCGGGCGCTCCTGGGGCGCATTCACCAACGAATAGGGTCGCCCAACCCGATCACCCTCGATGTCGAGCGCAACCTTGATGTATTGCCCGGCCTTGAAGTCGGCGACAGGTCCGTCGAACTGCATACTGTAGAGACCCTCGGTCCAGGCATGCTTGCCAACCACCGTCGCCTTCACCCAATCATTCATAGCCACTCCTGCCCTTCTTGATCATGGATCCCCGCGCGCAACCGTCAGCTGTTGCCAGGTCGCTCCGAGCGCGTTCGCGATAGCAGAGAACATCGTTGGTGTGGGGCGTCGGTTTTCCAATTCCCGCCACCATGTCGTGCACATCAATTCTGATGGCGCCGGTGCAATCCGCCCCCCTGTGACGCAGTCATGCAGGGAACGGTCAGTGACGGACATCGATGACCGCCGGGGCTTGCGCTTCCAGCGCGCCGCACGATTGTTTTCACCGAATTCTCCATCACCTCAACTGTAACGCAATCGACATGATCCAAGTCTTCCTTTTCCTCATAGGACTGTTTGTGATGACCACCACACCTCAAGCCGCCCCGGAAACCTGCTCGCACCTGCTTGACATCGAGACCCGCCGACTCGCCAGTGATGAGGTCGTGAACCTCTGCGAGTCCTACCAGGGCCAAGTGATCCTAATCGTGAACACAGCCAGTCGCTGCGGTTTCACCTCGCAATACGAGGGACTCGAGGCACTCTATCGTCGCTATCAGGATCAAGGGCTCGTGGTTCTGGGGTTTCCATCGAACGACTTCGCCAATCAGGAGCCGGGCAACGAGGAAGAGATCGAGCAATTCTGCCGTCTCACCTATTCCGTCGAGTTCCCCATGTTCGAAAAGGTCCATGTCAAACGCGGCGCGGCCTCGCCGCTCTTTCAACGCCTCGCCGACGCCGGGGCGCCCTACCCGAAGTGGAATTTCTACAAGTATCTCATCGACCGCGAGGGTCGTTTGGTCGACCATTATGTCAGCTTCACCAAGCCAGACGACCGCAAGATTGTGCGGGCCATCGAAAAATTGCTCTGAATGAAGCCTGCTCCGCGCATCGGACAACCGCCGTCACACCACCGCCCACGTGCGGGGTCGTGACGAGGTCGACCTGCGGCTGTTTCACGCGACGCGCTACAACAGGCTGAAGCGATTGCGGCCAGCAGAAGACGCGACGCCGGAGAGCCCCAGGCATCGATTTGAGAACGAGGTGACGACGAGGAAGCGCGATGGCCGTGACACCGATCTGCGAGGGCAGCCTGGAGGCACCGACCCGGCACCCATTGGCTTGGCAGACCGCCGCCTTCCACGACCCGCATGCACTCGCCGCGGAACTGGAGCGCGTCTTCGAGATCTGCCACGGTTGCCGGCGCTGTGTGAATCTGTGCCAGGCCTTTCCAACCCTGTTCGATCTCGTTGACGCCGCTGAGACCTTGGAAGTCGACGGGGTTGCGAAAGCCGACTACGGAAAGGTGGTCGATCAGTGCTATTTGTGCGACCTCTGCTACATGACGAAATGCCCCTACGTGCCCCCGCATGAGTGGAATCTCGACTTCCCTCATTTGATGCTGCGTGCAAAGGCGGTGAAGTTCCGGCAAGGCCAGACCAGGCTACGTGATCGCGTGCTGAGCCGTACCGATGCGGTCGGCACACTGGCCGGCATCCCGGTGGTGAACGCGGTGGTCAATGCGACGCGCACCAACGCCTTGGGGCGCAAAGTCATCGCAAACCTCCTCGGCATCCACCCGGATGCGACGCTGCCAGCCTACTCGAGCAGGCCATTTCGCACGCGTGAGCGGGGGCGGATCCGCCACGCGGCAGCCGGACAAGCGGCGGGGCCCACGACCGGCCGGGTCGCACTCTTCACCACCTGCTATGGCAACTACAATGAACCAGAGTTGAACGCCGATCTGATCGCGGTCTTCGAGCATTCCGCTCTGGTGGTGACCTTGCCCGCGAGCGAGCAATGTTGCGGGATGCCGCGGATGGAGTTGGGTGATCTCGCTGCCGTTAAGGCGGCCAGGGACGCGAACATCCCGATCCTGAAAGGGCTGGTCGACGCGGGCTGGGACATCGTCGCCGTGGTCCCGTCGTGCGTGCTGATGTTCAAGCAAGTGCTGCCCTTGATGTTCCCCGAGGATGACGAGGTCCACGCAGTCAAAGCACGGATTTTTGATCCGTTTGAATATTTGTTGCTGCGCCACCGCCAGGGTCTCCTCGCGACCGACTTCAAACAATCGCTCGGCACCGTGGTCTATCAAGCATCCTGTCATCAACGCGTTCAGAATATCGGTCAAAAGACGCGCGAGGTGCTGGCCTTGGTACCCAACACGACCGTGGAGATCATCGAGCGCTGCTCAGGCCATGACGGCACCTACGCCGTGAAGCAGGAGTTCCATGACGCCGCGATGAAAATCGCCCGCCCCGTGGCCAAACGTGTCGAACAGGCCGCACCGGATCATTTCGGCAGCGATTGCCCGATGGCGGGTGCGCACATCGCGCATGCGCTCGGCCGGGACGGGCAGCAGAAACACCCGCTGAGCCTGCTCCGCATGGCCTACGGGATCGACACACACCCGCAAGGAGCCTCACCATGCCGTTGACCCGCACTGACCTCTACAGTCTCGAGGACTACGCAGGGATCCGACGTGAGTTCAGAGCCAAGGTGATGGCGCACAAGCAACACCGACGGGTTGCCATCGGCTCGCACACGACCCTCTATTTCGAGGATCGCCTGACCATGCAGTATCAAGTCCAGGAGATGCTGCGCGCCGAGCGCCTCTTCGAGACCGCCGAGATTCAAGCCGAACTCGATGCCTACAATCCATTGATCCCCGACGGGCGCAACTGGAAGGCGACCTTCATGATCGAGTTTGAGAACATCGCCGAGCGGCGTGACGCCTTGGCCCGCCTGCGTGGGATCGAAGACTCGGTCTGGATGCAGATCGAGGACTTCGAACGGGTCTATGCCGTCGCCGACGAAGACCTGGAACGCACGGATGACACCAAAACCGCCGCCGTCCATTTCCTGCGTTTCGATCTCGCGCAGGACATGGCGGTCGCGATGAAGCAGGGCGCGTCACTCACGCTCGGGATCGCGCATCCAGAATACCGCTACCAGAGCGTGGCCACCCCCGCGGTCTGTGCCTCACTCACCCAGGATCTCGCCGACTGAATGCACTCGGAGCAACCGCGCGCCCTCCTGCTCGACATGGACGGTCTCCTCTATCATGGAGACCGTCCCCTGCCGGGTGCCCGTCGTTTGCTCACTCGCCTCGCCGAGACCCCGCATGTCTTCGTGACCAACAATCCCATACGGACTCCCGAGCAGATCGCCGACGCGCTAGGCGCGATGGGACTGCCGCGCCCGCACCCCGAGCGTATCATCACCTCGGCACTGGCAACCGCGCGCTGGCTCGCGCAATGGCGGGAAAACTTCCGCTACTTCTGTGTTGGCGCCGGGAGCCTCGACGCGGCACTGCGCAGGGTGGGGCAACCGGATAGCGAACGGGCGGACGTGGTTGTGATCGGGGAAGGGCCGGGCCTCGACTTCGAGCAATTGACCATTGGGATCAATCTCATTCTCAGCCGCGGAGCCCGCTTGGTCGCGACCAATCCCGACCCGTCCGTCGATGGCGTGCGCAACGGACGCCATGTAACCTTGCCCGGGGGTGGTGCCCTCGTCGCGCCGTTTGCGGCCGCGACCGGGGTCACCCCCACCTTTGTCGGTAAACCCGAGCCACTTCTCTATGAGATGGCGCTCGCGCTCCTCGACTGCCCAGCGGGGGCCTGCCTCATGGTCGGCGACCGGCCCGACACCGACATTGCCGGCGCGGAGCGTCTCGGCATGTGGACGGCGCTGGTGCGCAGCGGTCAATACCCACCAGGCCGCCCCTGGCCCACGGCATTACCACAGCCCGACTACGACTGTGACGACCTCAGCGTCTTGATGAACGCACTCGACCGCGACCACCCAGGCCTGCTGTCCCCGGAGCGCGACCGCTCCTAAGCGCTACCACCGCTGGCGGTTCAAGCCTACAATTCCGGCTGCCGATGGACGCCATACCCATGCGTCGCGTGCGACCCATGGCAGCGACACGCGTGCGACACCGCACCGTCCCTTCCCTCGACCAATGCGCTGAAATCCCTCATGCCGCCGCGAACACGCACGTCGCTCTCGCTCCTACTGCTTGCATTGATCTTGGTCACCCCAGCAGCGTTCGCGGCTGACGAGGGCGGTTACCGTCTCGGATTCACGCAAATCCTCGTGCTCATGCTGGTCACGCTCGGACCGCTGAAGGTCATCATGCCCTTCAGCTCGATCACGCATCGTCTCGATGCCAAGGCCACGCGACAGCTTGCTTTGCAGGCCAGATTGGTTGCCCGTCACACTCCCAGGCTAGGATGAGCGGCAGGGCATCACCGAGCTGCGCCTGGGCGTGCATCGCCCACACAACACAACGCCCGGCTCGATCGCCGGGCGTTGCAGTCAAGACATTTCTCAGCTCACCAGACGTCGGGCGCATCCTGGGGCGCCGCGGTGACTGGCGGTCCCCGCGTCCCAGGTCTGCCTCAGGCTCAGTTGCGGCCTTGCTCCAGGGCGGCGATGCGCTGTTCCAAGGGCGGATGACTGGCGAAGAGTGCCTTCAGACCATCCCCGATGTTGCCGGAGATCCCAAAGGCCGCGAACTCTCCCGCGGGCAGATCATGTGGTTGATGCACGCGCTGGAGCGCACGTAACGCATTGGCCATTTGCGTTCGACTGGTCAGTTGCGCGCCACCCGCATCCGCCCGGAACTCGCGATACCGCGAGAACCACATCACGATCATGCTCGCGAGGAAGGACAACAGAATCTCGGCGATGATGGACACCACGAAGTAGGCAATCCCATGCCCTTCTTCATTCTTGAAGACCACGCGGTCGACCGTGTGCCCGATGATGCGGGCGAGGAACACCACGAAGGTGTTGACCACACCCTGAATCAGCGCCAGGGTCACCATGTCGCCGTTGGCGACGTGGCTGATCTCATGACCGACCACGGCCTCCACTTCATCCTTGGTCATGTGCTGAAGCAGCCCGGTGCTCACGGCGACCAAGGCATCATTCCGATTCCAACCCGTCGCAAAGGCGTTCGGCTCGGGCGAGTCGAAAATCCCGACCTCGGGCATCCTGATCCCCGCCTGCTCGGATTGGCGCGCAACCGTTTCCATCAGCCAGCGCTCGAAGGGCGTTGAGGGCTGTTCGATGATCTGGACGCCCATGCCACGCTTGGCCATGGTCTTGGAGAGGAAAAGCGAGATCAGGGACCCGCTGAAGCCGATGATGGCCGCCATGATCAGCAGCGCGCCCATGTTCATGCCGCCGCTTTCAAGCAAGAGGCCATCGATCCCCAGCAGTCGGAACACGACGCTGATGACGACCAGGATGGCCGCATTGGTTGCCAGGAACAACAAGATTCGCATCATTGATTAAGACTCCTAGAGAGAAGGTTACCGAGACCTGTTTCACCATGCACCGGGCAGACCCGGGGCGCAAGACCACACCCAAACCTGGGTTTCATGGCCCTCCATATTGGGTCGCGTTTGAGACAACAAAGGATCAAAATCGGTCTGGACAAACGAAATCACCGCCGGTAGTATTTCGCGTCTCGAAGGTCATGGGGCCATAGCTCAGCTGGGAGAGCGCAACACTGGCAGTGTTGAGGTCGGCGGTTCGATCCCGCCTGGCTCCACCAATTTGAATGCCGGATGATGCAAGCCGACCATTGCGGCGAGTTGAGTGTGTTGATCGAGCCACCCAACCATCGGACCGTCCAGATGGTCGTTCGCTCAAGCTTGTGACCTCTGAACAGGTTGAATAGAACACAGAGAAAGACGCGATACGAGAATTTCTCGCAACAATTTGTCCCCATCGTCTAGTGGCCTAGGACACCGCCCTTTCACGGCGGTAACCGGGGTTCGAACCCCCGTGGGGACGCCAATCTGAATCAAGGGTTAGCTTGCGCTAACCCTTTTTATTTGGCTGGCGGTTGGCTGACGGGTAACAGCCGTTCAATCCCGAAGCGGGCGATCAACGCCTGCCGTGCCTCGTCCACGTCACAGCCCGGCGCGATCATGACCAGCCAGTCCGCTGGTCGGTCGGTCAGCTGGCGGGCCATCCGGATTCATTGAAGCGGCTCGAACGGGTCAGCGATCTGATCGCGCGCTTCGAAACCCCCTACGGCATGGAACTGCTCGCTTCGGTACATTGGGTCGCGATGCACGATGATCCGCCGGCGCGCAGCGAACAGGACGCCGAGCGCGCGGTTCGAAACTGGAACGAGCGCAAGCGCCGCGTTTTAGGGCATCGGCACGGGCACCCAGGTGAATACCTTGACGCTGCGCGTCGAGCAGCTCCCCGGCGCGCGCACCGAATCCGTCGACATCGCCTGGGCCGACTGCGCCAAGCTGGTCGGCTCCGAGCCGGATTGGGTCTTCTGGCACCGATGGCCCGATCACCGGCTCCACGACCACGACGATCCAGGCCAGGACTCGCGACGCTCACGCACGGCGGATTGAGCATCCTGGAGGGCCTGGAGGTGGCTGTTCCCTTCATCGAGCTGAGGCGATAAGCAGGGATGAAAGGGCTCCGCATCAGTTGGCAAGATCGGCAACCCAACACCATTTGCGCCTCTGAATCGACTTGGCTAAGATTAGCCAATCATGATTTCGGAGATCACCAATGCAGGTCAACATGTTGGAAGCCAAGAGCCAACTCTCCAGCCTGATTGTCGCGGCGGAACGCGGTGAGGAGGTACTGATCGCCCGTAACGGCGTCCCGGTTGCCCGGATCGTTCCCTATGCGCCCTCCCGAGTGAAACCGCCCGGCGCCTGGAAGGGACAAGTGCCCTATTCGACCGAGTGGCGTTCAGCCGAGACCGACCAAGCGGTCGAGCGACTCTTTGCCGACGACGACGACGATGCACCTGCTCCTTGATACCTGCATCCTGTACGACTGGATGATGGATGCCCTGGGCGATCCCGAGACGGTCGCGCTGATCCAGCAGACAGGGGCCTTCGTCAGCGCCGTTGCGGTTTGGGAGATGTCGATCAAGCACGCCTTGGGCAAGATGACGCTCCCCTCCCGCCGGATCGTGGAGGATGTCGGGGCTCAGGGATTCGGCTGGCTCAATATCACGCCGAGCCATGCCCAGACCGTACTCGACCTCCCCGCGCATCACAAAGACCCCTTCGATCGTCTGCTGATCGCGCAGGCCCGTTGCGAGGGGATGCAAATCCTCACCTATGATCGGCTGTTCCACGACTACCTGCCGGGGACGCACCTCGTGCGCCAGTAGGTTGGGCACGCTGCGCTTTAATGAATTTTCTTCACGAATCGTGTTTATTCGACGCCCCATCGGAGCGACTAAAGACCTAGAGGCATCATTCATGATCAATAGGCAACGCATCACGATCGAGCCAGGCAAGCGCGGTGGTAAACCCTGTATCCGCAACATGCGGATCACGGTTTATGACGTGCTGGCTTTCATGGCGAGTGGGCCGACGATCGAACAGATCCTGGATGAATATCCAGAGCTGGAGCATGAGGACATCTTAGCTTGTCTAGCCTTTCCCGCTGACCGTGAGCACCGTGTCTCGAACCTATGCGTCGCATGAGCTGTCTGGAAATCCTATCCGCGGTCGACCCATCGCGCGCTGGGTGATACACGCGCAGAATGATGTGCAAACCGCGCTGTGCGCGACCTAAAGGGAGGAGGCTTAAGTTGGTTCGTGTGCGCTACAACCAGCGAGAGCCCCGAGGAGATGGTCGAGGAACGCCCATCGGCTCAACGCCGTGGTCTACCGCCGCACCAAGGCGGATACCTACACGAGGCCATTCTCAAGGATCAGGCGCTGGACATCGATCGACATCAGGCCCTGATTGACGCGGCCCGCCGGTTGATCCACGAACAGACCGGTCTAGCGGATGATTCGCTGGGGCGGGGCGAGGTCGACCGCATGCTCGCCGACCTCAAGCTCCGGCTGATGCGCAAGCTGGACGAAGAGCGACCAGAGCCGAGAGGAAGCCTGGGCAGACATCGTCGACGACATCACGATGTTCCACAACAGTCGGCGATTGCATTCGTACCTGGGCGACCAGAGTCCAGATGCGTTCGAGAGAACCGGCCAACTGGCCGATGCGGCTGAATGGGGTATCCGTTTTCGATTGACCACCTCAACGGCGCCGTGGTCACGTTGCTGGCCATCGCCGGAGTCGGCCACAAGGGCAGTTATCGCGACATCGCGGTGGTGATGCTCGGCGGGACCCTGATCGCACTCGTCGCGATCATCAGTACCGGTCAGTTTTTCGGTTCCTTTTAAACCTCATGATCGGGCGAAGCGGTTGCCGCATCGGCGGCGTCCTGCATGACGGTGTCCAGGCCCCAGAGGACATGCTCGAGCGGATAGGTGGAGCGCACGCCAAGATCATCCCAGTGGTCGTTGATCCAGGATTCGGCGGTGCGCCAGCCGATGTCGTGCAGGTATTGGAGGAATGCCCATTCGGCGTTCATCTTCGAAGATACGCCCAGGTCGACGAGCTCCTGCTCGGCGTGGATGCGATGAACGGCCAGATTGCGCAGGCGCTCGTCTTGGTGCTCCGGGGCGCTGCCTAGCATCTTGAGCATCAGGATCGCACGCAGATCCTTCATTAGGCTTGAGTTGAAGTCGATTTCGTTGATTCGATTGAGGATATCCCGTGCGGTTCGGGGCAGGCTCTCGCGCACCAGAGGGTTGATCTGCACGATGACGAGATCGCTCGAGGAGGTTTCCTCGATGAGCGGATAGAGGACCGGATTGCCCATGAAACCGCCGTCCCAATACGCTTCCCCGTCGATCTCTACCGCTTGGAACATCAGCGGAAGGCAGGCCGAGGCCATCACCGAATCCACCGTGATCTTCGGCTTTTTGAAGATGTGCGGACGACCGGTGCGGACATTGGTGGCGCTGATGAACAGCTTCAGCGGATCGCAGTGGTTGACCCGATCGAAGTCGACATTGGCCGCGAGCAGGTCACGCAACGGGTTGATGTTGAGTGGGTTCATTTCGTAGGGCGAGACCAGCCTGCTCAACAGGTCCATGGTCAGGAAGCCGGGCGAGAAGTCGAGCGTCCAGCGGCCGAGCATCTGGTCGAGCCAGGTGCGCTGGATCGGGCTGTTCCGCCCGGCGTCGCTGACCGCGCGCCAAAAGCGCGCGAGTGCCTCACGCGCCGCCATGCGTCCGCCGGCTGCCAAGCCATCCGCAACGACCACGGCGTTCATTGCCCCGGCAGAGGTGCCGCTGATGCCTTCGATTTCAATGCGCTCCTCGGCAAGCAAGCGGTCGAGCACACCCCAGGTGAAGGCGCCATGCGCGCCGCCGCCTTGGAGGCCGAGGTCGATTTTCTTCACGTAGGATTGGGTCATGGTGTGATGAAAACACGTAATATCTTAATAAAAAATAACTATACGCGCCGGACGCGCTTGAATGCAACTTGGCAAGGCCGCTGAATGACCGGATTCCGGAGAAATCGTCATCATCAAAATTAACTTGCTCCAATCTTTTACTGTATCGATGAAGAAGCATTTCTCGTCATTCCGGTCATCGCGGAACGTGTCACGGAGCACCGGGGGATTCGTGACAACGCGGAGCGTTGTTATCCTAGATTAAATAAATTGATCGCGAAATATTGATATTTATTTTAATCTAAAGACCCACAATATTTTTCCGCCTATTTTGTTGATCTAGTCATAGGTGACTATCTGCTAGGTTTCCGATTTTCAGTTGAAGATCAATGCCTCATTCAACGTCATCGCCATCACCATCACCATTCTGGTCCGATTGCGCGGAAACGTATGACCATCTTTTTGGCATAAGCACCTTGGCCTACCACGCCATGAATTTACCTCAATGAGTCGTGCGTCTCCGAATACAGTCACCAAGACGATTCGGACTGGTACCGAGCACGGGCTGTCTAGTGAAGAGAAACGTCACTCCCACCAGTCGGCGAGTCGGATCGCGCATTCTTGGAAACGCATTTTTCTAAGCATCTTCCACGCAGCCTCAAAGAAGCATTAGCAGAAATCGAGCACCTGACAGGACTCTCTTTTTCTCTGCCCCATGTGCGTCACATCCGACTCTCGTGCGGACTGAGACTAAAAAACAGGAAGCTTCCCAGGGAAACCAGATAACAGAAAACAAGAAAAAATCTTTTATCATCATAAATATAGAGATATGATCTCAGACACAAAGGAAGGCATCTGACAGGTCTATTTTGTGGATGCGGCGCATTTCCTTCTCCAACCATTGCTCGGTTATCTGTGTCGCCTTTCAACGATTAGTTGTCTATTCAGCGAGAGGGCAGGCAGCGGTTCAATGTCCTTCGAGCACTCAATGCTATCACCCGTGATAGTGGTAACGATCATGAACAATTCATACATCAATGCGTGAAGTGTTTGCGATCTTCTGAGAGCGCTTGTGGTCAAGCATCGCCGTCAGACGGTGACCATATTTCTAGATCATGCACGCCACCAAAAATGCAACATTGTACAAGCTCTAGATGGTCAACTTGGAATTGAACGGGTTCGACTTGCCATCCTACTCACTAAACCTAAATTTGATCGAACAACTTTGGCGACATATCAAGAAACAAGTTCCATATTCTTGATACTAAGCGACGTTTTCCAAATTCAAAGCCGCGATCATGGGATGAATCAACAGCACCAACACTAGTAATCGTCAATCTCTCGAAACTCTTTTGACGTTGAAATTTGAGGTCATGGAGCATACGATTACTTGAAGGTTGCGTGGCCGACCTAATGAGCGAAGTCGTTGAAGACGCCTGGAAATACATTGATATACAAGCAGTGTTATGAGTTCTGAGTGACTAACCTCGGAACCTCCCCGCAACTGTCATCGTTCCGTGATCGGAGTGGCCATTTATTCGCGAATAATGATAAACTCGTCATCCAAAATAGAATGGCTTCCGACGCGTTGATGCTTGCGTCACAGGCATGGAGAACACTCCCGGCCTTGACCGGCGGCATCCTCCCGAGGCTCGCGCGGCGAGCCCTCGCTCCACTCGACACCCTTATCAGCGTCAGATTGATGCGCGCTTGAAGCGTGTAAAGACGATATGAAGTCAGTCCACACCTCGTGCCGGCGATCTATGCGGAGCCGTCGCGAAACGCCAAGAGGTGTTCTGTCGCTCCGGTGCCGTCGGCCGTGACCACCGAACTTTCATCCGAACAGCCTTTTGGAGGGCGCTATCGCCATGGGTCTCATTGGTATTCTGTTGGGGCTCGCGCTCCTCATTGGGTTTGCTTATCGTGGATGGAGCGTCCTGCTCTTAGGCCCAGCCGCAGCCCTGGTTGCCGCCCTGTTCGCGCGCGAGCCACTTTTGGCGCACTGGACCCAGACCTTCATGACTGGAACGGTCGGATTCATCGCCCAGTTCTTTCCGATCTTCCTGCTCGGAGCGCTGTTCGGTAAGCTGATGGAGGACAGCGGCTCGGTCCAATCCGTCGCGCGGTTCATGGGTGAGCGTCTCGGCGCACGCCGGGCCATTCTGGCCGTGGTGCTTGCCGGCGCCATGGTGACCTACGGCGGCGTGAGCCTGTTCGTCGCCTTTTTCGTGCTGGTGCCCATGGCCCAGACGTTGTTCCGGGATGCGAACATCCCGCGCCGATTGATCCCCGCCGCCATTGCACTCGGGACCTCGACCTTCACCATGACGGCACTGCCGGGCACGCCTGCGGTCCAGAACGCCATCCCCATGCCCTTCTTTGGGACCACACCCTTCGCGGCACCCGGTCTCGGCCTAATCGCTGCGGCGATCATGCTGCTGTTCGGGCTCTGGTGGTTGGCACGAGGCGAGGCTTCGGCGCGCCGCAGCGGCGTCGGATACGAGAGCGCTCCGGTCGCGATTGCGGATCACCCCGCAGTTGTCGCGACCGGGGATCCGCTGGTGCGCGAGCGTGCCACCGTCGCCAGCACCTTCGACCCGCCGGAGATTCACCAGGGTCAGATCAGCCCGGATCTGCCCCCGGCCTTCATCGCCTTTCTGCCTTTGCTGGTGGTCGTCGCGGTCAATCTGGCGATGAGCTTCCTGGTCCTGCCCAATCTGGATCTGAGCTATCTCGCCGAAGACCGCTGGGGTCCGACTTCGCCGTCAGCCGTCGGCGGGATCTGGTCCGTGATCGTCGCCCTGCTGGCCGCGATCCTTACCCTGCTGGCACTCAACTGGAAGCGCCTGCCGCGGCTGCGTGACACCGTGGATGCCGGCCTCAATGCCTCGGTCCTGCCGGTGGTGAGCGTCGCCTGTCTGGTCGGATTCGGCACCGTGGTTGCCGCCATGCCGGCCTTCGAACTGGTGCGCGATTGGGTGCTCGGAATCGAGGGCGGTCCGCTGGTTTCGCTCGCGGTTTCCACCAACGTGCTGGCCGCGCTCACCGGCTCGGCCTCCGGCGGCCTGACCATTGCACTGGAGGCCCTGGGTCCGACCTATATACAGCTTGCCGCCGAGCTTGGGATCGACCCGGCGCTGATGCATCGGGTGGCGGTGATCGGTGCCGGCACCCTGGACAGCCTGCCCCACAACGGCGCCGTGGTCACCTTGCTTGCCGTCTGCGGCGCGACCCACAAAGAAAGCTATCTCGACATCGTCATGGTCGCCATCGTCGGCGCCATCATTGCGCTGGCCGCGGTGATCGTGTTGGGAACCCTATTCGGATCGTTCTAGCCGCCTACGCCAGCAGCGTGTACAAGGCCCAGGGATCGGAGTACCCGGCGGTGGTCATCCCGCTGGCGATCCAGCATGACAGAGGGCCGACGATGCGACGACACGGATCGCATAGAATCATGCGGTCGTATCCGGAAGGTTGCACTTGCGGTCAGCCAAACGCGCTTTGCTGCCAGTCGCATCGCCGGGGACGGGAACGGCTGGGCGCCCATGGCGGGGTGATGACAAGCAGGCGTGATTCCTCCACAACAGACCGAGGCCAAAAACCATGTCCAAGACGATTCACCGCCCCTTGTTGCTTCTGTGCGCACTGCTCCCGGCATCTGCCCTGTCGGCGCCACTGGCCGCTGCGACACCGGAATTGGCAGCGGTCGAGCGCGCCAGCCTGTTCACGCACGCACCGGGCGCGCGGATCGAGGACGCTGGCGTCATCGTCATCCCGGGTGGTTCCAGTCCCCGTCGAGAGGCCTTCGAGGTGGTCCGCGACGCGCAAGGTCAGCGCATCGTGACCAGCGTCATCCGCAGCGACGTCGACCAGTGGCGCGTGGAAGGCCGATGGGTCTACGGCGCCGACGGTCAGGCGCAAGCGGCGCGCGGGATCGGCGACTACGCGGGACAGCCGGTCGTCGTCGACATCGCCATCGTCGACGGCCAGGCATCCATCACTGCGGACATCGGCGGCAGCCCGGTGGAGGCGACGGCCGCCTGCGACCCCTGCCTGATCGACATGGCTCCAAGCGCATTGCCGATGTTCACGATGACCCGCCTATACGATGAGGCCGCGGGAGGGGTACAGCACTTTAATTGGATCGGCCGCGGACTGATCCGCGACGAGGTGCTCACCAATGGCCGAGTCAGTCTCCACAAACTCGGCAGCGGGACCTTTACAGCACCGGACGAGGCCACCTCGGCGGTCCGGCAGTATGCCTTCACCGAGGTCTTGGAACATCCGGATACCGGGCACCTGATCGAGCTCGCCTTCAACCTTTATGTCGACGCTGACGACCGCCCGCTTGGCTTCGCGATGCCGAACCTGAATGCGATGCGGTTGGGCTTCGAGGCCCTGCCACAGCAGCTGCCGCCGATTTTCGCGGGCAGCGCCGCCGATTGACAACGATGACTTGTCCGGCGACTCCTGTTCTCCGCGATGGTCTTCTGGGAGATAGTCTTCTGGGAGGAGACCGATGCCCGACAGATTTCCGGGCGGATCGGCCACGGAGGCGGGGCGCGACGGCGGCACGATCAGTCGATCGTGACCTCGACGATGCCGGCGAATGAGCCGCCGATCCGGTAGAGCCAGATCTCCGCCCAAGGATCGTTGCGTAGGTGAAAGCGCAACCAGTAGCCGATCCATTGCGCGACGTAATGGTTGGCCACCGGCTGGGGCAGGGTCGGCTGCAGCGGATCGGGCCAGGCACCGGGCGGATCGTTCTGATCCGTGATGCCAAAGTGATTGGCACCTTCGATGTCAATCCGGGCGCGTGGTGACTCCAGCGTCGGATAGGTGGCGTCGGCCTTGTCCGGCGTGGAGACGCCGTCAAGACTGCCCTGCACCAGCGCCACCGCCGCGCCCGTGGTGTCGAGATCGATCACGACACCATCGACGCCGAGCAGATTGGTCCCGTAGAAGGCACCGGTCCGCAGTGCGGCGGGCGGGGTATAGGTGCCGTCAGGTGCGGTGCAGATCGCGGGCTCGCAGACTCCGGCGAGGGCGGTGAGTCCGACCCGGCCACCGAGCGAGTGACCGATCACGGCCATGTGTTCGGTATCGACAACCCGGAACAGTGGCGAGGACGGGTCCGCGTCGGCAGCGACCATGCTCGTGTAGACCGCGGTGACGACGCCCACCTCACTGAACAGTACTGGGTCCGGAAAGGCCGGCGGGAAGGTGCGGAAGTGATTCGGCACCACCACCACATGGCCCCGACGGGCGAGCTGCAGCGCCAACTGGCGATACTGGGACTTGTCCACCAGCGCCCCCTGCAGCACAGCGACCAACGGCAGGCTATCCTCGAACCAGCCTGCAAGCCGCGAGCGGATGCGCGGGAGATAGACATCGGCGACATCGCCGTTGTCGAGGGTCAGCGTCAGGGTACGGACCGCTGGGGATTGCACCGGGAAGGCGCTGGCGTCATCAGCGTCGGGAAAGGCAAAGGCCGCACCGGCGAAGGCAACGACACTAGCCAAGAGCAGGGTCGCCAGTCTTCGGCGCATCCGGGTGCGATGGTCAATCGGGTGCCGATCATCTCTGCGGATCTCGAACATCGAACATCTCCTGCCCGGACGGGCGCGGGGTTGGCGGATCGGTGCTGCTGTGGCCGTTTGGCATCAAAACGCTGCGGTAACGAGGCGATGCAGGGCAGGACAGCGTCGGAGCGATGGCCCTTGCAGTCAGGCCAGATCGCGTAGGTCCAGACCCATACGTCCGCATTTGGCCCCCGCGATGCGAACCGCATGTCTGACCGCGTCCAATGCGGGCAGGCCGCGCAGCAGCCCATCCATGACCCCAGCGTTGAAGACATCTCCGGCCCCTAGGGTGTCCACAACACGCGGCGGAACGACGGCCGGAACCTGCTGAATCGGACCTTCCCGGCGCTGCAATGCCGCACCCTGCTCGCCCCAGGCCACGACACAAAGGTCTGCGCGGCTGCGACCGGCCAACTCCTCAAGCAGCACCGTGGGCGTCTGCCAGCCACGCGCGCGCGCGAAGGCTTGGCCGGCCAAGAGGACATGCGGACCATCGAATAGAATGTCGATATCGGGGCGGTTCTTCTCAAGCTCGAGCGAAATGGTCACGTCTGGAGCCACGGAGCGCACACGGCGAATCATCTGCTCGGTCTCGACTGGATTGCGCCCTTCGAAATGGACCCAGGCCAGTCCCTCCAGGGACACTTCAGCGAACGCTGCCGCATCCAATTCGGGCAGGTCACGATAATGTACGATGGTCCGGCTGCCCGTGGCGCGACTCAGCAGAATGCTCGAGAGCGGTGACGTGCCTCCTGCTATCTGCACGACCTGGCTGACATCGATCCCCTGGCGAACCAACTCCATGCGGATCTCCGCCGCGGCGGCATCATCGCCGAGGGTGCCGATCCAACTGCAGCTGTGGCCGAATTGCGCGAGGATCGTGAGACTGTTGGTGACATTGCCGCCGCGCACCCGCCGCTGCGCAATGGCGCGCACTTCCTCATCCTCCCCCGGATAGGATGTCACCTCCTGGATCAGATCCAACACGGCAACACCGACACCCAGCACGCCGCCAACGTCTGCGGGCAGCGCCGCTCGTGATGCGCTCGACTCACTAATCGCGGGCAACACGAAATCCCAGCATGTCCAGTCGCGTCGCGGGCTCGAACCGATCGCGGACATAGGCTCGCATGGAAGACGAAGGCCGATTGAAGGCACCACCCCGTGCGACACGCGCCGCGCAGCGACCATCCAACCGAGCGCTGCCGTTGACTGGTGCACCCTCGTAGCTGGGGTGATAGCAGTCGGCGACCCACTCCATGACATTCCCAGCCGTATCATGGAGACCGAAAGGACTCGCTGGAAAACTCCCGACCGGCGCGGGTGAACGGTTGTCCCAAGCGCTCCCGCAATCGAAACATACGGCAGAATTGCGCTCCAGGCCGAACCCCCACCAATAGGAACCTCGGCCACCCGCACGCGCGGCGTATTCCCACTCCGCCTCGCTCGGCAACCGATAGGCGCGCCCGCTTTCACGTGCCAGCCAATTCACATAGGCATTGGCATCATTCCAACTCACCCCAACGACCGGCATCGCGTCGCGCCCACGCCCAAAATCATTGGGTAAGGCACGACCGGTGGCACGGGCGAAACGATCATATTCAGCAAAGGTGATTTCGTACACCCCGAGATAGAAGGGCGCGATCGTCACCTCCCGGACAGGGCCGAAGTCATTCGCGGTCATGGTGCTGTGCCCCATCCGGAACTGCCCTGCGGGAAGCCTTGAAAGCAGGGGACCGAAGGATCCATCGCGCAGTCGATCCCGCGTGGTCGGCGGCCGTTGGGGCTCAGCGGTGGCGGGCGCGGCCCCCGGGGACTCGGCGGTCGTGGTCGCCGCATCACCGACAACGATTGGAGGCTCATCCGGGGGCGCCGAGATCGCACTCAGCCTCAACCAGATCGCGCCGACGAGCAAGAGGAGCACGACAGGACCAATGAGCAGCCATCGGCTCAAGCCGGCCAGAGGGGACAGACTCCGCGCGACACGCCCCGGTTGGTGGCGAACCTCCGCAAGTTCCGTGCGTGTGAGGGTGGTCGGGACGAGCGGTGCCTGCGACTGGAGATCGAGCAGCGACTGACGGAGACGCTCGACCTCTTCCTGCGCGCGCATCAGGGAGTCATCACGCCGCTCGACCTCCTTGCGCAGCCCATCAAAGACGAGATGCTGATCCTCCAGCACGTCCTCAAGCCGCCGGCATTCGCGGGTGATCGTCTCCAGTGCCTGTTCCTTCGTCCCGAGCGTCTGTTGCAGGCTTTCCAGCGCCTGCTTCAAGGCGAGACGTTCCGCCGCGGAGGCCGCTTGACGCTCGGCAGTGGATTGCTCGCGCAGTTGCAGATTGATCCGTGCAACTTCGCGCTCGGCCTCGCGGCGCATCGCACCGAGCGCCTGGCGTAATGACGCCGCCTCGGCGCGATCACTCTCATCGATTGGTCGCGTGGGATCCCCGGACATCTGCTAACGCGTGCGACTCAATGGGTCCGATAGGGCCGCAAGGTCATCTCCCCTCCGCGCAGAATCAATTCCATATGCCGGAGGTAGGCCATGCCGAGCAGCACCTGGTCCCCCTGCATGTTGGGAAGCACCGTCGCGTTGAGACCGTAGGCCACCAAACCGCCCACGTCGACACTCTCCAGGCTCGCGACCCAAGTGCGCACGTTGCCGTTACCCGTTCTGCTGATGCCGCCGGGTTGTAACTGTAAGCCTAAACGCTGCGCGATCTCGAACGGCATGGCCACGTCCGCGGCACCGGTGTCGATCAGGAAATCGATCGGCAGGCCATTAATGCGCCCGGTCACGACATATTGATTGACGTGATTTTCCTTCAGCACGACCTGTGGGATTCCGGTCGCACCGAGATAGGCAACCGGGTTCGGATTGGGATTCTCCCGGCGGGCGAGGAGATCGTTCACCACCAGGACGATCAACAGACCGATGAAGGCTAGGCCGGCAAATTGCAGCCTCGAAAGCCCCCTGGGGAAGAACTGTCGATGGATTTGTCGCATCCCAAGCATGGGATGAGCTTAACTCGAAACCCAACGAATGACGAGAGACTGAAGAGTGGAATCAGCATGGCCGCACTCCTCGTGGCGAGGACGACGCAGATACCAGGACTCACGCACCACAGCATCCGCGCCGGCCCGGCCGCGTCAGGGGCCGACGTGAGGCCGCAGCGTCAGCACGCGCCCGCGCTGTACCATCTCGAGGTGTTTCAGATAGCTCATTCCGAGCAACACCTCATTGCCTGGCATGTTGGGCAGAACGGTCGCCCGGACGTTGCGGCCCACCAGCCCACCGACATCAACGCTGTCGAGTTGCGTGCGCCAAGTCCGCACCATCCCATTGGCGGTCTTGCTCATGCCTCCCGGTCGCAAGGGCAGGGACAATCGCTGCGCGAGCGCCAACGGCAGGGCGACATCGGTCGCACCAGTATCGACCAAGAAACGAACGGACACACCATTGATGGCGCCTGTCGTGACATAGTGACCGGCGCGATTGCGCTCGAGACGCACCTCCGGAATGCCCTGATCAGACACCATGACTGGCGATGGATTGGGGTTTTCCCGCCGCTCGATCAGTTCATTAAAAAACATGGCCAGGAGTGCGAGACCCGTGAGCCAGGCCCCGAACAGCATGACGCGCCCAACCTTCGATGGCATGTCGTCGGCACTGGGCGGTTCACGCTTCATCCATCCGTCCATCATCTGTTTCTCACCGCTGCGAACGACATCCCCTGGACGGCCTGAGCCGATGACGGGTTTCCTTACTTTGTCCCCGCCAGCAGCAAGTGGTTCGCCCGGGTGGATCCGAGGTATCCGCAGCGGCCCTGCCGTCTCACACCGGATTGCGTGCAGGTAACCCAACGCGCGCTCCCTGGAACCGCGCTACACAGTTGCCAGACCCCTGCAATAGGGCAAGCGTGACCCGATCAGCGCGACGGTGCCCGATCGCCCTGCCCGGCCATGCGTTGGAACTGCACACGATAATAGGCGGCGGCACTCTGGCCATCAGCCAGAACATCGGCGATCTGCCAGCCCTGCTCCGTCTGGTGCATCCGGAACTCGAGTCGCGCGGGATAGGATCCCGGCCGCGTCAGCGTGACCGGCACACTCACCAATCCGCGCGCACCCACACGCGGCGCTTGCACCTGAATCTGCTGGCCTTGATAGTTCATCAGCTGCGTCACCAGGGTACGCAGGAAATCCGCCTCGATCTGTGCCTGCAGGGCCTGCTGGTCTTCGTTACTCAATCGCTCATAGGCCGGGCCGGCAGCCCACTTCGCCATGCCCTGGAAATCGAAGTAGGGCGCAATCTCGCGGTCGAGGAAGGCTGCGACCTGCAGGCGATTCGGAACCTCCTTCTGACCGAGGAAGGCCAGCAGTTGATCCATTCCCTCCTTGAGCACGGCCGTCGCGGCCATGGCGGGGTTCTGCGGTTGCTCTGACGGTGCTTGCGCGCGCGGCGCCGTAGGCAGTGCCTGCGGCGCCGCGGGAGCCGAGGGTACGGTTGTCGGGCGCGGCGGGGCCATGGGCAGCGGGGCTTGCGGCAACGCGGGATAAGGGGTGGCGTAGGGTCCAGGACCGCCGTAACCGGGCGCCATCGGTGGCGGGCCATATGGGTAAGGCTGCGCGGACACGCCAACCGTGGTCCCGAGCAGGACGACCATCGACAGCCATGAGCGAGACATCATCGATTCATTCCTCATCATTGTGGTTTTGCAAGAGAAACTCGATTCGTTCGGAGCCTGCCAACGCCCTCGCGGAAAAGCAAGCACCTGGCAGGGTCCGACCGCGCACGCACCATGACGGCACAACATCCGCTCGCGCCGGGTATACACTAGGGCTTTTCAAGGCGTCCAGCAGGCGCCGTGTTATGCTCAGCGCGAGGCTAACGAACCCCATGTCTCTTTCCCACATCCATTATCGTGTCGTCGGCGAAGATGACTATGTGCTGGAAATCGAGGTCACACCCACTGGTGCTTATCGCATCGACAGTGGTGATCACACCAGCCATGAACCACGTCAAGGTCAGCTCAACGCGGCCCAAGAGGGCGAACTCAGCCGTCTCCTGGCCAATCTCGGCGAGCCCAAATCACATCACCCACCGCTAGGGGCAAGCGGCTTCATGACCGAATTGACCGTCGGCGATGCAACCACGGCACGCCACTACCAGATCTGGAGCGGTGCCTTGTCGGAGCATCCCGAGATCGCGGCGCTGGTTCGCGCCTTGGACGTCATTTGAGGGCACCACGCTGGAGGAGACGCGACCCATGACCGCTACCCACTGTTTGACGGCATCCATGATCGAGGTTGGGATGCGCCATGAGAGCCGTCTCAGTTTCAGCCGCGAGGATGTTGAGCACTATTGTCGACTCGTGGGTGATCACAACGCCATTCATCGTGACCTGGCTGCCGCACGGGTGCGGTTTCCCGAGGCACGCGACATTATCGTCCCTGGCGGATTGATCCAAACCCGCATCTCGGCGATCTTTGGAACGGCCTTCCCTGGCGATGGTACCTTGGGATTGACCTTCGTGCCGGAACGGCTGCGTCGCCCCATCTATCCAGGAGACGATCTCGTGATCACCATCGAGGTCGCGCGCATCCTGCGCGGTGGGATTCTTGAGATGCGGATCGGCGTCGCCGACCCCGAGGGCAACCGCGTTACCGAGGCGACCGCCAAGGTCGTGCCGCCGGATGACGCCTATCACCAATGGTGGCAGGACCAGATCGCGCATCAAGACACGAACTGATCCGCCACCCTCAACAGTGAAGTGCCCACGGCCGCGAGACCCACCACCGCACACTCGGCCGCGGGACCAGCGCGCCGCGCGGCATGCGGCGCCGGATCACACCGGCCTGCGCGGCTCGTGGTCACTCACCAGCGAGAAAGGCACCGAGCAAACGCGCGGTCCGCTCCGGCTCCTGGTAGAAGAATCCATGACCACCACCGTGCAGTTGGATCAGCGACGCACCCTGGATACGCTCGGCCATCAGCCGCGAGTTCGCAGACGGGATCACGATGTCGTCCGTGCCGGTCATCAACAGCGTCTCGGCACTGATTTCAGCGAGCCGATCACAGACTCCGGGCCAAGCACGAAGGGTCTCGCCCTGGCGGCGCAGATGCGCATCCTCGATCGGCGCCGTGATCGGGGGAAAGACCTGCAGCGGATCAAGTGTTATCGCTAACCAGGCTGGCGGGAAGAGATTCTCGAACATCCGCTGGACACGAACCTCGAGTGTTCCCGAGAGATCGAGCAGTCGCGCCCACACCTCCGGATCAGGCCAGATCGCGCTGGGTCCGCCGCAAGACCCCGAGAGCAGCACCAGCTTTGTGACCTGCTCCGGGTGTTGCAAGGCCAGCTCCTGTGCGACGAAGGATCCCATCGACCACCCCAACACCTGAGCGCGCTCGACCCCTAGAGCCTGCAGCAGGGCATGGGTATCCGCGGCAAACCGTGCAATCGAGTAGGCTTGATCCGATGAGCTGCTGTGCCCCATCCCACGATGGTCAAAGACGATGACTTGGCGTTCTCGAGCCAGCGTCTCGATGATCGTGGGCGGCCACATCTCCATCAGTCCACCATACCCCATGATCATAACCAGGGGCGTGGCCGGACTGGGCGCGCCAAAGACCTGATAGGCGAGTTCGACATCGTCGATTGGGAGCAACGCGGTCATCTGCTTCGGTCCGTTTGAACCCATGAGTTCCACCTCGGAGGCGACGGCCTGAACCGGCATGAGGCCGCCCAGGGCAGCGGCCAGCAGAACAAAGAGCCCAGGGTGCAACCAGGTCGTCACCCGCCCGCCCCGCGTATCCCGTCAGCGCCCGCCGCCAGGATAGGGGGCGGGTCCTGGTGCAGGATGAGTTCTCGCGTCGGGTAGGCGAACCGGATGCCGGCTTCCTTGAATTGGCGATGAATGGCCAGGTTGATCGCCTGCTGGATATCCATGTAGAGCGTGTAATCAGCACCGATCACATAGTAGACCACCTCGAAGTCCAGAAAACCCTCGCCGTAGGTCGAAAAATGGGCCCGGTCGAAACGAGTCAAGCGCTGGGCACGAATAATCTGTTCGATCATCTGCGGGATGCGCTCGAGCTGCTCGGAGGTGGTCTGATAGGTCACCCGCACATGAAACACCACGCGGCGTTCTCGCATGTGTTTGAAGTTTCTCAGGGTGCTGTTCAGCAGGCTGGTATTGGACACCACCACCATCTCACCCGAAAGACTGCGAATACGGGTCGTCTTGACACCGATGCTTGCGATCACGCCAGCGGTCTCACCGGTGACCACAAAGTCACCAACCTTGAAGGGCTTATCCAAAAGGATAACCATCGAATGGAAGACATCCGAGAGGATATTCTGCACCGCGAAGGCGACGGCGAGTCCGCCGATGCCGAGCGCGCCGATCAACCCCGCGATCGGATAGTCGAAGTGCGCCAGAATCGAGACCACGACCACGATCCAGATTCCCACACGCAAGAAAAAGAGCATCAGGCCATAGGCGGTCACCGCCGAGGGATCCATCAGCTCCTTGCGGCTGCGCTCGCGCTGGACGAAGTCCACCAGCCCGGCCGTTGCCCAGAGACCGACCTGGATGTAGAGCGCGACGATCAGGAGCATCCCGAGCCAGATCCTGAGATGTCCCTGCACCAATCCCGAGACCGTCATGGCCGCGTAGAAGGCGACGATCACCACGACCACTGAATTGGTGTTGCGAATCAGTGCGAGCACCAAGGCGTGCGACGTTCGCCGCTCTGGCTCCGAACCACGGACCAGGCGTGGGAGCACGGTGCGCCGCAGGAATCCCCGCACCAAGGACACGAGCACCAACACCAACGTGAAGACCGAGAGCCCGATCACCAGGTCGCGGACTTGGATCCCATGATCCTGAATCACGAACAGCTCCATCCCCCACCATGACTGGAGATCCAGCTTGGCCGACTCCCAGCGCTGCGCCAGCGTGCGTTCGCTCACCAATGGGTCCAGTTGTTCCTGCAGCCGCGCGGCGAGAGTGCGCACTTGATCCTTCACGAGCAACATAAAGCGCGCATGTTCCTCTTGGTGCTCGAGCGCCGCGATCCGCTCGCGGATCGCGACACGGACGGCCGGATTCACATCCGGCAGGGCCAGACGCCCCGCCAGGGTGAGCTGGATCGAACGCAAGCCATCGAGTTCCGCCTGTGCGAAGGCGTTCTCCTCCGCCAGTTCGCGACGCAAGGCCTCGGTCTCCCGCAACCAGCTCGGCCACTGTTGCGTCTCTTGCGCTTGCAGCACGTCATAACGCCGCTCATAGAGCATGCCGGCGACGCCGGCGAGACGCACGGCCTGGTGCAGATACTCGGCTCCTTTGCGCGCGGCGGTCAGCTCCGCCTCGCGCGCCAAGACCTGTTCCTGCAACAGATCGTATTCAGCCTCCTCCGCATCGGCAGCCGCCAGGCGGCGACGCGCCTCGAACAGCGTTACCTCGGCGGCATCGCCAGCCGCGATCGCCGCCTGAATGCGAGCGTGCGCTGCCTCCTCACGCTCGCGAATATCAGCCAACCGCTCCTCCAGGGCCTCCTGGGTGAAGATGATGTCGGACGCCACCACCAAGGTCCGCACGTCCAGGCGCTCAAGCTGTGCCACGGCGAGAGACTCCTCCCGCTTTGCCAACTCGACGCCGACCTGCGCCGATTCACGTTCCTGGAGGGTCACCAGCACGCGCAGTCGTGCGATCTCCAGCTCCAGCTCGACCGCCTCGATCAGCTCTGCCGCGGTCGCATCGGACTGCGCCTGAACAAGCCGGTCACGCACTTGACGACGTTCGCGCACTGCGGCGGCGTGCGCCCGTTCAGCCAACTCGACCCGCCGCTCCGCTTGACGACGCAGGCGCCTGGCATCCTCGCGGGTCTGCACGGCTAAGGTGCGCTCGGTCCGCAGCTCATCGAGGATGCGCAACGGATAGGGTGGGTCCATCGTCAGGCCCGCGCCATCTGCGGCCGCGCCGTCGGTTGCTACCGCCGACTGGAGTTGCGCCAAACTCTCGTCAAGTTCGCGAAGACGCGCGGCGAGCACCGATTCACGTTGCAACGAGGTTCTCAGTTCTGACAAAGCGGCGAGGCGAAGATCATCCCTTCGTGTATATCGCTCCTCAACCAGGTCTTCGATCTCGGCGATCCGCGCGTCGATCAGTGCGAAGAGCACACCATAATCCTCCGCGCTGGTGCGCGCGGCGATGAAACCGGGTAAGCCGACCTCACCGGGGTCGAAAGCGATCGGCGAGTCGGACTCCGGCCCGGACGCATCGTCCTGCACGTCCACGGCGATCTCGGATGCCGCCGTTGCAGCAGCGCACGATGGACCGCTTCGCCAGCCTGACCGGGCGTCAGTACCAACTGTTCGACTATGTCGGCGCACCCGACGCGGAACGCGTCATCCTGCTGATGGGCTCGGGGATCGGCGCGGCGCAAG
>NZ_NRSD01000001.1 GCF_016583985.1 Thiocapsa imhoffii | reverse complement strand
CCACCGCCCGGTAGCATCCCGACTTGGTAGGATCGAGGTAGGATCGAGATCGAGGTTCAAACGCGATGCGAACACGGCCAAGCGCCGGTTGCCACCGATTGCAGTTGCCGCTCCAGCAAGGATCTGGTACTTAAGCCCCTTTTTCATCGCCGGCTCAGACCTCTGGACCGGTCATGACGACTCATGATGAGAGCCTTCGAGAGGATGAAGATGGCCCAAGCGAACACGAGCCAGATCAGCACGAGAGGATTCGAGCCTTACCGCATCGGACCCGATGAAGACTATATGAGTCCTGAACAGGAGACGCATTTTCGCGAGATCCTGATCGCCTGGAAGCAGTCGCTCATGGAAGAAGTCGATCGAACCGTGCATCACATGCAGGATGAGGCGACCAACTTCCCGGATCCGAATGACCGTGCGACACAGGAGTCGGAGTTCAGCCTGGAGCTGCGGACGCGGGACCGCGAGCGAAAGTTGATCAAGAAGATCGACGAGGCGCTCGTCCGCATCAGCGAGCACGAGTATGGCTACTGCGAGGCCTGCGGGGTCGAGATCGGCATTCGCCGTCTCGAGGCGCGTCCAACGGCAACGCTCTGCATCGATTGCAAAACACTCGACGAGATCCGCGAGCGCCAACGCGGCTGAGCCGTCGCTCGGATCCGCGCGGGCCCACCCCGGCACCCGGAATCGGGCCGACGTGACCCGGATCAGGAGCCATGTCCCAGGCGTTGGCGTGCCCCCCGTATCGCGGCCGGTTCGCACCTTCGCCAACCGGCCCCTTGCATTTGGGGTCACTCTTGACGGCGGTGGCCAGCTTCGCGGATGCGCGCGCGGCCGACGGTGTCTGGTTGGTGCGGATGGAGGATCTCGATCGTCAGCGCGAGGTCCCTGGTGCGGCTGACGACATCTTACGAACTCTGGAGGCCTGTGGGCTGTTCTGGGATGAGACCCTGATCCGTCAACGTGACCGAACCGAGGCCTATCGCGCAGCGCTCGCCGGGCTTGCCAAGCAGAATCTCACCTACCCCTGCGCCTGCTCCCGAGCCCAAGTCGCGCGTCTGGGCAGGCCAGGGATCGAGGGGCCGATTTATCCCGGAACCTGCCGTGACGGCTTATCGCCCGCGCAGCACGCCCGGGCCGAACGCTTTCGTGCACCGTCTGGCGCCGTTGCCTTCATCGACCGAATCCAGGGGCCACAGACCCAGGATGTCAGCCTGACGGTCGGTGATTTCGTCTTGAGACGTGCCGATGGCGTGCACGCCTACCAGCTCGCGGTGGTCGTCGACGACGCTTGGCAGGGGATCAATCAGATCTTGCGCGGCGCCGATCTGCTCCTCTCGACCCCGCGCCAGATCATGCTCCAGCACGCATTGCAGTTCACCCAGCCGAGCTATGCGCATCTCCCACTGCTGTTGGACGAACATGGACGTAAGCTGAGTAAATCACTGGCCGCCGCCCCAGTGGATGCACGCGACCCCTACCCCAGCTTAGGTCGCGTCTGGGCACTCCTCGGTCAGACTCCACCGCCCCGAGATCTCGCGCTGCCGGACTTTTGGAGTTGGGCCATCCCACGCTGGCGCATCGATCAGGTGCCCGCGCGTCAGACCTTAGCTGCCATCAACCATGGTGGCTGACCGCGCGCGTCCGCCACCACGGAGGCAGCGACCGGCATCACTCTTGGCTAAAGGCACGCAGATAGGACGAGAAGCGTTCGCCAACCTCAGGATGGGCCAGGCCAAACTCGACGTTGGCCTCAAGAAAACCGAGCTTGCTGCCACAATCGTAACGCTTGCCCTCGAACGGATAGGCAATCACGGGCTCATCCGCGAGCAATGCCGCGATGGCATCTGTTAACTGGATCTCGTCACCGGTTCCCGCGCGCGTCTGCTCGAGCTTTTCGAAGATCCGCGGCGTCAGGAGATAGCGACCCACCACTGCCAAGTTTGACGGGGCATCCGCGGGGGCGGGTTTTTCGACGATCCCAACGACGCGCATTTCGCCATCCTGACCCGGCTCGACCTTCACGATACCGTATTTATTGGTGTCCTCATGTGCGACCTCCTGGACACTCAAGACGCTGCAGCCGTAGCGCTCATACACATCGATCATCTGCTCGACGACGCCCTTGGTGTGTGAGCGAATCAAGTCATCGGCTAAGATCACCACGAAGGGCTCGTCCCCGACCACGGCTTTGGCGCACAAGACCGCGTGGCCCAGCCCAAGCGCCTCGGCTTGGCGCACATAGATGCAGGTCACACTCGGCGGCATGACGTTCTGAACGATATTGAGCAGGTGTTGCTTGCCTGCCTCCGCCAGTTCCGACTCCAATTCATAGGCTTTATCGAAGTGATCCTCGATCGAACGCTTGTTCCGACCCGTGATGAAGACCAGCTGGGTGATACCGGCGTCCTCGGCCTCTTCAGCAGCATACTGAATCAACGGCTTATCGACCACCGACATCATTTCTTTGGGACTCGCCTTGGTCGCGGGCAAGAACCGGGTCCCAAGCCCGGCCACCGGGAATACGGCCTTTCGCACTTTCGCCATCGCGCTATCTCCTCCGATTGAATCCAGTCTTCGGCCACGCCGCCGCATCCACGCCGGCGTGAACCCATGCTCCGTAACCGAGCCGTCAAACGTATCCCATAGGGTGCAGCCGTTCACTGAACGGAGCAGCCATGACCTCAGATCCCTTCGCGGCGCGCCGTCACACGGCCAAGTCCGCCTCAATGGCGCGCAGCGCGGCCAAGGGATCAGCCGCCGCGGTAATGGGCCGCCCGATGACGAGATCGTCGGCGCCGGCGGCCAACGCCTCACGCGGCGTCATGACCCGCCGCTGGTCATCGGCAACCCCTCCCGCGGGTCTGATGCCAGGCGTGACCAACCGAAACCCGGCCCCCTCGACCGCGCGCACCGCAGCCGCCTCGCGTGGCGAGCAGACGATACCGTCGAGACCCGCGGCATGACCAAGGGCAGCGAGCGCCAGGACACGCTCGAGCGGATCGCCCGGACATCCGACCGCAGCCAAATCATCGCCGGTCAGACTCGTCAACAGGGTCACACCGACCAACAAGGGAGGCCGTGTCACGCGCTCGAGCCGTTCCCGGGCCGCCGCAATCATGCGTGCACCGCCCATAATGTGCAGATTCACCATCCAGACCCCCAGATCCGCCGCCACGGCACAGGCGCCCGCGACCGTATTGGGAATGTCGTGGTATTTCAGATCGAGGAACACCTCGAAACCACGCACCTGGAGGGCCTCGACGAGGCCCGGTCCGGCTCGCGTGAACAGTTCTTTGCCAACTTTGACGCGGCAGGCGGAGGGGTCAAGGCGTTCGATCAGGTCGAGGGCCAGCGACTCGTCAGAAAAATCGAGCGCCACGATAATGGGTTTGGTTCCTGACATCTCGGTCTTCCTCAAGATTCGCATGCTCCGGCGAGTGTTCAGGCCAGTCGCCGCTCGTGCAAGACCTCATCCCCGATGATCGGCTCGGGTTGCACGGGCACGACACACCCCCAGCAGCGACAACTCGGACATTGCCAGAACAGCGAGCGCGCCTGGAATCCACAGTGGTCGCATTGGTAGACGGGTTGGCGTACCAGGAGATGACGGGTGACCTCCAGTGCCACCGCAGCCCGGTGGCGTGCGCGCTCATCAGCGTCCGGGTGAGCTTCGGCCAGCCACTGCAGAAGACGCTCAAGCGCCGCCAGGTCAGCATAACGCGTCAGATAGTCGGTGAGCAGATCCATCGCGGCATCCCGCCCGCGCGTCTCGGCCACGACATCGCTGAGACTCAGCACCAAGGCGGGGCTCGAGTGACGCTGCGCCAGATCCTCAAGGATCGCCGGCAAATCATGACGCCCCATGCGGCGGAGTGCCTCGATCAAGGCCGGCAGGATCTCGGGGACATAGGATGCGCGCTGCGCCGCCACGTGCATGAAGAGTTCCAGCGCCCGCTCGGGATCACCGTCCTCGAGCACCGCGTTGCCCTCGAGCATCGTGGCGCGCACACACTCGGGATCAGCCTCGCGCGCCTGCTCCAGATGCTGCTTCGCCCGCTGCGGATCTCCGGAGCGGCGCGCCTCTTCGGCGAGTTCGCAGTGATATTGCGCGATCGCAACAGCCATGGGCTGCTCGCTGATCGGCTTAAGCAATTCCGCAACCTCAAGGCACCGGCCCCAATCGCGCTCTTGTTCGTAGATGTCGCGCAGCGACTCCAATGCCCGCTGACGGTGGAATCCCAACCCAACGAGTTCCTCGAATAGTGCCTCGGCGCGATCGAGCAGTCCCGCGCGCAGATAATCCTGACCGAGCTCGAACAAGGCATCGCCTCGTTGTTCCGCACCGAGCCGCTGGTGAGCGATGAGGTTTTGATGGATCCGGATCGCCCGATCAACCTCACCCCGACGCCGAAAGAGATTGCCCAGCGCCAAGTGGGTTTCGACGGTATCGTCGTTCACTTCGACCAGTTCGAGAAAGGTGTCGATCGCCTTGTCCGGCTCCTCCGCGAGGAGATCGTTCAATCCTCGCAGCAATGCTGGGTGCGTGGGACGCAAGGGTACGCTCGGACGCCGCGCTCCTCGTTGCGCAACCCACCAGCCCGACGCCGCGGCGACCGGTAAGAGCAGGAACAGCAGTTCGATCACCGTTCCTCCAGCGCGCGGGGATGGACAAGAACCGGCATGGTCGCTCGGGCAAGGTTCCGGTCATCGTGATGTCTGAGGTGCATTGATTGGCTCACGTCGCAAAGTATACAGACAAGGCGGACCGCTCGCATGACGGTGCCCGAATCACCCGGATCGGTTTGAATAGGACCCCGGGAGGTCTCGGCAAGTTTGGAACCGCTCCAACTCAAACCCCTTCCGGCGTGCGCACTGTCCGATACGGAGATCCTTCCGCACGGCAGGTCCCTCGTACGGTCTGGACCACGCTCGGAATCCGCAAGCGTCGCCTTGGCGATCATCCTCGAAACCCCAACCTCTTCGACCAGACGTTCACCCAACGGCTCAACCCAACTGACTAGAGGAGACGGGCTCGTGCAAGCATTCGCTGACAAGACTGTATTTATCACCGGTGCCGCGGGAAATCTCGGACGCGCGACGGCGGTCGCCTTCGCCCGCGAGGGTGCGCGGCTCGCCCTGGTGGACAAGGATCAGCAGGCACTGCAAGCGGCTCGCGACACCCTCCCTAAAGACGGCCAGTTCGAGATCTTCGCAACCGATCTGCTGGATCCGACCGCCGTTTCGGCGATGGTCGAGGCCGTCAGGCAGCGATTCCAGCGTCTCGATGTGATCGCGAATATTGCCGGGGGGTTTGACATGGGACCCGCGGTACACGAGACCACGGATGCCCAGTGGGACTTCATGATGGACCTGAATCTGCGCAGTCTGTTCAATTGTTGCCGTGCCGTGATCCCGGTGTTGCTGGAGTCCGGTAGCGGTCGAATCCTGAACGTTTCCGCGCGAGCGGCCAAGCATGGTGTGGGTCACATGGCGCCCTATTGCGCATCCAAGGCCGCCGTGATCACATTGACCGAGAGTCTGTCGGAAGAGCTGAAGCACCAGGGCATCACGGTGAACTGCATCCTCCCCGGAACCATCGACACGCCGCAGAATCGCGCGGCCATGCCGGATGCCAACCACGCAACCTGGGTCCCATTAGACGCCATTGCGGACGTGATTCTCTTCTTGTCTTCCGCGGCGGCGCGGGGCGTGACCGGTGCCGCCATCCCGGTCTATGGTCGCAGTTGAAAGGCCACGTGGACGCAACTCAGGATCGTCGCCAGATGATGCACACAGACACCGCCAGCGCCCGCCGCACGCAACGACAGATGCCGGACTCAAGGCCGCATCCCCACGCGGGGCTCCTAGCGACATGGCTGTATCTGGCGATCGCGGCGCTGACCATCGCAGGCGCCGGTGAGGCGCACGCACGTCCACTCGACGAGCAAACCCAGGCGATCTTGGTTGAGGCGGTCGAGGCTGCCTACGCGCTCGATCTGTATCACGCTCGCTGCCGCAGCGACGGATCCAACCGGCGGACCGAGAACCTCAATAAGCTGATCGCCAGCCGGCAACGGATCACGGTGCTGCGCGTGCAGGACGATCTCTTCCCGGAGCGCAACTACCGTCGCGTTCAGGAACGACTGCAACGGGAGTTCATGGAGATGCTCAGTGAGCGCGGTGGTTGCGCCGGGGTGAAGGACTCGGAATTGCCCGCTCAACTGCGCGCGCGCTATGACGAGATGATGCGGACCGTCGAGGCGCTACCCTGAAGCGGGCGTGTCCGCCTCGAGGATGTGCGCCAGAACCGCCAGACGCAGCGCCGCCGCGCTCAGGACCTCGCAATCCTGTCGATCAAGCCATGGCCGCTGACGCTGCGAACAGTCTAGACGTTCGACGACAGTCTGGACGCGTGCGAGTTGCAACCCGAGATCCTCGCCAAACTGCTTCATCAGAGTCTCCCGCCCCGCGATCGCCTGGCGTAATTCCAAGAGCTCTTCATGAGCGGGTGCACCGGCGGTCAGCCGATTCACATCACGCAGAGCCACCGCCTCGCGCATTGCGACACGCCACCAATCAACAAAGGTCGCCTTATGATCAGCCAGGGTGTTCAGTGAGCGGGCCATGAGCTCGACCTCGTCACGCGCCCCACGCGTGACGGGAATACGCTCCCCTGGCGTCTCCGTGACCAAGCGATCGAGCAGGCGCGCGAAACGGCGTAACGTCCGGGCAAGTCGCAGGCTGATCCACACGGCGAAGATCAGGCCCGCGCCGGTGGCCCCGAACGCGATCAGAAGATTCAGCCGGCCCTGCGCGCGCGCGTCCGCGCTCCACCGCGCCGTCATCGCCGTCAGCTCGGCGCGGGCCAGTTCGAGGTTCGCCTCGACCAGTGGGGTGATGCGTGCGGCGGCGGCATCCATCTCCCGCCCCAGCACTGCAATCCGACGGTTCTGTTCGACCAAGGCGTGAAAAGATTCATCGTAGGTGCGCAACCGCTCCGCGAGCATGCCCTGGATCTCCGGCACCCTCATCTCGTCGAGTCGTTGGGCGAGCTGCGCCAGGATCTGATCGACCATCGCGACATAGTCATCGCCCCCGCGCAGCAGATAGTCCTTTTCACGACGCCGCAACTGCAGGATGTCGAGCGCCAGCCCATCGGCTGTATCCCACGACTCCCGCGTCAAGCCCATTGCGGCCGCCTCCAGCGCATGGGCACTGTGCCGAAACTGCCCCTGCAAGCCACGGTTCTCATCCAGCCCCCTGATCACCCAGGCATCGAGGAGAGCCACAAAGCGCAGCAGATAATCGCGGGTGAGCCACTGGATCTCTGTGGCGGTGCGTGCCGAGGACGAGTCGAGTCGTCCCAATGCCAACGTCTCATCCGCAAGCCCACGGCCAGAAGCTGCCACCTCCATGGCCGCTGTGAGTTCGGGGTGGAGTCGGAAGCTCGCCTCCGCCTGCCGCATCGCAGTCATGTTGCGTGCGATGCCAAACGCAAAGGATTGACGTGCGCCGAAAACCTGGTGCAAGCGTTCATAATCGGCCGCAAGTCGCGTCAGGGTCCGTTGATCGTGCAGGATCACACCCAGGAAGATCAGAATGACCAAACCAAAGCCAAGCGCAATCTTTTCCCCGATCCGCAATCGACTGGTGAGTGTCTTCATCTCAACCCCTCATGTTCGAGAATTCGCACCCAGCGTACCGATCGCAGCGGTGCGGTGGCGCTGCGCGCGTCTCTCCCCTCGGGACTGGTTGCTGCCAGCCCTGTGACAGGCCGTTGGAGGTCTGGTCACAATGGCGAGAGGATCCCGTCGACAGGACTACGCATGCCCGCGCCGATTGTCACTCCGAACTCAGATTTTCTCAGGCAGTTTCGCGACCGGACACGTCAGCACGCGGAGTGTTCGGACCTCGATCTGCGCGGATCACGGCGACTGGGCAAGACCGCCATTTCACTGCCTGCGCCACCGCTCCCATTGCAGATCCTCCTCGGTGGCCCGCCAGGCTACCGGCTTCATCTCTATCCCGAATTGGTGCAAGACGCCACCGGACAGTTCGGGCATCGCGGTGACTACTTACTCGTCGACCCCCAGACCTTCTTTTCCGAGATCAGTGGCTTCATCCGCATTCACCCAGGTGACGCCCTGACGCTGGGGCGAGAGGACCCGCTGCAGCAACACCTGCTGCACTACCCCCGCGGCGTTGATGCTCGCCATCTGCGTCTGAAACTCACCCCCAACGGGCTCACGCTCAAGAACAAGTCGCGGGCGCCCACCTGTGTCGCCCCGCTCACGGCGCGCGATCTCAGCGAGCGCATGGCGCGCTGGCGCTGGCGCGGTCTCGAGCGCCTGGGCCAACTGCTCGGTGGGCCAATCGAACCCTTAGCGCGCGCTGACGCGGCGGAGTTGATCCGGCAGGTGAACGACCTGATGGCCCGGGAGCCCTACCGCACCTTAAACGACCGCGGCCACCCGGGCGGCCTCTTGATGCTGCCGCACCGTCCCACACCGATCGTCGTTGGAGAACTGCGTGCGCAAGTCGACAATCTACTCGTCATCCTGACCCAGAATGGCTTTCTCGACGCACTCGCAGAGGGCAGTGCCATGCTGATCATCCTCGGCAGCGCGGTCCATTCGGATCGGGTCGCGCAGGCCGCGGAGATGGACTCATCGATTCTGATGATGGACCTCATCTTTCGTCTCAAACTGCGCTTCCCCGAGCGGGTCTTCTATCTACGAGGTCGCCATGACAGTTTCTCCGAAGCGCTCAACTGCGGTGGACTCCCCCAGGGATCACTGTGGGAGGATGCCCTCCACCAGGCCCGTGGACCTGGTTATCGGGATGCCATGCGCACCTTCTACCAACGCCTCCCCGTGATCGCCGCGACGCGTCACTATCTCGCCGCCCATGGCAGTCCCCCGATTGATGCGCGTGGATTGCCGTCGCTGGTCGATCTCGATCCGGAACGGGCCGAGCTGATGCCGTCGCACCCTGACTTCGCCGACCACGCACCCAACCGACCTAGTCGACGCGACCTCACGCGGCTGTTTCGCCGCCTCGGGCTCGCCGATGACGCAACGGCGCTGATGGCCGGGGCCGCAACGACGTGGGCGGCCCCTCCGACCGACCTCCTGGTCGCACCGCGCCAACCCTATCGGCTCTACAGCGGCGATGCGCGTTGGGTCGGGCTGGTAACCCGCGTGCGCAAACGCCTCGTCTCACTAGTCTATCCAGCGGAACCCGTGAGGCGGATTCTCAAGCGTCGTGAATCCGCCACGACTGGATTCGAAATGCGCTGAAGCGCCTAGCGCTCATCGCCCAGTCCACCGATCAGCGCCTCAGCGGTCCGAAGCGTTGGTCGAGGCTGTGGACGTCGCGCACGTACCAGGAGACCAATTCAACCTTGCCGGTCTGGCTTAGGACCGCGCAGCCATCATGACGCAGCAGCAGGGGGATCGGCTCGATGCCGCGCTCGGCGTCGAGGATCAGGCGCGGACGGAAAGCCAGTGCGTTCATCGGCGTGACCCAATCGTCGATGATCCGCATCCAGGGCCACTGCAGCGCGAAGGGCTCCGATGCGCTCAGATGGATGCAGTCGTCCCGCGACTCAGCCAGGAGGTTCTGCAAGCCCCGGGTGGCCGTCCACCAGGCCGCGGACTTCGCGAGCAGAAGCACGACCATGGAGACGGCGATGATCATGACCAGGCTCGTGCGGCCCCGCAACCGGGGATCCCAGCGGGGCAGTTGCAACCAGCCGAGTTGCGGCGGGGCCAACACCAGCGCCGAGACCAGCCCCATCAGCGCCAGCCCAACAACGAACGTCACCCCGGATTTAAGCTGGATGCCCTCCCCGTTCAGGATCTCCACACTCACGAGCACCGCGACCACCGGCACCAACCCGGCAAGGACGCGCGCGAACCCGAGGATCAGACCCTGCGCCCGGCCCCGCAGCAGCAGACCGACGCCGAGCGTCAGCCCGAGCATCAAGACCACGATCAGCAACAGGTGTTGGCCCCAGGTGTTGGTCATCAGATAGTTGATCGCGGAATCGGTCTCGAGGCGTCCCCGCTCGTAGTCGTTCATGCCGACGAGCGTCCACGCCAGTCGCAACAGCCCTGATCCCAACGACCAGAGCGCGAGCACGCCCCAGATCCGCCGCAGGTTCGGCAACAGCCAGGCCAGCGCAGCGCCCAGCAGCGCCAGGGCGAAGGCCGGGAGGAAGGCTAATGGATGGAGTGCAACCAGCATGGGCGGCACGATCGCGGCGGCCAGCCAGACCCAACGACGCGCGGGCGCGAGCAGCATTGCCAGCACCAGCGGCCAAGTCAGATAGAGGCAGGACAGCAGCTCCGACACGCCGGAGAAGTTGACCAGGTTCAGGAGAAACCACAACAGCGGGAACAGGAACAGCACTGGCGCTCGGCGCCGCACGAGGGCCCAGCAGGCCAGGAGCGACGCGATCGGCAAGGCCACATAGCCGAGCGCAAACAGATGCCGTAGCAGGACCGGATCGGCGATCCGTGACGCGGCCCATGCCGCCGGGAGCTGCGGGAGCACCGCCGTGTAGCGCAGATTGGGCAGTTCCACCTGCCCGGTGGTGGCGATCTTGAAGAAGTACCAGCCGCCATCCTGGAACAGCGGCAGACCCACAAGAGCGGTCAGGAGATAGGCGCAGACCACCGCGAGCAGGGCGAGATCGACCGCTCCGCGGCGCACCCTCTCGAGAGGGCCACCGCCCTCACCAGACAGTTCAGCGGGTCCGCGCGCCAACGCCGGGCCAAGGAGTGGTGCAATCGACACGGAGGCTCTCCGTTAGCTGGTGATGCGGCATTGAACCGCCCGAAACAGGAGCATTGAGTGCTTCGGGAAGATCGCCCAAAGGTGGTTCACGCACCCATCGAGACACATCGTGCAATGCGGCTCTTGCGGTTGTGATTCGGCGCGCTCTATTCTATCGCACGCGCAAGACGAAGCCGCCGATCCGACGGGTGGTTCGCGAGAAATCCGCACCCGATCCGAATCGAGACGTGCTTGCCGGGGGCTTTGTGATCCACGCGCCCCGTCGCTTTCACCACCGGCCGGCCGGCCGATCCCAACAACCGATCCAGTTCCTACGGACAACGTCCCATGCTCGCCGCGGAGCCCGTTGTCGAGCTGTCCCTGACGCTCGGCTTGATCCTTTTGGCACTGTCTTCACTCAACCTGCTCGGCTTGATGTGCGCGCGTCTGCTCATGCCGTCTCGACGACTCGTCGCGCCGACGTACGCGCCCAAACAACGGCCAAACGTACTGGTTCAGTTGCCGCTCTTCAACGAGGGCGAACTGGTCGATCGCGTCCTTGAGGCCGTCATGGCCCAAGAGTGGCCGCATGACCGCCTACAGATCCAGGTGCTCGACGACAGCACCGATGACTGTTCGCTGTCACTGAGCCAGCGGGCCGTCGCCAAGCTGCGCTGCGAGGGCGTCGAGATCGAGCTCCTGCATCGAATCAAGCGCACCGCCTACAAAGCCGGCGCACTGGCGGCCGGCCTTGAGCGTTCGGATGCGCCGTTCGTGGCCATCTTCGACGCCGATTTCATGCCACCGCCGGATTTCCTGCGCAAGGCCATCGCGCCCTTGCTCGCGCAGCCCGATCTTGCCTACGTTCAAGCCCGCTGGGCGCATCTCAACCGGGACGACAGCCTGCTCACCCGCACCCAGGCGCGCCTGCTCGATGCACACTTTGAGGTCGAGCAGGAGGCGCGTTGGCGCCTGGGTCTGCCGGTCCCCTTCAACGGAACCTGCGGTGTCTGGCGTCGCCGCGCAATCGATGACGCCGGCGGCTGGCAAGGCGATACCCTCACCGAGGATCTGGACCTGAGTCTGCGGGCCCGTCTGCGCGGTTGGCACTCCGGGTTCATGAAGGATCTCCCGGTCCCGGGCGTGCTGCCCGTCTCGGTGCGTGCCTGGCGCACGCAGCAATTTCGCTGGACCAAGGGATTCGCTCAGTGCTTCGTGAAACTGCTGCCGATGATCTGGGCCAGCCCCGTGCTGCCGCGCTGGCAGAAGATCCTGATCAGCTTCGAACTCGGCCAACCCCTGGCCTTCCTGATTGGCGCGGCCTGCGTGATCTTGGGTCTGCCCTTCATCGCCGGCACGGCACTGCCCGGCGAGGCGCTGAGCCGCGTCGCGATCGTCACCTCGATCCTCGGCTTCGCGGCACCCATCGGTTTTCTGACGCTTGCGGGCCTCCGCTCCGGAGTCCGCGTGACGGCGACCGAAGTCCTGGGTGCACTCTTCCTGACCACCGGGCTGCTCCTCTCCAACGCGCGCGCTGGCCTGGAGGCCCTGGTCGGTTACCGCAGTCCCTTTGTGCGCACCCCGAAAGGCGCGGTCACCGCCGGCCCGCGCCGGGTGATGCACTGGCCACATGGGCTTCCGGAACTGGGTGCTGGACTTGGCCTCTTGGGCTTCACACTGTTGGAAGAGCCGGTCGCGGTCCTCTATCTGATCATGGTCATTGGTGGCCTGCTTGGCGTGGGAACCCTGCAGTTTTTGGATGGACGCGCCCTCTCCAAACAGCCAGGCGCTGGATTCTGACGCCATGTACTCGGGACCAGCGCGCGTATCGCGGCCAGCCCTGCCCGCTGCAGGACGGCACCATTGATCAGGGCGACGTCGCGCGCGTCGCCTTCATGCCGATCTCGTCGCCGCGAGCCGTGTGCGCAATTGCTCCCAACGCTCGACCTGTTCAGGTTTTAAGCGCCCCTCGGCATCGCGTCCGACAAAGACCTTGAACATGCAGCCGCCCTCCTGGTTCAGGAACTGCACCGAGACGCTGTCCTTGCCCATGAAGGGGCGCCGCACGAAGGCAACAGCGCCGCAGCGTTCGGCGCGGATGTGGCCGCTCAGACCCATTTCAGCCTCCAGGTTGTAGAAGCCGGAACCAAAGCGACCGGACGGCAGCGGTCCTTTGACCTCCATCACCAGATCCTCGGTATGGACGATGACGACCAGGTCACCCCAATCGGCTAGGTCGGCCATCGCGTCCCCGAAACAACTCCCGGGCACTTGGGTCTGCATGTCCTCCGGGAGGCACGCCAGGGCCGCTTGATAGGGAACGCCATGCTGGCGCGCGAGTGACTCCAGGATGACGCCAGGGTGCTTGGCCAGCGCCGCGCGCACCGGGGTCAGCTCAGGTGTTGCGGTCATGTCGGTTCTCCTCGATTCGGGATCGGATCCGGGCAGTCGGACTCGGCCAGGGCCGAGCGTGATGTGCAGATGTCGTTCAAGGCACGCAGCAGATTAGGGCTCCAAAATCGTCCCGCACGCGTCAAGTGGATCAAGGACCCGTCGCGCCGCAGCAGGCCGGCCTGCGACCACTGATCGAAGAGCGGATCGAGGGCCGACAGGAGCCCAGGCGCCTGCGCCGTTTCGAGACACGTCAGGTCCAGGCAGCCGACCTCGATGCCGCCAGCGAGCCGATCGCGCAGAGGCGCAAGCGCATCGGCGACGTGCAGTGTGCCAAGCGGTTTATCACCGCGCCGGATCGCCGCGCGGTAAGGATCCAAATCGCCCACCAGGCTGTAGCGGTATCGGCCGATCGACCCGCCCGCGCCCGCACCGTAGGCGAGGCAGTCTGCCCCTTGCTTAATCAGCCGGTTGTAACGATTGCGCTCGCGTTGCGTGCGTGCCCAATGGCTGTTGCTGATCTGGCACCAGCCCAACTCGTCCAAGGCGTCGGCGCCGATCCGATACAGCTCGCCCTGTTGCGGCAGGTCCGCTGGCGCGGGGATCTTGCCGTGCCCGACGGCCTGCCGCAGCGGTGCGCTGGGGATGAGGTGCAGCGCATAGAGATCCACTCCATCTGGGCCGAGCGCCTGACAGATCCGCAGATCCTCAGCCCAGATTGCCGGCGTTTGGTCTGGGAACCCGTAGATCAGGTCGAGGACCACGGTGGCGGCGTCGCGTGCGATCAGGTCACCGACGACACGTTCGACCTGCGCTCCGGAGGCCTGACGGCCCTGGCGTCGGCGCACCCGGGTCGCGAAGGTCTGCACCCCGATCGAGAAGCGGTTCGCGCCGCCGGCCAAACAGGCATCGATCATCTCGGCAGTGAAGTCCTTGACCCGCCCTTCGACCGTGACCTCACAGTCTGGTGCGAGCGGAAGCTGCCGGCAGAGGGTCTCGAGGATGCGTTGAAGGTCGACGGGGTCAAGCGCGGTCGGTGTGCCTCCCCCCAGATAGACCGCCTGGACGGGCCGAGCGGCGATGCCGGGGCCCTGCGCCTCGCGCTGGATCTCCTCAACGACCAGATCCACGAAGGCGGCCGAGCCACCGTCGTGCAGACGCTGGCGATAGAAGCCGCAGAAAAGACAATGATTGGTGCAGAAAGGGATGTGCACATAGGCCAGACGCCGGTCACGCGGTGGCTCGACGCCCTCGATCAAGCCTTGCCAAATGCCGCCGATCTCTTCGTCGGGCACCGGTGTCTTGGTGGCCCAGGGCATCATGGGGCGTCGTGCCGCGAAGGCGTCCTTGATCGGATCGCCGGACACGCGGGCGAAGTATTCCGTGACATCGATCATCGCATTCATGCCGCCTATCGCCTGATCGGATCTCGCATCCAGGTCTTCGCCCCACGGGCGAGTCAGATCGGAAGCGAGATGGGCTCAAAGGACGTGCTGGCAAGGCGCGGTGAACGCGAGGCTGGCGATTCGGAGCGCAGCGAGCCGAGTGAGAACAGTCGGTCGCTCCGTGTTGATAAGCAGCCTGCACAAACCGCCATGCCGATGTCAAGCCCATGCGGTCCTTCGAGCACCCAGCTCTCGCATTCCCACGCAATCTCTGTCCTTGACTTACAAATGAGAATCATTATTATCTTTACCCTACCCTCAGATAGGGTGTCGACGTGTCAGCCACTGAGGCCGATCGCCAAGGTAGCCAGTGATGTAGACCAATGGTCTCAGGAGGCTGGCTGGTGTCTGATCGAACATCTCGGGCGACTCACGCCCATCCTCGGGTGCTTGCTCCCATACTCGCCTTGACCTTGATGCCACTGACCGATCAGTCCAACGCCGAAACGAGGATGTCGGCCGTGGAGCTCGCGCAAATCCGGGTGACGGCCGTCAAGAGCGACCGCGATCCCTTCACGATTGCCGAATCGGTCAGCGTGATCGGCCGGGAGCAGATCGAGTCCGAGCAACCGACCCGGCTCGGCGACCTGCTGCTGGATCTTGCGAATGTCGACATTGGTGGCGGACCGCGCGGCGCCGGACAACAGATCGTCATCCGCGGGCTGGGCGACGAGCGCATCCTGTTCCTGCTCGACGGTGCGCGTCAGAATTTCGATCGTGCCCACAATGCGCGCGTCTTCATCGATCCGGATCTGCTCAAGCAAGTCGAGGTCTTGCGCGGGCCCGCGTCGGCGCTCTGGGGGAGCGGTGCGCTTGGCGGCGTGGTGGCGCTGACGACGGTCGACGCGGCGGACCTGCTGCGTCCGGGCCAAACCGCCGGCGCGCGGGTGCGGGCGGGCTATCAGAGTGCGGATCGCCAGTGGCTGACCGGGGGCAGCGCCTACGGCCTGGTCGGTGAGAGTCTGGGGCTCTTGGCGGATCTCAGCTATCGTCACGGGCAGGACGTGCGACTCGGTGACGGAACCACGTTACAGAATTCGAGTTTCGAGACGCTGTCGGGTCTCGGAAAGCTGACCTGGACGCCGGCGCCGGATCACGAGGTGGCGGCGACCTTCCAGACGTTTGACGAGCACGGCAAGGTTCCCTCGAACCCGCAGATCCGCGGCACCCTTGATGACTTGGTCGATCGCGATACCCGCCAGAGCAACCTCTCACTGCGTTATGCCTATGCGGCGAGCGACAACCCATGGGTCGATTTCTCGGCGCTGGTCTATACCAATTGGACCGACATCGAGGAACGGCGTGTGGTGGACCGGCGCCGCGATGACACCGAGCTGCGGACGACCGGTTTCGACCTGCGCAATCGGTCGGTGATTCGGGGGCCGGCCAATCTGCTGCACGATGTCGTGGCCGGGGTGGACTACTACCAAGACACCGCCGAGTCGCGCCGCGACGGTCAGCCGCGTCCGTCCTTCCCGGATGCGAAGCAGGATGTCCTTGGCCTCTATCTCCAGGACGAGATCAGCATCGGCAAGCGGGTCATCCTCGTGCCCGGGCTGCGCTGGGATCGCTACGAGAGCCGCTCAAGTGGCGATGTCGCGGAGGATCAGAACGATTCCAATCTGTCGAAAAAGCTGGCCCTCACCTTCATGGTCACGGATTGGCTGAGTCTGGTCGCGGCCTACAACGAGGCCTTTCGAGCGCCGAGCCTGGGTCAGTTGTTCGTCTCCGGGGTTCATTTCACCTGCGGTCGCGGCTGCGCCAATGTCTTCGTGCCGAATCCAGATCTCAAGCCCGAGACGGCGCGCAACAAGGAAATCGGCATGCGGTTGCGGCGCGCGGGACTCTTCCAGCCAGGCGACGAGGGCCGCGCGAGCCTGAACCTGTTTCGCAATGATGTCTCCGACTTTATCGAACAGTTGGTGATCTTTGCCTTCCGCCCGGTGCCCGGAAACCCCGGACTGGGCGGGGTGAGCTATTTCGAGAATGTTCGTGACGCGCGTCTCGAAGGGTTCGAGGCCGAGCTGGCTTACGAGGCTCCGCGTTGGTTTGCCCGTGCCGGCTATGGCCTCACGACGGGCAAGGACATGGAGTCGGGCGAGCCGCTTGGCGGCATCCCGGCCAACGAGCTGATCCTGAGCGCAGGGGGGAGGCTGCCATCGCATGGCTTGTCCTTCGGTTGGCGAGGCCGCTTCGTGGCCGCGCAGGATCGCGTGCCCGCTGGAGTGGAGGCATCGTCCAGCTATGATCTGCATGACCTCTATCTCACTTGGCAACCACCGCAGGTCAAGCATCAGGCCCTCCGCCTGGACTTCGGCATCGACAATCTGATGGATCGCGATTACCTCCCCTATCTGTCAGCGATCGAGGGGCCGGGGCGAAATATCAAACTGACGATGGTGGTGAGTTTTTGAACGGCGTCCGGCGCCCAGCCGAACCGCGCCCATGGCGAGACATCCGATGACCGATTCGACAGCCAGCTCCTCTGTACCCGATCTCGCACAGGTTTACGCGGAGGTCGTGCGTTTTCGCGAGGGCTTCGCAACTCTGCTGATGGCCACGGTCGCTCCGGACGGCGAACCGGACGCGAGCTACGCGGCCTACATCGAGGACGACGGCGATTTCCACGTCTTCGTCAGCGAGCTCTCCGTCCACACCAAGAACCTGTTGGAGTCCGGACGTGTCAGCGTCCTCTTCATCGAAGAGGAGGCCTCGGCCGGTCATCTCTTCGCCCGGCGACGACTCACCTATCGGTGCCGGGCCGAGGAGCTCGCGCGCGGCTCGATCGGTTGCGAGACCATTCTGGATCGATTCGAGCTTCGGTTCGGCGCCTTGATCGTGACCTTGCGAGGTCTGCAGGACTTCCATCTCGTGCGGTTACGACCCTTAAGCGCTCGCTATGTCAGCGGCTTCGCCAAGGCTTTCGCCATCGATGACGTGCAGCTCGCCGAGATCCGCCATCTCCGGGATCAGGGCCACCGTGCCAGCAACGCCGTAACACGCAACACCTTCAACCGACGTCTCACCAACCCTGCGGAGGAATCCGATGTTTAGAGATGCCATGGTGACCGCAGCCCTGGTGCTTGGCCTGCTGGGTCTGGTCGATGCACCGCACGCGGGCGAACCGCAGCGGATCGTCTCCGTCGGCGGGGCCTTGACCGAGATCCTCTTCCGGCTCGAGGTCCAGGACCGCTTGGTCGGGGTGGATACCACGAGCCAATGGCCGAGCGAGGCCGCGATCCTTCCGCAGGTCGGCTACCAGCGCACGCTGGCCGCCGAGGGACTCCTCTCGCTCTCGCCCGATCTGGTGGTGGCGACCGAGGCGGCAGGACCGCCGGCTGTCATCGAGCAGCTTCGCGCGGCCGGTGTCCAGGTGCGGATCATCCCGGGCGACCCCTCGCCCGAGGGGCTGGTCGAGAAGATCCAGGCGGTCGCCGAGGCGGTCGGGCGTCCCGACGCCGGGACAGCCTTAACCAAGGAGGTCGCCGAGCGGATGCGCCGGGTCGAGGACCGTCTCGATGTGATCTCGGACAGGCCCTCCGTGGTCTTCCTCTTCAGCGCCGCCCGCGGTGCCCCCATGGCGGCCGGTCGCGATACGGCGGCCGATGCGGCGATCCGGCTCGCCGGTGGACAGAATCCTCTGTCGGCCGAGATGGTCGGCTACAAGCCACTGAACACCGAGTCGATGATCGGTGCCGCACCCGATGTGATCCTCCTGACCGATCGAACGCTCGAAGGTCTTGGCGGGATCGAGGGCGTTCTCGCCCTGCCCGGCGTGTCCCTGACCCCAGCCGGACGCCATCGGCGCATCGCCGCCATGGACGATCTCTATCTCCTGGGCTTCGGCCCGCGCCTGCCGGCCGCGATCGCCGATCTTGCGACCGAGCTGCATCCGCGGCTGACTCCCGAGACGCACCAGTATCTGGGGCGTGTGGATCTGAGCCGGTGAAGGCGCGGGCGCTCGCCCTTCGCCTCGGACTAGCCGTGGGCCGTGAGGCAGGTCATCGGATGCGCTGCGGGCGCCTGCCGCTGGTCTTGATCGGGCTGTCCGTGGGGCTGATGATCACGTCCATCGTCGCACTGTCGGTGGGTGCGGTCGAGATCGCCCCGACCCAGGTCATCGCCATCCTCGCCCATGGGCTGGGCCTGGATCTGCCAAGGTCCTTCGAGCCCGAGCAGGCGGCGGTGCTCGGGGCCATTCGCGCCCCGCGCGTCTTGCTCGCGATCCTGGTTGGGGCGGCCCTCGCCGTCTCCGGTGCGGCCATGCAGGGGCTGTTTCGCAACCCGCTGGCCGATCCCGCCTTGCTCGGGGTCTCGGCGGGCGCGGCACTGGCGGCCGTATCGGTGATCGTCCTGGGCGCAACGCTGCTCAGCGGCCTGACCCAGGTCCTGGGAACAGCGACCCTCCCGATCGCGGCCTTCGGCGGGAGCCTGGTCGCGACCCTCTTGGTGCATCGGCTGGCGCGTCGCGACGGCCATACCGCGGTTGCGACCCTACTGCTGGCCGGCATCGCCATCAATGCGATCGCCGGCGCGGCGACCGGCGTCTTGACCTTCGTCGCCGACGACAACCAATTGCGCACCCTCACCTTCTGGACCATGGGAAGCCTGGGGGGTGCGACCTGGTCGACGGTCGCGGTCGCTGCCCCCCTGATCCTCGCGGCGATTGTCTTGATCCCTCTGCATGCCGATGCACTGAACGCCATCCTGCTGGGCGAGTCCGAGGCGCGTCATCTGGGTTTCGAGCCGGAGCGGGTCAAAACCTTGTTGGTGATCCTGGTCGCCCTGGCGGTCGGCACGGCGGTGGCGCTAAGTGGCATCATCGGGTTCATCGGCTTGGTGGTCCCGCATCTGCTGCGCTTGACCATCGGGCCAGATCATCGCTGGCTCCTGCCCGGATCGGCCCTGCTCGGAGCCATCCTGCTGCTCGGCGCCGACCTGATCGCACGCACGCTCGTGGCCCCGGCCGAGCTGCCCATCGGTATCGTCACCGCTTTGCTGGGTGGCCCTTTTTTCCTGTGGCTACTGGCCTCGCGTCGCGGGCAGGGGTTTTGAATGCTGAAGGCTGAAAAAATCGGGTTTCGAATCGCGCAGCATCGCCTGCTCGAGGATGTTGGTTGCGTGGTTGGCCCCGGCGAATTCGTGGTCGTATTGGGTCCGAACGGCGCGGGCAAAAGCACATTGCTGCGCGTGCTTTCGGGTGACCTAACGCCGACAACCGGAGCCGTGTCCCTCAATGGGCGTCGTCTGCGCAACTGGAGCCCGCCGGTGCTCGCGCGGCAACGTGCGGTGCTGCCGCAGCAGAGCGCCCTGAGTTTTCCCTTTCTAGTCGAGGACGTGGTGCGCATGGGCCGTAGCCCGCATCGTGCGGTAGCCCGGGAACGTCAGGAGACGATCGTCCAAGAGGCAATGCGTCGAGCCGATGTGTGGCATCTGGCCGGACGCCTCTATCCGAGCCTCTCGGGCGGGGAACGTCAACGGGTCCAACTCGCCCGTGTGCTCGCGCAGATCTGGGACCCCACTGACCTGGGTCCACGGTATCTCTTGCTCGATGAGCCAACCTCGGCATTGGATATCGCCCACCAACACCAACTGCTTGCGATCGCCCGCGAGATGTTGTCTGGAGGCGAGCTCGGCGTGCTGGCGATCCTCCACGACCTGAATCTCGCGAGCGCCTATGCCGATCGGATCCTGCTGCTCAAGAACGGCCGGCTGGTGGCAGCGGGTCCCGTGGCAGAGATCATGAATTGCGCAGACCTGGCCGCCGTCTTTGGCATCCCAGTGCAGACCATCGCGCATCCGCAGCTCGCCGGGCGGCACTTGGTGATCACTGGCCACCATGTCTCTGACGCTAGACCAAGCAGTTGACCGCTCCATACCGCATGCAAGGGTTCGACGGCGTTGAGGATCTGGGTCATCTGACACCTCACCGGCCGGGTGATGGCCGCTAGGAGCGGATCTAGGCTGATATGTGTGAGTTGCCCAGGCACCCCTTCGCCTGAACCGACAGGTCATCTCGACACGCAGCGCCAGGTCCGCAGTCAGTAGCTTCTTCATCCTCAAGGCGGCGAGCACGACTCACCCTCGCAGCGACCAGTCGTTCGGGGGTATGGCAGATTGAATGGTTTCGCAACGAAACCGCCACATCGGCTAGGATTGCCGGGATCGTCAACCCTGAAGGGCGGGCGATCCCTGAGCCGCGCCCTCCGTCCTGTCGCCATGGTCTCCTCGACCCACCGATTCATGGGATTCACGTCACATCACACGCTGATGACCCCAGCCGCGACTGACACGCGGTGCCGAGATGTGCTGGCCGAGGCGCGGCAGTGAGCCTGGATCTCGTGCCACCGCCCGACTGGTGGAGTATGAGCACGGGCCTGTTCGGTGGTCTCGCTCTCTTTCTATTGGGGATGGATCAGATGGCGACCGCGCTCAAGGCTGTCGCCGGCGATCGGATGAAGGATCTCCTCGCGAAGTTGACCGCCAACCGCTTCATGGGCGCGCTCACCGGTGCCTTTGTGACGGCCATCATCAATTCCTCCTCGGTCACCACCGTCCTGGTCGTCGGCTTTATCAGCGCTGGGCTCATGACCCTGAGCCAGTCCGTTGGCATCATCATGGGCGCCAACATCGGTTCGACAATGACCGCGCAACTGATTGCGTTTCAGATCACCGATACGGCGCTCCTGATGATCGCAGTGGGTTTCACCCTGCAGTTTGCCTCCAAACGAGAGAGCATCCGCCATGATGGCGGCATCTTGATGGGCCTGGGGATGGTGTTCTTCGGGATGAGCGTCATGAGTGATGCGATGGTGCCGCTGCGCAGCTACCCGCCCTTCCTGGACTTCATGCGCACGCTCGAAAACCCCGCGGTCGCCATCCTGGTCGCGACGCTCTTGACCGGTTTGATCCAATCATCGGCGGCCACCATGGGGATCGCCATCGTCATGGCGAGCCAGGGGTTCATCAATCTACCCACCGGGATCGCGCTCGCCTTGGGCGCCAACATCGGGACCTGCGTCACCGCGCTGCTCGCCGCGATCGGCAAACCACGCGCGGCACTGCGGGCCGCCTTGGTCCATGTCATCTTCAACCTCTGTGGCGTGCTGCTCTGGGTTGCCTTCATCGGTCAGCTTGCCGCAATCGCGACGGCCATCTCGCCGACCTATCCCTCCTTGAGCGGCGCGGAACGCCTCGCTGCCGAAGCGCCGCGTCAGATCGCCAACGCCCACACCCTCTTCAATGTCGCGAACACCTTCATCTTTATTGGCCTGACGCGGCAATTCGCGCGCTTGGTGGAGTGGCTGGTCCCGGAGCCGCCCCCGGGAGCAGAGACCATGGCCGTACAGGCAAAGTATCTGGATGAGGAGTTACTGTCCACGCCCTCCCTGGCACTCGATCGGGTTCGTCTCGAGGTGCTGCACATGGGCGAGAGCGTGGACAAGATGATGGCGCGGATCATGCCGGCGATCCTCAGCGGAAACCGACAGACACTGCGTGAAATCGAACTGATGGACAATGATGTCGACACCCTGCACGCTCAGATCATCACCTATCTTGGCAAGATCAGCCGCCAAGCACTGACCGAGCCACAAACCCGGACGCTGATGGACTTGATGTCGGCGGTCAATGATCTCGAGAACATCGGCGATGTCATCGAGACCAATCTCATTGTCCTCGGGCGCGCACGCATCGCCGAGGGGGTCTCCATCAGCGAACCGACGCGCAAGGTGCTGATGGGCTTTCATCGTGCGGTCACGCGCGCGGTCTCCGCCGCGGTTCAAGCCGTGGTCCAGAACAATGAGCTGGCGGCGCGGACCGTAACCTCGATGAAGCAGGAGATTCAGCGTATCGCAGACTCTGCCGCCATCCATCAGGCACAGCGGCTGGTGGCCGAAGAACCCAACCGCATCCCCGCCTACACCATCGAAATCGACATCATCGAGAAGTTGAAACGGATCTACTACCTGGCTCAGCACATGGCGAAGACGGTTGCATCGGATGACACGAGCGATTTCGATTGACGGGCGTCTTCAGCCCCCAAGCGCGGCAGTCGCTCGGATCTTCGTGGGGTATTGTTCAGATCAAGACATCCACTCCGGGGTTAGCTTCAGCCTCAACACCAAGACACCGATGACAGATCCGCGCACGCACCTGGCGCCTGAACGCACGACCGATCCGCTCACGCACACCGTTCCAATGCGCCGGCTGAGGTCGCGCGCGGGGATGCCAGCGCGGCGTCTTGGAATTGCAGCGAGGCCAGGCGGGCGTAGAGTCCATCTTGCGCGATCAGCTCCTCATGGCGCCCACTGGCGAGGATGCGCCCTTGATCGAGGACGATGATGCGGTCGGCATTGCGCACCGTGGCGAGGCGATGGGCGATGACAATGCTGGTCCGGCCGCGCATGAGATGTTCAAGCGCATCCTGAACGAGACGCTCGCTCTCGGCGTCAAGAGCACTGGTGGCCTCGTCGAGCAACAGCAGCGTCGGGTCGCGCAAGACGGTCCGCGCGATGGCGATCCGCTGCCGTTCGCCACCGGACAATCGCACCCCTCGCTCGCCGAGAAAGGTGTCGAAACCCTGCGGCAGCCGATCGAGGAATTCGAGCGCATGTGCCGCTTCGGCCGCGCGACGCACGTCCGCGTCGCTCGCGCCAGCGAATCCGTAGCGGATGTTTTCCCAGGCATCCGCACCGAAGATCACCGGGTCCTGCGGGACGAGCGACAAGCGTCGACGCAATGCCACGGGATCAAGCTCACGCAGGTCGACGCCATCGAAGCGAATCGCGCCGGACACCGGATCATAGAACCGCAGCAGGAGTTGGAAGATCGTTGATTTGCCAGCGCCCGAAGGACCAACCAAGGCAACCCGCTCGCCTGGTTCGATGACGATATCGAAGCCATCAAGCGCTGGAGTATCAGGGCGTGCCGGATAGATGAAGTGAACCGCCTCGAAGATTACCTGACCGCGTGGTGGGTTTGGCAAGGGGCGGGGTTGCGCGGGCGCGCAAATGCTTGGCCGTGACTCGAGCAGTTCCATGAGACGCTCGCTCGCACCCGCGCCACGCAACAATTGTCCCATCAATTCACTGAGCGAACCCACCGCGCCCGCGACCACGACGGCATAGAAGAGAAACGCTGAGAGTTCCCCGCCACTCAAACTGCCTGCCAAGACCTGCCGGCCTCCGACCCAGAGGACGACACCGATGGCGCCAAAGGTCAACAGCGTCGAGACACCAGCCAATTGCGCACTCGTCATGGAGCGGCGCGCCGCGACCTCGAATGCGGATTCAACCTGCTGGCCATAGCGTTCCCGGTCGATCGGCTCATGGCAGCAGGCCTGCACCGTCCGAATGCCGTGAACCACCTCGTCGACATAGGCACCGACGTCAGCGATCCGATCCTGACTGTCGCGCGAGAGACGTCGCACCCGATGCCCGAGCAACCAGGCCGGCACGATGACAAAGGGCACACCGAGCAAGACCAACCCCGTCAATGCTGGACTGGTGATGGCCAACATCAGGATCCCACCGATCATCAGCAATCCCGTGCGCAGCACCATGGCGAGTGTCGAGCCGACCACCACCTGAAGCAGGGCCGTGTCGCTCGTCAGACGCGAGATCACCTCCCCCACGCGCGTCGTCTCGAAGAAGCCGACATCGAGAGAGAGCACCCGGGCAAAAACCTGGGTGCGGATATCGGCGACCACCCGCTCGCCGATCCAATTGAGCAGATAGCTGCGCACCGCGACCGCAATCCCCGTCACTAAGACCACGCTCAAGAAAAACATCAGCGCCCGGTCGAGTTCCGCGGTCGAGCCACTCGTCAGACCCGAATCGACCAGCATGCGGATCACCTGGCCGAAGGCCAAGACTGAACCCGCCGCCAGCACGAGCGCGGCAAGGGCAATCACTAATTGCCCGATGTAGGGTCGCGTGAAACTCAAGAGCTTGCGCAAGGCTCCAAGGTTACGGGTGCGTGGGCGATCCGCGGAACGATCCATCTGTTCGTGCATGCATCTGAATCTCGTAGGTCGGGGTGCGCGACCGGTCAACGCGCATCACACATGGCGAGAAGAGCGCACCAACCAGGTGGCCAGCTCATCTCAAACGAGGCCAAGCACAGCCGGAGGCCCAACCAATCAGGCCAAGGAACGCCGCACCGACAGCATGGACGGGTTTCTTCACCACCCGAGGAGTGCGCACTTCAATGACGACGATTCAACAGTTGCTTGATCACAAGGGTCAACAGATTTGGTCGGTCGGACCGGATGCAAGCGTCTACGAGGCTCTGGCCCTGATGGCAGAGCGGCAGATCGGCGCACTCCCGGTGATCGATGAGACAGGGATGATCGGTCTGATTTCGGAGCGCGATTATGCGCGCAACGTGGTTCTCAAAGGCATCAGTTCGCACGCAACCTGCGTGCGCGACATCATGACCCAACGAGTCGTGTGCGCGCATCCGGACCAGACGCTTGAGGAAGCCATGGCCCTGATGACCGAAAAACGCGTGCGTCACTTACCCGTCATCACTGAGAACGAACTCGTCGGTCTCGTCTCGATCGGCGACCTCATCAAGTCGATCGTGTCCGAGCACAAATTCATCATCGAACAACTCGAGCACTACATTAGCAGTGGATGATGGCCTTGGCAGACCCAAGGCATCGGTTCGCCCGTCCTTCAGCCTGATGCCAGGTGGCCACGCAGGCCGAGCGACGCAACGGCAATCCCGATGAGGCGCGTGCTCCCGAGGGACAGGGCACGCACACGCACCCTCGGGTGCACCGCCGGCGATGAGCCGGCATGGTGTCCCGCCCCCCCGCGACCCTCTCAATCTGGGGGATCGACATCGCGGGGGGACTCACCTCGACCAACAGGGGACAGCAAACTCAGTTGTCTTCGAACTCCTCATCATCGTCCCAATCGAAGAGATCACGCAGCGCGGGAAGGTAAGGCTGGATCGCATCCAGATCGGCCTGAGGCACTTGCAACGAGGCCTGGTGTGCCATGACGGCCTGCTCGAATTGCTCGATTTCCTCAAGTGCACTGGGATCATCCTGCGCTTCCTCGCGCAAGATCTCCATCTCGCTCGCGAAGGATTCCATGCCAGCAGCGGACTCGACCGCGATCATCGCCATGATGACGCGCGATGAGGTGTCAGCCCAGCTCTCAACGGAGGGAAATCCATGCGCCTCAATGATCGCAACGAGTTCAGACTGACCGGCAACGGCCTCAATGAGTCGCTGTTTGATGAAGGCGCCTTCATCGGTGGAGGCGTCATCCTCGTCCTCATCCTCGTCGTCCATGCGTGCTGCAATCAAGGGCGAGATCTCCGAATAGGACGCGATGAAGCGATCGATCTCGACGGTCGACAGGGCGAGCGAGTGTGAACTGAAGAGCAACAGGCTCAGTGCAAGAATTAGCGTCACTCGATCTTTCATTGGACATGAACTCCTGTTTTTTCAGATGGGTGACTCGCGGCGATCAGGCTCCTGTGAGCCTGCGCCAAGCAACGAGCCGATTTAGGACGATACGGAATGGTGTGGATAGAGGCTGCGCATGGCGGAACACACCCGGGTTTCGAGCATACGGATCGCGCTGCGATTAGTCCGAGACGTTGCCATCAGCTGTGCAGGCCCCGCTGACAGCCAACGATATTCGGAATGCTCACGCGGATTCAGGCGAATCAGTCGGCGCGTCTCCAGCACCAGAGCGAACCAGTATTCACGATTGAAGCAGATGTTCGGCGCATAGCGATCGCGCCAGGCGCGAATGATGGGGAAGAGGTTGGTGTGTCGCAGATCGATCAACGCCCCGCCGACGCGCAACCCGGTTTCCTCGAAGACCTCGCGCGCCGCGGCGTGTCGCGGCGTCTCACCATGCGACAGACTTCCCGTCACGGATTGCCAGAAATCGACCGGGCGCGTGCGTTTCAATAAGAGAAACTCACCACCCCGCGTACAAATGACGACCAGCACCGATTGAGCGCGTTTCGTGGTCTGCTCGGCCATCATCAGTTGGCTCGCGACACCGGATCACCCCGCAACCATAACGGCCGTGGCCTAACGGCGGCGCCCCCGCACTCGGACCACCATCGTGCAACACCACCGCCTGAGTCCGCGCATTGCATGATCACTCAGCCTTTTGTCCTGATCCTGAGTCCCAGCTCCTTGAGCTGCGCCTCATCCACGCTCGCCGGCGCATCCGTGAGCAGACAGGCGGCGCTCTGGGTCTTGGGGAAGGCCATGACATCACGGATTGAGGTCGCACCCGTCATCAGCATCACCAGACGATCCAAGCCGAAGGCGATGCCACCATGCGGCGGACATCCAAAACGCAACGCCTTGAGCAAGAAGCCGAACCGATCCTCGGCCTGCTCCGGGGAGATGGCCAGCAGGTCGAAGACGCGCCGCTGGACCGCATCGCGATGGATACGGATGGAGCCACCACCGATCTCGGTGCCATTGAGGACCAGATCATAGGCACGCGACAGACAGGTGCCCGGGTCGCTCTCAAGGCGCTCCAAGTGCTCGTCCTTTGGTGCCGTGAAGGGATGGTGTAGGGCCATCCAACGTCCACTGTTGGCATCGCGCTCGAACATGGGAAAGTCCACCACCCAGAGCGGATACCAACCGGCAGCGAGCAACCCGCGATCTTGCCCAAGACGCACCCTGAGCGCGCCCATCGACTCGTTCACGACCTGCGCCTGGTCGGCCCCGAAGAAGATGAGATCGCCATCGCTCGCCGCGGTGCGGGTCATGATCGCATCGATCGCCTGATCCGGCAGGAACTTGAGGATGGGCGACTGTAAGCCCTCGCGTCCCTGCTCGTTCCAGGCGTTGACCTTGATGTAGGCAAGACCCTTAGCGCCGTAGATTGCGACGAACTGGGTGTAGCCTTCGATCTCCTTGCGTGTGAGTTCACCGCCCCCCGGCAGCCGCAGGGCGACGACGCGACCATGCGGATCCCGTGCCGGTTCGGCGAAAACCTTGAAATCGACCCCGCCGAGCACGTCCGCGACGTCGACCAATTCCAGCGGTACCCGCAGATCCGGACGATCCGAACCAAAACGACGCATTGCCTCGGCATAGGTCAGACGTGGAAAGGGCTCAGGCAATTCAACACCCTGGACCTCACGGAAGAGGGTGCGAATCATGCCCTCCATGATTCCCATGAGTGCCTCCTCATCCAGGAAGGAGACCTCGATGTCGAGCTGCGTGAACTCAGGCTGACGATCGGCGCGCAGATCTTCGTCACGGAAACAGCGTGCGATCTGATAGTAGCGGTCCAAACCAGACATCATCAGCAGTTGCTTAAACAGCTGCGGTGACTGAGGCAGCGCAAAAAACTCGCCGGGATGGGTCCGGCTGGGCACCAGATAATCCCGCGCGCCCTCTGGGGTGGACTTGGTGAGGATCGGTGTTTCGATGTCGAGGAAGCCATGCGCATCGAGAAACCCACGGAGCGTCCGCGTCACGAGACTGCGCGTGCGCAGGCGCGCCTGCATCTCGGGACGGCGCAGATCCAGGTAGCGATAGCGCAGTCGCAGTTCCTCGGAGACCTCGATGCCATGCTCGTCGAGCTGAATCGGTGGGGTTTCGGATGGATTGAGGATGTCCAGATCGAGGCCGAGCACTTCAATCTCACCGGTCGGAAGATCGGGGTTGACAGTCCCCCGTGGACGCGCGCGCACCCGGCCACTGACCTTCAGCACATACTCGCTCCGCACCTGCTCGGCGCGCGCGAAAACCTCGGCACGGTCCGGATCCAGCACCACTTGCACCAACCCATCGCGATCACGCAGGTCGACGAAGATGACACCACCGTGATCCCGACGCCGGTGGACCCAGCCACACAAGACGACCTCCTCGCCCTCATGGCGGCTGTTCAATTCTCCACAGTAATGGGTGCGCATGGTCGTCGGGCCTCGTGTCATTCAGATTCGCGGCTACGCGCCGCACGCGTTGGGGCAGGAGCGGCCGATCGCTCGGTGTCGGCCGCGGGTTCGCTAGGCGGCTGGTTTCTTCGCAGCCGGTGCGGATGGCGTCTTGGCCGCGGCGTCAGACTTCGTCGCGGTCGTTTCGCGACTCGTCGCGCTCGCACCACCCCCTTCAGTTGGCTTGGCGTCCTTTTTCTCACCCTTCTCGCCACTGTCATGCAGGTTCTTTTGGTTGGATTTCTTGAAGTCGGTCTCGTACCAACCCCCGCCCTTCAGCCGGAAGGCCGCCGCTGAGATCCGCTTGCGCAGAGCTGACTGCCCACAGGCTGGACAATCGGTCAATGGCGGATCACTGATCTTTTGCATCTGCTCCAGTTCATGGCCGCAGGCTTCACAGCGGTATTCGTAGATCGGCATCGTTGATTCCTCACATCTCCAGTGCGCCCGGCGGATGGCTCTGGGCAGCGCACGCGCAAATAAAGCGGTCAATCATGATGGTCGGCCACTGACCCGACCCTGATGCTACACTGATCGCACCTCATCATCGCGTTCACCTCACGGCATGTGGTTACCGCCGCAACGGATCGCGCCAACGTGAAAGACGAATCCAGCCCGATGGCCCGTACCCATGGCTCCCCTCGCCCCAGCATCCTCATCACCGGCTGCTCCAGCGGGATCGGCCTCACCTGCGCACGCGGTTTGGCTGATCGCAACTGGCATGTCATTGCCTCGGCACGCAAGGCCGAGGACGTGGCCCGCTTGCACGCCCAGGGCCTCACCGCCGTCTTACTCGATCTCGACGACCCCGCGAGTGTCGCAGCGGGTCTGGCGCGAACACTGGAACTCACCCATGGCCGACTCGATGCCCTCTTTAACAATGGCGCCTACGGCCAACCCGGCGCCGTCGAGGACCTCAGTCGCGACGCCCTCCGCGCTCAGCTCGAGACCAACCTGCTCGGCTGGCATGACCTGACGTGTCGTGTCATCCCCGTCATGCGTCGGCAAGGGCAGGGCCGCATCGTCCAAAACAGTTCGGTGCTCGGCTTCATCCCGTTGCCCTTCCGCGGCGCCTATGTGGCCAGTAAATATGCACTCGAAGGACTGACCGACACACTCCGACTGGAGCTGCGAGGCAGTGGCATCCAGGTTTCCATCATCCAGCCCGGTCCGATCCTGAGCCGGTTTCGCGAGAACGCGCATCGTGCCTTCAAGGATCGGATCGACGCCGACCAGAGTGTGCACCGCGACGCCTACCGGCTTGCGGAAACGCGCCTGACCAAAACGGGCGCGGCGCAGCCGTTCACCCTGCCTGCCGATGCCGTCCTGGCGAAACTGGTCCATGCGCTGGAAAGCCCGCGCCCGCGTGTGCGCTATCGCGTCACGGTCCCGACTCATCTGTTTGCCGTGCTTGAGCGCATCCTGCCGGATGCCGCTCTCGACTGGGTTATCGCCGCGGTCTCGCGCGGTGGAGCAGGCTGAGGAGCGGGTGCCGCGGCCCCGAACAGCGGCGCGGCGCGGTCACTTCAAACGTATCGCACCTCGAGGATCTCGAACTCACGCACGCCCCCCGGTACCTGTACCGAGGTCACATCGCCCTCGTTCTTACCGATCAGGCACCGCGCAATGGGTGATCCAACCGAGATCTTACCCAGTTTCAGGTCGGCCTCGTCCTCCCCGACGATTTGAAAGGTATGCTCGACATCCTTGTCCAACTCCAGCACCTGCACCGTTGCCCCGAAGACAACCCGACCGGAGACGGCCAACTGTGTGACATCGATGATCTGGGCGTTAGCCAGCTTGCCTTCAATCTCTTGAATGCGCCCCTCGACGAACCCTTGCTGCTCACGAGCGGCATGGTACTCGGCGTTCTCTTTGAGGTCGCCGTGCGCCCGCGCCTCGGCAATCGCCTCGATGATCCGTGGCCGCTCGACGCGTTTGAGTCGCTCGAGTTCTTCGCGCAATTTCTCAGCGCCCGTGACGGTCAGAGGGACCTGACTCATGATTGTTTACCTCATTATCAAAGGTACCGCAGCGGATGACCGCGGATTCGCGCAAGGCGACCGCGGTGCGGCGGACCTCAGGGATGGATGCATCGAACACGGCAGCGGGCGCTCCAAGGCGCCCGCGTGCTCGGTTCAAGCCAGATCTTGTAGCCGATTGACGCGCAGGATGTCCAGTTGTTTCAGCGCGAGACAGGTTGCCTCGGCACCTGAGATGGTCGTCGTGTAACTCACCTTGTGCCGGAGCGCCGCCCGGCGGATCTCGGCGGAATCCGCGATCGCCTGCGCGCCTTCGGTGGTGTTGACGATGAAATCGACCTCTTTGTTCTTGATCATATCCACCACATGGGGACGCCCCTCGGCGACCTTATTGACCCCCACGCAGTCGAGTCCAGCCTCACGCAGAGCCTGCGCGGTCCCATGCGTTCCATAAAGACTGAAACCGAACCCGACAAGATCGCGCGCGACCCGAATCAGGCGTGCGCGATCGGCGGATCGCACGCTCAACAGGGCCGTTCCACCCAAGCGCGGCAATAGGGTCCCGGCGCCTTCTTGCGCCTTCGCATAGGCTTCACCAAAGGTTTCACCAACGCCCATCACCTCGCCGGTCGACTTCATCTCCGGCCCCAGTTGCGTATCGACGCCTGGAAACTTAATGAAAGGGAAAACGGCCTCCTTCACGAAGTAGTGCTTGGGCATGCGTTCACGGTGCAGCCCCTGAGCGGCCAGGGGCTGCCCGACCATACAGCGCGCGGCGACCTTGGCAAGTGGGACACCAATCGCCTTCGACACGAAGGGAACCGTCCGCGAGGCGCGCGGATTGACCTCGAGGATATACACATCCTCGCCCTTCACGGCAAACTGGGCATTCATGAGACCCACCACGCTCAGCCCATGGGCCATGTTCGCCATTTGCTCACGCATCCGATCCTGGATCGCGGGTGAGAGGGTGTAGGGCGGCAACGAACAGGCCGAATCACCAGAGTGCACACCTGCTTGTTCGATATGTTCCATGATTCCGCCAATGAGGACATCCTGGCCATCGCAAATGGCGTCGATGTCGACCTCGATCGCGTCGTCGAGGAACCGGTCAAGCAGCACGGGGGATTCGTTGGAGACACGCACCGCCTCACGCATATAGCGATTGAGTTCGGACTCGTCGTAGACGATCTCCATGGCGCGCCCACCCAACACATAGGATGGCCGCACCACCAGAGGATAGCCGATCCCGGCCGCACGCTCGACCGCCTCCTCTTCGCTGCGCGCCGTGGCATTCGGCGGCTGACGTAACCCTAGGGTCTGGATCATCCGCTGGAAACGCTCACGATCCTCCGCCAGATCAATGCTATCGGGACTCGTGCCGATAATGGGCACGCCCGCCGCCTCGAGGTCGCGCGCGAGCTTCAAGGGAGTCTGACCACCATACTGAACGATCACGCCGAGCGGATGCTCTTTCGCGACGATCTCCAGCACATCCTCAAGGGTCAGCGGCTCGAAATAGAGTCGGTCCGAGGTGTCGTAGTCAGTCGAGACGGTCTCGGGATTACAGTTGACCATGATCGTCTCGTAACCGTCCTCGCGCAGTGCAAGTGCGGCATGCACACAGCAGTAGTCGAACTCGATCCCCTGACCAATCCGATTCGGGCCACCACCGAGCACCATGATCTTATCGCGGTCGCTGGGCTCCGCTTCGCACTCTTCTTCGTAGGTGGAGTAGAGATAAGCCGTGGTGGAGGCGAACTCGGCCGCGCAGGTATCGACCCGCTTGAACACGGGATGGATCTTGTAGGCCTGGCGTTGGGCACGAATCTCCTGCTCCGGTCGCGCGAGCAGACGCCCGATGCGCCGATCGGAGAACCCCTTGCGTTTGAGTTCCCACAAGCGCGCGGGCGTCAGCCCAGCGTGCCCTTCAGCCTTGACTCGGGACTCGGTCGCGACCAGATCCTCAAGTTGCGCGAGGAACCAGGGATCGACCTTCGAGAGGGCGTGGATGTCGGTCAGATTCATGCCGAGCCGGAAGGCATCGGCGAGATAAAAGAGGCGTTCGGCACCAGTCTGGCGCAATTCGTGACGAACGCGCTTGGCCGCATCCGGTTCGCTCGCATCGACCATCTCGTCGAGCCCATAACAATCGATTTCGAGTCCACGCACGGCCTTCTGGAGCGATTCCTGGAAGGTCCGGCCGATGGCCATGACCTCGCCGACCGACTTCATCTGGGTGGTCAAGCGCGCATCAGCCTGCGGGAATTTCTCGAAGGCGAAACGTGGAATCTTGGTGACGACATAGTCAATGCTCGGCTCGAACGAAGCCGGCGTTGCGCCACCGGTGATCTCATTGCGCAGTTCGTCCAGCGTGAAGCCAACCGCGAGCTTCGCGGCGACCTTCGCGATCGGGAAGCCGGTCGCCTTCGACGCCAGGGCTGATGAACGCGACACCCGCGGATTCATTTCGATGATGATCATTCGGCCATCAAGTGGATTGATGGCGAACTGCACGTTCGAGCCTCCGGTATCCACCCCAATCTCGCGCAAGACCGCAATCGCGGCATTGCGCATGATCTGATACTCCTTGTCCGTGAGGGTCTGGGCCGGAGCGACCGTAATGGAATCGCCCGTATGGACCCCCATCGGATCGAAGTTCTCGATCGAGCAGATAATGATGCAATTGTCGGCGCGATCGCGCACGACCTCCATCTCAAACTCTTTCCAACCCAGCACCGACTCCTCGATGAGGAGTTCCTTCGTGGGCGAGAGATCGAGCCCACGCCGGCAGATCGTTTCGAACTCTTCCTGGTTGTAGGCAATACCACCACCGCTGCCGCCCATCGTAAAGGATGGTCGAATGATGGTCGGAAAGCCGATCGATGCCTGGACTTGAATGGCCTCTTCCAGACTGTGGGCCATCGCCGAGCGCGGCATGTCCAAGCCGATCTTGCGCATCGCCTGGCGAAAGAGATCACGGTCCTCGGCCTTATCGATCGCCTCGCGCGAGGCGCCGATCATCTCCACGCCGAAGCGCTCGAGCACGCCCTCGCGCACCAAGTCGAGCGCGCAGTTCAGTGCCGTCTGCCCACCCATCGTCGGCAGCAGGGCATCGGGCCGCTCGCGCTCGATGATGGCGGCGACCACCCGCCAGGTGACGGGCTCGATGTAGGTCGCGTCGGCCATCTCCGGGTCGGTCATGATGGTCGCCGGGTTGGAGTTGACCAGAATGACGCGATAGCCCTCCTCGCGTAGGGCCTTACAGGCCTGCGCGCCGGAGTAGTCGAATTCACATGCCTGACCGATCACGATCGGACCTGAGCCGATGATCAGGATGCTGGAGAGGTCGGTACGCTTGGGCATGAGGTTTGGATCGCCGATTAGTCCTGACGGGTACGCATGAGTTCGATGAAATGGTCGAACAAAGGGGCGAGATCATGAGGACCCGGACTGGCCTCGGGATGACCCTGGAATCCGAACGCGCGTCGATCACGGTGGCGAATGCCTTGCAGGCTCCCGTCGAACAAGGACCGATGCGTGGCCTCGAGATGCACCGGCAGACTCTGCTCGTCGACCGCGAACCCGTGGTTTTGGCTGCTGATCATGACCGCGCCGGTAGCGAGATCCTGCACCGGATGGTTCGCACCATGGTGGCCAAATTTCATCTTCTGAGTCCGCGCGCCGCACGCGAGGCCGAGCAACTGATGACCGAGACAGATTCCAAACAGAGGCATGTCAGCCTCGAGCAGTGTGCGAATCGCCGCGATGGCATAGTCGCAAGGTTCAGGATCACCCGGTCCGTTGGAGAGGAAGACACCGTCTGGCTCCAGCGCGAGCACTGTCGCCGCTGGCGTCTGTGCGGGAACCACGGTCACGTGGCAACCTCGGCTGACGAGCATGCGCAGGATATTGCGCTTGATGCCGAAGTCATAGGCCACGACCTGAAGCGGCCGCTGTCCCTCTGGCGGGGACGACGCGCAATGCCCTCCGTGCCCGGTCTCGAGTGCCCAGACACCCTGCGTCCAGGGATACGCCTCTGGGGTCGAGGCAAGCCGCGCTAGATCCATGCCCTGGAGTCCTGGGAATCCCCTGGCCTCGCGTAAGGCCGCGGCCTCGTCAATCGCATCACCGGCCATGAGGCATCCGTTCTGCGCCCCCTGTTCACGCAGCCGGCGGGTCAGGCGTCGCGTATCGATCCCAGCGATCCCCACGACCCCGTGGCGCCGCAGATAATCGTCGAGACGCTCCTGCATGCGGAAGTTGCTGGGCTGTATGGGCAGATCGCGAATGATCAGGCCAGCGGCTTGGATCCGCGTGGACTCCTCATCCTCGGGGTTGGTCCCGACGTTGCCGATATGCGGATAGGTCAGCGTCACCAGTTGCCGCAGGTAGGACGGATCGGTGAGGATCTCCTGGTAGCCGGACATGGCGGTATTGAATACCACCTCACCGACGCTCGATCCATCAGCGCCAATCGACGTTCCCCGGAAGACAGAGCCGTCCTCCAGGACGAGTACCGCGGGTTTGGTCAAGGGTTTCTCCGATCCGGGCGGGTATGCAGCAGGCGCGACGGGGTCGGAAGCAACCTCGCGCGATGTGGCATGGCCCATCGAACGCGCCGTTGACCTCGACCCGATTGGGAAGATTCTAAGGTAACCCAGGCCCGGGTGTCCATGCGGGCGGTGCGGATGCGCACCCGCGAATCGCGCGCAGCCGCGCCTCCTGCAACGGCTAGGGCACGCGCGACGGGGCTAGAGACAAGCTCCCAGCGCCTGCAGGAAGGCGCGGTTCTCCTCTGGAAGGCCGACCGTGACCCGCAGGCAATCGGCGAGCAAGGGATGCGCATGGTGAAGATTTTTAATGAGGATCCCGCGCGCCTTCAAACCCGCGAAAACAGCATCAGCTTGTCCCGGAGCGACGCGGAAGAGGATGAAATTCGCCTCGCTCGGATAGGCATGAACGGGAAAGTGGTCGGTAAGATGGGCCAGCAGACGCTGCCGCTCGGCGCGGATCGCCAGTGCCTGCTCGTCGAGCAGAGCCCGATGACGCAAGGCAAAAGCGACGGAGGCCTGGGTCAAGACATTGATATTGTATGGCAGTCTGACCTTATCGATCTGTTGGAGCCAGGCATGGGGACCGACGAGATAACCCAGCCGCAGTCCCGCGAGCCCCATCTTCGATAGGGTCCGCATCACCAGCAGATTGGGCCAATCGCCCAGCAGACCGAGAAAACTGCGGTCGGTGAAGGGCGCATAGGCCTCATCAACCACCACCAAACCGGGCGCGGCTTCGATGATCCGAACCATGTCGTCGGCATCAAAGCGGTTGCCCGTGGGATTATTGGGGTAGGCGAGAAAGATCAGGACGGGCTGCTCTTGCTCGATCGCCTCCAACACGGCCGGTAAGTCGATTGAGAAATCATCGGCATCAAGCGGCACCCCACAATACCGCATGCCGATGAACCCGGTAATCATGCGATACATGACGAAACCGGGTTCCAGGGCAAGCACCGTGCGATCGGGCCGCGCGAGCGCCAATGCCAGCATCTGGATCAGTTCGTCTGAACCATTCCCCAGCAACAGTCCCATCTCGGATGGAATCTCCATTGCCTCGCGCAAGGCCGCCTGGACGCAAGTCCCATGCGGGTCGGGGTAGCGGTTCAGGGTGACGTCGCGCAAGCCCTCGAGCCATTCGGCGGTGATGGCTTCGGACCAGACATAGGGGTTCTCCATCGCGTCCAACTTGACGAGGCCGGATGCATCGGCGACGTGATAGGCCGCCAGCTCCCGGATCTCAGGGCGAATGAGTGTCTCGATCAGATCGTGCATGGCGCGTCAACCCACCTCGCCACGATACTCGGCAGAGCGCGCATGCGCGGTCAGCCCCTCGCCCCGCGCCAGCACGGACGCGGTCTGGCCCAGACGCGCCGCGCCCGCTGGCGAGGCCATGATGAGACTCGACCGCTTCTGGAAATCATAGACCCCCAACGGCGAGGAGAAACGCGCCGTCCGCGAGGTCGGCAGCACATGATTCGGCCCAGCACAATAGTCCCCGATAGCCTCGGCGGTATAGCGTCCCATGAAGATCGCCCCGGCATGTCGGATCTGCCGCAGGATCGACTCGGGCTGTGCCACCGACAATTCCAGATGCTCGGGCGCGACCCGGTTGGCCACGGCGATCGCGTCATCGAGATCCTGCGCCAGGATCAGCGCCCCGCGCTGACGCAGCGCGGTGGCAATGATGGCCTCGCGTTCCAGAGTCGGCAGCAGCCGCTCGACGCTTGCGGCGACCCGGTCGAGATAATCCGCATCCCAACTGACGAGGATGGATTGCGCATCCTCATCGTGCTCGGCCTGCGAGAAGAGATCCATCGCAATCCAGTCCGGGTCGGTCTTCCCATCACAGATGATCAGGATCTCGGAGGGTCCGGCGACCATATCGATGCCGACCTGGCCGAAGACAGCCCGCTTCGCGGTGGCGACGTAGATATTGCCGGGACCCACGATCTTGTCGACCGCCGGGATGGTCTCGGTCCCGTAGGCGAGCGCGGCGACCGCCTGGGCACCGCCCACCGCGAACGCCTGATCCACGCCCACCACATGCGCCGCGGCCAAGACGAGATCGTTCAGTTCTCCCGCAGGTGTCGGAACCACCATGATGAGTTCGCCAACACCCGCGACCTTCGCCGGAACGGCATTCATGAGCACTGAGGAGGGATAGGCGGCCTTGCCGCCCGGGACATAGAGGCCCACCCGATCGAGTGGACTCACCTGCTGGCCGAGGACGGTGCCATCGGCCTCGGTAAAGCTCCAATCCGCGAGCTTTTGGCGCTCGGCGTAGTGACGGATGCGGGCCGCGGCCTGCTCGAGTGCGTCACGCTGCGCGCCGGGAATCTGCTCCCAAGCCGCGGCCAGGCGCGCGTGCGGAATCCGCAGGTCGGCCGCGCAGGCCGGACTCCACCGATCAAAGCGAGCCGTGTAATCAAGCACGGCGAGGTCACCACGTTGACGCACGTCCTGGATGATGTCATCGACACGCTGGCGTACCTGGTGGTCCGAAACCAGATCCCAGGCGAGCAGTTGCTCGAGGGCCGGATCAAAATCCGAGTCTGTCGTCGAAAGGCGTCTCATCACGTTGAAGAGTCCTCCACTTCCCCGACCACCCACCTGGCCGGGATCCGATTCGATGCAACCAGGATGATCAAGCACGACCCGCAACGGCGGCGCGCAAACCATCTAGGAGTGCGTTCACGGCGGTGTGTTTCATCTTCCAGGCGGCCTTATTCACCACCAGCCGCGAACTGATGTCCGCGATATGTTCCAGTGGCACCAGACCATTCGCCTTGAGGGTATTGCCGCTTTCCACCAAGTCGACGATCCGGTCGGCAAGCCCCACCAAGGGCGCCAATTCCATCGAACCATAGAGCTTGATGATCTCGACTTGCTCGCCCTTGGAGGCGTAATAACGCTCCGCGCTGCGCACATACTTGGTGGCGATACGCAGGCGCCCCGTCGCCGGCGCGGCCACATCGGGCAATCCGGCCACCATCAGACGACAGCGGGCGATTCCGAGATCCAATGGCTCGTACAATCCAGCCCCGCCATGTTCGAGCAGGACATCCTTGCCAGCAACACCCAGGTCAGCCGCGCCATATTGCACATAGGTCGGGACATCACTCGCGCGCACGATCAGGAATCGGACCCGGGGCGCGTTGGTCTCCAGGATCAGCTTGCGGCTGCGCTCGGGGTCATCCAACGGCGTGATCCCGGACTGCGCGAGCAACGGCATGGTTTGATCGAAGATCCGCCCTTTCGATAAGGCGATCGTCAGCATGTGATCGGTCATGGTGTCGGTGATCCCGTGACGCCTGCGCCACTCGTCGCGTCGGCTGTTGAGCCAGAGGTCCGGCGAATCGCCGCGCCCAGGCCCGAGAGCTTGTGCTCGATCTTGTCATAACCACGGTCGAGGTGGTAGATGCGGTCGATCAGGGTTTCCCCCGAGGCGACCAGTCCGGCCAGCACCAGACCCGCCGAGGCCCGCAGATCCGTCGCCATGACCGGCGCGGCGGTGAGGGCCTCGACGCCGACACAGATCGCGACATTGCCCTCGATGCGGATCTTCGCCCCCATCCGTTGCAGTTCGAGGACATGCATGAAGCGATTCTCGAAGATCGTTTCGGTGACGGCTCCAACCCCCTCGGCAATGGCATTCATCGCACAGAATTGGGCCTGCATGTCGGTTGGGAACGCCGGATAAGGCGCGGTATGCAGATCGACCGCGCGGGGTCGCCGGCCGCGCATATCCAGGCTGATCCAGTCGTCCCCGGACTCGATCTGCGCCCCGGCCTCGCGCAATTTCTGCAGCACTGCGTCCAACAGGTCGGGACGCGTGTGCGTGACCTTGATGGACCCGCCCGTCATGGCCGCCGCCACCAAGAAGGTGCCGGTCTCGATCCGGTCGGGCATGACCTCGTAGTGCGCGCCACCCAGCGACGCGACACCCTGCACGCGAATGCGATCGGTCCCGGCGCCTTCGATGCGGGCCCCGAGCGCGCAGAGGAATGCCGCAAGATCCACGACCTCGGGCTCGCGCGCGGCATTTTCGATGAGGGTCTCACCCTGCGCCAGGGTTGCCGCCATCATGAGGTTCTCGGTCCCGGTTACCGACACCATATCCATCACGATGCAGGCCCCATGCAACCGCTTGGCGCGAGCACGGATATAGCCACCTTCGACATGAATGTCCGCGCCCATCGCCCGCAGGCCATCGAGATGCAGGTTGACCGGGCGCGCGCCGATCGCGCAGCCGCCCGGCAGGGAGACGTCGGCCTGCCCGTAGCGGGCCAATACGGGTCCGAGCACCAAGATCGAGGCGCGCATCGTCTTGACCAGATCATAGGGGGCCGCAAAGCTCTTCAACTCACCCGCCGCCACCGCCACGCGATCCTCGGTAAGCAGTTCGAGTTCCGCCCCCATGCGGCGGAGCAGCCGCAAGGTCGTCTCGATGTCACGCAAGGGCGGCACGTTCCCGAGCGTCACGGGGGCGCCCGCCAGGAGGGTTGCGGCCAGGATCGGCAGGGCGGCATTCTTCGCGCCCGAGGCACGAACCTGTCCCGTTAAGGGCCTGCCACCCGTGATGAGAAGCTTATCCATCGCGAACTCTGATTCGGATTAAGAGATGCACCGCCGCGCTGCCAAGCGGTGCGCTGGGCGGCCGGCTGGTGTCGTCGAAGCCGGAACGACATCGCCTCGCTCAAGCGCGCGGAGGTGCGAGCGGCAACAGGTCGGTGAGATTGGACATCCCGGCGATACGCGCGAGCGACGCGGGGAGGTGCGAATAGGTCAAGCGTGCCCGGCGTGCGCGCGCCAGATCCATCCATTCGAGCAATAACACCAGCCCGGCGCTATTCGCCCCGGTCACGGCGGATAGGTCGATGTGAATCGAGACATCACGCTGCAACAGCGCCTGTCCTGCGACGGCAACGGGGACCACGGTCGAAAAGTCCAGGACACCCTCCAGTCGATAGTGCCCTGCGTCCAGTTCGAGCAAGCGCGCACCCGTCGTCATTCGCCGGACCGTGCATTCATGTCATTGAGCGTCGCGATTAAGCCGTCGATCCCGGCGCGACGCACCTCATTGGCGAAGCTCGTGCGATAGTTTCCGACCAAGCTCGCATTGTTAATCACCACGTCGTAGACCTGCCAACCACGCGCGGCTTGATACATCCGATAATCCACGGGGATCGGGGCGGAGCCCGGCGCATTGATCTCGGTCGAAACCGTGACCGTCGAGGGCTGTCGACCTGGCCGCGCCGGCAAATAGCGGATTTCCTCTCCCGCATAGCTCAGGAGTGAGCGCGCATAGGTGCGGATGAGAACCTGTTTGAATGCGTCGACGAGCGCACGACGCTGCGCGGGGGTCGCCTCGCGCCAGGCCTGCCCGACCGCACCTTGGGTAATGCGTTCGAAATCGAAGTGCGGTGCCACGCTGCTCTCGACCATGTTGAAGATCAGCGATGGATCTCGCTCGACCTCGGCACGCCGTGCCTCGAGGGTGCGTAGCATCTGATCGGTCGTGCGTTGGACCAAGGCCGTCGCCTCCTCGGCGGAGGCCATGCCGAGCGTCGCCCAACCAAGGGCGATGGCGGCGAGGACGGTGAGGAAGGAAAGACGAGCAACCGAGCGCATCGTCATATCAATCGCCTCCTGCTTTGCTGAAGAGGAATTGTCCAATCATCTGCTCCAGGATGAGTGCCGATTGGGTATAAGCGATCTCGTCGCCATCACGGAGATAATCGAGACTGCCACCAGGTTCGAGGCCAATGTACTGTTCACCCAACAGGCCCGCGGTAAAGATGTTGGCGAAGGTATCGTCCGGGATGGTGTCGACCTCGGCCTGGATCCGCAGCGTCACGACCGCCTCGTAGCTCTGGGTATCGAACTCGACACGCTCGACGCGACCGACCCGCACCCCGGCCATGGTGACGGGCGCACGCGCTTTCAGACTGCCGACGTTCGAAAAGCGCGCACTCAACTGATAGCCGTCGCTGTTCACCGCCGCGCTCAGGTTGCTGACCTGCATCGCGAGGAAGAACAAGGCAACGAAGCCCGCGGCCATGAAGAGACCGACCATGATCTCGACGACCCGTTGTTTGCCCATGTCATTCAATCTCCAAACATCAATGCGGTGAGAACGAAGTCGAGACCCAGGACGGCCAGTGCCCCATGCACCACTGAGCGGGTCGTCGCACGACTGACACCCTCCGAGGTCGGGACGGCATCGTAGCCTTGAAACAGGGCGATCCAGGTCACGACCACCCCAAACACGACACTCTTGATCACCCCATTCACAATGTCTTGGTCGAAGTCAACTTTCGACTGCATTTGGCTCCAATAGGATCCAGCATCGACACCCAAAAGCCCGACCCCGACGAAATAACCGCCGAGCACCCCAACCGCGCTGAACATCGCCGCCAGCAGCGGCATGGCGATCACACCACCGAAGAACCGCGGCGTCAGGATACGGCGCACCGGATCGACGGCCATCATTTCCAGACCCGAGAGTTGCTCGGTGGCTTTCATCAGGCCGATCTCGGCGGTCAGGGCCGATCCGGCACGCCCGGCCACCAGCAACGCGGTCACCACCGGGCCGAGTTCGCGCACCAGGGATGCGGCGACCATGACACCGAGGCTCTCCGCCGCGCCGAATTGCGACAGCACATAGTAGCCCTGCAAACCCAGGACCATGCCGACGAATAAGCCGGACACCACGATGATGAGAATTGACAAGACGCCGACGTTGAAGATCTGAACGATCAAGAGGCGCGGACGCCGCAGCAGTTCACCGACACCCAGTAGCATCGCGCCCAGCAGTTGATGGCCACGTCCGAGGCGCGCGAGCACCCCGAGACCGCTGCGGCCGAGTCGTGCCAGACCCTCCAGGAGCATCAACGCACCCTCCGTGCGAGGAGGTCATCGACCAGCGCCGGAGCCTCGTAATGGAAATGCACGGGACCGTCGGGCAGACCATCCATGAACTGCCGCACCCACGCCGAACCGTCCGCCGCGATCGCCGCTGGGGGGCCCTGCGCGATCACTTCGCCGTGTGAGATGACATACATCTGATCAGCGATCTGCGCGGTCTCCGCGACGTCGTGAGAAACCAGGATACTGGTCAGGCCCACCGCGTCGTTCAGGTGTCTGATCAAGGTGACTAACATCCCCTTGGAAATCGGATCCTGCCCGGTGAAGGGCTCGTCATAGAGCACCAGGTCAGGGTCCAGCGCAATCGCGCGCGCCAAGGCGACTCGGCGGGCCATGCCGCCGGATAATTCGTTGGGCATCAGATCACGTGCGCCGCGCAGGCCCACGGCTTCGAGCTTCAGCAACACCAGCTTGCGTAGCATCGATGGCGGCAGGTTCGTGTGCTCGCGCAGCGGATAGGCGACATTGTCGAACACACTCAGATCGGTCAGGAGTGCCCCGCTTTGAAATAACATCCCCATGCGTCGACGCAGACGGTAGAGCGCCGAGCGTTCCAGAGCATGGACCGACTCGCCGTCGACCTCAATGGTGCCGGCGTCTGGGCGCAGCTGGCCGGTGATCAATTTTAACAGCGTGGTCTTTCCGGTCCCGCTCGGACCCATCACCGCGGTGACCTCGCCGCGACGGATATCCATGTCGACCTGATCGAAGACGACCAGACGCCCGCGCCGAAAACTCAGACCACGAATCTTGACGATGATGTCATCGGACTGGGAACGGAGGTCACCAGCGCTCGCATTCTCCGTCATCTGTTGCCTCGCACGCCTTGCGTGATGGTGGTCGCCCGTTCGCCGGATCCAGTTGCCCGGGCGGTGCGACGAACAGGACCACACCTATTGCCCTGCGGCACACTGACCGCTCGAGGACGGTCTTGCCACACCCCGAGATCAACGGGAGCGGATCCCTGGCTGGATGTCCACACCGGAATCATGACGCGACGTTTAACATCCCGAGCGTCCACAGAGTTGATCAGATGTGGCATGCGTATGCCAAGGCAACCAAACCGGGCATTGTCTTGGCTGATCGCCACGGCGTCAACCAAGTCCGAGGAGTTGAATCAGCGCTTGCCAGCGCTTCACGGTCTCCACCGAAGCCGTTCCCATCAGCGCCAACGCCGGGCGTCCGGCCGCCACCCGCGCATAGTCCTCAAGCCAGGCGCGCCCGCCGCGCAGATCGGCCCGCGCAGATGCCGGCACCTCCCAGGCCAACGCGGCTGCCTCGGCGGGCACCTCTGACTCAGCTTCGATTTCCCGATAGATTGGGGCGTCGTCTGCGATCTCGAGATCCGCCCCAATGTCGAGCGCATGCCACAAAATCCAGCCGCCAAAGTGAGACCCGAGCGCTTGGCGTGCTCGCCGACACGCCTGCGAGCAGGGTGGAGACACCGGCGACCTGAGATAGAATCGGAAGGTGCTCGACACCTCCCCCGTCCATTCCCGCAAGCGTGCCGGCTCAACCGGAACCCAGGCCTGAGGCTCGACCACAACCCCTTGCAGTTCATTTGAAAAATAGGTGAGACGCCACTCCTCGGGGAGATCCTCCGGATAGAAGAACGCGTCCCCGCAACCCTGATCCCACCCGCTGCGCAGGGGCACGATGGCGTGTCTCATCGTGGGGCCTGACCGTCGCTGATGGTGTGCTTCAACCCCGCCTCCTCTTGTATCCTTAAGGTCATGGATTCCTGGCCTGTCTCGCCTGATGTCTGCTGCTGATGTGAACTCCGCACTGGCCCTCGACGCCGTGCCGCTCATGACCAAGCGCCACCGACCCACGTGGAACGCATCTCGGCGCGCCGATGCGTTGTCCATTCAGGTGCCTCGAAGCACATGTTGAGGGTTGGCGGGCGGGCGCGCTAGCGCAACGCCACTTGGCGCAGAGCAGCGCCCGTGGCCGGGGATAGATTAAACGGAATCCCCGGCCACGACACACTCCTGGCGTCATCGCCACACCCGCGATCTCGCGCGCTGATCCTGCTCAGGGCTTGCCCGCGACGGGAACCTGCCGCAGGATTCGCCCCAATCCGTGCTGGGCGCTGTCGCGGAGACCCCTTGTCGCCATCGGAGGATCCTTGCCCAAGATGATCGATCGGCACAGAATCGATACCGCGAAGCCTGGACTCGCGCTCGGTGAGCCCGACAAGATGATGGCCCTGGGACGTGCCGTGATCGAAACCGAGGCCGCCGCCGTCACGGCGCTGGCCGCCCGCATCGACGCGACCTTCGTCACCGCATGCCGGTACATGCTGGCCTGCGCGGGACGCATCGTTGTGTTGGGCATGGGCAAGTCCGGACACATCGGAGGCAAGATTGCCGCGACCCTGGCGAGCACGGGGAGCCCCGCCTTCTTCGTCCACCCTGGCGAGGCCAGCCATGGCGACCTGGGGATGATCACGGCGCACGATGTGGTGCTGGCCTTGTCGAACTCGGGCGAGACCGAGGAGCTGCTGAGGCTCTTACCACTGCTGAAACGCCTTGGCGTCCCCCTGATCAGCCTGACCGGCAAACCACGCTCGACGCTCGCCCGTGAGAGTGATGTGCATCTGGACGTCAGTGTCCCGAGCGAGGCCTGTCCACTCGGTCTGGCGCCGACCGCCAGCACGACCGCGACCCTGGCGATGGGTGATGCCTTGGCGATCGCGCTGCTGGAGAGCCGCGGCTTCACCGCCGAAGATTTCGCGCGCTCGCATCCGGCGGGCGCGCTCGGTCGGCGCTTACTGCTGCGTGTCGGTGAGATCATGCATCGTGATGAGCGCCTGCCGCGCGTGACGCTGGGCACGACCCTGCGCGCGAGCCTGGAGGAGATGTCGCGCAAGGGCCTGGGGATGACCGCGATTGTCGATGCGGAGGGGCGGTTGGCGGGGATCTTCACCGATGGTGACCTGCGCCGCGCCCTGGATCGGGGGATCGATCTCCATCGGACCGCGATCGATGCGGTGCTGACGCGCGATTGCGTCACCATTACCGCCGAGGCCTTGGCCGTCGAGGCGCTCCAATTGATGGAGCAGCTGTCCATTAACGGCTTGCTCGTGGTCGATGCGCACACTCGACCGGTCGGCGCACTGAACATGCACGACCTGCTCAAGGCCGGAGTCATGTAGCGGAGCGCCAGGACCGGGGGTGTCTCGCTGGTGCCTGGTGATGGGGTGAGACGCTGGGGCTGACGCACTGGCAACCATTTGACCACTGGATGAGTCAGCGCTGGTCCGACCACGACACGCTCGACTGAATCCGAATCGACCATCAGATAAGGACGACACGATGCAAGAAATCTTCGATCGCGCTGCCCACATTCGCCTGGTCATCTTCGACGTCGACGGCGTTCTGACCGACGGCAGTCTCTACCTCGGAGACGACGGCCAAGAATATAAGGCCTTCAATTCACGGGATGGACACGGCATGGTCCTGCTCCAGGAGAGCGGCGTCGTGATCGGGATCATCACGGGGCGCACCTCGCAGGTGGTGCGAATCCGCATGGAGAGCCTGGGGATCTCCCATCTCTATCAGGGCTGCCGCGACAAGTTACCGGCTTACGAAGCGTTGAAAAGCGATCTCGGACTGGCGGACACGGAGATCGCCTATGTCGGAGATGACCTGGTCGATTTACCGATCATGCGGCGCGTCGGGTTGGCCATCGCCGTCGCGGATGCCCATCACCTGGTGCGCGGACACGCCCATCTCTGCACCCAGGCCGGCGGCGGACGTGGCGCCGCGCGCGAGGTCTGCGAACTCATCATGGAAGCGCAAGGAACCTGGCAACGCATGGTCTCCAGTCACGCATGAGTGACGCGCCACGCCCCCAACGGGGACCGGGCTGGTCCTGGTCACAGTGGGCCTTGGGCGCGTTCTTCGCCGCTTCCGGACTGCTGTCCTGGTGGCTGCTGGATCCCGAGACGAGCGACCCACCGAGCGAGGAGCAGGCGCGGCGGTTGCCTGACTACATCGTCACGGCCTTCACCGCGCTCGAGACCGATGAGGCGGGCCGCCCGAAACGGCGCTTGGTCGCGGATGAACTGAGACAATTCGTCGCCGAGGATCTCTCCGAGCTCGATCAACCGCGCATCACGCTGTATCAGGAGAACGGCGAGCCCTGGCAGGCACGAGCCGCAACGGGGCTGATCCTGCCCGGTGGCGAGGAGATCCAACTCGAGGGCAATGTCGAGCTCGAACGCGACGGCAATGCAACCGACCGGGCAACGCACCTCGAGACCGAACTCCTACGGATCTTCCACACTCGCGGCTTTGCCGAGACCGATCGGGCAATCCAGGTCAGCAGCGAGCAAGACCGCCTGATCGCAACCGGGATGCGATTATGGTACGACGACCCCGTGCGCGCGCTGTTCGATGGCCGCGCGCACATCTACATTGCCCCTGAGCAGACCGACACGCCATGAATCACGACCCCATTCACGCCCCTCGCCCGAGCCTCCGCGGCTGGCTGATCAGCCTCGGGATCGCCGCGCTCGTGAGCACCGGCCCGGTTGCCGCGCGCCCAGACGACAGTGAACAACCGATTCTGATCGAAGCCGACGAAGTCGAGGTCCTGGAGTCCGAGCGCACCAGCATCTATGTCGGCCAAGTTCAAGTCGACCAAGGCAGCATGCAACTGCGCGGAGACCATGTCACCGTGCATCATCGCGAAGACCGTCGCCCGCGTCTCATTATCGCGCTCGGCGCCCCCGCCAGTTTCCGGCAACTCATGGATGACAATGAGGGTGAGGTCCTAGCCTTCGCCAGACGCATGGAGTACGACGCCGACAAGGACGAACTCACCCTGATCGACGAGGCCCTGTTGATTCAGGGCGCCGACCGTCTGACCGGAGAACGGATCGTCTATGATCGGGCACGTGCTCACTTCCGGGCTGGCGGTGGCGGTCGCGTCCAGATCACCATCACGCCCGATGAGGCGACCGAGCCATGACTCAAGCCTCCAGTCGACTGCATGCCGAGCATCTCCGAAAGAGTTATCGGGGGCGAATCGTCCTGCACGACGTGAGCGTCAGCGTCGATGCCGGCGAGGTCGTCGGTCTGTTGGGACCGAACGGCGCGGGGAAAACGACGTGTTTTTACCTGATCGTTGGGCTGATCCCCGCCGATGAGGGGCGGATCCTACTGAACGGCCGCGACCTCACGCTCACGCCGATGCATGGTCGCGCGCGTGCCGGCTTGAGCTATCTGGCACAGGAACCTTCGGTCTTTCGCAAACTCACAGCGCGCGACAACATTCTTGCCATCCTGGAGGCGCGCGGCGATCTCCCGCGCGCCGAGCGCAACCTGCGTTGCGCGCGTTTGCTCGAGGAGTTAGGGATTGCCCATGTCAGCGAATCCCTCGCATTGAGCCTATCGGGCGGTGAGCGCCGGCGCCTCGAGATCGCCCGCGCGCTTGCCGTCGACCCGCTGGTGATGCTCCTCGACGAACCCTTCGCCGGGGTCGACCCCATCGCGGTCGGCGACATCAAGTCCATCGTGTCCCATTTACGCGACCGCGGCATCGGGGTGCTGATCACAGACCATAATGTGCGCGAAACCCTCGATATCTGCGACCGTGGTTATATCATCAGTTCCGGGCGTGTGATCGCGGCTGGAGTCCCAACGCAATTGCTGGCAAATCAGCAGGTTCGTGATGTTTACCTCGGTGCGGATTTCTCCATGTGAGCACGCTCGAACGGGAGCGGTTACAAGTGGGTCTCGCACCCGCCAAGTCATTGCCCTGACGCGACAGCACGACCGGATCGCCGCCAGGCGCCTGCGAACTAGGGGTCCGCCTGGCGACGAACCCAGCGACCCGAAGCGGCTTGCGCCTTGACCAGGACCGGCGCGCCGCCGAGCACCGGGGCGAGCATCCGTGGTGACGATGGCGCGGGGGGTGCGCGGGCTGTTGGCGGCAAGCAGGGCGAGGCTGGGCGACGGGATCAGACTGACCCGTGCGGCTTCGGCGGATGCTTGGCTGCTTTTTCTCGGATGATCGGTGTAAGATGATGAACGCCCCTTGCCGTCACATGGCATCACGAGGCACCGGCTAGAAGCGAGTCTAGACGGGATTAGGACGGGCGACCCGATCGACCATCTCGAGAACGCATCCGCGATCCATGAAGCAATCCATCCAGCTTCGGCTCGGTCAACACCTGACGATGACACCGCAGTTGCAGCAGGCGATTCGTCTGTTGCAGCTCTCGACACTCGAACTTCAAAAAGAGATCCAAGAGGCGCTCGATACCAATCTCATGCTCGAGGAAGGGGACGAGACCGACCGGTTCAGCGCCACCGACGCCCCCGAGTCAGGAACCATCCAAAGCGAGACCATCGAGATCCAGCACGAGCCAGGCGACATGGCGCCCGACCGCGAAGTGCGTGCCGAGTCGACTGAGATTCCCGATGAATTGCCGGTTGACACACTCTGGACGGACGTCTTCGACAGCTATCTGCCAGGCAGCTCGCGCGGTGGTGACGATGGATCTGACTTTGACCCCTTTGCACAACAGACGCGACCGCAAACCTTGCTTGATCATCTCGCCTGGCAGCTCAACCTCTGTCGCCTGAGCGAGCGCGACAACATGATCGCGCAAGCCGTCATCGACTCCATCGACCCAGATGGTTACCTGCGCAGCGACGTCGAGGAGTTGCTCCAGACAATCGACCATCCCGCGGTCAACGCCGAGGAGATCGAAACCCTGATCCATCGGGTCCAGTCGTTCGACCCACCCGGTGTCGGCGCCCGCCATCTCGCCGAGTGTCTGGTGATCCAGTTGCGTCAATTGCCGGCGTCAATCCCGGGGCGGGATCCGGCCCTGCGAATCTGCCGCGAGGGCTTCGAATTCCTTGCGAAACGCGATCTCGCGGCCTTGATGCGTCGTCTCAAGGAACCTGAAGAGGCCATCATCGAGGCGCTGGCCTTGATCCGGACACTCAACCCCCGTCCCGGCAGCCTGATCGCTGGCGCACCCGCGCAATATGTCATTCCAGATGTGTTCGTACGCAAACGTGAGGGACGCTGGGTGGTCGAACTCAACCTAGAGTCCACGCCCAAACTCAGGGTAAATGCTGACTATGCGCGGCTCATCCGACGCGCCGATCACAGCGCGGATGGCGTGACACTGAAAAGCCATCTGCAAGAGGCGCGTTGGTTCATCAAAAGCCTCGCGAGCCGGAATGACACGGTGCTCCGGGTCGGTGCGAAGATCGTCGAGATGCAACAGGACTTCTTCGATCGCGGCGAAGAGGCCATGAAGCCGATGGTGCTGCGCGACGTTGCAGAGGCCCTCGAACTGCATGAATCGACTGTCTCGCGCGTCACCACACAGAAATACATGCACACGCCACGCGGGACCTTCGAGTTCAAATTTTTCTTCTCCTCGCATGTGAATACCGCCTCCGGCGGCGAGTGCTCGTCAACCGCCATTCGGGCCCTGATCCGGAAAATGATCGCGGGCGAGTCCGCGAAGAAACCACTGAGCGACAGCAAACTCGCTGAAGAGTTGGCCGGTCAAGGCATCAAGGTCGCGAGGCGAACCGTTGCGAAGTACCGCGAGGCCATGGGGGTTCCACCCTCGAATGAGCGCAGGCGCCTGGATTGACAGGCCGTTTGAACCACTAGGAGTCACAAGATGCAAATCAACTTGACGGGTCACCACATCGATGTCACCGATGCGCTGCGGGGCTATGTCGACACCAAGTTCGAGCGCCTCGCTCGGCACTTCGATCACGTCATCAATGCCCACGTCATCCTGAGCGTCGAGAAGCTGGCTCAAAAAGCCGAAGCGACCTTACACGTCAACGGCAGCAAGATCTTCGCTGACTCCGTGCACGAGGACATGTATGCCGCGATCGATGGATTGATCGACAAGCTTGATCGCCAGGTTCTCCGGCACAAGGATAAACGCAACGATCATCGCGGAAATACACCGAAAGTGGTAACGGATGCATCCGATCAGGGCTAAAGCCTGCCCCTTCGGCACACTGATCCGAGCTCACCGACGGGGTCATCCACCCGTCGGCTCAATCGACAGGGAACAGGGCACCGACCGCTGGGTCGCGTGCTCTCGAACCGGGGGTCCTCAGCAACCATGACCAGTCAGCACACATCGCTGCCGCCAGGCGCGAGGCGAGCCGTCGACAATCACGTTCGGCCCATCATGGCCGTCGCGGATGGGAGCCGAGCCCATGCTCAGCCCTGACCTGATCAACGCGAACCGCGTCGGCCACGGAATGGACATCTCGAGTAAGAAGCGACTGCTCGAATCACTGGCCGAACTCCTTGCCAAAGACCATCCGCGCTTGAGTACCGAAACGGTCTTCGAGCGTCTGCTTGAGCGTGAGCGCCTTGGCAGCACCGGGCTCGGCCATGGCGTCGGTCTGCCACACGCGCGCATCAAGGAGGTGACTCAGGTGCTCGGCGCCTTCATTCAAACCAACCGTGGCGTTGACTATGATGCCGCCGATGGTGAACCGGTTGATCTCGCCTTCGCCCTACTGGTTCCAGAGACCGCCACCGAGGAACACCTGCAGTTGCTCGCCTACTTGGCGCGCCGCTTCAGTGAAGCAGCGACACGCAAGCATCTTCGCGAAGCGGATTCGACGACGGCGATCCTGCAACTGCTGCAAGGCACCTGAAGGGCATCGCACCATCTGATGATCGAGAGCCTCCAATCCCTCATCGCCCAGACCGGCTCACGCCTGAAGCTCCAATGGCTGACGCCCGAGCCGGTTACGCCGAGGCCCTTGCGTGATGATCATCCTGGGCGTGCGCGCCAGTCACTGATCGGGTCGTTGAACTGCATTCACCCCAACCGACTGCAGGTGATCGGCCATGCCGAGATCCTCTATCTGAACGAACTCGGACGCACCGCCTACACCGAAACCGTCAAGAAACTCTTCACCGATCGTCCGACCGCGGTCATCTTCTCCGACGGGATCGAGCCGGATCCGGGCCTTCGCGAGGCTGCCGTGCAATCCTCGACGCCGCTGTTGGGTTCCGCGCTCGGTGATGAGGAACTGATCAACCATCTGCGTTACTTCCTCACGCACGCCCTCGCCGATCGCCTGACGCTCCACGGCGTCTTCATCGAGGTACTGGGCATGGGAGTGTTGCTGGTCGGCGACCCTGCGGTGGGGAAGAGTGAACTCGCGCTCGACCTGGTCGCACGTGGCCATCGTCTGATCGCCGATGATGCGCCACGCTTCGCACGGATCGCACCCGAGACCTTGGAGGGGACCTGTCCGGAGACCCTCCGGGACTTTCTCGAGGTGCGCGGTCTGGGCGTCCTCAACATCCGCGCGATGTTTGGAGAGGGGGCGGTGGTGCGAAGCAAGACCCTGAACCTCATCATCGATCTCCAGCCACTCGACCATCAGCAACTGCAGAGCATCGACCGGCTCAGCGGCAGCCTCTCGACCTGCACCATCCTGGGCGTCGTGATCCCGCGCATCACCATGCCAGTCGCGCCGGGACGCAATCTGGCGATCCTCGTCGAGGCTGCGGTTCGCCATCAGATCCTGCGCATTCGTGGCTACGACGCCGGGGTCGACTTCGTCGATCGCCAAGCCCGCGCCATCAGTCTCGACCGACCCGACCCACCGAGGTCAATCCGATGAGTGATGCGACCTTCTCTGCCGCGCCCGCTGCCCTGGAGCAACCCGACGCGGACGCGATGCGCCTCGTGATCGTTAGTGGTCTGTCTGGTTCAGGCAAGAGCGTCGCGCTCCATACCCTGGAAGACATCGGTTTCTATTGCATTGACAACCTGCCCTTGTTCCTGCTGGAACATCTCATCCTCGGACTGCGCGCCGGCATCGATGCGGTCTTCGCGAAAACGGCGATTGGAGTCGATGCGCGCACCTGTTCCGATGAGTTGCGGCACGTACCGGCGCTGGTCGAGACCGCGCGCGACCGTGGCATTCGCTGTGATGTGCTCTTTCTCGACGCGCAGACCGAGACCCTGATGAAACGGTTCAGCGAAACCCGACGCAAGCATCCATTGACTGGTCGGGAGCACTCGCTTGCGGAGGCGCTGCGACTCGAACGCACCCTATTGGAACCGATTTCCGATTGTGCGAACATGCGGATCGACACCTCGCTTACCAATGTCCACGAGTTGCGGGATGCCATTCGCAACCGCGTTGCCGAGGGTCTTTCACCGAAGGCATCGATTCTGTTGCAGTCGTTCGGCTTCAAATATGGCGTTCCCCACGACGTCGACTTCGTCTTCGATCTGCGCAGCCTGCCCAACCCGCATTGGCAGCCGGATCTGCAACATCTGACTGGACGGGACCGACCGGTCATGGATTTCCTCGACGCCAGTGACGCGTTTCAACGGATGCGTCGGGATCTCCAAGGCTTCTTCGATCATTGGATCCCACGCTTCGAGACCGACGGTCGCAGCTATCTCACCATCGCCATCGGCTGTACCGGTGGACAACACCGTTCCGTCTACATGGCCGAGTCGCTGCGGCACCACTTCGAAACCAACGGCCATCAGGTCATTGTGCGTCATCGGGAGCTCTCTTGAGCGTTGGACTCTTACTGATTACCCATCAGCCCTTCGGCGGCGATCTCTTGCGGATCGCCACGTCCATCCTTGGGGCCTTGCCACCGGGAATCGCGGCCATGGAGGTCGTGAACGATGTGCCGTGCGATTGCCTGTTGGCCGAGGCGCGGGAACATCTCCGCCACCTCGACACCGGCTCTGGAGTCTTGGTCATGACCGACCTTTTCGGTGCCACCCCGGCGAACGTCGCGGTCACCCTACTCTCGCACGAAGAGCGGGTGCAGGTTCTCGCCGGACTGAATCTGCCGATGCTACTGCGGGCCTGGACCTATTGCTCGAGTGATCTTGACACGGTCACCGAGAAGGCCTTGCAAGGCGGGCGTGACGGGGTACTGCGTTGTCTCCCCCGTGACGCGCCCACCGCACATGAACCCATGGAGTCAGCGTGAGCATGAACGCATCTGGTCAAGCGATCTGGCGCATCGGTTCCCGACCGCTGCTGCCACGGGCTGATCGGCGCCCCTCGCACGATCCGAGCGAGCGCGAATACGGCGCACTGAACGCCAGATGATCACGCAAGAGATCGAGATCCTCAACAAGCTCGGGCTGCATGCCCGAGCGGCCGCGAAACTCGTTCAATGTGCGGCACGGTTCACGAGCCGCGTCGACATCGAACGACGCGGGCAACGTGTCAACGGTAAGAGCATCATGGGGGTCATGATGCTCGCCGCGAGCCAGGGAACCCAGATCCTCGTGGTCGTGGACGGTGCCGACGAGGACGATGCCATGGCGGCGATTGTCAACTTGATCGGCAATCGCTTCGGGGAGGCGGAATGACGACATCGTTCCAGGGCATCGGCATCTCCACCGGCCAATCACTGGCGCTGGGACCGGCCTTCATCGATGGCCGGCGCCGGCGTAACATCGCGCGCGGATGGATCGCGCCCGAGCAGATCCCGACCGAGATCGAGCGACTCGATCAGGCCGTCGCGGCGGCTCACACCGGCCTGCGTGCCATCCGCGAACAGATCCCGCAACACACGCCACTGAATATCGCCGACTTCATCGACACCCATTTGTTGATGTTGGAGGATGTGGCCCTGGTTGATGAAGTCAGGCGCATCGTCTCCGAACAACACTGCACCGCTGAGTGGGCCCTGCAAGTGCAATGCGACACGCTGGTGCGCATCTTCGACGAGATCGACGACCCCTATTTGCGCACCCGCCGCGACGACATTGAGCACGTCGTCGAACAGATCCAGACCTTCTTGCAAGGCTCCTTTCCACTACCCGAGCATGGGACACAGGATCTCGCCGGACATGTGATCGTCGCACGTGACATGGCCCCGGCCGATCTCATCCTCTGGCATCATCGTGGCGCGGTGGCCATCATCAGCGAGTTTGGCGGGCCCATGTCGCACACGGCGATCCTGGCACGCAGCCTGGGTATTCCAGCCGTCATGGGTGTCCATGACATTACCGCCTATCTCCAGCAGGGCGAGTTGCTCCTGATCGATGGCCAGAGCGGAACCATCACCGCGGACGCCGACCCACTGACGCTGCAGGACTTCCGCCGGCGCCTGCAGCACGCGCAGGTTCATCGGATCCGTCTGCGGCAGCTTGTCGGACAACCTTCGGTGACGCGCGACGGCGTGGCCGTCAGCCTCATGGCGAATCTGGAACTCCCCAGCGACATTGCGTTGGCACAAGCGAACGGTGCCTGTGGGGTCGGTCTCTATCGCACCGAATTCCTCTACATGAACCGCCGCGATCTCCCGGATGAGGAGGAACATCTCGCCAGCTATGCCGAGATGATCGTCGGCCTCGGCGGAATCCCGATCACCATTCGCACGCTTGACCTGGGTGTCGACAAACGCGTCGACTCGGTCCCGGCGAGCAGCCCGGCGGGCTCGAATCCAGCGCTGGGTCTGCGCGCGATCCGTCTGTGTCTCAAGGAGCCCGACCTCTTTCGGCCTCAGCTCAGGGCGATCCTGCGCGCCTCCGCGCTCGGCCCAGTGCGCCTGATGCTGCCCTTGGTGTCCAACATCCAAGAGGTTGAAACCGTCATCGCCTTGATCCGCGAACTCAAGGCCCAGCTCGAGAACGAGGGACTGAAATTCGACCCGATGTTACCGGTCGGGGCCATGATCGAAGTCCCAGCGGCCGCACTGATTGCTCGGACCATTGCCCGACGGTTGGATTTCCTCTCCATCGGGACGAACGACCTGATTCAGTACACCCTGGCGATCGATCGGCTCGACGACAGCGTCAACGACCTGTTCGATCCCACCCACCCTGCCATCTTGCGCCTGATCCATATGACGATCGTGGCGGCCCGTGAGATGAACCGCCCCGTCAGTATGTGCGGCGAGATGGCCGGCGATCCGCGCTTTACCCGACTCCTCCTGGGTCTGGGGCTGCGTGAGTTCAGCATGCATCCAGGAGCCATCCTCGATGTCAAGGAGCATGTACTCCAGGCGGATACCCACGACCTCAATCGGCGCTGCACGCACATCCTCTCGCGCATCGATGAGGCCGATCTGGGAGACTTGATCGATCAACTGAACACCCCCTGACGATGCCCATCCGCTCGCCCCCGAGTGAACGCCTCTCCCCTCCGTGCCACCTGACCCGCGTTCCACCAACAACCCGTTCGACCCGCCGAAGACGCCATCCCGCAAGACAGGAACCGCTCGCGGACCATCCCGTCCTACCAAGGGCCGTGTTCCCCCACCGGTTCGCGACCAGGCGGGACGTGACCGCATCAGTCCGCATCACGCCAGCGCGACAGGATCGCTAAGCAGATCCGATTCATGGCCTGCGCCCGTTCTGCACTGTCGGCCTCGGTATATGCACGCAGTTCCGGGGCGTTACCCGAGGGCCGAAGATGCGCGATCTCACCACTGGCGAAGGAGATACGCAGTCCATCGGTCCGGTCGAGACTCGCAACGGCGCCGAAGGCCGCGGCGAAGAGATCCTCGACAGCGGCTCGATCACGCAACGGATCGCCGCTGTCGAGCGCGGCCAGTTGCGATTGTGCCCGAGCGCTCGGAAAGTCCGTGAGTCGGTCACTGTGAGTAAAGCGGGCCGGCAGACCTCGCGCAAGCGCCGAAACCGGTTTGCCCTGCCGCACGGCGGCCTCTAGGATGGCCAGCGCGACCAGGATGGCATCGCGCGTTGGTAGCGCGGGCAGGACCCGCCCCTCGCGCACGAGATCACTGCCCAGCATGAAGCCACCGTTGGCCTCGTAGCCCACCACTGGAGACACCCCGCGCGCAAGCAGATCTTCCATCCCCTCGATCACGAAGGGTGAACCGATGCGCGTGCGCACAACCTGCTCGAAACAACCGCAGCGCTCTACCGCGGTATTGCTGCTGACGGGCGTGACCACCCCACGCGCACCGAGCTGCAGCGCGCACAGCAAGCCGGCGAGATCACCACGCAACCAGGCACCGGTCTCGTCGCTGATCAAGGGGCGGTCGCCATCGCCGTCGGCAGACACCAGGGCATCGAAGTCACCCTGCGCGGCCCAGGACCGAGCCAACGCCATGTCCTCGTGACGGACTGCCTCGGTATCAACGGGGACGAAGACCTCGGAGCGTGCAAGACGGGTCACGCGCGCTCCAAGGCCTTCGAGCACAGCCACGTAAGAGTCGCTTGCCACACTCGAGTGCTCATAGACACCAACCCGCAGCCCATTGAGGCAAGCTGCTGGGAAAAAATCCAGATACCGCCGCTGGTAGTCCCGTTCCGCACGCACATCCAGGCGCGGTAGCACACCCGTCTGATCATGGCGGAAGGCCCCGCTCGCGTCGAAGAGATCCTCATCGAGTGTCATGCGTTGCGCACGAATCCGCGCTTCGTCGCGTTTTAGGATCTCCCCGGTTGGCAGATTGAACTTGATCCCGTTGCGATCATCCGGAATATGGCTCCCGGTGACCATGAGTGTGGGCACCGAGCGCGCCAATCCCCACGCGGCGACCGCTGGGCTCGGAATCAGACCCAGATTGCTGGGCTGGCACCCCTGATCCACCACCGCGCGCGCGCAAGCGGTCATGATCCGCCTGGTGCTCGGCCGTCGATCGCCACCGATCCCGACCGCGCTCGGTGGGGCGAGCAACCCAGCCTCGCGCAGAGCGCACAGAAATCCCGTGGTGTAGGCATAACAGACACGGTCCGTCATCTCTTGCACTAAACCACGCGCCCCGCTCGTGCCAAAGGCCACTCCACTCATCCTCATCAAGTCACCGATCTGCATGAACACTCCTCAGGTTAGGATCTGAGCGACCCAGAACTCACTCCAACAGCCGCCGCCCCTGCCGGCATCCTCAAACCAGCATAATGGCACGCTAGGATGGTGGAGGATACGTACCCCATCCGGGAACCACGACGAAAAGGATCGCAAAGGGGTGTGCCCTGGACTCTCGGATCGGTTACCCTAGCACTGGTCGTCGACTCAGCGTTTGGGTCTGTCTGCCCGGTCCGGCATGTGTGTGATCGCAACCCATGCGGGTTGCGGTCGTGGTTGCGAGGGGACGGGTCGCAAGGCAGCACGGAACGCCTGAATCAGCCAGGACAGGAGAAGCGGGGTACGATGCACGTCAGAGCGACCGTCAGCACGAATCGCGCCCAAAAGACCTGTCACGGTCGACCGCCTTGTCGCGAGGTCAGCGCCCCAAGAGCGTGCCGCGCGACCTGGATCTGCGACGACGTCACCCCGACAGGGGCGGCGCAGATGAGGGGTGATCGGAGCTCCGTGGTGACCTGATGACCAGGCGGCCACGGATCACGCATCCGATGTCTTCACTCCAACCACCATTTCATCACTAAGAGGACGACTTCATGCACGAAACGTCTCGCTTGATTCCGATTGTCTCGGCTGCGACGCTGGCGCTGGTGATCAGCCAGGGTGTGTTCGCCGAGACGGTTACGCCCGAAGCCAGCCCAGCGGAGGCAGCGCCGGCGAGCGAACCCGCCGCGGTCGCCGCACCCGCATCGCCCGCCGATGCGGCAGAGCGTGAGAAACGCTATGAGGAACTTCGCGCCAGTGCCGCCGAGATCGGCCTAGCGCTTCCAGAGACACCACCCTGGCTCGCGGCCCCCGCCATGCCTGAGCCACCCCCGATGCCGGAGCGCTTCGGGATGTCGCCGGAGGATCTTGATGCCATGCGCGAGCAGCGCAGAGCGATGATGGAGAAGATGCGCTCCATGTCACCCGAGGAGCGTCGCGCCATGCGAGAGGCGCACTGGGAACAGATGCGTGCGGATGCCGCCGAACGGGGTATCGAGATGCCGGAGACGCCACCTTGGGTCGAGGCCGAGCAGCGGCGCAAAGCCATGGAAGAACAGCTTGAGCAGTATCGGCAGACCATCGATGCCATGACGGAGGAACAGATCGAGGCCGCGCGCGTGCTGTTCGGCAGCCCACCGCCCATGCCCCAGTTCCCCCCGATGCCCAAGCGCATGCCGCATCAGGGTTACGGTCACGGTCCCTACGGCGGCCATCCAGGCGGAATGCCCTACGGCGGCGATCCGCGCGCGATGGGGTACGGTCCCATGATGCCGTATTACGGAGCGCCGAGCATGCCGCAAGACGCTGAGTAAACGTCACAACGTCACTCACGCAAGCTCGACGGCTTAGGGTTTCGCGCGCGAGCGCGGCCCTAGGCCGTGGGTTGCGGGGTAGACCGTTCCGCAACCGGATCGATCTCGAGCCAGCGATCCAAGATATGATGCACGACCCCGACCCCATGGCGTCGCAGCGACGAGAAGGTCGCGACCTGATTCGCCTCCTGTTCAGCGGTGACGACCCGCTCCACCATCCGTTCCGCTGTCCGTACGGCACCCGATTTGAGTTTGTCGGCCTTCGTCAACAAGGCTAGGATCGGGAGATTCGCACGGCCGCCCCAACGCAGCATGTGTTGGTCGAACTCGGTCAAGGGATGCCGAATGTCCATGACCAGCACCAGCCCAACGAGCGATCGTCGCTGCTCGAGATAGGCCGACATCTGCGTTTGCCAATCACGCTTTAGCGCTTCTGGAACCTTCGCATAACCATAGCCCGGCAAATCGACCAAGCGGCGCGAATCGTCGAGCTGAAAGAACACCATTTGCTGCGTCCTCCCAGGCGTCTTGCTCGTTCTCGCCAAGGCATTCTGGTGGCAAATCGTGTTAATTACACTCGATTTCCCAGCGTTTGAGCGACCCGAGAAGGCCACTTCTCGCCCCTGATCGACTGGACACTGTTCGAGACGGGCAGCCGCGGTTAAGAAGCGTGCGCCCTGATAGATTGGATGCATAATGGAACCCTCGCCGCAACCGGCAATGGCAATGGAGGCGTGGCCGACGCACCATGCGCGCCACTCTGGCAGGCCACGTCACGGACTCTGGGCGACGGTCAGGCGAGACTAGGAACCGAGGTCAACTCCAGCACTTTGCGCTGCAAAACTGCAGATGATCCCAGATGCGGGTCGACCATGATGGCTTGGCGTGTTTCGCGAGGGCCCCCGCAGCCAGGAAGAAGCGACTGTAGTCTTGATCGCTTTGCAGGATGTGGTCGATCAACCAATGACGGAGATGGCGCATCAGCGCCGCATCGACCTCTTCACGCCCCTGATCGAGCCGCTGCTGCAGGTCGACCATGTTGCGAATCAAGCCCTCATGCTGGGTTTTGTGACGTTCGTAGTCGGGGTACCCAAAGATGCGCATCAAGCTTTCTTCGACCGCGAAATGGATCTTCGTATATTCGGCAAGCTCTCCGAGGAGTTCGAGTTGACGTTGTCGTGTTAGACCGTCGGTCACGGATGAGTGCAATTGATTGAGGAGGTCGAGCAACGCACGGTGTTGCGCATCGAGTTCATCGATGCCGACACTCAACGCAAGCGACCAGGTCACGTCATCTCCCACGATGTGCTCCAGTACACCAAATGCGCCATGTGCCAACCTTGTGTGATGAGCTCTGTTTCGTCTCGATCGCCCTCGGGGACCGGACCGATGATGATGGGCGCGCGCAATCGGGCGTCGCGTCCATGTCAGGCTTGCAGCGTCCGGACCCAGTGTCCAGACTGCCCGCCCTCCTTCTCCAGCAGGCAGACCCCGTCGATGATCATGCCACGGTCAGCAGCCTTGCACATGTCATAAATGGTCAAGAGACTCACCTGCACCGCGCAGAGTGCTTCCATTTCGACCCCAGTCGTACCGCGCGTTTCGATAGTAGCCTGACACCGCACCAGAGACGCATCTGGCACCGGCTCAAGATCCAGTGCGACCCGGGTGAGCATCAAAGGATGACAGAGTGGGACCAGCTCACTGGTCCGCTTCGCGGCCATGATCCCCGCGATCCGCGCAACGCCCAAAACGTCTCCCTTTGCATGCCCACCAGAGAGGATCAAATCCAGTGTCGCAGGCGCCATGCGGATCATCCCCACGGCAACGGCGCGGCGCCAGCTCTCGGGCTTGCCACCCACATCGACCATCTGTGCCGCGCCACGTTCATCGAAATGAGTCAGTGTCATCGTTTCCTCATGCGGTCGGTGCTAGCGTGTGACTCAGTCACCGAGAGTACCGAGGCACCGCGCACGGGACGACCTGATGGACCAAATCGGGGACCCGCTCACTCTAGAAGGCCGGCTTCTCGGGGGCCTCTTCGAACATGCGAACACTGTTCATGATTTCCTCGCGAGCCTCCTCGCGTCCACCCCAGCCCATGACCCGCACCCATTTTCCCTCATCGAGATCCTTGTAGTGCTCAAAGAAATGAGCGATCTGATCCAGTAAATGAGGGGGCATGTCGCGGAAGCTCTCGATGCTCCGATAGCCCTTGAACAATTTGTCGATGGGCAATGCCAAGATTTTGGCATCGTCGCCCGACTCATCGGTCATTTTCAGCACCCCGATCGGTCGGCATTTGATGACCGAGCCTGAGATCAATGGGTAGGGGGTCACCACGATCACGTCAACCGGATCACCATCCGCCGAAAGGGTATTGGGCACATAGCCGTAATTACAGGGATAGTGCATCGCGGTCGACATGAAGCGATCCACGAACATGGCGCCAGTTGCCTTATCCATCTCGTACTTGACGGGCTCGGCATGCGACGGGATCTCAATGATGACATTGATCTCGTTCGGGATATTATCGCCACGCGGAACGCGTTTCGGGTCCATAGCTCAACCTCATGAGGTGCGGGTACGATCGCCGAACCAGGCGCGGTCATGATCAATCATGGCCGCTCCAGCGCAGGCGAGAACTGAAAATCATAGCCCGATTGTAGCCCATCACCGGCCGTGAAATCCCAATGATCAGCGTTGCGGTCGTGCCGTCGTGGCGCTGATGCGGCCGCGACGGATTTGCCTCGCGGGGCGCGCACCCACTTGCAACGGCTCTTCGCGAGCCGTTGCGGTGTCGGGGGTGCGGGATCACACCGAGACGTGGACAGTCGGCTCGGTTGGAGCCGCGCGGGAACGGCGCCGCGGCACGTTTCATGCCCCAGCGCACTCGCGCCTGATGGTCAGAGCTCGAAGGCGGGCAGCCGCGTCTCGACCGCAACGTTCTTCAAGGTCACATACTTGGGCATACCCCGCTCATAGGGCGGATAGTCCTCGCCCTGGATCAGTGGAATCAGATACTCCTTGCAGGAGGTCGTGATGCCGAACCCATCCTCGGAGATGAACTCGCGCGGCATGAATTTCTCGACGTTGGCCACTTCGGAGAGCGGCGCTTCGCCAACTTCCCAGCGATAGGGGTCCTGACTCACACGCTTGATCGTCGGCATGACGGCACTGTGCCCGGCGAGCGCGAATTCGACCGCGGCACGCCCCATCGCATAGGCCTGTTCCACATCGGTCTTCGAGGCGAGGTGGCGGGCCGCTCGCTGAAGATAATCGGCAACGGCCCAGTGGAATTTGTAGCCAGTGGCCTCCTTGATCATGTTTGCGACCACCGGGGCCGCCCCGCCGAGTTGTGCATGCCCAAACGCATCCCGGGTGCCTTGTTCGGCCAAGAATCGCCCATCGGGGTATTTCGCGCCTTCTGAGACCACGATGGTGCAATAGCCATGAGCGGCGACCTTCTCCTGCACCGCGGCGAGAAACCGCGCCTGATCGAATTCGATCTCCGGGAAAAGGATCATCACCGGGATCCCATGATCCTCGATCAACCCGCCCGCCGCGGCAATCCAGCCGGCGTGACGCCCCATGACTTCGAGGACGAAGATCTTCGTCGAGGTCTTGGCCATGGAGCGCACGTCGAAAGAGGCCTCCAAGGCGGAGGTTGCGATGTATTTCGCAACGGAGCCAAAGCCTGGACAGTTGTCGGTGATGGGGAGATCGTTGTCGACGGTCTTGGGCACATGCAGGGCCTGGACCGGAAAACCCATGGTTTCCGAGAGTTGGGAGATCTTGTAACAGGTATCGGCCGAGTCACCCCCACCGTTATAAAAGAAGTAACCGATCTCGTGCGCCTTGAAGACCTCGATCAGCCGCTCGTATTCGCGCCGGTTGGCCTCGAGACTCTTCAACTTGTAGCGGCAAGAACCGAAGGCCCCAGCCGGAGTGTAGCGCAGGGCCGCGATATCCTCGGCGGTCTCCAGGCTGGTATCGATGAGATCCTCGGTCAAGGCCCCGATGATCCCGTTGCGCCCCGCGAACACTTTACCGATGCGATCCTGATGCAGTCGTGCGGTCTCGATCACGCCACAGGCCGAGGCGTTGATCACGGCGGTCACGCCACCTGATTGCGCATAGAAGGCATTTTGAGCTGTCATCGTCGTCCCCCTGATCCGAAATAAACAAGTATCACGCTTCGCTGTCACGCTCGGCCAGTTGTTTCACCCACCGCGCAAACGGATGCCGCTCGTCTCCTGGGCCACCGCGCAGCGCCGGCGGCCGTACCCAGACATCCGCGAACACACCGGGTCGCGCGTGCCCATCAGACTCGCGCAAGGACTTGGGCCCAAGACGATTTCGGCCGTTTCGAAGCGTGCGGGCCCGTCGCCCTCTCGTCGCACCCCAACCCGCGGTCATGGCTCCAATGGTCGAGCCAAGGGTGGGAGAGACGCATGCAGCCCTAGGGCACGCTCCATGAACACCTGCTTCAGTGGTTCAATCTTGTCAGTTAGGCTCAGGCCGAGACTGCGTGCCTTGGCCACTGGCGGCGCGACATCCCCGAAAACCCGTTTGATGAGATCCATGGCGGCCAACATGGCCGCATTATCACCTCGCCGGGCACGTTCGTAGCGGCGGAGCGCCCAGAGACCACCGATCTCACGCCCGCGCTGGCCGGCCAGCGCGATCGCCGCGGCGAGCTCCGCGGCATCGAGAAACCCCAGATTCACCCCCTGGCCGGCCAAGGGATGGATCGCATGCGCCGCATCGCCCACCAACGCTAGCCCCGGGCGCACGTACTCCTTTGCATGCTGCGCCCGCAAGGGCACGGCCGCGCGAGAACCTTCGACCACCAGCGACCCCAGCCGCCCCTCGGAGGCATCCGAGAGCGCGTGCGAGAATTCACGGTCGGTCATCGCCAGGAGTTCGCTCGCGCGCTCCTCCGTCGCCGACCAGACCATCGAACAACGCCCATCCGCCAACGGCAACAAGGCCAGTGGCCCGGTCGGAAGGAACCGCTGCCACGCCGTCTCGCGATGCCATTCCAACGGGCGCACATTCGCGACCAGGGCGCGTTGCTCGTAGTCGTGCCCCGTGGTTTCGATGCCAACCAAGTCTCGTACCAGCGAATCGCGACCGTCGGCCGCGACCACCAGGCGCGCCTCCAAGCTCCGCCCATCGCTCAGCAACAGATGCGACTCCCGATCGTGGCGTACCAGATCAGCGATCGTGGCGGGGCAATAGAGCGTCACATCAGGTGCCGTCTCGAGGGCTTCCCACAAGGCCAGTTGGATGACTCGGTTCTCAACGATATGTCCGAGATCAGGCTCCCCGAGCGAGTGGGCATCGAACTCGATCCGGCCACCACCCAACGCGTCCCACACCACCATGGAACGGTAGGGATTCGCCCCGAGTTGACTGACGCGCCCCCAGGCACCCAATCGTTCCAGGATGCGCTGACTGGCCCGGCTGAGCGCCGAGACCCGCAGATCGATCTCGCCCCGCGGCCACTCACGCTGTGGTTCCCGGGCCTCGACGACCGCGATCCGCAGCCCTTGGCCAGCGCACGCACGGGCCAGTGCCGCGCCAACCATCCCGCCGCCAACCACGATCACATCATACGTCAGCCGCGCGTTCACCTCGATCGCACCAGACGCGCACGGAGCATACGCCGCGGGAGTCGAAACATCCGGATTAGACATCGGCCTTCTCCAAGGGGACGCCGCACGCCAGTCGCGGGAGCCGACCACTGACGCCCATGAAGCGCTGGGCCAAACGCCGACGCGCCGGGGGGATCAGGTCGACACCGAGCATCGCCGCACCACGCGCCAGTCGTAGCGGCGGCCAGGGGTTGATGAAGACGCGCGCCAGCAGGTCCGTGAGCCGTGCTGTCGCGAACTGATCACGCCCCCGCCATGCGCGATAGTCTGCGAGGGCCGCCGGACCACCGAGATCAGCACCGGCGCGCGCGCACTGCGTCACCACGCCCGCGAGAGCCGCGACATCGCGCAGTCCTAGGTTGAACCCCTGCCCGGCCACTGGATGGAGCGTATGTGCGGCATTGCCGATGAGGACCACACGCGGCTGCACTGGATTGCGGGTCAGGCGCAGCATGAGCGGGTAGGCGCGGCGCGGCGCGGCCTGCGTGAAGCGTCCGAGTCGGTAACCGAAGCGCTCCTGGAGCGCTTTCAGAAAGGTCTCGTCGGTCAAAGCGAGCAGGCGGTCGGTGTCATCGCGCTGGCACGTCCAAACCACGGAATAGCGTCCTTCGGTCATGGGCAACAGGGCCAGCGGCCCACTCTCGGTGAAGCGCTCGAAGGCCACACCGGGACGGGGCCGGTCGACTGAAACCGTCGTGATGAGTGCGTCTTGGTCGTAACGCGTCTCATCCATTTTGAGATCGAGGCGCTGACGCACCGCCGAATCACCCCCGTCGGCCGCAACGAGCAAGCGCGTCCTCACGGTCAGGGGTCCCGCCGCACCATCGATGTGGAGTTCGACCTGCCCGGGCGTGACCCGATGGTCGAGCAGCCGGGCCGGGGACAGCAGTTCGATCTCGGGAGCATCGGCGAGCTGCACGCCAATGGCCTGTCCGATCACGCGCGCCGGCACGACGTACCCAAGCGACCCGACATCGCCATCGGACTGATTGATCCGGGTGAAGGCGCAATGACCGCGATCCGAGACATGCACCTGTCTAATCGGCTCGGCATCCGGTGCCATGGCTGACCACAACCCGATCGCCTCGAAGATACGCCGGCTTCCCCAGGATAATGCGATCACCCGCTCGTCATAGCTCGGCTGATGCGCGGCACCCGTTGGGACCGCCTCAACAACGAGAACCCGCAGGCCACTCCCCGACAAGGCAGAGGCCAGACTCCCGCCGACCAAACCACCGCCCACGATCGCCAGATCATATTCAAGCATGTTGTTCTTGCCCTCGGGCTCCTCTCGAACCGTTATTCTGTGAGTCCGGAACGCCTTCTGGCACCCGCGCGCGCAATCAGGCCGGTCGCGCCGTCGCCATCAGCGACTCGATGGCGTCCGGATCCTTCGGGACCTCGTGCGAAAGGATCTGGTGACCGGTCTCGGTGATCAGGACATCGTCCTCAATGCGAATGCCGATCTCACGGTATGGCTCTGGAATCGCATCGTCCCGCGCAAGATAGAGCCCAGGCTCGACCGTCAAGACCATCCCCGGCTCGAAGGTTCGCCACTCTTCAGCCACTTTGTAGCGCCCGACGTCGTGCACGTCCATTCCCAACCAGTGACCGGTTCGGTGCATGTAGTAGGGCTTGTGCGCCTCGTCCTTGAGAAGTTGCGCGAGTTCGCCCTTGAGCACGCCGAGCCTGATCAGCCCCTCGGTCAGCACCCTGACCGCCTCATCATGGGGCTCGTTCCAACGCTGGCCGGGCGTTGCCTTCGCGATCGCCGCGCGCTGAGCCTCCAGCACCAGCTCGTAGAGCTGTCGTTGCGGTGGGCTGAAGCGGCCATTGACGGGAAAGGTTCGCGTGATGTCCGAGGCGTACCCTTCCAACTCACAACCCGCATCGATCAAGACCAGGTCGCCGTCACGCAAGGGCGCACAGTTGTCGGTGTAATGGAGCACACAGGCATTGCGTCCCCCACCAACGATCGGCGGATAGGCTTGATGGCGCGCGCCCGCGGTGGCACAGGCATGTTGAAATTCGGCCTCCAGGTCCGCCTCGTTGAGACCGGGTCGGCACATCCGCATCAGCCGGCAATGCGCCGCCGCCGAGATCCCGGCAGCGCGTTGCATCAACTTGATTTCTTGCGCACTCTTGCGCAAGCGCAGTTCATGGAGCACCGATTCGATCGTCACCAAGGTCTCCGGCGCCAGGGCGCCCGTGCGGACATTGGCACGAACCCGATTGATCCAGCCCATCACCCGGGCATCGAACGCTGGGTCCGCCCCAATGGGATAGAAGAGTCGCTCTCGCCCGTCGAGCAGGGTCGGCATCAACTCATCGAGCTCACTCACGGGGTGGGCCGCATCGGCACCGAACAGCGTTCGTGCGCCCTCGACGCCCACGCGACGGCCGTCCCACTGCTCACGTTCAGGATCGCTCGGTCGGCAAAAGAGATGGTATTCCCCCCCCTCATGCTGAGGAGTGATCACCGCCACCGCATCAGGTTCGGGGAAGCCCGTGAGGTAGACAAAATCGCTGTGTTGTCGAAAGGGATAATGGACATCGCGATTGCGCACCACCTCCCGTGCCGCGGGAATCACGGCAATGCCACGCGGTCCGATCGCTCGCGCTAGCGCACGACGCCGCCGTTTGAATTCGGTCCGCGTCATGGCGGGGATGCGTCAGTGTTGACGGCGACCTGCTCCTGATGGATCAGCATGGCCGCAACGCGAATGAATTCCGTCACCTCGGTCAATGCCTCCTCATGCTGTTCGTCCTCGATGAGTTGATCGAGATCCATGCGTGTGATCTCAGCGAAATCATGCAGGACCTCCCGGATCACCGGCGAGGTCGTGGTTCCCTTCTCCTCGAGCAACGCCCAACCGAAGAGAAAGCCTCTCGTCCAGTCATAGAGCGCGGATGCCCGTTCGGCAAGGGGCCGATCCTCGCCCACTGTATAGAGTGTGAGACCGAGGTCGGGTTCTTCAAACGCAGCCCGGACCTCCCGCGCGACCTCGGCTAAGGTCGCCTGCTTCTCGGCGGCAAGCAGATCACGATCAGGGACACGCGCGATCAGCAACCCCGTCCAGGTGACCTCGGGCTCGAGGTCACCACCACAGAAGAGCGCACAGAGAATGCCGTGCGCTTCACTGGGCGTTGGACAGAGCTCGGACTCGCTCAATGCGCGGGCAAAACGTTCAGGGTCGATTCTGGTCATGGTCTCCACACGGCACCGCGACCCGCTCGCGCGGGCTTTGGGCTCTGATCCGAACACGTTATTGCGGAATGCGCGGACCTTGCCCGATCGTGGTTGGCGCGAGCAGGCGACCACCAAAACACGTGGGTTGACCAGGACAGCTCGCTGGCCCCTCGTCAACACCCGTCAGGCCCGTCTAGGGAGCGCTTTCAGCGAAATTTGAGGCACCATCCCAGTGCCCCGAGTGCGCTCGGAAAGCGGACTTGTCCACCGCATATCGCGTCCGATCATAGCATGCACATCCTCGCGATTGACCGTCCCTCGCACGCCTTCTATAGTGCGCGGAACCTTATCGGAGTCAGAAAATTTTGGCTATTTTTGATCTTGCCCAATTGGAACAGCAGGTGGACGACTTGATCCGCATCAATGAGCGCCTGCGTGAAGAAAACCGATCGCTCCGGACTCGTCAGGACATCCTCGTCGCCGAGCGCGGTGAGTTGATCGAAAAGACTGAACAGGCACGTAGCCGTGTCGAGGCCATGCTTTCAAGACTGCGTGCCATGGAGGAGAGCCTGTGAGCGAAGAGCCAATTCAAGTCAGCATCAGAATCCTCGACAAGGACTACCGCATCGCCTGCGAGCCCCGCGAACAAGAGGGTCTGCGCGAGTCGGCCCGCTTACTCGACGGGAAGATGCGCGAAATTCGCAAGACCGGCCGGGTGATCGGCAGTGATCGCATCGCTGTGATGGCCGCCCTGAATATCGCGCACGAGCTCTACCAGTTCCAGCGGTTGCGCGGGGGAGATCCAACCGAGAACGAACAACGCCTTGCCCGACTCCAGGACCGGATCGTCGACGCGCTTGCAACCAATCAAGCCCTGGACGCGCAGAACGAAAGGGTATAGCCTAGGTTCTAGACACCCCCTGTCGTGTTCGAGTGTGGCCTGGGTATTTTCTTGAGCCTAATGACTACCCTGGGGTCGCAGAAGCGAGGCGGTTGTGCATGTCCGTCACCGAGCGGGAAGCCTGAAGCCTTGTCGAGTGTCCCCACTTGAACCTCCTGGTTCAAGAACAAAAGGCCTTAAACGGCACATATGGGGGGTGTCCCTCCTTTACTCGAAGCATGTCTCATCTCGCACCGCTGCGCACAGCACTGCGACGCGCCCGCCGCGCCTTGTCACGCGACGATCAGCGTGCACATGCCAGACAGCTGACCCGCACCCTACAGCGCCATTACCCCTTCGTCCGTGCGCGTCGGATTGCGGCCTACTGGCCCTGTGACGGTGAACTCGACGTACGGCCACTGATGCGGCGCGCGCAACAGCGCGGGCAGTCTCTTTATCTTCCCGTGCTCGCGCGCGGCCTCGGCAGTCGGCGAACCCCGCTGCTGTTTGCGCCGTATCGACCCGGCATGCCAATGCGCCCCAACCGCTTCGGGATCCTAGAACCGGCCGTTGACCGCCGCCATCGACAACGCGCACGTGATCTCGATATCCTCCTGATGCCATTGGTTGGCTTCGACGGTGCGGGAAATCGGCTCGGCATGGGCGGTGGCTACTATGACCGCACCCTCGCACGGCTCAATCAACGCCGGCTCTGGCGCCGCCCTCGCTTGATCGGCATTGCCCACGAGTGCCAGCGTGTTCCCCAACTCGACGCACGCCCCTGGGATGTCCGGCTCGATCTGGTGGCAACCGAGAGGTGCCTTGAGATCCCCGACAGACGCAGTTGAGCGGGCACCACCATGGCCTGTCTCACGGGTTCTGAAAGACCCACGACACACCATGACCATCGGTCAGCGGCCGCCACCGCGGGTGAGACACCGCAAGTCCCGGGCTGCGCGCCACCACCTCGAATGACTGGATCCGCACGCCAATCAGCCTTGGAGCCGCGGGGTCAGCGCGGGTTGGCCCGGGATCCCGCGAACAGACGGTAGGCGGGGTTTTCGGTCTCATCCTGATAGCGATAGCCCAATCCATCAAGCGCCTCACGAAATGCGGTGGCCTCGGTCGCAGGCACCTGCGCACCCATCAAGACCCGCCCATAGGCCGCACCATGATTGCGGTAATGAAACAAGGTGATATTCCAACGCTTGCCCAACGCGGAGAGAAAGTCGAGCAGCGCGCCAGGGCGTTCTGGGAATTCGAACCGCACCAGTGTCTCGGTGTCGAGTTCATCGGCATGGCCGCCCACCATATGGCGGATGTGGAGCTTGGCCATTTCATTCTCGGTCATGTCGAGAACCCCGAGTCCCTTCTCGACGAGCCGCTCGATCAACTCTTCACGCTCCTCGTCGCCGCGTGTCAGCTCGATACCAACAAAGACCTGGGCACGCTGCGCATTGCTGTAGCGATAATTGAATTCGGTGATCTGGCGTCGCCCAAGCACGCGACAGAAGGCGAGGAAGCTACCCGGCCGCTCCGGAATCTCCACCGCGAGTAGGGCCTCACGCCGCTCACCGAGCTCCGCTCGCTCGGCGATGTGACGGAGCCGATCGAAGTTGACATTGGCACCGCTCTCGATCGCGACCAAATGCCGACCTTGAATCTGCCTCATGGCCACATAGCGCTTCAACCCGGCCACAGCCAGAGCGCCAGCCGGTTCCGCGATGCCGCGCGTGTCATCGAAGATGTCCTTCACCGCGGCACAGATCTCGTCGGCGCTCACCAGAATGACTTCGTCGACCCGCTCGCGCGCAACCCGAAAGGTCTCTTCACCGATCAACTTCACCGCGACACCGTCGGCGAAGAGGCCAACACGATCGAGTTCAACGCGACGCCCTGCCGCCAGGGCATGGTGAAGGGTTGGAGCATCCTCCGGCTCCACCCCGATGATGCGGACACTGGGTTGCAACCATTTCACATAGGCCGCGATCCCCGCGATCAGCCCACCGCCACCCACTGGCACAAAGATGGCGTATGGCGGCTCGGGATGCTGACGCAGGATCTCCATCCCGATGGTTCCCTGGCCAGCGATGACGTCTGGATCATCGAAGGGATGCAAGAAGGTCAGGCCCTTCTCCCGCACCAGGGTCATGGCGTGGGTGAAGGCATCATCATAGGAATCACCATGCAAAACCGCTTTCCCGCCGAAGCCCCGCACCGAGCGCACCTTGATCCCGGGGGTCGTGCGTGGCATCACGATCGTGGCGGAAATCCCAAGTTTCGCGGCACCAAGTGCCACACCCTGCGCATGATTCCCGGCACTCGCGGCAATCACACCCCGCGCCCGGATCTTGGGGTCCAGATTGATCAACTTGTTGTAAGCGCCTCGGAGCTTGAAGGAAAAGACCGGTTGAAGATCCTCACGCTTGAGAAAGACCTCGTTGTGCAGGCGCGAGGAGAGCTGTGGCGCATGCGAGAGGGGGGTCTCACGCGCGACGTCATACACACGCGCGCGCAAGATCCGTTCGATGTAGGCGTCTGGCATGGCTCTCTCTGGACTCGCAGGGCTCTGCTATGATGAACGGCTGATTTGAAAGAAGGGCTGTCCTGGCAGGGTCGCCAAACCCCGGGATCTCGTCATTGGACATCACCCGAGAACGCCTTGGGTGTCATCCATCCAGTCAATGGCCCCCCATCCCCGCTTCGCAATCAATCGAGCCAACCGCTCGCTGGAGGACCGCATGAACAACCAAGACGCAATGAAACAACAGGCCGCGGAGGCTGCGCTCACCTATGCCGAGGGCGGCGTCATCGGGGTCGGGACCGGCTCGACCGTCAATCACTTCATCGACGCGCTGGCCCGGATCAAGGGCCGCATTGAGGGCGCCGTCTCCAGCTCCGAGGCCTCCACCAAACGACTTGAAGGACATGGGATCAGGGTGTTCGATCTCAACGCGGTGGGGGAGCTGTCACTCTACGTCGATGGGGCCGACGAAGCCAATCATGCCTTGCAACTCATCAAGGGCGGTGGTGGTGCCTTGACCCGCGAGAAGATCGTGGCCGCGGCGAGTCGTCAGTTCGTTTGTATCGCTGACCAGAGCAAGCTCGTCGATGTCCTAGGCGCCTTTCCACTCCCCGTCGAGGTCATCCCCATGGCGCGCAGCCATGTGGCGCGTCAACTCGTCAAGCTCGGCGGCACCCCCGTCTGGCGCGAAGGCGTCATCACCGACAACGGAAACCTCATTCTTGATGTGCAGAATCTCGATCTCATCGACCCCGTCACACTCGAGCAGGCCATCAACAACATCGCCGGCGTGGTAACGGTTGGCATTTTCGCGCTGCGTCCCGCGGACCTCCTCATCCTTGGCACAGCGGACGGCCCCAAAACGCTTCATCCCGCATGACAGAGATCGCGAGCGGGCAGGCGCGATAGCCAACCAAGACGTTCTCACACACCCCGTCTCACGGACAAAAAAAACGGGGCCCGAAGGCCCCGTCCAGCATCCTCAAGTCCAGCTCGGCTCGAACCTTAGAAGCTGTGCATCATCCCTAAGGAGAAGCCGTTCCACTCGGAAGCCGAGATCACGTTCTTGGCATCGTTCGACACGTCGGTGTAGAGGGCATACACCTTGGTGCGCTTGCTGAAGTTGTGATCGAAACCAACGGCCCAGGTGTCAACCTTGTAGTTGCGAAGCGTATTTTCATTGTTGAACGCCAAGGCGCCACCATCTCTCGCGGCAACCTCGCTGCCGTAGAAGAAGTTTCCACCGGCGGAGTAGTCGGCCTGGCCATACATCGCCTTGACCATGTTGTTACCAAAGGCATAACCGGCTTGGATCTGCCAGAGTTCGGCCTTACCGGCAGCGCCACCGGCGAAGGGCTGGTTGAACAGGAAGCTATTGGCGGCATCCGTCGGATCAATGACACCGGAATACTTATCGGTGAAGGGTTCGCCGTCACGGTTCTCGTAGATACCGGTCAAGGTGAAGCCGTTCCAATCGAGCAGACCAAGACCGAAGCGCCAAGCGGTCGCATCACTGCTTTGGAAGTCACAGCTCACGCCGTAGATCGCATTGGGGTCACGCACGTCGCGCGGCGGGAACTCGACCGGGCAGTTGCTTCCGAAAACACTCTGAGTTTGGGTGTTGAAATGCTGGTTGCCAAGGGACTCATAGGCAGCGGACGCGTAGAAGGGACCGTTGCTGTAGATACCCGCGAGCGAGTAGGCGCCAGCCAGGCTGTTCTCATTCAGGTTCAAACCCTGACCACCACCAGTTGCGCCACCGGCCGGGACGATTGCACCGGAGAACTGGAAGCCAGCGAGACTCGGGCTGATGTAGGCCAGTACGTTGTCGGCACGCAGATCACGGAAGCCGACGGTGCCATTGTAGTCGGCCATGGTGTCGGAGAAGAGATCCAGCCTGCCGGTGGAGATCTTCAAGGGCGTGTCATGACGACCCACCAAGAAGGTGCCCCACTCACCCGCGAGACCCACGAAGGTGTTCCGGTAGGAGATGGTGTCGTTGTTATTCAGGACGTTGTTGTTGGTGTCGTCCAGGTTGATGCCCAGCTCGACCTGGTAGATCGCCTTCAGGCCGTTGCCCAAGTCTTCCGAGCCCTTCACACCGATTCGGTTGGAACGGTTCACGCCGGGGATATAGCCATTACTGGACATGCCCCAACCGTCGAAATCGACGCCGTTGGTGAGCTGTACCAGGGTCGGGTTGCCATTATCGTCAAGGATCACCTCGCCTTGATCGTTGCGGGCAAAACCGTAGGTCGGAAGGATGACGTTCTTGACTTCGGCGTAGTCAAGAGAAACGTTCAAGCGCCCGTAGAGGACCGCTTCGGCCATCGCGACGCTCGGAGCAACCATCGCGCCGGCGATTGCCAGGCTGAGGAGCTTCTTGTTCATGCTGTTCTCCGCTGTTGTGAATTTGTCAGTCAGACTGCAGAAACCAAACGCAATCCTGCTTTGCGAGTCAAACTATAGTGCACGGAAGAGTGTTTTGCAACAGCGTGAGGCAAAAAAAGACACAGATGAGTGACCTGTTGCTTTTTTACATCGAATCGGTTCAGGAGCGACCACGGACCCGCTCGACGGCGTCTTCGTTCAAGGCACTGCGGGGGCGGCCATGTGGCAGATCGGCAATCGAGGCTATCGAAGGAGAGACCTGGACGATGCGCGCCGGGTGAGGGTCGAGAACAATCGGACGGCTGAGCAGGTTCCGATCCGTTTTCGCAACCCCGAGCCGCCCGGTGCGTCGCCACCGCACCCGGCAAGGGCCGGGCTCGATCGACGAGGAGGCCATGGGCTGGCAAGATGTTGCGTATAACATACAGTCAGTCCGACTGACCCCGCGACACGCCGCCCCCGATACGGAGGATCAGGATCTCATGCGCTCTCGGCGATCCGCTTAAGGCTGCCCGAGCTGGCGTTTCACCAACGAAACGGATTAGTTTTACGCACATCTCGAGAACGCGCGCGACCCTGTGACCGCGATTCTGATGGATCGCCTGATTGGGGAAGATGAAGGAATCGCACGAACGAAAGCGCGTGACACGCATGAATCCGAAAGTGCTGAAGTATGAGGAGGTGATCCGTCTTGGAAAGGCGCATTCGCATCGATCCAGGGACGCAGTGCTTTGCGCGGATCGAATAGCGCTCAGGTCAGGCAGTACGAGCCACCTGATGATGGGCAGCAAGTGGCTGGGGGACTAGGATTCGAACCTAGGTTGACGGAGTCAGAGTCCGCTGTCCTACCACTAGACGATCCCCCAGAAGCGTTGGATCTTGACTGTCGCCCTAGTCTATGAGGAGCCAAGCCAAACTTGCGGCATCGCATCACGGCCAGGATCGACAGGGGCATGGGCGAGGCCAGCGATCAACTGACCAAGCCGATACCACATCGGGTTAGCGCTTGGAGAACTGAGGCCGTTTCCGCGCCTTGTGCAGCCCGACTTTCTTCCGTTCGACCTCGCGTGCGTCACGAGTTAGAAAACCGGCTCGCCGCATCGGGGAGCGCAGATTCTCATCGAACTTCACGAGGGCGCGAGCGATGCCATGACGAATCGCACCAGCTTGACCGGTATTCCCACCACCATTCACGGTGACCGTGACATCGACACGATCGAGCAGACCGGCGGTTTCAAGGGGTTGGCGAACGACCATACGAGCCGTTTCACGCCCAAAAAACTCATCGAGTGGGCGGTGGTTGACCGTGATTTGCCCCGAGCCGAGCGTTAAGAAGACGCGGGCGGCAGAGGTCTTACGACGACCGGTGGCGAGAAGTCTTTCCGACATGCGATTGATTCCTAAACGTTGAGATCCAGGGTCTGCGGCTGTTGCGCCTGATGGCCGTGTTCAGGGCCGGCGTAGACGCGCAGCTTCCGGAACATGGCGCGGCCGAGCGGACCACGTGGCAACATCCCTTTAACAGCGATCTCGATAGCCCGCTCCGGCTTGGTCTGGAGCATCTTTTCAAGACTCGTCGACCTGAGATTCCCAACATAACCAGTATGTCGGTAATACATCTTGTCCTGACGTTTGTTGCCGGTCACGCGAACCTTCCCAGCGTTCACGACGATCATGTAATCCCCGGTATCAACGTGGGGAGTGTACTGCGGCTTGTGCTTGCCACGGAGCCGAAGCGCCAGCTCACTGGCGAGACGACCGAGGGTCTTGCCATCGGCATCGACTACATACCAGGCGCGGCGCACCTCCGCGGGTTTCGCACTCACTGTCGTCGTCATTGTCCTTCGCTCCGGGGTGATCTCGACGCTGCGGCTTACCCCGCCGACACCTCGAGAGTGAGTGACGACACGGGGAAGTCGATGCAAGAATGCCAGCGACTGAGATCGTGAACTGATTTGGAAAGACCGCGAAGTTTACGTGACACCGAGACACCACGCAAGCCCAGCGACTTGGCCGAGGATGCGCACCCCGCACTCATCTGAATCATGGGGGTGGGCCTAGGGTCGAACCAGTACTCCGTCGCGAGGATGCCGGCACGTCCGCCCGCCACCAAGGCCGGGATTAATCCGGCAGCCGGAGGCGCTCGACCGGGCGGCCACCGATGAGATGGTCTTGAAGGATGTCCTCGAGGTCTTCGCGATCCACGTAGGTGTACCAGATGGCTTCGGGATACACCACCATGACCGGACCTTCGGCGCACCGATCGAGACAGCCGGCGGTATTGATGCGCACCCCACCCGGACCCGTGAGAGACAATTCCTTGGTGCGTTGTTTCAGGAAGTCGCGCATGGCGGTCGCGTCGCACTGCTGACAGCTTTGACGGCCATCCTCGCGCTGGTTGGTGCACAGAAAGACGTGATAACGGTAGAACGACATCTCAATGACCTGAATTGACCCCAGGATTGTGGCCATGAGAGTACCATAATCATTGGCAACGCCGCGCTCCGCAGCCCACCCTCACCGTTCGGATCCCCCCGCACTTGAAGACCCCAACCGACCAACTCCAGAACCCGCGCCAATCCGACGCCGCTCAGGGCGCGTCCGCACGCTGGCCCCAACCGCGGTCGCCTAGCCCGGTCTGCGCGCACCAACTCGCAACGCTCGCAGACCAATGCGTGAAGTGCGGCCTCTGTCTGCCACATTGCCCGACGTTTCGCCAGGCACGCGATGAAGCCGATTCACCGCGTGGCCGCATCGCACTCATTCAGGGTTGGGTCGAGGGTCAGCTGGCGATGACGCCAACCTTGGCCGCACACCTCGACGGCTGCCTCGGCTGTCTCAACTGCGAGCGGGCCTGCCCTTCGGAAGTCGACTTCGCAGGCTTGATCGACGGCGCCAAGGCCATGTGCACGACGGCCATGCCAGCGTCTCGGCGCCACATCACGCGCTTACTGCTCGGCATGCTCTCCAGCGCGCGCGGCATGGCCATACTGAGCCGCTTCGCGCGCCTTGCCGATTGGAGCGGAGTTGCCCGCCTCGCCGAACATCCAGTCTTCGCGCGGTTCCCATGGCTGGCCCCTTATCGGCGCCTGACGGGGGTCGTGGCGCGAACACGACCGGCACCGCGCGCGACACCACTGCATACGAGCCCCCCCCCTGCCGCCGAACTCTTTCTCGGCTGCACCGCAGAGGCCCTACAAGGATCCGCGGTTGCGGCGACCCTGCGCGTCGCCGCGCGACTCGGCGCACCGCTGCGAGTGGCCGCCCCCGCATCCTGCTGTGGCGCCATGCTCAGACACAACGGCTTTCCAGCGGCGGCGGATGCCACGCGCGCGCGCGCACTTGGCTCCCAAAACCCGCGTCAACTCGTGGGGTTGGCCAGCGCCTGCGTCGCCGAACTCCGTGAGGATCCCGCGGCGGCCAACCCCCTTGAACTCTGCGACTATCTCGATGGCCTGACGTGGCCCGAGACCGCGTCACTGCAGCGGATCGCCGCCCGCGTGCTCGTCCACGAGCCTTGCTCACATCGCAACCGCCTCGGTGGCAATGGCGCCGTGCATCGTCTCCTAGCACGCATCCCTGGGCTCGATCTCCAGCGCTTGCCTCCTGGCGATGGCTGCTGCGGAGCGGCCGGGACCTACCTGCTGCAACAGCCCCGCATGGCCGAGGCATTGCTGGACCGGCTCCTGGAGCCCATCCGCGCACGGCCACCAGAGGTGATCGTCACGACCAATCCCGGCTGCGCCCTCCATCTTGCGGCTGGGGTTCGCGATGCGGGCCTTGCGGTCGAGATCTTACATCCGGTGGAACTCATCGACCGAGCACTGGCGGGGCCCCGCTCGGCGCCTTGACACCAACGGATCATGCCTGGGCATTCCCCTGGCACGTGCCAACCGGTCCGAGCGTATCCCCCCTCGCTGGCTCGGTCCGAGCGGCGCCGTGGCTGCGGTATGATGGCCCAATGGCGGCTGGGAATCGCACTGACAGACGGTTGGTGATGCCCGCACGATCCGGCGAAAATTGCACCCACCGGCCCCACCTTCGTCCCGAACCGAGTCCATACACGCGGATCAGGTGAGATTCACGAACCGATCGCACAGCGCTGGAGGCATCATGAGCACCCGTCGTTTCACACCCATTGATCATCTGCTAATCAATGTCGATCATGCCCTGCGGACCCTATTCGGGCGCCCCCAGACGACCGAGCGCCCCAACCCGGCGACCGAGCTTGATGAAGCTGAGTTGACAGAGGAACAACGTCGCCACGTAGCGCGACTGATGCGCATTAACCACACGGGGGAGGTCTGTGCGCAGGCGCTCTACCAGGGCCAGGCCCTCACCGCCAAACTGCCCGATACCCGCCAGCGGATGGAACGCTCGGCGCGAGAGGAAAACGATCATCTCGCCTGGTGTGCCAGCCGTCTCGAGGATCTCGGTGATCGCAAGAGTCTCCTCAATCCTCTGTGGTATGCCGGTTCCTTTGCCATGGGGGCGGCCGCCGGACTCGCCGGCGACAAGTGGAGCCTTGGGTTCGTCGTGGAGACCGAGCGTCAAGTCGAGAACCATCTCGATGAGCATCTCGAGCAGATCCCCAGCGCGGATCAGAAAACCCGCACGATCCTCGAACAGATGAAGGCGGACGAGGTGCACCATGCGCAGATCGCGCATGCCGCGGGAGGCGCCGAACTCCCGGCACCGATCCGCTCGGCGATGCGCCTGACCTCAAAGGTGATGACGAGGACGGTCTACTGGGTTTAAGGTGAATCGTGGCCATCGCTCAATCAGCGGTGGTCAGTGACATCGCGCACGCGACCACCTCACCACCAAGAGTCATGGTTGCGGCGGTTCGCCCTCAGCAGCCCATGAACTCCAGGTTGCGACCGAGGTTACGACCATAGAAGATCTCGGACAATTCGCGGCGCAGCAGCTTCTGGATGCGTTTGTGCTCGCGCTCCGAGAGATCATCGGCTTTGATACAGAAGAGATAGTCATCAAGCCTGAAATGTTTGATGACCATCTTGGTGTGGAAGAGATTCTCCTGGTAGACGTTCACGTCGACCATCTGGTAGCGATTCTTGGTATCACGCGACAGATAATTTTGGATCGAACTGATGTTGTGGTCGATGAAATGCTTGCGCCCACCGACATCGCGCGTGAACCCGCGCACTCGGTAGTCCATGATCACCACATCCGACTCGAGCGCGTGAATGAGATAGTTGAGCGCGCGCAGCGGCGAGATCCGCCCGCAGGTCGACACATCAATGTCCGCGCGAAAGGTGCTGATACCAGTCTGGGGGTTGCTCTCCGGATACGTATGCACGGTGATGTGGCTCTTATCCAGATGCGCGACCACCGCCTCGGGTAACGGGCCGGGGGATGCCGTGTTCGAGAGCTGCCCCGCCGCGATCGGCTCCTCCGAAATCAGCATGGTGACCGAGGCGCCTTGGGGGTCGTAATCCTGATGCGCGACATTCAGGATCGTCGCCCCGATGATCTCAGCGACATCGGTCAGGATCGCGGTTAAGCGTTCGGCGTTGTAGGCTTCGTCGATGTACTGAATGTAGGCCTCGCGCTGCTCATCCGAATCCGCATAGCAAACGTCGTAGATGTTGAAACTGAGCGTCTTGGTGAGGTTGTTGAACCCCTCCAAACGTAACTTTCTCAAAGTCGTGGGCATCGGCGAAAACTCTCCTGAACAGCCGACCGGACCGCGCACGCTACCCTCGGGTCTCGATGGACGCAAGGGGCGCGGCGGCCTCGCGAATCTCAAAGTCGTGGGAGATGGCCGCCATGGCGCCCAGCATGATCGAGGCGGAGCAGTATTTTTCCGCACTCAGCGTAATCGCCCGCTCGACGCGCCGCGGGTCCAGCCCATGACCGGTGACGATGAAGTGCACGTGAATGCGGGTGAAGACCTTCGGATCGGTCGCGGCACGCTCCGCCGTCAGCTCGACCTCACAATCCGAGACCGGCTGCCGGGCCTTGCGCAAGATCAATAGCACATCAAATTGTGTGCAGCCACCCAAGCCCATGAGCAACAGCTCCATCGGCCGCACCCCGATGTTGCGTCCACCCAACTCGGGCGGCCCATCCATGACAACCGCATGACCCGAGCCGGATTCGGCTAGCATGGCGGTCCCTTCGATCCATTTCACTCGTGCCTTCATCACCACTCCTCTCTGAACCGACCGCGACTCACTCTTGACTCTTGACTCGGGACGCTCAACGGGGCTCGGCGTGTCCCCGAATCACCCGGCACGCTCACCTCATGACAACCCGGAACTCAGTCGACGCGTTCGACAAGCCGCCAGCGGACGCCTAGAATCCGAGGCCCATGCGCGAGTGAGATTGAGGTCACATCAGATCAGGTCATGACGATTCTCAAGCCACCTCTAAACGACCCATCCTGGCTGGAGCCACTGCTACGTCATTGTCACATCAAGAGCTACGAGAAAAACGTCGATTTCATTCGTCAAGGCGAAGCCGCCGATACGCTCTATTATCTCATCGAAGGGTCCGTTGCGGCCATGCTCGACGACCCCGAGGAGCGCCGTGACCTCTTGCTCGCCTATTTGCATAAGGGTGAGTTCATTGGTGAGATGGGTCTCTTCGTCCCACAAAAGACACGCAGCGTTGTCGTCAGAACCCGCACCAAATGCCGCGTTGCCGAAATCACCTACCAGCGCTTAGATCGCCTCCTCGAAACGGACCTCAAGGATTACGCCAAGGACTTTCTCTACAGCATCGGGCTCCAGCTCTCGCAACGACTGCGTCAAACCAGCCGCAAGGTCGGACATCTCGCCTTTCTAGACGTCACCGGGCGGATCGCCCGGACGCTACTGGATCTGTGTCAGCAACCGGATGCCATCACGCACCCCGACGGGATGCAGATTCGCATCACCCGCCAGGAACTCGCGCGCAACGTGGGATGCTCGCGCGAAATGGCCGGCCGGGTGCTCAAGAGCCTGGAAGAACAGGGTCTGGTGAGTGCCAAAGGCAAGACGATCGTGGTGTTCGGGACGCGCTGAGCCAGATTCGGACGCGGCATCCACCGCGGCGACTCGCCCCCTCAGATACCGGTGGCGAACAAGCGCGCCAACGCCTGCCCCGGATCCGCCGCGCGCATCAAGGCTTCGCCAACCAAGAAGGCATGTACCCCATGCGCACGCATCAAGGCGACATCCGCGGGCGTTAGGATGCCACTCTCGGTCACCACCAGCCGATCGTTCGGAATCCGCTCGAGGAGACCGAGCGTCGTCTCCAGACTCACCTCAAAGGTGCGCAGGTTCCGATTGTTGATGCCGATCAGGCGTCCTGGCAGCACCAGCGCCCGCGCCAATTCCTCGGCATCATGAACCTCAACCAGCACATCCAATCCCAGCTCGTGCGCGAGCGCGGCGAGCGTCGCGAGTTGCTGGTCGCTCAGACAGGCCACAATCAGCAGGATGCAGTCCGCCCCGAGGACGCGTGCCTCATAGACCTGGTAGGGGTCGATGATGAAATCCTTGCGGATCACCGGCAGTGCACAGGCCTCGCGCGCGGCCACCAGGTCCGCATCGCGCCCCTGAAAGAAGTCCTGATCCGTCAGCACGGACAGACAAGCCGCCCCCTGCGCGGCATAGCTCGCGGCGATCTCAGCGGGGCGAACATCAGCCCGCAGCAGACCCTTACTTGGGCTTGCCCGCTTGATCTCGGCGATCACCGCAGCCTGACCGGCGCTCACCTTTGCCATCAACGCAGCGGCGAATCCACGTGGCGGGGGCGCCGACTCCAGCTCAGCCTGGAGTCGCGCAAGGGCAGTGTGCTCCTGGCGTTGCGCGACCTCCACGACCTTGCGCTGCATGATGGTCTTGAGGATATCAGGTGTCTCGGACACGATTTTTCACCCTTTCGTCACGCACCGCGGCGCGTCGTCAACGCCACGAGCTGCTCGAGACGGCGCGCCGCCTCACCACTTGCAAGCACCGCCGCAGCTTGCGCAAACCCATCGGCCAAGCTCTCGGCGCGTCCCGCGGCATAGATGGCGGCACCCGCGTTCAGTTGCACGATATCGCGTGCCGGCCCTGGTTTATTGGCGAGCACGCCCCGCATCACGGCGAGACTCTCAGCTGGATTCTGGACTTGGATCGTTGCCAACGCGGCGCGTTCGAAACCAAAATCCTCAGGGTGGATGGTGAAACGGTGGATGACGCCATCTTTCAGCTCCACCACGTCGGTGACATCGCCGAGGCTGATCTCGTCGAGCCCATCGCGAGCATGCACGACCAGGACGTGACGACTGCCGAGACGTTGCAGCACCAGCGCCAGCGGCTCCAGCAACTCGGCGCTGAAGACGCCGAGCACCTGATTCACCACCCCAGCCGGATTGGTCAGGGGTCCGAGCACATTGAAGATGGTGCGCACGCCAAGTTCCTTGCGCGGACCAATGGCGTGCTTCATCGCACTGTGGTGGCTCGGCGCGAACATGAAACCCACGCCGACTTCGCGCACACAACGTTCGACCTCCGCCGGGGTGAGATCCAGGCGCACGCCGGCGGCCTCCAGGACATCGGCGGCACCCGAGCGGCTCGAAACGGATCGATTGCCATGCTTAGCCACCCGGCAGCCGGCGGCTGCCGCGACGAACATACTGGTGGTCGAGATATTGAACGTCCCCGAGGCATCGCCCCCGGTTCCCACGATATCAACGGTATGTTCGAGCCCATCGATGTTCACGCCCGCGGCCAGCGCACGCATCACGTCGGCCGCGGCCGCGATCTCGGGAACCGATTCACCTTTCATGCGCAAGGCGATCAGGAACCCCGCGATCTGCGCCGAGGTAGCGCCCCCCGTCATGATGGTGCGCATCACACGGGTCATCTCCTCGCCCGTCAGATCTTGTCGCTCCAGACAGCGACCGATCGCCTCATTCAACTCCATTCCTTCGCCCCCGCTTGACTCAAATGATGTTGGTGTTCGACACCATCCCGGACCGGGAGCGCGCGCACCAGGCCCACTCAGGTTTCGAGAAAATGACGCAACAGATCATGCCCGTGCCGGGTCAAGATCGACTCCGGGTGGAATTGCACGCCTTCGACCGACAGGGTGCGATGACGCACGCCCATGATCGCCTCACGCTCACCACTGTCAGTCGTGGTCCAAGCCGTGACCTCCAAACACTCCGGAAGGGTCTCGGGCTCGATCACCAGCGAATGATAGCGTGTTGCCTCGAACGGATTGTTCAGACCACGAAAGACTCCGATGTTCCGGTGATGGATCGGCGAGGTCTTCCCGTGCATCACGCTGGGCGCCTTGATGATCCGCCCACCGAAGGCCTGGCCGATCGCCTGATGCCCCAGACAGACCCCCAGGATCGGGACCCGCCCGGCCATCGCCTTGATCAAGGGCACCGAGATCCCGGCCTCATTCGGCGTACAGGGGCCAGGTGAGATCACGATACGTTCGGGCGCGAGTGCGATGACCTCGTCGAGCCCGAGTTCATCGTTGCGCACCACCCGCACCGGCGCACCCAACTCACCTAGATACTGCACCAGGTTGTAGGTGAAGGAATCGTAATTGTCGATCATCAGCAGCATCGTTGCGATCACCCATGAGTCATCAGTGCATCATTGTGAACCGGTGGCGAGAGGCAAGTGGCGCAGCGCCCGTTCAGCGGGGGTTCCCGGCCGCCCGTGCCCGCGCATCGGCAACCAGCCCACGGCGCAAACCAGGCCGCGACCTCACACCGAGGAGGGGCTCGGCCCCACTCGAACACCGCCCAATCAGCGTACACGGATGGCGATCAGATGGCAGGGGCTTCGGGACACGAGGCGCGAGCGCAGCGCGCGCCGCCCCGCTCCTATTCATGTCGCAATCCTACCAGAGCGACGATCAGCTCACCTGGTTCTGACATCCTCGGGCCCTGATCCCGCTCGATGTTCGAGGAGACAGCACCGACAGTTCGGCGGCGATGGCGACATGCATCTTCTGCGGATAAGAGACCCTCCGCCATCGCCACCGTCCGCTTTCTCCCCACCATGACATCACGCTCGGTGAGCAACACGCGCGGAGTCAATCCACGCCCGGCAAGCCCAACACCGCCGTCGCGATCGCAAAATAGATCAGCACGCCCGTCCCATCCGCGATCGAGGTGATCAAGGGCGCGCTCGCGGTCGCGGGGTCGAGTTTGAGCCTGCTCAGTAGGAAGGGCAGCGACATCCCAATGACGCTCCCGACGATGACCACCAATTGCATTGAGAGGGCAACGACCAGCGCGATCTCGGGGCCGCCGCGCCAAAGACCGAGTCCTGAGACCGCCAGTGCCATGGTCGCACCCAACAGACCCGCGACGACCAGTTCGCGACCCAACATCCCAGCCCAATCCTTGATCACCACATCACCCGTGGCCAGTGCCCGCACCATCAAGGTTGCTGACTGCGAGCCCGCGTTGCCACCACTGTCGACCAACAACGGCAGGAAGAACACCAGCGCCACATAGGCGAGGATGGTGTCCTCAAAATAGGCAATACCGGCCCCGGAGAAGAGATTCCCGAAGACTAGCAGCACCAGCCAAAAGACCCGCTTGCGATACAGGAGTGTGATCGAGGCCTCCTTTAATCCTTTGCCGAGTTCACTGACCGCGCCCACTTTACGGAAGTCGATGTCGGTCTCGGCCTGCTCGATATCCATCGCATCGTCGTAGGTGACAATCCCGACCATCATGTCACCACCATTGATCACTGGCAGGGCCAGCAGATCGTATTTCGCGATCAAACGCACGGCATCCTCGCGCGGCGCGTTCGCCGGTACCGAGACCGGATCCGGGGTCATGAGATCACCGACCCGGGCATGCGGCGCGGCAACGATCAATTCACGCAGCGACACGGTCCCCATCAACCGCCGAGACGCATCGATCACGTAGGACTGGTAGATCGTCTCGGTGTCGGGGGCGATGCGCCGCAATTCCTCGATCGCCTCGCGCGCCGTGAGATCGGGCGGCAAGGTGGCATAGTCCGAGGTCATGACCGCGCCGACGGTCTTCTCCGGATAGGAGGCCAGGCGTCGAATGTCCTCACGCTCGACTTGCGCCAACGCCGGCAGCGCGGCATCGCGTTGCGGCTCGGGGAGTTGATTGTAGAGATCGGCACGCTCATCGGCATGCATGTGCAGGAGCAGCTCGGCCAGACGGGTCCGATCGAACTGCGCGGTCAAGGCACCCTGCTGCTTTGCGGACAGATAGCCGAAGACCTGCGCGCGCACCGCCGGCGACGCCATGCCGAGCAGTCGACATTGGTCTGCCGTGGTGAGTTTGGCGAGTGCCGCGGCGAGATCGGCTGGATGCGAATGTCGCTCAACAATAGCGAACTCCGTTGCATCGTTGCTGGCCAGGATGGCCTTCAGCGCGAAGACGATTTCCATGTAATCCATGCTGTCACCTCGACTGGCGTGCGCGGCGCACAACGCACCAGCGGCTGCGCGCGCCAGCCGATGACTCGACCAAACGCGCACCGAGCCGATGCACCGATTAGCACGGCGACCGCGCACGCACAATAGGGTTAGAGTCCGCGGCGAGCTGCATGCAACGGGCACGCAGTGCCGGGTCCGAGTCTTGAGGTGGCACGGGGATCAGCGACTGATCAACCCATGCTCGCAGTCTGGCGGGAGGGTCAGTCGAGGGTCGATCCGGGTGCCACGCGTCTAGGTCCTGGGTCCATGTAGCCTCCTCGTCGCCGCTGGCGACAGTGCGTCAAGCTCGCGGAGCAATGCGGGGCGGGCGTGAGTCAACACCCTTAAGTCCTGCTCGCAAACCCCGTGTCGTGTGCTAGAGCATCCGCTCACTTGGGGGCACGGTCTCCCAGTGGAGTCGGCGAATCCCCCGCAGTTCGCTCGCACGATGGACGAACTGCGCCAAGTGACGGCGCTGGGATGCATCGCAGACCACCCGAATCGACAGGCGTGACAACCCGGTGGTGGCCTCCGTGCGCAGGGACACCCGCTCAGGCGTGAGACGGTTTTCGCCCGTGCTCGCCCACAGCATGGCGAGTGCTCTCTGTGCGATCGCACGCGAGTCACTGGTAATGAACAGCCGATAGGGCTGACCTGACGAGCACGTGGCGCCGATGGAGCGGGCGGCGTGTGCAGCCGGCTCGCACGCCCGGGTTGGGCCTACGTCGCTCATGGTGGAGGCCACGTCATGGTGTGCGCCTGATGGGGTCGTTGGAGCGAACCAGCTCCGCCAGCGGCCCCATTTCGTGTTGATCGCGGGGGTGCGGGGGCGAGGCGTTGCCGCAATCTCGAGTGTCATGACCGTCTCCTCTTCACTGCGCGATAGCATCGCTGAGGGAGTCACGGCGAGACTGGATTCACGATATCCGGCGCGCTCGGATCGCTGATGGTCTCGCTTGGATGGCTCCAAGCGATCGCGAGCTGATGCGGATGTCGAATCGAGACAGGTTGGTCTCAGGGAAGCCGATCTGGTGCGGATCGGCTCGAGACCGCGCCCGGGCGGGACGCGGCGGAACGGAACGCGGCGAGCCCCTCAGGCGATGGTGTCGGCGAATGACCGACATCTGTCACTTGAATCAGTACTCACACGACTCTCCGTGGTTGAACAAGCGCCCATTTTCAGGCGGCTGAACAGGCCTTGTCAACCCTGCCCACGCCCTGGCGTTGTCTGGAACATCAGGCCCGTTCGATCCCGGCCTCCGCCAAGGCCACCGCACGAAACACGGCACGCCCCTTGTTCATGGTCTCCTTCCACTCCAGGTCCGGCACGGAATCGGCGACGACGCCGGCACCAGCCTGGATATGGAGTAGACCGTCCTTGATCACAGCGGTGCGAATCGCGATCGCGGTATCCATATTCCCGTTCCAGGAGAGATAGCCCACCGCGCCGGAGTAGATCCCCCGCTTCACCGGCTCGAGTTCGTCGATGATCTCCATCGCGCGGATCTTGGGTGCGCCTGAAACCGTGCCAGCCGGGAAGGTCGCGCGCAGGACATCGATGGCATTCAGGCCCTCACGCAGTTCGCCGACGACGTTGGAGACGATGTGCATGACATGCGAATAGCGCTCGACGATCATCTTGTCAGTCACCCGCACACTGCCGATCTCGGCCACGCGTCCCGCATCATTGCGCCCCAGGTCGATCAGCATCAAATGCTCGGCCAACTCCTTGGGATCGCCCAGCAAATCGGCCTCCAGCGCGCGATCCTCAGCCTCGGTCTCACCGCGGCGGCGGGTGCCCGCGATGGGCCGCACCGTCACCACGCCATCCTCGAGTCGCGTCAGGATCTCAGGCGATGAGCCCACGATCTGGAAGTCACCCAGATCGAGGAAATACATGTAAGGGGATGGATTGAGACCGCGCAGCGCGCGATAGAGATCGAGTGGCGGCGCTTGGAAGGGAATGGAGAGACGTTGCGAGATGACCACCTGCATGCAGTCGCCGGCGAGGACATAGTCCTTGATGCGCGCGACCGCCTGCTTGAAGGCCCCCTCGGTGAATCCCGAGTTGAAATCGGTCTCGCTAACCCTGGTGCCCGGACCCGGCCGACGACGAGGCGCGGCATGATGCATCCGCTCGCAGAGGTCATCGATGCGGGCCTCACCCGCTTGCAGGGTATCGCCCGCCTGTGGATCCAGATGCAGGATGATGTACATCCGCCCACGCAAATTGTCGAAGACGATCACCTCGTCCGAGACCATGAGCAAGATATCCGGCGTACCCAACTGATCTGGATTCGGGCAGCGCGCGAGACGCGGCTCGATGTACCGAATGGTGTCGTAGCCGAAATAACCGACGAGCCCGCCGGTAAAACGGGGTAGACAGTCCAGATCAGCGACCACGAAGCGGTTTTGGAAGCCCTCGATCCAAGCCAATGGATCCGGTGTCTCGACCGCTTCGATCACGACCCCGTCACGCTCGACCTGAACGCCATGGCCTTGCACCCGCAAGAGGGTCCGGCACGGGAGGCCAATGATGGAGTAACGCCCCCATTTCTCACCACCTTGCACCGACTCCAGCAGGTAGGAGTAAGGCCCCTCCGCCAACTTGAGATAGACACTGAGCGGGGTCTCGAGGTCGGCAAGGACCTCGCGGAGGATCGGAATTCGGTTATGGCCCTGATCGGCTAGGGCTCGAAAGGCAGCAGGTGTCATGCACAGTCTCCGGACCAGTGACGAGGTGCGGTTGGGAGTTGCTCGCACCCGTGCCATCGCCTCGCGCAGCGGGATCGCTTCAGAACGGCCATGATGTCGCGCCTAAGCGGCCAATAATCCCTTGAGTTCGCTCATCGAATCGATCACCGCGTCCGGCTCGGCCGCGCGAATATCCTGGCCGTGATTGTATCCATAACTCATGCAGATGATGCCGAAGCCGGCTGAACGCGCGGCCTTCACGTCACTCACCGAGTCACCGATCATGAGCGCATGGGCGGGATCCACCCCAAAGAAAGCGGCCGCGTGCAATAGCGGCATGGGGTCGGGTTTCTTCAGGGGTAAGGTATCACCACTGACCACCAGGCTGAACTGGTCGCGGATCCCCAGATCACGCAGCAAGGGTTCGGTGAATCGGGCGGCCTTGTTGGTGACACAACCCAAGGGATAGCCGGCGCCGGTCATGAAGGCGAGACCCTCGCGGACCCCCGGGTAGAGGAGCGAGCGCTGAGAGACGTTCTGTGCATAGAGCTCCAGGAAGATCGGGAGCGCCACCGCAACCTCCGCCTCATCCGGCTCACCATCGAGTCGACCCAAGAGCGCGCGACGCACCAAGCGCTCCACACCGTTACCCACCCAGTTGCGCACCGCGGCCTCGCCGCGAGGTGGACGCCCGAGCCGTTCCATCATGACGTCGACACAGTAGGTGAGATCCGGCACGCTGTCGACCAGGGTGCCATCCACATCGATCAGGATCATCTTCGGCTGCAACATGCCACCGCAACTCCTGGCTCAAACCCATGTCCATCCGGCCGGGCGTGTCGCTTTGCGCACCTCGCCCTGCGTCCGGGTGCGCTCTTGCATCACGCCCGCTCGCGGACTGCCGTGCCGCACACCCGGCCGGCGTCATGACCGCACCGCGACCGCGCGGTCCCTCAGCGCGCCAACTCTTGGCGCATCTCCTGGATGATGCTGTCGTAACGGTGTGGATCGCTGTCGCGGCCCTTGCCAAAGATGCCCGAACCCGACACGAAGGTATCGGCTCCCGCGGCCTTGATGGCGCCGATGTTGTCAGCCTTCACCCCGCCGTCGACCTCGAGCCGGATCTCCAGACCTGAGGCATCGATCAGTTTGCGCGCCTGCCGCAGCTTCTCCATGGTTTCCGGAATGAAGCTCTGACCGCCAAAACCGGGATTCACCGACATCAACAGGACCATGTCAACCTTGTCCATCACATAGTCCAAGTAACTCAGTGAGGTTGCTGGGTTGAACACCAGACCAGCCTTGCAGCCTTCGTTACGGATCAACTGTAATGTGCGATCAATATGCTCGCTGGCCTCGGGATGGAAGGTGATGTAGGTCGCGCCCGCGGCAGCGAAATCCGGGATGATCCGATCGACCGGCTTGACCATCAGGTGCACGTCGATCGGCGCGGTGACGCCATGCTTGCGCAGCGCTTCGCAGACCAGGGGGCCGATGGTGAGGTTCGGGACATAGTGATTGTCCATGACATCGAAATGGACGATGTCGGCCCCAGCGGCCAGGACATGGTCGACCTCTTCGCCAAGACGGGCAAAGTCAGCCGAGAGGATGGACGGTGCGATCAAATCAGGCGCCATGATGATGGTCCTCTGAGATCCCTGGACGCAGAGCGAACGGCCCTCGACCCGGATCGATTGTCGGATACGGTGGTGCTGCACTCTAACCGAAGCGGTGCGGATTTTCACGGGTCAACGCAATCCACGAACGTCGCTTGGGCCAACAGGGGGACGGGGCCTCGCTTGGAGGCCATGAAGGCGATCCGGCAGGCCACGGTTGGCGTTGGTGTCGCGGTGACTGCTCGACGCGAGGCCGGGATGTCGACGACGCGAAGCGAGCGAAGAATGCGCCCGGAGCCACGCCCGGGCGCGTCATCCTAGGCCGCGCGTGCCTCCGAGATGGTCTCGTAGGCCTTGCGAATCTCTTGGGTCTTCTGCGACGCCATGCGCAGGGCTTCCTCGGGAAGGCCACGCGCCACCAACTTATCCGGGTGATGTTGGCTCATGAGTCGACGGTAGGCCTTCTTGACCTCGGCATCACTCGCCTTTGGCTCGACCCCCAAGGTCGCGTAGGCACTCGCAAGCGGTGGTTTTTTCGGGGTAGGCGCCGACGCGCGCTGGCCGGCCGCGCCGCGGATCCGCTGTTGCAACAGCAGCAGGTTCTCGAGTTGGCGGTAGGCGAAAGTCGAGACATTCAGACCACGGCGGATCGACTCTAGGAGACGCACCTGCTGTGGCGAGGGTGGGCCATCGACGTAGGCGGTGAGCAACTGGACCTCGATGAACAAATGCGTAAGGGTCGGCTGCCCTTGACTGACCTTGCGCAGCGCGGCGATCGCCCCGGCAAGGTCGAAATCGGGTGACTTCCCCTGATTGAAGAGGTCGATCGCGGCACGACGCTGGACGGGGTCGAGTGACATCCGATCCATGACCGTCTTCGCCAAGCTAATCTCGGCCTCGCTCACACGCCCGTCAGCCTTTGCCACGTGCCCCATGACGGCGAAGATCGTCTCAAAAAAACGCGTTTGGATGCGCGCCCGCTGCCCACTGGTCATAGCGGGTCGCAAGGCACCGAGCCAACCGCGATCGACACCCTGTCCCAACGCAGCGCCAAAGACTGCTCCGACCGGCCCGCCCACGACCAGACCGATGGTGCCGCCGACGGCCGTACCCAGCCACCGCATATTCGTAAACTCCCTTATTTTCCTTTCAGATATTGCTCATCGCTGAACGAATACACCCATTGCGGCTTGAACGCGACCAGGATCGCCAGGATCCAGCCGTTCAAGAAGGCTTCAGGCATGAACATTAAAGGGAAGAAGGGTAGCACCGTTTCGCGCAAGTCGGCGTAACTGTAAGCGCCGCTCACCACCAGGAGCGAGGTTGCGAGGTAGCCGCTCAACACCCCAACGACCCCGGCGGTCAGAAAACCATTCACGAGCACATACACGAAGAACTGCTTGGGCAGATACCAGCGGATGAGGATGAGAAAGCACTGGGTCAAGGTCGCCGGAACCACGCCCGCGAGGATGGCATTGAGCGCGAAGCCCTCCCAACCGACCCCCGCATTGAGCGTGACGCCCAGCAACACCAGCGATGCGCCGATCACTGCCAATGACCAGCCAAACATGAGGGTGATTGCGGTGACCCCAAGCAGGTGGAAGGACAAACCAGATTGGACCTGCACATCCATGTGCCACAGTATCAGCAAGGCCACGACCGCACCGAGAAACACATTCAACTGTTCAAGGTCACGCAGTTTCCGCCACGGCGCCAACCGACCGGCCAGCGCCAAGGTGAGGACATAGAGCAGGGTCGCCACCCAAATGAGGGGCATTGGAAAGAGCGTACCGTCAATCGTCATGGCGAGCCCCTGATCTCTGTCACGGTCAACACGACCGCATGTTTTGAAGGTGAGGCAGGATCACGACCGGATCAACCGTGCTCCACGGTTAGACGCGTGGGGCGTTCAGCAGGCCACCGCCACGCGCTTGACCACTCACCGGCCCGCCACCCCGACCGGAGTCACGGACCAGGCGATCCGCTCGGCTCGTTTGGGCAGGGCCGTTTGCGTCGAGTCCGACGCGGATCCGCCCGCCGTCCTGACCTGGATCAGGATCCACCACTTGCCGAGAGCCGCCCTGCTGAAGGGCCAGGGTTGACGCACTAGCGCGCCCAATTGAAGGGTCGCGCCCGCGCCACCAAGCACCTATACTGAGACCTCATGTCTTTCCGCGATCCTGACGGTTAATCCTGATTGGCTCCGCGTGATGCGGGGTGTCGCAGGCCCTCCACCGCAAGGGACTCAGCCTCATCGCGGCCCCCTGCTCCCCTATGGCGCGCGAGAACGGATTCCATCGCCCCGTCGGGGATGCTGGTGACAGAACTCCCGCCTGGACGCACAATCGATCTCATCGCCCGCCAGACGTTTGCGGGCCACCGACAGGAGTTGAGACTCACCGATGTTCGCTGCTCCGACTGCATGCTATCGATCCGCCGCCGTGCCGACTGGCGTTCTGCTCACGCTGCTCCTAATGATCAGCGTCGCCCCGGTGGAAGCCGCGGATCCGCCTCCGCTCACTCACCGCTTCAAGCCGATCGATGAGCCGATCCCGGCACCGCCGTTGCGCCTGCCCGCTGTCGATGGAGTCGTTTACGATTTAGCGGAACTCCAGGGCCGGGTGGTGCTGGTCAACTTCTGGGCGACTTGGTGTCCACCGTGCCGCCAGGAAATGCCCTCAATGGAACGACTCCATCGCCAGTTGGAGTCGCGTGGGCTGACCATCCTCGCGGTGGATGTCGGGGAGGATGCCGACACGGTTGTCGCGTTCACCAATCAATTGGAGCCCGCACCAACCTTTCCACTCCTCCTCGATCCGGACTCCAGGGCAACCCAGGAGTGGCGTGTCAAGGGTCTCCCAACGAGCTTCGTCGTCGACACCGAGGGCAAATTGGTGATGCGCGCGGAGGGGGGCACCGAGTTCGATGAGCCCGAACTGATCGAGCGATTGCGGACGTACCTACCAACGCCCTGAACCAGCATCATGGTACACCCAGAGTTGGAACGCGAAACGACGGCACCTCAGGTGCGGATCATCGCCGACATCGTTCCAACGCTTCAGGGTCTCTCCTCCCTCCTTGACCGCTTCGGTCTGACCTTGGAGATCGGTGACACTACTGGTCCCATCCCGGGATCCTACTGGGGCGATGTCGAGGCCGGGTTGATTGGTGATCGTCTCCATGCGAGCGCCCTGACGCCCCTGCATTCGGTCCTCCACGAGGCGTGCCATTGGATCTGTCTCGACGCGCCCCGTCGCTGCCATCTTCACACGGATGCGGGTGGTGACGATGCGGAGGAGAATGCCGTCTGCTATCTACAGGTCCTACTCGCGGATTGGGTGCCAGGCTTAGGACGCACGCGATTGTTCGCGGATATGGACGCTTGGGGCTATCATTTTCGTCTTGGTTCGGCGCGGGCGTGGTTCGAGGACGATGCCGAGGATGCGCGCGCGTGGCTCGTTCGACATGGCATCATCATGCCGAATGGTCATCCCACTTGGCACGTTCGCGATGATCCGCGTGCGCTCGTTACGAAAACCGTTGCGGGGGTTCAACCCTGAAGGAGGTGAACGGCATGCATCTCACACGACTCACCCTGACGGCCCTGCTCATGCTCTCGTGCGTCCCCGCGGGGGCCTGGGACCCCAACGCACCGCCACCAGGCATGGTCTCACCGCCACCACATTGGGGCGGCCTCAGGTCCCCGCCTCCTGGCTGGCCGCCAACCGGTCACGTCGGACCCGGCTGGAACCATCCGGGCGGGCAGGTCCCAGGCGCGCCGATGCGCTCACCATGGCTCATCCCTCCTGCCCCTGAGACGCCCCCAGAATGGGTCGCGCCGGGCTTCGGCAACCCTGCCCCGAATACCTTCTATGGCGATCCCTCCCGCGGCCATCGTGCCCTTTCGATCGCACGGCGGGTACAGCCCGATGCCTATCTCGTCGAGATCCGGCTCCGAAACATCGACCCGGGCGTGGTGCGGATCGAGCCCTGGGGACATGCGCTGAGAATCGGCTACCAGCTCCAGGCGCAAGCCGGCCGCGGCAATGGCTATCCCAACGCCTTCAGCAGCAGCTCGGCGAGTCAAACACTGCGTTTCCCAGCCGATGCCCACCTCGCGTCCATGTCGCGCGAGATCACGGCTGATCGGATCAACCTGCGCATTCCACGTATCAACTAGATGGGAGAGTCCACCCCGATGCCCTTCGCAACCGCCCAGGATGCAGAGGATGCCTTCTACGACGCACTGGAGGCAGGCGACGCGGCCACCATGGCGCACGTGTGGGCTGATTCAGCGGAGATCGCTTGCGTGTTGCCCATGACCCCGCTGGTCACGGGCACGGACGTCCTGCGGCTCTGGCAATCCATCTTCGAACAAGCCGGCGGTTTCGACATTCAGGTCCGACACCTGCTCTGGATCGAGACCGATGAGATGGCCGCGCATCTCATCGAGGAGCGCACGCAAGACAGCGCGCCCGGGCAGACGGCACCGCCCATCTATGGTCTGAACCTCTTCCGCAAGGACCCTGATGGATGGCGCCTGATTTTGCACCAAAACTCACCATCCCCGCCGCCGCTGCCTGGTCCCACCGGATGAGTCGAGATGCGACCCGGGGCGCGCGCGTGCGCATCGCAACGCTTGGTTGTCGACTCAACGAAGCCGAGGCCGAGGAGTGGGCACGACAATTTCGTGATCAGGGGTGTCAAATCGTTGACACAAATGAGGACGCCGATCTGATCGTGATCAATAGCTGTGCGGTGACACACACCGCCGTGCGCAAATCCCGACAGCTCTTGCGGCGTAGCCAACGCGCCGATCCAGCAGCGCGCGTGGCGCTCAGCGGTTGTGTGGCCACACTCGGCGACCCGAGCATCGAATCAGCCGGCGCGGTCGATCTGGTCGTGGTGAATGACGACAAAGAGCGGCTCGTCGAACTCGCGCTGCAGACACTGAACCGCTCACCGGAAAGGATCCGAGACCGGCCCGACCCGCTCGAGACCCCGAACGATGCCGGGCTGCTGCTCGCGCGCGGTCGTCAGCGCGCCTTCATCAAGGTTCAGGATGGCTGCCGCTACCAGTGTACCTTCTGCATCACCACGCAGGCACGCGGCGAGGAACGCAGCCGCGCGCCCGAACAGATCCTGGAGCAGATCGAACGACTCGTCGCACAGGGCATCACCGAAGTGGTGCTCACCGGGGTCCAGCTTGGTGGCTATGGCGGTGAGCGCGGGCCGGATCTCGTCGAACTCATCACCCTCATCCTGCGTGAGACGGACGTCAGCCGGCTCCGTCTTGGTTCGCTCGAGCCTTGGGACCTCCAGGATGCCTTCTGGCGACTGTTCGAGGATCCTCGCCTCCTGCCGCATCTGCATCTGCCACTCCAGAGTGGGTCCGATGCCGTCTTGCGACGCATGGCCAGGCGATGCAAGACCCAGGACTTCGCGCGTCTCGTCGCGCAAGCCCGGACCCTGGTGCCCGCCCTGAACATCACCACCGACATCATCGTCGGCTTCCCTGGAGAAACGCATCAAGATTGGCAGCAGACTCTAAGCTTCGCGCAAGCCATGCAATTCGGCGACATCCATGCCTTCGGCTTCTCCCCAAGACCCGGTACCCGTGCCGCCGAGTTGTCACACCGCGTCGATCCCGCCACGCAAGCAGCGCGTCTCACCGAACTGCGCGCCCTCGCCCAATCCATGCGACATGAGCGACTCCGCCGCCGTGTCGGCCAGCGCACCCGGGTGCTCTGCGAAGGCCATTCCGGGACGTCTCAGCCGGACTGGCTGCTGGGTTACAGCGACGACTATCTGCCTGTGCGGATCGCAACAGCCGGGAGCCGGATCCAGGTGAATCAGATCCTCGAGGTCCAACTCAGCGGTCTGACCGGCGATGGCCAATCATTGGTCGGCGAGCCGATCGAGGACGCCGCGACCGCGCACCGCGCACGGCCTTGCCCCCCAGCCCACAGCGAGCCACACCCGCCCTCAAGGCGTCGTTGAGATCGGTGCTCCGTGCATCCGCGGTCCTCTGATCGGTCACGGCGTCTTGCTGCCGGGCGCGCTGATCGTCAGCAGACGCTGTCGCTCGCTGCGGAACCGATCCAGTTTGCAGACCGCTCTGGTGGCCAGTCGGCTGCGACATCGGCTCCGCACACCGCGGGCGAGAGGAGCTCGAGCGCCACCTCCGCGCCCCACAGGCGCGCCATCACCGGCGCGATCCGATCGGGCTGGCCGCTCGTCCAAAAACGCGTGCGACCGGGACGTCCCGGCGGCGCGACCAGTCCCTGTTCCGCCAGACGCCGCCGCACCTGGCGCGCGACTGCGGCACCCGAGTCCAGCAGTTGGATCTCTGGCCCGACGAGATCACGAATCGTTGCACTCAGATGCGGGTAGTGCGTACAGCCCAACACCAGCGTATCGGCACCGCGATACAACAGGGGTTCGAGATAGCTGAGCAAGAGCGCACGGGTGTGCTTGCCATCGAGATCACCCGCCTCGACGCGCTCGACCAATCCAGGACAGGCTTGCGGGAGAATCATCACGCTTGTGTCGAGCCGCTCGCGTAACTGTGCAAAGGTCTCGCTCATGAGCGTTCGACGCGTCGCCAGGACGCCGACGACACCGCTGCGCGTGCGCGCCACCGCCGGTTTGACCGCCGGCTCCATCGCAATCACGGGAACCTTGAAGCGACTGCGTAAGACCCGCGCCGCCACGCCCGTCGCGGTGTTACAGGCCACCACGATCGCCTTCGCCCCCTGCGTAAGCAGGAAGGAACTGATGGCCACCGAGCGCCCTTCGATCATCGCGAGTGCTTGATCACCATAGGGCGCGTACGCCGAATCGGCGACATAGAGCAGGTCTTCATCCGGCAAGGCGCGGCGAATCTCGGCCAACACGGACAGGCCACCCACTCCCGAATCGAAGACGCCGATGGGGTGACGCGCGGTCGTCGTCACAGCGTCCATCGGGCGATCCCGTGCGCGAGTCGGCCTGCCCATCGTGGCCGTGTCGGACTTATCCCGTCCGCGCCCGAACTAGGAGTGAGGAAGAGGGACGCCGCCCACCGAGCGTCCCGCGTCATCGCTTCACCAGAGGTGACACATGCCCGCGCATGACCGGCCCTCCGCCTCAGAGATCGAACGTGGCCCATACCGGACAATGGTCGGAGGGTTTCTCCATGCTCCGGGTCTCGTAGTCGATTTCGACCTCCAACAGGCGCTCGCGCAGTGGCGCGGACACGAGCAGATGATCGATCCTGAGCCCATGCTTGGGTTCACGCTCGAACCCGCGGGAACGGTAATCGAACCAACTGAATCGATCGCTGACGTCTGGGTGGACCAAGCGATAGGCATCCCAGAGCCCCCAGTCCATCAGGCCGCGCAGCCATTCACGCTCCTCCGGCAGGAAACTGCATTTCCCGGTCCGCAGCCAACGTTTCGCATTCTCGGGACCGATTCCGATATCCAGATCGAGTGGCGCAACATTCATATCACCCAGGACCACGAGGTTCTGATCGGGCGAGCAGCACTCCCGAAGATAGGCCGCAAGATCGGCGTAGAACTGGCGTTTGTTCGGAAACTTCGTCGGGTGATTGCGACTTTCACCTTGCGGAAAATAGCCATTGATCACGGTGATTTCGCCACCGTTCGGCAGTGCGTAGCGGCCGGTGATGGCACGTCGTTGCGCATCGATCGCATCACCCGGAAACCCCTTCTCGATCGCTAGCGGTTCGTGCCGACTCAGCAGTGCGACGCCATAGTGGGACTTCTGCCCGTGAAAGTGCGGCATGAAGCCCAGCTCGCGCACCTGTTCCGCCGGGAAGGATTCATCAGCCACCTTGCACTCTTGCAGACCAACCACATCGGGATCGTGGATGGACCGAATGGCCTCCAGCTGGTGTGGTCGTGCGCGGATTCCATTGATATTGAACGAGATGATTTTAAACACTCTGATCCTATCCTATCCTATCCCATCACATCGAGGGTCTCACGGTGCCCCATCTCGAAGCCGTGTCGATAGGCCTTACCCCACGGCAGCAGAGCGTGTGGGGAAACCACATCGGGTGGGTCGAGGACCCCGATTGACGAGAGGGCATCGCCGTGACCACACTCGTGCAGAGCGGCGGCGAGTCCGTTGGCATAACCGCGGTTGTACCAAAGCTGCGCGTCGGCTGTTTGTTCGCTGAACCCCGCCGTTTCTGAATAGAGATCGGCGCAAAGCCGAACCAGGATCGGCAAGATGTCACTGAGATGTGCTGTGGACTCCGTCATCGAACCAGCAACCCAATTGATCGCAAGCGTCGTGGCATGGTCGCTCGATAGCGCGATCGAGCAAGGCTGGAGACGCAGGCTACCATGTTGGCGCCCAAGGTGAAAACGGACGAATCGGTCTGACCACAAGAGCTGAGAGGAGCGGCAGACACTGGTGCTGATTCCGACACCGCTCAGATGGCTGAACCGCGCGGCCAAAGCGTCGATCATCATTCACTGCATTCGCACTCGCGCCAAACCACTGCTCGGGATACACGATGAACGCCATGATCCTCGCCGCGGGCCGCGGCAATCGCATGCGGCCCCTCACGGACCACACCCCTAAGCCCTTGCTCGAGGCAGGTGGTCGGCCCCTGATCCACTACCATCTGCTGCGATTGGCGGATGCGAATATCCGCGACATCGTCATCAACCATGCCCATCTCGGCGAACAGATTGAGCAGGCACTCGGCGACGGCACCTCGTTTGGCTTGCGGATTCATTACTCGCGTGAAGGGACCGCCCTGGAAACCGGCGGGGGGATCTTCAATGCTCTGTCGCTCCTGGGCCCCGACCCCTTCGTGGTCCTCAACGGCGATGTCTGGTCGGATTTCGATCCCGGCGCGCTGCGCTTAGCGCAAGGCGATCTCGCGCAACTGGTGCTGGTGGACAACCCACCCCAGCATCCTCGAGGGGACTTTTCCTTGCGCGCCGGACGTGTTCACGACACGGGAACGGAACGGCTGACCTTCAGCGGCATTGGCCTCTATCACCCCGCTCTGTTCGACGGCTGCGAAGCTGGGGCCTTTCCGCTCGCCCCATTGCTGCGTAGGGCAATGGACTCGGGCCGGGTTGGTGGACAACATCATCGCGGCAACTGGTTCGATATCGGCACCCCCGAGCGGCTGGCGCAACTCGACCGCTTCCTGCTCCGCGCTCCCGTGGCGCAAACCTCGCCGCGCGCTTGACGGCACCGCCCCCTATCGGTTTGAGCAAACCCCAACCATACTAGTGGGTATCTTGGATGGACGCGGAGACTGGACATGGGCCAGGAGATCAGTCAGGCCGCCTTCACCGAGGAGGATTTCGAACGCTTCGCCTCCCGACTCAACGCCGAGACCGACCAGCTCGAAGAGTGGTTCGCGTCGGCACGTTTCGCCACGGCGGAACCGACCGTGGGGTTCGAGCTCGAGACCTGGCTCGTCGATCCACAGATGCAGCCGGCTCCCAAGGCAGAGACCTTGCTCGCCGGTCTCGACGATCCCTTGGTGGTCGCCGAGCTGGCGCGCTTCAACGTCGAGATCAATGGTGCCCCCGTCCCATTGCGCGGTGCCAGTCTCACCCGCCTCGCCGAAGCCCTGACGCGGACACTGGAGCGCTGCAACCGGGTTGCCGCCGGGCTCGGGACACGCCTGATGATGATCGGGATCTTGCCGACGGTGCTGCCTGAACACCTCACCCTGGAGGCCATGACCCCAAGACTGCGCTATCAAGCGCTCAACCAACGAATTTTCTCGCTCCGCCGAGGACTCCCGCTCGGGCTCGTCATCGATGGGCACGAGCGTCTCGAATTGACGCGACATGATGTGATGTTGGAGGCTGCCGCCACCTCCTTCCAGATCCATCTCCGCGTCACGCCAGAGACCGCGGCCCGCGTCTACAACGCGTCGAAAATCATCAGTGGTTTGATGGTCGCGATCAGCGCCAATTCGCCGTATCTCTTCGGTCGCGATCTATGGAGTGAAACACGGATCCCGCTGTTCGAGCAGGCCGTGTCCATCGGTGGCCCTATTTTACAGGAGCGCGTTAACTTCGGCTTTCGCTACGCCGAGTGCTCGATCATGGAGACCTTCCGCGCCAATCTCGATCGTTACCCGATTTTGCTTCCGGCGCGTCTCGAGGACGCCACGCACAGCCTGCCCCATCTGCGTCTTCACAACGGCACCATTTGGCGTTGGAATCGACCTCTACTAGGCTTTGATCCGGATGGCCGTGCCCACCTCCGAATCGAGCACCGAGTGCTGCCCGCCGGGCCAACCGTCGTCGATATGGTGGCGAACGCCGCCCTCTATCTCGGCGCGGTCAGCGATTTGGCGCAGCAGGACGAGCCCCCCGAACGACGCATCCCCTTCGCGCAAAGCCGGGTCGCCTTCTATCGTTGCGCCCGCGACGGTCTCGACGCCGAGATCCAGTGGCTCGATGGCCACCAGCAACCCGTCGTTCAGATTCTGCGGGAAGATCTTGTTCCCCGCGCCGCGCGCGGTCTCAGACGGCTTGGAGTCGATCCGGCGGAGGCTCAATACTGGTTGGGGATCATCGCGGGCCGGGTCCGGAACGAGCGCACGGGCTCATCCTGGCAGCGCCAATGGGTCGCGCAACATCGCCGAGATCTGAGCGATCTGACGGCCGCTTATCTCGAGCGACAACGTCGAGGAACGCCGGTTCATGAATGGGTCTAGCGATTCCAGCCAACCCCATCGGATGTCAGCGGAGCCAGCTCAACGGCAGATCCTGCGCCGAGCCAACATCGATTCACCGCGGCTCGGTCCGGTCCGTCGCCGGGACGATTCAGTCTAGGCGGCGTTCGCGCGGCGCGCACTGAAAGCGGGCGAACGCACCGTCGAGATGGTATGGTCTCTATGGATCGAGGGCGGCCGGACCAAACCAGGTTGACTCCACCGAACAGGCGTGAGGACCGCCCCGAGTGAGCACTGAACGCCGTCACCACGAGCGGCGATCGCGTGGCAACCATATCGACGACAAGACATCATGCTGCAAGAGTTCGACCAGCTTCCGAGCGGGATCCTCGACGCGACGAGTCATGAACTGAATGCATTACTCGGCGCCCCCACCCTGATCCATCTCCCTGGTGCGCGTGAGCCCGCGCTGTTCGTCTCGGTCCTGTTGCACGGGAACGAACCCGTCGGCTGGGATGCCGTGCGAGCGCTCCTGAGCGAGCGACTTGCACGCTACGGCGAACCGCGGCTGCCGCGGGCCTTGAGCCTCTTCATCGGGAACGTCAGTGCCGCCGCCGCGGGGGTGCGACATCTGCCGGGGCAACCGGATTACAACCGCGTCTGGCCCGGCACGCATCTACCGCATACACCCGAGCATGATCTGATGGCCCGCGTCGTCGACATCATGGCGCGCCGGGGCATCTTCGCCAGTCTCGACCTCCACAACAACACCGGACTGAACCCGCACTATGCGTGCATCAATCGGATCGATCATCGCTTTCTGAATCTTGCGAGCCTGTTCGGACGGACGCTGGTCTATTTCATCCGACCGACCGGGGTGCAGTCGCTGGCAATGGCGGAACTCGGCCCGTCCGTCACGGTTGAATGCGGCAAGGTCGGTGAGAAGCAGGGGGTTGAACACGCGCGTCGCTTCATCGACGCGGCACTCCATCTTGCCCGCATCTCACCCCATCCGGTTGCACCACAAGATATTGATCTCTTTCATACCGTCGCCCAGGTCAAGATCCGCGACGAGGTTGCATTCGCCTTCGCCCCTGATGAGGCCGCACTGCAGTTGAGCCCGAGTCTTGAGCAGCTCAATTTTTGCGAACTGCCAGCGGGCATGGCATTTGGACGCATCGCACAGGGGACCGACATCCTCTTGGATGTCCGTGATGAGCAGGGCCGCGACGTCGGCTCGCAGTTTTTCCACGTGCAGGGCCAAGAACTCCGGCTGCGTCAATCCGTGATGCCCTCAATGCTAACCCGCAATGAAGTCGTCATTCGGCAAGATTGTTTGTGCTATCTCATGGAGCGTTACAGCGCACATCTGCCTCCCGAGGGCCAAGGGTGACCGGGAAGACGGCGCGCCACGCTGCCCAACGCAACCTGGGACCGGCCGAGGGGCGAAACGGCAAACGACGAGTAGGTCACCGAACCGTCGTTCACCTGCAAGCCGCTACGACTGACGGGTTAGGCCTGGCTTCCCCGCTGCGCTGAGGCGTCGACGGACCCACCAGATCAGCGCGCCAAGGAACCCGATCGCAAGCAGCACCCCGCCGAGACGACCGAAATCATGCTCCAACATGGATTCACCGAGCAGGATGAAGAGACCGGCATACAGGAGCGATACGGTGAAGGAGACCACGAAATACACCGCAAAGCGGATCCCGCTGATGCACAGCACGTAGGTTTTCAGAGTCGCTGGCACGCCGGGGGCCATCTTGACGAGGAGTGCGAATTGAATCGCCTGAGCAGGAGAGGCCAAGGTCGGCATTTTGAACGACGTTCGTGCAAGACGTCGTTCGATCCATGGGCGCAGCCCCGTGTGCCCGATCCACCAGGACAACATAAGGTAGGCGGCAAGACTGAGCGCCGAACCGATCAGTGCCACACTGGTTCCAAAGGTTGCCCCCGCGAGCAAATAGAAGGGCGAGGTCGGAAATCCGATCGCGGGCAGGAGCGCAAGCAGTACGAAAAAGGGCACTGGATGCGCGTGGCTCGTCCAATCCCAAAAGGTGGCCAGGCCCCAACCATAGGCAGACCACAGCCAGGCTCCAATGAGCACGAGTGTCAGAAGACCAAACAACCGCACCGACCAGACGACCCAGCGGCGTCGGCGTAACGCGAACAACTGCCGGCAGCGCGCCGCGAAGCGACGCGGCCCGAGCAGCGGCGGCTCTCCTCCCTCCCGGCATGCCTTGGTCGCGGCTGACTCAGCATCCCCCGCGCCAGAGAGTTGCGGATGCATAGCAACCTCGCCAGTTGCGGTTGCCATGATGGTGGCATCGCTCGGTGTCAGGTCGTTGTGATCAGAATGAAACATGGTCGTCACTCCCACCTAGCAGTTCACGAGCCTGTTGGTCCGCGTGATACGAGGATCGAACCATCGGACCACTGGCAACGCTGGAAAATCCGATCGACTCGGAGAACCGACGTAAATCATCGAATTCTTCTGGTGTCCAGAACCGCTTCACGGGGAGATGATCTCGACTGGGCTGAAGATACTGACCGAGCGTGAGCATGTCGCATCCATGATCGCGTAGATCGCGCAGCGTCTGCTGGACTTCACTCAGGGTCTCTCCCAAACCGAGCATCAAACCGGATTTGGTTGGAACCGTCTGGTGTCGCGCTTTGAAGGATTGGAGCAACCGCAGTGACCCCAGGTAGTCGGCGCCTGGCCGAACCTCCCGGTAGAGACGGGGGACGGTTTCGAGGTTGTGATTGAACACATCCGGGATCCCATCGCCAACGAACTGATCCAGGGCGGTGTCCTCGCGGCCGCGAAAATCCGGGACCAACACCTCGAGTTTGATCGTTGGATCCTGCGCTCTGACCGCGCTCAGGCAGGCAGCAAAGTGCGACGCACCACCATCGCGCAAGTCATCGCGGTCCACGGAAGTGATGACCACGTATCGCAAGCGCATCGCGGCGATGGACTCGGCAAGCAAGGTCGGCTCATTCGGGTCAACGGGCTGTGGCCGACCATGTGCCACATCACAAAAGGGACAACGTCGCGTACAAAGATCACCTAGGATCATGAAGGTCGCGGTCCCGTGACTGAAGCACTCCCCAAGATTGGGGCACATCGCCTCCTCGCAGACCGTGTTCAGCTTCGCCTGCCGCAGCAAGGATTTGATCCGCGTTACCCCCTCACCGACCGGCGCCTTGGCGCGAATCCAGGATGGTTTGCGCAGCACGGGTGCGGGTTCGATCTTGACCGGGATCCGCGACACTTTCTCATGGCCACGCTGATGGGTCTCAGGCGTGTTCCGGGATGGCGCTTGGTAGGAGTGTTCGACGGTCATAGGCGCTCGGGACATCGTGGTTAATAAAGGGGAATGAAACCCGTGCTCACGGCCTCGAGGTGACCCGTGCACTCGAGTTCAGGCCGCGACCCGCTCAAGCATTCGGGAAAATGGATTGCGGGATCGTCAGTTGGACGATGAGACTGTGCATCGGGATGCGAGCCAGTTTCCGCGTTCCGCACCAGATCGGTGGTCGCGATCGTCGGATGATTTTGGGATTGAACCAACCAATCACCAGTCCTGGACAATCAAGCAACCATCGACGGAACAGGGAGATGATCGCTGCGGGAAACCGACACAGCCGAGTTCGCTGGAAGCGACTTCCAGGTGCTTTCCGTCAGACGAGAGATCGCATCAACTTGAAACCATCGCGCGCCCGATCGGGCTCGGGATCAGTTCGGGAAGAGGCGTTCCATTAAGAGCGCAAACCAGGGTGTGAACCAGTCCGGCCGTTGGCGAAGAGCACGTTGGATGACGGGGATCGACATCCAGCGCCAAGCACCGATTTCTGTTGGGTCGGGACGAGGCCGCTCGCTATCAAGACCAAAAAAGACGTGCAGATACTCATGCTCGATCAACCCAGAGGCACGATCTTCCGCGCGATAAATCAGTTGGCTGCGCTCGATCAGCGGGACGCTCATGCCGAACTCTTCCATCAAGCGACGCCCGGCCGCATCAAGCGTCGCCTCACCAGGACGCGGATGACCGCAGCAGGTGTTCGACCATCGCTGCGCAAAGTGATACTTGATATTGGCGCGGCGCTGAAGGAGCAACTCATCGCGGGCATTGAACACCAGAATCGAAAAGGCACGATGCAGTTGCCCCGTGTGGTGGACATCAATCTTTGCACCAACACCGATCTCACGGTCGCCTTCGTCGACTAGAATCAGTTGCTCGGCGGCATCGCGCAGCCGACTCTCCTCTCGCTCGTTCGCCATCAGTGGCGGTACGATTTGAGCACTCACGCCAGTTCTCCAATCGAATGGTCAGACAGAAACAGATTCTGGGTCAGTCCGACTCAGATGGATCGGCCGGCTGACCGAAGGCGCTCAGCGCATGGGCGAGTTCAAGATGATCACGGGCGAACACCTGCAGCGGCACCTCGGCGCGGATCGCGTCCCACGCTTGACGAATGCTCATCGCACCGGCACGCGGTCCGAGCGGATGACCGAAGACACCCCGCCCTGTAACGAAACCAAAATCACAGGTGCCGAGCTGGTCATACACCGATTTCAGTGTCCCCGCCCAATCACTCCCGCCAGGAACGGGCAAGCTCGGACGCAGATCACCCATCGGCTCCAAGCACGCAAGGGCATTGCGGCGAACCTCGTCATCGGAAGTGAACATCCGCGCACCGAATCCCGGCATGATGATGACATCAAAGCCGGCGAGCCGCTGCAGTTTCGTCAACACCAGCGTGCTGACCCCGAACCGCTCCAACCGGCTCAATGCGGCAAACATTGGGAAATGTGCCACCAGAGGGACTTGCGTCGTCCGGGTGAGGGCGCGCACGGCACTCAGACCGGTCGGAAGAGCATTGATCATGAGGGCGCCCGCACCATTGGCGACCGCTAGATCATGCAACTCGGACAAACGATACGACTCATCGGTGATGTTAGCGAGATAGAGCTTTGGTTGGCCGGTGCGCCGCGTTGCCTCCCGGGCGGTCTCACCCAGCCGGCGTGAGCGCTCATCCAGCGGGCACCAGTGCGTATCGCACAGCATCTCGTCATCCTTGGCGAAGTCCAGACCACCCAACCACCCCTCGAGCGCAAGGGCAGCCATTGCGTCACTCGAGAGTCCGATATTCGGCTTGATGACGCCAAAAAAAATCGGGCGCCCATCCGCATTCAAGCGCTCTCGCAACCCTGGCACACCGAATTGGGGTCCTTCAAATCCTTTCAGGTAGGTATCCGGAAAGCGGATATCGAGCAGTTTGACAACGGGGATCCCCGGGGAAAAAAAGGTCCCTTCGCCACAAACCGCGCTCAATAGATTCGGGATGCGTGTGCCGAAATTTCGGTGTGGATGGGCCATGGTGACAGAGCACGCATGAATCTCACCCTGTCCCGGGGCAGTGATGCCATAGCTAAAGGCGTCGAGCCGCGCCTCGACCCGGAAATCGACGACCTTCGCGCCAAATTCGCCCCGTAGATCCTCTTCAACGCCGACGCGTCGCCACTGCGCCGTCGACTGCTCGGAGCAAAAATGAGCCAATGCCTCACGTGGGTTTCCCCGACATTCGAGGGCATAGTCGAGCAACAAATAGGAATCAGGGTCAAGGGTCTCGATCGGAGCAAAAAATCCTTCAAGATCAGCAGTCTGCATGGATCACTGCGCTCCGATGATCTGGATATGTAAGGTACGCTCAGGCCTCGGACCATCGAGATCGACAAAGAAAATCGACTGCCAAGCACCGAGCAGTAAACGTCCTCCGGCCACCGGGATCCGCTCCGAGGCATTCATGAACAGTCCGAGTAAGTGTGAGTGCGCATTCAGCCGGCCGTCGACGGGCTCCTGGTTATGGCGATAGGCCGTTTCAGGTGGCGCGAGCCGTTCAAGGAAATCGAGCATGTCTTGCTGGAGCATCGCTTCCTTTTCATTCAAGCAGACGAAAGCGGTCGTGTGTGGCGAAAACAAGAACACTTGACCGTCGAGCACACGTGAGTTCTCGAAACGTGTCCGGATCGGCGCCGTCACGTCGATGATATCAATCGGACGCTGCGTCTGGAGAATGAGTTGATCGTGCGTAATGAACATGAATTCAGTGATGAGAGCGTTGTGGTCACGGGTGCGGCACTGACTGACCTCGCACACCCACGACCACAACGCGCGGCCTATCTAACGGCCGGCGGGCAGGGGCGCCATCTGCGCGGCTGGTGTCACCGCGGCAGCGGAACCAGAAGCAGGAATCCCATCCGAGAGCCAATTGAAGTCAGCCGTGCTCAACAGGATGAAGTGGATCAACAGACCGAGCACGAACAGGAAACCAAATAAGGCAACCAGAGTCCTGCGCGGATCGAAGATCTGCCAAATTTTATGCATGAGTTATCTCCTAAAGACTTGACACGGGACGGTGCGATTCTCTGCGCTCCTCCCGTCGGATTCCATTACGAGGACCTTGCCTCAACGACTACAGCCAGGGACGCCACAGCCAGGCTAGGATGTGTGCAACGATGACCACACCAAAGAATCCAGTCATGCTCTGGACGAAGATACCATGAAATTCCTTCGCCTCTTCTTCGGTCAGCCCGGACATGCTTTTCTCTTCAGCCATGGAAATACCCTCATTTTTCATGTGTTGGCCCGTAGGCCGTTACCGCGATCTTCCCCGCGGCGGGGACCAGAGCAGGACATCCGTTGATCTGGTCTAGATCGCCAGACGTCCCCCGATGCGTTCATTGCGATCAGACGCCACCGAGCCAATTAAAGCCAGGGCTACTGAGCAGGATGAAATGGATCAACAGCCCGAGCACGAACAGGAACCCGAACAAGCCAACCAGCGTTCTGCGCGGATCAAAGATCTGCCAAATTTTGTGCATGTGATTACTCCAGTGTCGAACGGATGGGTGTTGCTCTATCAGCAAACGCCCGATGGGCCTTCAATCGCCGCCCAGGACTCGGTCAGAGCCAAGGACGCCACAACCAAACCAGGATGTGCGCGACAACCACGATGGACGTGAAGGCAACGAAGGTCGAGACGAAGATTCCGTGAAACTCCTGTGCCTCGTTATCACTCAGTCCGGACGCCGTGACGTGCTGGTCGGTCATCGATTTCTCCTCACACCTCAAGCCTGTGCTGACGCGTTGGAGCGACCCGCTCCGTCACCCGCCGATCGCTGCGACTACATGCGCTCGTGCACAGCCTGCTGATACATCTCAACCTTATCTTATGCGCCGGAGGGAATCCGGCGCGCCCTTGTTGGGCTTCCCTGTCCAGGACCAGCGAACTGGTCATGTGTCGTCAAAGCGCTTCAGGCTGCGCCGCGGGCTCCGCTGCCGTCTCCGGCTCCGCGGCGTCTTCCATTGCTCCGCCCACTGTCGGTCCGGCTAGAGCCGGGTAGTCCTTCAGCATTTGCGCACCGTACAGCGGCTTGTAAGCACCTTGATGACAGGTCGAGCAGCTCACCCGGTAGGGGTCGCCCAATGGCCCTTTCCGTGTCTCTGGCAACACATCGTTCAACGGCCAGATGTATTCCTGATTCATCTCGCGCACGTGGCGGATCGCATACCAGGCCGTGGTGCGTGCCGGCGTACTCTGATCCCATGCAAAGAATGAACGGCTGTTATGGCAGTAGGTGCAGTTCACGCCCAGCGCATCGGACATGTGCATCATGAGACCATAGGTCCATTCCGCCTGTTTTGTCGAGGCCAAGTTCCCGCTTGGTAGCGCCGAATCACCGATCACCCGAATCTCGTTTGCTTGATCGAGGAAGGGTGTGAAGGGATCAAAGGGCAGCGACGAATAGGCCACGGATGACGCCGCGATATTCTGCCCGGTTGGAGACACGGCAGACGGCAGCTTCGGACCTGGATCCGTCACCCAGACATACTCGGGAACCGGCTTACCACGATGGCAGGTATAGCAGGTGACACCCGTGTCGGCGACGTGATCTTTCCACTCAGCGTTAGCCTGTTGCGTCATCTCGAACATCCGCCGCGACACCACTTTGGTGTAGATATCATCGGATGCGAAATTGCCAGGGACGTGGCAGTAATTACAGCCTTCCTCAGGCGAGACCCAGAGCGTCACGGCGACCATGAGACGGGTGAAGTCCGCGACCGATAGATCGCTCAAGACCTGCACGTTCTCGTAGACATCCGAGACCATCGGACCACCCGGAGCCGCCGGCTCGAGTGCCTCTGGAGGCTGATTTGCCTTGAAGCTCCGAGCGAGATCACGTGGGTTCTGCACATGCTCCATGGCCAGCCCACGATATCCCAACTGCACCGTCTCGGGCGGAGGCGCTTCACAGCCCGTCACGAGGACGGACGCCACCACGGCCGAAAGCGGAATCAAGCTGTGCTTAGCCATGTTCATTGTGCTACCCCCTGCATCAGCGTTGGGTCCATTGCGCCATCAAGCGGATAAACCGGCGCGACACCATGCTTCACAGCCCAGAGATACCAGTTGTCGACGACCGTGCCCGTGAGCAGGATCCCGATCCCAGCGGTAATCACGGTGAGGACCGCAAACCACCAAGCCCAGCGATGGATCGACTCCATCGTAGCATTGAAGCCCATCGTCCAGCGCCAGAAGAGCGCGGCACGTTCGGCAGCCGTTCCACGGTGCGTCACTTGGTCAATCTCGCGATCACCACCGAAGCGACTCACCGACAGAATGGTCGCGCCGTGCATGGCAAACAGCAGGGCTGAGCCATAGAGGAAGGCGATCGACAGCATATGGAACGGGTTGTAGTAGAGATTGCCGTACCGGATCGAGAAGGCTGCTGTCCAATCGAGGTGGGGGAAGATCCCGAAGGGAACCGCCTCCGCCCAACTCCCCATCATCACCGGGCGAATGAAGCCCAGAGTCAGATAGAAGAAGATCGCTGAGGCAAACGCCCAGGATAGCCACTGGCTCAAACCGAGATCAGCCGCTCGCTTGTAGGTGCGAACCCACCACAGGATGATGGAGGCCGTTAGGAAGAACCCTGCCATCAACCACCAACCGCCATCGGTCAAGGGCGGAATCGACAAGCCATAGGACGGCGGTGGCGGCTCAAGGGCCAGCCAGAAGAACTGTTTCACGAATTCAATCGGATTCCAGTTCACGGAGGCCAGCATGTTGAAACCGATGATCTCGATGGCGATGAAACCAAAGATCAAGGAAGCAACACCGGTAAAGCCGAGGTAGATAGGACCAATCTGAGCGTCACCGATCTTCCCTGCCCAGTAGGAAAAGATTGGCTTGCCAAGGCGCGGCAGATTGCCTTTCGGCATCGGCGTCCCGGCATAAGCCGGTGAGCGCACCTGCACGCTGGTAAAAATGTTCTGATATTCAGCCATTGTTGTCTCCTAGACCTACCAGAGCGGAAGCTCAAGCCACCAGTTCCACCATTCTGGCCAACCGCGCGTCCAGAAGGGTCCGCTGATCACAATACAAACGGCACTCCAGAAGACCGCACTGAGAGCAAGGAAGAGGCCCAAGCGATGGATCCCAAGCGCTCCGATGGAGTAACCGATCAGATCCCGGAAGAAGGTATTTTCATGCTCACCGGTCTTGACCGGTTCACCTTTTTTCGGGTTCGTCACCTGCAGGATCAGGGAGCCATGCATCGCAAGCGCTAAGCAGGTCGTGAAGAAGAAGGTGATCGCCAGCATATGCGCTGGGTTATAGTGGAAATGCAGGTACTGGTAGCCGACGTTGGAGACCCAATCCAGGTGGCTCATGATTCCGTATGGGAAACCATGACCCCAAGCGCCCATCAAAATGGGACGAATGACCACAAGGGTAAGATAGGCGCCAATGGCGAAGGCGAAGGCGAAGGGAACGTGGTAGCCAATCCCGAGCTTGCGGCAGATCTCGACCTCTCGCAGCGCCCATGAGACGAATGCACCGATGGCACAGAAGGTAATGATCTGCCAGAGACCTCCTTCGCTGAGCGGTGCCATCCCAAGGCCGTAGCTTAGATCCGGGGGAGCGATATTGATCTGCCAGATATTGAAGGTCGGGCCAAGAGCGGCGCCCCATACGATGAGGAGCGTTCCTAATAGTGCGAAGAAGAACGTAGCGACGCCGAAGAAGCCGACATAGAACGGCCCCACCCAGAAGTCGAATAGATCTCCCCCGATCAGCGTCCCGCCACGGACGCGGTATTTTTTCTCAAAACTGAGCATGGCCATCGTAAAATCCTCTGCTGGGGAGGCATCCAATCCGGCTGCCTCCTCTTAGCACTGTCGGCGGTAGGTGGGGTCTGACCAGCAAGTCATGCCTCCCCTGCCACCCCCGAAAAGGACGCTATTGCCGTTGTGGCACCACCGGCGTCACTTGCATCTGGCTGACTGCGGACTTGGCCGGAATCCCATCTTCGAGCCAATTGAAGTCATCGGTGCTGAGCAGAATCATGTGGATCGCCAAGCCGAGGACGATCAAGAAGGCGAACAGGGCGACCAGGATGCGGCGCGGATCCATGATCAGCCAGATTTTCCACAAGCTTTCGGTCGAAAACATAGTCTTACTCCACGAATGAGGTACGGGTTAGAGTGCCTTGAGACCGGCACCTGGACGGGCGCCAGCGCTCACAAGGAATCCCTTACAGCCAGGGGCGCCACAGCCACGCCAGGATGTGAGCAACGATCACGATCCCGAAGAACGTGGTCATGCTTTGCACGAAGATGCCGTGAAACTCTTTCGCCTCTTCTTCGGTCAGTCCGGACATGCTGGTGTTTTCAGCCATTGATCGATCCTCCAGTAGGAGATGAACCTAAGTAACGCCGCACCGACCCCGTGCGGCGGGGGTTTCGCCGTGGCTCGATGAGCCACGGCGGAGAGGTCATCTGCTGCAGCGTGACGGCCTCTTGACTCAATCGCCCCTGATGTCGAGACGTTAAAGTCATCTTCGACGCAGCCAAGACCGCGCAGTCCAGCAACACCTTGATCAATTCCCCCTCGACCGCATCGCGCCTTGACGTCCGTACCAGTGGTGCGGTGCCGTGCAGGTCGCTTCGGTTGTGGTTCAGGTCGGGGGCCATGAGCTTGCTATGAACGCCTTTGGGGTTGTCTGGATTCAGGTGTCAGTCTAGCTTGACTACCGCAGATGTCAATCTACATTTACACATCTTTTCTCGCCAGATGCGCTCGAGTTGTTCACGGACAAGTCCGTGGTGTCCAACACGGGTGTCAGGGCCGTGCGCGCTAGCGATCTTGCGCGGTCACGGACGTGGGTTCGGCCTAAAACAGGGTCGGGTAGCCGCTCCCTAGCGGGGGCTGTAGCGGACAAGCGGGCTGGGACAGGGAACGGAGGGGTGATGGGAACACCCAGAGTTTCAATCTCGATCCGGCAGTTGACCGCTTCGTGCCGCATGCAAGGGTTCGACGGCGCTGAGGATCTGGGTCATCTGACACTCACCTGCTGGGTGATGGCCGTTCAACGGCCGGATCTAGGTTCAACGGCTGGCGGACGCTGAGCCGGCGCGGCAGATGAGGCGTGGTGGACGGTCGCCCGTGCCCACGGCCGATCGGTGGATGGACGCCCGGATTGCGAACTGACGATGGACGAGACTCGGGTTCGAGCAGTCGTTCGGGTGGAACGCGCAGGGAGACGACGTTCACGCGGAGCGCGGTGAGGGCCCGTCGGACCCTCGCCGCGTCGAGGCAGGGCCAGCCGGTTCAGGGGGTCAAACGCTGATCGCGCACGTGCGCCAGATGCACCCGCGCAGCACCGTCATGACGCGCGGCGCGCTCGGCGGCATCACGCAGTTGTTTCGCCGCAGAGATCCGCACCAGCACCGGCTGGCCCTCGACGACTCGGTCAAACTCGGCAAGCGCGTCATCATCCCATGGCAGCTCACGATGGAAGCGCGCCGGCGTTGCATCGACCTTATCGAGATCGGTGCCGAGTGGAATGATGTGGAAGAGCGCATCGAAGAGGGCATTGCAGACCTCCTGGATCAGATAAGTCGCCCCCGCGTAACCCATGAAAGGCGTCCCCGTATGCCGCCGGATCACTGTCCCGGGAAAGGATGCCGGGATATAGGTTGCGCGGGCAGCGATTTCCGACAGGTACATGCGCTCGTTGTAACTGCCGAAGACGATCAAGGGCGTCTTGGTTTGCACGGCGTCCCGGACCTGATCATTGTCCGGTTTCACGCCCGCCTGGCGCGAGAAGGCGAAGTGGCAGGGCATGCCGAGCTCGTCTTCGAGAAAATGCCGCAGTCCGCGCACATAGGTCTCGGTGGCGACGACACCGAAGCTCGCCGTGCCGAAGAAGTCCTGGGTCACCGACCGCCAGAGATCCCAAATCGGTTTGATGGTGGTGTGTTTTTCGCGCTCAATGAAGGGTTCGGGGTCGAGCCCGAGCAGTTCGCCAAGCGCGCGCAGGAACTTCGTTGTGCTATGCAGACCAATGGGAGCCTGGAGGAAGGGTTTCTCAAGCGCCTCGCAGAGACTGCGGCCGAACTCGCGATACAGACAAATGTTCACATCGGCATCGACCAGCTCGGGCACCCGGTCTAGATGGCTGCCAAGCGGAAACACCTGATTGACGCAAGCGCCGATCCCCTCCACCAAGCGTCTGATCTCAGCCAGATCCGACGGCATATTAAAGGTGCCATACATGGGACCGATGATGTTGACCCGGGGCGGCTGCCCGTCCGTACGCGGTCGGGCCTTGGGGCGCGCGCCCTTTTTCTTCGTGCCATACTGGCTCCAGAGCCAAAACATGGCGCGATTGGCACTCTGCCACTGATCCTCATCGATGGTCCTTGGCAAGAAGCGGAGAATATTGGTTCCTTCCGGGATCACCCCACCACCGATCATCTCGGCAATCGAGCCGGTGACGACAACGGCGGGGCGGTGCGGATCCAGGGTCGCGTAGGCCCGGCTCATCGCCTCCTCGGTCCCCTTCTGCCCCAACTCCTCCTCGCCGAGACCGGTCACCACCACGGGCAACTCATGGGGCGGCAAACCATCGGTGTAGTGCAGCACCGCGGTGACTGGCAAATTTTCACAGCCAACGGGTCCGTCGATGATGACCTGGAGGCCCTTGATGGCCGTGAAGACGTATACGGATCCCCAATATCCGCCAGCACGGTCGAGGTCATTGATCAGCATGGGTGGAACGTCCTCACTCGCGGACTCAAAGTGGCTTGACCTCAGACCCGCTAGGAACCCCAGAGGTCTCGCCCGAGATCCCGTAGGTTTCGCCGGTCCCCACACCCGCAAAGAAGCGACGCATGGTTTCGAAACGGTGCCGATTGGATAGGGCCGTGTTGATCACCTGGGCCAGCGAGCCCGCCCCAGCCGGCCCCATCAGCGGGCGTGCCGAGATGAGATTGGTAAAGTAGAGCGCGGGGATACTGAGTTCTTTTGCCTTCTGCACGACCGGAGTTGTCCCGATCGCCAAGTCCGGCGCGAGTGCCTCCACCGCCGCGAGATCCTGTTCCAATGAGGCGCGAAACCGTACCGGCACGCCCCGTTCTTCGAGCCAGGCGAGATCCGCTGCCGACCAGGGCGTCTGAGCACAGGCCGTGCCGACATAGGCCACCTCCGCACCAGATTCGATCAGCAGTCGCGCGACCAGGAGCTCGGAACCCTCGTAACCGGAAACCGTGATGCGCCCCTTGATCGGGCTGCCCGACAGGGCTCCCCGGATGGCTGGCAGGATCCGGTTCTTGGCCAGATCGATGGTCTCCTGCGCGATCCCGCACGCAGCACCGATCGCATCCAGCCAGCTCGCCGTCCCCTCGCATCCAACCGGCGCCGAACCGATCACCGGACGTCCCGCTAGGGCGAATTCGCGCGCGCTCGCGGCGTAGTGCGGATGGATCGCGGCGACCACGCGCGCATCGAGCGCACCATAGAGCTCGCGCCACTCCCGGGTCGGGATCACTGGCCCGGCCGCAAGCCCCATGGGCTCGAGCATCATGCCTATGCCGACCGGGTCCGCTGGAAACATCTCACCGAGCAGGGTGACGGTTGGCCGCTCGCTGCGGCCACCACGCGGGGCCTGGACCGGTCCCTGTTCCGCCTCGGTGCGCGCATACTGGAGCATGGCACCAGCGAGGACGTCCTTCGCCTCGGCATGTGTCGGCACCCCAAAACCGGGCACGTCAATGCCGAGAATGCGCACCCCGTTGAGCTCCTTGGGCAAGAGGCGCAGTGGCACGCCCGAAGCGGTCGGGACGCAGAGGTTGATCACGACGATGGTGTCGTAACGAGCGGGATCGGCGAGTTTGAGCACCGACTCGCGCACATCCTCGAACAGGGCGCCCGAGACCAGGGTTTCGGAGTCGAAGGGCACGTAACCAACCGACCGGCGCGCGCCGTAGAAGTGGGAGGTGAAGGTGAGGCCGTAGACACAACACCCCGAACCGACCAGCAGCATGGCGGTACGACGCATGCGCAACCCGACGCGCAAGGCACCGAACGCCGGACACATGGTCTGCGGCTGATCATGCGGCCCCTTGGGATAATCCGCCGTGAAGCGTTGCAACAATTGCGCGTTGCCGGCTGCCGCGGCGGCGGCACGCAAGGTCTCCGCCCCGCCGTGACATCCGCTACCGGACGCACCCGTCACGGCAGCAGCCGGCACCCGATCGGGACGCGGCGCGCTCTGGCCGTTTTCAGAATCTGGTCTAGACATCGTCGTAGATCACCTCGAGCGACGGCTTGGTCAGGCCCTGCGCGGGACACATGTCTTCCGGTCGCGCGGGCTCGAGCGTCACGTGACGCCCAACGACATCGCCCTTGAACAAACCCAGCAAGCCGTCCTGATCGAGCGGCTTGGGGTGGATCGGTGGTGCGAGCGCGACATTGGACGCCAGCGACTCGAACAAGGAACCCCAGGGACCATCCGGGCGCGCCACGATCTCATAGTTCGCGCTCATGCGCCGGATCTCATCATGGGCGGGAATGGTCGCGAGAATCGGAATCTCGACCGCGGCGGCAAAGGCCTGCGCTTCGCCCGTCCCATCGTCCTTATTGATGACCATTCCAGCCACGCCGACATTGCCGCCGAGACGTCGAAAATACTCCACGGCCGAACAGACATTGTTTGCCACATAGAGCGACTGCAGATCGTTTGATCCGACGACAATCACTTTCTGGCATAGATCCCGCGCGATCGGCAGACCGAAGCCACCACAGACCACGTCACCGAGAAAGTCGAGCAGGACATAGTCGAAGTCCCACTCGTGGAAGCCCATGCCCTCGAGCAATTCGAAACCATGAATGATCCCACGCCCACCACAGCCCCGCCCAACGTCAGGGCCACCGAGTTCCATGGCAAAGACGCCATCACGCTTGAAGCAAATGTCGCTGATCGTCAGCGCGTCCCCCGCACGCTTCTTCTCGCTCGAAGTCCCCAGGATCGTTGGACAGGCGCGACCGCCGAACAACAGCGTCGTGGTGTCGCTCTTGGGATCACAGCCGATGAGCAAGACCTTCTTGCCCTGCTGCGCCATCATGTAGGAGAGGTTGGCCAGGGTAAAGCTCTTGCCGATCCCGCCCTTACCGTAAATGGCGATGATCTGGGTGGGGGTGATCACGGGTGCGGCAACCGCATCCGTGGTCGCCCGATCGCGTGGCGCGCCGAGCGCCGAGGTCGGAATTTTGACGGATTCACTCACGAGATCGATCTCCAGTCCAAGATCATCTTCAGGCAATTGGGATCACCGAATGCCGTGCGATAGGCCGCATCGGCACGGCTTGCCGGTTGACGATGGGTGATGAGTTCGGCGAGCGAGAGACGCCCGGCGTCGACCAACTGCTGGACCGCGGCCAGATCAGGTGGCCGCCACTCGGCGGCGACCTGGATCCGCGCCTCGCGCATAAAGGCCGGGGGGAACGCGAACGACAGGGGCTGACTGTAGAAGCCAGCGAGGACGACCTCGCCACCTGGGGCCAACCGGGCGATCAAGGCGTCGAGCAAACCCGCATCACCACTGACATCACAGATGCGCCGATAGTCGGTGCGTTGATCCTGATCCGGTGCGATCACGACGTAGCCGTGGCCCTCGGCGCCGTGCGCGCGTTCGGGGTTCGTTTCCCAGACGACCGGCGCGGCTCCGTCGGCCAGTGCCGCGATGCGCGCGACCAAACGGCCCAACACCCCATGACCGACGATCAAATCGAGAGGCGTTTCAGTCAGGCTCCGCACGGCATGATAGGCCGTCGCCGCCAGGGCCAACAGCACCGCCTGCTCGCCGAGCGCCTCGTCGACCACGACCAATCGCGCTCCCGGCACGACCACGCGCGAGGCCGCTCCACCGAAGAGGCCACGGGCTTCGTTGTAGCAGCGCGCACCCGGCACGAACACGCGCTGCCCCACGGTGAGCCCCGCCTCCGCGCCGGCCCAGGTGATGCGCCCAACCGATTCGTAGCCGGGAACCAGGGGATAGCCCATGCCTGGAAAACTCGGCATGCGCCCGGACCACAGCAAGCGCTCGGTCCCAGTGCTGATCCCGCTCCACTCGATGTCGACGACGACATCCGCCGCCCCCGGCGGCGTCAGTGTCAGTGGCTTAAGCGCCAGTGATTCAGGTTGCTCGAGAACGACGGCAATGGTATCGAGATTCACTGTTCGGCCCGAAGTGTTGCAAGATGAGGTCACAGTGTAACCAAACTGGATCGCCTCGTGCGTTGGTTCAGACCATCCGATTGGCGACCAAGAGACGTGTGAGGATCGGGCGTGCCGTCGGGACCAGGCGCACCGGGTCGAAGATATTCAACCGCAGCATGTTCTCGATCTCCAACGGGGTGCGCGGACGTCCGCTCCCCATCGCCAGGAGATAGAGACCGAAATAGGCGTCCCCGATCGGCTCGGCGCCCGGGGTCCCCGACATCGGCTCAGCCACCATGAGCGTGCCTCCAGATGGCAAGGTCCGGCGCACCGACTTGATGATCGCGTCCACTTCGGCGTCGTTGTGGTCGTGAAGCACACGGACCAGCGAGATGATGTCCGCGCCCTCTGGCAAGGGGTCGCGCATCAGATCACCCCCGACCGCGGTCGCGCGCTCACCCAGTCCCTCACGCTCGAACCGTGCGCGCGCACGCTCGGCGACCGCCGGCAGATCGAAGAGGATCACCCGTAGATGGGGCCAGCGCTTCGCGGCGGCGACCAGGAAGGTGCCGTCGCCACCACCCACATCCAGCAGACACTGATGGTCCTTTAGCGAATAGGCATCCAGTACATCACCCGCGATCAAGGATTGGCTGTCCGACATTAAGGCGGTATAGCCGTCGATCGCTTGATCGTCAGCATGCACCGCCTCGGCATTCGCTGCGTAGGCCCAATAGCTGGAGAGTGCGGTCGATTTCGACTCGCCACGCAGGAGCGCAACCGGATCGGCGAGATCCGCATACACCATGGCGTGATGCTCGACCATCGCGGAGATCCCCGGGTTACCAATCATGGCCGCACCCAGTTCGCCGAGGGCATAACGCTGATCCGCGCAGTGCGCGACCAGCCGCAGGCTGACCGCCGCGCGCAACAGGCGCGTCATCGCCTCGGGAGACAATTCAAGACGCTCGGCCAGAACCTCAACACTCTGTGGTCCATCGGCAAGGGCCTCAAACAACTTCAGACGCACACAGGCGAACAACACCTGCGAGTAGACAAAGCCCGCGACGATATCGAACAACTCACGCGCCCGCCGTTGCGCGATCGGTCGTGTCAATGGAAACGCCGAGGCCCAACGTTGGAAACCAGGACGAGCAAGCAAACCGTTGCGGATATTCAGCCAGGAATCAAAAATCGACACGACCGGGAACCTCGTTCGAATTCAGGGTTTGAAATTGAAGCGGGCTAGGATAACGGGAATTCGGGCCGTGAGCGACCACGACGGTGCACTCAGGCCCGATTCGAGACCGGGCTGAGGCGCGCGGCTGGCGGTGCGTGCGAGGGCTGAGCCCTGCTGACGCGGGGCAAGAAGGCAGGTGGCCGGCGCGCACTAGGCGCGATCCGCGAGTCCCTTCGGCATGATGTGTCGCGATTCGGCAACCAACACGGCGGCGAGTTGCTCGGCACCTGGACAGGGTGGAATCGCCTCGACAGCCCCCTTCACGAGCCCCTTGAGCAGATCCACGGCACCGTCGACACCCAGTTCACCCGCCGCGCTTGGGCGATTGAGCAGCGCATCGCGCCCGACCGGTTTGCCGACCTCCTGAGCACTCGCGGCCACATCGCGCAGGTCATCGGCCACCTGGTAGGCCTCCCCGATCCGATCGCCGACCACGCGCCACGCCTCGGCATCGGCACCGGCGACCTGCGCGCCGGCCGCGGTCGCCGCGGCGAATAAGGCACCGGTCTTGGCTCGATGGTAATCGGCGACGGACACCTTCGGCTCACATTCCCAAGCCTGACCGGCCACGATTCCCATCGGCATCCCCACCGCGCGTCCCAGCGTGAGCAGCAGTGGCGCAAGACGTGCCGGATCCTCCGCGAGGACCCGGGCCAGGTTCTCGAACGCCAGCACGATCAGAGCATCCCCCGCCAGCACGGCAAGGGGCTCGCCATAGGCGCGATGAACCGAGGGCAGCCCTCGGCGCAAGGGCGAATCGTCGAAGCAGGGCAAGTCGTCGTGCACCAGCGAGGCGCAGTGCAACAACTCAATGGAGGCCGCAACCGCGGCGGCGATCTCGACATCAGGGCTGCCACAGGCCGTCGCAACAGCCAGGCACAGCCGCGGTCGCACCCGCGCACCACCCGGAAAGACAGCATGGCGCACGGCCTCGGCCAAACGGGGCGGACAAGCATCGGTGATGACCGATCCCAGTGCCGTGGACAAGGCTTGTTCGATTTTCGCAGTGAAGTCCATCGCCGGGTCCCCTGTCGTCACCGGAATGTAAATTTTAGTTGACACTTGATTGTGTCATGTACAATAGACATCAAGGTCATTCACGTCAATCCGAGGATTGCGTCCTCAGTGGCCGCCCAGGCGAGTCCTCCTGACACACTCCATCTCAAGAAGAGGCCAGCATCCGATGCCCACCAACACAGTGATCGTCGTCGGCGCCGGGATCGGCGGACTTGTCACCGCGGTGCAATTGGCCGCGCGGGGTCTCGAAGTGCGGGTGCTCGAACGGGCACCGGCGCCCGGCGGCAAGATGCGCGAGATCCAAATCGGCGATCAACGGATCGACGCAGGCCCCACGGTCTTCACGATGCGTTGGATCTTCGATGAGATCTTCGCCGAGGCGGGCGCCGCCCTTGAGGACTATCTGACCCTCCGTCCGTTCGAGATCTTAGCACGCCACGCCTGGAGTGAGCGTGAGCGCTTCGATCTCTATGCGGACGAGGAGCGCACGATTGAGGCGATCGGTGACTTCTCGGGCGCGGCCGAGGCGAAACGCTACCGCGGCTTCTGCGATCACGCCCGCACCATCTTCGAGACCCTGGATCAACCCTTCATCCGCTCGTCGCGGCCCAATCCACTCAGCCTCGTCAGTCGCTGTGGCGTGCAGGGTTTCCCTGGCTTGCGCCAGATCAAGCCCTTCGACACCTTGTGGCAGGCGCTCGGCGAGCATTTCGAGGATCAACGCCTGCGCCAACTCTTTGGGCGTTACTCGACCTATTGTGGCTCATCGCCCTTCCTCGCGCCGGCAACCCTGATGCTGATCGCGCATGTTGAACGCCAAGGGGTATGGTCGGTCGAAGGCGGGATGCATCAAACGGCCGTCGCGCTGGCGCGGTTGGCTGAGCGTTTGGGTGCCACCATCACCTATGGCGCGGATGTGAGCGAGATCCAGGTCGAGCGTGGACGCGCGCGGGGCGTCCGCTTGGGTGACGGGGAGTCGCTCACGGCCGATGCCGTGGTCTTCAATGGTGATGTTGCCGCCCTAGCCCAAGGGTTTCTCGGCGCGGATGTGACGCGGGCAGTCGCCAAGACGAGCCCGCGCGAACGCTCTCTCTCCGCGATCACCTGGAGCCTCGTCGCCAAGACCGAGGGCTTCCCCTTGTTGCGCCACAGTGTCTTCTTCTGTCGCGACTATCCGAGCGAGTTCGCGGATATTTTCGAACGCTCACAGGTCCCGCGTGAGGGCACTATCTATATCTGCGCGCAGGATCGCGGCGATCACGACGCAAGCGCGCCGCGGGGACCTGAGCGCCTACTCTGTCTACTCAACGCCCCAGCCCGGGGTGACCAGCACCCATTCGATAGCGCGGAGATCGAACAATGCGAGCAGCGGGCATTCTCTCTCTTGGAACGTTGCGGTCTGCGGGTCGACCGCAACCCCGAGGCGCGCGTCGTGACGACGCCAGCCGTCTTCAACCAGCTCTTCCCGGCGACCGGGGGGGCGCTCTATGGCCAGGCCTCCCACGGGTGGCGGGCCTCCTTCACGCGGCCTCCGTCTCGCAGCAAGATCCCGGGGCTCTACCTCGCGGGGGGGAGCGCGCATCCGGGAGCCGGAGTGCCGATGGCAGCGATGTCGGGGCGCCTCGCGGCCGCGACCCTGCTGGGGGACCTCGGTTCGACCTGACGATCACACCAGGAGGCTATCTCTGGTGGTATCTCGACGCCTTGAGCGATGATGGCGCTCACGGCTTGACCATCATCGCCATGCTTGGCAATGTCTTCTCGCCTTATTACGCCTGGTCGCGACGGCGCGGCCAGCCCGATCCGCTCAACCACTGCGCCCTTAATGTCGCGCTCTACGGACAGGGGGGGAAACGATGGGCGATGACCGAGCGTGGGCGCAAGGCGCTCCACCAAACGGCCAGCCGACTCGAGATCGGCCCCAGCCATGTCAGTTGGGACGGGAACGCATTGAGCATCGAGGTGAATGAGATCACCGCGCCGATCCCGTCGCGGCTGCGCGGGCGGGTGCGGGTGATCCCCGCGGCGCTGAACCCACGTGAGTTCGAGCTCGATTCTGCCGGGCGCCATATCTGGTGGCCGATCGCCCCGATCTCGCGTGTGGAAGTCGCCTTCGAGAAGCCGGATCTGCAGTGGAGCGGTCAAGGCTATTTCGACTCGAATCGCGGAGAGGAACCGCTCGAGGACGCCTTCGAGTGTTGGGACTGGTCGCGCGCTAACACCCCGAGCGGTACCAGCATGCTCTATGACGTGACCGCGCGCTCCGGAACTGGAGCCAGCCTCGCCCTACGCTTCAACGCCGCGGGAGAGGTCGAAGAGTGTCCAGCACCACCGCGCGTACGCCTACCCACCACGGGGATCTGGCGGATCAAACGCGGTACCCAATGCGAGCCAGGATATCAGGCTCGGGTCGTGGAAACCCTGGAGGACACGCCGTTCTATGCTCGATCGCTGGTGGAGACGCGACTGTTCGGCGAGACGGCGACCTGCGTGCACGAGAGCCTCTCACTCGATCGTTTTGCATCGCCGGTGGTGCAGCTGATGCTGCCGTTTCGCATGCCCCGGGTCAGCGGCTGAGGTCCATGCCGCGAGATGAGGTGCATGCTGTGACCCGGCTCTCGCTCAGACCCCGTCCTGAGCGAGGGCGCGGATGGCAACCCGGTCGTGCTTGCCGGTCGCGAGTCGCGGAAGTGCCGCGATCCGCTTGAACGCGCGCGGTCGCTCGGCACCCGCAAGCTGCTGTTTGCACCAAGCGGCCAGCCTCGCTTCGTCGATTGTCCCCGCATAGACAACCACCAGGCGACACCCCCAGACCGAGTCATCGAGACCGACAATCTCCAGTTCCTGGACTCCAGGCGCACGCAGGACCTGTTCAGCGATCCGCGGCAGTGCGATCTTCTGCCCCCCGATGAGGACGATCTCATCAACGCGACCAACGACTGTCAGTGTTCCGTCCTGATCAACCCAGCCGAGATCCGAGGTTGCAAACCAGTCACCCAGGAGCCCCTGTCCCGGCCGGCGTGCGGGATTGGCATAACCCGCCATCAGCATGGGGCCACGAATGCGAATCGGCTTCGGCTCATCGCCAGTCCCCGGATGATCGATCTCCACCCCGGGTAACAGAGGCCCGATACGCCCAGCCTCCGGGATCTGTGTCAGTGATGTCGCGGAGGTCGCGATCTGTGCGCCGGTTTCGGTCATGCCGTAGGTCGGATAGAGCGGCCAACCCGCGGCGAGGGCGCGTCGCGCGAGGCGCGTGCTGAGCGCCTGACCGCCGATCAGGACCACCCGCAGCGATGCCGGCGGTGGGGCACCAATGGCCAGCAGCCGGTCGAGCATCACGGGGACCAGGGAGACATGGGTCACGGCCTGACGCTGAAGATCCTGCGCCAGACGCGCGGCATCAAAGCCCTCGTGCAACACCAAACCGGCACCGGCGCGCCACCAGCGATGCAGGATTGCGAGCCCGGCGATGTGGCTCAGGCGCAGACAGCAGAGCCACCGATCTTCAGGTCCAAACGCAAGCCAATGGTTGGCGATGTCCGCAGCCGCATCCAACGCGTCCCTGGCCAGCATGACGATCTTCGGCTCGCCGCTGCTCCCACTCGTTTTCACCAGCAGCGCGGCCGCCGGGGCGTCAGGTGGCCCAGCGACCCCCGTGGACTGGACCAGACCCGCCCTCGAACACCAACGCCACTCGGCGCCACATGAGGACGCCAAGACCAAGATGTCGTCCGAGGACATGCCGCTGCGCATCGGGAACAGAGCCGCCCCCAGTCGCATCAGCGCTTCACGCATCAGCACCAAGTCGAGCGCGGGTGAGTCGGGGCAGATGACGACCTGCCGGGCGCGCACACCTTGCTGTTGCAGCATGGACGCTCGCGTCGCCACCCAGCTCGACCATGACGTGGACGTCCAGCGCCCTGAAGCGGCCAGGATGACACGCCCTGAGTCGCTTGGACCTGCCGTGGCATTCACGTCTGACATGATCGTGGGATCAGGAGCCTAGCGGATGAGTGAGACGATCAGGATGCGGAGCGAGACGCTCCACACGCGTCACTCAGACCAACGCACCTCAAAGACGCAGCGCGGCGCGCCCATCGCCTGACAGGCCACCTCAGTGACGCGCGCGTTCGGATGCACGAGCGTCGAGAACAGGCGCTCGAAACTCCCGGCGTAGAAGTCACAGATGGGCTCGGCTGCGATCGCCTGGCGACAGATCGGGCCATCGACCACGCTGAGTTCGGTTGGATGACCCGGGGTTCCCGCGAAGCGACCACTCCCCACGAAGGTCCACGCATTGCGGCTGATCGCCTTGATCAGGATCCGGCTCGCAAGCCGCGCCGGCAGCAGCTTCAAGAGCCGCTGCACCGGCTTGGGAATCCGATTGGCCAGGAGATAATCACCTGTTCGCAACCCGGCGTCATGTGCCACGGAGCGTGCCTGAGCAACGCCAAGATGTGTCCTCAGAGCCTCCTGCAGCCGGGTGACCTCATGCTCTTCGACCATCTCCTCGGGTAAGGCATCGAGGTATGGAGCCAGTCCGGCCGCGGTGAGGATCAGACTGAGCGAGTCCGGTTCCCCAACCTCCCGCAACACCTCCGCAACACGTATGATGGCATTCGGACCGACCCGCGCCGCCGCTGGTGCGGCCACCTGCGTCATGGTGACACCATCGCGCGCCACTGAGTGCTACCCCAATCGACCGAAGCATCCTGCTCGACACAGAGACCATGCAGCAGATAACGTCCCTCGGGCGTCACCCGGATCCCCTCGTTCGTGACCTCCAGTAGACCCTGGCCGCCATTGCGACACAGGCTTTCGTATTCGTGCTCCAGCCCCTTAGCCGAACTCGCGGGCAACTCCAAATTGCACATCAGGTAGAGGATGGCCTCACGTCTGCGCCGATCCTGCTCGGTCAACCGCCGCCCGCCCCCAACCGGCAATAGCCCCTGCGCCAGTTGCCGCTCCCAGGTCTTCAGATCCGGTGCGTTCTGCACCAGCACCCCACCGACCTCGCCAATACCACTGGGTCCGAACGCCAGCACCTGCTTCGCTGGCGCTGGCGTGTATCCGATCGCATTACGATACAGACGCCGCTCTTTCTGCGCATTGGTCAGTTCATCGGTCTCGCGAGCAAACACATCGGTGCCAACCCAGCGATAGCCCGCCGCCGAGAAGGACTCAACCGCTTGATGGAACAACTGGAGTTTTTCGGCAATCGAGGGGAGATGCTCAGCACGGATGGCGTGCTGATGAGGACGACTCACAGGGTCATGAGCGTAGCTGAAGCAGGCGATCCGATCGGGGCTGAGCGCAACGATCTGATCGAGCGTGTGCTGGAAACCCGCCAGGGTTTGGAACGGCAGACCGTAGATGAGATCAAGATTGATGCTTTCAAAACCAGTGTCGCGTGCCGTGAGAAAGACATCGCGCACCATATCGAGGGACTGGACTCGTCCGATCGCGCGCTGCACATCGGCATTGAGATCCTGAACACCAAAGCTGATGCGACGGAAGCCGAGTCCGTAGAGAAGATCGAGTTGGCCGGCAGAGGTTCGACGTGGATTGCACTCAACCGAGGTACAGGCCGTCTCGGCGATCTCGAAATGCCGCTCGACGATCTCCATGAGTCGCGCGAGCTGCGGCTCGTTCAGATGATTCGGCGTTCCGCCTCCCACGTGGAGTTGGTCCGAGACTCGCCGCTTGCCGATGATCTCGGTAACGAGCGACATCTCGTGATCCAGCGCATCCAGATATTGGTCTACCCGCTCCTCGCTGTGCGTAATCGTGGTATTGCAAGCGCAGTAGAGACAGCGCACATGACAGAAGGGAACATGTACATAGAGCGCGAAGTGGTCCTGAGGGCGCTGGCTCAAGGCCACCAGCGCCTCTCGATAGTGGACATCACTGAAGGCGGTGTCACCACCGAGAATGACCGACTGAGCATGCCCGGGCGTCGGATGTCCGAACCGCTCGAGCAGTTCCGGCGGCAAACGAGCAGGTAATGGAGGCACCATGTCTGAGGCCCAGTCAGTCAGTTTGCACCGCTGTCATCTTCGGCTTGCCGGCAGTTGTCTTCAGCGGCAAGTCATCCTCGGAGACCTTGAGATCGTCCGGCGCACCGCAGGCGACTACCTTAAGCGGTGTCCCCTTGAAGTTCATATCGGCGGCGAGGTCGGGGCGATCGCGTTTCAACTGTGCGATCTCATCGGCGGTCAGGACCTTGGAGGCGTCGAAACCGAGATCGACCTCGGCTGACATTCCCTTCATTTTCAGCCGTTCGAGATCATAGAACTTTTTCGATGCCGTGGTCTTGGCGAATGCCTTCAGGCAACCGAGCATGTAGCGGCGACGGAACTTGTCCTTAATCCAGGGATATTCCAAGAAGCTCTTGCGCATGTAGAACCGCGCATAGTTCTTGAGCACCCCTTTCAGAACCTGTTCGCGGGTCATGGCCTCGGGCTTCATGATCGGCGTGACGAAGTTGTATTTCGAGTAATCACGCACCTCGACGCGATCACCCAACTCCTCGAACAACTCCGCGAACGGCCATGGCGTATACATGTTCCAGTTCGCCATGTCGGGCTTCCAGTCCTGGGCGAGCTTGTAGGTTTCCTCGATGGTCTCGGGCGTCTCGTTCTCGAGCCCCATGATGAACTGGACTTCGGCGACGATGCCCGCTTGCTGCAGAAGCTTGACCGCGAGCTTGTTCTGTTCGACCGTGGTCTGCTTGCGGAAGGTATCGAGGTTGAGCTGCGAGACTGCCTCAGTGCCGAGCGAGACATGAACGAGACCGGCCTTGCGGTAGAGTGGCAGGAGATCCCGGTCACGCATGATGTCGGTCACACGCGTATTGATGCCCCAGTAGAGGGGGAGGTCGCGTTTGATGAGTTCTTCACAGAGTGCGACGAATTTCTTCTGAAAAATGGTGGGCTCTTCGTCGGCTAAGATCATGAAGCCGACGTTGTAATCACGCACCAGGGTCTCGATCTCGTCGACAAATTTCTTCGGATCGCGATGACGGTATTTCCGCCAAAACTTCCACTGCGAGCAAAACCGGCAGGTAAAGGGGCAACCGCGCGCGAAGTTCGGAACGGCGACCCGGCAGTTGAGTGGCGTGTAGATGTACTTGTCCCAATCGAGCAGTGACCAGTCTGGCGTCAGGGTGTCGAGATCCTCGATGACGGGACGGGCGGGGGTTGCAACGACTTGCCCATCGTCGTCGATGAAGGCGATCCCCCAAATGCGCTTGCGATCCTTCCGATCCGTGCCCGCCTCGATCGCCTTCAACAAGGCCACCGCGATCTCCTCGCCCTCACCGCGCACGATGTAGTCGATCCAAGGCGCCTCGCTGAAGACCTGCGTATACATAAAGGTTGGATGAATCCCACCCAGCACCGTCACGACACTCGGCAGCACCTCCTTGGCGATCTGCAAGGTCGTTTGCGCCTTGTAGATCTGAGGCGTGATGGCGGTCGCGAGCACCACGTCCGGCTGATTGACACGAATGATCTCACGGAGCTTGTCATCCGACAGATCGTAGGTCATCGCATCGATGAAACGAATGTTCGTCATGCCCGCGTGCTTCAGGGCACCACCGATATAGGCCACCCACCCCGGCGGCCAGTTTCCGGCAATCTCGGCGCCGCCGCAGTGATAGTTCGGCTGGATCATCAAAATACGCATGAGCATTCCTCGGAAAGGGTTCGAGCACGCGGCCGTGCCGGCTCGGTCGCACTGCGATTTGAGCAAGTCAGGTCGTGCACGCATCCAGATTGCGACGCATCAGGATTCGGACGATAGCCGATCTCCTAGCAACGCCATATGATTAGAGTCAAGAGAGCACCGATTCCGCACCGCCCGCCGCATCGTGCCTCACTTGCGCCGCGTTTGTGCAAGCCTAGCCCAGTCGACGAATCGAAGCAAAAACAAACGCACTACCTCATGACACTTGCCGGCCGCCGTTCGCGAAGGCCTCCGCCGCGGAGCGCGAGCACGGTGCTGGTGAGACGATCGGCGATCGCTTCTGCCCGGGCGGCATGCCGCAGTTCGTCATCCCTCGCTCGAGTGCTTGCGCGAGGCAAGCGAGCGCTCCAGCATGGCATCCCCTGAACGGGATGGCACCACTGACACGACGCCCTCGCGCGTCGTGCGCCGTGGGGCCACACTGTCGGGGGGAGCAGCGGATTCAGGCCCAGGGTTGGGCGGGATTTCGGTCTCCCGCGGTGGCAGGGCCCAGGCCCACAGGGCCTCGTCGGGTAAGGGCAAGACCAGAAACCAGTGCTCCAGGATGCCCAGCGCGAGCAAGGTTGCCACCAACAACAGCGCAACGACCAGGAACGGATCCGCGCCGGGCCCCAGTGCCTGGGCCACCAGGATCACGACCACCACTGTCGAGGCGGTCACGGAAACCGGAAACAAGAGGTTCATGCTCCGTTTCGGCATATAGGTCTTCAGGTAAGCAAGATGATCGGGCAGCCAATCGTTGAGATTCGGCACGCCGAGAAAGAGGTTCAGCTTCGCGCTCCAGCGCATCAACCAGAGAACGACGAAGGTCCAGGTGCCGACTTGGTTGGGTTCATTCCACGTCACCAGGACGAGGAACGCCACCATCGCAAGAACGGCCAACTCATGATAAAGGCTCGTCAGAATCGCGAGTCCGAATCGTTTCCAGGAGGCGCAATTCGCCGGACAGGGCTGCTTGCGCGGTCCGGTCAGAAGCCCGGTGAAGTAGCTCATCTCGAGCACTCCCCAGATCAAGATCCCGGCGCTGAAGCCGATATAGGCCGAAACGAGCGTGTGGGCAGGACTCACCACCACCACGGCGAAGATCGCGACCGCCAACACCGCGGCCCCGCCCAGCATGGTCCAACCAAAGGTCCGGCCTGGCAGGTTGTCGAGAAACAGCACCACGCCCGTACTGAACCACCAGAGCGCGAGCGCAAAGAAGACGGGTAAGGCATATTCGAGCATGACGTGCGCCCTGTTCTCCAGCCGATCCTGGTCCACCGGTCACAGCCCGGGGCCGCTCATCCCTGCCCACCTCGGATGGCCACGCAGCCGGATCAGGGACCTCAAGACGCTCGTGCTCGGTCTGCCGCAATACGCCGGCAGCGGACCACGAGGTCACGGATGAGGGATGATAACAGTGAAGAGCCCAGGTCGGGATAGAGAGCCCGCCCCGACCTGCGCCCAATCCACGTCGACGCCGCGGGCGGCACTCGCCAACGGGCGTGTGGGATCGTCACGAACCGCTAGGGTGACATTTGGGATGAGGTCTGGGGCGATGCGACGAAGCGACCGATTGCCGCTTCGTTGTCCCGTCCAAAGGGCCTCAGATCAACGTAGAAATCAGTCGAGAGATCCTCGATCGTGAAGTGCCCGTTCTCACGCAGACTCACCCGGTAGGGGCCATCGAGGTCGGTTTGATGAAGCCGACGTTCTCGCAGCAGGGTTCGCAGGAGTCCGCGCAGAAAACCATCCTCGTTGGGTTCGATGGCTTCGATAAGTTCGCCGGTATCGAAATCATAGACCTGCAGGAAGCCATTATCGGCATCGACAAACCGCACGTCGCGCATCACGGTCGCTGGAGACCGCGGCTCTTGACTGGGATCGAAACCACTCAATCGCGCGATTCCCACGGCAAGAACCGTGAACGCGATCAACGCGGCTAGGGCGATCAGGATGCCCCGCGGGAAGGGGCGATCGTGCATGTCACTCAAGGGACGGCCTCACGGAATCAATCAGGCTTCAATGGATGCCTTTGCTTCAGGGTGTCGTCGTCCCTTCGCTGGCACCGGTGGCTTCCACGGATGCCACATCAGCAACCGCGGCGTCAGCGGATTCAGTCTCCGAACTATAGGTATTGAGAGCGTTCGAGAGGATCTCCGCAACCTTCGCAACATCCGGGATACTCCTCAACATCGGCTGTGGCTGACGGAAGTGCCAGGGACGAGCATGAGGCCACAGCAAGATGTAAGACGTCCGCTCGGATGGTTCCAACAGCAGCGGGATGTCACCCGTGCCGTCGAGGTGCCGTTTCAGCTCGGCCGACTGGATCTTCGCAAAGGGAAAATTCACGATCATCTGCAAGGCGACGCCGAACCGAAACACCACCCGTCGCGTCGTGATGGTATAGACCGTGGCGCGTGCCATCGCCCAGGCGAGCAGCGACAGGCCACCCACGGCGAGCAAACCGAGCACGAGCACCCAGAGCGCACCGGCCAGGACTTCTGCCAGTGCCCGCCCCGCGGCGAGATCCGCCAGCACCCGCCAGGCGATGATCAGGGCGAAATAGAGTGCGACCTTCCAGCTATGGAAGGCGCGCCGCGCCAGAGTCGTCCAGCGTGGCGCACCCTGCCAAAGCATCTCCTCACCAGGAGGAAGATGCTCGGGCAAGCCCCGAACGGGCTCGTACTCGTATTCCTTCACAGCAGAGGCTCTGACCGATCGGCTGTTGCATAGAAATGTCCGCCGGCATAGTAGGCGCAGATCTTGTCCTCTTCGTAGAGGGTCACTTGATCTGGCTTCGCCAAGGTCGGGACATTCACGAAGTGCTTGCCCATGATGGACTTCACCTTGACTTGCCCGTTCTTCTTATCGAAGCGTGCAAGGTTAATCGGCAACAGGACTTGCTTGCCACCCTTCGCGACCTTCATTTCCAGGTAGCGAATCTGTGGCTCAGCCCGATCGACCCAAACATCCGTCACCGTGCCACCGACCTCGCCGTCGAATCCGATGACCGTCATGCCGCGTGGATCGGGATCCTTCTCGGCAATCGAGAATTCGGTTGCGACGCGCATCGGCACGATCTTCGGAGCGCCTTCGAACGTCAGATCAGGGTGCTTCGCGCGATCAGGTGATGCCGCTGGCCCAAAGCCGGACAGCATGGGATCGCCATTGGGGATCAAGGGTGCACCTGAGAACGGTTGTGCCGGCGTCGCATTGACGGTTTCCGGAGCTTCGACCCGTGGGGCCATGACGGTGCCACCATTGTGTGGGAGCACATAGGTCTTGGGCTTCGGCACTGCCGGGAAACCTTCGATCTTGACGCGACCGCCACGAGTCGATTCCAGCGGATAACCTTCCCGCTTGTTCTCGCGATGGAGATAGAAGATGAGCCCGGCGAAGAAGAACCAAAAGACATAGAGAACGAGCTGCGCGACGTCGATATAGCTGGTGATGGCTGCAGACATGATGTGACCTCCGTAGGACAAAAGGCTAACCGGACGTGCCGGCTAGACCGAAGCGCGATGACCGTCGATGACCCAGCTCGTCGGAGTGACGGGCGGACAAACGGCGACCAACGTGGCAAAAGCTGCTCTGGATCTCGATGTGATAGACGACTCCCTAGCCAGTGAAAGGACCGGCGCAAGCCGGGCCGAAATCGCATCCGGACGCTGTGCCGAAGCGATCGGCAACGCGCGCCAGAGTGCACGAACGGCAGTCTCAAAACGGCATGGTCGACTGCTCACGCCGGCACCAACGCGAGTGCCTGCGAGGTATAGAAACCCACCGCGATCCGCTTGGTGCGATCGGATCGCCAGCCTGCCAGGCCAGGCTCCTCAGCGAGGAGGGCCCGCAGGGTCTGCTCGCCGACCGGTTCGATGGCCGGCGAACGGTTGCCGCGCGGAAACCACTGGCCGACCGCATGCATGAGCGCGAGGGCGGGTGTGCGCGGCGCAAAGGTGAAGAGGATCGAGCCACTGGTGCGACTCGCGAGACCGCTCAGCACCGCCACGACATCCGCGGGAACATAGTGGATCAGCGAATCCATCGCGACCACGTGATCGAACTGCCCGAACTCCGGGTCCAGCATGTCTCCCGCCTCGAAGCGCACGGAGCCCGGCCCGATGTCGGACGGGGTGCGCTCACGCGCGATCTCGATCAGCGTTGGCGCCACATCAATGGCCACGACCTGAGCACCTCGGCGCGCGGCGGCAATGGCCAGGGCGCCCGTTCCGCAGCCGGCGTCGAGCAGCCGCTGCCCCGTCAAATCGCTCGGCAGCCAGTCCAACAGGGTCGCGCGCATCGCGTCGCGTCCCGCCCGAACGGTCGCACGGATCGGGTTCACCTTCGCATCGGAGGTGAGCTTCTTCCAGGCGTCCGCGGCCGTGCGATTGAAGTAGGTCTCGATCGCCTGCCGACGTTCTTGATACGAACCATGAGCCATCAATCGAACCCCAGGAAGTCGAAAATATCGCGATCCCGCATCGGCTGTGCATCCAGCGCCTCGACGCCCTCCCACAGCATCTCGGCAAGCCGTAGGTACTCGGCACGTGCCTGGTCGAGCCCGGGGGCATCGTCCATTTCAAAGAGTGTCGATTTCTTGAGGCGGCTGCGCCGAATGACATCGAGATCCGGGAGATGGGCGAGTCGCCGCAGTCCAACCGCGTTGTTGAACCGATCAATCTCGTCGGTGTTGACACTGCGATTGGCGATCACGCCGCCAATCCGCACACCATAGTGCTTGGCCTTCGCCTGGATCGCCGCGGCGATTCGGTTCATCGCAAAAATCGAGTCGAAATCATTGGCCGTGACGATCAAGGCCCGTTCGGCATGCTGTAGAGGCGCGGCAAAGCCACCGCAGACCACGTCGCCAAGGACGTCGAAGACAACGACGTCGGTGTCCTCGAGGAGATGATGCTGCTTGAGAAGCTTCACGGTCTGGCCCACGACATAGCCACCGCAACCCGTCCCCGCGGGCGGGCCTCCGGCCTCCACGCACATGACCCCGTTATAGCCCTCGTAGACATAGTCGCTCGGGCGCAACTCCTCGGCGTGGAAATCAACCGACTCGAGGATGTCGATCACCGTTGGCACCAGGCATTTGGTGAGGGTGAAGGTCGAGTCGTGCTTGGGATCACAACCGATCTGCAACACCCGTTTGCCTAGCTTTGAGAAGGCCACGGACAGATTCGAGGAGGTCGTACTCTTGCCGATCCCCCCCTTGCCGTAGACCGCGAAAACTTTCGCGGTATCGATCCGGATGTCGGGGTCGAGCTGGACCTGCACGCTGCCCTCCCCGTCCGGACGTTTTGGAGCCTCGTCGAACAGGCCCGCTGGGAGCTGTTGAATCGTCACGCGGCAGCCTCCTCGACGATGCCTTCGAGGCGATCCTCGAGCTCTTCGCCAGCTTGTCGCAACGCCTCAAGCGTCGCTGCATCGGGCGACCAGTAGTTGCGCTCGTGGGCCTCGATCAAGCGATTCGCGACCTTGGCCGATGCCGTGGGGTTGAGCTGCGCGAGGCGATTGCGCATCTCCTCATCCAACACGTAGGTCTCGGTGAGCTGTTGGTAGACCCAGGGCGCCACCTGACCTGTCGTCGCCGACCATCCCATGGTGTTCGTGACATGAACCTCGATCTGACGCACCCCTTCGTAGCCATGCTTGAGCATGCCCTCGTACCACTTGGGATTGAGCATGCGGGTCCGGGTCTCGAGGGCGACCTGCTCGGCGAGGGTCCTGACCACCCCATCACCACGCGTTTGGTCTCCGATATAGACTGGAACCTCGTCCCCCTTGAACTGACCGACGGCGCGGGTGATGCCCCCGAGCGTGTCGAAGTAATGGTCAACCGTGGTCACACCCAGTTCGACCGAATCCAGATTCTGGTAAGCCAGTTGGACCGTGGACAGCACACTCTTCAGCAGTTCGGCCTGGCGCATCGGCTGACCCGAGCGGCCATAGGCGAAGCACTTGCGGCGTGTGTAGGTTTCCGCCAGTTCGTCCTCGCCGTCCCAGCGACTGCTGTCGACGAGATAGTTCACATTCGCACCATAGGCCCCATCGGCATTACTGAAGACCCGCAACGCCGCGGTCTCCAGATCACAACCCTGCGCCTCCTGGTAGGCCAGGGCATGTTTGCGAATGAAGTTCTGCTCCAAGGGCTCATCGGCCTGTGCGGCGAGGAAGGCCGCCTCGGCCAGGAGACGTGTCTGCAGGGGCAGCAAATCCCGGAAGATCCCGGAGAGGGTCATGACCACATCGACCCGCGCTCGCCCCAATTCCTCAAGGGGGATGAGCGTCGCGCCCGCGAGTCGGCCGTAGTTGTCGAACCGCGGGCGGGCACCGATTAATGCTAGCGCCTGCCCGATCGGCCCACCCTCGGTCTTGAGGTTGTCGGTCCCCCACAGGACCAACGCGATCGTCTCGGGGAAGCCGTTACCCTCGGCAAGATGGCGGTCGATCAGACGCTGAGCCTGACGTGCCCCGTCCTTGATCGCATAGAGGCTCGGCAGCCGGAAGGGATCGAAACCGTGGAGATTACGACCGGTCGGCAGAATCGCCGGGGTCCGGAGCAGGTCGCCACCGGGCGCGGGACGGATAAATCCACCGTCGAGCGCATGCAGCAGCGCCGGGGTCTCACTATCCTGCACCAGGAGCCGGTCTGTCTCGGCCAACTCACGAAAGAGTTCGAGATGCTCGTGGCTCGCGGACATGCCGCCGGCCTTGAGCGCTTTCTCGGGGCTTTTGCCAGCGACCAGCGCGGCCACTGCCTCACGGGCCGGGTGCAGATCCTTTGACGCCTCGGCCACCGCGAGCAATAGATCGAGTCGCTCCGCTTCACTCGGCGCCTCACCGACGACATGGAGCCCATGTGGAATCAGGGTGTACTCGAGCTCCAGGACCTGGTCATTGAGCTTGGCGATGCGCGCCTCGACATCCCCGCCCCAGGCCGGTTCCAATTCAGCCAACTCGAGTTCCGCCGCCTGCGCCTGGATCAGCACCGCCAGCTCGGCCCGCTCGTCATCCTCACCGGGCGGCAAGCCACGCCAGCGCTCCATGGTTGACTTCAGATCGATCAACCCCTTGTACAGACCCGCATGGGCGATGGGGGGCGTGATGTAGCTGATCAGGGTTGCCGCGGCGCGCCGTTTGGCAATCGTGCCCTCGGAGGGGTTGTTCGAGGCGTAGAGATAGATGTTTGGCAGATCCGTGATCAGACGATCCGGCCAGCAAGCGCCAGAGAGTCCGGCCTGCTTTCCTGGCATGAATTCGAGCGCCCCGTGGGTGCCGAAGTGCAGCACGGCATGGGCGCCGAAATCGTCGCGAATCCAACGATAGAAGGCCGTGAACGCATGCGTGGGCGTGAACCCTTTCTCGAAGAGGAGTCGCATTGGATCCCCTTCGTAACCAAAAGCCGGCTGAATGCCCACGAAGACATGACCGAATTGGGCACCGAGCACGAACAGCGAAGCACCGTCGGTCTGCTGCTTGCCGGGCGCGGCACCCCATTGCGCCTCAATCTCGGACAGCCAGGGTTCCCGGCGCACATGGTCATCGACCGGAATGCGGACATGAACGTTGGCATGCGCCCCGTAGCGTCCGGCATTCCCATTGATGATCCGCTCTCGCAGTGCATCGACGTCGGCGGGCAACTCGACGGTATAGCCCTCCGCCTGCATCCGCCGCAGGGTATGGAACAGGGAGGCGAAGACCGACAGATAGGCGGCCGTGCCGGTGTTGCCGGCATTGGGCGGGAAGTTGAACAGAACCACCGCGACCTTGCGTTCGGCACGTTTGGTGCGGCGCAACCGGACGAGTCGTTCGACGCGATCGGCCAGACGTCGCGCCCGCTCGGCGTGTGACTGCATGTCACGTCCGCCTTCGCTGGAACCACTGCCGCTGCGCCCGCCATAGACGATCGAGCCGGTCGCCCCATCGAGTTCCGGGATCGCGACCATCATGGTTGCCTCAACCGGGAGCAACCCCTGGCTCGAGCTTTCCCATTGATCGACGCATTGGAACTCGACCGCGAGTGTTGAGAGATAGGGCACATCGAGTTTCGACAGGATCTCCTCGGCCGCTTTCGAGTCGTTATAAGCCGGACCACCGACTAAGGAAAAACCGGTCAGCGAGATCACGGCATCGACCGTGGCGCGACCGTCTTTGAGGAAGAAACGCTCGATCGCGGGACGCGCATCCAGACCGCTCGCGAACGCTGGGACCACCTGCAGCCCGCGCGCCTCCAGGGCCTCGATCACGCCGTTGTAGTGAGACGCATTGCCAGCCAGCACATAGGAGCGCATCAGCAACAGCCCAACCCGTCCGTTGGGACGAGCCGAGAGCGCCGGCAGCGCGTTCAGATCCTCGGTGATGCGGCCTTTGAGCTTGGGATGATAGAGACCGACCTCCGGGTACTCGACCGGCGGGGCGGCTTTGATCGTCCCACGCAGATGACGACGCGGACCGTCCGCGTAGCGATCGACGAGGAACCGGATCATGTTGCCGAGATTTTCGTCGGAACCCGCCAACCAATACTGGAGCGTGAGAAAATAGGCTCGCACGTCTTGCGCGGTCCCTGGGATGAACCGCAGCAGCTTGGGGATGCGCCGGAGCATCGACATCTGTTGCGCGCCCGCGCTCTGCTTCTTCTCCTTGCTCCCGCGCAGGCGCTTGAGCAGCGCCATGGGGCCGCCTGGAGAGCCGTCCATCTTGAACCCACCCATGCGCGTCATCTTCATGAGCTCACCGGCGGACATGCACACGATCATGGCATCGCATGCATCCCGGCGTGCCGCCAGCGCGGGCAGGATGGGTTTGAAATGCTCCTCCATCACCAGCATGGTGATCATGATGATGTCGCCCCGGGCGATGTCCTCAAGGCATCGCTCAAGGGACTCCGGAGACTCGGCCCATTCCGTGGCGGCGTGCAGCGAAAGTTGCAGTCCGGGCAGGTCGCGCTGCAGGGAGGGGCGGGCCCGCTCGGTGGTTCCGGCGAGATGCCCGTCGAGGTTCACGATGACGACGCGAACCGGGGTGATATCAGTCGTCGAGGCGCGCTTGTTGTCAGCGGCCGAAGTGCGCTTTGGCATCGTAGAGCGTCTCCACAGTGATGGTCTGGATGCCCTGTTCCTCCGCGAAGCGCTCGGTATTCCGACGCGCCTTGCCGCGCACGAAGAAAGGGATCTTTTTCAGCTCCTGTTCGGCTTCCGCTGCCCACCTGATGTCTGAATGGCTGGCTTCAGCGGGTGTGACCGTCGGTCCGGTCTCGATCGCCGACGGCCGGTCACGCCCGGCTCCTGAGCCAAGATGCGACGGCGTCGCCGCATCATGAAACTCAAAATCCTCCCGAAACATGGTGATGAGGTGTTCCTCAAGCCCCATCATCAACGGGTGTACCCACGTATCAAAGATGACATTCGCGCCCTCGAACCCCATCTGCGGTGCATAGCGTGCGGGGAAATCCTGCACATGCACCGGCGCCGAGATCACGGCGCATGGAACGCCTAGGCGTTTCGCGATGTGCCGTTCCATTTGCGTGCCCAACATCAGCTCGGGTTGCAACTGTGCGGCACGCGCCTCGACCTCAAGATAGTCGTCCGTGATCAGGGGGTCCACCCCATAGCGCCGCGCGCACTCGCGCACGTCGCGTGCGAATTCACGGGCATAGGTCCCAAGGCCGACGATGGTGAAGCCAAGCTCCTCGGCGCAGATCCGCGCTGCGGCAACGGCATGGGTCGCATCGCCGAAGATGAACACTCGCTTACCGGTCAGGTAGGTCGAATCCACCGAGCGCGAATACCAGGGCATTCTAGACGAATTCGGCGCCTTGGCATGAGCGACATCGATTCCAGTAACCCGACCCACCTCATCGAGAAAGTCGCGCGTCGCGCCGATTCCGATCGGGACCGTCTTCACGGTCGGCATGCCAAACATCCGCTCCAGCCAATCACAGGTCTGATCGGCCGTCTCAGGATACAGACAGACGTTGAAGTCTGCTTCGGGAATGCGCAGGAGATCTTGCGCGCTGGCGCCCAAGGGGGCGACCACATGCACATCGACTCCGATCGCGGCGAGCAACTGCCGCACTTCGATCACATCATCGCGGCAGCGGAAACCTAGGGCTGTGGGGCCGAGCAGATTGGCACGTGGCCGCTGACCCGCCGGACGCGGCGCCGGCTTGCGTCCCGCCTCCGGGACCTGCGCGCGCAAGAGACCGCGCACCAGCTGATAGAAGGTTTCATTGGCGCCCCAACACTCCTTGCGTGCATAGGCGGGCAGCTCGAGCGAAAGAACCGGAATCGGCAGCCCCATGCCGCGCGCCAGCGCACCGGGCTGATCCTGGATCAGCTCGGCGGTGCAGGCCTCGCCAACCATCAGGACTTGCGGTTTGAAGCGCTCGTAGGCATCGCTGACGCTGGCTTTGACCAGCTCGGCGGTGTCGCCACCGAGTTCGCGCGCCTGGAAGGTGGTATAGGTCACCGGCGGACGTCGCTCGGAGCGCGCGATCATGGTAAAGAGGAGATCGGCGTAGGTGTCGCCCTGGGGCGCATGCAGAACGAGGTGGACCCCGTCCAGCGACGCGGCGACGCGCATCGCGCCGATGTGTGGTGGTCCTTCGTAGGTCCAGAGTGTGAGCTGCATCGCGTTAGACCCGCAGCAGTGCGCCGCGCCGCAGCGGTCGCGCGAAGAGTTCGGCGAGATCGGCCGCCTGATCAAATCCATGCACCGGCGAGAACACCAATTCGATCGACCACTTGGTGCGCAACCCCTCGGCCTCGAGCGGATTGGCCAAGCCGAGCCCACAGACCGTGAGGTCGGGCTGATCGGCGCGCAGGCGGTCGAGCTGCCGCTCCAAGTCCTGTCCCTCGCTCAGCCGCACGGAATCCGGCAAGAGGTCGAGCTCCTGGGCCATCAACTGACGATCGAGAAACGGTGTCCCAACCTCGACCAGAGTCATGCCACATTCGCGTTGAAGAAAGCGAGCCAGCGGAATCTCGAGCTGCGAATCGGGCAGGAAACTGATGCGCTTGCCCGCGAGTTCGGAGCGATGGTGCGCAAGCCCGCGCTCGGCGCGCGTGATCGCCGGCGCCGTCACGGCCGTGACGACCTCCTCGTCGATCCCCCAAGCCTGAGCCGCCGCACGCAACCAAGCCAGGGTGCCCTCGACCCCGAACGGGTACGGGGCTTGCAGAATCCGCGCGCCACGCGCTTGGCAAGCACGGGCAGTGTCGCCCACGAACGGCTGGGCCAACAACACCAGCGTTCCGCTGCCTAGAGGAGGAAAGGCGCTGGTGTGGCGCGGCGGCAGGAAATGCACCGGACTGATCCCGAGTTCGGCGAACAGCCGGGCGAATTGATCCTCGACGACATCCGGCAAGGTACCGACGACGAGGAGCGACCGTGCCCCATCGGGCAGGGACGGAAGCTCGGGCACCAGCGCCCTGAGGCAGGCATCCTCACCCTGGGTGAAGGTGGTCTCGAGGCCACTGGCCGAATAGTCCAGGATCCGGACCCGTCCGTGATACGCCGCGGAGAGCCGCTCCGCCGCCTTGGCGAGATCCAACTTGATCACCTCGGAGGGGCACGACCCCACCAAGAACAGGGTTCCGATGTCGGGACGCCGCCCGAGCAGTTCAGCGACGATTCGGTCGAGCTCTTGGTTGCAGTCGGCCAGGCCGGCGAGGTCCCGTTCGTGGAGGATCGCGGTGGCGAAACGCGGCTCGGCGAAGATCATGACGCCGGCGGCCGACTGCAGCAGGTGCGCGCACGTCCGCGAGCCGACGACCAGGAAGAAGGCATCCTGGATCTTGCGGTGCAGCCAGACGATACCGGCCAGCCCGCAGAAGACTTGCCGTTGCCCACGCTCACGCATCACCGGCAAGCGTGGACCTGGGCCGCTTGGCGCATCCACCGGATTCGCGTCCACCGTCATGCGGACGCCCCGGCGTGCTCTTGACGTCGCGCCGCGCGCAGCTTGATCAGGAACTGTGCGGCATTGATGACATAGGCCGCGTAGGCCGCGAGCGCGAGCCACATCAGGGCCTGTGTATCGAGCGCGGCCGTGGCCAGGGCAATCAGATAGGCCGTATGCAAGGCGAGCACCAGCATACTGAAGACATCCTCCCAGAAGAACACCGGCGCGAAGAGATACTGGCCAAAGACGACGCGCTCCCAGATCGCGCCCGTAATCATGATCGCGTAGAGGACCAGGGTCTTGATGACGATCGAGACGGTGGCCGCGAAGGCACCCTCCCCGGTGACCAGATAGTGCAGGACGAGGTAGAGACTGACTAAAAAAATCAGGAACTGCACGGGCGCAAGGATCCCCTGAACCAGGGTCCACGGGGTCTGATCACGGCGGCGGCGTTCTTCCGGCGTGTAGAGAGGTTTGGGCTGTGACGCTTGCATGCGCAGGACACTCAATTAGTTCTTTGGCCAAGTCAAGATCCGCCCGGGATCACCAACCACGTTATGATCCGACGTCTTGCTTCAACATACAACGAATCTAGTCTGCTTTCCCGGGTGCGTCAACCAAACTTTACGTAAACCTGACTTGACAACCCCGATCCAGGCATCACAATAAGGTAGCGAGCCCGACACGGGTGCACTGGCCTCCCCAGCAGCGATGCCTCGACCCGCGCAACGCCCGGGTCCTGACGAGGATGCACAACATCGACTTGGTCTTCGCACAACGGCAGTACTCAGAGTCAGCAGCTCGACGTCGCTCGTCAGGATCGCCTACGCGAGCGCCTCGACGCAGCCCCTGCCTGGTGACCTTCGTGCTGTCCAGCCCGAGAGTAGAGCGCACAGCGCACGAGCAATAGAGTCTTTCGTGATCATCGCCATTTCGCAGGGCGTCGGTGAACCTAACGGCTATGTCGAGCGCGCCAGACGACGCGCCGCAGTCCGATGGCGCCCACAGCGACTGGACAGCGCAACGAGCCGTACCGTTCTCAGCGCGCTCACCGCCGACCTCTCGTTCGGGTCGCTAGGGCACGCCTTCGAGTCTTAAGGGAGGGTCCGGTCGCCGTGAGTCCGTTCAGAACCCCACAACGTATGCTCGGTACGCTTGACGCCACGGCCGCAACGGCGTTGGTCGAGGGCGCGACCGATATCGCCTTGGTGATCGACCCCAGCGGGATCGTTCGTGACATCTCGTTCGGCAGCGAGGATCTCTCGCATGAGTTCAGTCAGGACTGGGTTGGACACTCCTGGCTCACCACGGTTCTCCCGGAGAGCCGCCCCAATGTGGAAGCCTTGTTGGACGAAGCCACCACGGAAGAGCTCACGCGCTGGCGCCAAGTCACCCACCCTTCGGTACGCGGCTCCGAGATCCTCATCCAATACCGCGCGCTGCGGGTTGGCGCGAACGTCATGGCCATGGGCCGGAATCTTCAGGGTATGGCTGCCTTGCAGCAACAACTGGTTGACGCACAGCAGGCACTGGAACGGGATTACTGGCGGTTTCGCCAGGTCGAGACCCGTTATCGCCTGCTCTTTCGGATGGTCTCCGAAGCGATCCTGATCATCGACGCCCCAACCCAGCGGGTCGTCGAGGCCAACCCGGCCGCGGGTCAACTCCTGGGCGAATCGCCCACGCGCGTGATCGGAAGACCCTTTCCCGAAGGCTTCGACACCGACGGTACGCAGGCGATCAATAGCCTCCTCGCTGGCGTGCGCGCCGCCGGACGCGCCGATGACGTGCGCGCCAAGCTTGCCGATGGGCTGCAGGAATTCCTGGTGTCCGCCTCATTGCTGCGACAAGAGAACCTGTCGTTCCTACTGGTGCGGTTGTCCCCCCTGCGCGCGGAAACCAGCGGCGCCTCCTTGCCAGAGAATCGGGCGCGCTATCTGCGCGTCCTCGAGAATGCCCCCGACTGTGTCGTGATCACGGACGCCGAGGGGCGCATTCTCAGCGCCAACAATACCTTCCTTGCCTTGACCGAGATTGCCGCCGAGCAGCAGGCGCGTGGCGAGTCCTTAGATCGCTGGCTCGGTCGCCCAGGGGTCGACCTGAACGTCCTGATGGCGAATCTGCGGCAACATGATACGGTCCGGCTGTTCGCCACCACCCTGCGCGGCGAATACGGCTCGACGACGGACGTTGAGATCTCCGCGGCCGCGGTGCGCAGTGGCGAGCGCCCCTATTTCGGTTTCTTCATTCGTGACGTGGGGCGGCGCCTGAATGCCGAGCAGCCCTCGAGTCCCGAGCAACCCCGGTGGCTCGACCAACTCACCGACCGAGTCGGGCGCGTGCCGCTGAAGGATCTGGTGCGCGAATCAACTGATACCATCGAGCGTCTATGCATCGAGGCCGCGCTGAAACTGACGGGCGACAATCGCGCATCGGCCGCCGAGCTTCTGGGGTTGAGCCGTCAAAGTCTATACGTCAAAATCGACCGCTACGGGATCTCTGATCAAACCCCAGACCCCACTGTGACAGACGAAAAGTGAGCCGCATGAATCCGAGCCCGACTGCTGCGGCCGCGCCCGCAAGGCTATCCCCCTCCGCCATTCTCGAGGTCTCGCACCCGATCACCTGGTTCCCGCCGATGTGGGCGTTCGCCTGCGGTGTCGTGTCCTCGGGCGCCCTGATCCTGCAGCAATGGTGGCTGCTGCTCGCTGGTGTCCTGCTCGCCGGCCCCCTGATGTGCGGAACAAGCCAGGTCGTGAACGACTGGTTCGACCGCCATGTCGACGCGATCAATGAACCCAATCGACCGATCCCCTCCGGCCGCATCCCAGGACGCTGGGGACTCTATCTTGCCCTCATCTGGACGACGGTCTCACTGGTGTTGGCCTGGTTCCTGGGGCCATGGGTCTTCGGGGCGGCATTGCTTGGAATGGCCCTGGCTTGGGCCTACAGCGCGCCACCGTTTCGTCTCAAAGGCAACGGCTGGTGGGGGAATCTGGCGGTTGGCTTCTCCTATGAGGGACTCGCCTGGGTCACTGGGGCCGCGGTGATGCTCGGCGGGGCGATGCCCGATTGGCGCATCCTGGTGCTCGCCGTGCTCTACAGCATTGGCGCACATGGAATCATGACCCTGAATGATTTCAAAGCGATCGAGGGTGATCGGCAAATGGGCGTCCGCTCACTCCCGGTGCAATTGGGGGTTGATGGCGCGGCCCGGCTGGCCAGTCTCGTGATGGCCTTGCCCCAGGTCGTCGTGATCGCCTTCCTATTCGCCTGGGACAAGCCCGCTCACGGGATCGCGGTCACCATCGTGCTCTTGATCCAAGTCGCGCTCATGGTGCGGTTCCTGCGCAGCCCGCTGGAGCGCGCGACCTGGTTCAGCGGCCTCGGTGTCAGCGTCTATGTCACCGGGATGATGATCAGTGCGTTCGCCGTGCGGGCACTGATGGGCTGAGCACGGCGTCATGGCGTGGTTCGCTCCGGCACGGGCGCCCGGCTCTCTAGGCGATCGAACACCGTGATCCCCCCGTCGAACGGGTCTGGACGAAGTTGCCGCCGTGCTTGGATGATGAGGATCCAGAATGTGCAGTCCATGCGGTAACATCAGGATCGAGCACCACAAGGATGTCGTCGTCAACACCTGCGCGTCTCGATCCGAGGCGTCCGATCAACACACTGCTCTGCATGACCCCGGCTGAGGGCCAACACACCATGACCAAACTTGATACCTTCGACGTTGTCGTGGTGGGCGGTGGACCCGCCGGCGCCACGGCCGCAACCGATCTCGCCGCGCGCGGTCGCCGCGTCCTCTTGCTCGATCGTGGGGGGCGGATCAAACCCTGCGGCGGCGCCATTCCGCCCCAAGCGATGCGCGAATTCGACATCCCGGAGTCGATGCTGGCCAATCAGGTCAACTCGGCGCGCATGGTGTCGCCATCCGAGCAACGGGTCGACATGCCGATCAACGGTGGTTACGTCGGCATGGTCGATCGCGAACATTTCGACGAATGGTTGCGCGAGCGCGCCGCTCAAGCGGGCGCGGAACGTCGGACCGGCACCTTCGAGCGCCTTGAGCGCGATCAGGACGGGGTCGCCATCATCCGTTATCGCCCGGGAGTGGGCCGCAATGACAGCCCGAGCGAACAGGTCCGCGCGCGCGCCGTGATCGGTGCCGATGGCGCGCACTCAACCGTTGGCAAACAATGCGTGCCGGGAGCCGACAAAATCAAATACGTGGCGGCGTACCACGAGATCGTACGCACCCCCCCGAACGGCGGCATTGCGGACTTTGACGGCAGCCGCTGTGACGTCTACTACCAGGGTGATATCTCACCCGATTTCTATGGCTGGGTCTTTCCCCACGGCGAGACGACGAGCGTGGGGGTTGGCACGGCCGTGGAAGGGTTTTCACTCCGCTCGGCAACCGCGGAACTGCGTCGCCGCGCGGGCCTCGCTGACGCCGAGACACTGCGTCGTGAGGGGGCCCCCATCCCCTTGAAGCCGATGCGGCGGTGGGACAATGGTCGCGACCTGCTACTCGCCGGGGATGCGGCGGGCGTCGTTGCGCCGGCATCCGGCGAGGGCATCTATTACGCGCTCGTTGGTGGTCGGCTCGCGGGCGATGCGGTCGACACCTTTCTGACCACCGGCGACGCCAGTGCGCTGAAAAGCGCGCGCAAGCGGTTTATGAAGGCGCACGGCAAGGTCTTCTGGGTCCTCGGGATAATGCAACATTTCTGGTACGCGAGCGACAAACGACGCGAACGATTCGTGAGCATGTGCCGTGACCCGGATGTTCAGTATCTGACCTGGGAGGCCTACATGAACAAACGCCTCGTGCGAGCCCGGCCAGGCGCGCATCTGCGGATTTTCATGAAGGATATGGCCCACCTGTTCGGACTCGTCTCCGCGCGCTCCTGAGCAGGCCGTCGAGCGGATGCTGCCATGGAGGACTTGGTAACGAGCGCCCGGCTCGTCGACTTCATCCTGGTGTTGGTCTTGGTCGAGGGCGCTGGGCTGTGGCTCTGGCATCGCCTGACCGGGCAAGGCGTTGCCGGTCGCGAACTCATCGGCCTGCTCCTGGCGGGTGCCTTCCTCTTGCTGGCACTGCGAGCCGCTTTGCAGCATGCGGGCTGGGAGTGGATCGCACTGTGGCTGACCCTAGCCTTGATCGCCCACCTGGCTGATCTCATCATGCGTTGGCGCCGTGGCTCCCGCGGCGATCGACCTTAAACACCTCATGGTTCAATCGCCCGGTATCAGGCCAATCTCGGTGGAGCAGAAGGCCATGCCTGGAACGACCTGCTGGGGTACACTAGTCCAGTCGTGTCGTGTTGCAATCGCACGCGCTCATGGCCAATCGCCAACCGGCCCCTTCGCTGCCCTCGTAGCTCAGTTGGATAGAGCGATCGCCTCCTAAGCGGTAGGTCACAGGTTCAAATCCTGTCGAGGGCACCATCTCGCTGCATCACACCTTGAGTCAACCGAGTACGAGCGTCATAACCGGGACGGTCCTGATCCCGTTTAGTCAAGCGTCGCCGTCTCATCGAGGGCAACCTGGAGGAGACCGCGCAGCACGAGGTCTTCCCGCACCTCGCAAGGCCGCTCGATCGCAGGCTGCACCCGCTCGGCATCGCCCCCCGTCAAGAGCAGTTTCGGCTCCGCCCCGACCTCCTCGCGCAACCGATCGTAGAGTCGGCTAGCGAGGGCGGAAATCGCCAGGAGGCTGCCAGCCGCGACGGCGGAGCCGGTATCCTGTGCCCAGGTCAGCTCGGCCGGCTCCCCGGCGATCCGCGGGATTTGGGTTCCGGCTAGGAGACTCTGGCGCATCATCTCAACCCCCGGCAAGATGAGACCTCCGAGGTGACGACCATCCGCCAGCAGCAGGTCGAAGGTGGCGGCACTTCCGGCATCGACGATCAGTGTCGCGCGCTGTTCCAGTGCATGGGCGGCCACCAAGGCCAACCAGCGATCGACGCCAAACCGCGCCGGCTCGCCATAAGCGATGCGGACCGCTCCGAACCGCGCCCGCGTCCGAACGAACTCGATCCGCACGCCCCAGAGGGCCATCACGACCCGGGTGAGCGCCGCCACCACGCCAGGGTCCCCCACATGACTCAGGATGACGCGCTCTGGCACCTCGTATCCTTCCCACTCCGCCAGCAGATCAAGCGGGATGGCGCCGCCGTGGCGCACCCGTTGCACGCTTGAGAGCCTGGCGGTCGCGCCGTCGGACGTGGCCCTGGTCCAGCACAGGTTGGTGTTTCCGACATCCAGCAACAACAACATCATGATGCGTTCTCTCCGCGGGTCCTGAGGCTCACCTCACCGGCATGGTACAGTCGCTCGCCATCCGCCGTCCTGAGCCGCAGTGCCCCGCTTGGAGCGAGCCCGTTCAGCACACCCTCAGTCACCTGCCCACCCTGGGACAAGACGGCCGTCTCGCCATGAAAGCAATCGAAGGCGTTCCAGAGTTCGATGAAGGGCGCAAGACCATCACGCTCAAACCGCTCCAGACCTTCAACTAGGGCCTCGATCAGTTGTGCCGCGAGCAGATTGCGTGCAACACGCCCGACACCGAGTGCTTCGCACAGATCGACCCAGGGCTGATCAATCTCGGCCCCCAGGCTTGGGTCCATCTGCACATTCAGGCCAACACCCAAGACCACCGCAGGCGCCGCACCCGTCCCGGTTGTGGTTTCAATGAGGATGCCACCGAGCTTCCGCCGCCGCCACAGCAGATCGTTAGGCCATTTCAGGGCCATCTCCGTCACGCCGGCGCGAGACAATCGATCCGCCACCACGGCACCGGCCACCAGACTCACGCCACTGAGCGCCGCTGCGGGCAGCTGGTGGTGCCACAGGAGGGAGAGATACAGATTCGCGCCATAGGGCGATATCCAGCGGCGCCCCAACCGACCACGGCCAGCACGCTGGTACTCTGCGAGACAGACGGTCCGACTCAGCGCCCCGTGCGACTGGGAGCGCATCAGATAGCGGTTCGTCGAATCGAGTTGATCGTGGATTTCGAGGCGGGGAATCGCCGTGGCACAGCGCGGCGATAAACAGCGCATGATGTGGCCGGCATCCAGCAGTTCGATCGGATGGGCAAGGCGATAACCGCCGCCGGGCACCGCGATCAGCTGCAGGCCCAGTTGGGATCCCAGACCCTTCAGTGCCTGCTCAAGCGCCGTGATCGTGACATTGAGGGTCTGAGCCAGCGCCCGGGGATCATGCGGCTCGCCGTCAGCCATGCGTCGCGCGAGCGCGATGGCAAGAGACCCATCAGCGGACTCGAATAGACTCAAACGAGGCTCGCTAACCATTTCGCGCGCGCCTCGATCCGTCGCTCGATTTGAGGATCCGTCTCCCATTCGGGCAAGGATTCCATGAAGGCGAGCTCACAGGTATCGGGACGCGCGGGAAGGGGGGCCACCCGGATCTGGAGCAACTCGTCGCGTCGAAACAGATGCAACAGGACGCCCGACGCACTCGCGGCGCGTTCGATGAGCCGCTCGACGTTTTCGCTGTTCGCACGCAGACCATCGACCGCGACCACCTGATCCCCCGGGGCGAGTCCAGCACGCTCCCCCGCTCCGCCCTGGATGACGTGCTGCAGGATGGCATCGTTCGTCCCGGGTCGCAGCCGGATGTCGAGCGTGAGCCGGGATTGAACAGGCTCGAAGCGCTCGACGAAACCGCCTAGATCCCGCGCCCCCTTGCCCGGGCGCAATCGCATCGCGATCCCGACATGGCGCAAGGGTTGAGCGAGTTCGAAGTCCTCGGTCTCATCCAACGCCCTGTTGAAAAATGCCTCTAAGTCCAATCCCGAGACCTCACCGGCTATGGCCTCGATTGCGCGCTCACCGACCCCGAGTCCTGTGCAGCCGTGGCGTTGCCAGAGTTCGCGCATGACATCGTCCAATGAGCGGATGTCGCGCGTGCCCGCACGGATCGTCAGATCCAGCACCAGGGCAACGATGGCCCCCTTAAGGTAATAGCTCACGATGGCGTTCGGCGCATTCTCATCCTGCTTGTAGAACTTCGTCCAGGTATCGAAACTGGATTCAGCCAACGTCTGCAACTGCCGACCGGGTGTGCGCAGGAAGCGCGTGATCGCCGTGGCGCACAGCCCAAGATAAGTCTTGACTTCGATGCGCCCGCTTCGGACCAGCGCAAGGTCATCGTAGTAGGACGTGATGCCCTCGAAGGCCCAGAGTGTGCGCGTATGGGCTTCCTGGCTGAGGTCAGCGCGCAAGAGCGCCTCAGGACAAATCCGCTTGACGTTCCAAAGGTGGAAATACTCATGGCTACAAAGCCCGAGCAGGCGGATGTAACCGTCGCTGCGCCCTTGATCCGCTCGGTGCGGGAGATCCTCGCGGGCGCACAGGAGGCTTGTTGAGTAGCGATGCTCCAAGCCACCGTAGCCCTCGCCAACCGCCGTGATCAGAAACAGATAGCGGTCCAGCGGCAAGGTACCGAACAGTGCAACATGCTCGGCGCAGATTCGCGCCAGATCCTCTTCGAGCCGTTTCATCTCACCATGATGACGCCCGCTGAGCGCTATGCGGTGCGGCACGCCAGCCACGCGGAACGAACCCTCGTCGAACACACCGATTTCGACCGGATGATCAATCAGATCGGCATAATTCTCTGCCTGATAGGAGCCAAAGCCGCGCGCATCGATCGTCACCGGCAGCAGGCTCGTCGCCACACGCCAAGCGGTGGTGCCGGGTTCGCTCGGGGCCGGCAAGTCCAAGACACACGGGACATCCTCGCAGCCTTGGACACGCATTAGGAGATTTGCACCATTGAAGGCCGCATGGGTGGCATCGAGATGCGCGGAGCGCACGCCCAGTTCCCACGCATAGACGCGATAGCGCACGTGCATTCGACCTGGCGTCACGGGACACGTCCAGGTCTGTTTGTCGCGCTTCACGACAGCGAGCGGGGTTCCGCTGGCATCCGTGACCTCGAACATCACGACATTGCGCGCAAAATCGCGAATCATATAGCTGCCTGGGATCCAAGCCGGCATGGCCAAGACCAACCGAGGGACAGAGAGACCCTCGATCTCGATCAGGATATCAAACAGGTGAGCGTGGGGGTCAGCAGGGGAGACGCGATAGCGGAGATCACACGACATCGTGGCGATCTTGAGAAAGAGTGGGTCTTGACCGCGTTCGCATTCACGCGGCAGCAGGTCATGCAGTTTTGACTACGCATCGGCCTCGGGGCCGGGGCCCCGAGGCCGGCGTCATCTTACCAGCGGGGTCCGCGTGAGGGACGCTCGCCACGTGGCTTGGCCTGATTGACCTTGATGTTACGGCCTTTCAGTGCCGTTTCGTTCAAACCTTTGATGGCAGCATCGGCTTCGGAGTTGTTCGGCATTTCAACAAAGCCGAAACCCTTGGACTCGCCGGTAAACTTGTCCGTGATCAAGTTCACGCTCGAGATTTCGCCAAAGTTAGCGAATGCGTTCCGTAGCTCGTCTTGGGTGACACCGTAGGCCAGGTTGCCAACGTAAATATTCATCATTCAGGAGTTCCATGGATGCGAATTGAAGAGAGAGTGAGAACGGTCGAGTCATCAAATCGCAACTGATTCGACCGTCTTTGTTCCCAACCGCTGGGAACGAAGTCGCTGAGGGCTTGCCAGGTCAGGCACCACTGGCATTCATTTCCCTCGGTGCGCAAGGTCCCGCGCGAGCGGAGGGGCCCAAGGGTTCAGCTCGCACGCCGTTGGCCGTCTCGGGACGATCGCTGCCCCATATGCCGAACCGGACCCGCGGGACTGCGTCGCTTCGTGCCGCGCGCACCACGGTGCGCCCCAAGGCTCGGATCGGGCTCGCTCGGCGGCGGGGTGAGGGAGGGCTCGAAGCCCACCACAGGGGAGATCGCGATCTCGCGACGCAGCAAACGCTGAATCCCCTCGAGCAGTTTCCGCTCATCATGGCTGACGAGTGAGAGTGCCCGCCCGCCCGCGCCCGCTCGACCCGTGCGACCAATCCGATGAACATAGTCTTCGGCCACGTTCGGCAGCTCGAAGTTCACCACCTGAGGCAAATTGACGATGTCCAGGCCGCGTGCGGCGATATCAGTAGCCACAAGGGCCCGGACACTCCCACGTTTGAAGTCATCGAGGGCACGCGTGCGCGCCGTTTGGCTCTTGTTCCCATGGATCGCCGCTGCCGAGATCCCCTCGCGACCTAGGTGCTCGACCAGTCGGTTCGCGCCTGCCTTGGTGCGGGTGAACACCAGAACCTGGTGCCAGCCCTCGCGCTGAAAGAGGTGCGCCAGCAAATCGCGTTTGCGCGCCTTGTCAACGGGATGGGCGGACTGCGTCACCATATCGGCTGTCGCATTGCGACGCGCCACTTCGATCTGTTTGGGCCGTTGCAGCAAACCCTCGGCCAAACGCCGAATCTCATCCGTATAGGTTGCCGAGAACAGCAAGTTTTGCCGCTGCTTGGGGAGCAACTGCAGGATCCGCCGGATGTCATGGATGAAGCCCATATCGAGCATGCGATCGGCTTCGTCAAGGATCAGGATCTCTACGCGCGACAGGTCCGCCGTGTGCCGACCGACATGGTCGAGCAAGCGTCCGGGGGTCGCGATCAAAAGATCCACGCCCCGTTGGAGTGCGTTGACCTGGGGCTGCATCCCGACACCACCGTAGATCACCGTCGAGCGCAGAGGGAGATGGACGCCATAGGCTCGGACCCGTTCACCGACTTGCGCTGCAAGCTCACGGGTCGGCGTCAGAATGAGGGCGCGCGGTTGGCGTTGTGGATGTCCGAGCTTGGAAAGACGCTGTAACACGGGCAGAACGAAAGCCGCCGTCTTGCCGGTGCCGGTTTGTGCCCCGGCGAGAAGATCGTGGCCGGCCAGAATTTCCGGGATGGCCTGGCGTTGAATCGGGGTCGGGCGCGTATAGCGCTCAGTCGCGACTGCGCGCAACAGTTCGGCCTCGAGGCCGAGCGAATCGAATGTCATGAAAACTCCTGAAGCCAGCCGGGACGACACACTGACGCGGGGCTGGCCCGAGGCGATGTGAGACAATCGAGGATGGTGTCTCGTTTGGCGAGGTCATCAACTGCGGATCAAGGTCTCGACCGCAGTCTCGTGGATTACCATTGTACGCAAAGCGTGCGATGAAAGCGAGCATCCGAGATCAAGAGGCGGCCGCTGGTCTTCTGCTAGCCTGGGGGTTCGAGCCTCCAGGGATAGCCAGACGACCGCCCACCGCGGGGACGAGACTCGAATGTCACGCACCGGATGAACGCCAGCACCTCCTTCACGTGGGCCCGCTTGAGGGCGGGCGAACAGCCAGGAGCAGCACACTCTAGCCACGAACCGACTGAAGATAATTCGCCTTGAAGGCCTCACGATCGGCCTTCGATGCCGGATCATAACCCTGCTCCGTCATCTGGGTCTTCATCCATCCCGGCAGGACACCTCGGACATAGACGTTGTCCGGATTTTGAGGGTCGATATAGCGCGTATATTGACGTTCACCACTCTCCGCACGAACCGGGCTGCCTCCCCGTTTACGCTTGTTCTCAATCAAGGGCAAGATTTCCGCGATCTTGTAACCATGTTCCGCGATCAGATCTCTGATTTGCTCTGCGACTTCAGCCTTTTGCTCTTCGCGGCGGGCGATGAGCATCCGCTGGAGTTCGGACTCTTTATTCTTGATGTCCGTAAGCTGTTGTTCGATTTCTTCTAGAGTCAGTTTCGCATTATCCACAGGGTCGAGTCTCCAGGGATTCCGTGATGAATCCTGATTGCAACCATCGAGATGGTTCGCACCATCAGCTGAATGCGGCTAATTTATTCGATTTGGAATGATTGTCAAGTCGAATGAATCGCATGCGCGATCCCCTGACTGATTGTCTAAATGCAGTCACAATCCCGACATCACCGATCAGTATGAGATGCCCACAGGATAAGCGCTTGCGGCCAACCTGCTAGCGCGTCAGAAAGGTGGCGTCGCCATAACTGAAGAATCGATATCGCGATACGACGGCGTGGCGATAGGCGGCCATGGCGACCTCATGACCAACAAACGCAGACACCAGCATGAGTAAGGTTGATCCTGGTAAATGGAAGTTGGTAATCATGGCATCCACGACATGGAAAGGATCACCAGGACGAATGAATAGGCGACTATCACCTCGGAAGGGCTTCAGCACACCATCGCGTGCCGCGGACTCCAAACTGCGCACCGTCGTGGTCCCGACGGCGATCACCCGACCGCCCGCGGCGCGTGTCGCCTGGACCTGACGGCAAACCGCCTCGTCGACTTCCAGCCATTCGGCATGCATCTGATGTCGATCGATCTCCTCAACCTGGACGGGTTGAAATGTCCCCGCGCCAACATGCAGGGTCACCTCCGCCCGGTCAACACCCAGCGCCCGCAAACGCTCGAGTAGGGCCGCATCGAAATGCAACCCGGCCGTGGGTGCCGCCACCGCCCCGCTTTGGCGCGCATAAACCGTCTGATAGCGCTCCTCATCACCAGCATCATCCAAGCGGGTAATATAGGGCGGAAGTGGCAAATGCCCTTGTTGGGACATCAGTTCATCGAATTCCATCCGCGCCGAGGTCAAAACATAGAATCGACCCTCGCGCCCGCTCACTTCGAGCCGCTCGCCATCATTGAGCAAGATAAACGCTCTGGGTTGTAAGGCTTTGCTCGCTTTCACCTGGGCCAACGCCTCACGCGGCCCTCGCAGCCGCTCGATCAGGATCTCAACCCGCCCGCCCGTTGCCTTGCGACCGAATAGGCGCGCACGCATCACACGGGTATTGTTGAACACCAACAGATCGCCCGCCCTCAGTAAGGCTGGTAAATCAGTGAAGAGCAGATCCTGACGCTCGTATCCACCATCGCGAGCACGCAGGACTGCGAGCAGACGCGAGGCGCTGCGCTCGGGAAGTGGTCGTTGTGCAATCAACTCGGGCGGAAGATCATAGTGAAAGTCACTGAGACGCATGGGTTGTCCAACCAATTCCGGTGACAATGGAAGCGGCTTGCCATGTGATCACACACGACTCAATCGGCCAGCCGATGATGATAACACCGTCGCGTCAGGTATCTTCGGTTATCCTTGCGCGATTGGAGCCACTACCTTGGTCAATTCTCGTGAAACTCGGCATCGATCGTCTATTGGAAGACCCGGATCTGCGCAAACCCTTGCATGGCCGCCGGGTCGCGTTGCTCGGACACGCCGCCTCCTGTACGGCGACGGGTCAACATAGTCTAGATGCCTTGATGGCATTGGGAAGCTTCAAGGTGACCGCCGTCTTCGGACCACAACATGGTGTTCGTGGCGAGAAGCAGGACAATATGATTGAAACCGAAGACAGCATCGACCCCCGCTACGGTATCCCGGTCTTCAGCTTGTATGGGAAGGTTCGCTATCCCACCGACACCATGCTGGATCAATTCGATGTCCTCTTGATCGATCTCCAGGATATCGGCACCCGAATCTATACCTACGTGACCACCCTGGCTTACTTGATCGATGCCTGTGCCCGGTCCGGTCGGACGCTCTATGTTCTCGATCGTCCGAATCCTGCCGGACGCCCATGCGAGGGCAGCCTGCTGGAGCCCGGCTGGGAGAGCTTCGTGGGCGCCGCGCCCATCCTGATGCGGCACGGTCTCACGTTTGGCGAACTGGCCCGCTGGCTCGCCGACTATCGCGGCGACGATCTCGATCTGCGGGTGATCCCCATGGCGGGTTACGACCCCACGAGTGGACCAGGCTTTGGCTGGCCCATCATGGAACGACCCTGGATCAACCCCAGCCCGAATGCCTCGAGCCTGAATATGGCGCGTTGCTTCGCCGGGACCGTCCTGCTCGAAGGCACGACGCTCTCGGAAGGGCGTGGAACGACCGTGCCCTTGGAAGTGCTTGGGGCACCCGACCTGGACTTCGAACGCATCATCACGCGCATGCAACGGCTCTGTCCGACCTGGATGGAGGGCGCGCTGATCCGTCCCTGCTGGTTCGAGCCCACCTTCCACAAACATCAGGGGACACTCTGTAGCGGGTTGCAGATCCACACCGATCAGCGCGACTATCGCCATGATCGCTTCAAGCCCTATCGTCTCATCGCGCTCGCGCTCAAGTGCGTCCGACTGGAACGCCCAGATTATCCACTCTGGCGCGACTTTCATTACGAGTATGAAACCGAGCGTCTGGCGATCGATCTGCTCTCAGGAGGGACCGTCCTCCGTCATTGGGTTGATGACTCGGAGGCGACGCCAAATGACCTCGAGCAACGGCTGCAAGACGACGAGCTCCAGTGGTTCGACTCACGCGCGGGGTGTCAACTCTACGCCGACGGGGTCGCACCGACCCCAGACTCTTGAACCCTATCAACTTATATTGTGCATGGCGCCCCGCTGGCGCGGGCGGCGAACACAGATGCTGGCGCTTGCGGCCTTGCCGACTCCAGGGTACCGTTGCCAGGACTCGAATTGACCCCAACGGAGTGACAACATGCCAAAACGACAACGCAACATCGCCATCGCCTTGACCTGCGCAACCGGACTCGTCGCACTGTCGGCGCCATTATCCGCCGATGTCGACGTGATCCCCGTCGCGGGTTCAGAGGTCACCTCCGAGCTCACCGGGATCGTCGAGATCGTCAATACCGAGACGCGCATGCTCACGATCAGAACACCCGATGGGCGTTTTCAGGTGATTCATGTTCCGGCCGAGGTACAGCGCCTCGACGAGATCAAGATTGGGAATCGCCTGACCATTTCGCAGACGGATGCCGTGCTCATTGATCTCGTCAAGGGTGACGAGGCCGGCGCCATCGGCGTGACGCAGGAGACGCGGATCGATCAAGAAGCGACCAAAAGACCAGCCGGGACCATCACCGACACCCTCACGCTCTACGGACGCGTCGAGAGCATTGATCGCGACCAGGGTACCGTCAGCATTCAAGGCGCCGAGGAAACGATTGAATTCGACGTCAACGACGCCGCCTTGCTGGCTGAATTGGAGGTGGGTGACGGTGTCGTCGCCACCTTCATCCACGCCGTATCAGGGCAAGTCGAGTTCCGGTAGAGACGGGCACGAGACGGCGGGGGCGTGATGCGTGGCCGCGGCGACGTCGGTCGCACGCTGATCCTCCTGTTCCTAGTCGGTGCGCTCGGTTGTCAATCCCGGACCGGGAATCGTCCGGGCGACAGCTGCACCCTGACCGCCGGCATGAGCACCGACGACCTCGTGATGTGCGGCTGTATGCCGGCTTACTCGCCGAATGAAGGCGCTTTGATGCTGATGTCCGAAGCGCAGCAGAACAACACCCGCACCATCTCGATCGTCAATTACATGTGCCCGATCGGGCCCGCCGGCGTTGCCCGTGTCGTGGTCAGGAACGGGATCTCGACCAGCATCTACGAATGAGTTCAGGACGCCTGATCCCGCGGCCGAGTCGGTGGACGAACGAGTTCGAACAGGGCAGCGGAGTCGAGGTCTCCGCACCCTTGGACGACTAAAGTCGCGAGCCACTCGGACACCCGCTCGGCGATCTCCAGTGAGATCTCGAGTTCGCTCGCCGCGGCGAGCACGATGCCCATGTCCTTATGGTGCAGTCGTGATTTAAATCCAGGGGCATAGTCGCCCTCAATCATTCTCAGACCATGCACCTCGAGAATCCGGCTACTGGCAAAACCGCCGAGCAGTGCCTCGCGCACCTTCGTGGCATCGACACCGCTCGCTTGGGCGAGGGTGATCGCCTCGGCAACGCCCGCGATCGTGGCCCCGACCACAATCTGATTGCAGGCCTTGCACACCTGGCCGGCACCCGCGCCACCAACGTGAACGATATGCTTTCCCATCACCTGGAGCAGTGGACGAACCCGCTCGAAGGTCTCGAGCGCACCGCCCACCATGATGGATAAGGTGCCTGCCCGTGCCCCGGCGTCACCCCCCGAGACCGGCGCGTCGAGCATGTCGATCCCGGCAGCTTTCAGACGGGCCGAAATCCGACGGGTCGCCGAGGGTGCGATGGTGCTCATATCCACCACAACCGAACCCGGACGCGCCCCGGCAAGAATGCCCTCCTCGCCCAGGATCACGGCCTCGACGTCCGGGGTGTCGGCGACCATGGTGAAAATCACACTCGCATCCCGCGCCACCGCGGCGGGAGTCGGGGCCGGTGTAGCTCCAGCCTCAACGAGCTCATGGAGTGCTTCCGGTCGGCGTGCATAGACCTGGAGCGCATAACCGGCCCGCATGAGGTTCAAGGCCATTGGTTTTCCCATGATCCCCAAACCAATGAATCCGATCCGTTCGTTCATGCGGCCTCCAGTAATTCCAGCCAGTGCACCACCGGGGTCGAGGTACCACTCCCGAGGTGCAACTGACAGCCAATATTGGCGGTTGCGATGATCTCAGGCGTGCCCGACTCGAGCGCCGAAACCTTGTTCTCGAGCAATTGCCGCGAAAGCGCCGGTTGCGTGATCGAGTAGGTGCCCGCCGAACCGCAGCAGAGATGCGCGTCAGGAACACTCGTCAACTGAAATCCAAGCCGAGTCAGCAACGGCTCGACAACCGTGCGCAATTGCTGCCCGTGCTGGAGAGTGCAGGGCGCATGGAAGGCGACTCGACGACCACGCCCAGGCAGGCCGAGTGGGCTGAGGTCGGCGTCCTGAAGGACCTCGATCGGGTCACGCGCCAGGTTCGCGATGCGGTTGGCGCGTTCGGCATACTGCGAGTCCTCGGCCAGCGCCTGACCATATTCCTTGATCATGACACCGCACCCACTGGCGTTGACCAGAATCGCCTCGCATCCGGACTCGATTTCTGGCCACCAGGCATCGATATTGCGCCGCATCGCCGCGCGCCCCTCATCCTCGGCACCCAGATGATAAGCGACCGCACCACAACAGCCCGCATGTGGGACATCGACGAGATCGAACCCGAGGCGCGCGAGAACCCGCGCGGCCACCGCATTGGTGCGCGGGGTCGCCACGCGTTGCACGCATCCGCCGAGCACCAGCATGCGACGCCGGCCTACCGTGGGGGGCAGCGGACCAACCGGTTGTGGCGCGGGCAGTTTCTTGCGCAGTCGCTTGGGCAATAGGGGGCCGGTCCAGCGCGCGATCTGCAACAGCGGGCCGAACCGTTTCGGGTAGGGAAGCAACCTCACCAGCGCCCATCGCATGAGACGCTCCATGCCCCCACGCGTGACGCGCTCATCGACCAGATGCCGGCCGATATCCAAGAGACGCGCATAACGCACACCCGAGGGACAGGTGGTCTCGCAGGCACGACAGCTCAGACACCGATCGAGATGCCGTTGCGTGATCCGGGTCGGCTGCTGGCCTTCGAGCACGAGCTTGATCTGGTAGATCCGCCCACGTGGCCCGTCGAGTTCGTCCCCCAGGAGTTGGTAGGTCGGACAGGTCGCGGTACAAAAGCCGCAGTGCACACAGGAGCGCAGAATGGTTTCGGCCTCGCGCCCCGAGGGCTGACTCAAGAACTCAGGAAGGATCTCGGTCTGCATGCCTGCTCCTAGAGCGTTGCGTAAAGGCGCCCCCGATTGAGGATGCCCTGGGGATCGAACGCGTGCTTCACCTCTCGGTGCAGTTCCATGAGCGCGGACGGGAGCGGTTGAAACACCTCGCTCCGGCGATCGCCGCCGCGAAACAGCGTGGCATGGCCACCGACTGCCGCCACCTGCGCCCGCATCACCTCCGGATGGATCGCACTGCGCACCCAGCGCTGCGCTCCACCCCATTCGATCAGCTGCGCATCCAGCGGAAACACTGGCGGTGCCGCCGCCGGTAACGATAATCGCCAGAGCGGTTCATGACCGGCGAAGAAGACGTGGCGCTGATCACGCACCTGATCGCTCCAGAAGCGCGCAGCCACCTCATCATCGAGCGCATTCCCGCCGAGGCTCTTGGCGGCCGCAACGACTCCCGCCTCATTGCCGGCGAGACGAACCCAGAGTTGTTCGCCCACGTGGCAGGTTGCACTGATCGGCAATGGACGCGCGGCCCAGTCGCTCATCAAGGCCAAGGCCTGCGACAGCGAGCATTCACGCCTCAGCGTGCGCGTGAGCGGTGGGATCGGCAGCACCTTGAGACTGATGTCGAGCAGGATACCAAGGGTTCCAAGAGCTCCAGTCATCAAGCGCGACACGTCGTATCCGGCGACATTCTTCATCACCTCGCCACCGAAGCGCAGCACCTCGCCGCGACCGGTCAAGACCCGCGTGCCCAGGACGAAATCACGCGCCGAGCCGGCCGCGGCACGTCGCGGTCCGGAAAGACCCGCGGCGATGGTGCCGCCGAGCGTGGCCCCTGGTGTTGCCACGGCACCCGGTGAGGGGATTGCGAAGTGGGGCGGTTCGAAGGCCAGCATTTGGCCTCGCTCGGCGAGGATTGCCTCGATCTCTTGTAACGGCGTGCCACAGCGGGCCCTGATGACCAGCTCCTGAGGCTCATAACTGAGCACGCCAGAATGTTCGCTTACGACGACCGGCTCACCCTCGGGGGCACGGCCCAACCAGGTCTTGGTGGCGTTCCCCTGCACGCACAGCGAGATTCCCGCCTCGCCCGCCGCGCGGACCCGGGCTTGCAACTCAGCGGTCTGGTCATTGCTCACCATCATTCCCCTGCTGTGGATTCCGCTGTTGGACACACCGGTTCACCGCTCGCGGCGACCAGGATGGACATCGGCCTAGCGCGCATTCGCGGTACGCAGGGCGGCGCGGATGAGATCCTCCGCCGCACCGACCCCATCATCAGCCGCCCGCGCCATGCGCGTCGCGTCAGCCGGACGGTAGCCCAGCGCAACCAATGCACTCACCGCATCCGCGAGCGTTTGTCCACGCGTGTCGAGGTGCGCCACGGCTCGACCCTGCTCGCCCGCACCTTGGGGCGAGGTCGCCCCGAGTCGATCGCGCAGTTCCATCACCAGTCGCTGAGCGGTCTTGCGCCCAACCCCGGGCACCCGCATCAGGGTGTCGAGATCGCCCTGCTCGATACATTCGCTAAAGCGTGTTGCATCCATGCTCGAGAGGATCGCCAAGGCCATGCGTGGCCCGATCCCCGTGACCTTGATCAAGACCCGAAAGAGCCCGCGCTCCTGCTCGCGATGGAAACCGTACAGGCTGTGGGCGTCCTCACGGATCACCAGGTGCGTGACCAAGATGGCCATCTCCCCAACCGCGGGTAGGGCGTAAAACGTCGACATGGGGGCTTCGAGCTCATACCCCACCCCATTCACATCCAGCATGAGATGTGGCGGATGCTTGGCGAGGATCCGGCCCTGTAACCGACCGATCATCTGCTCAAGGCCGCCAGTCCCGCCATGACGCGGTGGCACGCCCCCGCCCCGGGACGCACATCGAATGCGCGTGGCAGAGTGCGATCGCCAAGGCATCGGCCTCGTCCTCACCCGGGAGTTCCACCAGACCGAGCAGCACTCGGATCATGTGCTGCACCTGCGACTTCTCCGCCGCGCCGGATCCCACCACCGCGCGCTTGACCGCTTTCGGGCTGTACTCGTGCACGTTGACCCCGGATGAGAGTCCCGCACAAAGCGCCGCACCACGGGCCTGGCCGATCTTCAGTGCCGCGGCCGGATCACGCGCGAAGATCAGTTGCTCGACGGCCATGTCGTGCGGACGATGCTCGGAAACGATCGCCGCCACACCATCGAAGATCCGCTTGAGACGCTCGGGCCAGGGATGCGCGCCAACCTGAAGCGTTCCGCTGGCGATGCGCAGACTGCGTTGCCCGTTGGTGTCGATCAGGCCGAAACCGGTCCGGCGTGACCCGGGGTCGATGCCAAGGATGCGATGAGGCAGGTGCGCGGCGTCCGGTCGTGCGCGCACGCGGTTATCTATTCGGCAACCATCGGGCTCAGCCATCGAGTTCCGCCAGGATGTCATCGGCGACATCGGCGTTGTGATAGACGTCTTGAACGTCGTCGAGCTCATTGAGGACATCGACGAGCCGGAGCAGTTTCTCGGCCGCGTCACGATCGAGTTCGGCGAGCAGGGAGGCGTTAAACGAGATCTCAGCCACCTCCGTATCGAACCCGGCGCCCGTGAGCGCCTCTTTGACCACCGTGAAGGTCTCGGGAGTCGTCACGACATCGATCGAGCCGTCATCATTAACGAGCACATCCTCCGCGCCGGCATCGAGCGCCGCCTCCATCACGGCATCTTCATCGGTACCGGGTTGAAAGCTGATGATGCCTTGTTTGGTGAACAAATACGCCACCGAACCATCGGTCCCCAGATTGCCTCCGTGCTTGCTGAAGGCATGCCGCACCTCGGCCGCGGTGCGGTTGCGATTGTCGGTCATGCAATCGACCATGATGGCGACCCCGCCCGGGCCATAGCCCTCGTAGCGGATCTCTTCATAGTGCTCGCCGTCCATCCCCCCGGCGCCACGCTTGATCGCGCGCTCGACCGTATCACGCGGCATATTGGCCCCAAAGGCCTTATCCATCGCCAAGCGAAGCCGCGGATTGGCGGCGGGATCCCCGCCTCCCTCCCGGCTCGCGACCGTCACTTCACGGATCAATTTGGTCCAAATTTTCCCGCGCTGCTTGTCTTGAGCCGCCTTGCGATGCTTGATATTGGCCCATTTACTGTGACCGGCCATGGAAGCCCCCTCTCACTCGATCCGGCTGCGACCACGGCCAGCCGGTGCCAATGCCGGTTGACACCAGGGTAGCCGCACTGCATGTTGTTCGGCCGCGCATTCTAGCACTGGCGGTCGTGTCACCGGTATGCCCAGTGGTGGTGGCCACGACTGCCACGGGCAGGATTCAGACCAACATCACGCCGAACCACACGCGCACCGACCGCTTAGGACAGACCCATGTACGTAACCCCAGAAACGGGTGATGGTTGGATCACCGAGGTGTTGGACCGGAGCGAGACCAGCGCTCTCGTCGAGGCGCGATTTGAGATCTCGCCGGACTTCCGCCGACTGGTCGCGGATCAGGAGGCGGAGCTGGTCTTCGCGGCGCGCAGCCGACTCGCGCGCATCGGGATCGACATCTGCGCGCTCGACGCGCCCCGCGTCGAGGGCGACCTCTGCCGGCTCCGACTTCAGGTCGTCTCCGCGATCCCCTCGTTTGGCATCGGCGCACACCTGTGCCAGATCGTCGTCCCCGGTTTGCGCGTGGGGCGGCTGGTCTTTTGTCCCGAGAGCAATCGGCTGCGCTCCACCGAGATCCATCAACTGATCAAGGACAACGAGATCCAGGTCCCCGCCGGCTTCTCGATCGATAGCAATGGCTATCTCATGATCCGCCCCCAGCGGCAACGCTTTCGCTTCCTCAAGCCGTTGACGCTGGAACAGGTCACCACCATTGCGACCCATGCCGATGGGAAGGATCTACTCAACCGTCTCCAAGTGCGCGAGGCCGTGGAGCACATCGAGCTGCAACCGCGCGATGGACTGGTCACGGCCTGCTCGATGTTCCTGCATCGCCACTACGTGGTCCTGCGCAACCTGGATGAGGCCTTGGGCTTTCACCTTCAGGCGACCGTGCTCGACCCGGTCTCGACCCGCGGCACGCGCATCTATCTTGAATTCATCAACCGTTCGGAACACTTGATCATCAACCCGAGTGTCGCGGCCTCCGTGCATCAGGCGCTCGCGGTCACGCCGCCGCGTCATTACTGGCACGGTGGAGCATGCACGCACGCCAATCCGCGTGACCACGACACGGCGCAAGCATACCGGGAGCTGGTCAAGATCTTCGATCGACTCGAAACGACCCGGCCGCACGAGCACTATTCACACCGCATGATGGCCGTCACGGCCCATCCCGAGCGCCTGCGCCGCGGGGGCGCGCCCGATGCAATCTGGACGCAGCCCCAGATCCCACGCGATCCGCGCGGGGGTACCGATCTCGCGTCCGGACTCGTCGCTGAGGGACTGCTGCTCGACACCAGCGCCGAGTGTGGAATCAGCGTCCTCGATCGGGTGCCTGACGGCGCACGGGCGACCCTGCTACTCGGTTATTTCCCGAATCTTATTGAGCACACCGAAATCTGCACCGCCGCCTTACGGCGGCGGATCGGGCGCATCGTGTTTCGACGGGCCTCCTTCGAGCACGGCTCCTTCCTGTCCGCCCGCGACCACAGTCGTCTCGCCGACTATGAGGCGCTCGGCATCGCGGTCTTTTGGTGCAACGAAGCCCGCGGCCATGTCGTGCGACACGTCTTCCGCGGACTGCGTGGCTATTTCACCACCGCCGACCAAGTCGAGCGTTTTCACTCCAGTCTCGTCTTCGCGATCTACGGCTCAGTCAAGCCCATGAGCAAACCAACCCTCCAAAAAGCGGAGCGACTGCTGGCCAATCTCATCGGACTCTTCGGTCGTGACATCAGCATCCTCACCGGCGGCGGACCCGGCGCCATGCGCCAGATCACCGATGCCGCCCAACGGCTCGGCATCCTCGTCGGCTCCAGCTTCATCGAAACCCTCGATCAAGAGCCCAATCGCAGCGCCGACTATTATCAAACCTTTCAGGCACGCAGCCGCCAATCGCGGCAACGCTGGTTCGAGATCGCCAGTTTCCATCTCTTCCTCGCCGGCGGAGTGGGCACGCTCGAAGAGATCGGGCTGACCTTAACCGATATGAAACTCGGCGTGATCGAGGCCGGCCCAGTCGTCTTCTTCGACGACTCGCGCGATACCTTCTACTGGGACGGACTGCGCACCCAATTCGCACAGATGCAGCGCGCGGGCCGTCTGCCGGACTGGTTGTTGGAACATCTCCTCATGACCAGCGATCCGGATGCCGTCCCCCGCTTCTACAAGCAGTCACTGCGCATTGGCTGATGCGTGCCACACTCGCCCCGTGACAACCCGAGGCAAAATCTGGAGAATCCAGGTCACGGGATCGCGCATGTCCACCACGGCCGCGCGACGTCAGAACGACTGCTGCGCTGACTGACTGTCTTGATCGAGCGAGGACCGCGCCGCGTCCGAGGTACCTTTGTGTCCAGTTTCCTAACCTTTGAGCATCCGCTGAACGAGCGCGTCCGCACCTTCCTGCGGATCGAGCATCTGTTCGAACGGCTCACCCACTTTGCCCCTCAGTATGACGCCTGGGCCACACGCGTCGCGGTCGAGTCACTCCTCGACCTCGCCTCCGTCACCGCGCGCGCTGACATCAAAACCGAGTTGCTCAAGGAGCTCGAACGCTACACGACCACCATCAGGCGCATCGCGGATCAACCGGGGATCGATCCGCAAGCCCTCGAGCGAGTCTTGAGCGATTTACAAGGAGCCAGCAATGCCATCCAGCAACTTTCCGGACCCATCGGTCAGGTGGCACGCGAGGATGACTTCCTCAAGGGCATCGCGCAGCGGGCGAGTATTCCGGGTGGCACCTGTAGCTTTGACCTTCCGCACTATCACTATTGGTTGATTCAGCCACCGGAGATGCGCCAAACGCGCCTTGAGCATTGGCTGGAGGATCTCCGGCCGGCGGAGCGCGCCGTTCGCGTCGTGCTCTCGCTCGCACGCACCAGTGCCGCCCCACGGCAGGCGGTTGCGGAGTCCGGTTTCTTCCAGGAGGCACTCGACGCGCACATTCCCGTGCAAATGGTACGTGTCGGGATCAATGGTGTCGGTGCGATCTATCCCGAGATCAGCGGGCACAAAGGCCGCTTCAGCATTCGTTTCATGCAGGCCGAACCGGGCGCGCGCCCATCCCAGAGCCCCGAGGACATCCCCTTCAAACTCACCTGCTGCGTCTTCTAAATGGATCGAATCCTTCCCTGTCCGCGCTGCAAGAAGCCTGTCGTCTGGGGGCCCGAGGCGCGTTGGCGCCCTTTCTGCAGCGAACGCTGCCGGCTGATCGATCTCGGCGAGTGGTTCGAGGAGACGCACCGCATCCCGGTCACGGATGACTCCGGCTTGGCGGTCGGCCCCGAGGACCCTTCGACCGAGCACTGAGCCGCGCGCCCGCTCATGGACCTCCTCCCGTGCGGTGCCTGGCGCACTTGAGCACCGTTACCGGGGCGTCAACACCCTCACCGATCTGGATCAGCCTGAAACACGGAGGTCTCCAACGCCGGCCCTGGGACCACGAGCATCCCTAGGCGGTAGTGCCGCGCGAGTCCATAGCGATAAGGCGCCTCGATGTATCCTGGAACGGCCCCCTCCAGCCTGAGACCAGCGTCCTCGGCAAGATGCCGCAGCTGGGGCGGGACCGACTCCTGGCGCGCGCCATCCCACAGGAGCACAACCTGCTTGGCGTCCTGCACCAATTGGGGGATGGGCGGCACCACATAGCTCATACGTGGGCCATACCAAACACGATCCGGCAAGTGCAGACGCAAGGCACCGGCGAGGGCATACTCCTCGGCCAGCAGCAGGCTGCCGGGTGGCGCAAGCGGCGCGATCAACGCCGCCAATTCAGCGATGGGCTGGTGGAGCCGTGAGGGCTTGCTGGCGTCGGAGAGCAACGGCAGACGGACGGCAGTGACGAGCAAGGCGAGGGCGCCAGCGGTGAGCGCGATGCCCGAGTAGAGGTTCAGTCGACGACGCCTGACCGCTTGTGCATTCAGAAGCGCGAAGCATGCGATCGGCACCATAAAGAGCAGCGGCTGCAACCAACGTTCCTTGATTTGGCCCATCCCGAGGACCCACTGAGCGCACAGCAGCAGCGCCAGGACCACCGCCAGGTAGCGGAGGATCAACTGGACCGCGACACCCCTCACACCCGCATGCAGACCCTCTCTCAATGCGGGATAAAACATCAGTGTGAACACCAGCCACATGGGAGTCAGGAAGACGAGGACCGTCACCAGGACTTGAAGAGAGGCACTCACCCGGCGTGCCTCACCCGCAACGACCGCATGCAAATCACTGATCGCCTGAAGATGCTGCAACAGCCAGAAGAGATGCGGCGAGAGGATCAGCAGAGCGAGCCCGAGCGCGATGGCACAGCGCCAATCAAGCAGGAGCCGCCGCCCCTCCGCCAAGGTCAAGAGCGCGGCGGCAAGCGCGAAATCAAACAAAAGGATGTTGTATTTCGCCAGGACCCCCAGCCCACCGACGAGCCCCAACGCCAGATAGGTGGCGAGGTGACGTCGCTGAAGCAGCAGGATCACCAGATAGAGAGTGGCAGCGGCAAGGCAGAGCGCGAGGAGCGAGTGCGTGTGTTCGCGTTGATTCTCCCACAGGATCTGCGGGATCAAGAGAAGGGAGAGCGTTGCGGCGATCGCCAACCGCGGCCCCTGAAGAACCCTTAAGGCTGTCAAATAGACGAACAGATAGGTCAGAAACAGCAGCGCTTCCCGCAGCAGGCTCGCGGTGAGGAGGTTCACGCCAAAGAGGCGCTCTGCTCCAGCACTCAACCAGGTATACAAAGGGGGCTGGGCGGAATACCCCCACTGCCACCATTGCGCAAGCAACAGTTGTTCGGCCTCGTCGAGTTCGAGAGCGTCGGAGATCAGCACCCGAACCACGGCGAAGAGGCTGAAATAGAGGAGCAAGCCGAGCAGAAAGCGCGAGTCGATCCGCGCGTCACGGGTCATTAGCCGGGGGAGTGACAGCATTGCGCAGTGTGAATCAGACGAGCCGATGAACTGGGTTCAGGACCGGAGCACCCCTTGCGCTGCGCACGCAGCCGAGTCGGATCCAGCACCCGCCGTGAATGAAGATGCCGGTGCTCAAGTCAATCGCGCGGCCACAGACTCCGAATCGCCGCGATCCCCTGCGCACCATGCGCATACGCGATCGACAGATCCGCTGCTGTCAGACCGCCGAGCGCATAGACCGGCAGCGACACCGGCTCGATCCATGCGGCGAATCCTTGCCAACCGAGCGGCGACGTCAGCGGGTGCGAGGCCGTCCGCTGGACTGGGGAGAGCACGGCATAATCCAGTCCCAGCTCAGCCGCCCGGGAGAGATCAGCGACCGTGTGGCAGGAGGCGCTCACCCAGTCACCGGCACCGCCAGGACGCACCCTGGTGAGCGCGAGGCGCGCCGCGGTCAGATGCAACCCATGACGCGCCACATCCGCGACCCGCGCCGGGTCGCGATTGAGCACGAGCCGCGCGCCATGCGCTTTACACACGGCATAAGCGCCTCCGGCCAGGCGACGATACGACTCATCATCCAAGTCATGCGCACGCAGTTGAACGAGTTGAACGCCATTATGCAGCGCACGGGTCAGGCGGTTGAGAAAGGCATCGGGTCGAGCTGGATCATCGCCAGTGATCAGCAGATATGGGGGCAGTCGTAAGGCGGTCATGATTGGCCGATCAGCCGCGGGAAAGACCGCCGGGTCCAGCTCCTCGGGGTATTGCCAAGCCAGCGGCTGACCTTCGCGTCCGGTGGCGACCCCGGTATAGGCAAGCACGCATCGGACATCCAAGCACACCCTGCGATCCTCATAGGAATGAGTCACCCGGATCAGCGGGCGACTCGACCGCACCTCAATGCCGAGCTCTTCCGCCAGTTCGCGCGCCAGTCCCTGTTCAGGCGTCTCCGTCGGTTTGAGCTTGCCGCCCGGAAACTCCCATCGACCACCCTGATGAACCTGCTCGGGTCGTTTGGCGATCAGAACGCGTCCGGTCGGGTCGGTCAGAATCCCGACCATGACGTGGATCGCCTGGTGACTCAAGTCCGGTACTCCGCGTTGATCCGAACATAGTCACTCGAGAGGTCACAGGTCAGGATCCGGGCGGCGCACGCCCCCCGTCCCAAGACGACCCGAATGAGGATCTCCGGCTTGGCCATGACGGCAGCGCCTGCGGCCTCGGTGTAGTCTGGTGCGCGAGCGCCCGCATCGACGATCAAGACATTCTCGAGATAAATCCGCACCCGCTCGATGTCCAGGTCATCTAAACCGGCGCGTCCAACCGCGGCCAGAATCCGGCCCCAGTTGGGATCAGAGGCAAACAAGGCGGTCTTCACCAGCGGCGAATGGGCAATGGTGTAGGCCACCAGCCTGGCTTCCGCCAAGCTTGCCGCGGCGTCGACCTCCACGGTAACGAGTTTGGTCGCGCCTTCGGCATCCCGGATGATCGCCGTCGCCAGTTCGCCGCAGACCGACTCAAGGGCGGCGCGAAACGCCTGTGCCTCCGCGGTGTCGGGGTGATCGAGTTCAGGGTTACCGCAAGCCCCGGTCGCCATGAGGACGCAGGCATCGTTCGTCGAGGTGTCGCCATCCACCGTGATGGCGTTGAAGGAGCGCGCGACCGCATCCTGCAGGCAGGATTGCAGAAGTGTGGAAGAAACCGCCGCATCGGTCGCGATGAAGGCCAACATGGTCGCCATGTTGGGGCAGATCATGCCGGCCCCCTTCGCCATCCCGGTCACTGTTGCCTCGCGGCCATTGAGTTGGAACCGGCGTGAGACCAGTTTCGCAACCTGATCCGTGGTCATGATCGCGCGGGCGGCGGCGGGCCAAGCGTCTTCGCGCAACCTCGCCATGACCTCCGGCAATGCGGCGATGAGCCGCTCGACCGGCAAATGCTCACCGATCACGCCCGTCGAGAAGGGGAGGACGGCATTCGCCTGACAGTCCCCGAGCGTCGCGAGCGCCTCACAACAACTCCGGGCATCACGCAGACCGCGCGGCCCCGTCCCGGCGTTGGCGTTACCGGCATTAATCAGGAGATAACGCGGCGCGATCCCGGCCAGATGATCCCGCGCGACCTGGACCGGGGCGGCGCAGAAGGCATTGCGCGTGAACACCGCGGCACACCGCGTCCCGGGATCCAGTGCCATCACGACCAAGTCATCCCGCCCCTGGTAACGGATCCCCGCGGCCCCGGCAGCCAACCGAACCCCGGGGACGATCATACGTCCCCCGCGCCTGAGACGGTCTTGTTCACGCCCATCATCCTCGTCAGCTCGCCTTACCATGACATTGCTTGAATTTCTTGCCCGAGCCACACGGGCAGGGTTCGTTGCGACCAATCTTGCGCTCACCACGCACGTAGGGTTGCGCCCCCGGCCCTGCCTCGGAGGCCCGCGCCTCACCACTCAGCGCGCGCGCGGGTTCCTCACGGCGATCGAAACCTTCGAAGGCTTCATGCTTGAACTCGAACTGTCCGGCGGGCGATGGCGACCCTCCGGCGGGCAGCGCCGGCCCCGCGGTTCCAGCCGGCTGGGTTTGCACCTGCAGCTTCGCCAGCGTGGAGACGACATCATGCTTGATGCTGTCGAGCATCGCGGAGAACATCTCGAAGGCTTCGCGCTTGTATTCCTGCTTCGGATTCTTCTGCGCATAGCCGCGCAGATGGATCCCCTGGCGCAGATAGTCCATCGCCGCAAGATGGTCCTTCCAGTGGCCATCGAGGGTTTGCAACATCACGGCCGTCTCGATTTGGCGCATGGTCGCGGCACCAACACGTTGCTCCCGCTCTCCATAGGCCTCCGTGACGCGATCATGGATGCGCTTGCGTAATGTCTCCTCATGCAAGTGTTCATCCTCGTCGAGCCACTGACGGATCGGCCAGTCCCCTCCGAAGTCTTGCTGCAAGGCCGTACTCAGCCCCTCGACATCCCACTGCTCCTCGAGACTCTCGGGAGGGATATAGCTGTTGATGAGGCGGGTGAGCGAGTCGTCACGCATCGCCGTGACGGTCTCCGACACATCGACACTGTCCATGAGTTCGCGCCGCTGGCGATAGATCACCTTGCGTTGATCGTTGGCGACGTCGTCATACTCAAGCAGTTGCTTGCGGATATCGAAGTTGCGCCCCTCGACCTTCCGCTGGGCGTTTTCGATCGCTTTCGTCACCCAGGGATGCTCGATCGCCTCCCCTTTCTGCATCCCGAGCTTCTGCATCATCTTGCCAACCCGATCGGAGGCGAAGATGCGCATCAAGTTGTCTTCGAGCGAGAGATAGAAGCGCGAGGACCCCGGATCGCCCTGACGGCCGGAACGACCCCGTAACTGATTGTCGATACGACGGGACTCATGACGCTCGGTCCCGATCACGTGCAAGCCACCGGCCGCAACGACCTGCGCGTGTCGCGCTGTCCACGCCGCCTTCACGGCCTCGCGATCCGCATCCGGACCGGCCTCCTCGAGTTCCGCCTCGAGATTCCCGCCGAGTACGATATCCGTGCCGCGTCCCGCCATATTGGTGGCAATGGTGATGGCACCCGGACGACCGGCTTGCGCAATGATGCCCGCTTCGCGCTCATGCTGCTTGGCATTGAGAACCTCATGCGGGATCCGCTGCTCAGTGAGGAGCCGATCGATCAGTTCCGAGGTCTCGATCGAGGCCGTGCCGACCAACGCCGGTTGTCCACGCGCCACACAATCGCGAATGTCCTCGATAATGGCGTCATATTTCTCGGCCTGCGTCAAATAGACCAGATCACCACGATCATCGCGGACCATCGGCTGATTGGTCGGGATCACCACGACTTCCAGTCCATAGATCTGCTGGAATTCGAAGGCTTCGGTATCGGCCGTGCCGGTCATGCCCGACAGCTTGGGATAGAGCCTGAAGAGGTTCTGGAAGGTGATCGAGGCCATGGTCTGGTTTTCGGGCTGAATCGGCATCCGCTCCTTGGCCTCGACCGCCTGATGAAGCCCCTCGGACCAGCGCCGACCAGGCATGGTGCGCCCGGTGAATTCATCAACGATGATGACCTGGCCATCGCGCACGATGTAGTCGACATTCTTTTGAAACAGCGCATGCGCGCGCAGACCCGCGTACACATGATGCATCAGGGCGATGTTGCCCGGATCGTAGAGACCGCCGCTCTCGCCGAGCAGACCGATCTCCACCAGCATCTCCTCGACCCGCTCGTGCCCCTCCTCGCTCAGATAAACCTGGCGCGTTTTTTCATCGACCGAATAATCACCCGGACCGAAATCCGGCTGGCCCTCCTCATTGGTGATGGGATCCTGTCGAGTCAAGCGCGGAATGATCTGATCGATCTGTTTGTAGAGTTCGGTGTTGCCCTCCGAGGGACCGGAGATGATGAGTGGCGTGCGCGCCTCGTCGATGAGGATCGAGTCAACCTCGTCGATGATGGCGTAGAAGGGATCACGTTGCACGCGCTGTTGCGCGATGAAGGCCATATTGTCGCGCAGATAGTCGAAACCAAACTCGTTGTTGGTCCCGTAGGTGATGTCGGCGGCATAGGTCTGCTGGCGCGAAACGGGTCGAAGGTGTCGATAACCGAGGCCATCCGTGGGCTCGAAACTCGGGTCGAACAGAAACGAGGCGGAATCCGGACCAAGTCCGCCGGACGAATTAATCACCCCCACACTCAACCCCAGGAAATGATAGATCTGCCCCATCCAGGCGGCATCCCGCCGCGCGAGATAGTCGTTGACCGTCACCACATGCACCCCTTTGCCCGGTAGCGCATTGAGATAGGCCGCGAGCGTGGCGACGAGGGTTTTGCCCTCGCCCGTGCGCATTTCGGCAATCTTGCCGTCATTCAGCACCATGCCGCCGACCATCTGCACATCGAAGTGACGCAACCCAAGCGTGCGTCGCGCCGCCTCCCGGACCACCGCGAAGGCCTCGGGAAGCAGACTCTCAAGCGTGGCCCCGTCGGCGAGACTCTGACGAAACGCGAGCGTCTTCGCCGCCAGCGCCTCGTCGGTGAGCGCTTCGATCTCAGGCTCGAGGGCGTTGATGTGGGCTACGGACTTGAGCAGGGCCTTCACGAGCCGGTCGTTACGGCTCCCAAAGACCTTCTTGAGCAGATGCTTGACCATCGGTTGAGTTGCGACCTGTCAGGGAAATCCCGTGATGATACCGGAATTCAATGACCTTCGCAGAGTGATGGCAGCCTGATGGCCGTGGTCTCGCGCGGCCTCGGAGCCGGCGCAACCCGCCGTGAACAGCAGGTCAATGCCCTCGCCTCAGCCGGATTGCTCATCGGCATTGCTGGCCAGAATCGGGGATGGCGAGCGATCGATATAACGGAAGGGATCGACTGCCTTGCCGTTCTTCAGGACCTCGAAGTGCACATGTGGCCCGGTTGCGGTGCCGGAGGATCCCACCGTTGCGATTTTCTGACCCTGGCGCACCATCTGGCCCTCAACCACCAAGTTCTCTTGGTTGTGGGCATAGCGCGTCACCAAGCCATTCACGTGGCGAATGTCGACCATGCGACCATAGCCGCCCTGGCGACCGCTGAAGGTGACGACCCCATCGGCAACGGCGATCACGGGCGAACCACGCGGACTCGCAAAGTCCACACCCGTGTGGAAGCTGCGTGATTTCCTGATGGGATGAACGCGAAAACCAAAGCGCGAGGTGACATAACCCGAGCGCACCGGCCAGCCTGTCGGCACGGCTTGCGCGGTCAGATCCTTCTCCATGATCACATCTTCAATGACTTCGAGCTTGCGCTGACGGTCTTGGACCAAACTGACCATACTGCTCAGTTCACTGGCCAGCTCGCGGATCGTGTAGTCGCGCACCGGCGATTCTTCCGGTCCACCGCGCGGGGGGGGATTCTCGAAGTCGAACTCGGCGGGACTGAGCCCGGACATCCGCACGAGACGCTCGCCGAGCGCGTTGAGCCGCATCAACTCGGCCTGCATTTCACCCAGTCGTGCCGCGATGGCATCGAGATCTCCAGCGGCGGTCAGGTCTTCAATGGATACAGTCGTCTCGAGCAGGGGGGCGAGCAGTGAATGAGGCGAGCGGATGGTTGAGGGGAGATTGTCGACAGTCTTGATGAGTGATTGGTGGTAACCGATCCAGTATCCCAATCCAGCGCCAGCCAGGGCGAAGAGAGTGACGGCCAAGAGCGCAATAACGGCCTGTCCGCGAACGTGTTTTCGTCGGTCGAGGTGATGCATCGAGGATCTCTGCTTTGGTTCTGAATACAAATCAGCGTTACCTTATACTACGATTGTCGGTTTATTCGAAACATCGATTGATTCGAACTGTCTCGTCGGTGCGTCACAGACATCGATCCAAATCATCGATTTCACGCTGTCAACCGTGGAGCAAGGCACTTGACGAAACGCGCTGGATTGACGCACATCCGTGATCTGCTCAAGCACAACCCGAGGCTGCGACGTCATCTTGAGTGGTCTGATCGCGAACGCGTGTTACTGGATCAAGTGCTGACAGGCCTGCCCGCGGCACTGCGTCCGCATTGTTGCGATGTGACGCTCATCCATCACAGCCTAACGCTGTTCTTTGATTCTTCGGCATGGGCGATGCGCGCCCGCTTTCTCGCTGACGACCTCGTCCGGACCTTGCAACACGAGGGTGTCGCGAAGGTGATCGTCCGGGTCCGGGTCGCCACGCGCGCCGGCCGCGAGGATCCAAGCCGGGGTGGACCGGGGCAAGTCCCGCGCCGAGAGTGTAGGGCCCATCGATTAAGTTCGCGGGCCGTGACCCTACTGCAGGACGCGGCTGCGGGGATGACGGATGTTGCGCTCGCGCACGCCCTACGGCATCTCGCCGAGAGCGGTGGCGGCGGTGATCAACCGAGCTGACGGCCTGACCAGCCCGTTGAATCGGCGTGGTTCATGACGACAGACCACTGGGTCATGCGAGCGCTAAGGGGTGCGCATAGCAGATTGGAGAAGCCGCCGGATCCTCGAACACGACCTCTTCCCAGGCACTCGCGTCGGCAATCAGAGCACGCAAGATTCGGTTGTTCAGCGCGTGACCGGATTTGTGCGCTTGGAAGCATCCGATCAGGGTATGACCGAGCAGGTAGAGGTCCCCGATCGCGTCGAGGATTTTATGCTTGACGAACTCATCCTCACAACGCAAGCCTTCCTCGTTGAGGATGCGGTATTCATCGACGACGACGGCATTGTCCAAGCTACCACCTAGGGCCAAATTCTGTGCCCGGAGCGCCTCGATCTCCCGCAAGAACCCAAAGGTCCGTGCTCGGCTCACGTCCTTGAGGAAGGATGCGCTCGAGAAGTCGATGACCGCGCGATTGGCTCTCGCGTGAAACGCGGGGTGATCGAAGTCGATCGAGAAATCGACCTTGAATCCATGATAGGGGGTGAAGCGGGCCACTTTATCGCCGTCACGCACCTCGACCGGCCGCTTGACGCGGATGAAGCGCTTGGCGCGATTCTGCTCCTGCACGCCGGCGGACTGAATCAGAAAAACGAATGGACCAGCGCTGCCGTCCATGATCGGGACTTCTGGCGCACCGACGTCCACATAGGCGTTATCGATCCCCAGGCCAGCAAACGCCGCTAGGATGTGTTCGACGGTGGCAACACGCACATCGCCATTAACCAGCGTCGTGGAGAGCCGGGTATCGCCCACATTGAACGGCGTGGCCTTGATTTCGACGGGGTGAGCCAGATCGACACGGCGGAATATGATTCCCGTGTCCGGCGCGGCTGGACGCAAGGCAAGCGCAATCTTCTCGCCTGTATGCAAGCCAACGCCGGTCGCCCGGATCACATTTTTCAAGGTACGCTGCTTGAGCATCGGTCGAGTTCTCCCATCGCATGTCGCCGCGGCGATCGGCATCCACTGCCGGTTGGTCGACGACTGGGCGCGATTCAGCGGATCCCTGCTGGGTCCACACCCGTTGTCCATTCGCCATATCCTGGCGCGGCTCGCAGAGGAGCCGCTCGGTGACAAGCTTAGGGTTTTCCCCGACGTTTATCAAGATCAATAACGAATCTTTTTCAAACTCATTGATTATAAAAGGAAGATCAGATCAGGGAATCCCCTGATGCTGGCCCTGATCAGTCCGCTTGGCGGCGCAAGAAAGACGGGATATCGAGGTAATCCAGTTCCTTCTCATTGCCTCCTGCTGGCTCGCTCACTGCCGCGGCCCCACCGCGTCGATAGATGGCAGGTTTACCCAAATTGTGATAATTGGGTGCTCCCTCATTGCCGCCATTACTGACCAAGTGCATCGCGGTCGCTTCCTGAGCGCCCTGGCGTTTCAGCATGACGCGTCGTTCACCGAGACCGGTCGCCACGACGGTCACGCGCAATTCATCGTCGAGCGTGGGATCGATGACCGTGCCTACGACCACCGTGGCGTCGTCATCGGCGAAATCACGAACCGTGTTCCCGACTTCATCGAACTCACCAATCGTCAGGGTCAGGCCTGCCGTGATGTTGACGAGGATCCCCTTGGCGCCGGCAAGATCGATGTCCTCGAGCAGGGGACTGCGAATCGCCGCCTCGGCGGCCTCGCGTGCACGCAACTCGCCACGCGCGGCGCCCGTTCCCATCATGGCCACACCCATTTCGGACATGACGGTCTTGACATCGGCAAAGTCGACGTTGATTAATCCCGGGCGCGTGATGAGTTCGGCGATACCTTGAGTGGCATGCAACAGGACATCATTCGCCGCGCTGAAGGCGCCTAGGAGACTCATCTCCTTACCCAAGACCGCCAACAGCTTTTCATTGGGGATGGTGATCAAGGAGTCGACATTCTTCGCCAACTCAGCGATCCCTTCCTCGGCGATGCGCCGACGTTTGGTGCCCTCGAACGGAAACGGCTTGGTGACCACGGCAACCGTCAGAATACCGAGATCTTTCGCCACCTGTGCCACCACCGGAGCGGCACCAGTGCCGGTCCCACCGCCCATGCCAGCCGTGATAAAGACCATGTCAGCCCCCTCGAGGGCGTCTTGAATGCGGTCGCGATCCTCCATGGCTGCGTTCCGTCCGACCTCGGGATCGGCCCCGGCTCCTAGCCCCTTGGTGATGCCTGCCCCCAGTTGCAGGATGGTCTTGACCTGGGAACTCTTCAGCGCCTGCGCGTCGGTGTTGGCGCAGATGAAGTCGACGCCTTCGATGGTCGCGGCCACCATGTGGTTGACCGCGTTGCCGCCACCGCCGCCAACCCCGACGACCTTGATGACAGCGTTCTGACTATGGGTATCCATTAGTTCAAACATGATTGCTTTTCCTCATGACACTCTGTTGCATGACGTTTCGTAACCTCGCGCTTGCAGCAGGCTGCAAGCCCCCCCGACACGGCGGTGACGCGTCACGCACCCCAACCGAATACGGAACCGGTCGCGGCACTTCCAAGTCGTCACGCCCACTCAGCCTTCACCACACCCTTACATTACCAACGCGGCCCGCATCCAACCGGCCTCAGGGCAGCCCGACGACGCCTAGACAGCGTCCCGCACCGCCCGGTAGACCCGGCGCCTCGGGCGGCTAGAAATTCCCATGGAACCAACTGCGTATCCGCGCCCAAGCGCCCCGCAAGCCACTCGCGTCAGCCAACTCCGGATGACGTGAATAGCGGTGTTGACGCGCGTACATCAGCAGCCCCACACCAGTCGAATAGATCGGATTGTTGACGACCTCGGCCATCCCAACGACGTACTGTGGCGTTCCTAGGCGGACCGGCATGTGGAAGACCTCTTCGGCCAATTCGATCAGGCCGTCCATCTTGGAACTGCCACCGGTCAAGACCACGCCGCCCGCGACGAGGTCCTCGAAACCACTGCGGCGCAATTCATTGTGCAAGAGGGTGAGCAACTCCTCGTAGCGAGGCTCCACGACCTCGGCCAGGGTTTGGCGCGACAGCCGCCGCGGCGGCCGATCGCCAATGCTCGGGACCTCGATGGACTCGCTGCTCGTGGCGAGTTGCGCCAACGCGCAAGCGTGCCTCACCTTAATCTGCTCGGCATGCTGCGTCGGCGTACGCAGCGCAACCGCAATATCATTGGTCACTTGATCCCCCGCGATCGGAATCACCGCCGTGTGTCGGATGGCCCCATCGGTAAAGACCGCAAGATCCGTGGTTCCCCCACCGATATCGACGACACAGACGCCGAGTTCCTTCTCATCCTCGCCCAGCACCGAATAACTCGAACTCAACTGAGCGAGGACCAGATCATCGACTTCCAGTCCGCAACGGCGAATACACTTGATGATGTTTTGCGCGGCGCTCACCGCTCCGGTGACCATGTGCACGCGCGCCTCGAGGCGAACGCCACACATGCCAATGGGCTCGCGGATGCCTTCCTGGTCATCAATGATGAACTCTTGAGGCAGGATGTGCAGGATCTTCTGATCCGCTGGAATGGCCACCGCGCGCGCGGCGTCGATCACCCGGTCGACATCGGATTGGGTCACTTCGACTTCCTTGATCGCCGTAATCCCATGCGAGTTGAGACTGCGCACATGGCTGCCCGCGATGCCGGCATGCACGGAGTGGATTTCGCAGCCGGCCATCAACTCCGCCTCCTCGACGGCGCGTTGGATCGATTGCACGGTCGATTCGATATCGACCACCACTCCTTTCTTCAAACCACGCGAAGGATGGGTGCCGATCCCAATGATCTCGATCTGATTATCATCCTTGAGTTCGCCGACCAAGGCGGCAACCTTCGAGGTCCCGATATCCAGGCCCACTAATAGATTTTTGTCGTAACGTCTCGACATCCGGTCTTATCCTCTTTTTTCGGATCGCACCGAGCGATCCGATACCGCACGCACCCCTTGGTCCGCGCCAGCTGCCCATTTCACGGCGAACCCATTGCTGTACCGCAGGTCCACCACCAGCGGCTGTCCAGCCGCCTCCAATTGCGTTGCGCTGGCAATGAAGCGCGCAAGTCGTTGTTCGATTTCATCAGTCCCCAGATGCAGCTCAATCCCCGTGACCAGATCGACCCGCCAGGCCCCCCGCGGATCGACCGAGAGGGTCTGGATCAAATGCCCGATCAGCATGAGGTCATCGCGCCATTGCAGATAGCGTTGCACCACCTCGAGCGCCCGCTGGTCGTCCCCTTCCAGCAGCGGCAAACCCGCCGGAACCGTCCCGGTTCCCGGTCGAAACACGATCCCATCGAGCGTCACCAGGCCATCACTATTCCAACGTGCCAGCGGGCGATGCTCCTCGACGAAGACGCGCAGGCGATCCGGCCAAATACGCTGGACCGACGCGGCTCGGACCCACGCGAGATCCTCCGCGGCGACCTTCAGATCCCGTAGATCCGCACTCAGGAGACCGCCGACGAGACGTGCGCTGATCGTCTGCTGCAAGAGGCGCGAGGAGTGGTCGTGCAACTCACCATCGATCTCGATGACGCGCACTGGGAGCAGCCGTGGCTCCCAGTGCGCCAGTTGCCAGAGACTCCCCGCCATGGCCAGGAGCAACACCAGCCCAAGCGCGTTCAACCACCGACTGCGGCGCTGCAAGGCGATGTCGGGCGCACGCACCGCCGGTGACGCGCCCCGTGTCGACTCAGTCACGATCGAAGCTCGTCTCCAGGATACGCCAGACCAAGGTCTCGAAGTCGAGCCCAGCGGCCCGCGCGGCCATCGGGACCAGACTATGATCGGTCATGCCCGGCACCGTGTTGATCTCAAGTAAAAAAGGGATCCCAGCGTGATCGACCATGAGGTCGACACGCCCCCAACCCTCGGCCCCCGTGACGTGGAAGGCAGCGAGCGCCAACTCGCGCAGCCGAGCCTCTGCCGTCGGTGGCAGACCACAGGGACAAAGATAGCGCGTACTGTCGGCCTGATATTTCGCCTCGAAATCATAGAAGACATGCGGCGTTTCGAGCCGGATCACGGGCAAGGCCGTGGTTCCGAGAATCGCGCAGGTGTATTCGGCACCGTCGATCCAACGTTCCGCCAAGACCAGGGCATCGTAGGCTCGTGCCGACTCCCAGGCCGCGCGCAACGCGCTCGCATCCGCGACGCGCGCCATCCCGAGACTCGAGCCCTCATGAACGGGTTTCACCATCAATGGGAACCCCAAGGCCGCGGCAGCGTCGAGATCCTCGCCCCCCCGGAGTAAGACCGACTCAGGTGTCGGCAGACCATACCCCGTCCAGAGCAACTTGCAGCGGTATTTATCCATCCCGAGCGCCGACCCCATAACCCCTGAGCCGGTATAGGGCATGGCGATGGTCTCCAGAGCCCCCTGGATGCGACCGTCCTCGCCACCGCGCCCGTGGAGCGCGATGAAAGCGCGATCAAAGCCCCCCGCCTGCAGCCGGCTTAAAATCTGCTCATCAACATCCAGTGCATGGGCATCGATGCCCTGACGACACAAGGCAGTGAGCACGGCCGCCCCACTCTTGAGCGAGATCTCACGCTCGGCCGCTCGCCCTCCGAGCAGCACCGCAACTTTGCCGAACTGCGCCGGCGTCCGCACCGATACACCTGTCATGAATGATCCCCAGTGATCTGTTTGACCTCGGGGACGAGGCGCACCCCCGTCACTTCCTCGACCCGAGTCTGCACGTAGGTCATCAGCTCAAGGATATCCGCGGCCCGTGCCCGACCCGTATTGATGATAAAATTTGCATGTTTTTCAGATACCTGAGCATCACCAACTCGATATCCTTTCAACCCCGCCTGATCGATGAGACGCGCGGCATGATCGCCCTGCGGATTGCGAAACACAGAACCACAGCTCGGCTGTCCGGTCGGCTGGGTCGCGGCACGGCGATCGAGCAAGGCCCGGATCCGCGCCATCGCCGCCGCACCATCGCCGGTCGGCAGGCGCAACTCGGCAGCCAAAAACCACTCCCGCGGTGGACCGACCACCTCCCGATAGCCAACCCTGTACTCATCTGGCAGGCGCTGGTGCCTCTGGCCCCGCCGATCGATCGTTTGGACGGCCACCACGAACGGCCAGGTTTCCCCTCCCCAAGCTCCAGCATTCATCGCAAGGGCGCCACCCATGGTCCCGGGGATCCCCGCGAGGAACTCACACCCGATCAGGTTACAGCGCGCCGCGAACCGCGCGAACTTCGCACAAGACACACCGCACTCGACCAACAGACCCTGTTCGTCACGCCGTTCAAGACGGGTCAAACCAGTCTGCGTCTGGATCACCGTTCCGGCAAAGCCGGTGTCGGCCACGAGCAGATTGCTGCCAAGCCCCAGCCACAATACGGGTTCATGTGGATCGAGTTGCGCGAGGAACAGTGCCAGATCGTCCGCATCCGCCGGACGATACAGGCACCGCGCGGGCCCACCCACACGCCAGGTGGTGTGCCGTGCCAGCGGCTCGTCCCACCGCAGGTCACCCCGCAGCCCCTCGGGCCTAGCCATCACGCCCCTCATGGCCCAACTCCCACCGCATTCATTGCGGCGAGTCGGCTGGGCAAACTCGCGGCCAGCGAACCAATATCACCCGCCCCCATGACCAAGACCAGATCGTCATCCAGAACCAAATTCGCCAACAGTCCTGGGACCAGTTCCAGGCTCTGCGCGAACACCGGATCAAGGTCGCCGCGGATGCGGATCGCCCGGCTGAGCGCCCGTCCATCCGCGCCTGGGATCGGGGTCTCCCCAGCGGGATAGACCTCGCAGAGAACGAGAACGTCTGCCGTGGAGAGCACCGCCACGAAGTCCTCGAATTGCTCCTGCGTGCGGGAGTAACGATGGGGTTGGAACACCAGGACCAGGCGCCGGCCCGGCCAACCATTGCGGGCGGCGGTCAGCGTCGCAGCGAGTTCGCGGGGATGATGCCCATAGTCATCGATCAGCAGCAGCTCCCGGCCGAGACCATCGGTCACCGGCGTCATCATGAAACGCCGACCAACCCCCTCGAACCCGCGCAGCGCACGCACGATGGCATCCTCTTCAACGCCCAATTCGAGTGCCACGCTGATCGCTGCCAAGGCATTCAGCACATTATGCAACCCCGGGAGATTCAGCTCGACCGCAAGGGGCGCATCAAGCCCCAAACCCACCACCTGGAATGTCGTGCGCATGCCATCGTAACGCACGTCGAGCGCGCGCAGATCGGCGTCGGCGCTGGTCCCATAGGTGCGCACTGGGCGTGGAATCTCGGGCAGGAGTGCACGAATCTCGTCATCATCGAGACAGAGCACAGCCAGTCCGTAGAACGGCAGATGATGTAGAAACTCCATGAACGTATTTCGCAACCGATTGAAATCATTCTCGTACGTTCGCATGTGATCGGCATCAATATTGGTGACGATCGAGATCATCGGTTGCAGATAGAGAAACGAAGCGTCGCTCTCGTCGGCCTCGGCGACGAGATATTTCGTGGTCCCGAGTTTCGCGTTGGCGCCCGCACTATTCAGGCGCCCACCAATCACGAACGTGGGATCGAGTCCACCCTCGGCGAGGATGCTCGCGACCAAGCTGGTGGTGGTGGTCTTGCCATGGGTGCCGGCGACCGCGACGCCATAATAGAAGCGCATGAGCTCGGCCAGCATCTCGGCACGGCGCACGATCGGGATGCGCCGCGCACGGGCCTCCTGGATCTCCGGATTGCTCTCATCGATTGCGCTCGAGACGATCACGGCATCGGCATCACTGACCTGTTCGGCGCGGTGCCCGATGCAGATCTCCACCCCCAGCCCCTGCAGGCGACGGGTCACGTCGCCCGCGCGCAGATCAGACCCAGCGACCTCGTAACCGAGGTTCGCCATCAACTCCGCGATCCCGCTCATACCGGCCCCGCCGATGCCAACGAAATAAAGTCGGCGGACCCGACCCATCCGTGCAGCACTGTGCTGACGATGCGCATTCATCGTAGTGCGAGCTCCCAACAGGCCGCCGCAATCCGCTCCACGGCGTCCACGCGCGCGCGGGTGCGAGCCGCTTCGCCCATGCGCAGGAGCCGGTCAGGGTCCGCGCACAGCGCGGCGAGTCGTCGACTCAGATCCGCTGTGTCGAGATCAGCCTGCACGATCAACTCAGCAGCTCCAATGTCAGCCAAGTACCGGGCATTGCCGACCTGGTGATCATCGACGGCATGCGGATAAGGAACCAACACCGAGGCGATGCCCGCGGCAGCCAGCTCCGAAACCGTCAAGGCCCCCGCTCGACAGACGACGAGGTCGGCCCAAGCATAGGCCTCGGCCATGTCGTCAATGAAGGGGGTTACGTCCGCCGCGACGCCAGCCTCGCGATAGGCTGACTGGGCGATCGCCAGGGTCCGCTCACCAGCCTGATGACGGACCCGGGGCCGCTGCTCCACCGCCAGCGCGGCTAGCGCCTGGGGGATTTGCTCATTCAAAACCTGCGCGCCGAGTGACCCGCCCAGCACCAATAGATGGGGTGCTCCATCCGCCGCGCGCCGTCGCTCCCAACGCGCTTTCGGTGGTGGGAGCGCGAGGATCGTCTGGCGCACTGGATTCCCGCTGGCTTCGGCCCCGCGGGCAGCCGGAAAGCTGCCCGGAAACGCCTCGAAGACGCGTGTCGCGATCCGCGCGAGCCACTGGTTCGTCATGCCAGGAACGAAGTTCTGTTCGTGGATCACCAATGGCACACCCTGCAGCCGTGCCGCCACCCCACCGGGTCCCGCCACGAAACCACCCATGCCGAGCACGACAGAGGCGGCGCGGCGTCGTAGGATCCGCGATGCCGCGATCATGGCCGCACCCACCTTGAAGGGCGCGCCCAACACGGGTGCGATCCCCTGGCCACGCAACCCGGAGATGCGGATGCACTCGAGGTCGAAGCCATGTGCTGGCACCAGTCGTGATTCCATCCCACGACTCGTACCCAGCCAAAAAACTTCCATACCCTGCTCGCGCAGACGCTCGGCGACGGCCAGCGCCGGGAAAACGTGTCCGCCGGTCCCTCCGGCCATCACGGCTAGACGCGCACCCACGATAACCCCCGTTTCGGTCCTCGCTCGGCCTCGAGCCGTCGGACCGTGACATCGATTTTCAATAAGATGGCCAGCGCCATGCAGGCCGCGATCAGACTATTGCTGCCGTAGCTCAAAAAAGGCAACGTCAAGCCCTTGGTTGGCAACAATCCAACGTTCACCCCAATGTTGACGAAGGCCTGCAGTCCCAGCCCCAGACCAATCCCTTGCGCGGCATAGGCAGCAAAACGCTGCCCCACGGCATCGGCTCGCGCGCCAATCGAAAAGGCCCGCCAAGTGATCCAGGCAAAGGCTGAGATCAAGATCAGCATGCCGATCAGCCCGAATTCCTCGCCGATCACCGAGGCCAGGAAATCGGTATGAGCCTCGGGCAGAAAGAACTGCTTCTGAATGCCATTGCCCAAACCCACACCGAACCATTCGCCGCGCCCGAAGGCGATCAGGGCCTGGGCCAATTGATAACCGGAGCCGAAGGGATCCTCGAAGGGATCGAGAAAGGAGGTGATTCGCTGCAACCGATAGGGCGAGGTCATCACCAAAGTGAGGAGTCCCATCCCCACGACGACGAACAACAACACGAACGGCATCAGACTGACGCCGCCTAGAAATAGCAACCCCATGACGGTCGCGAGCATGACCGCGGTCGTCCCGAAATCAGGCTGTTGCAAGATCAGGGCACCGGCGATCCCGATCAGGATCATCGGTCGGATGAAGCCAGAGATGCGATTGACGACGTCATCGGCATGTCGGACGAGATAGCCGGCAACGTAGATGACCGCGAACAGCTTCACGAACTCCGACGGCTGGAAGGTCAAGGGACCCAGCGGAATCCAGCGGGTGGCACCATTGACCTCGCGCCCCAACCCGGGGATCAGCACCAGCAGCAGCGCCAGCACGCCACTCAAGAAGAGCCAGACGCCGCCCCGCTCCCACCAGTCCACCGGAACACTGTAGGCAACCAGGCCAACCAGTACGGCGAGCGAGAGCGCAATGGCATGACGATTAACGTAGTAGAAGGGATCATCACAGCAATTCGCGGCCGTTGCCATGGAGGCCGAGGCCACCATGATGAAGCCAAACGCGATCAGACCAACCGCGCAGACCAGCAACGGCAGGTCGAAAGCCATCACGCGCTCGCGGCGGCGTAACCCGCCACGGCCGAGACCACTGCGAATCGGTCGCGCGGCAGCCGTCATGCCTCAAGTCTCCCGATACATTCAGCGAACACCCGACCACGATGCGCGTAGTCATCGAACATGTCGAAGCTCGCACAGGCCGGCGACAACAACACCACATCACCCGGACGCGCCAGCCGGGCGGCCTGCTCCACCGCGTCCGGCAGGCCCGTGGCCTGGACCACATTGACCACCCCGGTCAAGACTGCCGCGAGCCGTGCGGCATCACGGCCAATCAATACGACCGCGCGCGCCGTCTCCGCCACCGCGGGGACCAGCGGCTCGAAATCGGCGCCTTTGCCATCACCGCCCGCGATCAGGACGACACGGCCGCCGCCTTCAGAGGGAACCAGTCCCGTCAGCGCCGCAATGGTGGCCCCGGGATTGGTGCCCTTGGAATCGTCGTACCACCGGACCCCATCACGCTCCGTTACGAGCACGCTGCGGTGCGGCAGGCCGTTGAATCGTCTCAGCACCTCACAGGCCGGCTCGATCGGCATCTCACAGGCGTGCGCCAGCGCCAAGGCCGCGAGCGCATTGGCCAGGTTGTGTCGGCCAGCGATCCGCACCGCGGCGGCGGGCATCAGGGGTTGCCGTCCCGCGCAAATCCACAGCTCGCCGGCATGATGGCGGAGACCGAAATCATCCCCCTCGGGGACGCTCAGGGTGAATCCAATGTCGCGCTCGACCGCACGGGGCATGCCCATGACCCAGGGATCATCACGATTGACCACCGCGATGCGCGCCCCTTGAAAGATCCGCTGCTTCGCAGCGGCGTAGGCCGCCAAGTTCGCGTAGCGGTCCATATGATCAGCCGACAGATTGAGCACGGCCGCCACCCGCGCGTTCAGGTTGTCGGTCGTTTCAAGTTGAAAGCTGGAGAGTTCCAGGACGTAGAGCTCGATCCCGTCATCCAATAGAGCGAGCGCGGGCTCTCCGAGATTGCCGCCCACGGCGACCCGGCGACCACTCGCGGCCGCCATCTCGCCAACCAGCGTCGTCACCGTGCTCTTGCCATTCGAGCCCGTGATCGCGCAGATCGGGGCCGTGGCCACACCCGCGAACAGCGCGATGTCACCTAGCACCTCAGCGCCGCGCGCGATGGCGTCTTGAATCAGAGGTTGTGCGAGCGGCACACCCGGACTGATAACGAGGCGATCAGCCGCGCCGAAGACCTCGGGATCGAAGCCGCCGACGAAGACAGCAACCTCGGGCAACTCCTCGCGCAAACGCGCCAATCCCGGAGGATTGCTCCGCGAATCCGTTACAGCCGTCACCACCCCTTGGGCGCGCAAGTAACGCACCACCGACAATCCAGTCGCACCCAGCCCCACCACCAAGGTCTTCACGGCTGCTGCAACCCGATACATTGCCGACATTGCGTTGGCCAGGCATCAGGCCACGGAATCGTGTGCTGACTCGCTTTCATTCTCCCCCCGTCGAATCAAAGCCCATTGAACGTTGTTTGATGTTGTGTGGCGTGAAGGTATGCGGGACTCCCTAGCGGATCTTCAAACTCGCCAAGCCGACCAGGACCAGCACCACGGTGACGATCCAGAAGCGCACGATGACCCGTGGTTCGGGCCAGCCTTTGAGTTCGAAGTGATGATGAATCGGCGCCATGCGGAAAATCCGACGCCCGGTGAGCTTGAACGACATCACCTGCATCATCACAGAGACGGTTTCGACCACGAACACCCCGCCCATCACGAAGAGGACCAGTTCCTGGCGGGCCGCTACGGCGACCACCCCGAGTGCGGCACCGAGCGCCAGGGCACCAACATCCCCCATGAACACCTGAGCCGGGTAGGCGTTGAACCAGAGAAAACCGAGACCGGCACCAACCAGGGCGCCACAGAAAATCACCACCTCGCCAACCTCTGGAAGGTGCGGAATCAGGAGATAATTGGCGATCTGCACGTGCCCGGCGGCATACACGAAGATGGCCAGCGCGCCGGCCACCAAGACCGTGGGCATCACCGCAAGGCCATCGAGACCATCCGTGAGATTCACCGCATTGCTCGACCCCACGATCACGAAATAGGTGAAGAGAATGAACCAGGGACCGAGTTGGATCGAGACATCCTTAAGATAGGGGATCAGGAGTTCGGTCTCGGCCGGCGATCCTGCCGTGACATAGAGCGCGATCGCGGCGGCAAAACCGGCGACCGTTTGCCACAGATATTTCCACCGCGCAGCCAGTCCGCGGGGGTCGCGCATCACCAGCTTCTTATAATCGTCAACCAGACCGATCGCGCCAAAGGCCAGCGTCGTCAGCAGGACGATCCAAACATAGCGGTTCTCGAGGTCGGCCCACAACAGAGTGCTGATCCCAACCGCCACCAGGATCAAGGCGCCACCCATGGTCGGGGTCCCGGATTTCACCAGATGGCTCTGAGGACCATCGTCACGGACGGTCTGCCCGATCTTGAAGGCCCGCAGCCGCCGAATCATCGGACGTCCAACCCATAACGCGATTGCGAGCGCCGTGAGCACACCGAGGATTGCGCGCAGGGTCAAATAGCGGAAGACGTTGAAACCGCTTTGATACTGCGAGAGCCATTCAACCAGATACAACAACACTAGCTGACCTCCCCGGCGCAGAGCGCATCAACGATCTGATCCATCCGGGCGGCCCGTGATCCCTTCACCAACACGCAGTCATCCGCGGTCAATTCGCGCGTCAGCGCCTGCCGCAATGCGTCCTGCGTCTCGAAATGTCGGCCTCCCGAGCCGAAGGCGTGACTTGCCGCCGCGCTGAGCGAGCCGACACTGACGAGACGCTCGATGCCGGCGGCACGGGCGGTGCGACCGATTTCGCGATGGAGTTCCTCGGCATTCGCCCCGAGTTCTCCGAGATCACCGAGAACCAACCACCGCCGCCCTGTCAAGCCGGCCAGCACCGCGATCGCCGCGGCGAGCGAATCCGGATTCGCGTTATAGCTATCGTCGATGACCCGGACCGAGCCACACCGCAGCGGATTGAGTCGTCCCTTGACCGGAGGGCGTGCGGCCAGACCGGCACGGATCGCATCCGGCATCACCCCAAGCGCACGCGCCACCGCGGTGGCGGCCAACGCATTGCGGACATTGTGCTCGCCCGCCAATCGCAAGGTCAGCGCGATCTCCTCGCCACCCTGATGCGCGACCACATGGGTCCGGAAGCCCTCCTCAGTCCAATCGACGCTGATTCCGGCAGGATCGGCACGCAGGTCTGCCCGGTCCGACAGCGCGAACGTTAAGGTGGGGCGGCCGGCGGCTAGACGTTGCCAAAGTCCGACATAGGGCGCGTCGCCAGGGAAGATAAAGACTCCCTCTGATTTCAGGCCACGGGCGATCTCACCCTTCGCGTGCGCTACCCCGTCGACACTGCCGAATCCCTCTAGGTGAGCACGGCCCGCATTGGTGATGAGGGCGACATCCGGGCGCGCGATATCCGTTAAGTAGCCGATTTCACCATGGTGATTGGCCCCCATTTCCAGCACCAGAAAATCCTCGTTCCGAGCCCGCAGGAGGGTGAGCGGCATCCCGATGTCGTTATTGAGATTGCCCTGCGTGGCGCGCACGCGCCCCGCGTGCTCCAGGATCCCCGCGACCATCTCCTTGACCGTGGTCTTGCCATTGCTCCCGGTGATCCCGATCACCCGACCGGGGAAGCGGTCACGCCAAGCGCTAGCGAGACGACCGAGGCCAAGGCGCGTGTCCTCGACGATCCACTGAGGAATGTCCAGTGCGAGCGGATGATCGACCATCGCCGCCACGGCACCCGCATCCTGTGCGGCAGCGACGTGATCATGGCCATCGAAGTGCGCGCCGCGCAGGGCCACGAAGAGTTGTCCACGACAATCCACACGACTGTCCGTGCCCACTGATGCGAACTCACGGTCCGCGCCAACCAGGCGACCACCCGCCTGAGCGATTGCCGCGCGCAGTGACCACATCATGGTTTGTCCTCTCGGTGTGCTAGGAGCATGGAGGGCTGAGGATCATCCGGCGGCAGATTGAACAGACGCAGCGCCCCTTCCATGACCTTCTGAAAGACCGGTGCCGCCACTTGCCCTCCGTAGTAAGCCTTTCCTCTCGGCTCGTCGATCATCACCACCATCACGAGTCGGGGCTCCCCAGCCGGGGCGAATCCCGCAAAAACAGCCTGATAACGACCGCCACCATAGCCGCTACGCCCCGACGATTTCTTCGCCGTGCCGGTCTTCCCAGCGACGCGATAGCCCGGGATCATGGCGCGTTCGGCGGTCCCGTCCGGTGAGACGACCGTCTCCATCATGGCACGGACACGCTTTGCCGTTGCCTCGCTTAACACCCGCGTCTCGGCTGCGCCAGCGCGCGCCGCTGCCGGATCCTGGCGCAACAGGGTCACGGGGCGTTTGATCCCATCGGCCGCCAACACGCTGTAAGCCTGGGCCAGTTGCAAGGCCGTCACCGACAGACCATAGCCAAAGGCGTGGGTGGCATGCTCGATGACGCGCCAGGTGGAGTGATGACGCAGGACCCCACGACTTTCCCCGGGAATGTGCATCGCGGTTCGCTGACCGAAGCCGAGTTGATCGTAGAGTTCCCAGAGGGCGTCGTAGCCCATCATCTGAGCAATCCGCACCACGCCGACGTTGCTCGACTTGGTGATCACGCCGGTGACGGTGAGGTTGCCGTAGTTGCGCACATCACGAACCGTATTCGATCCCACCCGCATCGTGCCGCCGCGCGTCGCGATCGGTGTCGTGGGGCCGATCAGACCCCGCTCCATGGCCGCGGCGACCACGAAAGGCTTGATTGTCGATCCGGGCTCCATGGTATCGGTCACCGCACGATTGCGGCGCCGCTCGATCCCACCGTCGCGTTGGGCGTTGGGGTTGTAGCCCGGTTGATTGACCATCGCGAGAATCTCGCCGGTCTGGACATCCAAGACCACCAGGGTGCCACCAACGGCCTTGTGCTCGGAGACCGCGGCCTTCAGCTCCCGATAGGCGAGGAACTGCAAACGCCGATCGAGACTGAGCACGAGATCAGCTCCCTGTCGTGGCGAACTAACCTGCTCGACCTCTTGGATCATTTGCTGACGGCCATCCCGGATCACCCGTCGCAAGCCCGGCTCTGATTTCAGCCAACTGTCATAGGCCAGTTCGAGTCCTTCCTGACCACGATCGTCGATGTTGGTGAACCCGAGAACGTGACCGAAGACCTCGACTCCTGGGTAGAAGCGCCGGTACTCCGTCTCGAAATTCACCCCCTCGACCGAATAGTCAGCCACGATGCGTCGAACCTCGGCAGCTTCCTCGAAGCTGACACGCCGCTTTAAATAGATGAATCCGCGTCCCGCGGTCTCACCGATACGCTGCTCGAGCCCCTTCGGATCAAGCGCGAGCGCCACCGCCAGAGGCTGAATGACAGCCGGCTGATGGATGAGCTTGCGGGGGTCGGCGGTCACCGTCTCGACCGGCGTACTGACCGCGAGTGGCTCTCCGTTCCGATCGGTGATCATGCCACGCCGGGCAGCGATCTCGGCGAGCCGAAGATGACGACGCTCACCCTCCATCTGGAGCTGGCTGGTTTCCAAGACTTGTCGGTGGAACACCGCGCCCGACAACACCACGAAGGCAGCGGACAGCAGCCCGACGAGGATGCGGCGGCGTAATCTCAGATCGGGCTGAGCGCGACGTGGGGCAGGGCGCACCGGACGTCGTTTACGGGGTTCCACGGCCAACCTCCTCAATCAGTAGAATGTCATCAAGTCGTGGACTGAACATGCCGAGCTGATCACGTGCCTTGCGCTCGACCCGCACATGCGTAGACAAGGCGGCCTCTTCCAATCGCAATCGATTCCATTCCACATCCAGCCCATCCCGTTGCGCGCGCAGGTCCTGCAAATGGCTGAAGTGCGTGCGTGTTTGATACTTGGTATACACCACCGCGACGGCCGACAGGGTCACTGCCACGGACAAGACGAGTGCCAATGTCACCCGCCCCGCCATCATGACAAGCGCTCCGCGATGCGCATGATCGCGCTACGGGCACGGGGATTCGCGGCAACCTCCGCCGCCGACGCTCGGATCGGCCGTCCCAGCACACGCAACCGCCCGACCGCATCCGACGCCATGATGGGCACGCCCTTTGGAAACTGTGGACCTCGTGCCTCGGCGCGCATGAAGCGTTTCACCAGACGATCCTCAAGTGAATGAAAGCTGATCACGACCAGACGCCCGGCATGAGCGAGCAGGTCGCTCGACTGCCTCAGGCCGTCTTGGATCTCCAACAATTCGTCATTGACGCACATCCGCACGGCCTGAAATGTGCGTGTCGCCGGATGTTTGCCCGCCTCGCGGGTCGGGACGGCACGCGCGACCAATGCCGCCAATTGTGTCGTCGTGCGCAGTTCGCGCTGCGCGCGAGCGTCCAGGATCTGACGCGCGATGCGCTTAGCGAAACGCTCCTCACCAAACTCGCGCAAGACCCTGATCAACTCCGCCTCGGTCACCTGCGCCAGCCACTGCGCAGCCGACAGGCCGGTCCTCGGATCCATGCGCAGGTCTAGGGGACCCTCGTGGAGAAAACTGAATCCACGCTCGGGCGTGTCAAGCTGTGGGGATGAGACACCCAGATCGAGTAACAGGCCCGACAGTTTCATCGCGCCGAATCCCGCCTCGCCGAGCAATGAGCCAAGCGACCCGAAGCGACCCGACAGAATCGCGAACCGTGGATCCGTCGCGGCCAGGACCTGCCCCGCCGCGACGGCTTCCGGATCGCGATCCACGCCAATCAAACGACCTTGCGCGCTGAGCCGTGACAGGATTGCGCGACTGTGCCCCCCACGCCCGAAGGTGCCATCGACATAGACACCATTCGGATCCGCCACCAAGGCCTGCACACTCTCCTCAAGCAGAACCGGCTGATGTGATTGGAGGTTGGTAACGTCAGCACTCACAGCGTCAACGAGTCCAGCCCGGCAGCTGACGCCAACTCGCCAACACGGGCGTCGTCAAGAGCGGCTTCCGTGCGCGCATCCCAAGCAGCTTCGTCCCATAGTTCGAACTTTGTCCCTTGCCCAACGAAGGCGACGCGCTTATCAAGCGAAGCGAATTTGCGCAAGGATTGGGGAAGCAAGATGCGACCTTGCGCGTCCATCTCGACCTCCTGAGCGTTCCCGATGTAGAGGCGCTGAATGGCGCGCGCGGTCTGATCGAATGCCGGAAGAGCCACGAGTTTGGCTTCGATCAATTGCCACTCGGGCTCGGGATAAAGCAACAAACAACGATCGCGATCAACCGTGATCACGAGTTGTGCGTTGCACGCCGATTGGAGACGCTCGCGGTATTTCGACGGTACCGCGAGACGCCCCTTGGCATCGAGATGAACGATGAAGACCCCCCGAAACACTGCCGCCCCCCATGGTGAATCGGTCAGATGTCATTTCGAGGTTTTGCCCCATTTCCCCACATCCCCCCACTTCCCGGCAATCTTAGGAGCGTCGGGAGGGCGCGTCAAGGCCGTGCGTGCGTTAATTCTTCGCAGTCAGCGACTTAGGACCGACTCGACACACCGAATCTCAACGGGCCTTTATGTATTGTTTTTCAGAAGGCTAACGATTAAAGGTGATGCTTGCCCAGAGGAACCGGCTCAGCGCGAGCGATGCGCTAGCCAGGGGGCCCGCACCACGCAGGCGCCGCGCTGCGGGAAAGCTTTGAGGAACGGTTCGATCACAACCATCCCAACTCCGCCCGACTCCCCTCGCGAGCGAGGGGGAGCATCAGCCGGGATGGCCGAGTTGTTTCGAACCATTGCGAATCGGGACGAGAGGCGTGACGGGATGATTGAAATGAGGTGGGAGTCGGCCTGTAAGCCGGGTTCTGTCATGGACAGTCATTCATCTAGGATATCCGTCGCCGGATACCTCAAGCGACCGACCCGGGAACACGCGCGGGCCGCGCGCCGCAGAGCCAGCTCTGCGCGTTCCTCTATTTGGTCTTGCTCCGGGTGGGGTTTACCCTGCCACTGGCGTTGCCGTCAGCGCGGTGCGCTCTTACCGCACCATTTCACCCTTACCTCGCGCCCCGAGGGGAGTGAGGCGGTATCTTTTCTGTGGCACTTTCCGTGGACTCGCGCCCCCCAGGCGTTACCTGGCACCCTGCCCTGTGGAGCCCGGACTTTCCTCCCCCACCCGCATGCGGGTGAGCGCGACTGTCCGGCCAACTCCCAGACGTCAGTATAGCGCGAAGCGCGCGACCACGCGCAGGCGCGGGGCGGTCGACCCGCGAGCCGTCGGCCGCCCCTCGTTACCGCGCCCGCGATCCATCCGGCCCCGCACCATCCCCATCCCCATCCACCACACCCAAGTTCAACTCCAAGGCCAGTCGATAGAGGCCGTTTTTCTTCGCTCCCGTCAGCCGCGCGCCCAAGGCAACCGCTTGCGCGAGAGGCAAGGTGTCGCACAGGATCCTCAAGACTCGTTCCTGCTCGCCACGATCCACCTCCCCCTGCGCACGGGATCCCTCCACCAAGATCACGAACTCGCCGAGACGTTGCTCTGGATCGGTCGCCAGCCGCGTGGCGAGAACCGAGGCTGGACCCGACAAAAAGGTCTCGAACCGCTTCGTCAGCTCCCGAGCGATGACGACGCGGCGTGTTTCACCCATGACCCGCGCCAGCGCTTGCAGGGTCTCGACCACGCGATGCCCACTCTCATAAAGCACCAAGGTGCCTCGTTCGCTGCCGAGTTCCGCGAGCCAGCGTTCGCGCTGACCTGACAGGCGCGGCGGAAACCCCACGAACAAGAACCGATCACTCGGCAGCCCCGCGGCACTCAGCGCACAAATCACGGCACTCGGGCCTGGCACCGGGATCACGGTCAAGCCCCGCTCACGTGCCGCGGCGACCAGCGTCAGACCAGGGTCACTGATCAACGGCGTGCCCGCGTCCGAAACCAGCGCGATCTGGTGCCCCTGATCCAGGGCCGCGAGCAAACGGGGCGCTAAGCGCGTCTCGTTGTGGTCGTGATAGGCGATCGTCTTGGTCGAGATGCCATAATGCGTCAAGAGCCGCCGGGTCTGTCTGGTATCCTCGGCCGCGATCAAATCGACCTCGCTCAACACTTTACGCGCACGCTCAGTGATGTCGGCAAGATTGCCGATCGGTGTGGCGACCACGTATAGTATCCCCTGCCGCTGTTCCACCCTGCCTCCAATGTCTGCCTCTCGGAACGGATCATGCTTAAGAATCGCGTCCACCGCCGTCGCCTGTCCAGCTCGATCGCATGGTCCATCGCCAGCATCCTGGCCATGTTAGCCGGCTGCGCCGTTGTCCCAACCCACGATACAGGACAACTGCTCGCCTCGGTGCCAAGCGATGCCCTCGCGAGTGCAGAGCGGTTAGCGGCACAAGGCCAGGCCGATGCCGCGGTGGCGGCCTATCTGCAACTTGCCGAGAACGCGGTGCCACCGGCACGCGAGCAGTTGCGGTTACAGGCTGCGCGGACCGCTCTGAGCACGGGCAACACCCAGACCGCTCAGCAGACCATCGCACAGATCGAGCGGACCGGACTCACGCCCGGGCAGCGCGAGCAGATGCTTCTGCTCGAAGCCGACCTCGCCTTGCTGGACGGTCGCCCCCACGACGCCATTGCGCGACTGCAAGCCATGCAGCCGCGCGCCCTGCCAACCGACCTCAAGATCCAACGGCTCGGGACCCTGGCCGCCGCTCAGCGCTTGGCACAGCAGCCCGTCGCCGCGGCCGATTCCCTGATTGCGCTCGATCGCCTGCTTGGTGATGAGAGCGCGCGACTCCTCAATCAGGTCTCGCTCCTCTCGACCCTGAGCGCACTGAGCGCGGACGAACTCGAGCACCTCGCCCGCACCGGGCGTGGTCCGATCAGAGGCTGGGCGGAACTCGCCCAGCTCGCGCGCACGGCGGGCGCGGATCCTGTCGAATTCGAACAGCGCTTCCGGGCGCAGTCCGCGGCACGTCTCGCACGTCCGGGGCTGGCGCGGGCCTATGTCGAGATGCTCTCCGGCGGTTACGCCGCAGGCGACCGCGTCGCGGTGTTGCTGCCGAGTTCGGGGCGCTTCGCCGGCGCGGCGAATGCCATCAAGGAGGGGATCGAAGCGGCGAGTCGCGCCGATCGCACCGGCCAGCGACCGCGCCTCGAATTCATCGACAGCAGCGATGCAGCCCGCGTTCGCGCCCTCTATAGCGAGGCCATCAGTGGCGGGGCGACCCAGGTGATCGGGCCGCTCCAAAAGGTCTCCGTCGATGCCTTGGCGGACGGCCCGGCACTTGCCGTGCCCACGCTTGCGCTCAATCAGACGACCTCCGATCGACAACCCCCGAAGAACCTGTTCCAGTTCGCGCTCTCACCCGAGAACGAGGCGGCCGACGCGGCGACCAAGGCCGCCGCGATGGACCTCAAGCACGCGGCCATCCTTTACCCGGAGGGGCCTTGGGGGGAGCGGCTCGCACACGCCTTCCGCGATCAGTGGCGGCGACTCGGCGGCACCGTGACGGCGCAGATCCGCTACGACCCGACGGCCAGCACCCACCCCAACGCCATCGCGGAACTGCTGGACACGGCGAACACCGAGATCGTCTTCCTCGTCGCCACCAACGAACTCGCTCACAAGCTCTTTCCGCAGATTCGACTCGCGTCGTCGCAGATCACCGTCATCTCCACATCCCATGTCTACTCTGGCGTCTTCGATGCCGGCCAGGATCAGGCGTTAGCCGGGCTCTATTTCGTGGATGTCCCATGGATGCTTGATGACAGCGCGGAAGACACCTTGTCGCGGCGACGTTTGAATGGCGACTCCTTCACAGTCGCGGATCCGCTCGCTCGCCTCTCCGCGATGGGGATCGACGCCTACCGCATCGCCCCGCGCCTCCCGGCGCTGGCCCAGAGCGCAGGCTCCTATTATCCGGGACAGACCGGCGGATTGTCTCTCGACGCCCTCGGCCGCGTGCAACGCCAACTCGCCCTTGGGCGCTTCAGTACGAGCGGTGTGAGCGCCGTCAGCGCGGCCGCGCACTAAGACGGCGCGAGCGACTCCTAAGGATGCCTGCAACGCGCATCATCGGCGAGCAGAAGGAGCGATTGGCGGAGGACTATCTGACGCGGCATCATTTGCAGCTGATCGCGCGCAATCATCGCTGCCGGCGCGGCGAGATCGACCTCATCATGCGCGACGGCGAGACCCTGGTCTTCGTCGAGGTGAGATTTCGTCATTCCAGCCACTTCGGCAGCCCCGCCGAGACAGTCGATCGACGCAAGCAACAACGCCTGACGCTCGCCGCGCGTCACTATCTGCTTCGTCATCCGACCGTGCTACCCTGTCGTTTCGATGTGATCGCGATCAGCGGTCAAGACCGAATCCAATGGATCAAGAATGCCTTTTCGCTCGAAGATGACCCCCATTATTGATGCGATGACACGACGTCCGCTTGGTCTGACCTGTGGAGTCCTGTTGCTCGCACTCACCTTACCACTCCAAGGTTGCGCACCCTTGATCGTCGGCGGCGTGCTGGTCGGCGCCACCGCCACGATGCACGACCGCCGCAGCCCTCAAGTGATCCTCGAGGATCAACAGATCGAGTTCGAGGCGATGAGTGCGTTGGTGCGCAATACCGACGTGCGGGACCACACCCAACTGTCGGTGACGAGCTACAACCGCACGCTGCTCATCACCGGCACCGCGCAAAGCCTGGAACTCGCGGAACGCGCGACGGCACTGGTCAGCGTGATCCCAAAGGTGCAGCGCGTCGTCGACGAGATCCAGGTCCGGGCACCACTCGATATCAGACGCCAGGCCGAGGACGCCTTCATCAGTACGCGGGTCAACGCCGAACTCTTCAAGGTGCGTCTTCCGGACTTCGACCCGACCCGCGTCAAGGTGGTCACCAGCGACGCCGTGGTCTATTTAATGGGCTTGGTGACACCGGAAGAAGCGGAGGCCGCCGCCGAGACCGCCCGCTATGTCCCGGGTGTGCAGCGCGTGGTGAAACTCTTTGAATACATCACCCCCAGTGCCTGATCCGCCGGACTTGTCGCGCGGGTTTCTTAGCCGTCTCGCGCAACTCGTCGGACCCGAGAACCTGCGCACCGATCCGGCCGATTGTTGGGCCTACGGCTATGACAACAGCCGCCTCCATGCCCTCCCACAGGCGGTGGTCTTCGCGACCGACGCCGATCAAATCGCCGGCTTGGTCAGACTCTGTGCCGAGGCGGGCGTGGCCCTCGTCGCACGCGGACGGGGCACGGGGACCACCGGGGCCACGGTCCCGGATCGCGGCGGCATCGTGCTGTCGTTCGAACGCATGCAACGGATCATTCGGATCGCCCCGGAGGACCGCCTTGCGGTGGTGGAACCAGGCGTCATCAACGAACAGCTCCAGGACGCCATCGGCGCGCTTGGCTTCTTCTGGCCACCAGACCCGACCAGCGCGGCCAGTTGCACCATCGGCGGCAATCTTGCCTACAATTCCGCCGGACCGCGCGCGGTCAAGTACGGGACGCCACGCGAGAACACGCTCGGACTGGTTGCGGTCGACGGCCGCGGCGAGCGTCTGCGCACTGGGGTCTTGACGACCAAAGGCGTGGTTGGCTATGACCTCACGCGTCTTATCATCGGCTCGGAAGGAACACTTGCCCTCATCACCGAGGCCACGCTCAAACTGACGCCGCGCCCCGAGACGAAGCAGACCTTGCGCGCTGCCTATGCTGACATTCATGCGGCCGCGGCCGCCGTGTCGGCCATCATGGCACAGCCTATCGTGCCCTGCGCGCTCGAGCTGATGGACGCCGCCGCCATTGACATGGTGCAGCGCTACGCTGGTCTCGATCTCCCGCACGGCGTTGGCGCACTCTTGATGATCGAGGTCGATGGGCCGCTCGCCTGTATCGATCAGGCGAGTCGCGCGGTCAGCGCGGCGGCGCGCAATAACGGGCTGCTCGAACTGCGGCGCGCGGAGTCGCGCGAGGAGGTCGCGGCACTCTGGAAGACCCGCAAGGCCCTCTCACCCGCACTGCGTCACATTGCCCCGAAAAAGATCAACGAAGACGTGGTCGTGCCCGTCTCCCAGATGGGCGCCTTGATCGAGGGACTGGAGCAACTCTCGCGCGAGCGCGGTGTGCGGATCGTCAATTTCGGACACGCGGGCAACGGCAATATTCACGTCAACCTGCTGACGGATCCAGACGATGCGGAGGCGTTCGCGCAAGCGACCGCATGTCTGGACGCGGTATTCCAACTCGTGCTTGAACTCGGCGGGACCTTGTCCGGTGAGCACGGCGTCGGAATCGCCAAGCGCGATTTTGTTGCACGCGAACTCGACGCGGCCACGCTCACCTTGATGGCTGATCTGAAACGTCAGTTCGACCCCAAGGGCATTCTCAACCCGGGGAAAGGCTTCCCCCAGAACAGTCTTCCCTAACCCAGTTCACCCCAGCATCCGCCGCGGTAATCCGGTGGCGGCTGCCCGGCCCGCGCCTACTTGCCCGGGCGCACCAAGCCGCCCAGTCCGACCGCCTCCAGCGCGTCGAGAAGCAAGCGTCGCACCGCCAGCGCGTCCTCACACTGGAGCGCGACCTTGAGCACCTCACGCGCGCGGGTTCGACTGATGCTACGGATCACTTGTTTGACGCGCAGCAGGCTACCCGCCCCCATGCTCAGACTGTGAATCCCCATCCCAACGAGCAGGAAGGCGGCCAGCGGATCACCCGCCATCTCGCCACAGACACTGACCTCCCGGCCATGTACCCGCGCACCGGCAAGGATTTGCAGGAGGGCGCGCAAAACCGCCGGGTGGAACTCATCGTACAGCTTCGCGACATGCGCATTATTGCGATCGACCGCGAGCAGGTATTGGGTTAGATCGTTCGTACCAACCGAGAGGAAATCGACCCGGCGGGCCAAGGCCTCGCATTGATAGACCGCGGCCGGCACTTCGATCATGACCCCAATGGGCGGTAAATGAACCTGATACCCTTCCTCCAAGAGTTCCTCGTGCGCACGATGAATGAGCAACAGCGCCTCATCGACCTCCCCGACCGTACTGATCATCGGCAGGAGGATTTGGAGGTTATCCAGTCCGATAGAGGCCCGGAGCACCGCACGGATTTGTGTCAGGAAAATGTCGGGCTGATCGAGGGTGATGCGGATCCCGCGCCAGCCCAGGAAAGGGTTGGCCTCTTGCATCGGAAAGTAGGGCAGCGGCTTATCGCCTCCGATGTCGAGCGTCCGGATCGTCACGGGACGCGGCGCGAACAGCTCGAGCACACGTCGATAATTCGACATCTGAGCGGCCTCACCCGGGAAGGTGTCGCGTACGATGAACGGCAACTCCGTGCGATAGAGCCCCACTCCGACGGACTCCTCAAGGCCGAGCGGCCGCGCCTCGGAGACAAGACCGGTGTTGAGGTAGAGGGGCACCTGGTAACCATCGGTCGTCTCGGCAGGGAGATGACGCAAGGCCTGCAACTCACTCGTCAAGGCGGCGTCATCGGCGGCGAGTCGCTGATACTCGGACTTCACCGTCGGACCGGGTGCGACATAGACCCGACCACGGTAACCATCCACCACCAACTCGCGCCCCTCAACCCGACCCACGGGAAGATCAGCAACGGCCATCGCGGCGGGAACGCCCATGCCACGGGCCAGAATCCCAACGTGCGACGAGCCCGAGCCCGTGGTCGAGACGATCCCCGCGAGGAGTTCACGTGGCACATCGGCGATCTGCATGGCGCTGAGTTCCTCACCGACCAGAATGGTGTTGGGAACGTACTGGATCGGCGCCGCGGTCAGCTTCTGCAGATGGGTCAGGATGCAGCGACCCAAGTCACGAACATCGGAGGAGCGCTCGCGCAAGTAGGGATCGTCCATGTCATCGAACACCTTGGCATGCTCGGCGATGGTGTCGCGCAACGCCCCGGGCGCCCAATTGCCACTGCGAATCCGTGTCAAGGTGCCATCGATGAGGGTGTCACTCTCGAGCATCAGGCGCCACGCATCGAACAGCGCCAGATCCTCGGCGCTCAGATGAGACTGGGTGCGCACGGCGAAACGATCTAGATCCTCCGCAACCTGCTCGACCGCGCTCAGAAAATCGTGCACCTCACCCTCGGGATTCTCAGCGCGACGGTCCGGCACGGCATTGAGATCGGCCGGGGGATACACCACCACGGCAGTGCCGAGGGCGACCCCGGGAGAGGCCGGCAGACCGGGGAGAAAGCGCTGGGGGATGCCGTCGTCCTGGAGTCGCGCGAGTTCGCCATTGGTGCGGGCGAAGGTAATGGCCCCGGCCAGTTGCGAGGCGAGCGTGACCACGAAGGTGACTTCATCGTCACCAAAATGTCGCTTTTCGCGTTGGCGGAGGACCAGGACGCCGAGCACCTTGCGGTTCTGGATGATCGGGGCCCCGAGAAAGCCGTGGTACTGTTCCTCGCCCGTGTCGGTGATGCGCTGATAGCGCGGATGGTTCACTGCGTCATCGAGATTGATCGGCTCAGCGCGCTCGCTGACCAGACCGATCAGCCCACGGCCCATCTCCAAGCGGACCCGCCCCACCGCCGTGGCCCGTAGCCCATCGGTGGCATGCAACACATGACGACGATGTTCGAAGTCATTCAGATAGACCGAGCAGACATCGGCACCGACGGCCTGCTTGACCCGTTCGACGATGATACGGAGCGCCTGCTCCAGGTCGGGTGCGTTGTTGACCTGTTGCACGATCCGGCGCAGCGACTCCAACATCGACAGCCCGCGACTCATGCCCGAGGTTTGCGGCATCGCCGACGCGGCATCGCGCCCGGATGCCATGACAGCGTGATCGGCCTGCTTGAAACCTGAATCCGTCATCGGCCTCCCTGGCTCAGCAACCGTGCGATTGGGGACTGCGGCTCATCGCGCGCGGGGGGGCCTTCTGGGTACAAGGCTGGCGCCAACTCTTCGAGTGCCTGGAGATAGACCCGGCGCTTGAAGTAGACCACCTCGTGGAGCGGCTGCCAGTATCGCACCCAACGCCAAGCGTCAAATTCGGGCTTCTCGGTCTTGTCCAAACAGAAGGCATCCTCTCCACAATCGACGCGCAACATGAACCAGACCTGCTTCTGACCGATGCAGGTCGGGCCACAGTGGCGACGAATATAACGCTTAGGAAGGTGATAGCGCAGCCAGCCGCGTGTGCTGCCGAGAATCGTGACTTGAGCCGAAACGAGACCGACCTCTTCCTCGAGTTCTCGGTACATCGCCTGCTCGGGCGTCTCATCGGAGTGAATTCCACCTTGTGGAAATTGCCACGCATTTTGGCCGACACGCCGGCCCCAGAATAGGCGTCGGTCCCGATTGCTCAGGATGATACCGACGTTTGGTCTGAAACCGTCGTGATCGATCAAGGAACTCAGTCCGTCAGTCCAGGTTGTCTCATTCTTCCATATCCAGCGCCTGACCGGCAAGCCGAGGACACCAGGTCCACCACGCTAAACAACTGCCAATCAATGGCTTTCACCAGACTGCGAAAATCATTGCCGCATCGGGCGCCACTTGCTGACCACCACCCCACCGAAGAGTGGCGCGACCCTCTTGCAACCTGGGTACGGTTTCGCGACTATCATGGTCGTGCTGCGACTGTCCGCACGCCGCGCGTTCGTCAGCCAGCGTGCGCACAGCATCGGCAACGCCACCGGACACCAACCACGAGACGCATCGGATTGAAACCATGGCACTGGCGATCTTCGACCTCGACAATACCCTGCTCGCTGGTGACTCGGATTATCTGTGGGGCCAATTCCTGGCCGCTGAGGGATTGGTCGATGCCGAGGAGTACGCGAACGAAAACGTCCGGTTCTATCGCGATTACCATGCCGGAACGCTCGACATCGACGCCTTTCTGCGCTTTTCACTGCGGCCACTGCGCGACCATCCCCGTGCCACACTTGAGGCACTACGCGCCCGTTTCGTCGCGGAGTTGATCGAGCCCATCATGCTTCCGGCGGCTCGAACGCTGATCGAGGGGCACCGAGCGGCGGGCGACACGCTCTTGATCATTACCGCGACCAATGCCTTTGTGACCGCACCGATCGCCAACCGCTTCGGCATCGAACACCTCATCGCGACCCTGCCGGCGGAAGAGAACGGACGCTTCACGGGCGAGACCGCTGGCGTGCCCTCATTTCGCGACGGCAAAGTCACGCGGTTGCAAGACTGGCTTGCGGTCCATCGCCAGGACCTCGCAGGCAGCAGCTTCTACAGCGATTCTCACAACGACCTACCCCTGCTCGAGCGGGTCGAGCATCCTATCGCGGTCGATCCGGATCCCCGTCTGAGGGAGACGGCCGCGGCACGCCACTGGCCGATCATTTCGCTCAGAAACTGACTGACCGGCGCACGATGACCCGCTCACGGCCGCGACAGCCGATCAGGTCCAGCCACAGGCCAAGGCCTGCCGACGGGCAGGCCGCGGGGCTCTGGTGGAGTCCCGCGGGTCGGGTTGGGTTGAACCGAAGGGCTCTTGCCTGCGTCGAAGAGACATCGCCGGGGACTCCATGTGGCGTTCATCGCTCTGTCATCCTCGACACACGGGACTGCAACAGTGTGGGTTTAACATCCAGGACGGCGACGATTGCAATCAGGATGGGCGTTCGATTCAGCTCGATGGGACCATACTTCGGCGAGACGAGTCCCTGCGCTCGATTCTTGATCGCGCTGTCCCAGGATGCCACGACACCCTGGAGGTGGGCCACGAGCAGTCGGCCATCGACTCACGATCCATCATTCCATCGACGTGCATCGACACTTCGGAGCGGAGGCTTGACATGCGCTTGTTGCTAAAACGACTCAATGAGGTTGAAGTCTCCCTCTGCCGTGCCTGGGCGCGAAATGGTCAGCGACGATGGATCCAGCGGCCCTTTGCGGTTATCAGTCGACTCGGTGACGGCGTCTTTTGGTATAGCTTGATCATTTTCCTGCCCCTCAACCATGGATTGCTCGGGCTGAAGGCCAGTCTGCACATGGTCGCCACCGGCGGCATTGCGCTCGCGCTCTACAAATCACTCAAGTTCCTGACGCGACGCGAGCGCCCCTGTGACTATGCGACGGAGATTGTCGCACTCGTCCCGCCGCTTGACCGCTACAGCTTTCCCTCCGGGCATACCCTGCACGCCGTGAGCTTCTCGACCGTCGCCATCTACTACTTTCCCGGGCTCGCGTGGATCCTGGTTCCCTTCACCATGCTTGTAGCAAGCTCGCGGATCATTCTCGGGCTCCATTATCCGAGCGATGTCCTGGTCGCGACGCTGATCGGTCTAGCGCTCGCATTCTCTGGCATTCTCTGGCTAGCGTGATCGGCTGTCGCAATCACCACGCAGCGGTCGCGCTGAGGTTGGACCTCGGCCGGCCGGCGCGTCCGAACCACCAGCTCCCATCGGGCTGATCAGGCGAACCGGACACCAAAACCCTTGCGCGCGACAACGAAAAAGGCCAGACGCTCGGTCTGGCCTTTTTCGGGAATCGGGTGCGCCCTAGACGCACCACTCATCGCATCGCGATCTTATTTGGCTTCGGGTGCGGCCGGTGCGACGGGCATCATCGGGGCCATTGGGGCCGCATAAGGGTAGGCATAAGGGTAGGCATAGGGATAGCCATGGCCATAGTACGGGGCACCATAGCCGTACTGCGGGTAGCCATACCCCTGGCCGCGGCCATAACCACGACCATAACCACGGCCCGAACCACCACCGCTCATGCCGAAGTTAAAGTCACCATAGCCATCACCAAACATGTCGCTGAACATGTCGCCGAGTCCGGAGCCGTAACCCGGTCCATAACCACCATAACCTGGCCCCCACCATGCCGAAGCAGAGGCGGAGGCACCGAGAAGCGCGGCGATGGCAGCGGCCGTGGCGAGTTTGTTCATATTGTTTTCTCCAATTGAGGATGGTGACTTAGCAGCAAGCGTGGAGGTTCTGCGCCGTCCACGAAGCACAATATATTAGAATTTAATTAAATATTAAAAGTATTAATATCGATCAATTCACGCAAATCGATTGACAACACCGATCACCCAGTCGATCAAGCGGCCTTCAGCGTCGCCAGACGCTGTGCAACTGCCATGAGATCAGCCCAAGCCTTTGCTTTCTGTTCCGGTGAGCGCAAGAGATAGGCGGGGTGATAGGTCACGCGCAGCGGGATCTGGTCACCCCCGAGATCGAACCACCGCCCTCGCAGACGGCCGACCGGGGCATCGGTTCCGATCAAATGCTGCGCAGCCACCCGTCCAACGCAGAGGATCACGCGAGGTCGGATCAAGGCGATCTGCCGTTGCAGATAGCCCTCGCACTGCTGAATTTCCTCGGGCTTCGGATCCCGATTGCCGGGCGGGCGACATTTGAGCACATTTGCGATATAGACCTGATCACGGTTCAGGCCAATTCCCGCAAGCATCCGGTTCAAGAGTTGCCCAGCGCGACCGACGAACGGCTCGCCCGCGCGGTCTTCATCCGCGCCCGGGGCTTCACCAATGAGCAGGAGTCGAGCGGCCCGGTCACCGACGCCGAAGACGGTTTGCTGACGCGTCTCGCAGAGCACGCAGGCGCGACAGGTGGCCACTGCGTCGGCCAGGTCCGGCCATGCGAGGCTGTGCACATCCGTGGCGTCGCGCGAGGAGGAGGGCATGGCCTCGCGCGCAGCCTCCACTGGCCGTGCCTGCTCCGGCGCTGGATCCGCGCCAAGGCTCGAATCCTGCACGGAAATCGGGGGCGACGAGAGCCTTGCTGGCGCAGTTCGAGCGGGGACGAACGGCGCGCGCGGCACCCAGACCCGGATGCCCATCGCACTGAGATAACCATATCGTCGCGACTCATCCATCCCGCTCGTCTCGCTTCACACATGACCCTGTTGTGGGTGCGCCCGTTCGACTGGCTGCAAGATTTTATTACACGCATTGAGATAGGCCTTCGCCGATGCGATGACGATGTCGGTATCGGCACCTTGGCCATTAACGATGCGCCCCCCGCGCTCGAGCCGGACGGTGACCTCACCCTGCGCGTCGGTCCCACTGGTGATGGCATTCACCGAGTAGAGCTTCAACTCGGTGCCACTGGTGACGATCGACTCGATCGCCTTGAAGGTGGCGTCCACCGGACCGCCGCCGCGGGCACTTCCGCCACGCTCCTCACCATCGAATGCCAGCACCAGTTCGGCGCATGGGGTCTCACCAGTCTCCGAGCAGACCCGTAAGGAGATCAATTTCACGCGCTCGTTTGCCGCATCCAATGTGGTATCGGTCACCAAGGCCTGCAGATCTTCGTCGAAGATTTCGTGTTTCTTGTCCGCCAGATCCTTAAAGCGCGAAAAGGCCGCATTCAGATCTTCTTCCGAGGCCATCACGATGCCAAGTTCCTGCAGTCGCGTGCGGAAGGCATTGCGACCAGAGTGCTTGCCCAAAACCATGCGGTTAGCATTCCAGCCCACGTCCTCGGCGCGCATGATCTCGTAGGTTTCACGGTTCTTGAGGACACCGTCCTGATGGATTCCGGACTCGTGCGCAAAGGCATTCGCGCCCACGACCGCCTTGTTCGGCTGCACGGCGAAGCCCGTGATACCCGAGACCAAACGCGAACAATTCATGATCTGAGTCGTATCGAGCCGAGTCTCACAATCGAACAGGTCTTGCCGGGTGCGCACCGTCATGACGATCTCTTCCAACGCGGCGTTGCCGGCGCGCTCGCCAAGACCATTGATGGTGCACTCGACTTGTCGCGCACCGTTGCGCACCGCCGCCAGCGAGTTGGCGACCGCCAAGCCGAGATCGTTGTGGCAATGGACGGAGAAGATCGCCTGGTCGGCGTTCGGGATCCGTTCCCGTAACGTCTGGATCAGTGAGCCGAACTGGTCCGGAATGTTGTAGCCAACCGTGTCTGGGATGTTGACGGTGCGGGCTCCGGCGTCGATGACCGCCTCGAGCACGCGACAGAGAAAATCAATTTCGGATCGTCCAGCATCCTCGGGCGAGAACTCGACATCGTCGGTGTAGCGGCGTGCCCGTTGCACCGCACGGACGGCTTGCGCAAGCACCTCATCGGGCGACATGCGCAGTTTTTTCTGCATATGGATCGGTGAGGTCGCGATGAAGGTGTGGATGCGCCCAGCCGCGGCCCCTGCCAGGGCTTCGCCGGCGCGGTCGATGTCCGGGTCGAGCGCGCGTGCCAGGCCACAGACGCGGCTGTCGCGGATCGCCTCGGCAACCGCCTTGACGGCTTCGAAGTCACCTGGGCTGGCGATCGGGAACCCCGCTTCGATGACGTCGACGCGCATCCGCTCCAGGGCCTTGGCAATGCGCACCTTCTCATCGCGGGTCATGGACGCGCCCGGACTCTGTTCGCCGTCGCGCAAGGTCGTATCGAAAATGATCAAATGGTCTTTAGCAATCATGGGTAGTCTCTCTGTCACGCCCACATCCGAGAATGATGTGAGTGGCACGAATTCGCCGAGTAGCATGCAGCTTGCCCGACGCGCACGAAGACGGCAACAACCAGCAGCGCGACACCCGAGTCGCAGCTCATCACCCGCTGGACGAACCAACGATGACAGCGGCATCAGCTCCTGCTTGTGGCCAGCGGGTCGCTGTGTATAAGCTGCCGAAATCAGACGTTCCTCCTTGGCGTCGGACAGACAGACCGCGGCTTCGCTGACGATTGCCGGGCAGCCGTCACGGTGGCGCGCCCCATGGCGCATGCGCACCGAGCGGCATCGAGTGAATCCCGGCATAATCAACGACCCGCACGACTGCATCTCGACCCATCGACCGTGGGAGGCGGCGCGCCATGATGCCCGATCTACATGACTTGGAGATCCTGCTGCGCTCGGATACGCCGATCGTCCTGATCGAGTCGATCGAGGAGCCACGGGTCATCGAACTCTTTGCCAAACTCGCCGTGCGCATCGCCGAACCGGCGTTTCGCTGGTCGATCACCGAGGGACTGCGACGCCTCGAATTTGATACCGGGTCACACAGCCGCTTCGCCGATCCGACCGAATTACTCCGTCATGTCCGCTCCTCGCAGCAACGTGGTCTCTACATGCTGCTCGACTTCCACCCCTATCTCGACAGCCCGCTGCACGTTCGGCTCATCAAGGAAATCGCTCAGGACTACGAGCACTTGCCAAAGACCCTTATCTTCGTCAGCCACGCGCTCGAGATCCCGCCGGAGATCCGCCACCTCAGTTTGCGATTCGAGCTGCGCCTGCCCGATCGACAACGCATGCTCTGGTTGATTCGTGACGAGGCGCAACGCTGGCAGGACGGCGCGGTCGGCCGCAGCTTCCGCACCCGTCGTGACGCCATTGATCAGCTCGCACGCAACCTGCTTGGCGTCACCGAATCCGACGCGCGACGCCTGATCCGCAACGCGATCCGTCATGATGGCGCCATCACCCATGAGGACGTCGAGACCGTCAAGCGCGCCAAATACGAACTCCTGAGCCCTGAAGGGATCATCAGCTTCGAATACGATACCCGTTCCTTCGCCGAGATCGCTGGGCTCAGCGCGCTCAAGGCCTGGATCGAGCGGCGGCGCTCGGCCTTTCTGCGCGCTGGGACGGGGCGAGATCATCCCCGCGGCATCCTCATCACCGGCGTTCAGGGCGGCGGCAAGAGCCTTGCCGCCAAGGCCATTGCGGGTGGTTTTGGCGTTCCACTCCTACGGCTCGACTTCGGTGCCCTCTATGACAAATACATCGGCGAGACCGAGAAGAATGTCCGCAAGGCGCTCGCCACGGCCGATCTCATGGCGCCGTGCGTCCTCTGGATCGACGAGATCGAGAAAGGCGTCGCTACCGGCTCGGAAGACGAGGGCGTTGGACGGCGCGTGCTCGCAACCCTGCTCACCTGGATGGCCGAACGGACGACGCGCGTCTTCCTCGCGGCAACCGCCAACGACATCTCACGGCTCCCACCCGAGTTGATTCGCAAGGGTCGGATCGATGAGATCTTCTTCGTCGACTTGCCGGGTGGCCCAGTGCGGCGTGAAATCTTCGCGATTCACCTGCGTCACCGCGGTCTCGATCCCGCGGCATTCGACCTTGCCGCCCTCGCCGATGCCAGCGCGGGATTTACGGGTGCCGGGATCGAGCAGGCCGTGGTCTCCGCGCTCTATGCGGACAGCAGCGTACGCGGTCGCGTCACGACCGAGGCGCTGATGCGGGAGGTGACCAGCACCAAGCCGCTTTCGGTGGTGATGTCGTCACAACTCGACGCCCTGCGCGCCTGGTCACGCGGCCGCACGGTCCAGGCTCACGGCCCAGAGGATCAGGATGGCCACGAGCCGCACGACCAGCCCCCCGTGGGAGCCTAGCCGATGGACCGGGGGATCACACGGCTCCAGTCTCCGCGCGCCGGGGCGGTCTCCTTGTCGAGGCCCGCGTCCAGACTCCAGCATGAGCAGACTGAAGCCCGCGTCGTCGCCGTTGGTGGAGCCTGGGCCGCGGCTCGGTGCGATGTCGTAATCTCGCTGGCATGACCCTACATTCGACCTTGCACTGAGTTCAACAGTCCCTGTTGGCCACTTCTCCGAGGCGCTGCAATGGAATACAAGGACTATTATAAAACACTGGGGGTTGCCCGTGATGCCACCCAGGCCGAGATCAAACGCGCGTATCGTAAGCTGGCGCGTCAGTACCATCCAGATGTCAGCCAGGAGACCGACGCGGAGGTCAAGTTCAAGGAGATCAATGAGGCCAACGCGGTGCTGCACGACCCCGAAAAGCGCGCGGCCTACGATGCATTGGGGTCTAACTGGCATGCGGGGCAGAACTTCCGCCCAGCCCCCGGCGAAACCCATCAGAACGTTCACTTCAGCGCGGAGGAAATGGCTGAGTTCAGTGAGTTCTTCTCAAGCCTGTTCGGACGCGAGTTCCGTGCTGATGAACAGGGGCGCCAACGTCGGCGTGGACAGGACCAAACCGTGCGACTACCGATCGATCTTGAAGAGGCCTATCGCGGCGGGACCCGCCAAATTCGGCTCGACGTCCCAGAACTCGGAGCCGATGGGCGTCCCCGGATGCGCACCAAGACGTTGAATGTTCGGATCCCAGCGGGCGTCACGCACGGGCGACAGATTCGACTCAGCGGCCAAGGCACACCCGGCGTCAATGGCGGGCCGGAAGGCGATCTTTACCTCGAGATCGAGATCAATCCGCATCGGTTGTACAGTGTCGAGGGCAAGGACATCCAGTTGAAACTTCCCATCGCACCCTGGGAGGCGGCACTCGGGGCTTCCGTCTCGGTTCCAACACTTGGCGGAACCGTGAACCTCAAGGTCCCAGCGGGATCTCACTCGGGACAGCGACTGCGCTTGAAAGGACGGGGTCTGCCGGGTGAACCGCCTGGCGATGCCATCGTCGTGCTCGAGATCGTCACGCCGCTGGCGACGACCGACGACGCGAAAGCGGCCTATCGTGAGATGGCGGAGCGTCTACACTTTAACCCAAGGGCCGAGATGGGAGTCTGACCCATGACGCAATCCGAGACACGTCTTGAAGGGATCCTGCTCGACGAAGGTCTAACCGTGACCTTCTCTGAGTTGACGCAGCTCTGTGGCTCCAATACCCGAATGGTGAGTCTCATGGTCACCGAGGGTTTGCTGCGCCCGCAAGGAGCGCTACCCGAGGAATGGCGATTCGATGGGCTCGAAGTCCGCCGCGCCCGCCGTGCCGTGCGACTGCGTCGCGACCTCAAACTCAACATCGCGGGAACCGCGCTCGCGATCGATCTGCTCGATGAGATCGAGCATCTGCGCGAACGTCTGCGCGTCCTCGAACACCAACTCGGGCAGCGGCAGGCACGGCCGATCCGCTGACTACCGAGGCGCATCGCCCGATCTGCAACGGGGATCCGCGCGAGCGTTCAAGCCAGTGCCGATATCGGTTCAAGCAGGCGGGAGCGCGGCAGCTGCCGCGGCGTCGACCACCCGCAACGACAGGTCAACGGCCCGTACATCCTTGGTGAGCGAACCGACCGAGATGCGATCGACTCCGGTCTCGGCAATCGCACGAATCGTCTCGAGCGTCACGCCCCCGGAGGCCTCGAGTTGAGCCCGACCGGCCGTGAGCGCAACCGCACGACGGAGATCATCGAGTGTGAAATTGTCGAGCAGAATCAAGCGCGCCCCAGCCTCCAGTGCCGTCTCCAACTCATCAAGACGCTCCACTTCGATCTGAATCGGAACATCGCGACCCAGTGCCGCCGCCGCGGCTAAGGCGGCGCCGATCGACCCGGCAGCGAGGATGTGATTTTCCTTGATGAGAATGGCGTCGAACAAACCGATCCGATGATTGTGGCAGCCGCCGCACCGGACGGCATACTTCTGTTGCAGACGCAGCCCTGGAAGGGTCTTGCGCGTATCCAGCACCATCACCGGCAACCCCGCTACCGCCGCGGCAAACTCCGCGGCCCGCGTTGCCGTCCCTGAGAGCGTTTGGAGATAGTTCATGGCCGTGCGCTCCGCGCTCAAGATCCCCGCAACCGGGCCTTCGAGCACGGCGAGGCGTTGACCCGCAACGATGCGGCCGCCATCACCAAGGTCCCAGCGCACCCGGATGCGCGGGTCGAGCAGGTGGAACGCCCGCTCGGCCCAGGCCACGCCACAGAGCACGGCCGACTCTCGCGAGATCAACTCCGCTCGCACCAGGCGCTCATCAGCCAACAAGGCTGCGGTCAGGTCGCCAGTCCCGACGTCTTCCGCGAGCGCGGCGCGAACCTGCGCATCAATCATCGTTGGATCTGGCATCATTGGATCTGGGGGCACAAGCTCCGACGGCAAACGTTGCGCTAGACTCACCATAGACTCACTCCGACACAAAGCGGCCAGATCCCTGCTCACATGGCGGGCCACGCCCGAGAACGGATCTGGCCAGACAGGTCAGCGACATGAGGCTTCAGACACCAGCCGCTCATCCGTGCCAACCCGGTCTTGATGAGGAGGGGTGGCTTCGCGATGCGCGCAGAAGGCCATCACCACATCACGACCCACGGCCACCAGGGACCCAGGTCAACCTCCTGGTCATTCATAATATCAGCCTGCCGCCGGGCCACTTCGGCGGACCTTGGATCGACGACCTCTTTCTTGGACAGCTCGATGCCAGCGCCCACCCGTATTTCGAGACCATCAGCAGCCTGCGTGTCTCCACGCACCTCCTCATTCGCCGTCATGGCGAGTTGTTGCAATACGTCCCTTGTGAGCAACGGGCCTGGCATGCCGGCGTCTCGCGATTTGCCGGCCGCGACGGCTGTAATGACTTCTCGATCGGCATCGAGTTGGAAGGGACCGACACCACCCCCTTCACGGACGCTCAGTATGAGTGCCTCGTGCGTTGCACGCATCAGCTGTTCAAATCCTACCCCGGCATCACTCCAGAGCGCATCGCTGGTCATAGCGAGATCGCACCAGGACGCAAGACTGACCCCGGACCCGCCTTCGACTGGGCACGTTATCGCCTCGCACTCCACTTGCCAGCATCTTGAGTGCGCCGAACGCCTAGCGCCCGGTGTCGCCGTCATCGCCGCACTCGGCCTGCTCTGCCCCGGACGCGGCAGTGGCAATGGAGGTGGTCGTGAGCCGGCGCGCTGAGAGCCGGCCGCGTTCGCACACGCCCGGCCCCACACCCGCGAGCGCCCGGCAACGAACGGATGCCGTACAAACAAAAAGACCGAACGTCATCAGACGTTCGGTCAACATTGAGCCGACTCAGGGCGGTTCGCCCGGTTGGCTTCGTTATTGAAACAGGTTGCTCATGCCAGTCGCATCGACCTGGGCGCTCAAGGCTGAACCAAGTCCTGGTCTCTGCAATCAGAGACGACATTGGCAACGCAGTGTTACTTCTCCTCGTCTATTCAGGTCGACAGCCGCCCGCTCACCAAAGTCGGATTAGGACTGCCCTCACAAGATCACCATCATGGGCGCCGACCGCGGGGCCACTCAAGATGTGTTGAGGTTAGTACCCAGCATCCTTCGGGTCAAAACAGAATTTTGACCTGCGTTCATAAACTACCCTTATCATGTGCGTAACAGAGGAGCATCCCCAGTGTCCAGCAGAACCTCGACAAGTCCCCGTCCCTGGCTGATCGCAGGTGGCCTATGTGGGCTGCTCGCGGTCGCGCTCGGCGCCTTTGGCGCACATGGTCTGCGTCATCTTATTACCCCCGAGCGACTCGTCGCCTGGGGCACCGCAACGGATTATCTCGCACTCCATGGCGTGGTGATCCTCATCTGTGGCGTCCTGCTCAGCATCCGCCCGCAAGCGCACCTGGTCGAATGGGCGGCCCGGGTCTTCCTGCTGGGAACCCTTCTCTTCAGCGGCAGCCTGTTCGCGCTGGTCTTGACGGATCTGGGTGCATTGGGGGCCATCACACCGTTCGGCGGATTGCTCTTGATCGCTGGTTGGGCGCTCCTCACGCTTGCCGGCTGGCGTTGGCACACCGCCGTGCCCGAACAGCACTCCTGAGCGCGTGAGGATGCGACAGCCACGCATCTACGTCGAGGATTCACTTGCTCCAGGCGGCGTTCTGCAACTCGCCCCTGAACCTGCCAGGCACCTCACCCAGGTTCTCCGACTGCAACAGGACGCACCGCTCGTTCTCTTCAATGGCGACGGTCACGACTACCGGGCACAGATCATTCACATCGAGCGCTCCGCGGTGCGCGTGCGCATCCTCGCCGCGGGCGAACCTGAGCCGCGGCACCCTCTCGCGATCACACTCTCCCTCGGGGTCTCGAAGGGCGAGCGGATGGATGTGGCGCTGCAAAAGGCCGTCGAGCTTGGAGTGGCACGGATCAGCCCGCTGTTCACCGAACGCAGCCAAGTCCGCCTCAGTGGGGCGCGGCTTGAGCGCCGACAGAACCATTGGCGTGGCGTCCTGATCGCCGCCTGCGAACAATCCGGTCGCCGACGCGTGCCCAGGCTCGATCCTGCGGCACCCTTTCGAGACTGGCTCGATGGTCAAGGCGAGGGCGGATGGCTCCTCGATCCGACCGCTCGCCAACCCTTGGCCTCCGCGGCGCCCCCGGACGCTCGCATCACCCTCCTGGTTGGACCCGAAGGCGGCCTCGGCCCGCGTGAGCGCGAGCAGGCGCGCGCGGCTGGTTTTACTGGAGTCCACCTTGGGCCACGGATCCTGCGCACCGAGACCGCACCGCTGGCCGCTATCGCGATCATTCAAGCACTCTGGGGTGACCTGCGGGGCAACTGAGGGGTGTGGAGGACCCGCGTCGGAGCGACACTCAGCCCACGCCATCCGGATGCTCATCGCGCTCGAGAAGATACACGAAGGTCCTCGAGAAGAGTTCGCAATCCCAGATACCGGTGAAGGCGAGCGCCTTGACAGAGACTTTGCGCAGAAGGGTGCCGCGGGTCTTGGGCGCGGTCCAATAGCGGCTCAGACGCAACCCGGCACGCTGGGCCAATTCCAGGATCATGGTCGGCGTGATCCAGGAGACATGTTCGGCATTCGCGATGAAGGTCCCCTCGCGCAGCACGCTCCAAACACTGCCGAGATGGAAGGGGTTGGGCGTCGAGCACAGCACGCATCCGTGCGGCGCCAGATGGCGCATCGCAAACCGCAGCAAGGCGACGGGATTGTCCACATGCTCAATCACGTCGCCGATCACGATCCGCGAAAAGCGCTGTCCCAGATCGGCGGCGCTGGTGGCATCGACGACCCGGATGTCATAGCCACGCGCACGCAACTGCATGACCGGCTCCTCGAGGATATCCACACCCACCACCGAGGATGCGGCGTCGCGGATCAGATTATGACGCCACCTTGGGTCGTCGGCCTGCGCAATGGTGTGCGCGACCACACCGATGTCGAGCACGGATTGATCCCGCACGAATTCCTTGAGAAAGGTCTCGGTCTCACGAATGTGGCCCCGACGTGCCGCGCGTAACTGCTCGCGTAGATACTGGCGAACCCGCGGGTCATTAGGATCAGCGCTCAGTTCGCGCCAATGGCTGATGGGGGCACTCACGCTCCAAGCCTCAATCCGGTCACCTCTTTGCATGCGACAACTCGCGATCGATCATTTCGGACCCCAGCGGGACAGTCAGGATGCCGTGTCATGAGCGGGCCGTGGGGTCTCGAGGGTTACGGCACCCTCGCCCGAGTCTCAGCCTCTGCGCTCAGACCAGAGCGTTGGCCGGAAAACCCGCTCATGGCCGAGACCCGCGGGTTGCGTCAGCGGCTCCAACCAGGGAGGGACATCCGCGCCGATGGCCGGGTTGCGCGCATCCGCGCCAGGGGATCCTGACGATAGAAGGCACGCAACTGCTCATACACACCAGGATACTCCGCGTGCAGCCGCTTGGGCACTTCGAAGAAACTTTCGCTGATCACAGCGAAGAACTCGGCGGGGGACTCCGTCGCGTAAGAGTCGAATGGGGTCGCATCCCCCGCGTCGACACGGTCACAAAGATCCTGGTAGGCCGCCGCAAAGGTATCCGTCCACTGCCGCGGCGACATCTCGGGGTGTAAGGGCGGACAGCCGTTCGCGGCCCCATCACGAAGATCCAACTTATGCACGAATTCATGGATCACGACATTGTACCCATCCCGTTCGCAGCTGGCTGCAACATCCGCCCACGACAGGATGACGGGGCCTTGCTCCCATGCTTCACCACTCTTAGCCTCATGCTCGATCCAGACCACGCCGTCATCGCCGACGACCTCGCGCTCGGGCACGAATTCCTCCGGATAGAGGATCACGGCATACCATCCCGTGAACCAATCGAGCCCGAGTTCCAGGATGGGCAAGCAGGCCTGCAGCGCGATGGCAAGCCGCATCGGATCGGTCAACTCCAGCCCTTGCGCCGGATCGATCCGCTTTTCACGCAGGAACAAGAGGGCAAGGTCCGCGAGTCGACGGGATTCCGCCTCGGTCAGATCAGCAAGCAACGGCAGCGCCTCCCAGACCTGCTCCCAATTATGCGGCGCAATCCGTGCGCGTTCATGCGCGAGCACCCGTCCTTGCCACCAGTTGATCAACCCCCGCATGCTCGTCTCCCCAGCCCACCTGGCCGTGGCGTGCCGAGCGCTCCGAGTGGCGTCGGTTGCGCCGGATCCCACAGCCGGTAGGTGTTATCACACAAGATGACATGTGCCACCAAAGGTCTTGATGAGTGGTTGATCTGGGTCAATGCAGCTGACCAACCGCCCCCCAAGATGATGTCATTCCTCCACGGGCGGTTCCCGTCATCATGACGATGCGCACTGGCTTGATCATCGCGATCCTCATCTTAGGTGGCCTCCTCGTGTGGCTCCTCCAGTGGGCACCACCGGGTCCGGAGCAGCCACATCCGGTGCTCCAGCACCACACCCTGGACCTTGCGGCACCCCCGATCGGGGGCGATTTCGAACTCGACTCCATCGACGGACCGGTCAACTCGGCGGACCTGCGCGGTGACGTCTTGCTCCTCTATTTCGGCTATACCTGGTGCCCGGATATCTGCCCCACCAATCTGGTTCTGATCGCCAACGCACTCACACTCCTGACGCCGGAGGAACGCGACCGCGTTCAGGTTTTCTTCATCAGCGTCGACCCCGAGCGTGACAGCCTGGAAAGACTGGCAGAGTACAGTGGCTATTTCCACCCGCGGATCCGCGGCGTGACCGGGACGCCCGAACAGCTTGCCGAGGTTGCCGCACGCTTTGGCGCCGCCTACCGACGCACCGAACTCACTGACTCGGCCATGGGCTATGTGGTGGATCACTCCGCCTACAGCTACCTCATCGACCCGCATGGTCGTCTGGTCCAGACCCTCGACCATGCCACGCCATCCGTCGAGCTGGCCGATGCTATTCGCACACTCCTCGGCACCGAGACCAGGCCCACGACAACGAGCCCTGAATGAGACCTTCACCTGGAGACTGACACGATGCGCCACAGCACCCGCCACCACCTCGTCCTCGGCGTCCTCGCCCTAGCTGCCCTGGCTCCACCAGCGATTCCGTGGGCGCTCGCAGCCGCGGACCAAGCCACTACCACGCTCGACATCATGGAGCCCTACGCCCGCGCGGTGCCGCCCGGCCAACCCAATAGCGCGGTCTTCATGACCATCGCAAACCACTCCGATCAAGACCAGGCTCTGATTGCCGCCGAGAGTGAGAGCGCGATGACCGTTGAACTCCATACGCATCTCGAAGAGGACGGCATGATGCGCATGCGACAGATCGAGCGGATCGACATTCCGGCAGGCGAACGCGTCGTCTTACAACCCGGCGGCCTGCACCTGATGCTCATTGGGCTTAAGCAACCTCTTGAGGTGGGTGGGATCGTCGATCTCACGCTCGTGTTCGAAGATGGCGAACGTCTTCAAATCCAGGCCCCCGTGCAGCAGCTCGACATGCACCATCGTCACCATTAGCGCGCCCCACACCCCACGGGAGCGAGCACGGCCCGATCGCGACGCTCCGACGCTGCCGGCCCGCCTCCCGGGCCTGGTAAAACCAAAATCGGAACGAGGGGATTGGGTGGGAATCTTCAGCGTCCGGAAGGGTCTTCAGTAAGCCACGATCAGTGCCGCCAACCCGGCGGCGACGCACTGATCACGGGGGCATCCGTTTGACCAATATGCGTAGCTTCTGATATACATCCACGAATCAATTCGTGACTGACCCTGCTGCACGGATCAGTCGGATGACACGACCACGACTCCTGACCCGATTAGGCATCCTCATGGTAAAGAATTGGCTGATAACGATTTCGGTGGCAACTCTCTTAGTGAGCGGCGCGGTGCAAGCCGCTGGGGACCCGCAAGCTGGCGAAGAGAAAGCGAACAGTATCTGTATGGCGTGTCACGGGCCGCAAGGGAACAGCATCGTACCCATTTGGCCGAAACTCGCGGGTCAGCATCCGGAATACATCATCAAGCAACTCAACGACTATCGTGCGGGGAACCGGGCCAACGAACAGATGACGCCGATGGCGATGCCATTGACCGATCAGGAAGTGCTCGATCTCGCCGCCTACTTCGCGCTGCAGGCCAAGACCCCCGGCGAGGCTGATCCTGAACTCGCCACCTTGGGCGAGTCGATCTATCGTTGGGGCAATCCCGAGAGCGGCGTGCCCGCTTGCGGCGGTTGCCACGGCCCAGCGGGCCAAGGTCAGTCCTTGGCAAAATTCCCGCGACTCTCGGGACAGCACGCGGACTACACCAAGCAGACCCTCGAGCATTTCCGCGACAGTCTGCGCGCGAACGATCCCAATGGGATGATGCGTGGTGCGGCGGCACGGCTGACTGACCAGGAAATTGCTGCGGTTTCTCAGTATATCCAAGGTCTGAGCCAGTAACGGATCGCGTCCTCCGGCGCGCATCGCGCCGGTTGAGTGCGCATCAGCCCGCAGCCGATCACGGATCCGGTGGACAACCTCTCCCACGCAGGGCGGCCGGTGCCAGAGTCACCTTCGAGCGACTCCGGCGCGGCCGCTCGCACGGATCACGCTGACGCGCATGCCACCCGAAACTGTCGGGTCAAGCTACTGAGCTATAACGTCCAGGCTGGCATTCGTTCGCGACAGTACAGCGACTATGTCACCAACAGTTGGAAACACATTCTTCCGCATCCTGAGCGCCTCACGAACCTAACGCGGATCGGGCAACTGCTTCATCAGTTCGATTTAGTCGGCTTGCAGGAGGTGGATGCCGGCTCGTTACGCAGTGCCTATGTCGATCAGATCCAATATCTCGCCCGCCACGGTGCCTTCCCGCATTGGTACCGCCAGATCAACCGCAATCTCGGCCCCTTCGCGCAACACAGTAATGGCATTCTCAGCCGGCTGCGGCTGAAACACATCACCGAGCACAAGCTCCCCGGGCTGCCCGGACGGGGCGCCATGCTGGCCGAGATCGAGTTATCCAACCAAGCGACCCTAGCCATCGCCATCGTTCATCTTGCGCTCGGCTCGCGCGCGCGACGCCGCCAGCTCGATTTCTTGGTCGAACTGGCGGACCAACACCCGTATCTCGTGATCATGGGCGATTTCAATTGCGGCTGTGACTCACAAGGGCTGCGGGCCATGGTACGGCGAACGAGCATGCGTGGGCTTGACTGCGAATTGAAAACCTTCCCGAGTTGGCGCCCGACGCACAACCTCGATCACATTCTAATCTCGCAGGAACTGCGCCTCGTCAACGCCAGAGTCGTTGACTATGCCTTATCGGATCACCTGCCACTGAGCATGACGGTCGAACTGCCCGAGGGCCTGTCCTTCGCTGCGCCCGGTGAACCGGCGGCGCAACCGATCGACCACATCGCGGACTAGGCAGACGCCCTGCAGCGGCTCAATCCTGAACGTAGAAAAAGTGCCACGCACGCCCCGTCGCCATCGTCAAGGCGTCGAGCACACCTGGCGTGGGCATGGCCTCGCCCGGAAAGACCTCCTCCACGACAATCAGTCGGCGACCAAATCCACCTTGATGCCGCCAGTCCCAAGACCAAGGTCGCGCGCTCGCACCGCATGCTGGACAGTCGATTGCATGGTCTCCCAACTCCATCGCCGCCGCGACCTGCGCGCGCCACTCAGTTCTCGGCGTCCGACAGCGGGGACAGCGTGGCGCACGCGTGTTGCGTCCATGGCACCACTGGGGTCGCCCCGGATCAGACGGCAATCGAACATGCGTGAAGGGTAGACCCGCAGCCGCATCGGTGGAGACAGCAACCGCGCACCCCACGAAGGAGATCAGGTCCAAAAAGGCGGGGCCGACCATGAAGTCCTGTGCGCGACCCGGCAAGAGACCCTCGATGAAACCGGTCTCCGTCAAGACCCTCACAACCAACGGGCGCTCAGGACAGCAATCCGGCTCCCGTGGGGTGATCACCAAACGGCCAGTATGCATGGACATGCGGATCCGGTGCGCTAGGGCCCTTGTTATAGATCGTCCGTTGAATCATGAAAATCATAGATCAACTCACTGCTCGGCATTTGCAGCGAGTTGCCCTGGATGAAATCTGGCTTACAGTTCCAGACGCGTGCGATCGTCTCCGGATCCTCAATGCCGGCGGCAATCACCGAGGTTCCGCCGGCGCGCAGTTGCTCCACGACCCGAGTTAACTCCGCCTGCTCCGAATTTAAGAGCGTCGCGAAGGAGAGCTTGGCGAGCGACACCGAGAGATCCGACACCAATTCGAGATCAGCGGCAAGACCCGACACATTGGCGATACACACCTGAATGCCATATTTCCTGAGAATCGCCACGATCTTGCGCGTCGCCTCGAGATGCTCACGCACATCGTGAATCTGGAACTGCAGCAGTGGGCGGCGCCGAATCAGGTTCCGCTGCACCATCTGCTCCCGAAACCAGGGCAGCCAATCGCGTGTTGCGATTGATTCAATGGTCTGGTGGATCAGCAACCGTAAACGCGGATGCTTCGAACGGCGTGCATTCATGACATCGAGGGCATTTTCCAACACCCAGCGATCAATCTGGGGCATGAGTCCCGCCCGCTCCGCCACGGGTAAGAAATCGGCCGCCGGGATCTCCTCGCCGTGGGGGGTGCGCAGACGCAACTGCACCTCGTAGAGTTCGCCGACGTTCGTTCCCAACGATACGATCGGTTGGAACATCAAGACTAGACCATCCCCCGTGATGGCATGACGCACGAGATCGCACACCACTTGATCGTAGTCCAAACCGCTCCCGGGCGAGACCAGCGGCTTCCAGAACCGGACCCGATTGCCGCCCTCGTGCTTCGCCTTGAGCAGCGCCGTGCGGCTGCGCGACAGCATGGTGATCGCATCATCCGCCGCCGGGATAAACAACCCGATACCGATGGTGGCGGTGATCGGTATCCGCTGCCCTCCTGCCCGCAGGTTGGTCGCGGCGACGGCCTTCAGGAGGTGTGCGCTCAGGGCATCGAGGTCAGCTTGCTCATCACGGCGCGCCAGCACGACGAACGCGATGTCATCGAATCGCGCCGCGCATTCCTGCGGCTGAAGCTGCTCGGCGAATTGTCCTTGCAACCGCCGCAGCAAGCGCTCCATATTCTGCACTCCCAGCGCTTCCAAGATCTGCTCCGGCCGGTCCAGCTCGATCACCAACAGGCCCGTTCCCTCAGACATCGGTGTCCTGTCATGTACGAGGCGGTCGAGCCGCTGCATGAAGGCCTCCCGCGGCAACACGCCTTGTGGTGCATCATGGCGATCGATCTTGACCCGATGTTCCCTGAGCCATCGCGACATCCGAATGCGGTGTTCGATCGATCCGATTAACTGCTCACGTTTGACCGGCTTGGAGATAAAACTGTCACCACCGACCTTGAGTGCATCAAGTTGCTTGTCCGGATCCGTCTCGGCCGACAGAAAAATCACCGGGGTATCGAAGAATTCCGCGTGATCGCGAATGACAGCGGTCAACTCAGCTCCTGTCGCGCCCGGCAAATAGAGATCCATCAGCACCAAGTCGGGCTGCACCTCTCGCATCCGCTCCATGATCTGCAAGGGTTCATTGACGAGGTGGGGTTGCATCCCTGCGCCGGTCAACAGCAGTTCGATGTACTTCGCCTGCACCAGATCGTCCTCGACCACTAAAATCTTGGGAGCCTTGACCCGCTCGAGTCCGCTACTGGCGATGATGCGTTTCGCCACGTCAATGGGATCAACTGGCGCGGGGAAGTAACCTGCCGCACCGGCACGCATTACTTGCAGACGCGTGTTGATACTGTCCTCCTCGGCAAGACACAAGATCGCGGTCGAGGTGTCCTCTGCCCGCAAACGGGCGATTAAGTCCGTCGGACTCAGATCATCGGTCAAGCATCGTAGATCCAAGATCAGTACCCGTGGCCGCCCTTCAGCCAACCGCCGCTCGATCTCATCGAGATGCTCGAAGGACTCGAGTTTCAAGCCTCTGGGCTGGATTTGAGCCGCGACCCCCATGCACAGGACGGCATCGTCACCGAAGTAGAAGACCTGATTGTCCGTGGTCGTGACCACTGCCTCATTCATGCGCTGTCGTACCTCTTGGATCGGCCTTGGGCTCGCTCCCCCAAGGGCCTAGACGGATGGGCATGGTGCACAGTCGATTCGCCAGGATGACTCATTGAGCGTCTTGAGGGTCTTGCCATGGCCAAAGGATCAACAGCGCAACGGCAAAGGTCAAGCCTAGGCAACCGACCACGCGTTCGATCAGGTTGAAATCCGCCCGGCCTTCCGATAGTTTCCAAGTGCTGCTGGGGGTGCCCGCGATAAACGTCCGTGATCGTTCGACCACCATGTGCCGATCTGATGTCATGACCCGCTAGTCTGGTCATCGTTTCGGCAAGGCGAGGGGCGAATGGTTCGGGGCGCGTCAGGGCTGAGAGAGATCCAGTATCGAACCGGCTCAGAGACTAGAAGCCGGCAAGACGACCGTCCGCGAGTGACCACATGATCCCACCATGGGGACGTGCAGCGCTCAACAAGCGGTCGATATGGATCTTAACCCTTTGAACCTGATCCGGATCATGCCGGCGCAGGAAAGCAGGCCAGGCGGATCCGTCAAACGAGCGTTGTCAGATCGAACCAGCGGCCATCATCGGAGCCATCACTGTGCGAGCCGAACAGGGGGCGCATGCACGACAGATCCGGGCGCGGCAAACCAAGTCGATTCCCCGTGCCGTGCGCCCATGATCGACGACGCATGTTGGCACGGCATCGAGTGCCGCTGACCAGCACGCTGGTCCGACTGAGTGATCGGGCCGGATGTCACGCCTCGCCAGCATTGATCCCTGCAGCCAGTGTCCTCGACCCGCCCAACCACACCGAGGTGTTGGGCGATCTGGACGTCGATCCTGACAGGGCCGTGCGCGTTAACCCGCATCCCTGCTGACCTCGCATCCGCCTGACGTTGATTTAGGAGCTTTCATGAACGCCATCCCCGAGGCCTTCGTTCAGAAGACCGCCGCGCTATCCGATGAAGCCACCCGTCCCTTCCCGAACTCACGCAAAATCTATGTGACCGGATCGCGTCCCGATCTGCGGGTGCCCATGCGTGAGGTCACACTGACCCCAACCCAGACCAAGACGGGGCTGGAAGAGAATCCACCCATCACTCTCTACGACACGTCCGGTCCCTATACGGACCCGCGCGCACGCATCGATCTGCTCGCAGGATTACCCGATCTGCGCGGTGACTGGATCGCGGAGCGGGGCGACACCGAACAACTCAGCGGACCCAGTTCCGCCTTCGGCCAGAGGCGTCAATCCGACCCGCTGCTCGCGCACTTGCGCTTCGCCCATCGGCGCGCACCACGGCGTGCCACACCAGGGCGCAACGTGACCCAGATGCATTACGCTCGCCAGGGCATCATCACCCCGGAGATGGAATTCGTTGCCATCCGCGAGACCCTGCGACTCGATGCCCTGCGCACCGACCCACGCTACACCAAGCTGCTGCGGCAACATCGTGGCGAGGCCTTCGGCGCCAACCTGCCCGAGACCATCACACCCGAGTTCGTTCGTGAAGAAGTCGCGCGCGGACGCGCCATCATCCCAGCCAACATCAACCACCCCGAGCTCGAACCCATGATCATCGGGCGCAATTTCAGGGTGAAGATCAACACCAATATCGGCAACTCGGCCGTCACCTCCTCGATCGAGGAGGAGGTGGAGAAAATGGTCTGGTCCGCCCGTTGGGGCGGTGACACCCTGATGGATCTTTCGACGGGTAAGAACATTCACGAAACCCGTGAGTGGATCCTCCGCAATGCCCCGGTGCCCATCGGCACCGTGCCCATCTATCAGGCACTCGAGAAGGTCGATGGCACACCCGAGGAACTGACCTGGGAGATGTTCCGCGACACCCTGATCGAGCAAGCCGAGCAGGGTGTGGACTACTTCACGATTCATGCCGGAGTGCTCCTGCGTTATGTTCCACTGACGGCTGATCGGCTCACCGGCATCGTCTCGCGCGGCGGCTCGATCATGGCCAAGTGGTGTCTTGCACACCATCAGGAGAATTTTCTTTATACCCATTTCGCCGAGATCTGCGAGATCATGAAGGCCTATGACGTCGCCTTCAGTCTGGGTGACGGGCTGCGGCCCGGCTCGATCGCCGACGCCAACGACGCGGCCCAATTCGCCGAACTCGAAACGCTTGGGGAACTCACCAAATTCGCCTGGGAGCAGGATGTGCAGGTCATGATCGAGGGACCTGGGCATGTGCCGCTGCAGATGATCGAAGAGAATGTGACCAAGGAACTACACGACTGTTTCGAGGCCCCGTTCTACACGCTCGGCCCCTTGATCACCGATATCGCCCCCGCCTACGACCACATCACCTCCGGGATCGGTGCGGCTAATATCGGCTGGTACGGCACCGCGATGCTCTGCTATGTCACCCCCAAGGAACATCTTGGCTTACCCGACAAGCAGGATGTGCGCGACGGCATCGTCACCTATAAGATCGCAGCCCATGGCGCGGATCTCGCCAAGGGCCTGCCAGGTGCCCAAATCCGCGACAACGCCCTCTCGAAGGCCCGCTTCGAATTCCGATGGGAGGATCAGTTCAACCTCTCGCTTGATCCTGATCGCGCACGCGAGTATCACGACCGCACGATGCCGCACGAGTCACATAAGGTCGCGCACTTCTGCTCCATGTGTGGCCCGCATTTCTGTTCCATGAAAATCACCCAGGACGTGCGTGATTATGCGGAGGCACATCGACTTGATGACGTCACGAGTGCGCTCGAGGAAGGCATGAAGGCGAAGGCCAGCGAATTCAGAGAAGAGGGTGGACACATTTATCGACCGATCTGAGTAGGCTGGGAATGCTCCCCGGTGTTCGCCGAGCGCGCGGACATCGGGTCGCCGCGAGCAGGCCGGACATGGCCTGGCGTGATGGAGAATCGAGGAGGACACGCCGCCGCGCGCGGCGCAAATCCGATGCGACAGCGACCTAGGAGCGCCCCCCATGAGGATACGGATCAATCAGCGCGGCGGCACGGCCTGAGTCAAGCGGCTCGCCGGTTCAACCATCAGTCGTCGTATCCCCGCGGATTCTGCGACTGCCAGCGCCAGGCATCGCGCACCATGGCGTCGATGTCGAACTCAGCCTCCCAATCCAACTCGGCCTTCGCCGAAGACGCATCCGCGTAACAGACGGCGATGTCGCCGGGACGCCGGGCCACGATCTCATAGGGAACCGGGCGACCGCTCGCGCGCTCGAAGGCCGCGACCATCTCCAGAACGCTGTAACCACGGCCGGTTCCGAGGTTGTAGGTCACCACGCCGGGCGCCTGCTCCAGCCGACGTAAGGCGGCCAGATGACCACGGGCCAGATCAACGACATGGATGTAGTCGCGCACACCGGTTCCGTCATCTGTTGGGTAGTCATTGCCGAACACGCGCAGACGCGCCAGCTTCCCGACGGCCACCTGCGCGACATAGGGCATCAGGTTATTGGGAATCCCGCTCGGATCCTCACCGATCCGCCCGCTTGGATGCGCGCCAACCGGGTTGAAATAGCGCAGTAGGGCAATGTTCCAAGCGTGATCGGCAACCTGCACATCGCGCAGGATGTCCTCGATGAACAGCTTCGAACGGCCGTAGGGATTGGTGGCGCTGCACGGAAAATCTTCCCGGATCGGGACGCTCCGAGGATCACCATAGACGGTCGCTGACGAGCTGAAGACCAAACTCCGCACCCCCGCTGCCGCCATGGCCTGACAGAGCGTGAGAGTACCGCCGACGTTGTTGTCGTAATAGGCAAGCGGCAAAGCAACCGATTCACCCACGGCCTTCAACCCAGCGAAATGCACCACGGCATCGATCCGAATCTCACGAAACAGGGCATCAAGCGCACCACGATCACGCAGATCGGCTTTCACGAAGTGGAGTGCCGCCCCGGTGAGCTCACCCACGCGGCGCAACGACTCTGCTTTACTGTTGCACAGATTGTCGAGGACAACGACGTCCATGCCCGCGTGCAACATCTCCACGCAGGTGTGGCTCCCGATGTAGCCGGCACCGCCCGTTACGAGAATCCTCATCAACCGCTACCTCCACCTCGCCCGATGCTGTGTCCGGGACAACGATCTCTTGCCGTCGTGCATCCAGACGGCTCCGCGACGCTCAATCCCAGTTCCGAGTGCCCTGGCGGAGGACGATCCGCGCCTCCGATCATGGCCACATCCGCGATGATAGCGCGATTCACCCCGGGCTAGGATCCACCCGCGGACCGAGCGGATGGGCGGGAGGCTAAGCCATCGCGATGCACTCAAAGGGTGCATTTACTGCGACGCTGAACCGAAACCATGCATTGGTCGCACGCGAAGGGGGCGCATGACGCCCGTGCATCGCCTCTAATGCGTCCTCGAACTCCCTTGCGAATCAGACTACTAGTGCTTGTCAGCGGCAACGAGTGCGATGAACGGAGGTGAATTTTAGGGGCGAAAGATGGCGTCATTTATGCTTTATTAGATCGCTGAAGTGCGTGTGACCCTTCGCAACAACGTCGCAGGAAACCGATATGATCGATTCTCTTCGCCAGCTTGGCCTTCAACTCGACAGCACCGGACACTGCACAGACGCACACACTCAAGCGGGCTCCACCGCTGAGCACGCACACCAGCCCACACCGCTGCTCACTCCCGAAGACCGCCAAAAACTGCATCTATACATCAACTTCAAGTTGATCTCCTCGGGACAGAGCGCCTGCGGGACGGCCGGTACGGCCGAGTTCATTGAGATCGCCCATGATCTGCTGTCGAGTTACCGAGAGAAAAACCGCCTCCTAGCGAACTATCTCTGCCCGGTTGATCGACGCATCCAAGATTTTCTCCAACACTATCTCGATGACCTGGAATGGGAGCGGATCCCAGCCCTCCCACACCAGACCTTCATCCTCGACCGACATGGTTTGGCCCGCGAACTCTCCGTTCCGATCGACCGCGATGCCTTTCACTCCAACATCATCTCCAGCTACCGCGTCGCCCAAGGCGTGCTGAACAATCCCGCGAGCGATCGCCGCACAACGGCGGGGTCATTCCATATCGCCGAGGGCGGGCTGCCCATTCCCGGTGACAAGAAGGCCGTACCCAAGATCGTGTTCGCGCGCCTGCTGCAAGCAGCCTTGAATCCGCCTGAAGACCTTCTGGTCATCCCCTTTACAGCTGATCAGGAGCAGCCGGCGCGGATGTTCGTGTCGCTCCTGCTGCGGCCCCCGATCTGTCCCGAGATTCCCGGCATCCAACCGGAGAAGAACATGGAGATCCGCTTCTTCGCGCCGGGCAATTTGGTCTCGAATCTGGATTTCGTCGAAAGCATCTTCGGGAACGGAGGGAATCCTTATCTCGCCGATTTCGATGCTGCTCTGGATGTCGATCACTGGTCCGGACACACCGGATGCGTCCTGCTCGCCCCCCATTTGACCACCTTGACCAAACAGGAGCTGGGGCTTCCCCACTGGGATCAGGCCACCGAGCGTCAGCGTACCGACGGCATGTGCTGGCGCGACCCAGCGGAGCGCTATAACGATGGAACGCCGTTTAAACTCACCGCACGTGACGCGTCGGGCGTGATCTTCACCCTGATCACCGATAACTATTACGGCTACTGCAAAAAAGAGGTCAAAACCCAGATCAGCTTCGCCGCAAACCTCTATGGCATGGCCGAAGAGGAGCACGCCGGCGGCGCACTGGCTTTTCCTCGGTTCAACCATGGCGAGGAATTCGGAGTCGATCCCGCGACCCGCGAACCCGGCTACGACTTTGCCGACACGGTGGCACGCTTCGGTGAACTCATGGAATTGCAGCCGCAAGGCTACGGCATCGACAAGCGTTATCCCCAAGTCATCTATGTGCCACAAGACCTGCGTATGGACCTGCGCACCCAACGCATCGCCTGGACACAGGATGGCGTCGCTCAGAGCATCCGCCTGCAGCCGAATCGGATTTATGTCCAACCAAACGGCTATAAGATCGAGATGCAAAAGCATCCGGGCGCGCCCTCCTGGCGGCTCATCGGCACCAAGCCCGAGGGCACCTTCTGCCACAAACCCTGTACCGTTTCGGGAGGTGGGAAGTCGGAGATCTCCAAGTCGTTGGACGACGCGGTGCTCTACGGCCCCATCTTCGTCGACGATCTGAGCCAGGATCTCGATCGCGTCGAGGAGATCTGCGCACGTGATTACACGGATCGATTTCGGCCCGGCTTCGAACACGAGGACCATGATGCCGGGCGCAAGATCCTCTCTTCGGAGCGCAGCCTGGGCTCCGTGATCAAATTGTTGACACCCTCGCCGAGTCATACCTGGGAATACAACACCTGGTTGCATTCCATCCCACCCCGGCTGCTCGCACTGGTCTTCATGATCAAACGCTTCTATCAGCCAAGCTGGGGCGATGCCTGGCGCAAGCACTTCTCCGTCGACGAGATCGACGGTGCGCCGGGGCACGAACTGAAAGTCTTCGGGCGACGGATCGTCGCCTCCTATCTGCGTGTTGGTTTCGATCAGGCGGAGAAATGGCGCACCTTCAAGCTGCGCCAGGATTTTATCGCCGCGGAGAAGATCCAGATGGAAGACGACATCACCACGTCCGTCGTTGTACCACCCGCGCAGGTGCCCGGTCGGCATCCGACACCGCCAGAAACGGAGCACAGCATCAAGCTCATCCGCAACTGTGAGTATCGGCTGTTCCAGCGCCCGGACGACGCCATCATCCCGGGTTTTGATAAACAGACCGAGCGTGAGTTAGCCCAGCACGGCAACTTCATGGCCAACTACGAGCCCCTCGGTGGTCCAGCATTGGCCGCCATCCTCGAGGACGTCCCCACCCTCTCGACCTTTACGGCACCCATGCGACAGCGGCTTGAGCAGGCCGCACGTGACCAGGTCCTGGTGGTGTCATCGGCGCATCCGAAGCTGGTGAATGGGCAGCCGACGAAGAACCCGCGCTACCTTCAGATCCGTCCTGACCTCGTCAATCCGGTGCGCAAATACGTCGCTGAAATCGGTGCTCGGTTCCATCGCAAACTCCCACTGCAGATCCCACTCGCGACCCCGGTGGACGCGGTGCTGGTGGGGCGACGGAATAACCCACCCGAGCCGGGCATCCGCCCGCTTGCGGTCTACAACCCGATCCACTACCAGGAGTTGCCGGAACTCTTCATGGATTTCGTGTGTTCCCTGACCGGCAAGTCTCCCTCGACAACCGGCGCGGGGAGCGAGGGCGCACTGACCAAAGCGCCCTTCAATGCGCTCAATCCAACGGCCGATCTCAATAACGCACTCGTCTCCTTCATCCTCACCGGCTTCGCCGGCTTCTCCAGTTCCGCCGGTCATATCGGGACCAACGTCAGAGTCGCGCACGACATCTCATTATTGATCCCGGAGATCTGGGCCCGTTTGACCGAGCAAGAACGTGACCCGGGGTATCTGATCGAGAACGGTTATTTGGAAGCACTGGAGGATTTTGAATACGACGGTCGCACCGTGCTCGCCAGTCGTCTCGGCTATCGCATCACCGACCGCTTCGTCGCGCACTTCATGGGGAAGATCTTCGACAACCCCAGCGCCGTCTTCACCGAGGCGATCTTGCGTCCCGAGTCGCAGGATCTCGCGGTGTTCGTCGACGGGATCGAGAACATCTGCGAGGCACAGCAACGTGTTGCCCGGCGCTATCTGGAGGACGGCAGCATTGCGGAGGCCTGCCCACCGCTCGCTGCACTCATCCACATCATGGCGGAGGGCCACGATCATGGCCGGACCATTCAGGACCCGGCCATCCGCGGGCTCTTCACACGCGAGGCCCTGATGAGTTCGGACTGGTACCGCGAACGTTTGGAGGTGAAGCAGCAGCGCGATCTCCAACTAGCCAACCGTCTCGTATTGAATCTCCAGCAGTTCCTGGACCTGCGCCATTATGCTGACGAAGCGGCGCGACTCGATGCGACAACCCGACTGCAACGCGCCCAAGACCAGTTGGCGCGCGTGCGTGATCCGGCCTACCTCGAATCACTCGTCGGCACCATCGGAGCAGACCCCTTACAGCCGGCACGCAGCGTTCAGCCCGCAGCGCAGCGGGAGGCCGCCTGAACAGAGCGAGCAGGCCCATGCGCACCGACATCAGGGAGATCCGACGCTGAGTCCACTGCCGGGCGGGTCGCCGATCCAAACCTATCTAGACGCCCTGCACCGGCGTCTCGCACCCCTACGTGAGGGTTTGGTCGCGGCCTATATTCCCGAACTCGCGCATGCCGACCCGGCCTGGTTCGGCATCGCCATCGCCACGGTGGACGGTCATCTCTACAGCGTCGGCGACACCGCGCAATGCGCCACCATTCAATCCATCTCCAAGCCATTCGTCTATGGCATGGCGCTCGCGGAGCAGGGTGTTGAGCGGGTGCTGGCCAAGGTGGGCGTCGAACCTACGGGCGAGGCCTTCAATTCCATCAGCCTGGAGCCCGATACCGGGCGGCCGCTGAACCCCATGATCAATGCCGGCGCCATCGCGGTCAGCGCCATGATCGCGGGAACGGACGCCGCCGATGGGGAACGCCGCATCATGGCGATGTTCGAACGCTACACCGGGCGCACGATGGCAGTGGACGAGCGCGTCTATGCCTCCGAAGCTCGCACCGGACACCGCAATCGTGCCCTCGCCCATCTGATGCGCAACTTCGACATCATCACCGGCGATCCCGAGCCCGGGCTCGATCTCTATTTCCGGCAGTGTTCGGTGTTGGTGGATTGTCGCGATCTCGCGATCATGGGGGCAACCCTCGCAAACGACGGGGTCAACCCGCTCACCGGCGCGCGCGCGCTCGCCGCGCCAGACGTCGCGCGGGTGCTCGCGGTGATGACCTCCTGCGGCATGTATGACTTCTCAGGTGGTTGGATCTATCGGGTCGGGATGCCGGCGAAGAGCGGCGTCGCGGGTGGAATCATCGCCGTGCTCCCGGGCCAGATGGGCATTGCCGTCTTTTCACCACCACTCGACTCGCGCGGGAACAGTGTGCGTGGCATCCGCGTCTGCGAAGAGATCTCGGCCGACTTCGCTCTACACCTCTTTCACACCCCGAGAGCGACCGCCGCGTCCATCATTCGCTCGCGATCCGATGGGACCGAGCTCCGCTCCAGCCGACGTCGACGGCGGTCCGAACGCACCCGGCTGCGGGCGCGCGGCGCACGGGTGCGCCTTTATGAACTCCAAGGCGAACTGAATCTCGGCGCCACCGAATCCCTAGTCCATGACGTCTTGCGAGAACGCGCTGCATTCGAGATCCTGATCCTCGACTTGACCCGCGTCGTCGGTCTCGATCAGGCCGCCGCGCGACTGCTCAGCGAACTCGCGCACGACCTTCAGTCACACGAACGCACCCTCCTCCTGCCCGGCGGCCATCATCAGCCGCCGCTCGTGCACGCGCTGGCGGAGGTATCCTCTGAGACCGGGTCGCCTGGGCCATTGCGCTTCACGGAGCGCGACCAGGCGCTCGAGTGGGCGGAAGATCAACTCCTCGGACGCGCGCTTCAGGATCCTGTCACGGAAACACCCCTGATCGAGAATGATCTGTGCGAAACCCTGGACGCGAACGCGCGCGATCAACTGATCACGATCGCCGAACGGCTGGATTGCGTTGCTGGACAAGTGGTCTATCATCCAGGCGATCCGGCCGATGCACTCTTCCTGATCGCCCGTGGTCAGTTCCAGATCCAATCCACCGCAAGCGCGCGGATCCCGCTTCGATGCGCAACGCTGGGACCGGGTCTGGTCTTTGGCGATCTGCCGCTCGCGACCGGTCGATCACGCGATCATACGGTTATCGCCTTGAATGATCGCGCAGCATGCTGGCGTATTCCCTATCGCGCGATCGCCCCTGAGCTCAAGGTGCAGTTGCTCGCGAGCCTCGCCACGCGTCTTGCCGAACGACTAACGGAAGGATCAGGCGCTGGCGAACCAACCCCTGATGGAGGTGACTTTGAAGGGTGAATATGTGCGAACCCATTCCGGATTCCGCCACTGGGTCACGGCCGATGGAGCCCCGGGACCAAGCGGTGAGGGCGGTTTCCAGGCTGCCCCGGGGCGTTATCATCTCTATGTGTCCTACGCCTGTCCTTGGGCGCATCGCACCCTCATCGTCCGCGCCTTGAAAGGCTTGCAAGACGGTATCGGGATCTCGGTTGTCCACCCCGTGATGCCGGAACAGAGTTGGACCTTCGACGCCTACCCCGGCGCGACCGGCGACCGCGTGCAGGGCCTGGCGACACTCGGCGAACTCTATCGCCAGGTCGATCCGAACTTCGACGGAGTGGTCACGGTTCCCGTGCTCTATGACACCCAACGGCGGACCATCGTCAACAACGAATCATCCGAGATCATCCGCATGCTCAACCAGGCCTTCAATGCCTGGGGCAACGCCGACCTCGATCTCTATCCAGCGCAGCGACAAAGCGAGATCGACGCCATCAATCAGGAGATCTACGAACAGATCAACAACGGCGTGTACCGGGCTGGATTCGCGACCACCCAAGCCGCCTATGAGGTCGCTTTCGACGCCCTGTTCGCCGCGCTGGATCGGCTCGAACAGCGTCTGGATCAACAACGCTATTTGCTCGGCCCGACCTGGACCGAGGCGGACTGGCGCCTCTTTCCCACCTTAGTGCGCTTTGACGCCGTCTATCATGGCCACTTCAAGTGCAACCAGCGACGGCTGATGGATTACCCCAACCTCTGGGCCTACACCCGGGACCTCTACCAAGTCCCGGGGATCGCCGAGACGGTGCACCTGGATCACATCAAAACCCACTACTATGCCAGCCATCCGCAACTGAACCCGTCGGGAATCGTGCCCAAGGGTCCCGAGCTCGATTTCGGGCAGCCCCATGGTCGTGCAGAGCATCCCGGATGAGCGCGCATCCCTCGCCCAGCGACCGGCCGGACCGATGACATCATTGGGCGTTTGGTGATTGCGCCCAACGCTGGACCACTTCCGTCATCCCCGAACCTGGGATTCCCCGACCCGGCCCCTCCGCACCCCGTTCGCCATCATCAGACCTTGGTGCGCGGTGTCAGTTGACAGATGACCAGTGCCCTTCTATACCCAATCTAAGCGTCACGTTTAAACCCGCAGAAAATCGGGTGAGACCGAATTCGGATGCCGCGCGCGTCGCCGCAAAGGGTGGGCTAGGGACATGCCAAAAAATATCGTGTTGTTGTCGGATGGGACGGGCAATCACGGCGGGGTCGGACACGAGAGCAATGTTTGGCGTCTCGACCGGGCGATCGCGCGTCAGGACGGTCAAATCTGTTGCTATGGCGACGGCGTCGGCTCGCAGGACTTCAAACCCCTCAGGGCCGCCGCAGGCGCTTTCGGGATCGGCTTGAGCCGCAATGTCCGCGAACTCTATGGATTTCTGATTCGCCACTGGGAACCAGGTGACCGGATCTATCTGTTCGGGTTCAGTCGTGGCGCCTTCACTGTGCGTCTGCTCACAGGGCTCATCGTCCATTGCGGGATTCCCGACCTCGGTGCCATCGACTCCGAAAATGCGTTCAATCGCGTCGTGCGCCTTGCCTATTGTGCCTATCGACGCCACCACGATGCCCCTCAGTTCACCGAGAACTTCAGAACGCATCATGGTCGCCAACACGCTGATGACACCAACTCCGGCAAGATCTCAGTTCATTTCGTTGGGATCTGGGACACGGTCGACGCCATCGGCATGCCCTTTGACGAGTTGCGTGAGGCCTTCGATCGGGTCATGCATCTCAGTTTCCGGGATCGCGTGCTGAGCCACAGTGTCACTCATGGCTGTCATGCCCTGGCGATCGATGATGCCCGCAAGACCTTTCATCCGGTCATGTGGGACGAGCGTCTAGAGCCCGATCTGGATTGCGAGCCAGACGCGCGACGGATTCAACAGGTCTGGTTCGCCGGCGCCCATGCGAATGTCGGTGGCGGCTATCCTAAGCCGCAAATGGCACTGGTCTCGTTGGCCTGGATGATTGAGCGGGTGCGTGCATGCGACCAACGCAGCATCGCCAACCCATCCGAGCGGCTCGTGTTCGATCCGGTCATACTCGAATCCATCGCACGAGCGGCCGATCCCCATGGTCGTCTCTACGACTCACGTGTGGGTCTTGGTGCCATCTATCGCTATGCACCACGCGACCTGGAGAAACTGCGACAGGATTACACACCGGGCGCACTCCACCTGCATCCCTCCGTCCTTGCCCGGCTCGAACAGGCAACTGACCGCTATGCTCCACATCAGCTGCCGAGTTGCGCCATGTCATCCCACGCACTCGCGAGCCGTCTCGTCGCAACCGATGGATGGCGCACGGCCATGCAGGCCTGTTGGACCCTGACATGGATGCGTCAACTCATCTACTACGTGCTGCTCCTGAGCCTAATGGTGCTGATGTTGCACGCGGTCACGATGTGGCCACTCGCCGACCTCCTGCCACCGAACCTGCTCCCGGCCGATCATTACCAGATCGGGCGTCCAGGTGGACTCGAAGATGCCTTGAAGAGCAACTGGACACTCTGGGTCCCGCTTCTACTGATCCCGCTGATGCTCGGTGCCCGTCAAGTCCTCAAAGCGCGGCAACACGAGTTTGCCAGCGCTGGCTGGGCATGTCTCAACTCGGATCATCGCCCGCACGGACAAGACCTGCTGAAACACATCTCATCTTCGAGCATCCTCAAGATCGCGACGCGCATCCGCACAGCGCGCACGGTGAATCTGCTCGCTGAGATCACCCACGGCGCCATCGTCCGCGTGCTGTCCGCCATCGCCTACCCGATCCTGCGCGGCGGTGCTTACCTCCATTCAGCCTGGTGTATACCGTGCCCATGGCATACCAGTCTCGCCAAGCCGATCCGACTCGCTCAGGGCGAGGCACGCAGCCTGGTATTCGAGACGAATGAGTTTTCCTTCAAGACGGGAATTGAGTTCGCCGCCGGCGAGCGTTACGCGATCGAGGTTGAACACGCTTCCGGATGGCGCGACGCACACCATGAGGCGACACCTTGCGGCCTCTGCAACCAGCCGCCACGTCTCGTCCAGCTGGCGACGCCACTGCTCCGGGATCCTCACCAACCCATCTTCATGCTGCTCGCCAGGGTTGGCCGATCGCGTCCACAACCGATCGGACACGGCACAGAGATCAAGTCGCGGCACCGGGGCATGCTCGAACTTTTCGTCAACGACGCCGACCTGCGCATCCCCATGCTTCGCGACCTCTTCTACTGCAACAATCACGGCATCGCGCGGATCCGCGTCGAACACCTGCCAGACGAAGCACCAGGCTGGTCCCGCGAAACCATACCCGGCCACACGTGCGCGAAGGAGCGGTAAGCGATTCCGTGGCCTCCGTCCTGCCTTCACGGGGCGACCCAGCAGGCGCCCGACGGCTTGCACGAAGCGATCGCGGGCGCATCTGTATCAAGGGTGTTGATGGCCCGAACCGATTCATCACGACGTGCCTCGTCACCTCTGCGCACCCTGGTGATGATTCTGGATATCTTCTGGTCCGATCGCGGCGGATGGACCGCAATTCCTGTACCCGTTAGGCGTCGTCAATCTCGGTACCCACGGGCATCTTGATGTCGCGGACCCGCAGGCCCACAGGCGGTAGAACGACTGATCCTGTGTGATCCGCATGGACTTCTCTGGAGGATCTTGCATGGAATTCAGACCACTCGGTTGCACGGACATCCGTGTCAGCGCACTCTGTCTTGGCACCATGACATTTGGAGAACAGAACGACGAAGCGGACGCACACGCCCAACTCGACCGCGCGCTCGATGCGGGGATCAACTTCCTCGACACCGCCGAGATGTACCCAGTCCCACCCCGCGCGGAGACCATGGGACGGACCGAGGAATTCATCGGGACCTGGCTGCAGGCACGCGGATGTCGTGATCGCGTTGTCCTTGCAACCAAGGTTGCCGGCCCAGGATCCTGGTTACCGCATCTGCGAGGCGGGCATGCGCGTCTCGACCGGCCCAACATCGAGGCGGCCTTAGCGGGCAGTCTCAAACGGCTGCGAACCGACTACCTGGATCTCTACCAGCTCCACTGGCCGGATCGCGAGACCAATTATTTCGGCAAACTCGGCTACTCACCAACGGATGATGACCAGAGCGTGCCACTCCTCGAAACCCTTGAGGTGCTCGGCGACCTGGTGCGCGCGGGCAAGGTGCGCGCGATCGGCGTGTCGAATGAGACACCCTGGGGACTGATGCGCTTCCTGGCACTCGCCGAGCGCGAAGGACTCCCACGCATGGTGACGATCCAAAACCCTTATAGCCTGCTCAACCGCAGTTTCGAGGTCGGGCTTGCGGAGATTGCGCAACGCGAGCACTGCGGACTGCAGGCCTATTCACCGCTCGGCTTTGGCGTGCTCTCGGGTAAATATCTCAATGGCCAACGTCCGGCGGGAGCCCGGCTCACCCTCTACGAGCGCTTCAACCGCTACTCCAATCCACAGGCCGAACGCGCGACGGCGGATTATGTTGCGTTAGCCCAACGCCATGGGCTGGACCCAGCGCACATGGCATTGGCCTGGGTGACAAGCCGACCCTTCACCACCTCAAACATCATCGGCGCGACCACCCGCGAGCAACTGGAACACAATTTGGCCAGCCTCGATCTGCACCTGTCGGACGACTTGATCTCCGAAATCGATGCCATTCACATCGCGCAGCCGAACCCGGCGCCTTGAGCGCAACCTCCTGACCGGTCAAACAGGGTGTCCATGATGGATCAGCAGACAAGGGGCAACTAGGAGATGAAGAACGCCATGCGGGTCCTCGGAGTCGACTTCACGAGTCGACCGAGCACCCGCAAGCCCATCACCTGCATCACCTGCCAACTCGAGGGTGCGACACTCACACCTGTCGCGCTCGAGGAATGGTGTCATTTCGATGCATTCGAGGCCGCGTTGGCACGGCCCGGTCCTTGGATCTGTGGTTTCGACTTCCCCTTCGGGCAGTCACGGACCTTTCTCACCAACGCGGGCTGGCCGGACACCTGGTCGAACTATGTCAGGCATGCCCAACGGCTCGGTCGCGATGGTTTTCGTGCCGAGCTCGACCGCTATCGGCGTCAGCGCGCAATCGGGGATAAGGAACACCGGCGCGCGACCGATATCGCCGCCGGTGCGATCAGCCCTCAAAAGCTCTATGGCGTCCCGGTCGGTCTCATGTTTTTTGAAGGCGCCCCGCGTCTTCTCAAGGCCGGCGTCACCATCCCCGGATTGCTGGCGGGTGACCCGCTGCGCATCGCGGTCGAAACCTACCCCGGCGTTCTCGCACGCCGCCTCATCGGCCGCTGCCCCTATAAGCAGGACAGCCGCGGAGGACACCACCCAGCACAGGCCTCGGCCCGTGAGAGACTGCTCGCGCATATCCTCGATGACACCCTCAGTGAGCACTATGGCCTCCGGGTCCTGCCCCCGACCGATCTCGATACCGCTGCGGATTCCAGCGGTGATCGACTCGATGCACTCATCTGTGCCATTCAGGCCGCCTGGGCTTGGCGCGCCAGCAACACACAAGGATGGCCAGGCGTGATCGATGCTCTCGAGGGCGTGATCGCCGATCCCTGTTGCTTCGAGCCGCAGAAACCCGATGCCATCGCGGCACCCTTGGTGTCCTGATCCATCCGGGTGGTGCTCGCTCCTCCCGTGCCCAACGAACTGGCCTCCCGGGCAGCGATCCCGGTCGCACGCCGCCCGGCCCTGCGGGGTCCCTCTGCATCGGCAATCGGGCTGTGCGAGAATCAGGCTTCTGATGTTGTCTTGAGGTTGTCCCGTCCATGCCTGCGCCGAACCTGAACACCATGGCGTCCGTTCTGCTTCCCCCATTGCCCAAGCGACCCGGCGAACGGCTGCGCTGGGGGTGTCTCCAAGGGGCGGGGGCGGCTCTTGCCATGGCCGAGTCGGTCCGGCGACATCCTGGGCTGGTCGTCGCCGTGGTGGCGGATATGCAAGCCGCCACCACGCTGCGTGCGGAACTCGCCTTCTTTCTCGGTCAAGATTGGCCGCTGTTAAGCTTTCCAGACTGGGAGACGCTTCCGTATGACGTCTTCTCCCCGCTCCCGGAGTTGGTTTCCGAGCGCCTGGCGACCCTGCATCGTTTGCCGAGTCTGAACCAGGGCATTCTCCTCGTCCCGGTCGCAACACTGCTCCAGCGGCTGCCCCCACGCGACTATGTGGAGCGCCAATCTCTTGTACTGTCGGTCGGGGAGCGCTTAAACATCGAGGCGACCCGCCGCCGCCTGGAGCGCGCCGGCTATAGCTGCGTGTCACAAGTCATTGGCCACGGCGAATACGCGGTCCGTGGATCCCTGATCGACATCTTTCCAATGGGTAGCACCGAGCCGCTGCGCGTGGATCTGTTCGATGACGAGATCGAGAGCATCCGGATCTTCGACCCGGAAACGCAACGTTCCCAAGATAAGCTGTCGCAGGTTCGGATGTTGCCGGCACGCGAATTTCCGCTGACCGAGGATGCGATCTCCGGATTTCGCCAACGCTATCGCGCCTGCTTCGAAGGTGATCCGCAATCGAGCATCATCTATCGCGAGGTCTCCGAGGGGCGCACGCCGGGCGGTCTTGAGTATTATCTGCCGCTTTTTTTCGAACAGACCTCGACCCTGTTCGACTATTTACCCGAGACGGTTTTAGTGCTGGAAGCTGAAGCCTGTCGTGCAGCGGCTCAGACGTTCCTCAGCGGCGTGGCGCAACGCTATGAACAACGTCGTCATGATCTCGAGCGGCCCCTGCTCGCACCCAACCGCCTCTACCTCCCGGCCGATGAACTCGCCGGCGCACTCAACCGCCTCACCGGAGTCATCCACCAGTCAACCGAGGTCACGGACCGCGGCAAGGGCTATGCCGGCTTCCACAACTTTACGACCAGTAGCCTACCGCCACTGTCACTGCAAGCGCACACGGCACAACCCGCTCAGGCCCTACAAACCTTTCTCGCCGAGCCGGGACGCCGTGTCCTCTTCATCGCCGAAAGCACCGGTCGACGCGAACTGTTGAGCGAGCATCTCGCAGGCTTCGGCATCCGGCTTCGGCAGATCGAGGACTGGTCGCGGTTCCTCTCGAGCGATCTCGATCGTGCCCTGACCGTCGCGCCACTCGAGCAAGGGCTGCTGCTCGAGGACGCCGGCCTCGCGCTGATCACCGAGACGCAGCTGTTCGGTGAACGGGTCCGCCAAGAACGGCGGCGGCGCGCACGTGAACGCGATGCGGATGCCATCGTGCGCAATCTCACCGAATTGACCGAAGGCGCCCCGGTGGTGCACGAGGAACATGGCGTCGGTCGCTATCTTGGCTTGCAAACACTCCAGGTCGGCGGACTGGTCACCGAGTTTCTCGCGCTCGAATATGCCGGTGGGGACAAGCTCTATGTCCCTGTCAGCTCGCTGCACCTCATCTCACGTTACACGGGCGCCTCACCGGAAAACGCACCGCTGCATCGACTCGGCGGCGAGCAATGGGATCGCATCAAGCGCAAAGCCGCCCAAAAGGCGCACGATGTCGCGGCGGAGTTGCTGGATATCTATGCCCGCCGCGCCGCGCGCCAAGGGATCGCCTTTCCGGCCCCAGCCGAGGAATACGCGGTCTTCGCGGCCGCCTTTCCATTCGAGGAAACGCCGGACCAACTCCGCGCCATCGAGTCCGTGCTAGCGGATATGGCAGACACCAAACCGATGGATCGTGTGGTCTGTGGTGATGTCGGTTTCGGCAAGACCGAAGTCGCGATGCGCGCGGCCTTCGTCGCTGTTCAGGGTGGTCAGCAGGTCGCGGTGCTCGTCCCCACCACGCTGCTTGCGCAACAGCATTTCGAGAATTTCTCCGATCGCTTCGCCGATTGGCCGATCAAGATCGAAAGCCTGTCACGCTTTCGCTCGGCGAAGGAGCAGAAAGCGATTTTGCAGGGGCTCGCCCAGGGCACCATCGACATCCTGGTCGGGACGCACAAGCTGCTGCAGTCAGACATCCGCTTCAAGCATTTAGGGCTTGCCATCATCGACGAGGAACACCGTTTCGGAGTCCGTCACAAGGAACAGCTCAAGAGCCTGCGCAGCGAGGTCGATGTCCTGACGTTGACGGCCACGCCGATCCCGCGGACGCTGAACATGGCCATGTCCGGTTTGCGCGACCTATCCATCATTGCCACCCCGCCGGTGGAACGTCATCCCATTAAGACCTTCGTTAGCCCTTGGAACGATGGCTTGATCCAGGAGGCGGTGCTGCGCGAACTCAAACGCGGCGGGCAAGTCTACTTCCTCCACAACAAGGTGGAGACCATCGAGAACCAGGCCCAAAAGCTTGAGGCCCTCATCCCCGAGGCCCGCGTCCAGGTCGCGCACGGTCAGATGCGTGAGCGCGATCTGGAACGGGTGATGCGGGACTTTTACCACCAGCGCTTCAATCTGCTCGTGTGTACCACCATCATCGAGAGCGGCATTGATGTGCCGAGCGCCAACACCATCGTCATCAACCGCGCTGATCAGCTCGGTCTGGCGCAATTGCATCAACTGCGGGGGCGGGTCGGGCGCTCACACCATCGCGCCTACGCCTACTTGATCACCCCTCCAAGTACGGCCATCACGGCGGATGCCAAGAAACGACTCGAGGCGATCGAGTCGATGGAAGATCTTGGCGCGGGCTTCACCTTAGCGACTCATGACTTGGAGATCCGCGGCGCCGGCGAACTCCTCGGTGACGAACAATCCGGACAGATCCACGAGGTTGGCTTCTCACTCTACATGGATCTGTTGGAACGTGCCGTCCAAGCCCTGAAGGCCGGGCGGACGCCCGAACTCGACCGGCCGCTCAGTCATGGTGCCGAGATCGACCTCGGCGTGCCCGCCATCTTGCCGAATGATTATCTGCCTGATGTCCATGCGCGTCTGGTGATGTACAAACGCATCGCCAGTGCGACGTCCACCGCTGAGCTCAAGGAACTCCAGGTCGAGATGATCGATCGGTTCGGTCTCTTGCCCGAGCCCGCACGCAACCTCATCGCCATCACCCAATTGAAGCTCGAGGTCCAACCACATGGGATTCGCAAGATCGAGGCTGGCCCCATGAGCGGGCGCATCCTGTTCGAAGAGCACCCGAAGGTCGATCCAACAAACCTGATTCGCCTGGTTCAACAGCGTCCGAAAGAGTTCAAGCTCGACGGTGCCGACACGCTGCGGTTCTATTGCGACATGTCCGACCCAGCACAGCGGATCACCCACATTGGGCGCATCATCGGGCAGCTCGTCGGACCGAGGCCGGCGGCCTGATCCTGACACCCGCCATTGCCCCGATGCGCTTACCCCGAGTCAGTGGTCCATCGCAATGGGCATCGCGGCACCAGTGCAAGTAGCTATCAAGCACGACGCCGAGCGCATCAGATCCACGTCGGCTCACCGGGCATGATCCCCGTACAACGGGAAACCTGGCACCGCCAGCCCAGCACCGGCAACGCGCGCCCCGCTCAAATCCGCAACCGCAATGCCTGCGCCTGCTCAAACCGACGCAGGCTTCCTGGTCTCGCAACCCGCACAGACCCCATAGAGCACCAAGGAGTGATCTTCGATCCGAAATCCATGCTCCGATGCGATCCTCGCCTGGCGTTCCTCGATCACTGGATCGCAGAACTCCACGACCTTTCCGCACTTGATACAGACGAGGTGATCATGGTGCTCGCCACTATTGAGCTCGAACACCGACTGTCCGGTTTCGAAATGGCGCCGGCACACCAGGCCCGCGCCCTCGAATTGTGTGAGCACCCGATAAACGGTCGCGAGCCCGATTTCCTCCCCTCTGTTGAGCAGTTCCTTATACACATCCTCGGCGCTCAGATGGCGCTTACCACAGTTCTCCAGGATGGTCAGAATTGCCACGCGTGGCGCCGTGACCTTGAGTCCTGCTTGTTTGATCTGATCGATTTCCACCTCTAATCCCCCCCGCCCGTGGTTTTCGCGCACCTGCCGAGTCACCCCATGGGCACTCAGATGACGTGTTGCCCGATGATCCGATGCGAACGCTGCGGTATCATGTCGCTGATCGTGATCACCGTGCCGCTTCACCGACCCGGATCGGTCGTCGCACCCATCCACCGACAGGCTTGTCGAGCTGTGCGATGGCTCGGCCTCCACTGATCGGGGGCGTTCGACTGGGTTGCCGATTCGCGCACGGTCCGAAACTCGTTCCCAACGCCGCACGCGGGATGCCTTGGCGGTCACCCTGATCTCATGCTCCGAGTGGATCACCCGACTGCACACGACCGTCGATTGATCAAACACTCGGTGACGATCCGCCAAGCGGTCCGCCTCCCTAGGTTCAAAGACATGCCAAAACCGCTCTCACTCCCACTGCTCTGCTGCCTAGGCGTGCTCGTCACCATCGGCTGCTCAAAGGACAGGAGGTCCGACGAGAACCGGGAGTCACTGCTGGCGGATCTCCCCTTCGTCTACAGGATGACGGTGCAACAGGGCAATATCATCACCGATGAGATGGTGGATCAACTCGAACTCGGGATGAATAAGCGCCAAGTACAGTTTGTGCTGGGCACGCCCTTACTGATGGACTTCTTTCAGGCTGACCGTTGGGACTACACCTACACGATCCGCCGGGGACACAATCCCATGGAGATTCGTCAGTTGACGCTGCACTTTCAAGACGACGAACTCGTCAGAGTCGATGGCGACCTCCAGCCCAATCCGGCCCGCGCGCAAGCCCGTATTCCGGAAGACACCATCGTCTCCGTCCCGGATCAAGAACAACGTCGTAGCTTGCTCACACGAACGTTGAATGCCATCGGACTCGAACGCGCGGATTGACGGGCGCGATGGCGCATTCCGCAAAGTCCTGCCCCCCAGCGGGACCGTTCGGGAGGACTTGAGCGTGGCCCAAAGACTTTGCGATCCGCGGTCGCTGAGTCCAGCGGACGCCCGCCCCCCTGCCGTGGCGTGGTTTCCGGAACATGGCCTACCCATCCGCTGATGCGGCCTCGGACGCTCCCTTGCGCGGTGGCCGGCCTTCCGCGGCGCGCTTCTTGCGCGCTTGCTTTGGATCGGCGATCAACGGACGGTAGATTTCGACCCGGTCGCCATCGGCCACGACCTGCTCTAATTTCGCGACTTTCCCAAAGATCCCGACTTGGTTGACGCTCAGGTCGATCTCGGGACACACATCGAGAACACCCGACTGCGCAATCACCTCGCTGATGTGGCTCCCCTGTTGCACCTCGAAGGATCGCTGAAATTGCGCCTCCCGCCCGACATGGACGAGGGTGACCTGAAGATAATCAGTTGCCATAAACGCTCTCGGCACGCCGACAGAAGGCATCCACAAGGGTGTTGGCAATTTGATGGAAGACAGCCCCGAAGGCCTTGTCGATTAAGTGGCCGGAGAACTCGAATTCCAATTCCAACTCAACCTTCGAGGCATCCTCACGCAACGGGATAAAGCGCCAACCACCCACCAATTTGCGAAACGGACCGTCGAGCAAGTCGATGTTCATGCTGCGATCACGCTCGAAGCGGTTACAGGTGCTGAAGGTTTGCCGGATGCCCATGCGTGCCACCTCGATCTGACCGCAAATCTTTTCGTCAGATTCGGAAATCACACGCGTCTTGTGACACCAGGGCAAGAACTCGGGATAGGCCCCGACGTCGTAGACGAGGTCGAACATCTGCGAGGCCGAATAGGGGACGAGCGCACTTTTTCTAACGATAGCCACAATGAAACCGCGTATAGAGTGTGGTGACCAATGATCCGTTGCCAATGGTCAGTCGATCATCCAAGTCAAAAGCCCTTGATCGCTTTGTTCAACTCGGCGCAATCGGTTCGGAAACAGGCAATTGCATGAGCCTGGTCCGATCCGAGGATGGTGCGCGCGGGCACAGTCTGTGACGACCCGTCCAATCACGCGCCCAGGCATCGCAAACGAGATCCAACCTCAGCCACGGACGCATGACATCGACACCATGACGTCCCCCACCATGGGTTCCTCTGAAACGACACACGGATTCGATCCCGCGTCACGGCATTCGTCCGAGGGCCATCACACCGTCACCGCATCCATCAACCAATCTCGAACAGTTCAAACAATCCGACGGCATTCAACATCACGACCCCAACCGCTATAGGGGCCAGATAACGGATGAGGATCCACCAGATTCGAAAGCCCAGTCCCTCGCCCATCTGCAGTTCGTCGACTGACGAGGAGCGAGATAGCAGCCAGCCAGCGAAGACTGCAATCAGGATCCCCCCCAAAGGCAGCAGAATGTTCGCGGTCAAATAATCGAACAGGTCGAGGAACCCTTTATCGAAGATCTTGACATCGGACCAAAGATTCAACGATAGCAGACAAGCGATTCCCAGCAGCCAAACGGAGAGGCCACCGAGAATGGATGCCCGGACGCGACTCAGATTGAGATTCTCGACCAACCAAGCCACGAGCGGCTCGAGCAATGAGATGGCTGACGTCCAGGCCGCAAACAGCAACAGGACGAAAAAGAGCATTCCGAACAGCGCCCCCGCCGTCATCTCGCCAAATGCGATCGGCAGGGTCTGGAAAATAAGTCCTGGACCACTGTCCGGGGCCAGGCCATTGGCGAACACGATCGGAAAGATGGCCAGACCCGCGAGGATGGCGACCAATGTGTCCAACCCCGCAACCAACATGGTGTTTTGTGCGATCGAGGAATCCCGCTTCAGGTAGGAGCCATAGATCATGATGGCTCCCATTCCAAGGCTGAGGCTAAAAAACGCTTGCCCCATGGCATTCAAGATCGCCTCGCCCGCCTTCCCCCGAAACTCGCCAAAATCCGGCGCGAAGAGATAGGCCACCGCGGCATCGAACGAACCTGTCTGCATCCCATAACCGACCATGACAATCAAGAGCACCAGGAGGGCGGGCATCAAGACACGCACCGCTTTCTCCAGTCCTCCTGCCACGCCGCGCGCCACGACCAGCACCACGAGCACCATGAAGATGGTGTGCCAAGCCAGGAGGCGTTCCGCATCGCCCACAAGTGCCGCGAACAAATCCTCACTGGCTGTCGCGTCAATACCGGTGAACATTCCGCTGGCGGCGCGGAAGACATAGGCCATGGTCCAGCCGGCAATGACGCTATAGAAGGATAGGATGAGAAAACCGGATAGGATGCCCAACCAACCAAGCAACTGCCAGGCTGGGGAACGCCCCTCTGCACGCGCCAACTCGCGCATGGTATTGATCGGGCTGCGCCGGCCTCGCCGCCCGAGCATGATTTCCGCCATCATGATCGGTAGCCCGATGAGCGCCACACAGAGCACATACACGAGCACGAAGGCGCCACCGCCGTACTCACCCGCGGTGTAGGGAAACCGCCAGATATTTCCAAGACCCACCGCGGATCCGCTCGCCGCCAAGATGAAGGCCAGCCGTGTCGACCACATGCCATGAATCGAGGTCGTTGCCGTCATGGATGAACCCTAGGCGGAGCCGTGCCGAACAGACCGATCAGCCGCACGGGATGCTGTTGATCTACGAGCCACATCAGGCGCCGACACGCGGGGCGCGCTGCGCATGCGTACGAACCACCTCCGCGAGTGACTCGGCGGTCTGTCGCACCTCCTCCTCATCAACGCCCTCGACCATCACCCGCACGAGGGGCTCGGTTCCTGAAGGACGCAAGAGGACCCGACCACGGGTTTGGAGTCCTGCCTCGGCATGGCTCAGCGCTTGCACCACAGCGGGCGCGGCGACGACCTCAGCGGGGGTATCCAATTGGACATTGATCAACACCTGCGGATAACTCTGGACTTCGCGGCCCAGGTCAGCAAGATCCAGATCGAGATTCTTGAGCGCCACTAAGACCTGCAAGGCCGACACGATCCCATCCCCGGTGCTGGTGCGATCCAGACAGATGAGATGCCCCGAGGGCTCTCCGCCGAGGATGCCGTCGACACCCTTGAGGCGCTCCATAATGAAGCGGTCTCCCACATTGACGCGCACGAAGCTGACCCCGAGCCGTTGGAAGGCATGCTCAAGTCCAAGGTTACTCATCTGGGTTCCCACCACCTCGCCCCGCAGCGTACCGGCAGCCAGCCGATCTCTTGCGATGATATAGAGGAGGCGGTCACCATCGATCAGGTGGCCCGCGCGATCGCACATCAACACGCGATCACCGTCACCATCGAAGGCGATCCCGAGATCGGCACCGGCTGCGACCACGGCACGGCAGCAGGCTTCGGGAGCGGTCGACCCCACGCCACGATTGATATTGAACCCATCTGGCTCGGCACCGATCCGGATCACCTCGGCGCCCAATTCCTCGAAGACCTGAGGCGCGGTGTGATAGGTTGCCCCGTGTGCGCAATCGACGACGAGTTTGGTCCCACGAAAGTTCATGCGCGGCGGAACAGTGCTCTTGCAAAACTCGATATAGCGACCGTTTGCATCCTCAACGCGCTTGACCTTTCCGAGCGCCGCTGAATCAACAGTCCGCAAGGGTTGCTCGAGTTCAGCCTCGATCGCCGTCTCGAGTGCATCGGGCAACTTATCGCCATCCGGAGAAAAGAACTTGATCCCATTGTCCTGATAGGGATTGTGCGAAGCCGTGATCACGATGCCGGCCGATGCGCGAAAGGTACGGGTTAGATAGGCCACACCCGGCGTCGTCATCGGCCCTAGCAGACGGATGTCGACACCCGCGGCCACCAGACCGGCCTCCAAAGCCGACTCGAACATGTAGCCCGAGATCCGCGTGTCCTTACCGATCAACACCATCCCGCCCTTGCCCTGACCAAACACCCGGCCCGCGGCCCAGCCAAGCTTCAGGACGAAATCGGGCGTGATCATCCCCTCACCGACCCGACCACGAATGCCATCCGTTCCGAAATACCGACGCGCCGACATCCCGGAGCCCCTCAGTGCTCGCTCGCCGGACGGCCAAGGGAGCCGTCTCCTGACTCCGGCACGGTCGGATCGACACGCTCGGAGGCTGGACGGCCACTCAGCTCATCGTCGTCCCAACCACTTGGGGGGCGAGGCGGGCGCCCCATCATAATGTCTTCGATCTGGCCACTATCGATCGTCTCGTACTTGATCAAGGCGTCTGCCATGGCATGCAGCTTGTCGAGATTCGCCATCAAGAGTTTGCGGGCACGCTCGTAATTGCGCTCAATCACATTGCGAATCTCTTCATCGATCAGATGCGTGGTCTCATCGGAAACGCTTTTGTGTTGCGTCACGGAATGGCCGAGGAACACTTCCTGCTCCTCCTCGCTGTAGGTGAGCGGGCCAAGCTTGTCCGACAGGCCCCACTTGGTCACCATGTTGCGGGCGATCTCGGTGGCACGGTGAATGTCGTTTTGCGCACCCGTGGTCACACTCTCCGCACCGAAGATCAGCTCCTCGGCCAAGCGACCACCAAAGAGACTCGAGATGCTGCTCTCCAGACGCTGCTTGCTGTAGCTGAAGCGGTCGTCTTCCGGCAGAAAAAGGGTCACCCCAAGCGCACGCCCTCGCGGGATGATGCTGACCTTGTGCACGGGATCATGATCGGGAACCAGACGACCCACGATCGCGTGTCCGGACTCGTGATAGGCGGTCAATTTTTTCTCGTCATCCGACATGACCATGGAGCGACGCTCCGCACCCATCATGATCTTGTCCTTCGCCTTTTCCATGTCGTCCATGTCGACCATTTTCTTGTTCGATCGCGCGGCAAAGAGTGCGGCCTCGTTGACCAGGTTGGCGAGATCCGCGCCGGAGAAACCCGGCGTTCCACGCGCCAGAATCGAGGCCCGCACGTCTTCCGCGGCGGGAATCTTGCGCATGTGAACCTTGAGGATCTGTTCCCGACCCCGCACGTCGGGCAAGGGCACGACCACCTGTCGATCGAAGCGTCCCGGGCGCAGCAGCGCGGGGTCGAGTACGTCAGGACGGTTGGTCGCGGCAATGACGATCACACCCTCGTTGCCCTCGAAGCCGTCCATCTCGACGAGGAGTTGATTCAAGGTCTGCTCGCGCTCGTCATGCCCGCCACCGAGCCCGGCACCACGGTGACGTCCGACGGCATCGATCTCATCGATGAAGATGATGCAGGGGGCGTGTTTCTTCGCCTGCTCAAACATGTCGCGGACACGTGAGGCACCGACCCCCACGAACATCTCAACGAAGTCCGAGCCCGAAATGGTGAAGAAGGGTACCTTTGCCTCACCGGCAATCGCCCGCGCAAGAAGCGTCTTGCCAGTACCCGGAGGACCGACCATGAGTACGCCCTTGGGGATTTTCCCGCCCAATTTCTGAAATTTGGATGGGTCGCGCAGAAAATCGACGATTTCCGTCACTTCATCCTTCGCCTCTTCAGCGCCGGCGACGTCTTGGAAGGTGACCTTGACTTGGTCCTCCGACAACAGCCGGGCACGGCTTTTGCCAAAGGACATCGCGCCTCGACCGCCCGCGCCACCCTGCATCTGGCGCATGAAGAAGATCCAGATCGCAATCAAGATCAACAGCGGGAACCAGTTGATCAATACCTGCATCAGCACCGACTGCTTTTCAGGCGGCGTGGCCTTGATCACAACATCGTGATTCAGCAGATCGCCGACCAGCCCGTCATCACCTGGGCTGAAGGTCGTGAAGCGTTGACCGGAGGACGTGATGCCCTCGATCGTCCGCCCTTGGATCGTGACCTCCTTCACCTCGCCCTGCGTGACCTGCTCGATGAAATCCGAGTAGGTCAGGGTCCGCGGGCTGGTCGGTGTGGTCGTGAAATTGTTGAAGACGGACATCAGCACGATCGCGATGACCACCCAGAGAAGTATATTTTTCGCCATGTCACTCACGGCAGCTTGCCCCCGACTGATTGTGGACCGGCGCACCGGCGCCTGGGCCGAACGAGCGAAACTAGCATCGACGACTCAAGGATGAAAGCCCTTGGCAACGAGATAAAGCTCCCGACTCTGCGGACGCGAAGACTTAGGCTTGCGCGTCACGACCCGTTGAAAGCTCTGTCGTATGTCAGCGAGCATTTGATCGAAGCCCTCGCCCTGAAAGGCTTTGACAACAAACACGCCGCCCGGCTGCAACCGTTCTCGCACGAGTTCCAAGGCGATTTCGACTAAATGGATCGAGCGCGGCTGATCGACGGCTGACAATCCAGTAATATTGGGGGCCATATCCGAGAGCAACAGGTCGAGCGGCGCACCATCGAGTTGGGTGACCAATTCCTCGAGGACCGCCGGCTCACGGACATCCCCCTGTAACAACACGACCCCTGGCAGTGGTGTCATCGGCAGCAGGTCCAGGGCCACCACTCGACCGCCGCGGCCAACCAAACGGGCCGCGATCTGCGACCAACTGCCCGGAGCGGCCCCAAGATCCACGACCCGCAGCCCCGGCCTTAGGATTCGATCCTTCTCCTGGATCTCCAAAAGTTTGTAAGCCGCACGCGAACGATAGCCCTCACGTTGTGCACGTTTGACATAGGGATCAGTCTGTTGCCGTGCGAGCCATTTTCGACTGGATGCTGTTTTGGCCATGGCGTTAGAGATCGTGCACCCAGGAAAACCGAAAGTATTCGAGCAACATCCCGGCAATCGCGCCACCGAAGAGTCCGCCGAGGATCGCCATCGGGATTCGATCGTGCATCGCCGCGCTAGCCGACTGCCACACCCCGATCTCGAGGTTGATGAGCGGGCCGATCATCATCCAGACGCTTCCGGCTGCAACCCCGGCAAGCGTGGCCATCACCAGGGATTCGATCACATAACAGGGCCGTGACTCGCAGTGAAGACGACGGGACAGCCGCACCCACCAACGCACGGTTGCCACGTACAAGACACCGTTCACACTCACGAGGAAGGCCAGCACCGCAAAGGCGGAGAAGGGCTGAGGGTGAAATGGCTCGACCAGCGCAAGAAAACCACCGCAGCAAGCCCCCGTAGCCAGTCCCGCCAGCGTTTTACCGGGCACGTGACGTGAGCACCGCTCGGGAAAGTCGAGCAATATCCCGACCATGGCGGCCACTGCCGCGGCCGCGAGCACGACCTGCATGACGGTCACATGATCGGCGAGAACCATGAGGATGAAGACACCGACCAGAACACCGATCCCGGTTGCGATGAGCGCGACCTCCCGTGCGCCGTAGAGCGCGGCGCCGATCGCGCCCGCCAGCGCGGCGGCCAAAACATAGGTCGCATGCCCGAAGCCAAGATGTTGGAAAAGTTCAACGAAACCCGAGAAGAGGGGTGCATAGATCATCCCGATCAGACCCCAGACGATTCCGCGCAACACCATGAGGCGCCAGTTCGGACCGATGGCGCCACCGGCATGCGGTGATGTGCCCTGTTGCGTCGGGAGTGATTGAGACGTGGATGTGGATTCGTGCAAGCGCGGCATGGCGGGACTGGAGCTTCGTGACCCTAAGGATGACGAGAGTGCATGCACAGGGTGTGCCGAAGAGTCCTTAACCCCTCAACAATGAATTCGGGTCAATCAGCAGTCCGCGTCGCGGACAGACCATCGCAACTCAGGCCGTTTTGAAAGAGAGATGGTCAGACAAATCGGGGCCAGCAGGCCCCGATCTAAACCGCCTCGACGATCAGCGGATTGCTTCAGCCAGCCTTGAGCGTCCAGGACGCGCACCAGCCGTTCACATTGATGAGCTTGCCGGGGAACAAGCTGCAGCCATGCCACTCTTCGGTCGCACCAGCGACGTCGGGGAGGTGGAACTGACAGTTCTCACAGATCTGCTCATCCGGTGGCAAACCGGGGCGATTCGCCGCGGCGCGATCAGCCTGGGTCGCGTCGTCGACATATTTCAGGGCAATCGCGGTGGGGTCGTTGGCAGCAACGGCATTCGCTGGAATCTCGGCGCGGGCGGTGCCAAAGCCGACGAGGTTGATGACCGGGATCGCGGCTGCGGTTCCCAACATGACCTTGACAGCGTCTCGACGGCTCGTGCTCTGTGGCTTATCGGACATAATTGTCAACTCCTTAACCTTCGTTGTGGTGACATGCGGCGCTTCCAGTACAGCCGGAAGCTGTCGCGCATTGTGCTACATTGGTTCGCAAAACGCGAGCACAAGACCCCATGGCGGGGTGATCCGGCGCGGATTCCGATCCGCGAGCACGGCTGTCAGCCCACGCTCCGCTTGGCGTCGCACGATCACGATACGCCTGCCTAGCCCCGCTGGCGCGAAACGCCCGGCCGGGATCCGCTGGCGTTGACCACCAGAGGCGCGGGATCCGTCAGGGCTCAATCGAAATAGGTGCCCGCGCCAAGATAGCGCGCCTGCCAGTAGGGTGTGTTAAGGCGATCGATGCGAACTTGGCGGCGCGATGTAGAGGCATGGACGAAACGCTCATCATCCACCATCAAACCGACGTGATACTGGCCTGGCGCGGTCTCGAAAAAGACCATATCCCCTGGGCGCAGGCGCCGTCCCGGCACGGGTTTCGCCGCCTGGAATTGATCGAGCGAGACCCGTGGAATCCGCACCCCGGCAACATGATGGGCATAGTAGGTCAAGCCGCTGCAATCCAACCCCTCACCTGGGCGTGTTCCGCCGTACGCATAGGGCGTTCCGACCTGGGACAACCCGGCTAGGACGACATCGCCGCGCGAGGCATCCGCGGGGTTGAGGCGATGTGTCGCGCAGCCTGGCAGCATCAGTGCGCCGATGACAATGGCGATTGCGATGGTTGAGCAATTCATGACAAGCCGCTCTCGATATCCTGCGCAAAGTGCTGTAAGTAATCCTTTTAGACCGCGAACCAAAGGGTGTCAAGGATCCCTTCGACACTCTTTGACCTGGTCGAGGCCGGGGCACGCTACCGCGCTTCTGGGCGCGCGGATCCGCGCGCGCGGCGTGCCGCTTCACATGGGGTCTGATTGCTCGACGCGCCGAATCGCCGCGAAGTGGGCATAATTCAAACGTGGATCGTCCGAGCTGGGCCTGATGAGTAGGTGCGCCTCACACCGCCAGGATCTGGCGCGCGCAGACCTGACCGCCACGCAACCGGACCCTCCGCCGTGTCCTGCCAACAGGACACGACCACGCAATCCTGATGGGGTCTTCAACGATGCGATTGTTCGACATCCTTGCGATCTTGATCGGCTTCTCAGCCTTCTTCAGTTGGCTGAACGATCGCTTTCTCAAACTACCCACTGCCATCGGACTGATGTTGATCGCCCTGATCTTCTCGCTCGGCCTCACGCTCCCAATCCCGGGCACCAACAGTCTGCAGTTCGAGCTTCAACAGATGATCGACAGCATCGATCTTGGCGAGGCCTTGTTGCAGGGCATGCTTGGATTTCTCCTGTTCGCCGGGGCCCTGCACGTCGACCTGCGCGAACTGGCCAAACACCGCTGGTCCATCGCGTTACTCGCCTCGGCGAGCGTCATTGGGGCCACCATCCTAATCGGCACTGGCAGTTGGCTCCTGCTCAACAGCCTCGGGCTCGGGATCCCGTTCATCTACTGCATGCTCCTCGGCGCGCTCATCTCGCCAACCGATCCAGTCGCTGTTCTGGGCATCCTCAAGAACGCCGCGGCCCCCAAGTCCCTCGAGATGAAGATCACGGGAGAATCCCTCTTCAACGACGGCGTCGCCGTGGTCGTCTTCATGCTGCTCGTCGGCATCGCGACGGGCCACAATCCCCCTGGCATCGGCGGCACCCTGCTGCTCTTCCTGACCGAGATCCTCGGTGGCTTCGCCTTCGGTTTCGGGATCGGCGCGCTGGCCCTGTACATGATCAAGCACACCTCACGGTATCAGGTTGAGATCTTGATCACCTTGGCGGTCGCCATGAGCGGCTATGCGATCGCCGAGCACGCGCATGTCTCAGCCCCGATCGCCATTGTGGTCGCCGGCCTCATCATCGGCAGTCGCGGACGCAGCCGGGCCATGACGCCAGCGACCCGCCATCGCCTGGATGATTTTTGGGAACTGATCGATGAGATCCTCAATGCCGTGCTGTTCGTGATCATTGGCCTTGAGGTGCTGGCGGTGACCATCACCGGAGAATTCATCCTGGCGGGGCTTCTTGCGATTCCCTTGGTCCTGGGCGCACGCTGGATCAGTGTCGGCCTCCCCTTCCGCCTCTTGAGACGCAAACGGCATTTCGAGCCCGGGTTCCTGGCGATCCTAACCTGGGGCGGATTGCGCGGCGGCGTCTCGGTCGCGCTCGCCCTGTCGTTGCCGGACGGGGAGGCGCGTGACCTCATCTTGACGGTGACCTACATCATCGTGGTCTTCTCCGTTCTGATCCAAGGCATGACCCTAGGACCGCTGGTGCGCGCTTACGCCAAACCACCCGCGCAACCCTCGGCGGAACAACCCGACGACACAGCACACTGAGGGCAGTACCCCTTTGGCTTCGACAGTGGATGCGAATCACCACGACGATCGCCACTCCGCCCTCAACCAGACCCACCAGCAGACGAGGATCGAGACATGAGCGCACCCAAACACAGCCGACTCCTGATTCTGGGATCAGGTCCAGCCGGCTACACGGCGGCCGTCTATGCGGCACGCGCCAACTTGAGCCCCAGGCTCATCACCGGCCTGGAGCAGGGCGGCCAACTCATGACGACGACGGATGTCGACAACTGGTCCGGTGATCCCGACGGCGTCCAGGGTCCAGAGTTGATGGACCGCATGCGGCGCCATGCCGAACGCTTTGAGACCGAGATCATCTTCGACCACATCAACGCCGTGGATCTTGGAGTACGACCCTTCATCCTCTCGGGCGACTCGGCTACTTACAGCTGCGATGCCCTCATCATTGCCACGGGCGCCAGCGCCATGTACCTGGGCCTACCGTCCGAGGAGGCGTTTCGCGGCCGTGGCGTTTCCGCCTGCGCGACCTGCGATGGCTTTTTCTATCGCAATCAGAAGGTCGCCGTGATCGGCGGTGGCAACACGGCGGTTGAGGAAGCTCTGTATCTCTCGAACATTGCCTCCGAGGTCACGCTGGTCCATCGACGCGATGCCCTGCGCGCGGAGAAGATCCTGCAACAGCAGCTATTCGATAAGGCGGACCACGGCAATATCCGCATCGCTTGGAACCATACGCTCGAGGAGGTGCTTGGCGATGCCACGGGCGTGACGGGCATTCGCATCCGCAGCACCCTGGACCACACGACGCAGGATATCGACCTGCAAGGCGTCTTCATCGCGATCGGCCACAAGCCCAACACCCAGATGTTCGAGGGTCAGCTCGACATGAGCGGCGGCTATATTCGCGTGCACAGCGGCAGTGATGGCAATGCCACCGCAACCTCGATACCCGGAGTCTTCGCCGCGGGCGATGTGATGGATCATGTCTATCGCCAGGCAATCACCTCTGCTGGAACCGGTTGCATGGCCGCATTGGACGCAGAGAAATACCTCGACGCCCTCGCCGTGGCGGGAGAGTAGCGCACTGGACGCTCGCCCGCTTGGCGTGTCGCCCTTGGGCGTGCGCCACACGCCCTCATCTAGACGATCAACCGTGTTGCGCGACCCTGCGACGACCCATGTATCGACTGACCTCCCACTCTCAGATTGCCGAGATCCCCGCAACGGACTGGGACCGGCTGGCGGGGGATGACAGCCCCTTCCTCCGCCATGCGTTCCTGCACGCCATGGAGGCCCATGGCTGCGTGGGCGAGGCCCTAGGGTGGATCCCTCGGCATCTTGCCTTGTGGGACACCTCGGGCACTCTGGTCGCCGCCGCGCCCTGCTATCTCAAGTTCAACTCCTATGGCGAGTTTGTCTTCGACTGGAGTTGGGCCGATGCGTATCGCCGCAACGGTTTGGCCTATTACCCGAAGCTGGTCATCGCCTCACCCTACACACCGGCAACCGGGCCGCGCATCCTCACCGGCAACGCGCCCGGACGTTCGCAGCATGCTCGGGCACTCATCAGTGGCGCCCTGCGCTTCGCCGAGGAGACTGGCGTGTCCTCACTGCATTGGCTCTTCACCGCGGATGATGAGCAGGCACTGCTCGAGGAACAGGGTTTACTGACGCGAACCGGCTGCCAATTCCATTGGCGTAACCAGGGCTTTGCGTCATTCGACGACTTGCTCGCCTCCTTCACCTCCGAGAAACGGAAAAAGGTCAAGCGAGAACGGCGTCGCGTGATCGAGGCGGGCGTCCGAATTCGGCGGATCCGTGGGGATCAGGTCACCGAAGCCGAATGGGCGACCTTTCATCGACTCTATTGTGACACCTTCGACAAGCGTGGCGGCATCCCGACCCTATCGATGCCGTTCTTTCTGGCCATTGCCGAAACCATGGGGGAGCAACTCCTACTGGTGCTGGCCGAGCACGGACAGGCAACCGTCGCCGCCGCCTTCGATCTCATCGGCACCCGCACCCTCTATGGCCGGCACTGGGGGTGCTTCCAGGATTTCCACAGCTTGCACTTCGAGGCTTGTTATTATCAGGGGCTTGAGTTCTGCATTGAACAGGGTCTGGAGCGCTTCGAACCGGGCGCGCAAGGCGAGCATAAAGTCAGTCGCGGTTTCCTCCCGACTCCGACTTGGTCCGCGCACTGGGTTGCGGACCCGCAGTTCCGCGTCGCGATTGAACAGTTCGTCCAGATGGAAACCGCGGGCATGCAGGATTATCTCGCGCAGATGCGAACACACAGCCCCTATCGGCAAGATCCCCCGCCCGCGACCGGCGCCTTGAGCTGAATACAATGCAAGGACGACGCCCGCATGCCTGATCCTGTCCTTGGCATCACGATCAAGGATTTCGCGGCCCCGCCACCACGGGAGCCGCCCGCGTGATCACACGTCTCGATCCGCGCAATCGCACCGACTTCCCCGACGTGCGGCTCGCCTTGCATGAACCTAACGGCCTGCTCGCCTGCGGCGGTGATCTCACGGTCGAGCGACTGGTCAATGCGTATCGGCGCGGGATCTTTCCCTGGTTCAACGAGGGCGACCCCATCCTCTGGTGGTCCCCCGACCCACGCACCGTCCTCTTCCCGCAGCGCCTTCACATCTCGCGCAGCCTGCGCAAGCGACTGCGTCAGCGCCTCTTCAGGGTTACGATGGACCGTGAGTTCGGGCGCGTCATTCGCGCCTGCGCGGCACCGCGTGACACCCAAGGCGGAACCTGGATCGTGCCGCGGATGATCCGCGCTTACGAGGAACTCCATCGTCAGGGCATTGCCCATTCAGTCGAGGTTCGACACGGCCAAGACCTAGTCGGCGGCCTCTATGGTGTGTGTATCGGACGGGCCTTCTTTGGCGAGTCGATGTTCTCGCACAGCCCTGATGCCTCGAAAGTTGCCTTGGTCCAGCTGTGTCACCGCCTCGCGCATTGGGGGTTCGGTCTGATCGACTGCCAGATGAAAACGGATCACCTGATGCGGTTGGGCGCCGTTGAAATCCCTCGCGAGGAACTCGTCCGCCGACTCGATCGTCTGTGTCGACAGCCTGACCCAGGTCCGAATTGGGACGATGGCTGCGAACACACCCCGCTTGAGCAAACGCCGGCGGATGCCGCGGGCTGAGCCGTTCCACCCCACGCTTCGTTCATGTGTCATCAACCGTCGGATTCGAGCCATGCATGCTGGCGCCATCCCACTGAACCGCCACCATCTTGCCCTTTACCTCACGGGCGAGCATCCCTGTTCCTATCTGGACGGCCGTCAGGCCCGCACGCTCTTCGTCGATCCTCACGCCCAGCTCGATGGAGCCACCTACGAGTCTTTACTTGAACAGGGGTTCCGCCGCAGTGGAACTCATGTCTATCGCCCGGCTTGTCGAGGATGCGCGGCCTGCATCCCGGCACGGATCCCAGTCGAGGCATTCGTGCCAAATCGCTCACAACGTCGCAATTGGCGTCATAATGCCGCAGACATTAGGCTCACTGCTGCCACGCCCTCCTTCCAACCCGAACACTTCGCGCTCTACCAGCGCTATCTGGCGACCCGCCACCCAGGTGGCATCATGTCAACGGATGCAACCGAGGAGGCCTATCGTCGTTTCCTCGTCGAGAGCTGGGGTGGGGCGACACGGTTTCTCGAGATGCGACTCGGGACACGACTGCTCGCAGTGGCGATCACCGACGTTCTTGCACGGGGGTTGTCAGCGGTCTACACCTTCTTCGAGCCGGCCATGTCGCGGCGCGCACTGGGCACCTTCGCGGTCCTAGCCCAGATCGAGACGGCACGGCACCAACAGCGGCCCTATCTCTATCTTGGATATTGGCTGCACGACTCACCCAAGATGCGCTATAAGGAGCACTTTCGCCCACTTGAGATCTTGGATGGTCGCCAGTGGCGACGCGTCGAGCGCGGCGAATCCATCTCACTAGGCGAGCCATCGAGGACTTGATGGGCGGGTGAGCCAGGACCCACCGACTGATCACGCCGTCGGCCCGCACGGGATGGGTGCCTCATGTCATGCACCCTGACGCGCGTGTCAGGGGCTCCGTGGCCGAGGTTCCCTGAAGATGAGGGCATCCGGATCGCGGTCTTGCGTTGGCGCGGTGAACACAGACGCGCGCGCGTTCCCACGCCGTTTCGAACCTATGCTAGACTTCCGCAGTTCTTGGTTCAGGATTGTTTCAGTTGTCGGCAACGAACAGATTATGTCAAAAGACGATGTCATTCAGATGGAAGGCACGGTCACGGAGACACTGCCAAACACCGTGTTTCGGGTTGAGTTGGAAAACGGCCATGTCGTCACCGCTCACATCTCGGGAAAGATGCGCAAGCACTACATTCGCATCCTCACCGGGGATAAGGTCACGGTGGAGCTCACTCCATATGATCTCACTAAGGGTCGCATCGTCTATCGCGCACGCTGACGAACCACACGCCCGCTGATCGCCATCCTCAGTCGCACTCGCGGGTTGATATCTTCCCTGCGTGTGGCTGTTTTGGAATCGGCACCCCCTTCGAGGCACGGTCCCGAGTCGCTCAAACAGCGGCACATGACCGATGGCTCTCACTTCACTTGAGCCAGCACAGACACGACGGCCCGACTTCAGGCGGTCACCCGAGCCTGTATTTGGCCAACACTCGATAGCGAGGACGTTGGTTGTGATTCCGCGGACGCACAACCTAGGGATGCCATCCGCACACCGGGCAACCTAAACGTGCCACATCCAGGCATGGCGGCGCCGTTGGTCCTCAGGCTTCCAAGGGGCTACCGTTCACATCGAATCCAAGCGTACCATCCTCATTCACATCAATCCGAACCTGGCCTCCGCTCACTAAGCTGCCGAACAGAAGCTCGTTTGCCAGCGGTTTCTTGATCTCGTTTTGAATCACGCGCGCCATGGGCCGCGCGCCCATCTTAGGATCGTATCCATGCTGGGCTAACCAGGCCCGCGCAGCCGGCTCAACCGACAAGGCGACCTTTTTCTCTTCGAGTTGTTGCTCGAGTTCGAAGACGAATTTGTCGACCACGCTCCGAATCGTCTCTTCGCTCAGCGGCGAAAACTGGACGATCGCATCGAGACGATTGCGAAACTCCGGCGTGAAATAGCGCTTGAGTGCCTCGAGCCCATCGCTTGAGTGGTCCTGCTCGGTGAAGCCGATCGAGCGCCGCGCCGTCTCCTCGGCCCCGGCATTCGTCGTCATCACCAGGACGACATTGCGAAAATCGGCCTTGCGTCCGTTGTTATCCGTCAGGGTTCCATGGTCCATCACCTGGAGCAGGAGATTGAAGACATCGGGGTGCGCCTTCTCGATCTCATCGAGCAACAACACTGAGTGTGGATGCTTGTTGATCTCTTCGGTCAAGAGTCCGCCCTGATCAAAACCCACATAGCCCGGCGGTGCGCCGATCAAGCGCGAAACCGTGTGCCGTTCCATGTACTCCGACATATCAAAGCGCAACAGCTCCATGCCCAGGATGCGCGCAAGCTGCCGGGTCACCTCGGTCTTACCAACACCGGTCGGGCCGGTGAAGAGAAAGGACCCGATGGGTTTCTCCTCCGGTCCGAGACCAGAGCGATTCATCCGGATCGAGGCGGTCAGGGCATTGATGGCGGCATCCTGTCCATAGACGACCATCTTGAGATCGCGGTCGAGATTCTTCAGCGACTCGGTATCGGATGCAGACACCTTTTTGGATGGGATCCGCGCCATCTTCGCGATGATCGCCTCGACATCGCCAACGTCAATGCGCTTTTTGCGCTTGCCGGGACTTTTGAGCTGGACGTGCGCGCCGGCCTCGTCGATGACATCGATCGCCTTGTCAGGCAGATGCCGATCGTTGATATACCGATTGGAGAGCTCGGCGGCCGCCCGCAACGCGGGATTGGTATAGGTCACCTGATGGTGATCCTCGAAACGCGTCTTCAGCCCTTTGAGGATCTCAAAGGTTTCTTCGACCGAGGGCTCCTCGACATCGATCTTCTGAAACCGCCGCGCAAGCGCCCGATCTTTTTCGAAGATGCCACGGTATTCCTGGTAGGTCGTCGAGCCGATGCAGCGCAGATCACCCGAGGCCAGGACAGGCTTGATCAAATTCGATGCATCCATGACCCCACCGGAGGCCGAGCCCGCACCGATGATCGTATGGATCTCGTCGATAAAGAGGATCGCATGGCGCTGCCGCTTCAATTGTGCAAGCACCGCCTTCAGGCGTTTCTCGAAGTCGCCACGGTACTTGGTGCCAGCAACCAAGCCACCGAGATCGAGCGCATAGATCACGGCATCCGCAAGCACCTCGGGCACCGCGCCATCGACGATCTTCTTCGCCAGCCCCTCGGCGATGGCGGTCTTACCCACCCCCGCTTCACCCACGAAGAGCGGATTGTTCTTACGGCGCCGACAGAGGATCTGAATCGTGCGCTCGACCTCGTTGGCGCGCCCGATCAGTGGATCGATGCGGCCTTGGCGCGCCATCTCGTTGAGGTTGGTCGCGAAATTCTCAAGCGGGCTGTGACCTTCCTTGTCCTCGCCACGGGGCTCTTCGAGATCACCCGGCGCCTCGTCTTCCTGGCTCTCACCCGGAACCTTGGAGATGCCGTGGGCGATGTAGTTCACGACATCCAACCGGGTGACATCCTGCTGATTGAGCAGATAGACCGCTTGCGAGTCCTGTTCGCTGAAAAGGGCAACGAGGACATTGGCGCCAGTCACTTCTTTCTTGCCGGCGGATTGCACATGGAAAACCGCACGTTGGAGGACACGCTGGAAACCCAAGGTCGGCTGGGTGTCGCGATCCTCGCTTTCGGGGATCAGGGGCGTGGTCTCGTCGATGAAAGAGGTGATTTCGCGGCGCAGCCGCTCGGAATCCGTGCCACAGGCCCGCAAGACCTTCGCCGCGGTCGGGTTATCCAACAGTGACAGCAACATGTGTTCGACTGTCATGTATTCGTGATGCTTCGCGCGCGCTTCCTTGAAGGCCCGGTTCAGCGTAAATTCGAGTTCTTTGCTCAGCATTGGCCTGGTCCAAGCGGGGGGTTGACGAAACAGTTCACGTCACGATCGTGTCCCGCAAGCAGGTGCCGGGATAGCGTGACTGGCTGGACGCCAGGCAACCGCTGCACGATCGAGTCAAGCCTCTTCCATCGTACACAGCAACGGATGTTGGTGGCTGCGTGCGAAATCGTTTACCTGCGAGACCTTTGTCTCGGCGATATCCTTGGTATAGACCCCGCAAATGCCGCGTCCGCGCGTGTGGACGTGCAGCATGATTTGGGTCGCTTTTTCACGATTCATCCCGAAGAAGGTCTCCAAGACGAGCACGACGAATTCCATCGGGGTGTAATCGTCGTTTAACAACAGGACTTTGAACAGAGGCGGTCGCCGCAGTTTCGGCTTGGCTTCCTGGACGGTCAGTCCTGATTCACGCCCGTCGCCGGGAAGGTCATCGCTCATAATTCGGAATTCTAGACATCAATGTTAGGCTTGCAGGTCGCATCGAACACCCGTGTGACACTGCCGCACGGACCCCGGCACGGAGGCGTCGCCTGCTCCGTCGTCGTAGAGAGTGGTAAAGAGTCGGTTTGACCAACGAATTCACCTTACTATACTTCGCAGTTATGGTGTGCTCCGGTGGTTTCAAGGCACGCCAGACGACAACAACGACGATGAAACCAAATGAGAGACCTGAACCTCCCGGAGGAGTGCTGACGATGATTACAGGTGTGGTCAAGTGGTTCAACAACGCGAAAGGTTACGGCTTCGTCCAGCCAGACGGGCGCGATGAGGATGTTTTCGTACACTTCTCGGCGATCGACATGGACGGTTACAAAACCCTCCGTGAGGGACAAAAAGTTCAGTTCGAGATCAGCCAAGGTCCGAAGGGTCTGCATGCGGCAAATGTTCATCGGGTGAGTTGAACTCACGCGATCGGAGTCGTTCCCCCTCAGATGGGGACGTCGCGCGGCCTGCGTGCGACGTCCCGAGCCTCACCGCCTGACACCGCGTGCGTCCTCCCCACCCCCCCCGAAACGCGCCGCGGCACGCGTCGACTGGAGGTCAACGAACTCCAGGAGGACGCCGATCGGGCACTCAGTCCATTTTCTCGATGACCGCTGCACCAAAGCCCGAGCAGCTCACCTTCGTGGCCCCGTCCATCAAGCGATCGAGATCATAGGTCACGGTCTTGGCTGCAATCGCTCCCTCGACCCCCTTGATGACCAGGTCAGCCGCTTCGGTCCATCCCATGTGGCGCAGCATCATCTCGGCCGAAAGGATAAGGGAGCTGGGGTTGACTTGGTCGCGACCGGCATATTTTGGCGCGGTGCCGTGGGTGGCCTCGAACATCGCCACCGAGTCCGAGAGATTGGCCCCGGGCGCCATCCCAATGCCACCGACCTGGGCGGCCAAGGCATCCGAGATGTAGTCGCCATTGAGGTTGAGGGTCGCGATCACCGCATAGTCCTTCGGTCGCAACAGGATCTGCTGCAAGAAGGCATCGGCGATCACGTCCTTAACCACGATCTCCTGTCCCGTCTTCGGGTTCTTGAAGGCACACCAGGGTCCGCCACCGATCTCCGCGGCGCCAAACTCTCGTTGCGCGAGGTCATAGCCCCATTGCTTAAAGGCCCCCTCGGTGAACTTCATGATGTTGCCCTTGTGCACCAGGGTCACCGAGGTGCGATCGTTGTCGATCGCATATTGCAAGGCCTTGCGAACCAGCCGCTCCGTTCCCTCACGCGATACCGGCTTGATGCCGATGCCGGAGGTCTCCGGGAAGCGAATCTTGGTGACCCCCATCTGGGTGCGCAGGAACTCGATGACCTGCTTGGCGCCAGGCGTGCCTTCCTGCCACTCGATGCCGGCATAGATGTCTTCCGAGTTCTCCCGGAAGATCACCATGTCGGTGTGCTGTGGTTCCTTCAGCGGGCTCGGTGTCCCGCTGAAATACCGCACCGGTCGCAAGCAGACATAGAGGTCGAGCTCTTGGCGCAAGGTCACGTTCAGAGAGCGGATCCCACCGCCCACGGGCGTGGTTAATGGCCCCTTGATCGAGACCACGAAATCCTTCACCGCGGCGAGGGTCTCCTCCGGAAGCCACACGTCCTCGCCATAGACTCGGGTCGATTTCTCCCCGGCGAAGATCTCCATCCAGTGAATCCGGCGCGCACCGCCATAGGCCTTCGCGACCGCGGCATCGACCACCGCGCACATCACCGGCGTGATGTCGATCCCGATCCCATCTCCCTCGATATAGGGGATGATGGGGTTGTCCGGCACTACGAGCGATAAATCAGGATTGACGGTGATCTTCTCACCGCCCGTTGGAATCTGAACCTTTGTGTACGCCATCTTGCCTGCTCTCCCGATCGCGGAAAACCCTCATGCTACCATTGCCGTCGTCGCTTGCGCAGATCTCGCCGCCCGCGCGGCGGCTCGCCCGTCCGCCCGCAAGCCGCCGCTCAGCGCCGCGCCGTGGCAGGCGCCACTCGCTGGTGGCCAGCGCGTCCAGGAATGCTCACCACGCCATGCGCGCGCGGCCGAGGCGTGGTGAGCCTCGAGGCGATTCGCACCCTTCGGTGTAGAATGCAGTGGTGATCGTTGGCATGCAGGACAAGCGACAGATGAGCAACAGGCCAGACGCCGAGCGAAGCAAACGCATCATGGTCGGTCTCTCGGGCGGCGTTGATTCCGCCGTTGCGGCTCATCTCCTGATCGAACGCGGCCACGCGGTCTCGGCGCTCTTCATGAAGAACTGGGAGGAGGACGATGACCCCGGTTATTGCGCCGCGGCCGCCGATCTCGCGGATGCCCGCGCCGTCGCGGAGCGTCTGGGCATCGAGCTGCACACGGTCAACTTCGCAACCGAGTACTGGGATCACGTCTTCGAGACCTTCCTGTCGGAATACCGCGCCGCCCGCACACCCAACCCAGATGTGCTGTGTAACCGCGAGATCAAATTCGCCGCCTTCCTCGACCATGCGCGCGCGCTCGGTGCCGAGGCGATCGCCACCGGTCATTACGCGCGCGTGACCCATGACGCGCAGGGAGCGCACCTGCGACTGTGCGCGGACACGGAGAAGGATCAGACCTATTTCCTGCACCTGCTCGACCAGGAGCAGCTCGCCCAAGCCCGGTTTCCGCTCGCGGACCTCAAGAAATCCCAGGTTCGCGCCCGCGCACGCGAACTCGGGCTGGCGAACGCCGAGAAGAAGGACAGCACGGGGATCTGCTTCATCGGCGAGCGTCGGTTTCGCGATTTCCTCGCGCGTTATCTACCGGATCAGCCTGGCCCCATCGAGACCCCCGATGGCGTCCGCATCGGCGAGCATCGCGGTCTGGCCTTCTACACCATTGGACAACGACAAGGATTCGGGGTCGGTGGGAAGCCGGGGCGCCCCGAGCGGCCCTGGTTCGCCGCCGTCAAGGATGTCGCGCGGAACCGCCTGATCCTGGTCCAGGACACCCATCACCCACTGTTGATGTCGAGCGTGGCCCATACCGGCCCGGCGCACTGGATCGCCGGGCACCCACCAGGGGAATGGCCCTTCCGATGCCGTGCCCGACTGCGTCACCGCCAACCGCTCCAAGGCTGTGAGATCCTCGCCGGTGATCAGGCGGGCTGTCGCGTCCACTTCGATCAGCCACAACGCGCCGTGACGCCAGGGCAATCAATCGTCTTCTACCGTGACGATGAATGTCTTGGCGGCGCGGTTGTGCTGCAATCGGATTGCGCGGCATGAGCCCGCTCAACGGCCCCCCAGGGTCATCCCCGCGAGGCCGACCCGGTATCCCCTAGAGCGCGAAAATTTCGACTGGATCGGGTATAACAAGACAATCCCCATGGAAGAAGACCCCACTGGCATGTCCCACGACCCTCTCGACCGCCTCACCGCTCTCGCTGGCATCTACCAGGCCGTCAACTGCGTCCTGCGCGTCGCACGGCATGGCACGGTCGATCTCGACACCATGGAGCCCTGCATCTACAGCCTGCTCCAGGTCGATGCCGATGAGGTCAGCGCGGTCTATGGCGAGCCGGGCGCGGTTGCCAACGGGGCGCGACAAATCATTGCTCAACTCACCGGCCAACCCCAGCGCAATCTCGAACTCACCCGCTACGTCATGCTCCTGATGCGACTCGAGCGCACGCTGGCCAAGCGCCCGGACTTGCTCGCGCGCATCGGTGAAGGCATCGCCGCCGCGCAAGCCAAGCAAGAGCACTTCGCCCTCCTGCATCCGAACATGATCGCGCATTTCGCGGGACTCTACAGCGAGACCTTAAGCCGTCTCGAACCGCGCATCATCGTGCGCGGGGATCCCCTCCATCTCCAAAATCCCGACAATCAGAATCGGGTGCGGGCCCTGCTCTTGTCCGGCATCCGCTCTGCCATCTTGTGGCGTCAAGTGGGCGGGACCCGTTGGCAGATCCTGTTCAAGAACAAGGACATTCTCGCAGACGCCAGACGCTACTTGGCGCAACTCCCTGATCGGGCCTGAGTGCACCGCACCTTCAGCACCCGTGGCGACGGAGTACAGCCGAGACCGCCTCGCCTCACGAGACTCTAGTGGACAGACCGCTCGCCGGCGTGATGCGTCAGGAGACCCGCCCCGGAGCTGTTCTATTGCATTGCAGCATCTGGCGTCACCGCGGCGTGCCGGCTAGAATCGGCCCCTATCCCCACCCCCGTAACCGGAGCCCCGACATGAACGACAGCTTCCACTCCAAGGCCATTCTCGACGTCGCCGGGACGCCGTACGAGATCTTCAAGCTCGATGCGATCCCCGGGAGTGCGCGCCTGCCGTTCTCATTGAAGATTCTGCTGGAGAACCTGCTCCGCCACGAAGATGGTGTGACCGTCCGCCGCCAGGACATCGAGGATCTGGCAGCCTGGGATCCACAAGCGGAGCCTGCCAAGGAAATCCAATATCGCCCGGCACGCGTCCTGATGCAGGACTTCACCGGCGTGCCCGCGGTGGTCGATCTCGCAGCGATGCGGGATGCGATGCAGGCGTTGGGTGGAGATCCCCGCAAGATCAATCCGCTGCAACCGGCGGAGCTCGTGATCGACCATTCCGTCCAGGTCGATCATTTCGGCTCCCCCGAGGCCTTCTCGTTGAATGCCGCGCTCGAGTTCGAACGCAATCAGGAGCGCTATCAGTTTCTCAAGTGGGGGCAACAGGCCCTCGACGACTTCAAGGTCGTCCCGCCGGACACCGGGATCGTCCATCAGGTAAACATCGAATATCTCTCCCGCGTCGTCTTCCCGAAGACCAGCAACGGACACGCCCAGGCCTATTTCGACACCTGTGTTGGAACCGATTCGCACACCACCATGGTCAATGGGATCGGCGTCCTGGGGTGGGGGGTTGGCGGCATTGAAGCCGAGGCATCGATGTTGGGTCAGCCCGTTTCGATGCTGGTGCCCAAGGTCGTCGGCTTCAAACTCACGGGCAGTCTGCGCGAGGGCGTGACCGCCACCGACTTGGTGCTGACCATCGTCGAGATGCTTCGCCGTCACGGGGTCGTCGGGAAGTTCGTCGAATTCTACGGCCCGGCCATCGCCAGTTTGCCGATCGGCGATCGCACGACCATTGCCAACATGGGGCCGGAGTACGGCGCGACCTGCGGACTGTTCCCGATCGATCAGGTGACGCTCGATTATTTGCGTCTGACCGGTCGTGACGAGGCTCAGATCGCCCTGGTCGAGGCCTATTGCAAGGCCCAGGGGACGTGGCACACCAGTGATGCCCCCGAGGCCGAGTACTCCGAGACACTGGCGCTCGATCTCGGTGATGTGGTGCCCTCACTCGCGGGCCCGAAGCGCCCACAGGATCGCGTGCCACTGACCGAGATGGCCACCCACTTCCCGAGCGCCTTAGCCGCGCTCAAGGCAGAGCGCAACATTCCCGACAAGGGGCCGGCCAGGATCGAGATGGCTGGCCAACCGGTGACGATCACCGACGGGTCCATCGTGGTGGCTGCCATCACCTCCTGCACCAACACCTCGAATCCCAGCGTGATGCTCGCCGCCGGCTTGGTCGCGCAGAAGGCCGTCGCCCTGGGTTTGACATCAGCGCCCTGGGTCAAGACCTCACTCGGCCCAGGTTCCATGGCGGTCACCCGCTACCTGGATCATGCCGGTCTCACGCCCGCGCTCGAGGCATTGGGATTCCACAACGTCGGCTATGGCTGTACGGTCTGCATCGGCAACACGGGGCCCCTGCCCGAACCGGTCTCGCGGGCCATCGCCGAACATGACCTCTGCGCCGTGTCCATTCTGTCGGGCAACCGCAACTTCGAGGGCCGGGTTCACGCCGAGGTCCGCATGAATTATCTCGCGAGTCCTCCCCTGGTCGTCGCCTATGCCATCGCCGGACGGATCGATCTCGACCCATACCGGGATCCGCTGACCGTTGCACCAAATGGACAGCCGGTGTACCTGAAGGACATTTGGCCCACCCAGCATGAGGTGGCGGAGGCGATCGCTAAGCATGTGACGGTCGACGAATTCACCGCCGCCTACGCCGATGTCTTCGCGGGCGATGCCCGCTGGCAATCGCTCGAGGCAGCCGACAGCCAAACCTATGACTGGCCAGAGTCGACCTACATCCGCAACCCGCCCTATTTTGAGGGGATGACCCTCGAAGTCACGCCGGTCAGCGACATCAGGGGCGCACGCTGTCTCGCCTTGCTCGGCGACTCCATCACCACCGACCACATCTCGCCCGCGGGCTCTATCAAGGCTGACTCCCCCGCCGGTCGCTACCTGATCGAAAAGGGCGTCGAGCAAAAGGATTTCAATAGCTTAGGATCAAGGCGTGGTAATCATGAAGTCATGATGCGCGGCACCTTCGCCAATATTCGGCTGCGCAACCTCATGGCGCCGGGCACCGAGGGCGGGGTCACCTTGCACCAGCCGAGCCATGCGCCCATGTCGATCTTCGATGCCGCCATGCGTTATCAGTCCGAGGGCATCCCAGCGATTGTGATCGCCGGCAAGGAATACGGTTCGGGTTCCTCACGCGATTGGGCCGCCAAGGGTCCCCGTCTGCTGGGGGTGCGGGCCGTGATCGCCGAGAGTTATGAACGCATCCATCGCTCCAATCTGGTGGGCATGGGCATCCTGCCGCTTGAGTTCCTGCCTGGCGAGACGGCCCAGACGCTCGGCCTCACGGGCTACGAGACCTTTGACATCAGCGGGCTTGAGAATGCCGAGGCCAAGGAGGTCGAGGTGCGCGCCACGGCGGCGGATGGAACTCTGAAGAGCTTCCGGACGAAGGTTCGGATCGACACGCCCAATGAGGTCGACTATTACCGCCACGGTGGCATCCTCCCCTTTGTGCTGCGCCGACTTGCCGCCTGATCACCATGACCATGCCCCTGAATCGTCTCACCGCCATCTCGCCGATCGACGGGCGCTATGGCGCCAAGAGCCAGGCACTGTCCCCGATCTTTAGCGAGTTCGGATTGATGCGATATCGCGTCCTGGTGGAAGTGCGCTGGCTCCTGGCGTTGTCACGGCACCCCGGCATCCCCGAGGTGCCGGTCTTTTCCGACACCGCCGTGTCTCGCCTAGAGGCCTTGGCGGACGGGTTCGACGTCACGCACGCCGAACGCATCAAGGCCATCGAGCAAACCACCAATCACGACGTCAAGGCTGTCGAGTATTTCCTCAAGGAACAGATCGGTGAGGATCCGGAGTTAGGGGCAGCGAGCGAGTTCATCCATTTCGCCTGCACTTCGGAAGACATCAATAACCTCGCGCATGGACTCATGCTGAGCGCTGGGCGAGCGCGCATCATCCAACCCGAGCTCGATGCCGTGATCGAAGCCATTCGGGAACTGGCTCACCGCCATGCCGAGCAGCCGATGCTTGCACGCACTCATGGCCAACCAGCCACGCCCACCACGCTCGGTAAGGAAATGGCGAATGTCGTGTGGCGGCTGCGCGCCCAGCGTGACCGGATCAGCGCAGTCGCGCTCTTGGGCAAGATGAACGGTGCGGTCGGCAACTACAATGCCCATCGCACGGCCTATCCCGAGGTCGACTGGCCTCGGTTGAGCCGTGATCTGGTCGAGTCCCTCGGACTGGTTTGGAACGGTTACACAACCCAGATTCAACCCCATGACGACATCGCCGAACTTTTCGATGCCCTGGCACGTTGCAACCGGATCCTAATCGATTTCTCTCGGGATATCTGGGGCTACATCTCGCTTGGTTATTTCAAGCAACGCACGGTCGCGGGAGAGATTGGCTCCTCGACCATGCCGCACAAGGTCAACCCGATCGACTTCGAGAACGCGGAGGGCAATCTTGGACTCGCCAACGCGATCCTCGGACACTTATCGCAGACATTGCCCATTTCACGTTGGCAGCGCGACCTCACCGACTCGACGGTGTTGCGCAACCTTGGTGTCGGCATCGCCCACACCAGTATCGCCCTGCAGTCCCTGCGCAGAGGGATCGGCAAATTGGAAGTCGATCCACACCGCCTTGCAGCCGATCTGGACGCCAACTGGGAGGTTCTCGCCGAGGCAATCCAGACCCTGATGCGGCGCTACCAGGTGGAGCAGCCTTATGAGCGGCTTAAGGCCCTGACACGGGGACAGCGGATTACCCGTGAGGCACTGATGGCATTCGTCGAGACACTTGAGATCCCGGACGCCGCCAAACACGAGCTCCGGTCGCTCTCGCCTTCGACCTATCTCGGCGATGCGGTGCAACTCGCACGCGCAGTGTGAGTGGGTCGAGGTCTTAAGACGGCCCCCGAGTGTGTTCCAAGTGCGTGATCGATCGAACGAGAACAGTGGCTAACCGCGACGATTCGCGCGCCTATTCGTCGAGCAAAAAAAAGACCGTGTGCGTCGAAACGCACACGGCCGTACCATAAGCCCCGTTCGGGGGGATGAGGCTTAATGGACCCGCGCCTGCTGATCACGGACGTGATCAGCAGGTTTGTAATCAAATCAGTCTTCGAACCGACCGGGTGACGTCACGTTCGCGTGATGGGAGATCGCATCGGCCTACCGAGCGATCGATCACACCCATCACGCGATTGAAGTGATCAGTTCCCCTCGTACTCAGCCAGGATGCGAACACGGCGCTGTTCGACTGAGTAGATGTCGTACTCCGGCAACATCTCGCGCTTACCCATGCTGATGACGGAGACGATATCGCTCGCCGGGATGCCACGGCTCACCATGTAGTCGCGCACGGACTGAGCGCGGCGCATGCCGAGTGCCATGTTGTATTCGTCGGAACCCTTCGCATCCGTGTGACCAACAATCGAGATCTCCTCGCGCACGGGGGTCGCCTTCACCTGGGCGATGTAGTCATTCAAGCGCTGCAGCTCGTTGTCGTTGACCACATTCGCAATCTCATACTTGTCGAATTCGAAGTTGAGACGAACGGTGAATTCCTTTGGAACCGGAGCCGGTTGGACGCAAGGCTCCAGGTCGCCCGGACCCTGGAGACTCTGCCAGCACTCGCCCGAGCTATTCACCCAGGCGGTGCCCGTCGGCATGGCTGACCAGAAGTGTTCGTTCATATAGTCCGCTTGCGCGGCCAAGGGCATTGCGATCGTCGCCGCCATGGCGAGCGGTGCGGCGAGCGCGGCCAGCCTTGAGGTCAGTTTCTGTTTGCGCATCTTTTCGTTTCCTGTTCAGGTGGATGGATGATGATTCGAACGTCGACCGTGACCAGAGCCTTTGGACATGTCAGGAAAAAGCAACACCATCGCGCTGGATCTCTCGTTCACCGCAAGTCCGCCAAGGTATCCAGGAGCCCGGAGGGGCACTCAGCTGACAAGATCTGACAGACCGCAGTTGGGACAAAGACATTTTAGACTACAACAGGAGCAAAAGTGCAACTTTTTTCGCTGTCCGAAACATATTTGCAACGATGAAACCCAGATACCACAGCCTGCCGACACCGAGGCGAGGTTAAGTCTCTTGGAAATCGGGACTTGGCAACGGCGAAACAAGATGTTGCTTTTTAACAACGCACCATGGGAATGGTGTCGATGACGCCGAAAACCCCGCTGCACGCGAACCGACCCGCGACACGCGCATCAACAGGAGGCGAAGATGGCCATGCCGCCTAGCCCCGGAGCACGAGCAGAGCCGTTCGAGGACGAGCGGCACCTGATCAAAACACCCGCGGCTCTGCGTGACATGAGCATCGCGATCGTCGCGCAGACGCGCGATGAACTCCTGTTGTTCGATGACGCCCTGACGCCAGACCTCTATAACAGCTCAGCGTTCGTCGACGCGGTCCGCACGCTTGCGCTCGCCCGATCCGCGCCCTGTATCCGTATCCTGCTTGCCGATCCGCGGCCCTCGGGGCGCATGCACAGCCGTTTGATCGAGTTGGCGAACCGCCTGACATCACGCATTGCGATTCGACAACTCGGGGATGATTTCAAACATCGGACCGACGCCTTCCTGATCGGCGATCGGCGCGCTTATGTGAGACGGGCTCTCGCGACCAGGCAGGAGGCCGTCGCCGACCCCCGCGGGCGGCGCGAGGCGCGCCGCCTCGGGCGCGATTTCGAAAGGATGTGGGAGCACAGTGAGGCCACTGTGGAGCTGCGACGCCTGCATCTGTGAATCGCGCCGCCGGTGCTGGCCCGAGGTTCGGGGTTCGACCACAACCGCGGCACCCGCGTGCGCTCACCCTCCCGAGCGGTGCGCCGCCCGGTTCAAATCTCGGAGACGACCCGATCGTAGAAGCTCAGGTAATCATCGGGCGTCGCCCCGTCGCGCCATTCGATCGCCGCGCGCGGGTGCTGGTTGAGCTGACCGGTAATGTTATAGGGCACAGATGGCCCCCAATCGAGTTCCTGGCGCAGCGGCAACATCTGCTCCTGAATCACCTCAATCAGCGGGCGCACATTGAATTTGGGGTTGCGCAGAAAACCGAGCAAGAGTTCGGTATGGCAGTTCCCGGCGCCGCGCCCGAAGCCAAAGAGGGTGGCGTCGACCCGATTGCAGCCCAGGATGATGGCCTCGATGGTATTGGCGAACGCCAATTGCAGATTGTTATGCGCATGGATGCCGATCTCCATGCCAGTTCCGGCGAGAGCCATTGCGTATTTGTTGTAGAGGCGATCGATTTGCTCGCGGTAGAGATGGCCGAAGCTGTCGACGATCACCATGGTGCTGGCAGGGGTCTCGGCAATGGCCTCCAAGACCGTGTCGATCTCAGTCTCGGTGATGTTGGAGACCGCCATAAGGTTCGCGGTCGTCTCATAGCCAAGCTCGCAGGCGTGGCGAATCATGTCAACCGCCTCGGAGACCTGGTGCGCATAGAAGGCAACCCGGATCATCGACAGCACGCTCTCGCTCGCTGGCAACAACTGCGTCTGCCACTCACTTTTGCCCGCATCGGCCATCGCCGCGAGTTTCAAGCCGGTGACCTCAGCATCATGATCGCCTACGACACGTCGCAGATCGGCCTCCTCGCAATGTCGCCAGGGGCCGAATCGCTCGGTCGGGAACACCCGCTGCGAGTTCTTGTAGCCGATTTCCATGTAATCGATGCCGGACTCCAGACACGCGCGGTAGACGGCGGCAACGAATGCGTCGCTGAATTGATGGGCATTGACCAGCCCCCCGTCACGCACGGTGCAGTCGAGCACCTTGAGTTCCGGGCGGAAGGTGATCCAGGGGGCCTTATTGGACATCGGGTGTTCTCCAAGAGAGCGGTTCAAAAAAGCACCGACGTCATGCGTCGGACATTCTCGGGATGGGATCGGAGGCGGATCAGGCTCCGCGGATCGGACACTGGCCAGCGCGCGCATCATCGACCGGCAGGGTGATCCTCCGAGGCAACCGCGAGCGCCATGCGGACCAGTTCCGCAAGCGACTCGGCGCGCATCTTTTCCATGACACGCGCCCGATGGGCCTCCACTGTCTTGGCACTGACACCAAGCGCTGCGGCAATGTCCTTATTCGAGCGCCCATCCGTGACCATTGCCATCACTTCGTGTTCGCGCGGTGTCAACTCCGCGAGTCGGGCCGCAATCTCAGCGCGCATCGCGTGCTTGGCGCGCTTCTGTTTGTCGTCGTCGAGCGCACGCGCGATGCTGCGCAGGAGATCCTCGTCATGAAACGGCTTTTCAATGAAGTCCACGGCCCCCGCCTTCATGGCCTTGACCGCCATCGCGACATCACCGTGCCCGGTGATCAGGATCACGGGCAACCGATAACCCGCCCGGGCGAGATGGGCCTGAAGCTCCAAGCCACTCATCCCCGGCATGCGCACGTCGAGCAGCAGGCAACCCGGGCGCCCCGGAGTATAGCGTGCCAGAAAGACATCGGCGGATTCATAGGTCTGCACCGTAAGCCCGGTGGACTCGATCAGCCATTGTAAGGAGGTGCGCATGGCCTGGTCGTCGTCAACGACAAAAACAGTGGCATCGGTATTCATGCAAAACGTCACTCCAGCAAAGCTGTTGGGATTGGATCGCCGCTTGGCGTTCCCCCTGGCATGGGCGCCGTGCGCGCATCCGCTCCCGCGAGCCTTAAGCGTGCGTCGTCGCGCTGGCTCACGTGATCGCCCTTGCCCTCATGACTGGCACAGGGCTCTTCCTCTAGCGACTCGCTGAGCGCGAGCAGGGGCAGCGCAACATGGAAGGTCGAGCCCTGTCCAGGCTCGGACTCGGCCCAGATGCGACCGTCGTGGTTTTCGATGATGGTTTGGCTGATGGCGAGCCCCATCCCCATGCCGCTCTCCTTGGTTGTGAAAAAGGGATGGAAGAGATGTCGGAGCCAATCGGCGCGGATCCCAGGCCCGGAATCCACAACCGCCACCCTGGCCCAACCCTCCCGATCGATCCAGGTCCGGATCAGGAGGTGTCGCTGGGTCTCCGATACCTCCTGCAAGGCATCGGTGGCGTTGCGCACCAGGTTGAGCAACACCTGCTCGATCTGCACCAGATCCACATTCACCGGGATCGGGGCGGTGGAGAGATCCAATGCGATCTGCAGTCCGATGCGCGTGGTCTCGAACTCGACGAACGAGCAGACCTCGCGCACCAGGTGATTGAGATCGACATCGGCACGGATCGCCGCCTGTTTGCCAACGAGCGCACGCAGACGGCGGATGATCTCGCTCGCGCGCTGTGCCTGCTGCGTGATCTGACCCATCGCCGCGACCAAGTCGTCCGGATTCGATGCCCCACTCTGCAACCGACGGCTACAACCGTTGGCATAGTTGACGATCGCCGAGAGCGGTTGATTGAGTTCATGCGCCATTCCCGTCGCCATCTCGCCCATGGTGCTGAGGCGACAGACATGGACCAGTTCGGCCTGGTGCTGGCGTGCCTCCTGCTCGGCACGCCGCACGGCGGTGATATCGCGCGCGTAGATATTCAAATACCCAAGGTCGCGAATGGGCGCGAACAGGAGCGAATAGACCTGCCCCGAGACCTCGAACTCCCGCTCCTGAGGCTCACCGCTGTCAAGCGCGACCGTCACTTGCTCCACCCACTCCAGCGGTAACGGCTCGCCCGGCTCGCTGCCCCATCCCTGGAGCAGCAGCCGGCTGGCTCGATTCGCGTAAACGATGTTGCCCGCGGCACTCACCCGCAGGATCGGATTCGGGCTCTCGCTCGCAAAGCGGGCCAGACTCTTAATCTCGCGCTCGGCCTGTTTGCGCGCGGTGATGTCGTGGATATAGAGCGTATAGAACCGCTCGGCTTCCAAGTCGATCGGTGCGATCGAGATCTCCACCGGTATCTCCGCGCCATCCGCCCGTAAGGCCACCAGTTCGCCGCGTCCTTGTGGCTCGCGATGCAGGTGACGCGAACGGTCGAGCAGACGCTGAAAGGCCGGACGCGCGATCTCTGGGAGAAAATGTTCAGCGAACGGTGTCCCCGTCACCTGCAGACGCTCGAGTCCGAACACGCGCTCCGCAGCTGGATTCAGCTCGATGATGCGCCCGTCATGATCAAGCGTGACGATCGCATCGAGCGATGCCTCCATGACCGCGGCCTTCAAGGCCTCGCTTTCGCGCATCTCGGCTTGGTGCTGCATGCTCATCTCCTCACGCGCCTTGAGCACCAATTGGGTGAAATGCCGAATCCACTCCTCGAGCAGGACGAGTTGATTGCCGCCGCGATGGAAGCCCGGCTCGGAAATCCCCAATGCGCGTTGGGAGAACCGGGTCATGCGCTTCAAGACCGAATTCAGCCGCGACGACACCAAGTAGATGAGTGCCGTGAACACCAGGATGTAGACGACTGCCGCGATCGCGCGTTGACGCTGTTCCAATAACTGGACGTGCCGGGACATCTTCTCCACCGCGGCATGTGGGATGAAGGTGGCGAACAGGACATTGGAATGCGCTCCGTCGTACTCCGGCATGGATTGCGAGGTCACCAGATAACTATCCGACCATTGCTCGACCAGGGTGGCTGGTGGCAAGAGCTGCGAATCCACACTCACGATGATGCGTTGGTCCTCGCCGTCGACCAGGGCGACCGCCGCCCGCCCGACGAAAATGCCGCGCTGGGAGGACGCGAGAAAGGCATCATCGATCGGCACCAGGACCACCAGATAACCCATCGGGTACCCACCCGCATCCTCGACAGCATCACTACTCACCAAGTAGAGTCCATCGCCGAGACGATCGATCGTGGATCGCACGTCGCGGGCGTGAAGCAGACGTGCCGGAACCTGGGTGGCGAGATCGGGCGGAACAGGAGTGGCTCCCGCCTGGAAGATCTCTCGCACCCGTCCTTGCTGATCGGTCAGGATGACGTGACTGGGAGCGCTGAGGGCCTCGCGCTCGAAGAAGTCAGGGAGCCAATGGGGACGAAACTGCTGGTATAGGAGCGGCGCTGGCGCTTCATCACCAGACCAGAACAAGGGATCGAGATATTCAGACAGCAGACGATGATTCGCGAGCAGGCGGGTCGTCGACCCATAGCTGGACACATAGCGGTCGAAACGAATCAGACTCTCGCGCGCACGCTGGTAGAGTTGGGCCTGCAGTTCCTGACCGAAGATCTTTGCCACTTGACGGCTTTGAATCTGGTCGAGCAGACCCCAGACCGCAAGCCCGACGGCCAGGCCAACCAGAATCGCGATGACCGGCATGGGCACCCGCCGCAGCAACAGCAGGAGGAAGGGTTTGATTGAGATCCGCATGACACCGCGTTCCAGAACAGCGAAGTACGAGCGCAATGCTTTCGCGCGCCCACCGATGGATCCAGCACCAGCCAGCCCTGCCGCGATCGGCGGGCCCCGTGGGTCCAGCGCTCCTTAAGACCCGGATCAACCCCAAGGCCACGGGGCGCGCACGCATCAGCAGATCAGCGCCGCGAGTGCCGGCCACGGCGAGCCCGGTACGCAGCGACCATGCCGATTCGCTCGGCCGTCGCACCCAGGCCCGGGTTCGATGCACCCTTCAGCGTTTTCGAGACGAATACCATGGACATCGATATCAGCCAAGCGCGCATCCCCTCCTTGTGGCGCCGGATCGGCGCGCTCCTCTATGACAGCGTCCTGCTGCTCGGCGTTCTCATGCTCGCACTCATGTTGATCGTGATCCCCTATGGTCTTCTCACGGGTGGCTCGCCGGACGAGCAACCGCTCATGCGGCTCCTCATGCAGCTCTATCTCCTCGCCGTCATTATCGGATTCTACGTCTTCTTCTGGACCCACGGTGGGCAAACCCTCGGGATGCGCGCCTGGCGTTTTCGTGTGATTCGCGACGATGGCGAAACGCTGAGTACGCGAGATGCCCTCGCACGCGTTGGGTGGGCCACGCTGAGTCTGATGCCAGCCGGGCTCGGGTTGATCTGGTGCCTGTTCGATCGCGATGGGCTGGCCTGGCACGACCGCCGCTCCGGCACCCGGGTGGTGATGCTCAAGCCCAAAACTCGCCCCTGAGCCCGGTGCCGATCGAACAAGGACGCGCCGCACACCACGCTGGCGGCAAGGCCTCGGCAACCCGGACCCGCCCTCAACCGACGCGACGCAGGAGGAGCAGGGCCGCGGACAAAAAGAGCGCGGGCGGCAGCAGGGTCGCGGCCAATGGCGCGAGTTCGAACAACAAGGCGAAAAACGCAAAGGTCCGACTCACGAGATAGTAAAGGATCCCAACCAGGACGCCGATGAAAATCCGTTGGCCGAACCCCGTGGTTCGCGCGGAACCCAACAGGATTGGGATCGCCACGAAAATCATCGACAAGGTCAACACCGGATGAAACACCTTGCCCCAAAACGCAATCTCGTAATTGCCCGCGTCCTGCTTGTTGAGACGCATGAAGCGGATGTACTTGTAGAGTCCCCAGACCGGTAATAGATGCGGCTCAAGTACGATGACCTTCAGGATGCCGGGATCGATCAAGGAGTCCCACTGGGCCTGTTCCATGTGCTCGACGGTCACACCCTGCGCGCTCACCCGGCTGCGCGCGATCGTCTCCAGCACCCATCCCTCGTCCTGATAGCGCGCGCCCGCGGCATGCGTAGCGACCAACGACCCGGTCGCGGCGTCGACCTGATAGATGAAGATATCGCTGAGCCGAGTGGGTGACTCAATCTCACGAATATTCACGAAAGCACGATCGTCGATCGCCCAAAAGCCATAGGGTGTCTGCTGGGAGACATCGCCAGACAACGCCTGACGGCGCAGTTCGAGCGCGCGCTGCTCCGCTTTCGGTGCAATCACCTCGCCAATCACCACGGCCACGGCCGCAAGCACCAAGCCACCGAGCAAGCTCGCGCGAATAATCCCCCACACCGAAACCCCTGCCGCGCGCATGGCGACCAGCTCAGATCGGCTCGCGAGCGCGCCCAGACCAATCAGCGCACCGATGAGGGTCGCGATAGGGAAGATTTGATACGCGTAGCGCGGGAGACTCAGCCCCATGAAGAGCATCGCTTCCATGAAGCCATAGCCATCGACCCCCAACGCATCCACCTCCTCGGCCAGGATGAAGAAGCCCAAGAGCGGCAGCAGCACCCCCAGCGTCAGCAGGGTCCCTCCGAGGACCGCGCTCGCCAGATAGCGGTCGAGGATCCTCATGCGGACGCGCCATCCCGAACGCGCACGCGCCACATCCGCCTCGGCGGAACCACGACCGCTAGCAGCGCCAGGCACCAACAGCACCCCACGCTTTCGAGCATCCAGTCTCTTCCGGTACACTCAGGCGCCCAGACCAAGAGACCGCGCCCGCCACAGGCGTCGGATGCGCCGCATTCAGCCCGTGCCGGGATGACCTTTTCCAGGAGCTCTATGATGGAATTCACAATCAAGACCGGTGAGATCGCGCAACAGAAGACCCCTTGTATCCTGATGGGGATCTTTGAAGGGCGCAAGCTCATGGGCTCTGGTCAGGCCATCGACCAGGCCTGCGGCGGACGGCTCTCCGACCTCCTGAGCAAAGGCGACATGGATGGGCGGATCGGTGGCACTCTCATGCTGTATGACCTGCCGAATCTTGCCGCCGAACGGATTCTGCTCGTCGGCTGCGGCAAACAGGAGGAGTTCGGGCGCGAGAATTATCGCAAGGCCATCGCCGCGGGGATCACCGCCCTGCACCAGACGCGCGCCGGTGCGGCGCTCTGCACCCTGCCAGAACTCGCCCGCGACGGACTCGGCCTCTACACCGCGGTTCGCGATCTCATCCTCACGAGCGAGGATAAAACCTATCGCTACGGACGCACCAAAACGCAAGATCAGCAGGCCCCGACGACACCACTGCACACCCTGAGCGTCTGGCTGGCGGAGCCGGCGGATCAGGCGCATGCGCAGACCGCCATCGAGCAGGGTCGCGCCATGGCCGCGGGCGTCAAACTGGCGAAGGAACTCAGCAACCTTCCAGGCAATCTCTGCACCCCAACCTATCTCGCGGACCAGGCCCTCGCACTCGGCGAGGCGTCGGCAGCACTCGAGACAGAGATCCTTGATGAGGCCGACATGGCGGCACTCGGAATGGGAGCGCTCCTGTCGGTGTCGCGCGGGAGTCGTCAGCCCGCAAAGCTCATCGTCATGCATCACCGCGGCGGTGCGGCTGGGGAGAAACCCGTCGTGCTGGTGGGCAAGGGCCTGACCTTCGATAGCGGCGGCATCTCCATCAAACCCGCGGCAGACATGGACGAGATGAAATACGACATGTGTGGCGGTGCCGCGGTGTTCGGTGCCCTACAGGCCGCGAGCGCCTTGGCGCTGCCGCTCAACCTCATCGGTGTCGTGCCGGCATCCGAGAACATGCCGGACGGGGACGCCAACAAGCCTGGCGACATCGTCACGAGCATGTCCGGGCAAACCATCGAGATTCTGAACACCGATGCGGAAGGCCGTCTCATCCTCTGTGACGCCCTGACCTACTGTGAGCGCTTCGAGCCAGCGTTGGTGATCGATCTCGCCACCCTGACCGGGGCTTGCGTGATCGCCCTCGGCAAACATGCCTCGGGACTCTTCACACAGGACGATGCGCTCGCCGAGGAGATCATTGATTCTGGGCTGGCCGCGGGCGACCGCGCGTGGCGCATGCCACTCTGGGATGATTACCAGCAACAACTCGACACCAACTTCGCGGACATGGCCAACGTTGGGGGTCGCGAAGCGGGCGCGGTGACGGCCGCGTGCTTCCTTGCCCGCTTCACCAAGGCCTACCGCTGGGCGCATCTGGACATCGCCGGCACCACTTGGCTGACGGGCAAGGAGAAGGGCGCGACCGGGCGTCCTGTCGCGCTGCTGACGCAACTGCTGCTGCAACGCAGCGGGGTCATCCCACACTGAAAGACGGCGCCACGCACCCTGATCACGCGACCGGGCCGGTGCGCACCCGCGCGCGGCCCTGCACGAATCCGCCGTGGCCGGTAAGGCGGCGCGGTTGCCGTGTGGGAGGCCCTGGAAACCCTTGAACCATCCGCGACGGCCAGCCGACGCCCGTCAGGACGCCTTGATCAGTTGCCGCAGACGGTTGGGCGCCGGCAACCCCCGCACCACCAGTTCGGGCAGGTCTCCTGTCGTGAAGATCTTGATATCACCCGCATCAAGGAGGCGCTGTAGGAGGCTTTGATCGACGCGCACCGTACGCACGGAACCCAACTTCAGTTCCGTGTAACTCTTATTCAGCAACCCGTGGGTCCAAACAATCTCATCATCGCGCAGCACCAGGCGATCGGCGCGACTGGCCAACCACCACACCGATAACTGCAGCGCCGCCAGGCCCGCGACCACCCAACCGACGAGCTTCACCTGTTCCGGTTCGAATGCCTCTGCCATCATCACGAGCGGTCCGACGGGGCCAATCAAACCGAGGACCAGCCCCACCAGTAGCGCCAGCATCATGAACGGGGTCGAGAAGGGCCGCGTGCGCAACATTGACGGGTGTGCGTCATAGAAAACATCGGACATGATTTTCTCCACAATGGTCGTCGCGCGTCCCGGCGACTCCTCAACCAAGGCCATGACCCAGAGCGGATCCCAGCGGGATCGACCCGCCGCGCCTCGCCCAACGGCACTCCTTGCCACGCTAAACGGGACTACTATACCCAATCCTGATCCCGTTCCGATGCCTGATCACCTTCTCATGGACCCGATCTCACTGCTCCGCCTCTCTTCTGGTCCCGTCCGCACGCGCCTGCTGCGCGATCTGCTCCTCCTCCTCTTCATGACGGCGGCGCTCTTGGCCGCCATCAACATCCCATTGATCGACAGCATCAAGGAGGATCTGGCCGAAAGTCGCATCAATACCGCGACGGTCTCGATTCGCGATGAGGTCATGGGGCTGATCACGCCCGTGGAGCAGCAGTTGCTGATCATCCGCGACGGCATCGCCAGCACGGGCTTGACCCCACTCGACGAGTTCGAACTAACCAAGCGGTTGGTTCCCACGCTCGCCCACATGCCGCAGATCGCCGGGGTCATCGACGCCACCGGCGAGGGCACCGAATACCGATTACAGCGCGACGGGGATCATTGGCAAACGTACGTGCTGAATCCGCAGGATCCTGAACAACTCCGACACACCCGCTGGAGCCAGGCGCTAGAGCCCGTGGAGCAGGAGGTTCTACAAAGCGATCGGGACCCGCGCCTGAGACCTTGGTTCATCATGGCCGAGACGAGTCCTGGCGTGCCAGTCTGGACCCAGCCCTATCTCTTCTCGTCAACCCAATCACCCGGATTGACCGTCGCCTTGGCCTGGCAACAAGACGACCTGATGCGGATCACCGCAATGGATATTGCCATGGACAGCATCGTGAAGAGCATCGAGGAGCATGCCATTTCCGTGGATGGTCGCGGCTTTCTCTTCACCAATGCCGGCAGCATCTATCTGCCACCCGCTCCCACCGAGGAGTCCCCGCCCGCGGACGACGATGGCTTCTTTTCCGCACACCTCACGCCAGATGCCTCGCTGGCGATCGACGCCGTCGCGGCCTGGAACCAGGCCGGCCGCCCCGAACACGAACTGGTGCGCTTCAACCGTGACGGGGTCCCATGGTGGGGTGGTTTTAGACCCCTGACGGATGACCCGACCGGTGGTTGGGTCGCCGTGGTCCTGCCGGTGTCGCGAACCCTCGCCATCCTTAAGAATCGTTGGCATCTGCTGGCCTTGACCGTCGTCGCCATCATGCTCGCCAGCCTCGCCATGACAACCCTATTGGTGCGTAAATATCATCGCCAATTAAGCGACTTGCCGAAACTTCGGATCGACCGCACGAAGGTTGCATCGGAGCTGCGCGAGCTCATCCTCTCCGGCGAAGGCTGTCATCTGGAATTCAAATCCACGATGCGGATGAATCTGCACAGCAAGACCATCGGACGCGAGATCGAACTGGCTTGGCTGAAGGCCGTTGCGGCATTTCTCAACAGCGAGGGCGGCATCCTACTCCTCGGCATCGCCGATGATGGCACCGCGCATGGACTCGCTGCCGATCTTTTCGAAAACGAGGACAAATGTCGACTGCATTTCAAGAATCTGTTCAACCAACATCTCGGCCCGGAATACGCGCGCTTCGTCCGCTTCGAGCTCCACGACTTCGAGGACGTCCGCATTGGTGTCGTGGAGTGCGAGCGGGCCAATACGCCCGTCTTTCTCCTCGACGACAAGCGACGTGAGTGGTTCTTGATCCGCAACGGACCCTCGAATACCGACCTATCGATCAGTCGAGCACTGAAGTACATTCGCGGTCGTTTCGGGTGAACGAGAACAGCGGAAGCGGACCGAATCGAGGACAGCTCGAGAGCATCAGATCATCCACTGTGATGTGGTCCAATCCTGGGCGTGCGTCACTCGGCTGGGGGGATCATGTGGGGGTGGAGATGGTGCGGAAAGTGCTGGGGTTTGCCGGCTCGGTTCAACCGAGCCGGCGGGATCACGACAGTGTCCGGGCGCGACAGCGTCCTTACAGTGACAAGGTCGTCGTCGGGTAGGCTGCCGATCCGGAGGCATCCTTGGCCTTGTCCTTCGTGCAGCCATCACCGGCCTGCGCCGTCAACAACGAGCCGGCAACCATCAGGCTGCCAAGAAGAAGGGCGGTAGCGAGAGTGGAGAGTCGAATCGACATGGCTGGAATCCTCTGATGTGGGATGATGATGAGAATTCCCGATCATTTCGATCGGGTACGGGCTAGATACTGGGGGACGCTGACAGCGTCCTCAAGGGCCCTGGAGAATTTTTTGATGATCGTCAATCACGATCGCCGTGATCGCCAGCTCAGGGTCTCGACATGAAACCATCGCACTCGACACCCCATCACACGGCCGTCGCTCCCGATGAGATGAGCGGCTTCAATCGTACCTTGGCCGAGATCGAGTGGCTCCTGCTCGCCCTGGTCTTGGTCTATCTCGCGCTTCCTGACGAACCCCTCGACCATCCTCTCGCCATCAGCAGTGTCGCCGCGCTCTACACGGCATTCGTCCTGATCTTTCGTTACCTCAACCTCCTGACGCTACCGACCTGTTGGAAATTCGCCATCGAGACCTGGGTCATGCTGGCCTTTACCGCGTTCGTGGTGTGGCATACCGGAAAGGTCGAGAGCCCATTGATCAGTTTGTTCCTATTGGTGATCGTCTTCAGTGCGCTGACCCTTGGCAAGCTGACCACCCTGCTCAAGGTCGCCTTGATCGCGAGCTTCTATCTGCTCGCCGCTTACACCAGCCTCGGTGACGATCTCTTCGTCTACGCCACCTTCAGTCAGCTCATGCTGCACTTCGCACCAGTCGTGCTGGTGGCCTATGTCACCTCGCTGCTTGCAAGCGATATCAGTTCATCGCGATCCCTGGTGCAGCGCCTGTCCGAGACCGACGAATTGACCGGCGTGCCGAACATGCGTGCCTTTTGGCGCGCACTGGCGCACCATCGCAAGGCGATGACACAACCGGATGCCCAGCCCTTCGGAATCCTGATGGTCGACGCCGACAACCTCAAGGAGGTCAATGACCGACACGGTCACGCGGTCGGTAATCGCGTCATCCAGGCCGTCGCCGAAGGGATCCGACACAGCATTCGCAGCACGGACCTGGTTGCTCGCTATGGCGGCGACGAATTCGTCCTGCTCCTGCCCAATAGCACGGAGCAGGCCACCCGTGAGGCCGGCGAACGCATTCGCTCGATGGTGTCCAACAGCCTGATCGAGAACGGCACTGACACGCTGACAACCACGGTGAGTATTGGTTATGCCACCTTTCCAGGCCGGGCCGACACGACCGAGGATCTCATGGCGCAGGCCGACGAGGCCCTTTATGCCAGCAAGCGCGGCGGTCGCAATCGCATCCTATCCTTCGCTGAGATCGCCGCGAGTGCACCGGCGCCTGCGGCAGCGAGCGTGTCGGGACACGCGGCGGGTGCCCCGCCCCTAGGCAAGCCCCCTGACCCAACCATCCCGGCGCCACCGGGTGAGATCACGCAACCGAGACCCTGATGGACGAATCGCGTCGTACCCTGGATCTGATCCGCTTGCGCGGAGTCCGCCAGAACAATCTCAAGGACATCGATCTGGATCTCCCGCGCGGAGCTTTGATCCTGCTCACCGGGGTCTCGGGGTGCGGGAAATCCTCACTGGCCTTCGACACGCTCTACGCCGAAGGCCAACGCCGCTATGTCGAGACCTTCTCGCCCTATGCGCGTCAATTCCTCGAACGTATGGACCGTCCCGCGGCGGACTTGATCGAGGGCATCCCACCCGCGATCGCCATCGACCAGATCAACCCCGTGCGGACCTCGCGCTCGACCGTCGGTACCCTGAGTGAGCTGAACGATCATCTGAAACTGCTCTTCGCGCGCGGCGCGCGTCCCTATTGTCGCGGTTGCGGGCGTGCCGTGCGACGCGACACACCGGCTGACATCTGGCAGCAGTTGTGCGCTCAGGCCACGAGCGCCAATCAAACCATCGCGATCGCTTTCACCGTTCCGATTCCGAGTCACCTGGACGCTCCCGCGGTTGAAACGCTGCTGGCCCAGCAGGGCTACATCCGGACCCGGGTGTTGGAGACCCAGGGCATCGAGGTGATCCAGGACCGACTGCGTGTGCGTGCCGACGCGCGCGGACGGGCGCTTGAGGCCCTGGAAACGGCGCTCGCCCGCGGCCAGGGCCGGATCGCCGTCTATCCGCTCGACAGTGAACGCCAACCCGGACCGCCGTGGCGGTTCTCCGACGCGCTGCACTGCCCGGACTGTGACATCCCTTACGCCGAGCCAACCCCAGGGCGCTTCTCCTTCAATTCACCCGTGGGAGCATGTCCGACCTGTCGTGGCTTCGGCCGCACCCTGGGGATCGACTGGTCACGGGTCGTCCCGGATCCCTCGAAATCACTGATCGAAGGGGCCATCAAACCGATCCAATCCGCGGGCTACTCGGAGATCCAAGAGGACCTCATGGGGTTCGCGCATCGTCGCGGGATTCCAACCGATGTGCCGTGGCGCGATCTCACGGACGCGGATCGCGACTGGGTCATCGCGGGTGAAGGCGAGTGGGAGACAGGTGTTTGGTACGGTTTGCAGCGTTTTTTCACCTGGCTCGAAGGACGCAGCTACAAGATGCATGTGCGGGTCCTGCTCTCGCGCTACCGCGCTTATGATGTCTGCGCCACCTGCCAGGGCGCGCGCCTGGTCGACGAGGCGCTGGATTGGCGCCTCGGCAGCACCGGGCTCGCACAACAGGTCTTGGAGCCCGCGCAGCGTTTTCGCCATGCCCGCGTGCGGATGAGTGAGGCGGCCTGGCAGACACTCCCCGGGCTGTGCCTCCACGACCTGATGCAACTGCCCTTGAGCCGTTGTCGCGCGTTCTGCGACGCCCTCGTGACCGTACCCGCGCTCGATCAGTTAATGACGGGCATCCGTGCACGACTGCGCTATCTGTGTGAGGTCGGGCTCGAGTATCTGAGCCTTGGGCGCCAGTCGCGCACCCTCTCCGGTGGCGAGATGCAGCGCATCCATCTGACCAGCGCGCTCGGCAGTACCTTGGTCAACACCCTGTTCGTCCTCGATGAGCCCAGTATCGGGCTACATCCTCGTGATCTGGATCGCATCATCGCCATCCTCCAACGTCTGCGTGATCAAGGGAACTCACTCGTGGTCGTCGAGCATGATCAGCAGGTGATGCGGGCCGCCGACCAGATTGTCGACCTCGGTCCCGGACCCGGCGAACAGGGCGGTCGCATCCTCTTCTCCGGGCTCCCATCCGACTTGCCGGGCATCCCTGGTTCGCTCACCGGCGACTATCTGGCCGGTCGGCTACAGATCGCCAGCACCCGAACCCCCACCCCACCGGACGCAACGGGCCACTGGCTCAAGGTGCGTGGCGCAGCGGCTCACAACCTCAAGAGGATCGATGTAGCGATCCCACTGCACCGCCTCGTGGTTGTCACCGGGGTATCCGGATCAGGGAAATCGACACTCGTTGAGGACGTGCTCTACCAGGCCCTGTGTCAGCTCAAGGGGCATCCCGTGGAACCGCCGGGGGAGCATGAAGGGCTCGACGGAGCAACCCAGATCGCGGATGTCGTGCTCCTCGATCAATCCGGGATTGGCCGCACCACGCGCTCGAATCCGGCCAGCTATGTCGGTGCGTTCGAAGTTCTGCGCAAACGCTTTGCGGCCCAACCACTCGCCCAGGAACGCGGCTACACCGCAGGCACCTTCAGCTTCAATAGTGGTCAGGGGCGCTGCCCGACCTGTGGCGGCAGTGGCTCTGAACACCTGGAGATGCAGTTCCTCGCCGACGTCGACCTGCGTTGCGTGGACTGCGACGGGCGTCGCTATCGGGCGCCGGTGTTGGAGGTGCGACTCAATGCATCGGCAGACGATCCCGGCTCCTCGATCGCCGATATCCTGGAGATGACCACGACGGAAGCGCTCGCCTGCTTCGCCGAGGATGATGAACTGCAACGGGCGCTCGCCCCGCTCCTGGCGGTGGGGCTCGGCTATCTGCGACTCGGCCAGCCCGTGCCCACGCTTTCGGGCGGCGAGGCACAACGGCTCAAGCTGGCCGGCCATCTGGCCAAGTCCAGTCGGGGCAAGGCCCGCGACGGCGGCCTCTTGTTCTTGCTCGACGAACCCACGACCGGGCTGCACGCCGCGGATGTCGCGATCCTGCTCGCGGCCTTCCAAGAACTGCTCAGGGCCGGGCACTCGCTGCTGATCATCGAGCACCATCTCGACCTGATCGCAGCCGCTGATTGGCTGATCGACCTCGGTCCGGAGGGCGGTGCGGCGGGCGGTGCACTGGTCTGCGCCGGCACGCCCGCACAGCTCGCGCGTCATCCCACCAGCCACACCGGGCAGGCCTTGCGCGACCGCGCCGAACAGCACCGCGCTCAGGCCGCGGCGGCTGAGCGCGCCACGCCCCCCAGCGACAAGACGACCACTCACCAGCTCCTCGCCGAGGCACCGGCGCCGTTTATCGCATCGCGCGCCGAGGGTCCCGCCCCAGACCCCAGCGAGCTCATCCCTCCGCTCGCGCACCCCGCACACCCGGTCCAGAGCGCGATCCAGGTCATCCATGCGCGCGAGCACAACCTCAAGAATCTGTCGCTGACGATCGCGCGCGATCGCTTCATCGTCATCACCGGCGTTTCGGGCAGTGGCAAGAGCACGCTTGCCTTTGACATCCTCTTCGCCGAGGGCCAGCGCCGTTTCCTCGAATCACTCAACGCCCATGCCCGCCAATTCGTCCAACCGGCCGCGCGCCCGGACGTTGATGCGGTGCTCGGGATCCCGCCGACCATCGCCATCGAGCAACGCACCAGTCGCGGGGGCATCAAGAGCACGGTCGGAACCCTCACCGAGATCCATCCCGCCCTGCGCCTGCTCTACGCACGTTTGGGTCGGCAGCATTGCCCGCACTGCGACAGTCCCATCGAACCCATGAGTCGTGAGGCCATCCTGGCGCGAATCCAACGCGATCACGCTGGGCGCCAGGTCACATTCATGGCCCCTCTGGTCCAGGGGCGCAAGGGCCTGTATCGAGATTTGGCCGACTGGGCGGCACGGCATGGCTGGCCCGTCCTGCGCGTCGATGGCGAGCCCCTTGAGACGCACGACTGGCCGCGACTCGATCGCTATCGCGAGCACCAGATCGACCTCCCGGTCGGAGAGATCCGCATTCAGGGCCAGAACACCGAGACCCTCGGCGCACTCTTGGAGCAGGCATTGGATCTTGGCAAGGGCACGCTGCGCGTGGTCACGACCGAGGCGGGATCCTGGGGGAGCGAGACACCCTACTCAACCCGCCGCGCCTGCCCCTGTTGCGGGGTCGCCCTTCCCGAGCTCGATCCGCGACACTTGAGTTTCAATTCACCACACGGATGGTGCCCAAGCTGCCTCGGCACCGGACTCGCACAACCCGATGGTGGCGCCGGGTCGGACACTGAGGAGAGCGGCGGGACCTGGCCCGACCCCACGGAGCACTCGAGCTGTCCGAGCTGTCAGGGCACGCGACTCAATGACCAGGCACGCGCGGTGCGATTTCATGAGCGCACCATCGCCGAGCTCACGGCCCTGACGGTCGACCAAGCCCATGACTGGCTCGCCGAACTCCGTCTCGATGACCGCGCGACGGCGATCGCCCGCGACCTGCTGAACGAGATTCGCGAGCGCCTCACCTTCCTCGGCGAGATCGGACTCGGCTATCTCACGCTTGCGCGTTCCGCGCCCACCCTCTCCGGCGGCGAGGCACAACGCATTCGACTCGCCGCGCAGCTCGGCTCCAACCTGCGCGGGGTCTGTTACATTCTCGATGAACCGACCATCGGTTTGCATCCACGCGACAATCACCTGCTGTTGAACGGGCTCGAGCGTCTGCGCGCCAAGGGCAACAGCATCATCGTCGTCGAACATGATGAAGAGACCATTCGTCGCGCCGATGAGGTGATCGATCTCGGCCCAGGCGCGGGTCGAGAGGGTGGCCTGATCGTCGCGCGGGGCACGGTCTCGGAGCTGATACGGAATCCTGCGTCGGTCACAGGGCGCGCCCTGGCGCGACGGCGCACGCGCACACGGCCCATCCGCACCTGCACCAAGACCCACCCTAAGCTGGTCGTCAAGGGTGCCCAACGACACAACCTGCGGGGCGTCGAGGCACGGATTCCGCTCGCCCGACTCGTCTGCGTGACAGGCGTCTCGGGATCCGGTAAATCGACCCTGATTCGAGAGATCCTGGTGCCGAGTCTCCGCCACCTACTCGCGTTCGAGCCCGCAACCGGCTCCCAGGGCCTGGCTCGATGCGGCTGCCGACAGGTCACGGGATGGCAGGCACTCGGCCGCGTCCTCGAGGTCGACCAAACCCCGATCGGGAAGACGCCCCGTTCCTGTCCGGCAACCTATGTGGGCATCTGGGATGCCATCCGGCGCCTCTTCGCCGCCACCCCCGAGGCGCGGCTGCGCGGCTGGGGACCCTCCCACTTCTCATTCAACACCAGCGGCGGTCGCTGCGTCACCTGCGAGGGCCAAGGGGTTCAAACGTTGGAGATGAATTTTCTGCCTGACGCGCGCATGACCTGCGAGGCCTGTCAGGGGGAGCGTTTTGAGCGCGAAACCCGCGAGATCCGTTACCTCGGACACGACATCGGCGCCGTGCTCGCGCTCAGTGTCGATGAAGCGGTGGAGGTCTTCCATGCGCACCCCAGCATCCGTCAACGCCTGCTGCTGCTGCGCGAGGTTGGCCTTGGCTACCTGCAGTTAGGGCAGCCCAGTCCCACCCTGTCGGGTGGGGAGGCGCAGCGGATCAAACTGGTCACGGAACTTGCGAAGGCACGTATCAAGAGGAAATCGCTCCCGACGCTTTATGTCCTCGATGAACCCACCGTTGGGCTCCACATGGCCGATGTGAGTCGGCTCCTCGAGGTGCTGCACCGACTGGTGGAATCCGGTCACACGGTGGTCGTCATCGAGCACAATCTCGACGTCATGACCGACGCCGACTGGATCATCGACCTCGGCCCGGACGCCGGTAATCGAGGGGGCCGGATCGTTGCCGCCGGCACCCCGGAAACGGTCGCGAACGCGGGTCCCTACCCGACCGCACTCGCCCTGAGCGAACATCTCGCGAGCAACGCCTGAGTGTCCACCCGGACCTGCGCCGCGCGCGACCCGCTCAACGCTCAGAGCACCCTTAGCGCATCGGGCACTGGCGATCCCAGTGCCACAGGCTAGACCAAAGGGTGCTCAGCCGACGAGTGTCACCGGACGCCGCACCGTCCTCAGCACGGCATCCGAGACGCTGCCCAGGATCAGTTTCTGGACCCGCCCCAGACCACGCCGGCCCATGACGATCAGCGCATCATTCTCTTCCGCCGCGGCCACGATCTCCTCACGGGGTTCACCCCAAACCGCCTTGTCCTCGATCGTCAGGCCCTCAGCATCCCCGATCGCCTCGCGCGCCTTGGCGAAAGCCGCCGCCGCCGACTCTTGATTGATGACCTCGAGTTGTTCACGCGACAGCTGCGCCATGCCCATGACTTCACTACTGGACGGGAAGTAGACATGCAGAAGCTGGATGGGGGAGTTGGTGGCGCGCGCCAGATCACCCGCGAACGCGGCGGCACGCGCGGAGCCTTCGGAACCATCAACTGGCACGATGATCAGGTTGTAGTGCGAAATCATGATGCGTCATCTCCTTCAAATCATGAACCTGTGCACAGGTCCGAGAGGGTCAGGGTCGAATCCATTTGGTTCGAGGATTGATGTTTGGTGCGTGGACGATTCACCAGTTGCAGGCCGAATGGACCGGCCCGACTGGCCCTGATCGAGCGATCAGCGCGCTCACTGCTGCGTGACCGGCAACGCCGGCCCATCTCACCACAGTTCGACGGGCCTCGGGCTCGACGCAACCGCTCGACTGATTTGACCGGTGGCAGCCGCCCGAAGTGCAATCATAACGGACAGAATCCCGGCTAGGCCTGATGCGAGGAGCACCTCGATCGCTCAAGGTGTCACTGCGATGGGCGCGCCCATGACCCAACGTGATAGGCCACCCTCAACGCAGCCAGCCCGGTGGAGCTGGGTAGGGGCCCGGCTGACCCGGTCGCGGTGGCGGTGGCGGTGGCGGTGGTGGAAAACCCGGACGAACCGGCTGGGGTTGCTGGTAGGGACCAAACCAGGGGGCCGGCGGTTGACGGGGATCCAACATCGGTGGCTGATGGCCGGGGAACGGGGCTGGATAGTGCACTCCGGGCGCAGCCTGAAAGGGCGGCGTGCCTACAAGGGGTGCTGGCATCGGGGCCCCCCCGTGGCCGCTCGCGGGAGCGGGCGCTAACCCGGCGGCATCCGCGGGAGTAGGCGCCGCCGCCTCGGTCGCCATGGTATCCGACGGCGCGAGCGCATCAGCCATCGTGTCAGGACCGGCGGTTCCCGGGTCCTCCACCGCATCCAGTTCAGTCGGTCCGGGGGCCGCGGGCGGTTCATCCCACGCGTCCACCCCCGCGAGTGGATCACTCGCCTCATCAGGCGTGCGGGCGGTCTCGGCCTGGTGTTCCGCTGGTGCGTCGTCCGCGGCCATGACGGGCACTGACGCACGGACCTCATCCTGGCCCTGATCGTCATCCAACGCACGCACGGTGGCGTCGCCCGCTGCGGTCGCATCCCCTTCAGCGGTGCCGTCCAGACGATCGCTCACCACCTCAGTCGGTACTGATGGCATCGTCTCCTGCAGGGTGGACACCGGTTCGCTCGGTGCGATCATCTCGTCTAGCAGCGCGGACCCTGCCGAGACCTCTGCGTCTTCCAACAGATCTAGTTCCTCCGCCGATGCGGGCTCCGCCAACCGCACGGCGTCTTCCGCTTGCGCGGGCTCCTGCGATCGCTCTGGAATGTCCGACAGCGCCGGCTCTTCCGATGAGGCGGGCTCCTGCGGTGCGGGAGCCGCCAGGTCGGAAGTCGGCGCAGCCGCCACCGATGTCGCCAGCGCGACGCGCCCAATCGGTGCCAGCCGCTGCACGATCTCGGGATCCGTGCCTAGGGCCTGGGTCAGGTCCGCCCCGTTCGACTCAGCAAAATGGATATCGACGAGATAGACGTAGACACCACCGATGAGCGTGAATGCGACGACCGAACCGACAAAGAGGCGTTCGTAATCGATCCGCTTGAGTCTGTGGAACAAACCGACGATCGCTTGCATGCCATCCTCCTGAAAGATTCGAGAGATTCAACCTTCTAGGCGCGGTCTCCGGTGCACCGATCCGCGCGCAGCATAACCGAAACGCCTGATCCGATGGCGATCGAGGGTATGATTAGCGTTCGTCCGAAGCAATGCCTTGGTCCTGCAACTCATGAGTCACGAACAGCGCTCCGGTGCCGCGATCTTTTTCGATGTCCTCTCCGACCTTGGGGTCGAGTATCTGTTCGGCCATACGGGTGGGGCCGTGATCCCACTGCATGTCGAATTGAATCGACGCATGCGCCGCCGCGAACCGGCGCCCACCTTCATCCTCTGCCGCCAAGAGGGCGGTGCCGGTCACGCCGCGGAGGGTTATGCCCGAGTCAGCGGCCGGGTCGGCGTGGCGCTTGCCACCTCCGGTCCCGGCGCGACCAACCTCGCCACGCCGATCGCCGATGCCCATAAGGACTCATTGCCAACACTCTTTATCACCGGCCAGGTGCCAAGTGGCGCGATCGGAACCGACGCCTTCCAGGAGGTCGACACGGTCGGCTTCACGCGCCCGATCTCGAAGCACAATTACCTCGTCAAGGAGGTCCGGGATCTTGAGTGGATCCTGCGCGAGGCATACGCGCTCGCCACCCGCGGGCGCCCCGGGCCGGTGGTGGTCGATATCTGCAAGGACGTCCAACTCGCCGCCACCGCCGCATCCAACCCACCGCGGATCCGTCACCGCGAGCCGGTCGCCTTCGACCCGCTCAAGGCCGAGGCCATTCTCGCCGCCCTCGCCGCGGCCGAACGGCCAGTCGTGAAGGCCGGCGGCGGAATCATCCATGCCAATGCGGCCAGTCGGCTCCAAGCCTTTGCCGAACGCTTCGACGTACCGGTGACCACCACCTTCAATGCGCTTGGCGCCATCCCCTTCGAACGGCCACACAATCTCGGCATGCCGGGGATGCACGGCAGTATCCCCGCCAACTATGCGCTTCGCGATGCCGACTTGATCCTGTCACTCGGGGGACGTTTCGATGACCGGGTCGCGGTGAAGGGCTTCGCGACCGGTAAGCGCATCGCGCATGTCGACATCGACCCCTCCGAGATCGACAAAACGATTCCCACCGATCTGCATCTGGTCGCCGAGCTGGGCACTTTTTTCGACTACGCTCTCACCCACGGGCAGGGCGCGCGGCACACCCCCTGGCTCGAGCAGATCGCCCACTGGCGCACCCAAATGCCGAAGCCCTACGCGCAATCCGAGTACATCAAGCCGCAGGCCGTGATCGAAACGCTCTCGGAACTGACCCACGGCCATGCCACCCTGGTCACGGGCGTCGGACAGCATCAGATGTGGGCCGCGCAGTATTACCGCTTCCAGCGACCTCGCCAATGGGTCAGCTCAGGCGGACTGGGCACCATGGGCTTTGGCCTTCCCGCGGCCATCGGCGCCTGGTTCGCCGACCGCGACAACCCTGTCGTGCTGGTCGACGGCGACGGGAGCTTCCAGATGAATATCCAGGAACTCGGAACCTTGGTCGCAAACCAGATCCCGGTCAAGATCCTCGTCCTCAACAACAGCTTCCTGGGCATGGTGCGCCAGTGGGAAGACATGATGGACGCCGGCCTGCACTACGAAACCTGTCTCGCTCGCAACAGCAGTTGCGATCCCGATTGCATCGATCTCGACCAAAGCTGCCGGCGTCAGATCCCCAATCTCACCGGCCTGAAGTATGTCTACCCGCGACTCAAGACCCGGCGGATCAAGGATCCCCGAGCACTGCGTGACGGGCTCGCCGAGGCGCTCGCCGAGCCCGGCCCGGTCCTCGTCGATATCTGGATCGACAAGGCCGAAAATGTTATCCCCATGGTGCGGCCAGGTCATCGGCTCGATCAGATGATCGAGTCCTGACCCCGGTCCAACGATCGCCCCGCACTGACAACCATCCTGTTTCAGCGATTGAGGAGACCCCGATGTCCAGCCCACACTGGCGTTCCGTGCCGCGCACGGCCGCAACGGACACCATCTACGGACTTGCACTCAGCCCCGACGGGCGTCGTCTAGCGACCGCAAGTTGGGACAGCCACGTCAAGATCTGGACCCTCGACACCGGACGCGTCGAACAGGATCTCACCGGTCACGACGGGCGCGTCTACAGCGTCCGCTTTCACCCTGATGGACACTGGGTGGCCTCCGGCGGGACCGACACCAGCGTGCGACTTTGGGACGTCGCCACCGGCACGGCACTCTGGTCTCAGAGCGGACACAGCAGCCTCGTCTACAGCCTCGATTTCCAGCCCCAAGGTCAGCTGCTCGCTTCCGGCAGCGAAGACGGCACCATCTGTATCTGGAACGCCGCGGATGGGACCTTGGTCCGCACCATTGAAGGTCATCCGCAATATGTTCAAGGCGTGGTTTTCTCACCCGATGGGTCACGCCTGATCTCGGGCAGCCGCGACTGCACCATGGCCGTCTGGGACGTCTCCTCGGGCGCTGAGCTGAGCCGGCTCGATGTCATCAACAATGGCATCAACAGCACCCAATTCAGCCCCGATGGCAGCCGTCTCCTGCTGAGTAATGTCGACGGATCAATTGGACTGTGGGATCTCGCGACGGGTTCACTCATCATGGAAATGGAAGAGCACACCTATCCGGCCTGGAGCGCGGTCTACAGCCCTGACGGCAAATTCATTGCCTCTGGGAGTGCCGATAAGACCATCATCCTCTGGGATGCCGCAACCGGCGCCGAACTCACGCGATTGACCGGGCACGAGAAGGACGTCTATTGCGTTGCCTTCAGCCCGGACGGGCAATGGCTCTATTCCGGTAGTGTGGACAAACAGATTCGTGCCTGGAGCCTCGAGGCGAACGATCCGCGTTGGGAGAGTCTCAGTCAGGCCTGGCAGCAAGCGAATGCGGAGGATGCCGAAACCCTGGCGGCCGCGACGGCGGCTCAAGCGGAACAAGCGACGCACAAAGCCCCGTCTGGCGGCCTCTTCGGGCGTCTATTTGGCGGGAAGCGCTGATCCGCCAAACCTCTCACGAGCTGTCCGAGGACAAGCGAGCCGCTCAAGCACAGCCCCGTCGACCCACCTGGGTGACTCAGCATTGTGCTGACGAATGCTGTTGCTTGACAGATTTCATCGGTGAAATCTTGCCTTGCGACCGCCTCGGGCACAATGATAGGAGATGGTCAGGATCCGAATGGCGGCGTGATGCCGTGGCTGCCATCCGGATCAGATCGTACGGCCGCGCTTGCACCGAATCCGACAGCGGCGCACCAGGCCGTGGCAACGAGGTACCGGGTACCGCGAACCGCGCGGTGTCGCGGCCACCGCGGTCGGATGCAAACAGCCCGCCATGCGCCGCGCAGTGATCCACTTCGCGACGAGTCCTCTGGCCGCCACCAAATCGCTTGCGTGCGCTGCCCATTGAAGCAAACCTCTATCCAACGAGGAACGGAGACCCAATACCATGATCGAACGCGTGGAAATCGGCGGCCTGAAGGTCGCCAAACCCCTTTACGACCTCGTGCGAGATGAGATCCTGCCCGGCACCGGGGTTGAGAACGATGCCCTCTGGCAGGCCTTCGGCGCCATGGTTCAGGTGCTCGCACCGCGCCATCGCACCCTACTCGACCACCGCGAGGCACTCCAGCGTCAGATTGACCACTGGCATCTCGAGCATCGCGGCCAACCCCTCGACACCGGCGCCTATCGCGCCTTTCTCGCCGACATTGGATACCTGGTTCCGGAAGGACCGAGCTTCAGCGTCACCACCGCCCATGTCGACCCCGAGATCGCAACCATTGCCGGTCCTCAGTTGGTCGTGCCGGTGAACAATGCGCGCTATGCCCTGAACGCGGCCAACGCTCGCTGGGGCAGCCTCTATGACGCCCTCTATGGGACCGACGTCATCCCGGACGAGGACGGTCTCGAGCGCGGCGCACACTACAACCCCAAACGGGGGGCCGAGGTCATTGCCCGCGCCGCGGCCTTCCTCGACGAAGCCGCGCCCCTGAACCGTGGCTCCCATGCCGAGTCCTGTGGTTACCGGGTTGACGAAGGCAAACTCGTCGTCTGCCTGCCAGACAATAGCCAGACCATGTTGAGCCAACCGGAGCAATTCGCCGGTTATCGCGGCACTCCCGATCGTCCCGAGGCCATTCTGCTCGTGCATCAGGGTCTGCATATCGAGCTGTGCATCGATCGGGAACATCAGGTCGGTCGCGACAGCCCCGCGGGGGTCGCCGACCTGCTCCTCGAGTCGGCCGTCACCAGCATCCAGGACTGCGAAGACTCGGTCGCGGCGGTGGACACCGAGGATAAGGTGCTGGTCTATCGCAACTGGCTCGGTCTCATGAAGGGTGATCTCACCGCGCAGTTCCAGAAAGGCGGCAAGGTGCTCGAGCGCACACTCGCGCCCGATCGGACCTACCACACCCCAACGGGCGATGCCCTCACGCTGCCTGGTCGCTCCTTGATGCTGGTCCGCAATGTCGGCCACCTGATGACCACGGATGCGGTGCTCGATGAGAACGGCCAAGAGATCCCCGAGGGGATGCTCGACGCCATCGTCACGGTCGCGTGCGCCCTGCATGATATCCACCCCGAGCGGGGGGCCAAGCGCAATTCACGCACCGGCAGCATCTATATCGTCAAGCCGAAGATGCACGGTCCCGACGAGGTGCGCCTCGCCGTGGACATCTTCGCCGGCGTCGAGGAGGCCCTGGGATTGCCACGCAACACCATCAAAATCGGCATCATGGATGAGGAACGGCGCACCACCCTGAATCTGAAAGAGTGCATTCGCGTCGCCGCCGAGCGTGTCATCTTCATCAATACCGGATTCCTCGATCGCACGGGCGACGAGATCCACACCGACATGGAGGCCGGTGCCATGCTGCGCAAAGGCGACATGAAGAGCGCGCCCTGGCTGCTCGCCTACGAGAACTGGAACGTCGATGTCGGGCTCGCCTGCGGTCTGCCTGGTCACGCCCAGATCGGCAAAGGGATGTGGACCATGCCCGATGAGATGCGGGCCATGCTCGCCACCAAGGCGGGACATCCGCGGGCGGGCGCGAACTGCGCCTGGGTCCCCTCCCCCACCGCGGCGACTCTCCACGCCATCCACTATCACCAGGTCGACGTCGCGGCGGTCCAAGCTGAACTGGCCGCGGGTGGTCCGCGCGCGGAGCTCGATACCATCTTGCAGATTCCGCTCGACCCCAACCGCGCCTGGAGTCCCGAGGAAATCCAGCAGGAGCTCGACAACAATTGCCAAGGGATCCTTGGCTATGTCGTGCGCTGGATCGATCAAGGCGTCGGTTGCTCAAAGGTTCCGGATATCGCAAACGTCGGCCTGATGGAGGATCGCGCAACCCTGCGGATCTCCAGTCAACAGGTTGCCAACTGGCTCCATCACGGCGTCGTCTCGCGCGATCAGGTCATGGACACCCTCAAACGCATGGCCGCCGTTGTGGACACGCAGAACGCGGCGGACCCGCTTTACCGCCCGATGGCGCCCCGCTTCGACGGCATTGCCTTCCAGGCTGCCGCGGACCTGATCTTCAAGGGGCGTGAGGCACCAAACGGCTATACCGAGCCCACCCTGCATGCGATGCGCAAGCGACTGAAGGCGAGCTAAGGACGGGCTGATGCTTCCGTGCGGCGTGCGCCGCACGGAGGCCCTCGCCGACGTATCCTGAATTCCGAGCGTGGCGCAATCCGAGTGGAACCGAAACAGTCATGGGCGTGACCGGTATACACTTGCGCGCGAGCCGCCTGCCCGCGGCATGACCATCACCCATCCCTGACCGGTTTCCCCTTTTCACTCGGAGTTCCACTCGTGATCGAAACGTTACGCAACATCGCCATCATCGCCCATGTCGATCATGGCAAGACCACGCTCGTGGACAAACTGCTGGAGCAATCCGGCACCCTCGGTGAACGATTCGGGCCCGTCGAGCGGGTGATGGACTCCAATGCGTTGGAAAAGGAGCGCGGGATCACCATCACCTCGAAAAACACGGCCCTGCGCTGGCGTGACTACCGCATCAACATCGTCGATACCCCTGGACACGCTGATTTCGGTGGCGAGGTCGAACGCGTGCTCTCGATGGTCGATTCGGTGCTGCTGCTCGTCGATGCTCAAGAAGGACCCATGCCCCAAACGCGGTTCGTGACCAGTAAGGCATTTGCCCACGGACTGCGCCCGATCGTCGTGGTCAACAAGATCGACCGCCCAGGCGCCCGCCCGGATTGGGTCATCGATCAGGTCTTCGATCTCTTCGATCGGCTCGGCGCCAGTGATGAACAGCTCGATTTCCCGATCATCTATGCCTCGGCGCTCAACGGCTACGCGGGATTGAGCGACGAGGTACGCGAGGGCGACATGACACCGCTGTTTGAGGCCATCGTCACGCACTGCCCCGCGCCCGAGGTCGTCCCCGATGCCCCTTTCCAGATGCAGATCTCCACGCTCGACTACAGCTCCTTCGTCGGCGCCATCGCGCTCGGGCGCATCCGCCGCGGCACCGTGCGTCCCAATCAGCAGATCATCGTTGTCAAACCCGACGGTGGACGCTATCGCGCCAAGGTCGGGCTCGTTTACGGCTATCTGGGATTGGAGCGCCACGAAGTCCCGGTCGCCAACGCGGGCGATATCGTTGCCCTCACCGGCATCGAGGCGCCCAATGTCTCCGATACCCTCTGTCACCCGGATCATCTCGAGGCGTTGCCATCACTCACGGTCGACGAACCAACCGTGACCATGACCTTTCAGGTCAACACCTCGCCATTCGCGGGACGCGATGGCAAATACCTCACCTCGCGTCAGCTCAAGGATCGCCTTGAGCGCGAACTCATTCATAACGTCGCGCTGCGTGTCGAGGAAGGCAATGACCCGGAAAAATTCCGGGTTTCCGGACGCGGTGAGTTGCACCTTTCGATCCTGCTCGAAACCATGCGCCGCGAGGGTTTCGAATTGGCCGTCTCGCGCCCCGAGGTCATCTTCCGGGAGATCGACGGCCAGATCTGTGAGCCCTATGAACAGCTCACGGTGGACATCGATGAGAGCGCGCAGGGCGCCATCATGCAGGCGCTCGGGGAACGACGCGGCGAGCTGAAGGACATGATTCCAGATGGCAAGGGCCGCGTCCGGCTGGATTACGAGGTGCCGTCCCGGGGGTTGATCGGCTTCCAGACCGAATTCATGTCCCTGACCTCGGGCACGGGACTGAAATATCACATCTTCGACCGCTATCGCCCGGCCAATCCTGGCGGGATTGCCCCGCGGCGCAATGGGGTGCTCATCTCCAACGCGACCGGCAAGGCCCTCGGGTATGCCCTCTTTAACCTCCAGGAACGTGGCCGCATGATGGTCTCGCCGGGTGATGAGGTCTACGAAGGTCAGGTGGTCGGCATCCATTCACGCGAAAACGATCTCACGGTCAACCCACTGAAGGCCAAACAGTTGACGAACATTCGCGCGGCGGGTTCGGACGAGAACATCCTGCTGACGCCGCCGGTGAAGTTCACGCTCGAGCAGGCACTGGAATTCATCGAGGATGATGAACTCGTCGAGATCACGCCTGCCGCGATCCGCGTGCGCAAACGCCATCTCACCGAGAATGAGCGCAAGCGAGCGAGCCGCGGGAATTAGACCAGTCGGTTAGAACCTCCCGACCCCGCCCGCCGCGACGAACGATCCTAGTGATGGATGACCCAAACCCCATGACTGATCTCTATCGCCCCATCGAACCCTTTGCCACGCAGACCCTGGAGGTCGGGGACGGCCATCGCCTCTATGTTGAGGAATGTGGACGCCGCGACGGCATCCCCGTGGTTTTCCTGCACGGAGGACCAGGGGCCGGGTGTGAGCCTGCGCATCGCGCCTTCTTCGACCCGACACGCTACCGTGCGGTCTTGTTCGACCAGCGGGGTTGCGGGCGCTCCACGCCGCATGCCAGCCTCACGGCCAATACCACCTGGGATCTGGTCGCCGACCTGGAGCGGATCCGTGAACACTTGGGGATCGATCGTTGGCTGGTCTTCGGTGGATCATGGGGGTCGACCCTGGCCCTCGCCTATGCCGAAACCCATCCACATCGGGTCACGGGGCTGATCGTACGGGGGATCTTTCTCTGTCGTGAGGCCGAGATTCGCTGGTTCTATCAGGAGGGCGCGAACTGGATCTTTCCGGATCATTGGGAGCAGTTCATCGCCCCGATCCCCGAGGCGGAACGCACCGATCTGCTCACGGCCTACCATCGCCGCCTCACCGGGGCGGACGAGGCGACCCGTCTCGCGGCGGCACAGGCCTGGTCGGTCTGGGAGGGACGCACGGCGACGCTGCGCGCCAACCCCGCGATCGAGGCCCATTTTGCCGCGCCCAGCGTGGCGCTGAGTCTCGCCCGGATCGAGTGCCACTATTTCATGTCGGGCGCCTTCCTGCGACCGAATCAGCTGCTCGAGGACGCCTCCCGCCTGCAGGGCATTCCCGGCCTCATCATCCAGGGCCGTTACGACATCATCTGCCCGCTGCGCTCGGCGTGGGATCTGCATCAAGCCTGGCCCACCTCAGAATTGCAGGTGATCCCAAATGCCGGTCATTCAGCCTTCGAGCCGGGGATTCGCGCTGCCTTGGTCGAGGCCACCGACCGCTTTGCACGCACCCTGGGTTGATCAGCGCGTGATCGGTCTCCTGCAACGTGTCTCCAGTGCCCAAGTCGAGGTCGCGGGGACCACCGTCGGCGCCATCGAACGCGGTCTGCTGGTCTTCGTCGGGGTCCAGCGCGGTGACAGCGAAGCGCGCGGCGAACGCCTGTTGGAGCGACTGCTTGGCTACCGGGTCTTTCCTGATTCAGCCGATCGTATGAACTTGAGCCTGCGTGACATCGGCGGTGGCCTGCTGTTGGTCCCCCAGTTCACCCTCGCGGCCGCGACCCGTCAGGGCACACGCGCGAGCTTCACCAGCGCGGCACCCAGCGCGGAAGGCCAACGTCTGTTCGAGTTGTTGGTGACCCAGGCACGGACCCGCCATGCCCCTGTCGCAACTGGGCGCTTTGGCGCCGAGATGCGCGTCACCCTGGTCAACGAGGGACCCGTTACCTTTTGGCTCGAGACCTGATGCGCGAGCCACTGAGCGGACACGACCGACCTCAGCGGGAGGGGAGGAGAGTCAGCACCCCAAGGGTCTCGTCGGCACTCGGACCCTGCCAAGGCCACGCACGCAGACGCCCCGCGCGCCAGTGCGCGAGTTGATCGGTCCGGTAGGGCGAGAAACGGTGGCCAGACTGGCCCAACGGCTGGATCCCTTGAGTGCGTGACCAGTCATCGGGCGTGAAGACGACGCGCATTGAGGGCACGAACAGCACGGACTCGGGGGCGAGCGGCAAGGGCTTCATGAGCGCCACGGTATCGAGATGCCCTCCGACGCCGATCGGCCCCACGTTGAAGAGCGATCCGATCAGCGGCAGCGTGCCGAAGGCATGCGGAAACGTCAGGGTCCGCAATGCCGCCAGCCCTGGATCACCGGCGGAACCGAGCCGGGCGACGAGCTCGCCCTTCGCCGCCGTCAGTGCACGCGCCCAAATCTCCGCGGGCTCCTCGATCCAGTCGGTCGTCACATCGTCCCAAAAACTCGAGCGTCCAGTCCGCAAGGTCTCCTGCAGTGGGCTGTAGGAGAAGGCCGCCAGATTGGTGAGCGTCTCGAGATCGTCGCCGAGTTCATCGCCATAGAGCGCCCGATAGAGGGAGGGTTCGAGCAGGGCATAAAAGGCGGCGGCACGGCTATGCGCGCTCATGTCGCCATCCCACTCCAGCAGCTCCGCCACGGCGATGTCCCAGGCTTCGGCATCGACCGCGCGCAATGCCATCTCAAGTGACCGCACGGCCTGCTGCGTCAGCCGCGCCTGGATGCTGATCGTATCGAGTTGGATCCGTGCCATCTCCTGCGCGGTCACTGGTTCCACCTGGGCGATTCTTGCGGCAATCCGCTCGGCTCGAAAGGGGGCCATCCAAGTCTGGCTGACGTTGACCGGGTAGGCGACCGGAATGATGCGATGATTGGCGTTGATGAGTGCCGCGCCTGGCGGCTGCAGCAGACGTGGATTGAGTGCCTGTGGGACGCTCCCCTGCCAGGCTTGATCGGCGACCCAACCGAGCGCGGGGAAGGCACCTAGGCCCGCGCCGCGCTGTGGCAGCACCCCACTGGTCTGAAAGCCAATCCGTCCGTCCCGGTCGGCCATCATCAGATTCAGGACGACATGACGGAAATCCAGGATGGCCGCGCTGGCCTCCTCGAGCGTCCGGGCCTGATTGAGACGCCGCAGTCCGGCAAAGGAGAGATCCGGTTGATCCTTGCTTTGCCGCAGCGCTAGGCGATAGGCGGTATCCGGCTGCGGCAAATCCATCGGGGTGCGGGTCATCGGCCCCAGAACCGGATTGAGGATGACGCCGTGACGGGTCGACTGCACCGGCAACTCGTGGGTGTCGCCCCCCTTGACCCGAATGTGTTCGAATCGGGTCAGGATCGGTTCCAGCTCGCCGTTCGGTCGCTCGACCTGGAGCTGATCCGGCGTCAAGCGTTCGATGAAGAGGTCCTGGGTATCGGCCACCGTACTCGTCATCCCCCAGGCGAGGTCGCGATTGTGCCCGATCATCACCAGTGGAATGCCTGGCAGACTCGCCCCCACGACCGCAAGTTCCGGGGTGATCAGCTCCAGCTCGTACCAGATCCCGGGCATTGACGCGGCCAAGTGCGGATCATTTGCCAAGAGGGCGGCACCATCGGCCGTGCGCGCGCCCGTGACCGCCCACGCATTGCTCGCCACGGACGGTTGGGGGAGACCAAGCCGACCGATCAGCGCGACCACGGCGTCAAGATGCAGCCCCGAAGCCGGACCGAAGTGTGTCCGCGCCTCCGCGCCCAACAGCTCCGACAGTTCGCGCGGCAGGGGTGGTGCCGAGATGCCGACGTCCGTCGGAAAGAGTTCGCGCGCCCGCTCCGGACCCAGCCGCGCCGCCAGCCGCAGAAAGGCCAGCTCATGGCGTACGTTGAAGGACTGGCTCCACGCCATGTAGCCGCCGATCAGCAGACTGTCGAGTGGCGTCCAGGGCTCCGGTGCGGCGCCGATAAGACGATACTCGAGCGGCACGCGCCGCTGCGTCACGGCGCGGAGCTGATAGGCGTTAACGCCGGCGGCATAGGCACTCAAGAGTTAGCGGTCGGCGGCGGTCAGTGCCGCGAGACTGCGCTCGGCGTCATGCGTGAGCCCGATGGTGCGGAAAAACCGGTCGGCCGGCAGCACGACGGGGCCAAATTGTTCCGCGAGTCGCCCACTGGCGAGCCGTCGCAACAGGTCCATCTGCCACAGACGCTCGCTCGCCACCACATAACCTTGCGCGAAGAGCAGGTCCGCGAGGTCCTCTGCCTCGATGGTCGGAATCGCATGCGGCCCGTAGCGCACGCGAACCGGGGCCTTGAGACCCGCCAGGCTGATGCTCCCCTTGTAGACCGGCTCCGCGCGCTTGGCAACCCAATAGAGCCCGGCACTGCCCAGACCCAACACGACAGCCAACGCGATGAGCCCGAAGCGGACGACGCGAAACCAGCGCGGGGAAGCATGACGCGGCAATCTCAGGGCCTCGGCGTCGCGGCAGGCTGTAAACCGCGCACGAACGCGATGAAGGCATCACGTTGTTCCGCGACCAGCATGGCGGGACCATGGAGCTGCGGATACAGGGTCCCCTCCGGGGTCTCAACCACGGCGGCGAGCAGCATCCGATCGGGCAGCATGTCACCGCCCGGCCCCATCCCTACGCTGCGCCCATAGGAACCGCGGAGCTCGACGAGCGTCGCGGGCAATGCCGCCGTGCCGATCTCGCTGATGCGCGGCTCGACGGCAGTCCCCTCGGGGCCCTGAAATTGTGACTGCCAACGCTCGACATTGGCCTCCAGGGTGCCACCTTGTTCGGGGCCGAAATAGAAGACGACGAACGCCGCGGCATCACCGTCCGCCGCGGGGATGGCGGATTGGAGAAGGCGCATGTCACTGCTCGGGGTCTCGAGCTGCCATGCGTCAGGAATACTCGAACCGAGGCCCAACAGGGTCACCGCCTGCTCGGCATGAGCAGAGGCCCCCGCGAGGAACAGGCTGGCTAAGAGAAGACGCGCGGATCGGGTGCTCGACATCAATCTATCCTCCAGATCAGTTGAAATCTCATCATATTCGGCCACGTCTGGCCAGGGAGAGCCGGTTGAAACGGTTCCGTGACCACACGCGGCTCAGGTGTTCACCGACTCAGGATCCATGCCACCACCGCCAGTGGTCCACAACCAGATCAGGTCGTACATCGCGTATCCTATCCGACAATCACACTCGGTTTGCGGCCCGGGTGCGACCCAGGACGTGCTGGCGATCCATGCTCAGTGGCGCGCGCCCGAGCGAACACGATTCCAATCCTTTCGCGAGGTATTGCTCCAATGCTCAACCAACCTGACGCAACTGTCGTCAAGACTTATCTCATGGAACTGCAGGATCGCATCTGCGTGGCCCTGCGCGAGACCGATGGTGGCGCTGGTTTCCGTGAGGAGGTCTGGCAACGCCCAGGCGGAGGCGGTGGACGGACTCGCATCATGCAGGACGGAGCCGTCTTCGAACGCGGGGGGATCAATTTTTCCCATGTCTTCGGCGATCGCCTACCCCCGTCCGCCAGTGCAAACCGTCCCGAGCTCGCCGGCCGTGCCTTCGAGGCCATGGGCGTGTCCCTGGTGGTGCATCCGCGCAACCCGTACGTTCCAACCTCGCACCTGAATGTGCGCTTCTTCATCGCCGAGAAACCCGATGCCGAGCCGGTCTGGTGGTTCGGTGGTGGCTTCGATCTGACCCCTTACTATGGTTTCGAGGAGGATGTTCGACACTGGCACCGGACCGCTCGCGCGGCCTGCGAACCATTTGGAGCCGATCGCTACCCCTGTTACAAGGCATGGTGCGACCAGTATTTCTTTCTGAAACATCGCAACGAACCGCGTGGTGTCGGCGGCCTCTTCTTCGATGATTTGAACGAGGGCGGGTTCGAACACAGCTTCGCATTCATGCGCAGTGTCGCCGAGCATTATCTGCCAGCTTACCTACCGATCGTGAATCGACGCTGGGCCCGCCCGTACGGGGATGATGAACGCGAGTTCCAGAAAATCAGGCGCGGGCGCTATGTCGAGTTCAATCTCGTCTACGATCGTGGAACCCTCTTTGGTCTTCAGTCGGGGGGTCGTACCGAGTCGATCCTTATGTCGCTTCCGCCAGAGGTGAGTTGGCGCTACGACCATCAACCGTCTCCCGGAAGCCCCGAGGCGGAACTCTACGATGTTTATCTCAAACCGCGCGACTGGCTTGCGGATGAAGAGCCGACCACCGAGGCAGATGGGGCTGTTCCAGGCGAGGACACGCGAACCCCAGGGCAGGTGAGCTGATCGCCTTGAGTGCTACTGCGCCGGGCACCCCATTGCGGCTCCGTTGCGCTGTCCGCTCGGGGTCCGTTCGATCCCGTTTTGAGCGCCGAGGTCTGGGAATCGTCTGGCACGCGAGGGGGTCGTGCGCCCAACCACTCATTGACCGTATTCAGCCTTCGATCCAGTCATATCCCACGCAAAGGTACAATCGAGATGGGATAAGACCGCGATCAACCCACTCTCGCCATCTTCCACCATCACCGCCACCGGCGAACGCTTGTTGAAATGCTTGTTTGCGCGCTTTACCCACAGATGCCGCATCTCCGGGTTGCGCGGGAAATAGGTGTGGAGGGCGTCTTCGATACGAATGAGATAGGAGAGACGACGGTTCACGGCGGCATCATCCGGAAAACAGTCTTCGTCACGATAGCGTGAGAGATTGCGCGCCTTGATGGACTCAGGGAGCTGGAGCAGCACCAAAATGTCACGGGCCGCCAGGTTCCATCCCTCGACCAATCCCATGATTCGGCGCGTCAGCGCGCAGCGCTCGTCTAGCGTCAAGTCAGACATGAAGGAATCCTGTGTGGTAGCACCGCCGAGTGGGCACAGCGGCAATCTGGCGCATCCAGACTCGGCGCGAGCGAGCGGAAAACACCCTTGGTGATGAGGTAGCGTCGACTGGCACCAGTTACAAGCATGGCGTCGTGAGCCGCCACCAGGTCGCGGACTCAGCGAGGCACCCGCGTGATGCGCAAGACGACCGGGAGCTGTCGGACCCGCCGCATGATCCGGGCCAGATGCACTCTGCTCCTGACCAGGATCATCAAATCCAGCGCGGTCGTCATCCCGTCCTTTTCGCGTGTGAAGACATTCTCGATGTTAGACCCCAGATCAGAAATGGCATTGGCCACCACCGCGAGGGCTCCGCGCCGGTTACCGACCTCAACCCGGATCTCGGTTGGATACTCGCCGTCCGGCTCATCGGCCCATTCGACCTCAAGACGCGTGTCACGCCGGCTCTCTAGGCTGCCGAGATTGCGACATTCGATACGATGCACCACGATCCCTCGCCCGGGGCTGAATAGCGCCGCGATGGGGTCGCCCGGAATCGGCCGACAACAGCGCGCAAAGCTCACTACAATCCCCTCGGTTCCGCGGATCGCGAGCCGATGCGGGTGAACATCACCACCACGCTCGGGATTGATCTCATCCTCCTCCATGACCACGAGCCGGCGGGCGACGAACGCGGCGAGCCGATTACCAAGACCAATCTCCACCAGCAGGTCATCGAGGCTCGACTGATTCGCGTCCTCAAGATAGGCCGCGACGCGTAGCGGATCGATCTGCTCCAGGGTGACCCCGAGCGGCGCGAGCTCATTGGCGAGGAGACGCCGCCCGAGTTCGATGGCCTCGCGCTGTTTGAGGTTTTTGAGGTAACCGCGGATACTGGCTCGGGCCTTGCCGGTCACCACGAAATTGAGCCAGGCTGCGTTGGGCTGTTTGCCGGGCGAGGTGAAGATTTCGACCGTCTGTCCGCTTCGCAACATGGTGTCGAGCGAGACCATTTGGCGATCGATGCGTGCCGCGACGCAGGAATTGCCGACATCGGAGTGAATCGCGTAGGCAAAGTCGATCACGGTCGCCCCCCGCTTGAGGGTCATGATCCGACCCTTGGGCGTGAAGACGTAGACTTCGTCGGGGAACAGATCGACCTTCACATGCTCGAGGAATTCAACCGAATCACCCGCGCCGCGCTGCATCACCAGGAGATTCTGCAACCATTCCGCCGCAAGCGCCGGGGTGTTCGACGTCCCTTGCTCACCCGTTTTATACATCCAATGCGCCGCAATCCCGGACTCAGCCATGCGTTGCATCTCGTGCGTTCGGATCTGAATCTCGATATGGATCCCTTGCGGCCCGACCAGCACCGAATGAAGCGATTGATAGCCGTTGGCCTTTGGAATGGCGATGTAGTCCTTGAAGCGTCCGGGTACGGGTTTGTAGAGGTTGTGAGCCAGCCCGAGCACCCGATAGCAGGTGTCGATGCGATCGACCGTGACGCGGAAACCGAAGACATCGACCACCTCCGAGAAGGCGCGATGTTTCTCACGCATCTTGCAGTAGATCCCATAGAGATGCTTGCGGCGGCCCTCGACCTCGCCCGCGAGATCCTCCTGCAGCATGGCGCGTCTGAGTTCCGTCTCGACCGTGCTCACCATCTCCAGGCGCGCCCCACAGGTCTTGCGCAGTGCCCGCTGGATGATGCCGCGACGCCATGGCCAATAGTGTAGGAACCCCAACTCCTCAAGCTCCACCCGCATCCGATCGATGCCCAGGCGATTCGCGATCGGAGCAAAGATCTCGAGCGTTTCGCGGGAGATGCGACGGCAGGCCTCCGGCTTCATCGCATCGAGCGTGCGCATGTTATGAAGCCGATCAGCCAGCTTGATCAGAATGACACGAATGTCGCGGGTCATCGCGAGCAGCATTTTTTGCAGGCTCGCCGCCTGCGCTTCGGCCCGGGATTCGAACTGAATCTGGGAGAGCTTGCTGACCCCATCGACGAGTTCCGCGACCTGTGGGCCAAAGGCGTCCGCGACTTGTTCCTTGGTCACCCCCGTGTCTTCGATCACATCGTGCAAGATGGCTGCGATCAGGCACTGATAATCCATGCGCATCTCGCCCAGGATCCGTGCCACCGCAACGGGATGGTAAATATAGGGTTCGCCTGATTTGCGTGTCTGCCCATCGTGCGCCTCGGCACCGAACAGATAGGCGCGATAGATCTCGCTGATCTGTTCAGGCGGCAGATACGTGGACAGGTCAGCGCACAGATCGCTCATCAGATAGCGTTTCGAGACGGGACCCTCGCCGAGAGAAGACAGCGCATGGCGAACGGAACCTGGCGCCCACGCCCGATCGCCGGCGGCGTTCGTCGGGTGGGCGTGGATGGTCTCGTTCGCGCAGGGGTTCACGGTCTTGGCGACTCGGTGGGAAACGAGCGCGGAACCGGGACCCGTGGGAGCCGCTGTTGACTTGACCCCAAACCTGGATCAATGCGGGGAGCGGGCCATGCCGACACCATGACCACCCCATCCGAGCGGAGCCCCTGAGTCGCGGGCATCACCACTCGCGCGACTCGTCGGCTACTCCTTGGGGACACGGCTTGGTTCCGCGTCGTTCGATTCAGCTGAGAATTCCTCGGCGTAGGCTTGTTGCAGCGCGGCGGTGGTCTCATCGATTTCGCGCTGCGCGGCTTGGACGGTCGCGGAGGAAATATGGCCGGCGGCGATCTCGCGCAGCGCCATCACGGTGGGCTTATCGTTGGCCCAGGGCAGGAGCGGATCGCAACCATTCGCAAGCTGGCGTGCCCGTTGCGTTGCGAGCAAGACCAGATCAAACCGATTATCAACGTGATTCAAGCAGTCTTCGACAGTGATTCGAGCCATCTCAATCGTCTCCAAATAACGGGGGCGTCCCAGGCGCGGCGCGCAGCGGCTGGGAACGGCGAGCGGCGGACGTGGCGTCCTGCGCGGGCAGACACGGGGAGGTCGAGACCACACCAGGTGTCGGGTGACCTCATAACCAATCAAATGATCTGAGATCAAGAGCCTAGCACACTCGATGGCACCTGAGGAGCGTGGATCACCGCAGCAGGCCCGAACCGGCACGCGGCGCGGCGCGGCTCTAGCGGCGACCGGGTAAGGTGGCGACCGGTGCACGTCCATGGCCCTAGCGGCAGCGCACGCTCGGGGTCAGGGCAAGCGCTCTCAAACGCAATGGCTGGACGATCGTTAGAACGCGGCCACGGCGTCCGCGTTCCCGGAGCCACCGGCCACCGCTAAAACGCGAACGCGAAGGCCACACGGGAGCGTTGCCGCACCATGAGGTGGCGCTCGGCCACCACAATGGCGGCAAGCGCATCCAAGGCCCCGTCGAAGCGGTCGTTCACAACCAGATATTTGTATTCATCCGCGTGCGTCATCTCAGAGCGTGCCTGCGCCATCCGGCGGGCGATGACCGCATCGCTGTCCGTTCCACGCCCGCGCAAACGACGCTCCAGCTCCGCGATCGATGGCGGCAGGATGAAGATCCCGACGGACGTCGGAAAGCATTCGCGTACTTGCCGCGCGCCCTGCCAGTCGATCTCAAGGATGACATCGTGCCCCTCTGCCAGACGGGTGCGCACATCGGCCGCGCGCGTTCCATACCAATTGTCGAACACCCGCGCATGTTCGAGAAAGTCACCGGCGCGCAAGGCGGCCTGAAACTCGGCCGGCGCGACGAAATGGTAATGCACCCCATCCTGTTCTCCGGGACGCGCCGCCCGTGTCGTGCACGAAACCGAGAGTGTCAGCGCAGGATCACGCGCCAGGAGCGCCTTCATCAGCGACGTCTTGCCGGCTCCGGATGGCGCCGAGACGATCAATAGAATGCCTTCGTTCATGTTGCACTCCAATGCCTACGCACCAGCGTCAGTGACGGTCCAATCCGGATCATGGCGCCCCGCTGTTGCGATGCCAGATCAGACGGCGCCCCACGCTAGCGGGCACGCCACCGAATCCAGGGACGAGGGGGTCGCGTCGACACCACTTGAAACCCGGCCGAGGTTCCGCTCGGTCCACCCGTGCTGCAAGACCGGGAACCGCTGATGCCAGACCGCGCAGCCGCGCCTGGTGTTGGCCGGCTGGAGATGAAGACCGTCACATTGACGGATTATTCGAGATTCTGGATCTGCTCGCGCATTTGCTCGATCAACACCTTCATCTCGACCGCTTCACGGGTGACCTCCACATCCGCCGACTTCGACGTCAGGGTGTTGGCCTCGCGGTTGAGTTCCTGCATCAGAAAGTCGAGCCGCCGGCCAACCGGTTCGGGGCGTTTCAACACATCGCGCACCTCGGCGATATGGGCCTCGAGGCGATCCATCTCCTCGTCGACATCGAGACGGGCCGCGATCAACGCGATCTCCTGCTCGAGGCGACCCTCATCGAGCTGCGCCCTGAGCTCGGCGAGACGATCGCTCAGACGCTGCCGCACCCCATCCATCACCTGCGGCATCCGCGCCCGAACCCGTCCGACGCTCTCTTCGAGGCGGTCACAGCGCTCGATTAAGAGCGCTTCCAGGCGCTCACCCTCGCGCACGCGCGTGGCGAGTAAGCTGTCCAAGGCCCCCTCCAGGAGGTCCAAAGCCGCCGCCGCGACCTGATCGAGATCGCGCTCCGGCTCATGCAAGACGCCGGGCCAGCGCAGTAACTCGAAGGGCGAAGGCTCGATGCCGCGCCCGATGATCGCGCCCACTTCCTGCCCGGCGGCGAGGAGTTGCTCGACAAACAGGCGATTGACCCGCAGGTTCCCCACCATCCCCACTGCCGCGGTGTAGCGCAAAGTGCAGTCGAGCTTGCCGCGCTGCAAACGCGCCGCCAAGCGCGCACGCACGCGGGCCTCGAGTGAACGCAACTCTTCAGGCAAGCGCAGATGGGGTTCTAAATAACGGTGGTTGACAGCGCGCAATTCCCATGTGAGTTCACCAAAATCACCCGAGCGCGACTCGCGCGCGAAGGCCGTCATGCTTTTAATCATCTAATCCCCTCGAAACTGTTTGAAATCTTGGTCGGCCCTCACGACGACGACCGCGGCCACTCGCCACTCGCCACTCGCCACTCGCCACTCGCCACTCGCCACTCGCCACTCGCCACTCGCCCAGATTATCCTATACCCCCAGCAAGCGAGACGCAGTGGAATCCATCACGACCTCGGGCACGGCGGTGCGGCGACGATCCCACGGCAGCCCTCATGCCGGTCGCCCACCGGTGCGTCGTGACCACCTCATGCGCGCCAACCGCGAGGCACCGCCATGGCCGTCGATCGAGAGAGCCTTCCGGATGGAACGGTCTTGGGGCCATATCATCTCCAGCATCATATCGCCCAAGGTGGATTCAGTTTGATCTATGAGGGCTATGACGACGACAGCGGCGAGGAGGTCGTGGTCAAGGAGTACATGCCGAAGAAGATCGCACGGCGCGGCCATGCTCAACGTGTGATCCCGAGCGATCCCGCACTCGCAGAGAGTTTTCAGCGCGGCCGGCGGCTCTTTTTTCAAGAGGTGAAAGCACTCGCCTCGCTCCAGCACCCCTCGATCGTGCGGGTCGTCGATTTCTTTCTCGCCAACGAGACCGCTTACCTGGTCATGCCCAATGAGCGCGGACGCAATCTCGGCGCCTATGTGCAAGAGCGCCGTGGCGGCCTCAGCACGACCTTCATCCTCAGTGTTTTCATCCCGATCCTGGACGCCCTGTCGTTGTTGCATCAACGCGCCATGGTTCATCTCGACGTCAAGCCGGGCAATATCCACCTGCGTCATGGCGATCGGCCGATCCTGCTCGATCTCGGGGCCGTTCATCCACTCAAACGTGGTCGTACCCGCGGCGGTCAGGTCATCACCGCCGGTTACTCGCCGCTCGAACAGTATCTGCGGGACGGCCGGGTCGGTCCCTGGACCGATGTCTACGCCGTCGGGGCCAGTATCCGGGCCTGCATGGACGGTCAAACGCCTCTCCCGGCGCCCCAGCGCCAACAGCAGGATACGCTGACTCCCGCGACGGTTGAATTCAAAACCCGTTATCCTCCAGAGTTGCTTGAGCAAGTGGACTGGGCCATGCGGATGGACATCGAACAGCGGCCGCAGGACGCCGGTGAATTGTTGTGCGCGATCCTGAAGAAGGTCGACAAAGGGGTAGAATCCATCTCCGAGCTGTCGAATCCCGAGATGCTCCGCGCGGCCCGCCAACTGGCCTCGTCATGAGGGCACCTGACCAAGGAGGGCGTTGGAGCAACCGAGGCGACCCGCGCGAACCACCCGAGCAGTCCGGCCGATCAGCAGCGACAACTGACGACCCAAGCATGGCACGATCGTGGATTGACGGTTCAACCATGTCAAACCAACCGAATTCGAGGCACCATCGAGAGGTGAGACCGCTCATGACCGACCAGACATCGCAACCATTCGAGCGACCCTCGCGCCGCCGTCCCGATGAACTCAGACCGATTCGCTTCACGCGGGGCTTCACGCGCCATGCCGAGGGCTCGGTGCTTGTCGAGTTTGGTGACACCCGGGTGCTCTGTACGGCGAGTCTCGAGGAACGGGTGCCGCCGTTCCTGAAGGGACAGGGACAGGGGTGGGTGACGGCGGAATATGGCATGCTGCCGCGCGCGACCACCGAACGCTCCGCGCGGGAGGCCGCGCGTGGCAAGCAGGGGGGGCGGACCATGGAGATCCAGCGTCTGATCGGTCGCTCGCTCCGCGCGGCGGTCGATTTAAAGGCCTTAGGTGAGCGCTCGATCACCTTGGATTGTGACGTCCTGCAAGCCGATGGCGGCACCCGAACCGCGGCGATCAGTGGGGCTTGGCTTGCCTTGCGCGATGCGGTCGACGGTTTGCTCGCCCGTGGACTACTCCCGGCCGATCCGCTCCACACGCAGATTGCAGCGGTCTCGGTCGGAATCCTTGCCGGGGTGCCCATACTGGACCTCGACTACAGCGAGGATGCGAGTGCCGACACGGACCTAAACCTGGTGATGGACGATCAGGACCGGTTCGTCGAGGTCCAGGGAACCGCCGAGGGCACGCCCTTCAGCCGGGCCGAACTCGACGCCTTGCTCAGCATTGGCGCGAGCGGGATCCGCGCCATCCAGAGCGCGCAACGCACGGCGCTCGCACCATGAGCCGAGATCGCACCCGCGGAACCACGACGGCGCCCGTCGCGTACCCTCGGCCAGGTCGCGCCTGGCAGCTCGGCGGACGGACACACCGGAGACCGCTATGATTCGTTCACCGCTTGCTGAGCCCATCGTCTTGGCCAGCAACAATGCCGGCAAGGTCCGCGAGCTCAATCAATTGCTCGCCGATACCCGCATCAACGTCGTCCCGCAGCGCGACTTTGGCATCCCCGACGCCGCGGAAACGGGTCTCACCTTCGTCGAGAATGCCATCATCAAGGCGCGTCAGGCCGCGCGGCTCAGCGGACGGCCCGCGATCGCCGACGACTCGGGCCTCGAGGTCGATGCGCTGGGCGGCGCTCCCGGGATTCATTCGGCTCGCTATGCTGGCGCGCAGGCCTCGGATGCGGACAACCTGAAGAAATTACTGGCGGAACTGGAGGGTGTCGACGAGCCCTTGCGCTCCGCGCGCTTTCACTGCGTTCTGGTCTATCTCGCCCACGCTCACGACCCCACGCCCCTGATCTGTCAGGGAACTTGGGAAGGACGCATCCTCCGCGCCGCGCGCGGCGAGCATGGCTTCGGCTATGACCCCATCTTCTGGGTGCCGACCCACGGCTGCAGTTCGGCCGAACTCGAGCCGGCGATCAAGAACCAGCTGAGCCATCGTGGCCAGGCCTTGCGCTGTCTCCGCGAACGCCTCGAAGCAGCGCACCCGGTGGCATCAGGGGACTAGAGATGCTGGATCCTCAAGGCATCGAATTGGTGGCGGATCGCCTCGCGACCGTGCGGGAGCGCATCCGTGCCGTGGCCGCACGCGCGAACCGGGCAGCTGAAGAGATCACCTTGCTTGCGGTCAGCAAGCGACAGAGTGCCGAGGCGATCCGCGCCGCCTATGCGGCCGGCCAGCGGGCATTCGCCGAGAGCTATGTGCAAGAGGCGATGGAGAAACAGGCACAGCTCTGCGACTTGGACATCACCTGGCACTTCATCGGGCGCATCCAAACCAATAAGACGCGCCAGATCGCCCGTCAGTTCGCCTGGGTCCACGGCCTCTGCGATCCAGAGCACGCCCGACGCTTACACGAGCAGCGCCCCCCCGACCAACCGCCACTCGCCGTTTGCGTCCAAGTCAACCTTAGCGGTGAACACAGCAAGGGCGGTCTCTCACCCGCTGCGCTGCCAGACCTACTGGAGGTCTGCGCCCGCTCTGCGCGCCTGCGGGTGCGCGGACTCATGACGCTGCCCGCGCCCGCGACCACGGAAGAGGCACAGCGCGCGCCCTTTCGGAGCTTGCGCATCCTGCGTGACCACATGGCGACGCCGGAACGCCCGCTCGATTGTCTCTCGATGGGGATGTCCGAGGATCTTGAGGCCGCGATCCTTGAAGGGTCGACCCTGGTGCGCATCGGCACGGCGATCTTCGGCCCGCGCCCAACCTCGATGAGCGGCCCGATGCGAGGTCAGCCATGATCCGCAAGGGGCGGGGCGGCGGTTCCACTCGGTTGCCGACCGAGCAGGTCAAGGGCCGAGCGATGGACGGCGCATCGGACCCTGACCAGCACCCGCTCATGAACCATCCGCCCCCCATCTGGCAGAGTCTGCACGCAACGCGCGCGACCCCCTTAGCCGAGGACTTGATATGACCACCAGTACGATCGCCTTCATCGGAGGCGGCAACATGGCCACCAGCCTGATCGCCGGTCTCGTGGCCGACGGTTACGATGGGGCAACCCTGAACGTCTCGGACCCGCGCCCGGAACGCCTGGAGCTCCTGCACAATCGCTACGGGGTTGCGACCTTCGCACGCAACAGTGACGCGGTCGCCGGCGCCGACACCCTGCTGCTGTGCCTGAAGCCACTACAAGCGGCCGAGGTCTGTAGAGAGATCGCCGCGGCCGCCGCGGTGCGCAGCCCGCTTGTGATCTCGGTCATGGCCGGCGTCCCGGAGCAGGCCTTGCAGTATTGGCTCGGCGGGCAACCCCCCATCGTTCGCGCCATGCCGAATACACCGGCCATGGTGCAGACCGGGGCGATCGGACTGCATGCCAGCCCCGAGGTCAGCGAGGATGGCCGCAATCATGCCGAGACGATCCTGCGAGCCGTGGGACTCACCCGTTGGGTCGCGACCGAAGATCAGATCGATGCGGTGACGGCGCTCTCGGGCAGCGGTCCGGCGTATTTCTTCCTCTTCATGGAGGCGTTGGAGGAGGCCGGCATCAGTCTCGGCTTGGATGGTGAAACGGCCCGGCTCTTAACCATTCAAACCGCCTTGGGCGCGGCCAAGATGGCGGTCGAGAGCACCGACCCGCCCGGTCGCTTGCGCGAGCGCGTGACCTCGCCCGGCGGAACGACGGAACGCGCGCTTGAGCATCTGCTGAAAGCGGATCTCCACGCCTTGATGAAACGCGCCGCGCGCGCGGCACACCATCGCGCGGGTGAAATCTCGCGTGACCTCTCGGAGTCACTATGAGCAGCTCGTACCTGACCAACCCGGTTGTTTTTCTCATCCAGACCCTGTTCGGTCTCTATGTCACCTTGGTTGCGATTCGTTTCCTCCTGCAATGGGCGAAGGCCGATTTCTACAATCCCATCTCGCAATTCGTGGTCAAGCTGACCTCGCCGGCCCTGCGCCCACTGCGGAAACTGATCCCGGGGTACGCTGGAATGGATCTGGCCGCACTCGTGCTCGCCTGGCTCCTGAAGTCTGTCGAGTTCGGACTCCTAGTCTTGGTGCTGGGCCTGAACGCCTCGGTGTTCAGCGCCCTCGGCTGGGCGGTGCCCGCGGTCGTGCAGCTCTTCATCACCATTTTCCTGTTCGCAATCCTCATTCGCGTCGTTCTGAGTTGGCTCAATCCCGATCCCTACAACCCGGCGATCATGCTCCTGACCCGACTCACCGACCCCATCATGCAACCGGCTCAGCGTCTGATTCAGCCGATTGGCGGCATCGACCTCTCTCCCATGGTGGTCATCATCGGCTTGATTCTGCTAGAGATGTTGTTGCTTCCACCATTGAAATGGCTCGTTGGGAGTCCCTTCTGAGACACGGCCGAGCACTCATGGCATGACCTGGTCACGCTGGCGCGGCGACGCCTTGGAACTCGCGCTGCACCTCACTGCCCGAGCCACCAAGGATGCCTTCATCGGTCCTGCTGGCGATGCGTATCGCGTCGCCATCAAGGCGCCGCCGCGCGAGGGCCAGGCCAATCTCAGCCTGCGGCGGTTCATTGCCAAGGCCTTTGGTGTTCCCCCGTCCCGAGTCAGCCTGATCGCGGGGGCGCGCTCCCGACACAAGCGGGTGCGGATCGATGCACCGCGGCAATTCCCGATCCCCATCGAGCCGCCACCGCGGGGCGGCTCCTCAGGCGACTTCGCGGACACCCGTTCGCATTGATACGACCACGGCCGCGCCCAACTCAGTAAGATGGTCGACCCGAGTTCAGCTGACAGACGACAAGAGGGAAACCAGGAATGCGCATTCTGCGAAGAGACGCCAGCCTCATCGGCGCGGGCTTGCTCGCGACCCTACTGATGACGACCGACGCCCTTGCCGGGGGCCCCGTCATGGCCGGCGACTACAAGATCTATTACAACGCCATGTCAACCGAGACGCTCGACCCCGAAATCGCCAAGCTCTATCAAATCAAGCGCGACAAGCGGCTCGGCCTGCTCAATGTCACGGTCGTCAAACCGCAAACCGACGGCCCGCGACAGAATGTACCGGCGCGCGTGGAAGCCACGGCGCAGATGGGCAGTGGACCCAAAACCGCGATCGCCATGCGCGAGATCCGGGTCGGCAGCGGCGTCTCCTACAGCGGCCAATTCCCGATCGCAAACCGCCAGACCGTCAAATTCGAGATTCAGGTCACGCCACCAGGCGGCGGCGAACCCGCCGCGATCGAGTTGGAGCAGCAATTCTTCATCGACTAACCGAACAGGCTCCAGAGGGCATGGACGCCGAATCCGATCACTAACAACCCGGCGACTTGTCGGACCCAAACGCGTTCTGCGATGCGTGCCGCCGCACCGGCAAGCAGGCCGATGCCGAGTAGATTCGGCAAGGTCCCCGCGCCGAAGGCAAGCATGACCAGGGCCCCGTCGAGCGGGTGCCCCGTCGACACCGCCGTGATCAGGACGCTGTAGACCAGACCACAGGGGATCCAGGCCCAGAGATAACCCAAGGCAGCCGCCTGCAGCGGGGTGCGAACAGGCAGCAACCGCCGCCCGAAGGGTTCGATTCGCCGCCACAGGTGCGCGCCGGCCCGCTCGACCACGGCGATCAAGCGCCACCATCCCCCCAAGTACAGCCCCAGCAGGATCATCACCACCCCGGCCAAGGCATAGAGCGCACGCTGCATGATCTGGAAAGCATCGAGCTGAAGCAGCAGGGCACCCAGTCCTCCGAACAGCGCCCCGGCCGTTGCATAACCCGCGATTCGGGCCAGGTTATACAAGAGTTGGTAGGGCGCCATGCGCCAGGGATCGCGGCGAATGCGAGGATCCAACCCCGCGGTGAGCGAACCGACCAAGCCGCCGCACATCGATAGGCAATGAACACCGCCTAGGAGGCCCACCAGAAAGGCGGTCAGATAAAGACCGGTTGTACTCGTGATCATGGCCTGCTCAGTGCGTCGCGGGCGGTGTCGGGTCGTGCGCGTCAGACGCGCTCACGCGATCACCGGGTCCAGGGTGTAGGATGCGCTGCGATGGCGCACTGCGCGCAGTGACATGGCGTGCGCAAGAGACCAGGCAACAGGATGGAAGGATCGATTGCATGAAAGACTACCAACATGACTTCTTGGGATTCGCGGCCGAGATCGGCGCCTTGCGCTTCGGCACCTTCACGCTCAAATCGGGTCGGCAAAGCCCTTATTTTTTCAATGCCGGGCTCTTCAATACGGGGGCCCGACTCGACCGCCTCGCGAGCGCTTACGCCCAGTGCATCCAGGATGCCAATCCGGCTTTCGACGTGCTCTTCGGTCCGGCCTACAAGGGCATCCCGCTGGCCGCGGCAACGAGCATCGCCTTGTCGCGCTCGGGTGTACGCGATGTGGCCTACGCCTTCAATCGCAAGGAGGCCAAGGACCACGGCGAAGGTGGTCTCGTCGTCGGCAGCCCCTTAGTCGGGCGCATCCTGGTCATCGATGACGTCATCACCGCCGGGACCTCGGTGCACGAATCGATGCGGATCATCCAGGAGGCGGGGGCCGAGCCCGCCGGCGTCGTGATCGCGCTCGACCGTCAGGAACAGGGACAGGACGGACGCTCCGCAATCGCCGAGGTCACCGCTCGCTTCGGCATTCCGGTCCTCAGCCTCGTCACGCTCAGCGATCTCATCCAGTATCTTGAGGATCATCCCGCTCAGGGCGCCGACGCGGAAGCGGTGCGCGCCTATCGCGACCGCTACGGCGTCGCATCCCAAGCCTGAAACCGCACCGGTCCCGGCACGCGACTCAGCGACTGCGGATCAGGGTCCCGACACCCTCGTCCGTGAAGAGGTCGAGCATGACCGCATGCTCGACCCGGCCATCGATGATATGCGCCGATTTCACACCGCCCTGCACCGCATCGAGCGCGCAGCGCACCTTCGGCAGCATCCCACCGGCGATGACGCCTTCCGTGATCAAGGTCTGAACCCGCCCGACATCCAATTCGGTGATGAGCGTGCCGGCGGCGTCAAGCAGCCCGGGCGTATTGGTCAGCAGCAAGAGCTTCTCGGCCTTCAGGACCTCGGCGATCTTGCCCGCGACCAGATCGGCATTGATGTTGTAGGAGCGGCCATCCACGCCGACCCCGATCGGTGCGATCACCGGGATGAAATCCCCCTTGACCAACATGTGAACGACCGCCGCATCGACGCTCTCGACCTCCCCGACATGACCGATGTCGATGATTTCAGGCTCGGCCAGTTCCGGGGCGTCCCGTCGCAACAAGAGCTTGCGCGCCCGAATCAGATCGCCGTCCTTGCCGGTCAAGCCCACGGCGGAACCACCGTGCTGATTGATGAAGTTGACGATCTCTTTATTCACCAGGCCACCGAGCACCATCTCGACCACATCCATGGTCTCCGCATCCGTGACCCGCATGCCCTGGACGAACTCACTCACCTTACCGAGTCGCTTCAGGAGCGAGCCGATCTGAGGACCGCCGCCGTGGACGATGACGGGATTGATCCCGACCATTTTCATGAGCACGATGTCACGCGCGAAGCCTTGCTTCAGCGTGGCATCGACCATGGCGTTGCCGCCGTACTTGATCACAATGGTCTTGCCGCGAAAGCGGCGGATATAGGGCAGGGCCTCGATAAGGACCCGGGCGATGGCGTGGGCACGTTCGTTCAGGATGGTCATGGCAACAACAGACTCGGAGGGAAAGTGGTCGAAATGAGGGGCAAGTCGATCCCGGCGACAGGTTCAGAACGGAAGCGGCAAGCCCGGCGCGGCGCGCTCGAGGAGCACGCGAAATCGTGCTTGCATCGCCGCCAAGGCGCGATGATCGTCCCCCTCGAACCGCAGTACCAGTTGCGGTAGGGTGTTGGACGATCGTACCAGGCCCCAGGCATCGGCTGACTCCAGTCGCAACCCATCCAAGGTCAAGACCTCGAGGTTGCCCAGTTGCGCGGCCAACGGAAGCAGTCTGGCCATGATGCGCTCGGCCGCGCCCTCGGCGCAGGGGATGGCCAGCTCTGGCGTCGCAATCCCGCCCGGCAAGGCGGCGAACACACGGTCGCTCGACTGCTGCTCGCGTGTCAAGACCTCGACGAGTCGTGCCCCCGCGTAGAGGGCATCATCGAAGCCCAGCCAACGGTCCTTGAACATGATGTGGCCACTGAGTTCACCGGCAAGTTGCGCACTCGAGGCACGCAGCCGCGCCTTCAACGGGGCATGACCAGAGCGGCAGAGGACCGGCTGACCGCCCGCGCGCCGGACGACCGCGGCCAGATGACGGCTGCATTTGATATCGAAGATCACCTCGGTGCCCGGATGACGCGCCAGGACATCCGCGGCCAACAGCATCAGCACGCGATCGGCGGCGATGAACTGACCGCCCGCGTCAATCACACCCAGCCGATCCCCGTCCCCATCGAAGCCGAGTCCCAGATCGGCACCCTCCGCGCACACCCGCGTGGCCAAGGCGCGCAAACAGGCCGGGCGAGCCGGATCCGGCACGCGCTCGCCCATGCCGGCCGCGGCATCACAGTCGAGCGCGATGACCTGGCAACCGAGCGCACTGAAGAGTTCAGGGGCGAGCTCGGACAGGGTCGCATTGCCGCAATCCACCACCAACCGCAGCGGGCGGGCCAGATGAATCGTGCTGAGGATACGGGCGCGGTAGTGCTCCTGAATCTTGGCCTGGCGCAGCGCTCCCGCTCCGCTGGCCAGATCGCCATCCAGAATGCGCCGCCTGAGCTCTTGGATGGTCTCGGAATCCGCGCTCACGCCCCCGAAAACGACCTTCACGCCATTGTATTCAATCGGATTGTGGCTCGCCGTGATCATGGCCCCAGCGCAGGGACCCCATTCGCAGCAGGCAAAATAAACCATCGGCGTCGAGACCACCCCGAGATCGACCACGTCGATCCCGGCGGACCGGGCCCCACTGATCAGGGCCTCATGCAGCCCGGGACTGGAGGCCCGGCAATCGCGCCCGACCATGAGGATGCGATCGCCCCGGTTCAGCGCCTCCGTGCCGATGGCGCGGCCGATCATCCGGATCATGTCGCCCGTCAATTGACGATCGAGCACACCACGGATGTCATAGGCGCGGAAGATCTCGCGAGGAGGACTCTGAGCGGTCACCGCAGCCATCCGCGCGCTCCGTCTAATGCCGGCCGGTGTGACCGAAACCACCGACGCCGCGCATGGACGCGGTGAAGGTCTCGACGATGGTGAGTTCAGCCTGCAGCACCGGGACCAGGACCAGTTGCGCGATCCGCTCCCCGACCGCCAGCTGGAAGGGCTCCGACCCCCGGTTCCAACAGGACACCATGAGTGGGCCCTGATAATCCGAATCGATCAACCCAACCAGGTTGCCCAGCACGATGCCATGCCGATGACCCAGACCAGAGCGCGGCAGGATGAGACCCGCCACCTGGCGCTCGGCGATATGAATGGCCAAGCCGGTGGGCAGCAGTTCGGTCGCACCCGGCGCCAGCTCGAGGGGCGCGGGGAGCATGGCTCGCAGGTCGAGTCCGGCGGATCCCTCGGTCGCATAGTGTGGCAGTGGGAAATCCCGACCCAGACGTGGGTCCAGGATCTTGACCTCAAGCGGATGCGGCCTGGCGTGCGGCATAGCGTTCCTCGAGAAGCATCGCAAGCGCGCGTGCGAGCTCAACCTTTGGCATCATGGGCCATTCGCGCTGCCCCCCATTCCAGATCACGAGCAACGCGTTCTCACTGTGCTCGAAGCCGCCGACGGTCCCGCCGACATGATTGGCCGCGATCATATCAAGACGCTTGTCACGGAGTTTGCCTCGCGCAGCTGTCTCGACATCATGCGTCTCGGCGGCGAAACCCAGGGTGAAGGGCGGTCGCGGCAAGGCCGCAACCTCGGCGAGAATGTCTGGATTACGCACCAAATGAACCGTCAGGGCGTCGGCGCTCTTCTTGATCTTCTGCCCGGCCGGCGCGGCCGGGCGATAGTCAGCGACGGCTGCGGTGGCGACAAAGATGTCGCACGCCGGAGAACGCCGCATCACCTCGGCGTGCATCTGCAGGGCGGTTTCGACCCGCACCAACTCCGCCACGGCAGGCGGCGGAGGCAAGGCACTCGGCCCGGTGACCAGGACCACCTGGGCGCCCCGTTCGCATAGGGCCTCAGCCAGTGCATAGCCCATGCGCCCGGAACTGCGATTCCCGAGATATCGCACCGGGTCGAGCGGCTCGCGGGTGGGTCCCGCCGTCACCAGCACCGACACCCCGCGCAGCGGCCGATCCGCATTCACCGCATCGTCCGCGCGAGCGCGCTCTGCGGCCAGGGCGACGAGCGCCTCCGCAATCTCAGCGGGCTCGAGCATCCGCCCTGGCCCCTGGTCGCCGCAGGCCTGGGCGCCCACGGCGGGGCCAAGAAGACGCGCGCCGCGTGCCAGCAGGCGGGCGCGATTCTCCTGGGTGGCCGGATGTCGCCACATCTGTTGATTCATGGCGGGCGCGAGGATCAGCGGGGCGGTCGTCGCCAAGGCCAAGGTGGTCAGCAGATCATCGGCGATCCCTGCTGCCAGGCGGGCCATCAGATCAGCGGTCGCAGGTGCGATCAAGAGTAGGTCAGCCCAGCGCGCCAGTTCGATATGCCCCATGCCCGCCTCCGCGGCGGGATCGAGCAGGTCGGTCCGCACGGGCTGTCCCGACACCGCCTGAAAGGTCAGAGGACCGACGAAGGCCATGGCGGCTCGGGTCATGACCACGCGCACGAGAAAGCCCTGTTCGCTAAGTCGTCGGACCAAATCAACCGACTTATAGGCTGAGATGCCCCCGCTGACCCCGAGCAACACCTGAATCGGGCGTGAGGTCGCATCCGCATCGAGCAGAGTAGGCTTCATTGACGATATGTGTATAATCGATTGGGGCGAGTCGGCAGTGTAACCGCAAACCGGTCAGGTCATCAGACCGGCCCCCTATGGGCTGTCGCACTGACCGGCCGCAGGGTCTCGGCCCGACGCCGTCGGGGACAGAAGGCTTTGCGACGGCCTCGGATAGGTCTGCTGTCTTCATGCCCCGGCGTTCCGCTGTCCGATCGCGAACTCCGCGCGGAGGCAGGAACGTCAGGGCGTGCATCGCCGTTCATCGATGAGGAGAGCTTATGCCGATCAAGGACTGGCCGGAAGGGGAGAGGCCACGGGAGAAACTCCTCGAACGCGGGGCGGGCGCCCTGTCCGATGCCGAGCTCCTGGCCCTGTTTCTGCGAACCGGGGTACGGGGCAAAAGCGCGGTCGATCTCGCCCGTGAGTTGTTGAACGACTTCGGCGGACTCGCTGAACTCCTTGCCGCGGACATGCGTCGATTTTGTCAAGGGAAGGGCCTCGGGACCGCCAAGTATGCTGAACTCCAGGCCGTGCTCGAACTCAGCCACCGCTATCTCATGACACGACTCCGTGGCCAGGACGTGCTGACCAGCCCCGAGGCAACCCGTGACTATTTAAAGCTGCGACTCTATGGCTCACCGCACGAGATCTTCGCCTGCCTTTTTCTCGACAACCGTCATCGTGTCATTCGGTATGACGAACTCTTCTTTGGCACCATTGACGGCGCCAGCGTGCATCCACGGGAGGTCGTGCGGCGGGTCATCCAGACCAATGCCGCCGCCGTCATCTTCGCCCACAATCATCCCTCGGGGATCGCCGAACCCAGTCAGGCCGACCTACGGATCACCCAGCGCCTCAAGGAGGCCCTAGGACTGATCGATGTGCGCGTACTCGACCATGTCATCATCGGCGATGGTGCGGGCACGTCGCTCGCCGAACGTGGCTTGCTCTGATCAGAGTGCAGACAGCGAGTGGCGCACGTCGCCGCCCCGACGCCCTCTGTTTGCCTCATCTGCGGAGACGATGGCCCAGGGGAGCGCCCGCACGGCGTCCAGCATGCGCGTGATCTGCAAGCAGTCAGTGCTCGGTGGGCCGACGCGGCTCGGCAGCAGGCGGTGCTGCGCCCGTGACGCTGCAGGCACCCTCGGCGCAACGGCGCTCAAACCGCCACCGTGCAAAGTGTCCGTAGGCCCAGTCGAGCGGCCCCACCAGGCGCAATCCGGTGACCAGGGCGGCAGCATGGCGATATCCTGGCAAACGCCGCCAGATCGCGACGAAGGCCGGCACCCCGGTCAGGATAGTTCCATCCGCTTCACGCGCATGGATCCGGCGCATCGCCGTGCTTGGTTCGATCCCAACAGCGGCCAGTTCACCGCCATCGTTGAGGATATCGACCCAGTGAATCGCAGACTGCCGATCAAGCCGACGATAATGTGCGATTTCCTTGCTGCAGAGTGGGCAGCCGCCATCAAAATAGGCTACAAGAGTGGACATGTTCCCTCGTGCTCGAGCGCGTGGTGATTGCCTTGTCATGTGGGACCCGGTCGCCTCGGTCGCAAGCCTGTCCTCGAATCGAGCCGTCTCGGTTCGTAGGCGGGGGAAACTGGGACTGACCAAGTGGCTCCGGTCGGCGTGACGCGCAAGATGGCGGCGCGCCAGCCCTGAATGCTGTGAGATGCCAAGCTGAGATGACCGTCCAAGCACCCCCCCAAGCCACCCTGGGAGGCAGCCCCGCACAGACGCCCGCCGCGCGACTGCGTGCCTGTCTCGCTCAGGGCGAACTCATCCTCATGCCCTGCTGTTTCGATGCCCTCTCGGCACGCTTGATCGAACAGGCGGGTTTTCCCGTCACCTTCATGAGCGGGTTCGCCGTCGCGGCCAGCCGGCTCGCGGTTCCTGATACGGGACTGATCACGGTCACCGAGATGCTCGAGCAGGGCCGCCACATTTGCGAGGCGGTGCGCATCCCGGTGATCGGCGACGGCGACACCGGCCATGGCAATCCGGCCAATGTGCAACGGACAGTGCATCAGTTCGCGCGCGCCGGCTTCGCTGGCCTCATGATCGAGGATCAACTCGCGCCCAAACGGTGCGGCCACACGGGCGTCCGTGAAGTGGTCGAGCGCGCCGAGGCACTTCGACGCATCCGCGCCGCGGTCGATGCCCGCGATGCCGGTAGCGACCTGCTGATCGTCGCCCGGACCGATGCCCGCAGTGCGTTGGGGCTCAAGGAGGCCATTTGGCGACTCCAAGCCTTCGCTGAGCTCGGTGCCGACATCCTCTTTCTCGAAGCCCCGCGCGATGAGACCGAGATGCGGTCCTTCTGCGATGCGGTTCCTGGCATCAAAATGGCCAATATGCTCGAGGAAGGCATCACGCCCATCCTCCCACCCGCCCGGCTCGCCGAACTCGGTTATGGTCTCGCGGCCTACCCACTGACCCTGCTCAGCACTGCGGTCCACGCCATGCACGAGGCCCTTGAAGCACTCGCCGCAGGCCGTATCCCCGAGCGCCGCGTCGACTTCGCGACACTGCGCACGCTGGTCGGCTTCGATGACTATGACCAGTTGCTCGAGCGCTACTGACAGGACCGAGCGGCTATACAGGCCTGCGCACTCGCCTTACACTCAACACGTTTGATCAAGAGTCTGGTTGAAAATGAGCGAGCGACCGATTACCAACATCGAAGCCTACATGCAGGATCTCGGGCGCCGCGCACGCGAGTCCTCGCGGGCATTGGCGCGTGCGAGCACCCGGCAGAAAAATGCCGCCTTGACGGCGATCGCCGACGCGATCGATCAGCAACGCGAGCTCATCACCACCGCCAATCAGGTGGATCTGGAGCTGGGTCGTGCCAAGGGCCTGGATGCCGCGCTGCTCGATCGGCTTGAGCTGACCCCGGGACGACTCGATTCCATGATCGAGGGGCTGCGCCAAATCGCCGCCTTGCCAGACCCTGTCGGGGCCATCACCGATCTTGATTATCGCCCCTCCGGCATCCAGGTCGGGCGCATGCGCGTTCCGCTGGGAGTCGTCGGAATCATCTACGAGTCGCGACCGAACGTCACCGCGGATGCCGCCGGTCTCTGCCTGAAAGCGGGTAATGCAACCCTGCTGCGCGGTGGCTCGGAGGCCTTCGAGTCCAATCAGGCGATTGCCGACTCGATTCACCAGGGATTGACCGCGGCGGATTTACCGAGCGATGCGGTCCAGGTGGTCGCCACCACGGATCGTGCGGCGGTCGGATCCATGATCACCATGCCAGAGTTCGTTGACGTCATCATTCCGCGCGGGGGGAAGGGGCTCATCGAACGCATCAGCCGCGAGGCACGCGTCCCGGTCATCAAGCACCTCGACGGCATCTGCCACGTCTTCATCGACGCCCATGCCGATCTCGAGAAGGCGTTCGCGATCGCCCTGAATGCCAAGACCCAACGCTATGGCACCTGCAATACCATGGAGACGCTCCTGGTCGATGAGGCAATCGCGCCGCGGATCCTGCCACGTCTGGCCACTGCCTATGTCGAGCAGGCGGTCGAGCTGCGCGGCTGCCCCCGCACCTGTGAGCTCATCACCGAGGCCCACCCGGCCACGGATGCCGATTGGGATACGGAATATCTGGCCCCGATCCTCTCCATCCGGATTGTCCCAGGCCTGGATGTGGCGATCGACCATATCGCGCGGCATGGTTCGGCGCATACCGACAGCATCGTCACCGAGGATTACAGCCACGCCCGTCGTTTCCTGCGCGAGGTCGATTCGAGTTCCGTGATGGTCAACGCCTCGACCCGCTTCGCCGATGGCTTCGAGTATGGACTTGGCGCGGAGATCGGCATCAGCACCGACAAATTTCATGCTCGGGGGCCGGTTGGACTCGAGGGACTCACCTCGGTGAAATTCGTGGTCCTGGGCAACGGCGAGATCCGTACGTGAGACCGATTAGAGACGCCATGATGGACCTGACTCCGATGCGGCGTCGTCCATGTCGATGATCGGCGTCCTCGGCGGTACCTTCGACCCCATCCACTTCGGGCATCTGCGCCCGGCGCTCGATTGTCTCGAGATGCTCGCGCTCGATCAGGTGCGGATGATCCCGCTGAACGTCGCTGTCCATCGTGCGCAGCCCGTCGCCACCGGCGCTCAACGCCTGGCCATGCTCAAGGCCGCGATCGCGGGGCAACCCGGACTCGTGGCCGATGCGCGGGAACTCGAGCGTCCAGGGCAATCCTATACCTACGACACCCTGCTCTCCATACGCGCCGAGTTAGCACCGGAGCAACCGCTCTGTCTCTTGATTGGCGCGGATGCCTTTGCGGGCTTCCTGCGGTGGCATCGGCCGGTTGAGATCCTCAAGCTCGCGCATCTCATCGTGATGCAGCGCCCAAGCCAATCATCCTGGCTGAATTCGGGTCTCGGCGCACTCTATGCGCGATATGGCTGCAACAATGCCAACGACCTGCGCGAGCAAGGCGCCGGCCGCATCCTGTTCCAGGACGTGACGCGCCTGGAGATCTCCGCCACGCAGGTGCGCGAACTGATCCGCAGTGGTCGGAGTCCACGTTATCTGCTACCGGACGCCGTCATCTCCATGATCGAATCCGAACAGCTTTATCGGTGAGCCGGAGGCACATCGCTCCGTTGGGACACGTTTGCACCGTCGCCCACGGACCCCACCAAGGAAAGAGTCGTCGTCACCGCTGCGCGGCGCACGACGCAGACCCCGACGGCGCTGCCGCGTCGCACCCCCTATCCCCAATGCAGAGGAGATCGCATGCAGCTTGAAACACTTCGGCAATTGGTCGTCGACACCCTCGCCGACATGAAGGCCCGCGATGTCGAGGTCATGGACGTCCGCGGCAAGACCGCGATCACCGACTACATGGTCGTGGCCTCCGGCACCTCGGATCGACATGTGAAATCCATCGCCGAGACGCTCGCTTATCGCGCCAAGGAGGCCGGCGAAGCACCGCTGGGGATGGAGGGCGTGACCGAGGGCGAATGGGCGCTGGTCGACCTCAATGGCGTCGTGGTCCATATCATGCTGCCCAAGGTGCGCGACTTCTACAACCTTGAGCGGCTCTGGTCGGCGCCTGCCCTCGTGACGAAGGCCGCCGCAACGAACCACTGAGGCCATGCCTTGAACCCATGATGACCGCGATACCTGGTCTCTTGATGCCTGGTGTCATCTGCGCGAGGGACCCTGCGCCTTGGCCCGTCACAGCCGATCCAGATAACGCGTTCCACCGAGACGACTCGCCTGATCACTGATCCACGCCGCGCGCCGGCGCAGATGCGGCGACGGTCGGGCCAAGCGATAGGTGCTCGGCGAGGGCAGCGCACCAATCAGCAGTGATGCCTGCTCCAAGGTCAGTTGGGATGCCGGTTGCTCCAGATAGCGCTGGCTCGCAGCCTCGATTCCGTAAGTACTCGGGCTGAACTGCACGATGTTGAGATACACCTCCAGGATGCGTTCCTTCGACCAGAGACGTTCCATCAAGAAGGCAAACCAGGCCTCGAGGATTTTTCGCGTCCAGTCCGAGCGTGGCCAAAGAAAGAGGTTCTTCGCCGTTTGTTGCGTGATGGTGCTCGCGCCGCGCAGCCGCTCGCCCTGTCGATAAGCGTCCCAGGCCGCCCGGATCTCGATGAAGTCGAACCCCTGATGAGTGGGGAAGCGCTGATCCTCGCCAGCGATCGCGGCGAGACGCGCCGCGGGCGAGATCTGCTCCAGTGGAACCCAAACATGATGATAAAAGGGCGGAGCACGATCAAGCCGCCATAGGTTATAAGCGTGTTGGAGCATGAAGGCCGATGCCGGCGGATCCATCCAGCGTAGAGTCAAGACCAGAACAACCGATGCGAGCAGCACGCTGCTCAAAATCTTGAATAAGAAACGGCCAAGACGTCCCATCGGCGTGCGACCCGCACCCATCGGCATGATGCGAATAGGGTGCGACGCGCTGCCATCGAGCACCGTTCCAGAGCGACCATGGCCCCCGAGTGTGGGCATGCCCGGCGAAGAGGTGGGTGCGGAATCAGGCCGCGAAGCGCCTTGATTGCAGTAACTTGAGCTGGTCGCGGATGGCTGCGGCCTGCTCGAACTCCAGATTCTTGGCATGTTCGTACATGGCCTTCTCGAGTGACTTGAGTTTCTTAGCGAGCTGCTGCGGAGTCAAGTGAGTGTATTCAGTGAGGTCCTCGGCAACTTTCGCATTGTCATGCCCCTTCGTGGGACGACCCGGAATGGCGCCCTCGAGGATATCCGCAATCGCTTTGCGAATCGTTTGGGGCGTGATCCCCGCGGCCGCATTGTGGGCGATCTGCTTGGCCCGTCGCCGCTCGGTCTCCTCGATCGCCCGCTGCATCGAGCCCGTGATGCGGTCGGCGTAGAGGATGGCCTTCCCGTTGGCATTGCGCGCGGCGCGGCCAATGGTCTGGATCAAGGATCCTTCAGAGCGGAGGAAGCCTTCCTTGTCGGCATCAAGGATGGCGACCAAGGACACCTCAGGCAGATCGAGACCCTCGCGTAGCAGGTTGATCCCCACCAGGACGTCGAACTCGCCTAACCGCAGATCCCGAATGATTTCGACGCGCTCGACCGTATCGATATCCGAGTGCAGATAACGGACCTTCACCCCGTGCTCGTTGAGATAATCGGTTAGATCCTCAGCCATGCGCTTGGTCAGGGTCGTCACCAACACGCGCTCGCCGGCGGCGATGCGCAGCTCGACCTCCGAGAGCAGATCATCGACCTGCGTCAGGGCTGGACGGACCTCGACCTCGGGATCGACTAGACCCGTGGGGCGCACGACCTGCTCGACCACCGCCCCCGAGGTCTTGATCTCGAACTCGCGTGGCGTGGCCGAGACATAGATGGTCTGAGGCTGACGGGCCTGGAACTCCTCGAACCGCAGGGGGCGATTGTCCAGCGCCGAGGGGAGGCGAAAGCCATAGTCCACCAAATTCTCCTTGCGCGAGCGATCGCCCCGATACATACCGCCGAGCTGCGGCACCGTCACGTGGCTCTCATCGATGACGACGATGGCCTCCGCGGGGAGATAGTCGTAAAGGGTCGGTGGTGGCTCACCCGCCTCCCGCCCCGAGAGATAACGGCTGTAATTCTCGATCCCCGAGCAGTAGCCTACCTCCAACATCATCTCCAGGTCGAAGAGCGTGCGTTGCTCCAACCGTTGCGCCTCGACGAGCTTGTCGTGCTCACGCAACCAGTTCAAACGCTCCTTCAGTTCCGTCTTGATCTGCTCGATCGCGCCCAGGATGGTCTCGCGCGGTGTGGCATAGTGAGTCTTCGGAAAGACGGTGTAGCGCGGCACCTTGCGCAAGAGCTGACCGGTGAGCGGGTCGAACAGCGACAGCGACTCGATCTCCTCATCGAAGAGTTCGACCCGCACCGCCTCGTCATCGGACTCGGCCGGGTAGATATCGATCACGTCGCCACGGACCCGATAGGTGCCGCGCGCAAGTTCGATCTCGTTGCGCCGATATTGCAGATCGGCGAGGCGGCGCAGCAACGCCCGCTGATCGATGAGGTCACCGCGGTTGAGATGCAGCACCATCTTCAGATAGGCGTCCGGATCACCGAGTCCATAGATCGAAGACACGGTCGCGACAATGATGACATCCGGGCGCTCCAGCAACGCCTTCGTCGCTGAGAGCCGCATCTGCTCGATGTGCTCGTTGATCGAGGCATCCTTCTCGATATAGGTGTCGGTCGAGGGGACGTAGGCCTCGGGTTGGTAGTAGTCGTAGTAGGAGACAAAATACTCCACCGCATTGTGCGGGAAGAAGTCTTTCATCTCCCCATAGAGTTGCGCCGCCAGCGTTTTGTTTGGCGCCAGGATCAACGCCGGACGCTGCAGCGTCGCGATGACATTGGCAATGGTGAAGGTCTTGCCCGAGCCGGTCACACCCAGCAGTGTCATGGCGGCCTCACCGTCGCGAAACCCTGTGACAAGACGGGTGATGGCCTCGGGCTGATCGCCCGCGGGGGCAAACTTGGAGACCAACTGAAAGGCGCGTTCGGACATGGGTGACCCAATGGCAGTGAGACGTTGATCAACCTCGTTCAGACCTGCCGGGGGCACGACGAGCGAGACAGATGCCGGGTGGCTGACGTTTCGCTATGATTGGGAGCGATGACCCGCTTGTCCAGTCACCCCAGCTACCCGAGAGACCATCCGCAGATGACCATCAAGCTCGCCGCGCGCGTTCAGGCCGTTAAACCATCCGCCACCCTGGCCATCACCGCCCGCGCCAAGGCCCTGCGCGCCGCCGGACAGGACGTCATCGGACTCGGTGCTGGCGAACCTGACTTCGACACGCCTGAGCACATCAAGGAGGCCGCGATGCAGGCCATCCGCGATGGCTTCACCAAATACACCGCGGTCGATGGCACCCCTGAACTCAAACAAGCCGTAATCGACAAGTTTCAGCGCGAGAACGGCTTCAGCTATGAACAGGATCAGATCCTCGTCTCTTGCGGCGGCAAGCAGAGCTTCTTCAATCTTGCCCAAGCGGTCCTCGATCCGGGCGACGAGGTCGTGATCCCCGCGCCCTATTGGGTCTCCTACCCGGACATGGTCCTCCTCGCGGGCGGGGTCCCTGTCTTTGTACATGCCGGGGCGGAACAAGGCTTCAAGATGACGCCCAGCCAATTGAATGCCGCGATCACCCCCCAAACTCGCTTGGTCGTCATCAACAGCCCCTCGAACCCGACGGGGATGGCCTACAGTCACGACGAGCTTGAGGCGCTGGGCGCGGTGCTGCGCGAACACCCCCGGGTGCTCATCGCGACCGATGACATGTACGAACACATCCGCTGGCGCACCGAGCCCTTCGTCAACATTCTCAATGCCTGTCCGGATCTCAATCCGCGCACCCTCGTCCTGAACGGTGTGTCCAAAGCCTATTCCATGACCGGCTGGCGCATCGGTTACGCCGGCGGCCCCGCCGAGGTCATCAAGGCCATGAAGAAGATCCAGGGCCAAAGCACCTCGAACCCCACTTCCATCTCGCAGGTGGCCGCGCAAGCCGCCTTGGAAGGGCCGCAAGAGTGCATCGGCGTCATGCTCGAGGCATTCCGCCGACGCCACGATCTCGTCGTCACGAGGCTCAATCAGATCCCGGGCATCGACTGTCTTCCGACCGACGGGACTTTTTATGTGTTTCCACGGGTCCAAGGGGCCATCGACGCCCTTCCCGGCATCACGAACGATCTCGAATTCGCCGAATACCTGATCGAACGCGCCGGCGTCGCCCTCGTCCCAGGCTCCGCCTTCGGACTCAACGGCCATGCGCGCATCTCCATCGCCACCAGCGATCAGAACCTGGAACAAGCCCTCGAGCGCATCGCACGCGCCGTCGCCTGATGGCCGCACGCGTGAGGCAAAGCGCCCCGACCGGGTGGCGGGTGACTTGACTCAAAGGCGACATCAGGCTATCGTTCTGCGCTCACATTGATCCCTGGTAGCTCAGTCGGTAGAGCGGGTGACTGTTAATCACTAGGTCGGCGGTTCGAGCCCGTCCCAGGGAGCCAATAAAATCAAGGCGTTACCGTAGTCATGCGGTAGCGCCTTTTGCGTTTCAGGCTTCCGGTTGCCGTCTGGCTGCCGTTTGTCCCGAGCTTGCCGCGTTGCACTCCGGTCTAGGTCCTGGTGCGAGGGGTTTCTCGTGGCGTAACGGGAAAGGCGGTTCCACCTGGACATCGCAAGCAGGACGCTAGGGCGTGCACCTGGTCGGGCAGGCTGTGACGGCTAGGGGCAGGTGTGTGGCGCGCTCACAAGCGAATGTGCGTGACGATCAGCCACCCATCGCAAGCATGCTCGAAGCGACCATAGAAAAGCCGAACCTCTCGCGGATTGTTCATTCCAGGCGATTCCGGCTTGATCTATCGTCGTTGACTCCAGGACACTCGCTATCCTCCGTGATGTGTGCGAGGAAATAGAGCATAAGCCTTCTCGTGTTCCTTATATCCCCGTCCTTCATGCCGATGCCTCGGTTGACGCGTCAGCGAGACATTCGAGATCTGTGAGCCTTTGTTTTCAGCATCCTTCACCCACGCGGCGCAATCAGCAAGTCGTCCAGGAACTCGGATGCCGGGGCAACGCCGCTGACGAAGAGGTGATCCCGTGCCCGTGTGCAGGCGACGTAGAGCAGGTGGCGCTCGGTGTTGTAGACCTCCGCGAGATCGCTGTCGTCGGTCACGGTTTCGATGCGCGACTGCGAGGGGATGACCTCGTCGTCGCAGGCCATGACGGCGACCGCGCGAAACTCCAGCCCCTTTGCGAGGTGCATGGTGGCAATGGAGAGATGTCCCTGGTCGGTCTCAACATGCTCGTCTAGGACCTTGGCGGGTAGTCCTGTTTCGGTTGCCGCGGTACGCGCACGCTCCAGCTCGTCCTCGGAGCGGACGAAGATGGCGATCTCATGGGGTTCGACGGATTCGGCGATGCGCTCTTTGATCCAGGCGGCAACCGCGCCGGCCTCCTCTGTGGGCGTCTTGAAGCTGGCGACGGTCGGGGCGGGGCCGTTGAAGACCGAGATGGTGCCGCGTCGGTCTTCGGTGTTGCCGTCGACATCGGATGTCTCCGGACCGAGAAGACGGTCCGCTTGGCTTCGGATCTGATGCGAGGTGCGATAGTTGATCTGAAGCGTGCGGGCGCGGCCGCGGATGTCGACGCCCAGGGACAGCCAGGAGAACGGCGGTTGCAGAATGCGTTGACCGAGGTCGCCCGCGAAGAAGAGTCCGCTCGGACGCCCGGCGGCCAACGCGGCGAGGAAACGCAGTTGAGGCACGCTGAGATCCTGGGCCTCATCCACGACCACGAAGTCGAACGGGCGCTGTCGGCGTTCGCCCAACTGCGTTGCGAGGTTGGTCAATAGGGCTGCGCGTGTGGTCAATCCACTCTCGGTCAGTGCGGCTCGGACGGACTCGAAGATGGTCCAGAGCACGGCTCGCCGGGACTCCGGCAGACGTGTCTTGCGACCCAGGCGCTTCACATCCCGATAGGCATCCCACGTCTTCAACTGCCAGGCGTCGACCAGATCCGTCCATTCCGAACGCAGGAAACCGAGACCGAACGTCTGATTCCCAGCCGCCGCGCTTGCCTCGGCGATCAAGCGGCTGATCTGCTCATCCGTGGCCAATCGTGCCGGCCCGAGATGCCTCGCAGACAGCCGGCTGCCGACGGCATCGATGGCGTCGACGTCCAGCCGCTCGGCGAGTCGTGGCTCGGTGCTGATCAGGCGTCTGAGCTGGGTACGCAGCGCATTCGCGAGCGTCTCGGAGAGGGTCGTCAGCAGGACGCGACTCTCCGGATGTCGACGCGCGAGAACGACCGCGCGATGCAGCGCGACGATGGTCTTTCCGGTCCCGGCGGACCCGCAGACACGCGCCGGGCCGTTGAACTCGCGCTCGACCCATTGGCGCTGGGCGGGATGGAGAAAGATGGTCCACTTGTCCCAGGGGAAGGCCAAGGCCCGCTCAAGCTCCTGAAGATCGCCCATGATGCGGAAACGCCGCTGGGCGTCCGGATGCGCGAAGGGGTCCGCATCGGGCGTCGCGACGGGGCGGGAGACGGGCGGCTGCTCGCCGGTAGCCAGTTGCAGCAAGGCTTCGGCGGCTTCGGCGGGCAGATGATCCGCCAGTTCGAGCAAAGTGTCCTCGTTCGCGAGCCGGACATCGGCCAGCCATTCCGGCGGGACGCCGTACCCGAGCAGTTCCGAGTCCGCGCGCTGGGCAAACAGAAGCGGCCTGGCGGGTGCGGGTTGTACGACCTCGACGTAGACCGGCACGGCAATCTCTTCGATGCGCTCGCGAATCTCGACCAACTGTGCGGCACCGGTTTGCGGATGGACCTCCAGTTTGCGGCGCTCGGCCCAGGCGTAGGCGCGGTCGTGATGATCCACGTAGCACAGCAGGAGGCTCCCCGCCGCCCGATGGACGATCAAGCGGATATCGCCGCTGACCCGGACCGACCAGAAGGCCTTATCCCGCGCCTTGTCGAGTTTATGGAACGACAAGCCGGGGTTGGCCGGGTTGATCTGCAAGTCAAACGCGGTGGTCTTGACGGCCTTCTGCTCGTCGCCCGCCAGACGGGCAAGACTGTCGGTGAAGGTGTCGGCGATGCGGAAGTCCATAATTTCGTTAGATTATCTCAAGACCTCAACGCGACGGGGCGCTAGTCAAGGCCGGCACACACTCAATGATAGGTGTTCCGAGATCAGGGCAGATCGAACAGATTGCGCAGAAAGTCCTGAACTGCCTTGATCCGGGGCACAGAGAGTGCTTGATCCCGCAGCCAACGGTTATCTTGGATTGAGACCTGTACTGCCTTTCCTGGCCGCAGGATGCTTGCCATGGCGCCAATAATAGCCTTGTTCCTGCCGGCCGGCTTCGCCAGATCTTCAAGATCCTCCGGGAGGCAGCAGCTTGCCTTCCCCTCGGCATCCACATGGTGCCTGGCAGTATCCAATAGGCAAGGGTAGACCAAGGCAGCGCTCTCCAGAAGCAAGTCCTCAAGCGTTCCCGCAGCGGCGTTGTCCGGCAGGACAAAGGCCCCGAGTCTCGGTGCGCCCAGGGTCAGGGCGCCGGGCTTCTCATCCAGCAACAACCCAATCTTCCCCATGCGATCCCGAATACGGGCATACCGCTCCGAAGCCGCGGTCTGCTTGTCGGAGTCGAGGATCAGGCCAATACTGGTGACCGTACTCCGATCCAGCAGTGCGAGATTCTCTTCGATGGTCTCAACCAGGCGCGTATCGCCGATGGCGCTGTGGACCGCGATGGCGTGGGAATCGCTGATTAGAAACAGCGGGACCGGCATTCGCTTCTGAAGGTCACCACCCGGCGGGTACTCCCGGGGAATCAGCGGACGAAGGGTGTCATCAAGGTCACTCTCAAACCTGACCCGCTTCAGGCCGAACGGACTCAGTAGCCGATAAACAAACTCGACGTCATGGGGACCCTCTACCACCAGATAGCCATACTTGCGCATGGTCTATCTCAGGTCCAAGCCACGCTCGACGCGCAGCCTCTGCAATAGATCGCCGGAGAACCGCTTGCATTGCGTCTGGTCTTCCGTTTGCGCCAGATGAAATGCGACGACGTCCTCACTCGCGCCTACCGAGCGACCCGCAACCAGGGCGTCGAGGGCTTCCAGACTGTGTGTCGTCACAAACAACTGAACGCCTAACCTGCGCGCCGACGCGGCCAGCCAACCGAATACCCGGCCCAAGACCTGGACGTGAATCCCCGTCTCCACCTCGTCGATCAACAGGACCCCGCCTTGCTTCAGCGTGGGGAGTGTGGCGGCCAAGAGCACGGACCGGCGCATGGCGTCGCCGAAGATCGACAGAGGTGCGATACCGAGCCTGCGGTGCTTGATGTAAATGGCTGGACGGTCACCAGCGAAGGACGCCAGATCAATACCTTCGATATCAGGGTCGAAATCCCGAAGCAGTTCCAGCACGGATGGCGAGTCATCCTGGAAGATTCTCATCGATTGAGATCGAACCTGATTGCGATTGGTTTGGTAGGAATAGGGTGTGAGGGTCTCGCAATCGATCCGGGCGCCCCTCGCCGGCCTGGGGAATTGCGCAGGTCCGTTCTCCCACAGCTTAAACGTGGGCTGTTCCGGGCCAGCAGGCTGCCTCCCGTGGAACTCCGTAGGGCCCGGCAGGGTGGTCCAGTCTGGATAATGTACCAGCTCCGCGCCGCGCATCGTCTCCGGAGCCGTATCAGGGGCGCGACGATAAGGACTGCGCCAACGCAGCCACTCCTCGGGGCTGGGCACGCCAAGGAACTCTCCATAGCGAACGCGCAGGGTCCGTAGCGGGAAGCGTCCATCGCACTCGAATTCGCACCCCGCTTCCACTAATTCGTCGGAGTCCGGCGACACCAAATCGCGTCGAAAGCACCAACGCAAGGATTGAAGCCGGGTCTCGTCAAGACCGCCAAAATCGCGCCGCCGTACCATCGCCAACCATTGGTCCGGGTTACTTGGTTGGCAGATAAGCGACAGGGCCTCAAGGACGCTGGTCTTTCCTGAATTATTGGCGCCGATCAGGATGTTGACCCATCCAAGTCCGTGCAGGTCGAGCGAACGGAGCCCACGGAATCCGTTGATGCCAAGGCGCGAAAGAGAAAGCTCAGACATGGAGTTAGTCAACGTCGTCACTGGATAATAAACGGGAGAAGTGTATCTCAACCCACCCGAAAGACCTTCATCACCTCGTCCCCCAGGTGGTTGATCACCTTCACCGCGATGCGTCCGGATGCGGGTTTGGGGAAGGGCCGGGAGGTGTCGCTGTTGAGGCTCGCCCAGGCGTCTTCGTCGATTTCCGCCTTGAGGGTGGTCTTGAGCGCCTTGTAGGGATCCTCCGCGCCGAGGAAATAGGCGTGGCGGACGAAGAAGCTCTCTTCGTTGTAGTCGGTGTCGATGAACCAACAGGCGATGCCCTCGGGGCCGTCGCTGCGCACCTCGCCGGTGCCGGGATGGAAGACATCCACGCCGAAAATAGTGACTTGTGAATAGTGGCGAGTGGTTAGTGGCGCGTGGCAAGCGAGCGCATCAACGCCGCGAGCATTTTGTTGATCTCGGCGCAGACGTTCAATAAGGCTTCGGAATTCGCCAGAGCGATGTACTCCAGCCTCGCGCAGAGTTCGATAAAGGTCTCGAGCTCCGCCAGCGAGCCGCGCGCCATACCAAGCGACTGGAGAAACTCCCCCGTCGTCCTTCGCGCCTGACCCTCGGCGATGTTCGCTGCCACCGACGAGGCCGCGCGACGCATCTGCGAGGAAATCCCATATCTCTCTTCGGCGGGCAATTGCCGCGTTTCGGCATAGATCATCACGGCCAAGTCCATTGATTTCTTCCAGACGATCAAGTCCCGATATGAATTGATAGATGTCATAAGGCGCCACCCGCTCTCCAGTGCTATCCACTAACCACTCTTCACTCGCCACTGTCATATCCGGCTCGCCGAAGATGACGAAGAGGTTGCCCTTGCTGGTGGTCTTCAGATCCTCGGCCATGTGCAGGTCGGCATTCATGCGCGCCTTGAGCACCGGGATGCGTCCGAGCTTGTTGAACTCCGTGGCGTGGGCCTCGTAGTTGAAGGCACAGGCGATCAAGACATCGAAATCGGCTTCGCCCGCCTCGCGTGCGGCGCTCACCAGATCCGGGCGGGTGACGGTGCCGAACTCGGGACCGATGAAAATCGCTGCGCGATTTTCAGTGGTGAGTGGCGAGTGGTCAGGGGTGAGTGTGGGGTTTTGCTCGCCACTCTCCACTCGCCACTGATCACTGTCTATGCGGCCTTCGGCACAGATGAGATCGCCTGGCCACGGGGTCAGCGAGGTGAAGATGATCTTGCCGTCCTTGTGCGCCTGCTGCACGCCGGCAACCTTGAGGTTGTCCAGGATCATCTGGGAGAAGGTCGGCTTATCTCCGTACCCGGCATCCGGGTTGGCGACGCTGTTGGCCGGATCAATCAGTTCGTCGTTCTCGTCGACACCGAGCACCCGGTGGGGCGACAGACTCTCGACGGTGAACGGGCCGGAGACGCGGACGGTCTTCTTGTCGGTGTAAGGTTTGTCGTAGAGAGACTCGGAGTCGGCCTTGGCGGCGATGGAAGCGTCGATGTCCTGTTGGCGCGCGATGCGGGCCTGCCAGTAGGCAGTGATGAGTGGATGAGTGGAGAGTGGCCAGTGGGAGGGCGCCTCGCGCGGGATCTCCCATTCCTCAAGGGTCTTGTCCTGGCCAATGGCCACGGACAACCGATCACGAAGTGGCGCCAGCGTCTCTTCCCATTTGCCCCAGATGACATCGATCTCGGCATTGTTGGCGATGGACTTCAGCGTGATGTGCGGAACGCGTTCGTAGACGAAGCCATGGCGGATATCGCCTCGGGTGGGCTGAGACGAGGGGACGCCGCGGGTGATCTCGGCCTCTTTGAGCTGGCCCGCGGGCGAGTCGGCGAGCAGGTAGTAGGGATAGCGGGCGCCCATGATGCGGGCGCGGGCCAGTGCGAGTGCCACGCGGGAGGTGTCGATCGTGATCCAACGGCGGCCCCATTGTTCGGCGACGTAGGCGGTGGTGCCGGAGCCGCAGGTGGGGTCGAGGACGAGGTCGCCGGGGTCGGTGGCCATGAGGATGCATCGCTGAACAACTTTTGAGCTAGTCTGGACAACGTAAACCTTTTCCTCAGCTCGACTGCTCAACAAAACATCATCCCAAGAATTACCGATTGGAGTAACCGAGAAGTCGTCGAAGAATCGGACATAAGAGAGCTGTTTACCCCGTGGCTCTAGTCGGGCGGCTTTAAGCAGCTTCTCCATTCCAGAGATCGTGGTTTTCCAGTGAGAACTGGGATTGGGTTGGTATGAAGCGCCAAATGCTCTAAAAGCTACGGATAGGCTTTGGGAATATCCAGTTGAGATAATGTTGTCTTGCCGATAGAAGCGGGCAGTTGTGATTTCATTATTAGTCTTGGCTGCGATTTCATGATTTGCTGAAGAAGAGAGGCGTGTTCCATCGGGAAGTTCAATACGCTTGTATTCGCTCTTTCCACCGAGCGCTTTGGGTTTCATCGGTTGTCGGTATTTAACCTTCGAAAGGTCTTTGCTATACCACACGACATAATCGAAGAGGTCGCCAATCACGTTGGTTTTTGCTTCGGGGCTGCTTACCGCAGATGTCTTGATGAAGGCAATTTGCGCAGCAAAATTCGTTTCGCCGAAGACCTCATCCATTAGTGCCCGAACGCGGTGCACATTCTCATCCCCAATCTGCACAAACACCGACCCCGAATCGGTGAGCAAATCACGCGCAACCGTCAGGCGATCACGCAAATACGTCAGATAGGAATGAATGCCATCCCGCCAGGTATCCCGAAACGCCTTCACCTGCTCCGGCTCGCGGGTGATGTGCGCGACGTTGCCGTCCTTCACATCGCGGCTGGTGGTGCTCCATTGGAAGTTGCTGTTGAATTTGATGCCGTAGGGCGGGTCGATGTAGATGCACTGGACCTTGCCGCGTAGACCCTCGCGCTCGGCGAGGCTGGCCATGACCTGAAGCGAGTCGCCCAGGATCATGCGGTTCGACCAGTTCTGGTCGTGTCGATAGAACTCGGTCTTGTCGGCGTCCTTGGGAATGCCGTTGAAGTCGGCGAAAAGGTCGAGTTGAGTGGATCGTGTAGAGTGATGAGTGGATAGAGAAGATGAGCCGTTCTGACTATCCACTCGCCACTTTTCCCTATCCACTCTCCGCAAGTCGTCGATCAACGCCTTGGGGTGGACCTTCTCTTGGATATAGAGCGGCGGGGCATGGACGACGAGGTCGCTCCAATCCTGTTGATCCTTGCCGCGCCAGATGAGCTGAGGGTCGAGGTCGCGGTTGCGCTGCGCCTTCTCGTCGGCGAGCGCATCGGGCTGCTCGGCGGGTCCGCGCGCATAGGTCACCCGGACCGGGGCCTGCTCGTCCTTGCGCATGATCGACTGATATTCGGCCGTCGGGATGTTCTTGCGGGTGGCCTCGTCGTGAGTGATGGTCTCGACGTTCAGCGATGGGGTCTTGGGTGTGCGGGCCATCTTGAGTCCTTAGATGAACGGATTCTCAACGATCAATGTCTCGATGCGTTGCCCATGCTGCAGATCTTCGGTCAGCAGCCGAGTACAGCCTGCTTCGAGGGCAGCAGCAACGATGAGCGAGTCGTAGAAGTGGAATCCATAACGGGCGCGGATACCGAGCGCGCGAATATAAAGCGAGTGGCTTGGGATCACGGCCCAGAGTGGTATCAGGACTGTGTTGCAATAGGCTTCCGCTCCTGCGTGATCCAAGGGGATGGCTGCTTTATGGACGGCAGCATTCAGAAATTCCTGAACGACCTGCCAACTGATACAGCTCTCTCCCGTTCGCAAGGCGTCACGAACGATGCCGGTCGCGATCGAATGCTTCCGAACGTCTCCATCGTCGACGTGATAGAGCAGGACATTGGTGTCGAGAAAGCATTCAACGCTCATTCATTTGCTCGCGCGTCAGCTTTCGTCCAATGCGGACCTTTCCACTCAGCTCTTGTGTTAAGGCATCGAATGCTCGCACCGCCTCCTGCCGCTCGGCGTAATCCGTCACCCAACGGCGCAACAGATCATCGAGTGTCGTGTGCTCCGACGCGGCGCGTCGGGTCGCGGCTTCGATCAGCCCTTCTTCGATGTTGAAGGTGATGCTCTTCGTCATGGTCTTGAGCCTCTGGATGGTTATCCTCAATGGGCCTTGATCTTGGATCCTGCCATCGTGGCACGTGGCGCAGAGCGCCACGGTTCATGCGTGACACCGCAGAGCGGGTGTCACGAGCTATGCCTTGGTCGTACGACGCTATTCATCGGCCGTGCCACCTTGACGTCGACGCACCTCGGCATTGATCTCGTCCCAATCCATCAGATGCATGCCATCCGCGATGGCGTCATCACGCAGGCTCAACAGATGCTGCCACTGGGCTGCGCGCGCGGGATCTTCACCCGCGATGGGCACATCGCCGAATTCGGCGCCGGAACGCGGCTCGCTGCCCCCTAAACGCGCGAGACGGCGGGCGCTCTCACGGGCAATCAATGTCCTCAAGCCTTCCTGGATGAGATCCTTCCGGTGGGTCAATCCGGTCAGCCGTTGGGCTTCCTCGAGCAGATTGTCATCCAGGGTTACGGTTGTACGCATAACGATATGGTCTCCTCTGTCATGTCCGGGCCGCTGGAGCGGCCAAGACTGCATTCCCACGCGGAGCGTGGGAACGAGAACTCACTAGCCACTAGCCACTAACCACTAACCACTAACCACTAACCACTAACCACTAACCACTAACCACTATCCCCCAACGACCGCCGCGATCATCGTATTGAACGCGCTCTCGACCTTGGCCTTGAAGTCGGCCTCGATCTGGTAGACATCGGCGAATTCGGCGAAGGCCCAGCGGCCGTGCGTGCCGAGGTTGTTCACGCCGGGCACCCAGTAGACATCCATGGTGGTCTTCTTCTCCTTGGCATCCTCGCCGCGATAGCCCTTGATCTCGACCGTGAGATTCAGCAGATCGGCCTCGCCGTGGCCGTCGTCGACCCGCACGATGAAATCAGGACGGTAGCGGCGCATCTCGGAGCCATAGCGGTAGGGGACCTCGAAGCCCAGGTTGTGGTTTTTAACATAGGCCCTGACGCGCGGATGGGCCTCGGCGACACGGCAGAATTCGGCCTCCCAGTCGCTGTCGAGGATCACCCAGTTGAGGTGACAGCGGCGCGCGTCGGTCTCCCAACGCTCGGTCTTGGAGGTGTTGAAGTTGACGTGGGCGGTCGAGCCGACCGGGTTGTAGGGGTCGAGCAGCGCCATGATGGGGCGCTCGCCGATCTGGGCGCGGGTGATGCCAGCGGTGATGCGCTCGCAGGCCATGTCCGCGAGGGTCTTGTATTTGAGCTGAGCCGGATAGGTGCCGCCCTTGCATTGCAGATAGGCATCGAGCCATTGACGCGCGATGCGCTTGAGCTGGCCGAACAGATGGAGTTGCGGCTCGCCGTTGGCGTCGCGGAAGCGACTCAGCAAGAGATGCGAGGTCAGCTCATAGAGGACCTGGGATTGGCGCACGTCGCCCGTGTGCACCAGGTTGAGATCCACGGTCGCGCCGATGATGCCGGAATTGCGGGTCTCGGCGGCGCCGACCAGCTCGGGGGAGATGACCAGGATGGAGTCGGCGTCGAACGCGGCGGTCAGGCGGTCCTGCGGCAGCTCGGTGCGATAGCCGGCGACGCGGGGGAAGCGGATCTCCAGGGCGTCGCGCTCGGGTCGTATCGCCTTGACCTGGATGGTCTCGCGCGGCCGCTGATGCGGGGCGACCGTGGGCGTGGCGTTGAAGTCGAAGGGGATGCCGAGCACGTCGGCATACTCGACGTTGAAGAGCCCCTCTTCGTTGAGATCGTAGGATTGGCGGCGCAGCGCCCGGCCGATGACCTGCTCGCACAGGAGCTGAGTGCCGAAGGCGCGCACGCCGAGGACGTGGGTCACGGTGCTGACGTCCCAGCCCTCGGTGAGCATGGAGACGGAGACGACGCAGCGGATCTCGGCCCCGAGTCGACCGGGCTTGCCGACGGTGTTCATGACCTCGCGCAGGAGGTCTTGGTCGGTCAGGTTCTCGGCCTGACGGGCGTCATTGGTACGCTCGATGATCTCACGGCGGAAGCGCTCGATTTCGTCCGAGGCCATGGCGCGGAAGTTGGCATCCAGCGCCTCGCCCGACTCCAGTTGCTCGCTGTCGATCAAAATGGTGCGGGGGCGCGGCAGCGGGTTGCCGTGCTCGTCGTGATTGCGAAACAGGGGCAGGCGACCGGGCTCCGGCTTGGTGCTGCCGTCCTGTTGCTCGCGCTGAAATCCGGAGATGTAGTCATAGACCAGCTTGGACGTGGCGGTGTTGTTGCAGACCACGATGAAGCAGGGCGGGACCGTAACCCCGGCCGCCGTCCAGAGGGCATGGGTCTTTTCGTAGTGGCCGTAGAGCGCTTCCAGCGCGGTTTGTAGCTGAGGCGGAAGGTCGAGCGGATTCAGCGAAGCCGCCTTGCCGCGTCCCTTTTTGGGCATCTTGGCGCGGATGTGCTCCCAGAGGTTGCGGAACATGGGCATCTCGCCGCCGGGGATGTTGTCCGCGATCGGCACGCGCGGGAGCTTGACGATGCCGCACTCGATGGCATCCATCAGCGAGAAATCGCTCATGGTCCAGGGGAAGAGCGTGCCTTCGGCATAGCCCGAGCCGCGCAGAAAGAAGGGGGTGGCGGAGAGGTCGAGGACACGCGCCAGCCCGACTGTCCGATTGACGGCCTCCAGTCCGGAGATCCAGAGCCGGGCGGCCTCGTTGTTCTTCTCGGCCTCCTTCTTGTCGTCGCCCTTCAGCACGCCTTCGGGGGCGTCCCCCGTGGACGCATTCGGTTTCTCGCGGTAGCAGTGATGGGCCTCGTCGTTGATGGCGAGGATGTTCTTCAGGCCCATCAGGTCCGGCATGACGCGCTGGAGCATCTGGCCTTCGGTCTCCAGCGTGTTCAGGGCCTCGCCACCACGGCCCTGGAGCAACAGCCGTCCGCCCTTCGACAGCTCGACACGCTCGCGCCGCTTGAAGGCGTGGTAGTTGGTGATGACGATTTTGGCGCGGTTGACCTCGTCGAGCAGGTCCGTGGGCACCAGCTCGCGGCTGGCGTAGTAGCTGTCCGGGTCGTTGGGTTGCAGGACGCGCAGGCGATCCTTGATGGTCAGACCCGGCGCGACGATGAGAAAGCCACGGCTGAAGCGCTTGCTGCTGGGCCGCCGTACGGCATTGATGGTCTGCCAGGCAATCAACATGGCCATCACCGTGGTCTTGCCGGCGCCGGTCGCGAGCTTGAGGGCGAGGCGCATCAACTCGGGGTTGGCGTCGTGGTTGGCGTCGCTCAAGTGGGTCAGGAAGCGTTCGCCGGTCTTGCCGATCTGGGGCGCGACCTCGGTCAGCCAGATGGCCGTTTCGACGGCTTCGATCTGACAGAAGAAGGGACGCAAACTGCTGAAGGGATGGTGGCGCCAGTGCTGCAGCAGGCGCGCGGTCTCCGGGGTGACGCGCCAGTGATTGGGGTCGGGATCGAGCCGCCAGCGGTCGACTTCTTGGCGGACCGCGTTGATGACGGCGGTGTGATCGTAGCGCTGATCCTCGGTACTGAGCCCCTTGCCTTCGTCGAAGGCGAGCGTGTCCTGCTTGGGTGCACCCTTCTGCTTCTTCGGCTTGGGGATGGGCGTGATGAACTCGGCGCGACGCCGGGCTTCGAGGATCCGGTGTGTCGGCTGACCGGTCTTATCCAGCTCCCAGTGGCGCGCTGGATAGGCGTAGGGCGAGTTGAGAATCGGTCGGTCGAAGAACGGGTGCCCCATGTATGTCTCCTGACGATGGGTGCTGAAGTCCTGCGTCGCCCCGCGCGCTGCCGCTTCGGCATCAGACGGGTCAGACACGCTGTCTGGCGTGGCGCGATAGCCGCTGTCTCGGGGAGGCTAGAGCATTGCGCTGGCGATGACAAACTCGGCTTTCGGCGCGCGTCGGCGCTCGCGGGGCGGAGCTGGGATTAGCCTCGTCGAGGCAGGGAACATGGAGCCGAGTATCCAGTGCATCCGCCGCTCGGGTAAGTTTTCAAAATCCGCCCGCGTAGGCACTTCGACGGGGGCTGAGTCGGCGTCAGGAGCATGGCTCCGAGTGCTTTGAACCGGAGTGCCGCCAGCCAGCGCTGATACTGCGCGGATTCCGCCTTTTCAACGCGATTATTTGCCTGAAACAAGAATCAGGTCGTCCTTTGCAGGCTAATCCGACTCCGAAGGATTTGGTGATATTCAGAGTCTAAGTGGGCCACTGCATCGGGTGGAAACATCGTTTTCAAAGACACTCCTCTCCCGTCGTGACACAAAACGATATCTCTCTCCGACTCAGAAGCTATACCACTTCATACTCGCTCGGATCCTTGAACTCACGCTTCTTGCCATGAAACGATTCGTAGAGTTCCCGATGCCTTGAGAGCCCATATTCGTCCGTACGACTCTCGTAGGACTTCACCCATTGGAGCAGGTTTTCTAGATTTTCATCTTGTTCTTGGCTTGATCCAAACTTTTCGGGCTCCCACGGTCGTGAGCGGCAGTGTGCAATGCATGCATCTACGCCAGGGTAGGGTTGAGGAAGATCAGTTCCTCACAGATCTCCAGTACGGCCTCTATAATGTCGGCGTAACAGCCTTCGATGATCCAGCTTTCGTTTCCTGCAATCCAGTTCTTCACATCCTCAATGCGGCTTACCGTCCGGGTCGGTCAGGAACCGCGGGTAACGAAGCCGTGGTTGGCACCGCCCCTGGGCCATGCGTTTGACCTCGCCGTGCGACCACGTCGGCTTGGTCGGCCGCGAGGAAGAGATCACGGATTGCGGGGGCCGCGAGACGTGCGGCCTCCACCGACGCATGACCCATGTCGTCGCGATAGAGCATCTCACCATTGGCGCCGAAGTAGGTACACACCTCATCGGGACAGAACACCTCGAGCAGATCCACAACCTTGATCCCATTGCGCATCTCGAGTCCACGCAGCAGATCATTGAGTGGAGTGAGCCGCTTGAGCGTATCTTCCTTGCTGAAATAGGTGCAGGGTCCGCCAAAGGGCGCAAACCACTGGGAAGCCGCCATGATGGGCTCGCACATCGCCTCGCGGGCGAAGGGCTTCCCATGCAAGACAGCGAATTTGATCCCACGTGAGGCCAAGGTCTCCGACAAGCGCGTCAGACCAGCCTCGAGTTGTTGCAATCGGTCTTGTGCCGCGGAACTGGGCGATCTCGGTGTCAGCCGATTGAGGTCAGTGATCAGAAAGACCCAATCGTCCTCCTGGAGTTGGTCGACCAAGGTCGGCACCACCTCCTCCCAATAGTAGTCGATCGCCTTTTCACGCAACCCAACATGCGGGATTTCGGGCACGGCAGGCGCAGCCCAAGCGGCCGTGATGGTGACGGCATACCCTTCCTCGCGCACCAATGGATCGAAAGCCTGGACGAAGGCAGCGGCATGCGAGTTGCCAATAACCAGGACACGACGCTGAGCTGTGTCGAACCGGCCAAGCGTGCATGCTTCGAGCGAGATGTCCTTGCCAATATCGGCATTACTTTCGATCAGACAGGGTTCGCCGCCCCAACCAGAATGCGTGTCCTGCATCACATAGGGGTCCATTAGCGAACGGTTGCCCACTGCCGCTAACTCTGGGTGCGTTCCGGCATAGAGACGCTCATTCAATACGCTGCCGAGCATCACGACCACCAACGCGGCACCGACCAGTGAACTCACTCCGAACCCCATGGTCCGCAGGCGTGACGGGGACCACTCAGCGCGGCGCAAGGGGTTTTCAACGTAACGATACGAAACCTCCGCCAACAAGACGATCAGGGCCAATTGAAAGGGAAAGGTCCACCACTCGATTCCGATCGTCCAACGACTCAACGAAATCACGGCCCAATGCCAGAGATAGAGGGAATAGGACAGCAATCCGATATGGACCGTTACAGGATGCGCGAAGACGGCGAAGGAAACAGTCTTGGGCTGGAGTGATGCGATCAACAACATCGTGAAGAGCACGATCGCGGGGGTCGAGTAGACCGAGGCCTCGACCGGAACGAGGAACGTGATGGCGATGCCCGCCAACGCGATGATCGAAAGCGCTTCGCTCAGCGCATTGGACAGACGGCGCTGCTGCGCCTGGCGTGGACGCAGCGCCAGAAAGAGCAGGGCGCCAGCACTCAACTCCCAGAATCGCGCGGGCGTGAGATAGTAGGCCGCGGGCGGATTGGACGCGTGCAATGAGATGAAGATCCACAGCGAGATCAGAGCCAACACCGAAAGCAGGATGATCGCGTTCAAGCGGCGCGGTGCCTCGCGCCCCCCAATGCCGGCCAGCCAGAGCAGCAAGGGAAAGATCAGGTAGAATTGCTCCTCGACACCCAGTGACCAAGTGTGTGTAAAGGCATTCAACTGGGCAGAGGCACCGAAATAGTCGGTGGCCTGGAAAAACAAATAGAGGTTCGAGACGCCGAATAAGGCCGCCACCCCGGTCTTGAGTGAGGTGCCTGGGTTCGGGTTAAACAGGGTGAGGAGGACACTGGTGACGAGCACACAGAGGACAAGGGCCGGGATCAGGCGTTTGACTCGACGTTTATAGAAATCGAGCAAGAAGTCGCCCAGGCTCACACTGCTGCTCTTATAGAGCGACCCCGTGATGACGTAGCCCGAGATCACGAAAAACATGTCGACACCCAGAAATCCGCCGGGCAGCAGATGACTGTTGAAATGGGTGATGATGACACCGATGACAGCCAACGCACGGAGACCGTCGACCTCCGGCCGGTACTCAAGCGCGCCAGCATGGTGACCTCGCATCATCGCGACTCCTTCATTGACTCGACCGGTAGGATAACGATGCTCGATCTGATGCAGCGACTCGCAACCCGCATGGCACCCGCGCGACACATCTTGATCATGCTCGGGGCAGTTGGCATTCTCGTTGTTGGTGCCACGGTTCTTGCCTTCGAGGCATCGACCGGCAACCGGATCCTGTTGCCCGCCGTCCTCATCCTCTTGTGGGCAACACTCGGCGTGATTTTCGTTGATGTCTTCGCGCGGATTCCGGCCGCTCCGGAACCGAGCTGGGGGCGTTGGAAACGTCTCAAGCGTCGAATCTCACGCAGTCTTTACTGGCTGCTTGGCATCGCATTCATCGGCACGAGCCTGGTGGCCATCAATGTGAGTCTGGCGATCGCGCGCGAATGGATGGATGACTGGCCTCGGGGTAACCCAATCAGTGCGACCTGCCCCGTCCGCATCCCGCTCGCTGAAATGCCGACCTGGCGGATGGTCTGAAGGGAACGACGGTCGGTCCGCATCGAGGACGGATCGCACCTACGACAGGGCTTGGTCTGCTGGTGGGTTAACCCGCTCGGCGCCACTTAAGAGCTGCCACCACCCGAAACGTCCTACGCACCCAACCCAGTCCGCCGGTCGGTGGGTGCCGCGTCGTCGACGGGCACCCTCCGCACCAATCGGCACAGGCTCAGTTGGTGACCTGCTGAATGCCCGCGATGAGCCAGTTGCCCTCCGCAGCCGCCCACGGATGCTGAACATTCCAAATCTCTTGGAAGTCCTCGGCAACCCCCTGCGCATCTTCACGAATCAACCCGGAGAAGAGGATGCTCGCCACGACGAGGTCGCCCTCGCGTCGAATCCCAACGAGTTGGCTGTTCAGACGCACCACCTCGGTCACCTGCTCGCCTTCGGTTTTCTGCCGTTCGCGCTTCAGTTCCGCGAAGAGTTCAGGCGTGGTGTATTCCTGGAGATCCTCGAAATCCGACTGATCCCATGAGGCCTGGAGCCGGATGAAATGGGCTTTAGCGCCTTCCGCGAAGGCCGGTCCATCGAACCAGGTTGGGGCCTCATCGTCTCCCGCCACCGGGCCGGACTGAGTGCCCAAACCAGGATGCAGGATGCTTTGACTGCCGGAGCGGTTGCCAAACGGCGACGTCACGGCCGCTCCGCGCCGCTCATACGCGGCACCGGCCTGCGGATAACCGCCCGGTCCCGCGCCGGCCATCGCCGGCCGTGCCTGATTGCGTCGCCACATCCGAAAGAGCATGAAGGCGCCGACGGCGAGCAGAATGATCAGCAGGAAGTCCATGATCTGGAAGCCTTCGAAACCATCACCGAACAGCATCGCGGCTAGGAGCCCCCCGGCCGCGAGTCCAGCGAGTGGGCCGAGCCAGCGACTGGCGCCACTGGCCGGGCGTTGCTGTCCGGCCGCGGCTTGCGACTGGCCTTGCTGTGCCGAACTCTGCTGCTGATTCGAACGCTGTGCCTGCGCCGGTTGTTGCGCCTGGCGCTGCTGGACGCTGCTCGACTGTTTGCCGAGGTTCATCCCGCCGCCCGCGCGTCTTGCCTCCGCATCGACCGGTATGACCATCATCCCCACGGCGAGCGTGACCATCGCTGCGCTCAATAACATCTTGAGTCTCATTTGGATCTGAACTCCTGAATACAGTGATCTGAATGTCATGATGTCTGAATCTTCGGCTTCGGGATAGCCCCGACAGCGGTGATGGTCATCGCCGCGGACACGTCCCAATGTGGGAGACACAACGGAATCATCCGACGACCGGACCTTCGCGTCTTGGCCACAACGCATAGCCCAATAGGATCCAGGGTTTTAACCCGAAAAACCATTCGAACCTCGTCGCCCTTCACCACATCTTCATCGAACCTCGGCGAGACCCTGCTGGCGCGGATCGGATGCCGCCTCGACCACTCCACTCGCACGATCCCAGAGAATCGCTTGCATGCCGCCGATCGGCCGTTCGAGCGGCTCAAGCCGGTGCCCCATTGCCGCAAGCTGCGATTGCGCCTCGTGGCTCAAGGCGCCTGATTCAAACTCGATGCGATCGGGCAGATACTGATGGTGGATGCGCGGCTGCGCGACCCAGTCCGTGAGCGGCATGCCCGCCTCCACCCCCAGAATCCCTTGCAGCACCATGGTGATGATGCGACTTCCACCAGGGGTGCCGAGAATCGCGACCGTCTCCGCTGACTCCACGAAGGTCGGCGACATGCTCGAGAGCATCCGTTTCCCAGGTGCGATCGCGTTCGCCGCGCTGCCGATCAGACCATAGGCATTAGGTACACCCGGCTGCGCGGAGAAATCATCCATCTCATTGTTGAGCAGCACTCCCGTCTTTGGCGGAACGAAACCCGCGCCGAAGGGATGGTTCAGACTCAGGGTCGCGGCCACTCGATTGCCGTGGCGATCGAGGATGGAGAAATGCGTCGTGTCCTCGCTCTCGAGCAGGGATTCGCGCGGTGAGGGCAATGGGCTTGGGGTCGCGCGCGCGGGATCGAAATCGCGAATCAAGCCGGCGGCATGGTCTGGATCGATCAGGCGGGCGATCGGTATCGTCACCTGATCGGGATCACCGAGATCGCGCGCCCGCTCACGATACGCACGCCGCATCACCTCAACGAGGGCATGTGTCTGCTCCACACCGGGCGCGGGTGGTGGCGCGATGGCGTCAAGCATATTCAGCATCTGCACAAGCAGCACCCCGCCCGAGGACGGCGGCGCGGCGCTAACCACACGCCAGCCACGAAACTCACCCACGATGGGTGCGCGCTCGATCGAACGGTACTCGGCGAGATCCCCGAGCGTCCAGATCCCGCCAGCGTCAGCGACCCCGGCCACCAGTCGCTCCGCAACCGCGCCACGATAGAAGCCATCGTGCCCATGAGCGGCTAACTGCTCCAGGGTCACGGCCAGGTCCGGTTGACGCAGCCGATACCCGAGCTCCGGAACCTCCTCATCGACCAGGAATTGCGCGGTTGCCGCCGCGGACGCCCGCAGATCGGTCAGGCGCCAACTCGCATAACGACGGTAGATCTCTCCGACCTCGAAGCCCTCACGGGCCAGCGTGATCGCGGGGGCCAGTGTCTGCGCCAGCGGCAGGCGCCCATACTGCTCGCTCAGCTGCACCAGCGCTGCGGGCGTTCCCGGAATGCCAGCCGCCAGAGGACCTACGAGCGCCATCGCGGGGATGAACTCGCCCTGCTCATCAAGGTACAGATCGGCATGAGCCGCTCGTGGCGCACGCTCACGGCCATCGATCATCACCTCGTGACAATCCTCGGCGCGATGCAACAACCAAAAACCGCCACCACCAAGACCCGAACCATAGGGCTCGACGACACCCAGGACGGCCGACACCGCAACGGCGGCATCGAAGGCATTCCCGCCGTCCGCGAGGACCTGGAGCCCCGCCGTGGTCGCCAATGGATGGGCACTTGCCACTGCCGCCTGGGCGGGGGGTGCACTGGTGGGAGCCGGACAGCTTGCCCCCGCCCCAGCGCTGAACAAACACAGCACCGCAAGCCACCCGCGCGCGCGGGCCGCGGTGCTCGCACTCAGCACGGCGAGGTCAGCCCTCGCCCGTGATCCGCTCATACTTGGCCCTGAGTTCGTCTTCGGTCTCCTCGTTGCCGGGATCCTTGATGATGCAGTCGACCGGGCAGACCTCGACGCACTGGGACGTCTCATAGTGACCGACACACTCGGTGCAGAGGCTCGGCTCGATCACGTAGATCTCGTCACCCTGGGTGATGGCCCCATTCGGACACTCCGGTTCGCACACGTCGCAGTTGATGCATTCGTCGGTAATCAGCAAAGCCATGGAATCACTCCTGAGCAAGAGGTTGTGAAGGCCGCCCTTCGGTGGCTGTATGGGGATGGAGCAATGTTATCCAAACCGTTCCTTGAGTGCAGCCTGCACCGCGGGCGCGACAAAAGTCGAGATATCACCGCCGAGTCGCGCGATTTCCCGCACCAGTGAGGAGGAGATATAGGAGTAGGTCTCGGCCGGTGTCAGGAACAGCGTCTCGATGTCCGGCGCCATTCGGCGGTTCATGCCCGCGAGTTGAAATTCATACTCGAAATCCGACACGGCGCGCAGGCCACGCATGATCACGCTCACGCCGAGTTGCCGGGTGAAATCGACCAAAAGTCCTTGAAAGGGGATGATTTCGACATTCTCGCGGGGGCCGAGCGCCGCGCCGATCAGGTGCACCCGCTCCTCGGTCGAGAAGAGCGGTGATTTCCCCGTGTCGACGGCCACCGCAACGATGACCCGATCGAACAACCGCGCGGCGCGCAGGATGAGATCGGTATGTCCGTTGGTGACGGGATCGAAGGTGCCAGGATAGACCACGCGACGCAAGCACGATACCTCGTTGAGACGACGACATAGAGGGCGATTGCGGTGCGCACCTTAACACAGCGAGGGGTTGGTTAGGAAAGCCGCGCGGCGCAACGCAACCCCCTAGGGTCGCGCCCCTCACCCCGCCACCACGGACAGGCTATAGCGCACCTCTCCGGCGGTCTTGTCGCGCACCAGATCCCAGGTCGGGGGCAGCACGGGAAGGATGCCGCGCGCGGGGAGTTCGAGATACACCCGGCTGCCAGGCTTAAGCCAGCCGCCCGCGTTCAGGCGGGCGATGGCCGTGGACCACAGATCCTGCCCGAACGGCGGATCGAGAAACACGATATCGAACGGCTTTCCACCGCCTTCGAGCCAGCGCAGCGCATCCGTGTGAATGATCTGGGCCTCGTCAGTGCCGAGCGCCTGGGCACTGGCCATCAGGTGTCGGGCAACCGGCCCAGCACGCTCCAGCATCACCACCTCCCGCGCACCGCGCGAGAGGGCCTCGAAGCCCAGGGCGCCGCTGCCGGCGAAGACATCGAGACAGCGTGCCCCCGGGATCAGGGGCGCGAGCCAATTGAACAGGGTCTCGCGCACCCGATCCGGAGTTGGGCGCAGCCCCGGGGCATCCGGGACGGACAGACGCCGTCCGCGCCAGCGTCCACCGACTAGGCGCAGGCGAGCGCTAGCCTTCGCCACCGGCCGGCGCCGCCTGATCCGCGCCCTGGCCACCCCCAACCCGGACGATCGCCAAGCGATCCGGGTCGATGCGACGCGCAAAGGCCTCCTGGATCTGCTCGACCGTGACCGCCTCGATCCGGTCGGTAAAGCGATCGAGATAATCGAGCGGGAGGCCATAGAAGCCCATCATGGCCAAATAACCGACGATGTCCGAGTTACTCGCGATCCGTAACGGAAAGCCGCCCGTGATGTTCCGCTTTGCCGCGGTCAACTCCGCGTCGCTCGGGCCCTCCGTGATGAAGCGCTGGAGCGTCTCGAGCATCACGTCTTGCGCCTGATCGGCCTGATCATTTTTGGTCTGCAAACCCATCAGGAAGGGACCCGGCTGGGCCAGGGGCGAAAAATAGCTGTAGGTGCTGTAGGACAGGCCACGCTTCTCCCGAATCTCTTCCATCAGGAGCGAAACCAGACCGCTGCCGCCCAGGATGTGGTTGCCCACATAGAGCACGAAGTAGTCCGGGTCACCGCGGCGCATCCCCGGCTGTCCGGCGAGCAGCGTCGTTTGGGAGGAGGGGAAGGTGATCGGCTCCAAGACGGCCGCCGTCAAGGCAGGCACCTCCGGCAGGGGCGGGGGCGCCTCACCCCGCGGCAGGCCGGCGGTGATGCGCGTGGCCAATTCCTCTGCCTGAGCCCGATCGAGATCACCAACGATGGCGACCACGGCATTGGCCGCGACATAATGCGCGCGATGAAAATCCACCAGATCCTCGCGGGTCAGCGCGCGGATGGTCTCGGCCGTGCCCGCGGGATCCGTCGCATAAGGATGGGAACCAAAAATCTGCCGATAGAGTGCCTTTTGCCCCACCGAACGCGGTGACTCCTCATCGCGGCGCAGCGCAATCAAGCGATTGCTGCGTTGCCGCTCGAAATCAGCCTCCGGAAAGGTTGGCGCCGTCAACAGGAGCGAGAGCGTCTCCACCGCCGTATCCATCGCGGGCTGACGGGTGAGCGTCCGCAGCGAGACCGTCGCGGTGTCGCGATCCGCGCTCGCGCTGAGATTCGCGCCCAGGTTCTCGAGCCGCTCAGCGATGGCATCCGCATTCCACTCGCCCGCCCCCTGCGTCAGCATGGAGGCCGTCATCGAGGCCAAGCCGAAGCGCGCGCCATCGCGGGCGCTCCCGCCGTCGAAGACCACCGAGACATCGACCATGGGGAGTTCGGGTGAGGGCACGAACAACACGCGCGCGCCATTCGGCGTCTCCCAGGACTGGATCGTGGGACCAGCGTGCAGCGCGCTTGCCGCAACCAGCAACAGCATGCTCGACCAGAGCACGAATCGACGGGAATTAGTGAACATGACCTTGCATCTCCAGCGCGACCGGGGCGCGTGCGGTGTGATCTTGACCGAGTGGTTGCGGGTCTAGGATCCCGACGGTCAGGCGCTCGGGGCGCAGATATTTCTGGGCCACCGCGCGCACCTGCTCGGGCGTGACGGCGGCGAGTTCATCGACATAGGTATCGGCGAGTTCCCAACCCAGGCCGACGGTTTCCAACTGTCCGAGCACCATGGCCTGGTAGAAGAGCGAATCCAGCTCGTAGACCTTGGAGGCGATCAACTGATTGCGCACCCGCTCCATTTCCTGTTCGTCAACGAGCACGGACTGGACCCGTTCGATCTGCTCAAGCAGCGCGGCCTCGAGTTGCTCGACGCTCTGACCGGTCGCGGGCACCCCGCTCAGCATGAAGAGTCCGGGCAGACGTCCAAAGGCGCTATAACTGGTTCCAGCCGAGGCGGCCACCTGTTGACCACGCACCAGTTCCCGGGCGAACCGTGCGCTGCTGCCACCGTCAAGGATCGACGAGAGAACTTCCAGCGCGTAGGGCTCCCAGGACTCCTCGGCGTCAATCAAGGCGGGCACCTTATAGCCCATCAGCAGATACGGCTCCTGCGCCGGCACCTTCACCACCAGGCGCTTCTCGCCGAGTTGTTCCGGTTCGGCCCGCGGCTTGGGCGGACGGATCGCTTCGGGCTCGAGTGATCCGAAGTGGAGTTCCGCCAGACGGAACACCTCCTCCGGGTCAACATCGCCGGCGACCACCAGGGTCGCATTGTTGGGCGCGTACCAGAGTTGGTACCAGTCGCGCACATCCTCGACCTTCACCGAGTCCAGATCACTGGGCCAGCCGATCACCGGGATGCCATAGGGCGAGGCCACGAAGGCGACGGCATTGAAGCGCTCGAAGGTCAGCGACTGCGGATTGTCGTCGGTGCGCGTGCGCCGCTCCTCCTTGACGACCTCAAGTTCCTTGCGGAACTCCTCGGGGTCGAGCGTGAGATTGCGCATCCGCTCGGCTTCAAGTTCGAAGGCGATCGCCAGTCGATCGTTCGCCAGCTTTTGGAAGTAGGCGGTGTAGTCGCGCCCCGTGAAGGCGTTCTCCTCGCCGCCCTGCTCGGCAATGATACGGGAGAATTCGCCCGGGCCAAGCCGCTCGGTACCCTTGAACATCATGTGCTCGAGGATGTGTGAGATCCCGGTCACGCCGCCAAACTCATAACTGGACCCGACCTTATACCAGACCTGCGAGATGAGGATCGGCGCACGACGATCCGGCTTCACGAGGACCTTCAGGCCGTTCTCCAGGATTCGCTCCTGCACGGGCTCGCCCGCACCCAGCGTCACGGCTGGGAGACAGAGCAAGACTAGACTGATCACGATTCGTCGCATGGACACTCCTGATGCATGATTTCGATGTCGGCCGACACGGCCGTGTCGTCTGGGGCATATTAGGGCAGAGCAGGCACCTTAGTAGTTCCCAAGCCACCCGGAACAGCGGGCGGCGCGGTCCTCGGCGGGCGACGGTTGGCCCCTTCTGTTAGCATTGCGCTCATTCAGAGCCGCTCCTGATCGGCCTCGCGCCAATTTGGCAAGCATCCGCCACCCGAGTCCAGCGCGCTCGACCGCACCATCCACCTTGCGCCCGCAGGTCACCCATCATGTTCGGATTTGGAAAAAAACATCCCAAGCCAGCGCCGGCCGAGGCCGTGGCGCTCGAGACGCCGCCCCCCGCGGCCCCCGCTCCGGCGGAACCAGCGCCAGCACCGGCCGCATCCGCGCCCCGGCCATTCGGCATGCTCTCACGCCTCCGCGAGCGACTTACGCGCACCCGCGAGCAACTCGGCGACGGCATCAGCACGCTCTTCGTCGGGCGCAAACGGATCGATGACGACCTCCTCGAAGAGATCGAAACCCTGCTCCTGACCGCCGATGTCGGGGTCCCGGCGACGACGCGGATCATGGATCATTTAAGCGCGCGCGTGAAACGCAAGGACCTGTCAGACCCCCAGGCCCTGGTCGCCGCGCTCAAGGAGCAACTGCGCGAGATCCTGCTTGCCGGCGACACCCCGGTCCGCCAACCCGCGCCCGGGCGGCCGCAGGTGATCCTCATGGTGGGCGTGAACGGAGCCGGCAAGACGACAACGATCGGCAAACTCGCCAAACGGCTGCAGGAGGACGGCAATCAGGTCATCCTGGCCGCTGGCGACACCTTCCGGGCGGCGGCGGTCGAACAACTGCAAACCTGGGGGGAGCGCAACGCGGTCACAGTCATCGCACAGCAGACCGGGGCGGACACCGCCTCCGTGATCTTCGACGCGCTGCAGGCCGCGACCGCGCGCGGGGCCGATGTCCTGATCGCCGACACCGCCGGGCGTTTGCACACCAAGTCGAATCTCATGGATGAACTCGCCAAGGTCGCGCGCGTGATGAAGAAGATCGACCCCGACGCACCCCATGAGGTGATGCTGGTGGTGGATGCGACGACCGGACAGAATGCGCTCACCCAAGCCCTGCACTTCCATCAAGCCGTCGGCCTCACCGGCATCACCCTGACCAAGCTCGATGGCACCGCCAAGGGCGGCATCCTCTTCGCCATCGCCGAACGCCTCCAGGTGCCGATCCGCTTCATCGGTGTCGGCGAGTCGATCGACGATCTGCGCCCCTTCAACGCCGACGAATTCCTCGACGCACTGCTCAGCTGAGGGAGCCCTGCCGTGATCTCGTTCGAGCACGTCCATAAACGCTATCCAGAGCGGGGCGATGCCCTGACCGACTTGAGCTTTGAGTTACAAGCCGGTGAGATGGCCTTTCTGACGGGGCACTCCGGAGCGGGCAAGAGTACCCTGCTGCGCTTGATCGGCCTGCTCGAGCGACCGACCCGGGGGCAGGTCATCGTCAACGGCCGCAATCTCGGTGCCCTGCCACGGCGCAAAATTCCCCAACATCGCCGTCAGGTCGGCATGATCTTCCAGGACCACCGGCTGTTAGCCGACCGCAGTGTCTTTGACAATGTCGCGCTCCCCCTGGTGGTCGCCGGTCTCGGGCACAAAGAGATCGGCCGCCGCGTGCGGGCCGCGCTCGATCAGGTCGGACTGCTCGCGCGCGAACGCGCTACCCCGGTGGCCCTGTCGGGCGGTGAACAACAGCGCGTCGGCATCGCCCGCGCCGTCGTCGGGCGCCCGCCGCTGGTGGTCGCGGACGAGCCCACGGGAAATCTCGACCCGGATCTCTCGCTCGAGATCTTCCGCTTGTTCGAACGCTTCCATCAGGTTGGTGTCACCCTCCTGATCGCCACGCACGATCTTGGGCTGGTGACGCGCATGCCCTACCGCAGGTTGACCCTCGCGGATGGGCGCCTCGAGAGCGACTCGCGGAGCCGGTGATGATGATGATGATGATCAAGAAGCAACACGCCCGCGCGCGCCAGCAACACCCTCGCCTGCTCGACTTGCCTGGCCTCTGGTTGAACCGACATCTACAGAATGCCGTAGCCACCCTCGGCCGACTCATGCGCACGCCCCTGCCCACGGGTATGACGGTCGCCGTCATCGGGATTTCGCTGGCACTGCCTGCCGCGCTGTTCGTCGCAACCGAGAATCTGCGCACCATGGCCGGCGGCTGGGAACAAGCCGCCGCCGCGTCACTCTTTCTGCGTCAGGACATCGATGACGAGGAAGCCAACCGCCTCGCCGAGCGGCTGCGCGCGAACGGGGCCTTCGCCCAGGTCCATCTGATCGACCGCGATCAGGCCTTGGACGAATTCCGTGAACTCGGCGGCTTCGAAGACGCCCTCTCCCAACTCCAGCACAACCCGCTTCCCATCGTGCTGGCACTCTATCCGCATCCATCCGAATCCTCGCCCGCGCGACTCGAGGCGCTGCAAACCGAACTGATCGCGCTCCCGGAGGCCGATTTCGTGCGGATGGACACCCTCTGGCTGCAACGCTTCCAGGCCATCCTCGACCTCGCACAGCGCGCCGTCATCCTCCTGGGTGGGTTGCTCGGGCTGGGCGTCCTCTTAATCGTGGGGAACACCATCCGGCTCGAGATCCTCAATCGCCGCAGCGAGATCGAGATCATGGAACTGGTCGGCGCCACCGCGGCCTTCATCCGCCGTCCCTTCCTCTATACCGGCGCCTGGTATGGCTTTCTCGGTGGCATGATGGCCTGGTTCCTCGTCACCATCGCCGTGATCCTCCTGCAACAACCGGTCTCCCGCCTGGCCACCCTCTATCGCAGCGAATTCCCGTTGTCCGGGCTTGGCCCCCTGGCCCTATTGACCATCCTGGCGGGGAGTATCACCTTCAGTCTGATTGGAAGCTGGATCGCGGTGAACCGCCATCTGCGCGGCGCCGACGCACTCTGACCTGACCGCGAACGGGAGCACCGAGTTTGCCATGACGACCTCAAGCGTGCGGCCGCGCGTCGCCTTGCCCTCTCTCACCCTGGTCCAGCGTCTCGGCCTGCTGGCGGGCGTGGTGGCCTTTATCATCCCCTTGGCGATCGACATCCCTGGGCTGGAGCCGGCTGGCGAGCGGATGCTGGCCATCTTTCTATTGGCCATTCTTCTCTGGGTGACGGAGGCCATTCCGCTCTATGCCACCGCGACCCTGGTCATTCTATTGCAGGTCCTGATGCTCTCGGATCAGGCCCTGGTCGGCGGAATCGGGCCCCTGCCGCCGGCCGCGAGCTACTTCGCGGCTCTTGCCAATCCGGTCATCATCCTCTTCCTCGGTGGTTTCCTGATCGCCGATGGCGCGCACAAGTACGGGCTCGACCGCAACCTAGCCGCGGTTCTCCTGCGCCCCTTCGCCGGCAATGCCCGCCGCAGCGTGCTCGGGCTCATGGCCATCACCGCGCTCTTATCGATGTTCGTTTCCAACACCGCGACCGCCGCGACCATGTTCGCGGTCGTCATCCCGATCCTCGCCGCCCTGCCAACCGGACCGGCACGCACCGGTGTCGCCTTGGCCATTCCGGTCGCCGCGAATGTCGGCGGGATCGGCACTCCGGTTGGTTCCCCGCCTAACGCGATCGCCCTCGGCGCGCTCGAGGCCCAAGGCCAGGGGGTCTCCTTCATCGGTTGGATGTTCCTCGCCGTGCCCCTGATGCTGGTCGTGCTGCTGTTCGCCTGGTGGTTTCTGACGCGACGCTACATCAAGGCGGACACGCCCTTGGTGCTCGAACTCTCGGCCAATTTCGACCGGTCACCCGCCGCGATCATTTTCTATGTCATTGCCGGCTCCACGGTGTTGCTCTGGCTGACCGAACCGCTGCATGGCATCTCCTCCTCCACCGTGGGATTCATTCCGGTGGTTGCGCTCCTGGCCACCCAGGTGATGAGCGCCGATGATCTGCGGCGTTTGCAATGGCCAGTCCTCTGGCTCGTCGCTGGGGGGATCGCGCTCGGTGCCGGTATCGGCAATAGCGGTCTCGATGCCTGGCTGATCGGCCTCCTGTCCTGGGACGCCTTGCCACTCGCGCTCTTGTTGCTGCTGCTCGTGGGGGTCTCGGTCGGTCTCTCGACGGTGATCTCGAACTCGGCAACGGCCAACCTCCTCGTCCCCCTTGCCTTGAGCCTCGCGATCGGCTTGCCCATCGACCCGACCGCGGTCGGCGTGATGGTGGCACTCGCCTGCTCGCTCGCCATGGCCCTGCCCATTTCCACCCCGCCGAATGCCGTCGCCTACGCTACTGGCGAGGTTCCCACCAGTGCCATGGCGCTCAGTGGCTTCGTGATTGGCGGCTTCGGCGCGCTCTTGCTAGCACTGGCCATGCCCAGCCTCTGGGGTGCGCTAGGTCTGCTATGACCGCTCCCGCCTCCCCTCTTGACGGATGCGGCCGGCGCGACGAGCGTAACGCGGAGGTTGCCGGACCGCCGTGGTGCCACGCGCTCGTCATCGCCCCCCCGCCGCTAGCCGCGACCATCGCCGAAGATCTCGCGCGCGGTCTGTCCGGCCTCCTCGCGGTCACCTGCACGCCCGACGCCGAGGCGGCGGTGTCCCGGATCGCGGCCGCACCCGATTGGATCGTGCCGCTGATTCTCATGGTAGCCACTGAGGTACCCATCGATGATCAGCTCAGGATCCTGGACCAGGAGCCAGCACTGCGCACCGCCAGCCTGCTCCTGCTGACCGACCGCGCCTGGCATGAGGATGTCACCCTCGCGGTCGATCAGAATCGTCTGCAAGCCGTGATCCACGCGCCCTGGACGACCGGCACCCTGGCGTGGCTCGCCCGCGCCCAAGTGACACGCTGGCTCGGCGCCAACCGTCCTCAGGATCCCCAGACCCAACAGCTCGTCGCGCCCGACGGCCGCCCGATGGCGCCGCCCGAGAGCGATCTGTTGCGCTTGCTCGAGCTGGAGACCATGGACGTGGCCACGCAACTGCTCGCAGGGGTGGAGCGCGTTTTGGGACCCTGTGCGCGCCTGCGCCTCCCGGCGGGCACCCGCTTGATCCAGGAGGGCGTCGACGTCGACGCCGTGCTGGTCGTTCTCAAGGGCCGCGTGGCCCTTGATCGCGCGGCGCCCAGCGGTGATCTGCGCCTCCATCACGATTCCACCGGCGCGGTCGTCGGTCTCCTGTCCCTGGCCCGACAGCAACGGGCCTTCTTTACGGCGCGCGCCACCACCGAGGTCGAGGTCGTTCATCTCTCCTTCGAGCAACTCGACCGCGCCTTGGCGGTCGACCCCTCATTGGGTGCGGCAATGGCCGCGGTTTCGATCCGTGCGCTGGCCAATCGGCTGCAACGCGCCGATCAACTGCAGATCGAGAAGACGCGACTCAATCAGGCCCTCGAACGTGAGCGCCAAGAGCTTTCGCGGACGCTGCATCAACTGGAGCAGGCCCGTTTGGAACTGGTCGAGCAAGCCCGCTTCGCGATGCTCGGCGAACTCGCCGCGGGGATTGCGCACGAACTGAACAACCCGGTCGCCGCAATGCTGCGGGCAACGACCTATGTCGGCGAGGATCTCGAGCGCGTGCTGGCCAGCCATCCGCAGGGTGCCCTGGCCCGCAGCGTGTTCGAGGCGGAACGTGAGCGCGCGCCGCGCAGCACCCGGGAGGAGCGCGCCATCCGACGACATCTCGAACAGGCCCTTGGTGATCCGGCGCTCGCCCAGCGGCTGTTCGAGGCCGGGATCGAAGAGCCCGAGCGTGCACGCGCGCTCACTGCCGACCCGGCGCGTTTGGAGTTGGTCGAGGCCGCTGCCGGCATCGGCTCGGCGCTGCGCAACCTCGAAGTTGCCTCGCGCCGCATGTGCGAGCTGGTCACCAGTCTGCGCACCTATTCCCGCCCCAAGGGTCAACCGGTCAGCGGCATCGACCTCCACGCCGGGATCGAGGACTCCCTGCGGCTGATCGCGCATCGTCTCGGGCGCGTCGAGCTCGAGCGCCACTATGGCGAATTACCAACGATTCGCTGCCATCCCGGCGAGTTGGGCGAACTCTGGACCAACCTCCTGGCCAATGCCCTGGATGCGCTCGATGAGACCGGCCGCATCCGACTGATCACGGACGCCCCCACCCCTCAAGCGGTGCGCGTGCGTGTCCAAGACAATGGCCGCGCCATCGATCCCGCCATCCTGCCGCGCGTCTTCGAACCCCGTTTCACCACCAAACAGGGGGCGGTGCGCTATGGCCTTGGGTTGGGCCTGGCGATCGCGCGGCGGATCGTCGAGGCCCACGGCGGGACCATCGATCTCACCTCCGCGACCGGCGGGACCCAGGTCACCGTGGTCCTGCCGGTCGCGGGTCCACCTGACTAAGTGCAGGCTACGAGCGGGGACGACGCATCATGAGACTGGCACTCTTGATCCTGGAAGACGAGCGGGCGGTGCGCGAGGCGCTCAGACGTGACCTCGCGCCCTTCGCCTCGCACATCCGCCTCGAGGAGGCGGAGGACGTCGAGACGGCGCGAGACGTCATCACGGAGATCGACGCCGACGGGGACCAGCTCGCCCTGGTGCTCGCCGATCATCGCCTGCCGGGAACCAGCGGGGTCGACTTCCTCATCAGCCTGCGGACCGACGAGCGGGCGAGCATGGCGCGCACGATTCTCGTCACGGGTCAGGCCGATCAGGAGGACACCATCCGCGCCATCAACGAGGCGCAACTCGACCGCTATGTCGCCAAGCCCTGGCAACCCGAACTGCTGTGCCAGATGGTGCGCGAACAACTCACCGACTATGTCGTGAGCAGACGGCTCGACCCGCTGCCACACCTGCCCGCGCTCGATGCCGCCGCGGCGATGACACTGCTGCAGGATCGTGGCGATTTCTAAGCCTGATCCCGATCGCCAATCCCTGGTCATCCCGGGTCCACACCCACGCCGGCGTCACCGTCGCGCGTTGAACTGGCCTGCCGGGTTAGCCTTGTCCGACGCCCATCACCAATGTCCAGACAATGAACAGACCAGTGAAAATAAATACCATGATTGTTTAGGGTCAACTGAAACCTCGGCTCGCCCGCCCGATTCCGGATTAATTACACAAATATCTGATTTAAAGTCGAATTTTTATCCATCAGTCTTACCTATCACTCTCATCGGAAGATACAATCTCGATTTCCTGACATTTTACCTTGCTGAATTGCCCCGCCTCTCCTAGAGTCAGGTGAACTTTTGTCGCGGTCTCAACTCCAAATCCCCGCCGAAAGTGCTGGTAAAATTCCGAGTGTTAAGCTAGGATAAATTTCACAGTCACAGACTCAGGTATTGGAACATGGCCAAAGATTTCGCTCTCATGCCGACGGGTACCATCGACTCCTACATCAGTGGCGCATATCAGATTCCGGTCCTGACGCCGGAGGAAGAGAAATCACTGGCGATTCGCCTGCGCGATCACGGTGATATGGATGCCGCCAAGCGCTTGGTGACCTCACACCTGCGGTTCGTGATTCGGATCGCGCGCGGGTACCTAGGCTATGGGCTGCCCCTGCCCGACCTGATTCAAGAAGGAACCGTTGGCCTGATGAAGGCGGTACGTCGCTTCGAGCCCGACATGGGCGTGCGTCTCGTCTCCTTTGCCGTGCACTGGATCCGCGCCGAGATCCATGAGTACATCCTGCGCAACTGGCGGATCGTGAAGGTCGCGACGACCAAGGCGCAACGGAAACTCTTCTTCAACCTGCGCAGCGCCAAGAAGCGCCTCGGCTGGTTCACAAAGGAGGAGGTCGAGGCCGTGGCCGCCGACTTGGGGGTGAAGCCCGAAACCGTCCTGCAGATGGAGTCACGGCTTGCTAACCAGGATATGTCGTTCGACAGCCTCGAGGATGACGACGACGATTCACCCTCGGCGCCCTCGACTTACATCCCGGATCTGCGCATGGAACCGGCGAAGATGCTCGAGCGTCAGGACACCGAACGCGACCAACACGAGCGTCTCCACGCCGCGCTGCAGGGACTCGACGAACGCAGCAAGACGATCCTGCGCGAGCGGTGGTTGAATGAAAAAAAGCAGACCCTGCACGAACTGGCCGAACAGTTCGGGGTGTCCGCCGAACGGATTCGTCAGATCGAGAAGAATGCCATGAAGAAGCTGCGTCTCCAGCTCGAAGTCTGATCCAAGACCAGCTCACAACGAGTCGACCGCCAACGGGGTGTGGTGTGAACCACGCCCCGTTTTCATTCACTCCGCGCCCTGATGGACCATGATAGGTGGTCTTCATCCGTCAAGCTCCTCCCAATGGGTCGAGATGGTCTTGATGATCATCGCCTGGCGCGAAATCACCGCTGCGCATGCCAGGTTGTCGTCACGACCGGGGATGGCTTTGTAGATCCACCAGTGTTCCACGTCCTTTTGCTTCACGGCTCGCGTGGTATGTTTGGCGAGTTTCATTTTCACCACGAGCCAAGACCCTGAAAGATGTGGGCGGTGTTCGGGACCGCCGTGCTCGCACGCCCCGGCGCTGCGCTGTCCTGCTCAGATTAGATACCAGCCCACACCATCCTGGTTTGGTCGTTCGGCCAGCAGGGCAATCGGCACCCGCCGGAAGAACTGATGATGTTGGTACTGGCTTGCCATGCTTACGTTCCCTGTCGGTCGGATTCCCCGTAGTATATCCGTGGCACATATGAAGGCTCGGTAGCCGCTGAGTCAACGTCGATGACGATTTCACCCCGTTCTCCCCGATGCTCTTGAACATCAAGACTGGGTACGGCGGCATCCCGCGCGTGGCGAACGACGACATCGTGATTCTGGTGTCCAGCCTGCGTCGTGCGGAGCAGGATGGGTTGCGGTTCGTCTTCACGAACCGGCACGCCTATCTTGCCGCCGCAGAGTATTTCAACGATCTGGCGGACCTCGGCCGGGTCGACTGAGATATCCTCCAGCGCCGCGATTTCCAACGCGACCCGGAGGATCCGGATAAGTTCGAGCGCTATCAGGCCGAGGCGCTGATCCATGTTCGGCTGCCAGCGGATAGCTTGCTCGGAATCGTCTGCCACTCCGAGGCGCTGATGGATGGCTTGATGGCGGATGTGAACGCACTGGGGCTGGATCTGAAAGTCATCTGCCGGCCAACCTGGTACTTCCGATGATCGAATTCACCCAAGGCAACCTGTTGGACGCGGACGTCGATGCGATCGTGAACACCGTTAACACGGTTGGTGTGATGGGGAAGGGCATTGCATTGATGTTTAAGGAGAAGTATCCGGAGAACAACAGGGCCTACATGGCCCACTGCAAGACCGGAGACTTCAAGCCTGGAACCCTGTTTATGACCAAGCAGAGCGATCTTCTCGGTCCGACTTGGATCGTGAACTTCGCGACAAAAGAACATTGGCGCCGCCCGAGTAAGATGGAATGGATTGAGTCGGGTCTACGAGAACTGCGGGAGTTCATCGAGTCGAACGATGTGCAATCAGTCGCCCTCCCACCCTTGGGTGCCGGCAACGGCAAGCTTGAGTGGCACGAGGTGAGGCCGCGCATCGAGCACGCACTCAAGGACTTGGAGTCGGTTCGCGTCGTCGTGTTCGAACCGACGAGCAAGTATCAGAATGTCGCCAAACGCACGGGTGTTCAGAAGCTCACCCCGGCCCGCGCGATGATTGCGGAGCTGGTGAGGCGCTATTGGATCCTGGGGTTCGAGTGCTCGCTCCTGGAGATCCAGAAGCTAGCCTGGCTGCTGGAACGCGCCATCGAGCGTCACGGGCTCGACAACCCGCTCGACCTGCGTTTCAAGGCAGACCGCTATGGACCTTATGCCCATCGACTGCACCACCTGCTCGATGGTCTCGACGGCAGTTATCTGCATTGCGACAAGCGATTGGCGGATGCCGGCCCCCTTGATGTGATCTGGTTCGACGACGCCAGGAAGGAGTACGTGAGCACCTATCTTGCCGGCCCCGAGGTGGCGCCTTATCGCGAGACGTTCGATGAGACCGTCGCCCTGATCGACGGGTTTCAGTCGCCGCTCGGAATGGAGCTCTTGGCAACCGTAGACTGGCTTCTGAGCCGCGAGGGTTGCGAGCCATCGCTTCCGGGCGTGATCGCGGGCCTGGATACCTGGCCCGGGGGCGAGGATGCCGGTGAGCGCAAGCGCCGCCTCTTTAATGATCGTTTGATTGGTTTGGCGCTTGATCGACTCGCCCTTTGAAAGGACGATGTTTTCAGGCATACACCGTTGATTCGCTAACCGTCGCTCACAGGCCCGCCTGCAACTCTCAGCGAACCGGATACGCCATCCGCCATTACTGACGCAGGGTAGCCCTGCATCAGGCCACGCTCGCGAAACGACCCTTCTCCAACAGCCCGAATCCAACGTCGAGCCACTTGGGGACTGGGATCAGCGCATGGCGTGGTAGCCACCGTCTCAAGCAGGAGAAGATATTAAAAAATATCATTCAAAATCGCGTCCCCGCTAAGGGCTGTGAATGCACCAAACGTCGAACTCACTCGAAAGTGAGCATCTCGCTTTGGACGCGCTTTAGACCTCAGCCGATCGCCTTGCCCGCGTGCAGACGTTCGTGAATCCACCTGGAGCTTCACATCGACAACTGTCCGGGGCGCTTCACCCACCGCTATCGTTGGCTCAGAGGCCACCGGGGCGGCTTCAGGGGCTAACGGCTCGGTGCCATCGTCAGGGGCAAGAACGAGGCTCCAACTCAATTGTCTTGATAGCGTGACGACAGTAGTCACCGCCTCCGACACCCACCGCCTCGATCTGGTCTTCGGCGTCAGCTAAGGCGACTCCATCAAGCGGGCGCAGGCGGTGCTGGAATGGGTATATCGCTTACGAACGCTTCGCCGCCGGGCGACCGGAGGTAAGCCATGCCCAATGCTGGGCACATTGCCAGCAGGGCAATCGGCACCCGCCGGAAGAACTGATGGTGTTGGTACTGGCTTGCCATGCTTACGTTCTATACAGACTCTCAGGTTCCCTCGGCCAGTATCTCGGAGTGCACATAGCGCTGAAACTCTGTGATACAGGTAAAGCAACGAAAACCCGCTTGGCTCGCAATCGCGATGGTGTCGGCGGTTTCATTAAGAAGCAAGGCGACCGGCTGGCTCAGCTCTTCCTGAATGCCGCTCGGCCAGGCAAGATCGAGCACGGCTTTCTGCTCTCCGGTATCAGGGTCCGCGAAGTCATAGGGCAGCATGCCGCGCGGTAGTCCCATTGTTTCCATCCAGTTGTTCAATTCATTGAGTCGAGTCTCTTCTTCCTCACTGGTAATCCCACCAAGCACCTTGGAGGGCTTGGATGCCATGACCGAAGAACCGGACAACCAGCCGGTGTCACCGTGCAGTAGCTCTTCCATCCGCTGGTTGACCTCGGCGGCGAGCAGCGCCTTGCGTGCTTCGAGGAAGTCTCGGAAATTCGCGATCTTCCACAACTCGGGATCATCCGGAATCCACTGCGACGCCAGCGCGCCGGGGTGCGCCTGCTCGACTGCGGGGAAGTAGACCTCCGGCAGCTGGTCACGGATATCGAGGTTGGTGTCCTTGGTCAGGAAGCAGAAATTGCCCAGCGCATTGACCTCCGGACGTTTGAAGTCACGCTTATAGAGCTGCGCCTTCGGAAAAATGTGGTGAACCTCCAATCGGCTCATCTTGCCGAGCAAGCTCGACTTGAGCGGCAGCCCGGTGCCCCAGTCGCGGGCGAGACCCATCCGGGTGAGCAAATAAAGCACGGGATAGAAGCGTGCCCCAAGGCTCCAGCCGGTGAAATGGCCCGGCTCGACGCGCAGCCCGCCGTGCCACAGTCGCAATTGCTCCAAGAGCTTGTCCAAACCGCCATCCGTGCCTTCCAACGCCGCCAGATCCTGGTCGATGAAGGATTCAGTCGAGCCCGAAAAACGCCCCCACATGCCCGCTTGCACGAACCAGAACAACAGCTTGTCGCGCTCGATCTCATCCATCGACCCACTGCGTCGATCCAGGTAGCGCACCATGACCGGCACGCCGAAGCGACCGAAAAAAACTTGGTCGTGATCCAGTCCCAGCCGCCCGCTGATCAAGTTCAAGCTGGTATCGATATGCTTGATCGCGCGCTTCAGACCGTCCTGGACCTCTGCCGCCGTCTTTTCATGCAGATATTGGAACTTGGCTTCACCCGTGAGGACCGTGTTGACCGAGCGGAGAAGCCAGTCGAGGCTGAAACGATAATCGGACTTTGCCCATTCACTCAGCTTCGCCTTCATGGTGTCGCGCGCCTCGGGCCAGTCGGCGCAGATCTTGGCCAGGGCTAGGTCGCCCTTGGAGAGTTTGGTACCGCCGCTGTTGACGCGATTGAAGATGTCGACCACCACGTCGAGTGACTTGTCGGCGCCGGTCACCTCCTCGGCATGCAGGTCGATGTCGGTCACACTGACCAGACGAGTCAGCCGCCCCACATAATCACCAAACTTAGCCGCCAACTCCGGCTGCGCGTTCAAACGGACCATGAACTGCCCCAGCCCGGCCGTTCCTTTCTGCATCAACTCGGTCACGTCGATCCAGAGCGGATCGTCCTGCATCTTCACGGGCTGATAAAAGGCGAAGGTCTCGTTCTCCAGATGGAACCGCAAGCCTGTGAAGGTCTGGGCGTTGCCATCGAAGAATTTGGGCGGCTTGCCGCGCACCACGCCGTAAAGCGAGGTCATTCGCTGCTGACCATCGAGCAGAAGCTTCACCACGCCGGCAGCCAACGGTCCATCGCCACGATGCGCGGCGGTCTTGGACTCTGTTGCCCAGACCAGCAGCCCACCAACCGGGTGACGACGGTAGAGCGAGTCGAACAGCCCGCGAACCTGGTCGCGATTCCAAACGTAGCCGCGTTGAAACTCAGGCAAGGCCATGTGGCCACTGTCGATATGGTCAAGGATGGTGGAAATCTTCATACCAGCTCCTCGGAGCCGCTCAGTCAGCGATCACTCCATTTTGCGCTGTTTGAAGAGGGGATGGTATGGCTGTATGGCTGTATGGCTGTATGGCTGTATGGCTGTATGGCTGTATGGCTGTATGGCTGTATGTCTGATGTTGTTGGGTTGAGTTGTTGCGGTCGTTCAACTTTGCATCTTGGATCCGAACCGCACCGATCGAGGAGCCATTAAGGGGCACGAAAGCGGCGATTTGATCCGAAATGAGACGTGTTGATGCTAGTGTAACTGCTTTTTTTGATGCTCACAGGGGCGGAATCGAACCACCGACACGAGGATTTTCAGTCTCTGTTCCGCCCGGCCTGAAAGGCCCCGGAGAGACCCAAAGGTCCTTTCATGGATGCAGATTTTAAAGGATTTATCGTTTTTTTAGTCCCCGTGTCCTATCCTGTCCTCAGCGGGTATTTCTGGTCCTAAAAAGACCCTGAAAGGACCCAGGAAAAGTGTGGCACCGAGACCGCAAGCTGGTCGCGCCGACCAGTGCCGACGGCGAGGATGTCAATCGGGCTGGCGGATCAGCGAGGCCATGTCGCTACCGAAGGCGAGTCAATCAGCGTGCCGACATCGGCCGTCCATCGCTTGACCGGCCATGTCGTCAATCAGCGCGATGCCCACGACGGCTATATCAACTTCGACGCCAACGACCTTGCTCCGCACCTTCAACGTATCTCCGACGCATTGGAGGGGCTCGCGCAGGGTAACAAGGGCGACGTCGTCACCCTGTACTCGGGCACCGACGCGCCTGCCGAGCAACCGGCCTCCCTGCCTCGCGGTCCCGTGCATGAGGACCACGACGTGAAGATCACGTCAATCAACCAGGAGCCACGCCATGCACAACGCTTGCCTTGACCCGGCCACGATGGCGCGTCTGCACGCCCTGGCAACGCTGACCGGACGCCCGGAGACCGACCTTCTCCGTGAAGCGGTGGCGGCGTACCTGGAGGATGTGGAGGACATTCGCGCGGCCGAGGAATCCCTGCGCGAGATCGAGAGCGGGGGCAAGCCGTTGACATTGGACGAGCTGGACGCGTACCTCGACCGTGACCTGGCGCGTTGAAGTCGCACCGCGAGCGGTCCGCACCCTCGCCGGGCTGGACCGGGCGGCACGCACCCAATTCGACGCTTCCTGTCCGAACGCCTGGAGACTGAAGCCGACCCGCGACACCTCGGTCGGCCATTGAGCGGGCCCTTGGCCGGGCTGTGGCGTTACCGCGTCGGCGATTACCGGTTGATCTGTCGCATCGAAGACGGCCGATGTATGGTCCTGGTGTTGGAGATCGGGCATCGGCGCGAGATTTACCGATGAGCCGGGCGCCATCTTGGCCTGCGCGACGCTAGATAGACGGTACCGAAGAAGCCTAGTTCGGCCAACCGAAACGGCGTCAACCTTCACGCCCTGGCTTTGCCTCCTCCGGAAGTCCGTGTTCTGGTCAAGTCGCAGCGGACACGGATTAAGCAGCAACCGCTAAAAAATGTTGCTGTGGGGTGATGTACCCCAGGGACGAGTGGAGCCGGTCGCTGTGGTACTCCATCTCGACAATCCGATCATGGGGCCAGTCACGGCTCTGTCCCCGCATCCCCCAGGGCGATGGCCTCAGACATCTCCTCCAGTGAGATCGGGCGCGCCGGCTTGGGGAGCATCCCCTTCAGGCGCACCACCGACGTGGTCCGCGGCACCAAGCGAAGGACGTTGTTCTCCTCTAGGATGAGCTCCACACGGTCCCCGGGGGCCAGGTGCAGCTGCTCACGCAGGGCCTTGGGTAAGGTGATCTGACCTTTGCTGGTGATGGTGGCTTGCATCGAGGACTCCTGACATTCTTGATGACCCTTGCATGATTCTCACTCTAAGGAGCGGCAAGGTTGCGGGACGACTCTGCGGCTAGAGGCCATGGATCTCGCCCGCCAACTCGTCGGGGGTGACCTGGCAGGCGGGAACGCGGCGGAGGGCAACTCCTCGAGGAACTCCACCCGGCTCAGCCCGGCGAGTTCGGCTGCCTTGCCCTGGGAGACGACCTCCTGGGCATACCATTGCACCTCGGCGGCGATGACCTCGCGCGCTGTGGAGCACGCGCACGAACTCGCCGCGGCGGGCGGAGAAGGAGCCGCGCAGGGCCACGCGCAGGTTGGTCGGGCTGCCGGTGTTGCCGATGAGCTTGCCCAGGTCGTCGGTGGCGGTGGTCATGGTCGATGACTCCGGTAGACGGGCCGCCGGTGGTTCTTATCCATTCTCCCCCGCCAGTTCCAGCATTCGTTGAGTGAGACGATCGCTGATGCGAATATCCGAAGCGTGCAAGCGAGCGATAAATGGTGCGACACGCTCAATGATTCCTGCGTGTTTGGCGAGCAAAAGGATGCCCTGACTACCGGTAATTGCGATCTGATTGTAACGTGCTACTTTTCGTGCGCGTTTATCATCGACGAGCAGGTAATCGGCATGGAGATGTTTATACAGTGCCATGGCCTCGAGCTCTCCCTGCCCGAGTCCCTCGGCAGCAATTACAAAGTCCGTTATGTCAATGGTACGAACTTTGTCGGAAAGATAGCCCCGCAACGTCTCGGCCGCAGGCTTGCCTTCCACCGTCACTTCGTCGAACACCGCCTGCGGCACGCTTACGTCATCAAAAAGTTGCTCAAGCAGATGCAAAGCATCGCAAACGACCAGCGCAACCAGGGCGGAACTGTCAGCGATAATCAGCATGAGCAGCAGGCCGCGTGTCTTTCAAATGCTCGAGATCGGCGTCCAGTTCATCCTCGTCATAATCGATGACATCGATGCGATGCCGCCGACAGGCCGCCAGAAAGGTGTAGCGGTCGACCTCGGCAAATTCGCAGGCACCGCCTGCGGATAACTGCCCGATTTGAAACATCAGCAGCGCGGTATATAACTTGAAGCGTGCAGCCAATTCGTCTGTAGTCGTATCGAGAAGATAACGATCGGGTATATCGAGAATGACTTGCATGGTATGTACTCTTATTGTCTTGATCGAAATGGATCATCAGGTTACCAGGACGCTCACGGCAAGGTCGTCGATGGTAGCGCGTGTGGTCATGGCTACTCCGTTGGGTGCGGACTCGGGTTTTCCGAGAGCCACTGCTCGATGGCCTCGCCCTCTGCGAGAAGGGCGGGTTCGTCTAGGGTGCCGTCGATGAGGGACTCGACGCCCGCGCGAGCCGCGCTGATCAGACCGCGAGATTCCCGTCGGTTCGCATCAAAGCGACGCACGTCGTTGCCGATGCCAGTTTCTGTCTCTTCACCGAAGCGAGGAATTTGCAGTGCCCGCACGAAGTCGAGACTGACGTAGCTAATAACGCTGTTGGAAGCAGCGCGCTTCTTTTGCACAGCGCCGATTGGTCCAACAAGCACCGCTGCTAGAAAGTGCGGGTCGATCTCCGGCTTAGGGCGAATGCGGAAGACACTGCCATTGACCAGGTAGCCATCAGCCTCCTCCGGGCAAACTGCACCGCCTGCGATCATCCCTTTCACCTCCAATAGAACATCACCAGTCCTCACAATGCCCTTCGCGTCGGCGTAGGACCGTGGAACTCGAAGGGCGTTCTCCTCCTCAACGTAGAGATGCCTAATGTCGATGGCCCGAAGGAAGCGCAGGTCGCCGGACCGTAGTCCGCGCTGTCGGGAAGAACACCATAAGAACCCGAAAGCATTAGGCTGGCGAGTGACTCCGTCGGATGCGACTCGATCCACGCATCAGCGGCAAGGAAATGAGGTTGGTAGAATTCGGCGTCCAACCGCGCAAACTGGAGGCCATCGCTGTCTAGCCAGGACGTGCGCTGCTTCGAACGTGAGAATGTCCCTTTCAATCCATCTATCGTGGACTCTGCACGGCGAAGGGCTCGTTCTCCCGTTTCTCGCAGCCGCTCCGCCTTGCGGACCTTGTTGCCGATGGCGCGCTGGATGACCGGGTCGGGATAAGGTACCTCCAGCAGAGCCAGGTCTGATGTGCCAAGCGTAGGCTGCGCTGTGACCTTCTGCATGGATATAAGAATGGTCTGACCAAGCTGGCTGCGGAGAAATGAGTGCAGGAAGTAGGGATCGACCTTCTCCTCGTTCACAACCGCCGCAATTATTTTCGAACTGATCGTCGAGCCCGCAAGGTGACTTGGAAGAACGCCCGTGTGAGGATAGATCCCGACTCGTGCGAATAATAGTGTCGAGGCGGGGTACGGTTTGAGAGACTTCGCTTGTTGCGTCGCGCGAGATATGCGCCAGCCGGGCGCTGATGTGAATAGTGGCGAGGTGATGTCGGTGGGCTGGACTAGAACGACATCGCCCGCTCGGTCATGCTCGTCCTCGGTGAGGGCCGATCCAAACGGGCCGCAGTCGAGCTGTTTGCAGAGGTTTCCGAGTCTTTTGGTCGCTCCGTAGCTCCTAACTCGCGCACGCGAAGCAGTGGCTGTCGCAGAGTCATAGCGGCTGTCTAGACGACCTTCCAGGGCAGAAACGTCGACCCAGTTGGTGTGGGTTCTCATTACTCTTCCTCCCAGCCAGCGAGCCAGGCCTGATCGACCTGCTCCTCGCGCATGGCGCGTAGGGCCTCGGCCTTGTAGAACTCCAGGATCCCGCGTCCGCGCTCCTTGCGCTTGACGATCTCCACCCCGGACTGAGCGTACCAGAGGGGCAGCGGCAAAGCGTGGCGGGCGTCGAAGTAGGTGAGCGCCAGCAGGTCGCCGGCGAGGGCGTCCAGCGCCTCGGCCCCGCCCCGATCCACCCAGGCTGCAGCCGAACCCAGCGTCTCCACATACACCAGCTGGCCGCGCAGGCTCGTGAGGTAGTCGGTCCAGAGTCACCCGCCGCGGATTGACCGAGGTCCCGACACGGGGTACTTCAAGTGCCGGATCCGGAGCTTTCCGCTGGTGCGGGTCATCGGGTTCATCGGGTGTGAGCCCTTCCATCACATCGCTGCATGGCTGGCTCGGGGAACGCGAGTCCGTCTCGGTCGGTCGCGGTGTGATAGTACCGCGAAATCTGCAGATATGGGGCGGCTTGACCCACCGTGCTCGCAAGCGGGCTGGGGCCAATGGCCGGTGCTTGATGCGGGCGGATCCTGCAGTGGAAAGGACCCAAATTTGAGGACGGCAGGGTGGGCTGAGCTAACTATTTGTTTTGATGGTGCCCAGGGGCGGAATCGAACCACCGACACGAGGATTTTCAGTCCTCTGCTCTACCAACTGAGCTACCTGGGCTTAAGCGCTGTTAGCCCGAGGGCTGACAGGCCGCTTATTAAATCCGTAAGTTGTGTGGACGTCAAGACCGAACGCCTCGAAAGGGGCGGGAGCGGGGATAGTTCGCGACGCGGCCTCGCAGGTCGGACCATCCGCATCGAATCCCTGTTGGCCCTGCCTCTCGCGCGCTGATGCGGCCACGCGACTCATGCGCTCGCCGACCTTCAGGAACCCACACATTCCGCGCCGCGCGCGCCTGTGCTATGTTGCGCGGCTTGTCAACCCAAGCTGGATCGGTCATGTCCTTGGATGCCTCAGACGTTGAGAAGATCGCCCATTTGGCTCGGCTCGCGATTGCACCCGAAGCCGTCGAGCACTATGCCGAGGACCTGTCGAGGATTCTCGACCTGGTCGCGCAGATGGATGCCGTCGAGACCAAGGGTGTCGAACCGATGGCCCATCCGCTGCACATGAGCCAGCGCCTGCGTGCCGACCGGGTCACCGAGCAGGACCAGCGCGAATTGTTCCAGGAGAACGCCCCCTTGACCGAGGATGGACTCTATCTGGTGCCGAAGGTCATCGACTGATGCAGAACAAATCCATTGCGCAAATGGCGGCGGAGTTGCGGCTGCGCACCTACTCCAGCGTCGAACTCACCCAGCATTATCTGGAGCGCATCGCGCGCCTGGATCCACGCTTGAATAGCTTCATCAGCGTTGCGCGCGAATCGGCGCTGGCCGCCGCCGCGCGCGCCGATCAGGCCATCGCCCGGGGTGTCGCCGGACCCTTGGCGGGAATCCCGATTGCTCACAAGGACATCTTTTGCACCAAGGGGCTCAAGACGAGCTGCGGGTCGCGCATGCTCGACAACTTTGTCGCGCCCTACGATGCCACGGTGGTCGAGCGGCTCGCCGCGGCCGGTGCGATCGTGTTGGGCAAGACCAACATGGATGAATTCGCGATGGGCTCGTCGAACGAAACGAGCTTCTATGGCCCCGTGAAGAACCCGTGGGATGCGGCGCGCGTTCCGGGCGGCTCCTCGGGGGGATCGGCCGCGGCGGTCGCCGCGCGGCTGTGCGCGGCGGCAACCGGCACCGACACGGGGGGTTCGATCCGCCAACCCGCCGCGCTCTGCGGCATCACTGGCTTGAAGCCGACCTATGGCCGGTGCTCCCGCTGGGGGATGATCGCCTTCGCCTCCTCGCTCGATCAGGCCGGGGTGCTGGCCCGCTCGGCGGCGGATGCGGCCTGTCTGCTCGATGAGATGGCCGGCTTCGATCCGCGCGACTCCACGAGCGCGGATGTGGAGGTTCCGGACTATGTCGACGCGCTCGATGATGAGATCGCGGGGCTGCGCATCGGCTTGCCAAAGGAGTACTTCGGCGCGGGTCTCGACGACCGGGTGGCCGCGTCCGTGCAGGATGCGATCAAGGAGTACGAGCGTCTCGGCGCCACGGTGCAGGAGATCAGTCTGCCCAACAGCCCGCTCTCGGTGCCGGTCTACTATGTGGTCGCACCCGCCGAGTGTTCGTCGAATCTCGCGCGCTTCGATGGCGTGCGCTATGGGCATCGCTGCGCCGAGCCGCGCGACCTCGAGGACCTCTACCAGCGCAGCCGCGCCGAGGGCTTCGGCACGGAAGTCCAGCGTCGCATCATGATCGGGACCTATGTGCTCTCGGCGGGTTACTACGATGCCTATTATTTGAAGGCCCAACGCATCCGCCAACTGATCGCGGGGGATTTCGCCCGCGCCTTCGAACAGGTCGATGTCATCATGGGTCCGACCACGCCCACCACCGCCTTCCCGCTCGGGGCCAAGACGGATGACCCGGTGGCCATGTATCTGAACGACATCTACACGATCGCAACCAATCTGGCCGGTCTGCCGGGGATCTCGATTCCGATCGCGCCGGTCGCCGGGCTCCCGGTCGGCTTACAGATCATCGGCAACGCCTTCCAGGAGGCCCGGCTGCTCAATGTCGCGCATCGCTACCAGCATGTCACGCATTGGCATCAACAGGCACCGACGGGCTTCGAATGAAGGTCGCGCCGCGCAACCCGGCGTGGCACGCGGATCAGACGATCAGGGCGCCCGGTGCGAACCGGCGCGCGACAGAGGTGACGTAGCATGCAATGGGAAACCGTGATTGGTCTCGAGATCCACACCCAACTCGCGACCCAGTCGAAGATCTTCTCGGGCGCCGCGACCCGCTTCGGCGCCGCGCCCAACACCCAGGCGTGCGCGATCGACCTGGGCCTGCCCGGCGTCTTGCCCGTGCTGAATCAGGAGGCCGTGCGGCTGGCGGTACGGTTCGGCAAGGCGATCGGGGCGACCATCGCCCCGCGTTCGGTATTCGCGCGCAAGAACTACTTCTACCCGGATCTGCCCAAGGGCTACCAAATCAGTCAATACGAGTTACCGATCGTCGGCGAGGGGTGGGTCGAGATCGTCCTCGACGATGGGACCCTGAAGTCGGTTGGCGTGACCCGGGCCCATCTCGAGGAGGACGCGGGCAAGTCTCTGCATGATGCATCCTTGCGCGGCGGCGGCTACACCGGGATCGATCTCAATCGCGCCGGAACGCCGCTACTCGAGATCGTGTCCGAGCCCGACCTGCGCTCGGCGCAGGAGGCGGTGGCCTATGCGCGCAAGATCCATCAGTTGGTGCGCTGGATCGGCATCAGCGACGGCAACATGCAGGAAGGGTCCTTCCGGGTCGATGCCAACGTCTCCGTGCGCCCGCTGGGTCAGACGACCTTTGGTACCCGCGCCGAAATCAAGAACATCAACTCATTCCGCTTCCTCGAGCGGGCGATCCAATTCGAGGTCGAACGACAGATCGACGTCCTCGAGAGCGGCGGAACCGTGGTGCAGGAGACCCGCCTCTATGATGCCGAGCGCGATGAAACGCGCAGCATGCGTTCGAAGGAGGAGGCGAACGACTATCGCTACTTCCCCGACCCGGACCTGCTGCCGGTCGAGTTGGACGTCGCCTTCATCGTCGATGCGGTCGCGGATCTGCCTGAACTCCCGGACAGTTTGCGCGAGCGCTTCCACGTTCAGTACGGACTGACCGAATACGATGCCAGCCAATTGAGCATGACCCGTGAGTTGGCGCAGTATTTCGAGGCGGTGGCGCAGGCGAGCGGCGAACCCAAGCTGGCCGCGAACTGGGTGAGTGGCGAACTCAGTGCCGCGCTGAATCGCTCGGAGTTGGAGATCACCGAGAGCCCGGTCTCCGCGGCGATGCTGGCGGGGCTGATTCATCGCATCCAGGACGGCACCATCTCGGGCAAGCTCGCCAAACAGGTCTTCGAGGCCATGTGGCATGGCGAGGGCGACGCCGACAGCATCATCATGGATCGGGGTTTGCGTCAGATCACCGACAGCAGCGCGCTGGAGGCCATCATCGACGGCATCATCACGGCGAATCCCGAGCAGGTCGAACAGTATCGTGCCGGCAAGGAGAAGGTGCTCGGCTTTTTCGTCGGACAGACCATGAAGGCGAGTCAAGGCAAGGCCAACCCACAAGAGGTCAACCGTCTCCTGCTGGAGAAGTTGGCACCCCGCTAATCCGCTCGGACCGATCGCGCGCCCCGCGCGGCGCCCGGTGAACCCCACCCGGTTCCCGCGCGCCACCGCGACGCGCCCCACGGATCACGCCTGTCATGGATCCCTTCGTCGCCCGTCTCGCCCCACTCGATCTCGCCATCATCGGTGGCGATCTGCTGATCGTCCTTGCGATCGGCGCCCACCTCGCCCGCCGCATCCGCAGCGCCGATGACCTCTTCCTAGCGGGTCGCCGACTGGGGTGGCTCCCGGTCGGGCTCTCGCTGTTCGCCTCGAACATCTCATCGACGACCCTGATCGGGCTCATGGGTGCCGCCTACACCTGGGGCATCGCGGTGGCGAATGATGGCGGCTCCTGATACTGGCCTTGATCGTGGCCTTTCGATGACCGAGCCATCACGCACCTCGGTGGATCTTCCGCGCGCGGCGGGATGGATGGGGGTCGCCCTGATCTCCTTCGCACTCTTGGCGGTGTCGGCGCGCGAGTTACTGCAGGGCATGGAGCCGGTGCAATTCCTGTGGGTGCGCACCCTGCTTGGACTCCCCATCTTGATCCCGCTCGCGCTCTGGTTGGCTCCCGGCTTCCATCGCACGCAACAGTTGCCGTTGCATCTGTTGCGCAACCTCTTTCACTATGGTGGTCAGGTCTGCTGGATCACGGCGATCGGCATGCTGCCACTCGCCATGGTGTTCGCGCTGGAGTTCACCGCACCCGTCTGGGCCGCCCTGCTGGCGCTCGTCTTTCTCGGCGAGCGTCTTCATCGCGGTCGCCTCACCGCGCTCATCCTGGGGCTGATCGGGGTCCTGATCATGACGCGTCCCGGCCTGCAACCCCTCGATCTCGGAATCCTGATCGGGCTGGCGGCGGCGATGGGGTTCGCGGTGAGCTTGACCGCCACCAAAGGGCTCACGCGCCACGACCAAGTCTTCACCATCCTGTTCTGGATGCTGGTGATGCAACTGCTGATCGGTCTCGGACCGGCCCTGCTGGTGTGGCAACCCATGTCCTGGGACGATGCCCTCTGGTTCGGCGTCGCCGCGGTGACCGGCATCAGCGCGCATCTCGGCATCGCCAAGGCGTTTCAGCATGCTGACGCCACACTCGTTCTGCCGCTGGACTTCCTGCGTCTGCCACTGATCGCGCTCGTGGGGCTGCTCTTCTACGGCGAAGGGCTGGACCCCTGGATCATGACCGGGGCGGCACTGATCCTGGTCGGGAATCTCTATGGCCTCGGCGCGGAGCGGCGCCTCCTCGCGCGCGAGGCGACCGCTTCTGGTCAGGCTCGACCACCATGCTCGCGCACATAGGACCTCCTTATGCCTCACCCTTCACGCCTCGACCTCTGGCCCGTCGTGCGTCCGCTGTTCTTCCGCTTGGACCCGGAGCGCGCGCATGACCTCACGTTAGGAGTCCTCGCACGCTGGTCGGCCTGGTTCAGCGGCGGGCTGCGAGAGGGCGACGTCGCGCGCGACCCCGCTCTGGCGGTCGAGGCGATGGGGTTGCGTTTCCCCAACCCGATCGGACTCGCCGCCGGATTGGACAAGGATGCACGTGCCGTTCCCGCTTGGCAGGCGCTCGGTTTCGGCTTCATCGAGGTCGGCACCATCACCGCCCTGCCTCAACCCGGCAACCCCCAACCACGCCTCTTTCGCCTGCCCGCGGATGAGGCCCTCATCAATCGCATGGGCTTCAACAATAGCGGCGCGGAGGTCGCGGCGCGGCGGCTAGAGCGGCTGCGCGAACGCGCCATCCTGCAGGTGCCGCTCGGGGTGAATCTGGGCAAATCCAAGGTGACGCCGGCCGACGAGGCAGCCGCGGACTATCGGCGCAGCTTCGAGCGCGTCGGTCATCTGGCCGACTATGTGGTGGTCAACATCTCGAGCCCGAACACCCCGGGGCTGCGCGATCTCCAGCGGGTCGAGGAGGTCACCCGCATCCTCGACGCCATCCAGGGACCCAACCAAGCCCTGACGCAACCACGCCCGCTGTTGATCAAGCTGGCACCGGATCTCGCCGACGCGGAGGCCGTCGAGTGCGCACGCGCGGCCCTCGCTGCTGGTTGCGCTGGGTTCATCCTCACCAATACCAGTATTCGCTTCGATGGACTGACCAGCCTGACCACGGGGATGAGCGGCGGACTCTCGGGGCGCCCGATCCTCGCGCGCAGTACCGCCCTGCTCGCGCTCATCCGGGAGGCCGTAGGGCCAGACCCCGTCCTCATCGGGGTCGGCGGGATCATGGACCCCGCGGGGGTGTCGGCGAAACGCGCGGCTGGAGCAAACCTGGTGCAGGTCTATACTGGTCTCATCTATCAGGGACCCGGTTTCGTCAGGAGGCTGTTGCGGAACTGATCGCGCACGCACTCGCAGCCGCGTCGCGTGCGGTCACCTCGTAGCAAGATCCGTCCGACCGGCCCTCCATGAGGAAACCAAATCGGCAATCGGGTGAGTCGTACGGTGACGGATCACGGCCATCGTCGAGACCCGCTGAAACGCGCGTGTCCGCAAGCGACTCCGGCCGCTTCGCAACCCGGTCTTCCACCCTCTCTAGGATCCGCACGCGGTGTGGCTCATCGAATCGTTGCGACCTCGATCCCAACGCGGCGAACTGTCGCAACCTGCAAAACTTGCTATGTTGGCCCCAGATTGATCAGGCAAGATTCGGGGTTCAAACCCACCTTTTTTGACACACCACTCAAATGGGCTCAAGTGAACCGGCGCCATTGAGGATCAGAGCAAAATTCATTGAGGAGAACAATATGTTGGACCCAGATTCGCGAGGGAATGACGGCCACTTTTCCTATAATAATCAGGATCCCATCATCAATTTCTTGCACAAAATCATTCGGCAAGCGGTTCGAGTGTTAGCGATACTGATGGTGTTTGTCATTCTTTGGGGCATTGGTGATGTGCTCTTGGTGTTATACGAAAAAATTTACACGCCACCTTATTTTCTACTCAATATTAACGACATCTTTTCCACTTTCGGTGCTTTTCTAGCGGTACTGATTGCCATTGAGATTTTTGTCAATATCACACTCTATCTGCGCGATGATGTGATCCATGTGAAACTGGTGGTCGCCACGGCCTTAATGGCGATTTCCCGAAAAGTGATCGTGCTGGACTATGCCACGGTGGAGCCGGCCTATGTGTATGCCACGGGCGTAACCGTGCTGGCTTTGGGAGTGACCTATTGGCTGGTGGTGAACAAGGCGAGGACCTGAGCCCTATGCCGGTTTTGGTCCGGCAGCTTCCGGTGGATGGTGTGACTGGGCTACTCTTGCCAGGACGCCGCTGTAAGCGGCGCTGACAAGAGCCCGGCTGGTGGGCGTCCGCTGGAGTTCACGGTCGCCATGATATCGAAGAGGCTGTTGCGGAACGGATCGCACCCGCATGGGTGACGGCGCGGGGACACCGGAAAGCGCAGGACCTGGAACACCGGTTGGCGTGACCTAGGACATCGGCGGCAACCCGGTCGAGGCTGGACTGATGAATCGCGCTGAACGCATCTACCGCCTGCATGCCTTGCTGAAGGAAAAGCCGCGTTCATTGCTGCAAATGCAGCAGCACCTGGAGGTCTCACGGGCCACCGTGGTGCGCGATCTGACCTACATGAAGGATTTCATGGGGGCACCCATCGAGTACGATCGCCCCACCAACGGCTATCGCTATCAGAGCACATCCCCGAAATTCGAACTGCCGGGATTTTGGCTGAACGAAACCGAACTCTTCGCCTTGCTGGCGAGCGCGCGGCTGTTCGAGATGGTCCAGCCTGGCCTGCTCACGCCTTATCTGGGTCCGCTGCGGGCGCGTATCCGCGGTCTCCTCGCGCAAAGCGGCCACCGCGCGAGCGCGGTCAATGAGCGCATCCTGTTGCAGCCCTTCGCCACGCGCACGACCAATGCCGAACGTTTCGGCGCGGTGGCCAGCGCCTTGCTCGAAGGCCATCGTATTGACATCCAATACCACGGTCGACAACGCAATCGTGTCAGCACGCGGACCGTCCATCCCCAACGACTGCTGCGCTATCGCGATAATTGGTATCTCGCGGCCCATTGTGATCAGGCCAAGGAGCTGCGCATCTTCTCGTTGGATCGTATCCAGCGGGTCAAGACCCATCAGGAACAGGCGTTGCAGTGTGACGCAACGGTCCTCGATCGTTTTCTTGGCGCGAGCTTTGGCATCTTCTCTGGCAACGCCAAGGCCTGGGCGGTCCTGCGCTTTAGCGCCGAGGCCGCCCGCTGGGTCGCCGACGAGTCCTGGCATCCCGACCAGATCGGTCAGTGGCTGCTGGATGGCTACGAGTTGCAGATCCCCTACTCAGACCCCCGCGAATTGCTGATGGATATCCTCAAATACGGCAACGACGTCGAGGTCGCGGCACCGCCCGAGTTACGCCGGCTGGTCGCCGAACGCTTGCAGGCCGCGGCGGCACGTTATTGTGCGCCAAGGCTGCACCGGGAGGGTTGAGCCTCGAGCCGGCAGGAGGCCTACATCCCCCACACCCGGATCACTTGCCCTTGCCGGCTCTCATCGCGTTGGAAGATCTCGCCTGTGGTCCATCAGGATCGGGGGCTCGGCGCGGTGAGCCGTGGCCAGAGGTCTTGGGCGCCGCGGGTGGTGACGGCCCGCTTAGGGCCCCGTCTTTTCGAAGCGCACGAAATAATTCATCCGCAGCCGCAAGGGCTCGTCGAGCATGGTGAATCCGGCTTGCTCGACCTCCGCGATCACCTGTTCACGCCCCGCCCGTACATGACCGAGGATCCAACGGCTGCTGATTCCCGGCTCGCGTCTGAAGTCGATGATGGCCAGTTGGCCGCCCGGAACCAAGGCCTCGTGGATCGAGGCCAGCATCGATTGGGGATACTCGAAGTGGTGATAAGTGTCGGCTACGAAGACCAGATCGACGCTCGCCGCCGGGAGTTCGGTGCTGGTCTGTTCGCTCAGGATCGGGATCACGTTCGTCAGCCCGGCGGCGGCGGCGCGGGACTCGATCGCCCTGATGAAGCTCTCGGAAATGTCCACCGCATAGACCCGCCCCGTCGGCCCGACCGCCTCGGCGAACAGCATGCTGAAGAGTCCGCTGCCCGCGCCCACATCGGCGACGCGCTGGCCGGGGGCAAGCCGCAGGACACTCAGGATATCGAAGCGTCGATCGTAGACCTCGCGCCCCTCGCTTTCGAAGATGTCTTGCCAGCGCTCGGCATCGGCGCCGTGATAGTAGCGGTTGATGTCGGGGCCAACGACAGGCTCCTCGGACCAGGCGACGCTGGTCATCAGCGCCCAAATTGGCATCCAGATCAGACCGACCCGGAGCCAGTTGACATGCGGCAAACGCGCATTGATGGTCATGAGAGGACTCCAGACAGGGATTGCGACAGGAGCGGTTAGGTGGATCTCCGCATCAGGGCCGCGGGCGTTCCGCTGCGACGATCCCCTCGTCGATCCGCTCCAGCAGGTACGGCCAGAAAGGGTTCCAGGACAGTCGCACCAGTGCGTCCAGGCTCATGATGAGGACACCACGCTCCCCCCGAATCGCCAGCGCCCCCAGGTTCGCGCCATAGTGCTCCTCGGGGTCGGGATTCGCGCCATAGAGTGAATCCGTGATGGGGAACGGCAAGGCGACATGCGAGAGCGAGAAGACATCGGTCGGATAAGCCAAGTTGAGTGGTCTGACCTGCTCGGTGGTCTCGCCAGGCTCGGTGATCCGCTCGACCATCACACTGGTGTCGGCGGCGGCATTGGTGATGACAGTCGTCTTGAAGTCGCGCGGTGCCACCGGCAACAGGCGGGTCAGGGTCGTCTCGGTGTCGGGGCGGAGCAGCGGACCGAATTTCGTGTTGCGGTTGATATCGAACAAGACGAGTTCGCTGCCGTTGTTGGGCAGTTGGGCATGTAGCGCGGTGATGATGGCGCGCGTGCTCACGGTGAAGTCCACGACCGACTGGAAGGTGATGACGGGTGGCAAACCATCGAGTCGCCCGTCACGCCGATAACGCGCGATCCGTGGCTGGAGCGTGCGTGTCAGCAGCGAGGATTGACGTGCCCCGTTGACCGGGAACGAGTTGTATTTGAACGGATTGAACTCCGGAAGGATGCCCAACCAGGCGGCACTCGCGAAGGCCGGGAAGATCGCGGGGAGCCCGGCGAATCCAGCGAAACGGGCCATCTCCGTGATGCCGATCATGGGTGTGAGCAAGATGAGACGATCGACAGGAGGCAACCGCTCATCCTCGATGACATCGAGGGCATAGAGCATGGCTAGCGCGCCCCCGTTGGAGAAGCCCACCAATTGCACCGGCGCCGCGGGACCCACGCGCCGAACCGCTTCGCGCACGGCCAGTCGCGTCGCCGCGGACCAATCCTGCCAGGTCACCTGAGTGAGCCCGCCTGGCACCGTACCATGACCGGGCAGACGGATCGCGATCACGACATAGCCCGACTCCTGATAGTGGGCACCAATGTGTCGCAGGCTGTAGGGCGAGTCCGTCAGACCATGCAAGAGGACGACCGCGCCGCGCGCCTCCCCGTCGGGCTCCAGGATATAGGAGCGATTCCAATCGCGCGCGAACCGGCCAGGATAGAGCGGGCTGCCGTCATAGTAGCGATTCGACGGAATCCGCTCTGCCTGCTCAAGGCGGTCGGTCACGTCGCTGCGGACCTGATCGAACAAGCGTTGCTCGTGCCTGAGATAGTCCGCCCAGTCGGAACGGTCCAGCTCATCCGCCTCCATCTCCTCGGGGACGACGGTGTGCCACAGGGCAAGGGGATCGCTGCGATGGGCATCGAAGGCCCGGACTGCAAGAAAGGTCAGGGCACTGATGACGATGATCTGCGCGAGCAACTTCAGGAGATCCTTGGTCCGGGTGAGCATCTTCAAATCCTCGATTCAGTTCGCGAGCGGATCAGGGCGCGGGACCGAGTGAGCGCGCAAACCGTGGCACGGTCGGGAACTCCGCTGAAATCGATCCGGTCGAAGGGACTTCGGTGTGGGAGAGGGTGCCGCGACCAGGCGCATGAGGAGCGCTGACTCAACCGGGTCGAGACCAAGGAGCAGGTTGCGAATCGGATCAGGCGGCGCCATGGGCGGAAGCCGCGGCAAAGCTCGAAGACATGGTTCAGGCCGGCTTGGGCGCATCCACGATGGGTGGCGATGAGCGCATCACAGCGGAGGCGTGGCGATCGCACCTGGCATTCGCCTTGGTTGACATCGACTGACCCTCGCGTGGTCGCACCTCGCCCGCAACGCGGCGTCGGGCACGATCGAATCTGCGCTATGATGCGATCGCTGGAAATCAACCTCGCTTTGGGACGATACGCCAATCCCGTGAGACGGGCAAGCACGCCCCAAGGTCACTGAGGAAGCTCACAGCATCCCGACCAGCGGACGCCAATCGTTCCGTTGATCATGTCATCTCGGCGTGGACCCTGACCGACCCGACACGCGAGGCAACCGAGCCGGGCTGATCGCGGTCCCATTTCGAACCCGACTTCAGGAGAGGATCCCTGTGAAGAATCTGAGCCTACCCTTGATTCTGATTGCGGCCGCGTCACTCGCCGGCTGCGGCAACACCACGGGCGCCCGCGTCGGAACGGGCGCGGCCATGGGCCTCGCAACCGGTGCCATCATCGGCTCCTTCAGCGCCGAGGCCGGCGCGGGCGCACTCCTCGGCGCCGGTGTTGGCGCGCTCGGTGGCTACCTGGTCGATGAGCATCAGCGCGGAAATCTCTAAGCCAGGCCGCGACCCGGTCAGCCCCTTAAGATCAGGCTGACCGGAAGCCCGAGCGAGCGGACTCCCCAACCGGCCGTGACGACGGCGAGTGCGGTTCCGCACGCCTCGTGCCGGTCCATGGTGACATCGAGTTCGTGACCAACGCCTGGGAGGACGAGAGCGCCTGGCATTGCGTCCGAGTCCAAAAATCTGACGTTTCACCACCGACCCTGTTCACAACTGATGAGAAAACCCCATGAGTGACCTGATCGTTGTCTCCTTTCCTGAAGAACATCTAGCATTCGAACTGCGCGCCGAACTGGCGAAGATGCAAAAGGCCTATCTCATCGACATGGAAGACGTGGTGGTGGTCACCAAGGACGAGAAAGGCAAGGCGAAGCTTCATCAAGCCGTGAATCTGTCGGCCGTCGGCGCGGTCGGCGGTGGCTTTTGGGGAATGCTGATCGGCTTGATCTTCCTCAACCCCCTGCTTGGTGCCGCGGTCGGGGCGGGGGCGGGGGCCATTTCGGGTCGGTTCACCGATATCGGCATCAACGATGATTTCATGCGCGGCTTGGCCGAAAACTTCCAGCCGGGCTGCTCGGCTGTGTTCATTCTGGTGCGCAAGGTCACCGCGGACAAGGTGCTCGATGGACTCTCCGCCTTCAAGGGCAAGGGCAAGGTCCTGCAAACCTCGCTCGAGAAGGATCAGGAGGAAAGCCTGAAGGCCTTCCTCGAATCGACGTCCTGAACTGACGCCCGGCGCGGCGTCCAATACCCTCGGCCCGCCTGGGATTCCAGCCCGGACCGAGGATGCGGCGGGGGTGGTGCCGCCCCCACGCTCTCGCAAACTCAAGTCAGGTGTTAGCCTGCGCGCGCTCAGTTCGGCTCCCGCTGCCCTGAGCGCGCGTCTGGGTCACCCGCCCGTCCCCTTGAGGCGCGTTCAAAGGTCCAGAAGAGGTCAAGACTGCGATTGCTGCCTCCTTGTGCTTCGAGTTGCAGTCGTTCGCCGAGATCGCGCTGCAGTCTGAAGCGATTCTGGTTCCGCCCCCCGCCAGTCTCGAGGTCAAGTGTCATCCCTGGGCCGAGGCTCCGGCGAAAGGCCAATCCGCCCCCCGCGGCCTGATCCGACCCCTGCGGCATCATGCCCGTGAGAAGAAAGGTCATCGCCTCGGACTCGCTCATCGCCGGGTCGGAGTCCGAGAAGAAGGTGAATTTTGGGTCCGTCAGGGTGCCGATGATGCGCACGTTCGCGACGGTGCGACCCGTGCGACGTTCGCCCAGCACGTGCAAACCAGGATTGCCGATCGGCGAACGCACCCAGACCAGTTGCCCGCGGACGATCCGCAGCGGTGGGATCAAGTCGTTGGTGAGACCCAAGCCGAACCCGAGATCCAAGCCCAAACCCAAGCCCGTGCCGAGTCCGAAACCCAGATCGAGTTCACGCAAGCGTTCGAGGCCGATGGGAACGCGATACTGCCCATCGATGATCTCCAGTTGCCCATCGCCTAAGAGGTTGTGACCCGGGCGTTGTGACAGACCGAGCGTCCCGGTGACCTGGCCACTGAGACCAAAGCCTTCGAATCGAACCGCATCGCCCGCACGCAGATCGACCGCAAGGTCGACTGGATAGCGCGCGGCCTGATCCTGGCCTTTGATGAAAATGTCCTGCGAGGGTCTCGTGACGCCCTCGGGGAAGTCTCGCGGCGCGATCAGGCCGGTAGCGACGAGGAGATCGCCACGCACCGACGCGCCCTCTTTGCGTGCCTCAAGATCCAGCCGTGGGGACACACGAAGCTGGTACTCGCTCGTTCTCACCGCATCCAGATCCGTGCCCGTCACCCGCGCCACAATGGACAGATCAAATGGGTCCAGACTGGCTGTGCCGTCGAGGGTCAAACGCCCGCCACCGACCTCCGCGGCCCCGATGAGGCGTGCCGGATCTGGCCCGTTCAGAATCGCCGCGAGCTCGAGATCCGTGACCTCCAATCCCAACAAGGGGATGCTGAAGCGCCCATCGCGAATCTCGACGCGCCCGCGCACATCTGGTTCAGCGAAGGTCTCCGCGAGGTCGAGATCGGCGCTGAAGCGCCCATTGAGCTGGGACACCTGTGGGACCAGATCCCCGAATCGCGCGAACTCCGCGAGTTGCGCAACAACCCGCCAGCGCCCCTGGTCACCCCGCCCGAGCTCCAGGCAGCCAAGGTCCCCCGTGACATCGCCGAGACAGATTGGCCCGATGTCGATCGCCGGCCAGTCGACCACAATGGGCGCGGATTGTTGCAGCGTCCAGGGCGGCCCGGGCACTGGCGCCAGCACGAGATTCAGTTGCTCGAGTCGCCCTTGATAGCCACCCGACCCGATCAGGGCGCCGCCAACCTCGAACTTGGCGGAAACATCCGCTGTCGTCAGGGACAGCACCAGTTCGTGCGCGGCCGCGGTGCCATGCATCCGCGCATGCCACTGTCCCAATTCATGCCCGGCGATCATCAGACCTTCTGCCGTCAGCCTAGCGGCCAAGGAACCGTCCGGTGAGGGATCCAAATCCGCCTCCGCCGACAGGCTGCCGACGCCGTACGGACCTAGGCTGATGTTGGCGGCATCGAGATCAATCCGCAGGTGGGGCGCATCAGCCGTGCCGGTGAGCCAGGCCTCGGCCCGCAACCGGCCCGCCGCGCCTGGATGGAGCGCCATCACGTCCGACACCTTGAGCTGGCCGTGCAGGTCAAGACGCTGCTGCAACACCCCATTGATCAGGAGTTCGTTCGCACCGGAGACGAGCCGCAAGGCCTCCACCGCGAGTCCATTCTGATCCTGTCTGAAACGCCCCGCCCCAGCGACGGCGTCACCTCTGAGCTCACCCCGCAGACTGAGGAGATCCAGTTCAAAAACAGGATCGACAGTGGGTTCAAACACCGATCCTGATCCGGTCATGCAACCCATGCTCGAGGCATCCAGGGCGAGTCGTCCGGCCCAGTGCGAGGCATCGATCCCGGTGCCGAGGAGCGCGAGCAGTTCGGCCGGGTTCAGGTCGGTCGCACTCAGACGCAATGCCCATTCGAGTCCCCAGCCAGGCCGCCCATCCCGCCCACAGTCCGATGCAACCACCGTCAGCGCAGGCTCGTGCAACGGGTCCATACCCGCCACGGATAGGGCGGTGAGCCGAGGCGAATGGGCCGCGACCCGCCCGGCAAGCTCCAGACGCGCGATCAGCGCCCGCGACTCGGCGGCCCCGGCGCGGAAGAGACGGAAGGATGAGACCTCCAGATGCTCGAGATCGAACGGGGGCAACCCATTGAGATGAGGCCAAGCCTGGGAGCCGCGTGACTGATCATCGTGAGCGAGGAGCAGGAGATCGAGGTCCTCGATCACGAGTGACCGGATCAGAAGACGGCCACCGATGGCCTGCCAGGGTGACCAGCGCCACTCAACACCCGCGGCCTGGATCACCACACTGGCCGTGGTCACCTGTAACCCGGTCAGGCGCACGCCACTGAGCAACCGTCCCTCGACCCTGTCGACCCTGATCTGCTCGGACAAGACGTCAGTTCCGAGCGCGACCAGGGTGCGCAGACCCGACTCGGTCGCAACGAGCCAGAGCAGGCAGAGGACAGCCAGAGCGAACCAGGGCATCGGTGGCCAGAGATCGCGCAGGCGTGCGAACCATGAGACCGGCCTCATGACCCGCACACAGGGGTCCCGCACCACCCGCAGTCAGGACTGAAGGCCATCATCCTCGCCGTTCGGACAGCGCGCAACCCACACGCCGGCATCCGAGCGACCGGACATCTCACGCGCACGGCTGATGGCGAATGGAACGCTGAAGGTGCGCCAGCCCCGGTTCAACGATGGCGCGCGAGGCAGACAGACCGAGGCCGCCCCGCGAGCGAGCGGCTCGGCAGTGCCGTGTGACGGCTAGACGACGACCTTGCCACCGCCATACTCGGCTGAACCCTCCGTGACCCGGAACAGCAACCAGAGGCTGAAAACGAGGACCACCAATTCGGCCATGAGCGTCAGGACCAGGGACATGAGGCTCAACATATCAACGGCCGACACCCAGCTCGAGGGACCGACTCCGGTCGTCTGAAACACGGGAACGCCACCTTGGGGCGCCGAAAGGAAATAGAACAACAGATGTGCGACCTCGAAGAACATCACCGTGATGGTGAACAGGACCGCGATGCTGCTGGCAAGCAAGCCGATCCAGACGGTTCCGGCAAGGTCGATCTCCGAGGGGGACGTATCGGGACCAGCAATCCGCTCGGCGATCCGGGTGTAGTGCCAGAACCAGAAGGTAGTGAACACGAGAATCAGGAGCCCCCCGATCGTCAGGTATTCAACGATCGGAAGACCGGCGCGCGTACCGGATGCGGAGGATTGGGCGAAGAGCAGGGTGTAGCCCATGAGAAAGATGGGGATCGCGCCGACCACGATCTGGATCCAAAACCCAGCCCATCCAAAACGCTTGAAGGAGATGGCCAGACTTTTCCGCGGCAAGGCTCGCGAACTCGAAAGCGTCTTCTCGATCCAGTTTTTGAACACGTTCAACATACCGTTCCCATCCTATACGAAGGTTGGCTTGCGTGAACCCGAGAGCGGGTGGTTGTGGTCAGGGGACGTTCATCATCTCATGCCTGAGTGAATCAATCTGGTGGGTCTTCGGTATCGTGCCAACCCAATTTCCAGCCTGAAAACCATGGCAAAGGTGGGTAAAAGAGCATAGTCGGCGGATTGACGATGCGCAAGCGACGAGGGCTTGACATGCGCTCGGGGACGGGACTGATCCATCGCAGCCACTGCAGCGGGACGCGGGACCAGGCGCACGCATGGGCGCCTCCCAGGCGAGGACGAGATGCCCGGGGAGGTTCAGGCCGCGGGCCTCAGAACTGCCGGAGCTTGATGTTCAGCGTCTGGATGCGATAGGCGATCTGGCGCGGGGTCATGTTGAGCAGACGCGCCGCCTTCGCCTGCACCCAACCGGCCTTTTCGAGCGCGGCGATGACCCGCTCGCGCTCATCGATCTCGGGATCATTAAAATCGGCCCCAAGGGTCCGATCGGGAACCGGATCGGATGGTTCTCGAGCGCTGCCCTGGAGCAGCGTGCCAAGTGACGTGTTCTCCCCAGGGCCAAAGACCAAATCGAGTCCGGTCGACTCGATCACATCCCGATCGATGATGCCACGCTCACTCATCACGGCCGCACGCTCCATGCAGTTCTCGAGTTCGCGGACATTACCCGGCCAGGTATAGCGCATCAGGACCCGCAAGGCGCTGTCGGTAATGGACAGTTGCCGACCCTGCATGCGTGCCACCTTGTTCATCAAAAACCGCGCCAGATCCGGGATGTCCTCGATCCGCTCACGCAGGGCGGGCATGCGAATCGGCATCACGTTCAGACGATAGTAAAGATCCTCGCGAAAGTGACCCGCACGGACTTCCGACTCCAAATCACGATTGGTCGCGGCGATCACCCGGACATCGACCTTCAGGGTCCGTCCACCACCGACGCGTTCGAACTCTCCTTCTTGCAGGATCCTCAGCAGTTTGACCTGAAAGGCCGGGGTGATTTCACCGATCTCGTCGAGAAAGAGGGTGCCACCATCGGCCTGTTCGAAACGGCCCTTGCGTTGGCTGATCGCACCGGTGAAGGCGCCTTTCTCGTGTCCGAAGAGTTCGGACTCCAGCAGGTTGTCGGGCAGCGCCGCGCAGTTGAGCTTCACGAAGGCGGCCCGGGCGCGGGGCGAGTTGTAATGGATTGCGTTGGCGATCAACTCCTTGCCGGTTCCAGACTCACCCCGGATCAAGACCGTCGTGTTCCATTTCGCGACCTGACGCACCTGATCGAAGACCAAGCGCATGGCCTCGGTGTGCCCGATGATGCTGTCGAATCCGTGCGTGCCCTTGACCTCGCGACGGAGTTTGTCGCGTTCCTCGCGCAACGCCTGCTGCTCGGCGGCGACGGTGCGTGCCAAGCGCACCGCTTGGCCGATCAGATTGGCCACCATTTCGAGGAAGCGGGCATGCTCGTCGAGCAGGTCATCAGCGACCGGGGGCTGCGCGGCGAAGACACCGATCGCACCATCCTCGCCGAGTCGGATCGGAACACCGATGAAGGGCAGATCAGGATCGTAGAGATTGAGCCGATCGAGGAATCTGGGCTCATCGCCCAGACGCGGCAGGACGCACGGCTGATTGCGCGTCAGGATATTGCCGACAACGCCCTCACCCGGCTGATAGGCCACCGCGTTGGGATCAGCCTCCTCGGCATGCAAGGCACTGATCAGCAGTTCGCCGGTCTCCTCGCTCACGAGGCTGACCATTCCGTGACGCAGGCGCCCGCGTTCGTGCAGCACGCTCAGAAGTTGTTGCAGGGTCTGGCGCAACACCAGCGAGCGGCTGAGCACACTGCTCACCTCGAACAGCGCGGCGAGTTGGGATTCGAGCAAATCGAGGCGGCGCGCCTCTCCGACTGCGCCGGTCACCGGGGTCTTGGTATTCATGAGGTGTGCGGGCAAGGTCACTCGTCGCTGGCAACAGCCTGGAGCAGGAGGCGGATACGGCAGCCATCAACCATCGTCGGATCGACCTCGATACTGCCCCCATGCGCATTGACGATCTCTTGGCTCAGCGCAAGTCCCATACCAGCGCGGCCGCGCCGATTGCGCCAACCGATATGAAAGGGCTCGAAGACGCGATACCGATCCTCGTGCGCGACGCCGCGACCATTGTCCTCGATCTCGACCTCCACGGCACCATCGACCCGGCGGGTGATCAGACGTAGCTCACGTTGTGGACGATGGGACTCGGCGAGTGCCTGAATCGCGTTGTCGATGACATGTTTGAACAGTGAGCGCAGTTGGTTCTTGTGTCCCGGAAATTCCGGCAGCACGGCAGCCGGGCGCCAATCGACGACGATGCCAGTGGCCAACAGTCGGTCGGTTTCGAGTTCGAGCACCTGTCTGAGCAACTCGTTGACGTTGACCATCATCCCGGCCTCGCGCCGTTCCTCCGGCAGCGCCGAGTTCAGGGTAGTGAGCGCCTTGGCCCCGGAGGTACTGATCTGGTCCAGCATGGCGGCAAGGGTATCAACATTCGCCGCGCCGCTGCGCAACATGGCGGCAGCGGCATGGATGACATTCAACGGCACCTGAATCTGATAGATGGCCGCGGTCAAGGCCTCGCGCATCCCATGCAACAACTGCTGCTCGGCGAGGCGCGCACGCAGATTCTCCAGATGGGCGCGCCCGATCTCGCGCCGTTTGGACGTGATCTCATTGGCCAGCAGGAGCAGACGATGATTGCTCGGCGCCGGCCGACCGAAATAGGTGCGCGCGCTCGCGTCACACTCCTCGACCGCGGTCACCGAGCAGGCGAACCAACGGGGCCCGAGGGAGCCGGGAATCTCGATTGCAACCTCGACGTCCTTCAGATCGCGACCGTCCAGACACAGCCGAAAGGCGTCCGTTCCCAATTGCTCGCTAAGCGCCACATGCAAGACCTCCGCCGGCTCCTGGCCGCGCAGATCGCCGAGCAGTTTTTTGTATTCCTGGTTATCGAGAATGATCCGCCCGCCGCTGTCGAGCAGGGCAACGATCACGGGCGCCGCGTCCAGAACCGTTTCGATGCGCTGTTTCTGCTGACGGAGCGCCCCTTCGAGTTCGTGCACCTTGGTCACATCACGGTGCATCCCCAGGAAATACTGCAGCTCCCCATCCCGGTCCAACACGGGCGAGATGATGAGCTCGGCGACATAGTCGACACCCTGTTTGGTGCGATTCACCAGGGTTCCCGTCCAGGTCTCCTTGCGCTGAATGGTCTCCCACAGTTGCGCATAGACACTGGCCGGCGTGGCATTGCTGGAGAGGATCGCCTCGTTACGCCCCTGCACTTCCTCCCGGGTATAGCCGGTCAGGGTTTCGAAGGCGGAGTTGGCATAGAGGATCTTCGCCGCCGGGTCGGTGATCGAGATCGCCACGGGCGACTGCTCGACGGCCTCGAAGAACAGTCGGGGCGGCAGCGGGTCGTTGGAATTCCCCCCCATCAAGATCAACGCCTCGACAACCTCGATGGGGGTGCCATCGGGGGGCGAGGAGAGGAACTCGCTCAGTGCATTCACGACGATCTGCTGGACGACGTCTGGGGCGTCTCGGACCGGCACGCGATTCTCCTGAAACCGGGGTGGGCTTCCCGACAGTCTAGCAAAACGAATGCCCGAACCGCTGCCGCACGCCGGTCCTGGAGACCTCCGCACGTTACCAGCCCGCTGAATCCCGCAGCCGCGGGATGAGGAGTCGCATCCGATGCGCCGAGTGAATTGAGCCGGAATCCGCAGGCTGCCCACGTTGGGGAGGACAGCGCGCAGTGCGGGCACGCTCATTTTGTCAGGTTTCCGACACTCCACGCCAATCAACTGGGGGAGAGCTGTTGCCAGTGCGACAGGCCCTGAGTGGCAACCCGGACTGCGTGGGGCGGTTGCGCCAGCCCGCCCGCCCACTGGCGCGAGGAACAGGACCAATGGGCGGCGCGATGGGGAGAGCTTGGGCACTTGGGGCGGCGCGCCTCACCAGGACGCACCTCGGTCGGCTTGCGGAGGCTGGCATTGCCTTTGCATCGACACCGATCAGACGATCGCGGTCACGTCGGCCGCGGCACAACGACCTCTGGTCTGATCGCTAATGGGCGAATACATCCTCTTGATCCTTGGAACCGCGCTGGTCAACAACGTGGTGCTGGTGAAGTTTCTCGGGCTCTGCCCCTTCATGGGGGTCTCGAACAAACTTGACTCGGCACTGGGCATGGGCTTGGCGACGACCTTCGTGCTGACGCTGGCAGCGGTGGCGAGTTGGCTGCTGGAGCGTTTTGTGCTCACCCCGTTGGATATCGGCTTCCTGCGGATCCTGACCTTCATCCTGGTGATCGCCGCGGTGGTGCAGTTCACCGAAATGGCGGTGCGCAAGCTCTCGCCCGCACTCTATCAGGTGCTGGGCATCTTCCTGCCCTTGATCACGACCAACTGCGCCGTGCTCGGCGTCGCGCTTCTGAATGTGCAGGAGGAGAACGGGTTTCTGCAGAGCGTGCTGTACGGGTTTGGCTCGGCGCTTGGATTCACCTTGGTGATGATCTTGTTTGCGGGGATGCGTGAACGACTCGCCGTGGCGCAAGTTCCGGCGACCTTTGCTGGCGCGCCCATCGCCTTCATCGCGGCGGGGCTGCTGTCGCTCGCCTTCATGGGCTTTGCCGGACTCGCCTGACACGCGGGCTCCAACCCCCCTTGTGGCGGTGGCTGGTCAGGGCCGAAGACGACCTGTGGGCCGCGCGCCCGAACGCGTAACCGAATCGATGCGGAGATGACGACACCATGATCGCTGCCATCCTCAGTCTCACGACCCTCGGGCTGCTCCTAGGCTGGCTGCTCGGGCTTGCCGCACGCTATCTGAGGGTCGAAGGGAATCCGCTCACCGAGCAGGTTGCGGACCTGCTGCCTGGCTCACAGTGCGGACAATGCGGGTATCCCGGCTGCACCCCCGCGGCCGAGGCCATTGCCGCTGGCACGGCAGCGGTCACCATCTGCCCGCCGGGCGGTCGTGCGCTAGCCGAGGCATTGGCGGACCTGCTCGGCGTCCGCATCGAGTCCACGGGCCTCGCCGAGGCCGTGCCGTTGATCGCGCACATTCACGAACAGCGTTGCGTGGGCTGCACCAAGTGCTTCAAGCGCTGCCCGACCGACGCGATCATGGGGGCGAACAACATGATCCACAGCGTCTTTGCCGACGCCTGCACCGGCTGTGAGCTCTGTTTTTCGGTCTGCCCGACCGAGTGCATCGAGATGCGCCCACTCACCCCGACCCTACAGAACTGGTTTTGGCCCAAACCCATGGCCGTCGCGGCATGACCCTCGCGCACTCGCGACCCCACGCATCAGGCGAACTCGTATGAGACTCTTCAAGATCCGCGGCGGCGTGCATCCACACGATCAGAAGCATCTCGCCGCCGAGCAACCCATCGAACACCTCCCCCTCCCGGCATTGCTGCACATCCCGCTCCAGCAACATATCGGCGCGCCTGCGACACCGGTCGTCCGGCGGGGCCAGATCGTCGCCAAGGGCGAGCTGTTAGCACAGAGCCAGGGCATCATCTCGGCGCCGGTGCATGCGTCGACCTCGGGTCGCATCATGGGTATCGGAAGCTACCCCGCGCATCATGCCTCCGGACTCTCGGTACGCACCATCACCCTCCAGCCGGACGGAGAGGAGCGCTGGGACGAGACCATCGGCGGCGTCGCGGATCCCTTTGCGCTGCCACCGGAGGCGATCGCCGAACGGGTCGCGGCGGCCGGCATCGTCGGCATGGGGGGCGCGACCTTTCCCGCCGCGGTAAAGCTCAATCTGCGCAACCGCTATCCACTCCATACCCTGGTCATCAACGGGGCCGAATGCGAGCCCTACCTCACCTGTGATGATCGCCTGATGCGTGAGCAGGCACAGGGCGTCGTCGATGGCGTGCGCATCATGGCGCATGCACTCGGCGTCACGCGCATCATCATCGCGATCGAGAACAACAAGCCGGCGGCCCAGACCCAGATGAGCCAGGCCGCGGCGGCGGATCCAAACATTCGGATCGCCCGCCTCCCGACCCGTTACCCCATGGGATCGGAACGCCATTTGGTGCAGGCCCTGACCGGGCGTGAAACGCCGGCGCGTGGTTTAACGGCGGACATCGGCGTGGTGGTGCACAACGCTGCCACGGCCTTCGCGGTCCACGAGGCGCTGCGCCAGGGGCGACCACTGATCTCGCGCGTCGTGACCGTCAGTGGCGCCGCCGTTGCACGCCCCCGTAATCTCCGCGTGCCGCTCGGCGCGCGGGTGCGGGATCTGCTCGATCATTGTGGCGGCTTCAGCAGCGAGCCAGCGCAACTGATCAGCGGTGGTCCCATGATGGGCCAACCATTACCGAGCACCCGCGTACCCATGGTCAAGGGTAGCAATGGGGTGCTGGCCCTGACCACGGCGGAGGTTGCCCGGCGCGATCCCATGCCCTGCATTCGCTGCGCCAGTTGCGTCCAGGCCTGCCCGTGCGGGCTGTTACCACTCGAGATGGCGGCCCACACGCGGGCGGGAGATCTTGAGGGCGCGGTGCGACTCGGGCTCATGGACTGCATCGGCTGCGGCTCCTGTGCCTATGTCTGTCCGGCACACTTGCCACTGGTGCAGCTCTTCAACTATGCCAAGGGCGAGATGGCCGCGCGCGGACGGGCCAAGCAGAAACACGTCGAGACCAAACGCCTCGCCGCCCAACGCCTTGCGCGCATGGAGGCGATCAAGCAGGCCAAGCGCGCGGCCATGGCCAAACGCAAACGCACGAGCGAGACACCAGCGACGGCGGCGTCGGCACCCGCGCCAACCACCCCGGCGACCCCAGCAGAGCGTGCCACCAGTGGCGCGGGTGATCCGCCGCCGGCGGCCCAGGATCCCCGTCGCGCAGCAGGGCAGGTGGAGGTTTAGGATGCAGATCGAAACCCCGGCCGCGCTCGCTGGACCCTATGCGCATGCGCCCACGAGCATCTCGCGCACCATGGGTCTGGTGATGCTCGCACTCCTGCCCGCGACCCTCTTTGGTTTCTGGCAATTCGGCTGGCCGGCCATCTTCCTGTTCGTGGTGACCTTAGGCACCGCCGTGGTGGCCGAATCCGTCTGTCTGCGACTCGCCGGCAAGCCCCAAGTACCCTACCTCAGCGATGGCTCGGCGCTGCTGGCGGGTTGGCTCTTGGCCCTCAGTCTACCGCCCTGGGCACCCTGGTGGATTGGGGCGATCGGCGCCCTCATCGCTATCGTGATCGCCAAGCAGGTGTTCGGCGGGGTCGGTCAGAATCTCTTCAATCCAGCCATGGTGGCACGCGTTGCCCTGCTCGTCTCCTTCCCGTTGGAAATGACGAGCTATGTCCAGCCGATGCCGCTCTTCTCTCCCGCGGCGCCAGGATTGCTCGAGAGTCTCGCGATCAGTCTCGGTCGGGAGAGTCTCGATGCGGTCTCGGGTGCGACCTTGCTCAGCCATGTGCGCACCGAACTCAGTCAGGGGGCGACCCTCTCGCAGATCATTCCCGGCATGACCTATGTGCTGTCGGGGGCGGTGGGAACCATCGCCGGTAGCATGGGTGAAACCTCGGCACTCTTGATCCTGGTCGGTGGCTTCTTTCTGCTGGCCAAGCGCGTCATCACCTGGCATATCCCAGCGGCGATGATCGGCACCCTCGCCCTGATCGCGACCGGCATGAACCTCTATGATCCAGAACGCTATGCCGGCGCCCTCTATCACATCGTCTCGGGCGCCACCCTGTTGGTGGCCTTCTTCATCGCCACCGACCCGGTCACCTCGCCGGTCTCGAAGTGGGGTCAGCTCCTGTTCGGGGCCGGCTGTGGCCTCCTGGTCTATATGATCCGCACCTGGGCCGGCTACCCCGAGGGCGTTGCCTTCGCCATCCTGCTCATGAATGCCTGCACCCCCATGATCGATCACTACATTCGCCCCCGCGTCTATGGACGGACGCGGCGCGGGAGCCCGCTCGAATACCGCGACCCCACCGAGATTCGCCCATGAGTACGGTGACTGTTCCCTCCTATCGCAAACGGATCGGCTATCAAGCCGGCCTGCTCGGTGGTTTCACCCTGATCGCAGCGGCGCTCCTGGTCATCGGCGACATCGCCACGCGTGACACCATTGCCCTGCGCGAGGCCGAGGACCTGCAGGCCTCGCTGTCCGAGGTCATCCCACTGGCGTTGCATGACAACGACCTGCTCGCCGATCCCATCACCCTGGAGGGTCCAGACGGAGCCCCCCTGGCAATCTACCGCGCACGCCGGGGCACCGAGATCACGGGTCTGGCCTTTCGTGTGCGTGGGCGTGGTTACGCGGGGCCGATCGACCTGCTGCTCGGTCTCGATGCCTCCGGCCAGATCCTCGGGACCCGCGTGCTCTCGCACTCCGAGACCCCCGGGCTCGGCGACAAGATGGAGCGCTCCAAGAGTGATTGGATCCTGGTGTTCGAGGGTTTGAGTCTGGATCATCCGCCGCTTGAGCGCTGGGCCGTGCGCAAGGACGGCGGCGATTTCGATCAGTTCACCGGGGCGACCATCACCCCCCGAGCCATTCTGAGCGCGCTCCGCGAGGGCTTAGTGTTCTTCGCCAAGCACCGCGACACCCTGACCGCCTCGGCCGTCATTCAGGTCGAGATCCCGGATGCAGAGGTTCTGGAGGCAGCCGCCTCGGAGGTCTCGGAGGTCTCGGAGAGCACCGAGTCATCCGCGGCGCGCTAAGACCCTGATTGCCCGCCGCGACCAACCTGGTTCGCACCAGACGACGGAAACCACATCACCATGAACACATCCATAGACGCGCCAGCGCCGACCGCATGGGGTCGCATCGCCACCGACGGGATCTGGAACAACAATGTCGTCTTCGCCCAGTCGCTCGCCCTCTGCCCCTTGCTCGCCGTCACCGGCACCGCGACCAATGGCCTCGGCATGGGGCTTGCGAGCATGGCCGTCATGGTCGCCTCGGGACTCCTCATCTCACTGCTGCGTGGCCTGATCACGCCGGAGGTGCGGATCCCCGTTTTCGTGCTCATCATCGCCGTGCTGGTGACCCTGGTGGATCTCGGGCTCAATGCCTGGCTGCACGATCTGCATAAGGTCTTGGGTCTGTTCATCCCCTTGATCGTGACCAACTGCGCCATCCTCGGTCGTGCTGAGTCCTTCGCCTCGCGCAATCGGGTGATGCCGGCCGCCTTCGATGGACTCATGATGGGCGTCGGCTTCACCTTGGTGCTGGTCACGCTTGGGGCCATCCGCGAGATCATCGGCAGCGGCACCCTCTTCGCGAATGCCGCGCTCTTGCTCGGCGAGGGCTTTGCTGGCCTGGAACTCACGCTGATCCCCGAGTACCGCGGCTTCCTGCTCGCGGTGCTGCCTCCGGGCGGCTTCCTCGCGCTCGGCTTCATGCTCGCGGCCAAGCGCTTGATCGATCGACGGCTGCGTGCGCCCCGACCCGCCACGCAGCCGGCCGTGGCAACCGGTTGACGATCCCAACCCGAACCTTCCTGAACGTGACGAGAGCAGATCGTGAATCAACCCGAACCTAAACCGGCCAGCGCCAGGGCCGAGAGAAACGCGACCATGCATGTCGGCGTGGCCTACGCGGACAAATTCAAGCAGACCTGGCTGAAGCTCGACGTCCCACAGGGCAGCACCGCCGGCGAGGCGATCGAGCGCTCGGGCCTGCTGAAGCAATTTCCCGAAATCGATCTGCAGACGAACCGCATCGGCATCTTCGGACGTCTGGTGAAGCTCGAGACCCCCCTCAGCGATGGTGACCGGGTGGAGATCTACCGCCCCATCACGGCCGATCCAGAGACGATCGAACGGCGCGATCAGGATTAGCCCGGACGGCGCGCGGGGTCGAGCAGTTCGCGGTAGACCGCGAGATTCCCCTCGACCATGGCATCGATCGAGAACTCACGCGCCATCAGGGCCTGTCCCGCTGCACCAAAGGCGCGGCGGCGGGCCGGGTCGCTCAAGAGGCGATCGATCGCCTCGCGCAGCGCCCCGACCGCGCCCGCCGGAACCAGGTACCCATTCTCGCCATCGCGCACCGCCTCCGGGATGCCACCGACCCGCGTGGCAACGATCGGCACCCCGGCGGCGGCGGCTTGGAGCAAGGCTACGCCCAGCCCTTCCATGCGAGCGGGATGCACGAGCAGATCCAGACAAGGCAGCAATTGCGCCAGGTCGTCGCGAAACCCAACGAGCCGCACCCGCCCCGTCAAGTTCGCCTGATCGATCTGTTCCTGGAGTCTCGCCGCGAGTGGGCCTTGCCCAAAACAGAGCACCCGCAGCCCTCGATAGCGCGCCACCAAGGGAGGGAGCGCGGTGATCAGGTCCGCATGCCCTTTCCGCTCGATCAGTTGGGCGACCACCCCGATCAGCAGGGGCTCGGGTGACCCCAGGCGCGGCGCGGCGAGCACGGCGCGCAGCAGCCTGTCGGCGCAGGGCTGCTGGTAGGTCTCCAGATCCACCGCGCTGCGCACCACCCGCAGCTTCGCCACCGGCACCCCTTCCTCCAACAACACCTTGCCGATGCCCTCGGAGATGGCCACGACCCGATCGTAGAGACGGTACTTGAGCGCCACCACCCAGGGCCGCTCGGGATTGTCGACCCGGCGCGTGTGTACGACCGGGACGCCGCACCGCCACGCCGCAAGCCCACCCATGACATCGGCACCGATGCGACTGTGCAGATGGACCAGATCCGGCTGAACGGCGCGGATCAGGCGACTGAGCCGGGCCACCATCGCCAGGTCGAGATCGCCGCGCATGGTCAATTCATGCACCTCCGCCACGGGTGCCGCGGCCTTGGCCAAGGCGCAACCACGCGGACATGCCAGCGTGCTCTGGTGACCGCGTGCCGCCAGTCCGCGCAGGAGGTGCAGCACCTGGAAGGCACCACCGTAGAGATGGCGTCCTCCTTCGACGTGGAGGATCCTCATGGCGCGCGTCCGATCAAGGCGCGCGCCGCCGCGATGATCTCCTCGACGTCGATCCGCCGCATGCAGGTGAAATCCCCGTCGCAGGTCGGTCGCCGCTTGCAGGGTGAGCACGCGAGTCGATGATAGAGCACGCGCGCATTCGCGCGGGACGTCTCCAGGTAGGGGCAGGTCGCACCGAACAGGAGCAGGCTCGGGGTACCGAAGGCGATGCCCATGTGGCCCAAACCCGTGTCGACCCCGATCAACAGTGTCGCGCGATCGATCACGGCCGCCGCCTCCATGAGTCCGGTACGGCCCGCCAGATTGAGCATGCCGACCTCGAGATCCGTCGCCGCGCTGATCCGTGCCGCGGCCTCCTGATCGCCCGGGCCACCGAGCAGGACCGGAACCAGACCGAACTCTTCGCGCAAGCGCCCGGCGAGCACCGCCCAACGCGGTTCGATCCAGTGTTTCTGCGGGCGTGTGGTGAAGGGGCAGAGCACCACATAGCCTTCCTCCAATCCTTGCTCGGCCATGGTGCGAGCCGCGAAGTCCGCGTCGAGCGGGCTGTAGTAGAGATCCATCCCGAGCTGTTCGGCGGGCCGGGCAGGGTCGATCCAGCCCATCTGTTCGGCCAGATATCGATATTCCGAACCGATCCGCAGCCGCTCGCCACCCCGTTCGATGGTCCGGGACATCAGCCAACGGCTGCCCTCGCGCCCGCCCAGACCGATCCGCGTGCGCGCGCCCGAGAGCCAGGTGAGGATGCCGCTCTTGAGCAACCCCTGCAGATCGAGCGCGAGGTCGAAGCGGCGGGCCCGCAGAGTCGCACGCAGCGCCGCAATGCCCTGCCAGAGTGCGCCGAAGCGTCGCTCAACCCACCAGCGGCGCCACTGACCAAGCGGACACACGATCACCTCGTCCAGGTCCGGATGCTGATCGAGGAGCGCGCGATACTCAGGCTGCACCAACCAGGCCAGATGGGCGTTCGGGTAAGCGCGCCGCAGCACCCGGATCAAGGGCGAGGCAAAGACGATATCGCCGATCGCCGAGAGCCGCACGATCAGGATGCGTTGCGGCGGCGACGCGCCGCCGCTGGATCGACTCAGGCCGTGATGCATGCTGGCGCGGCTCCCGTGAGTTCGGAGAAGAAGTCCAAATAGGCGCGTGCGGCGATCGGCACCCGATAGGGTTCGGCCGCGGCTTGCAGACGCGCCGGCTCCGGACGTGCGTTCAGCACCCCCAGGATGGCCTGCGCCAGGGCGCGATCGTCGCCGACCGGGACGAGGGGACCCAACCGGCCGTCCTCCAGCAAGGCGCGCACTCCCCCCGGACAGTCGGTCGCCACCACTGGCGTGCCGACCGCCATGGCCTCGACCAGGACGTTCCCCAGCCCTTCGCGGCGCGAGGAGAGCGCGAGCAGGTCGGCACGCGCCAGATAGGGGTAAGGATCCGGCACGAAACCGGGGAAATCGACCCGCACGGTCAGCCCCAGGCGCGCGACCAACTCGCTCAAGCGTCGCTGTTCCTTCCCCGCGCCGAGGATCAACAGGCGGGCGGGTGTGTGTGCAGGCAGGCGTGAGAGGGCGCGCAAGAGGGTCGGGAAGTCCTTCACCTGACGCAAGCCCCCCACCGCGAGGATCACCGGTGGTTGCCCAGCAGCGTCGAGCCAAGGATGTGGACAGGGCGCCTGGGCACGCACCAGGGCATCGTCCGGGACAACCGGGTTACAAAGCACGCGCAGCGGCACTTCGGTGAGGCCAAAGCGCGTTCGCAGATCCTCCGCGACCGCGCGCGAGACGGCACTGATCCCGTCGAGGCGGGAATAGTCGGCATGGATCCGGCGCTGCTCGCGACGGCGTTTGAATGGATTCCAACGAAACGAGGCATTGCGCGCCGAGAGCGGCGTGCCCACGGTGGTGACGAGACGAAGGCGTTCCCGACGCCCGGGTGCCGCGACGCCAGTGAGTTGATCGCGCACCGCCAGGGCCAGACGATCATCGGCCAATTTTCCCGTCATCAAGAGATCGGGCTGGGCCGCCTGGCAATAGGCCGCGAGCGCCTGCGCGCGCGCGCCTGACAAGGGCAGGATTCGCACCCCAGTCCCAAGCTCGCGCAGATAGGCATGTTCGGTGGTCCCCGTCAGGAGGTCGACCGGCATGCCAAGACCCGCTAACCCGGCGGCCAGGTTGGTCAGGGTCCGCTCGACACCGCCATCGGCGAAGTCGCCGATCATGAGGGCAAGCCGCATCGGTTCAGACCCGGTCGGCGCCGTCATGCGCCGGTCCCAGTGACTGCGTCGCGTCCGCGCCCGGCAGTCCTTCGCCCCGCATCAAGGCCCGATAACGATCCGCGTTGCGCTGTGCCTCATAGCGTTCGCCGCCCGCCCGCAAGGTCGCCGCAGGCAGGGGCTCGGCCAGGGTCGCGGCCAGGGCCGCGGCGAGCGCCCCCGGATCGCGTGGCGGCACCAACCGACCGAGCTCACCGCCTTGGAGGATCTCGGCCGGCCCCTGACCGCAATGCGTGCTGACCACCGGGGTCCCCAGCGCCAATGACTCAATCAGCACCGTCGGCAGCGCGTCCCAAAAGGAGGACAGCACCACGAGATCAGCGGCCTTCAGGAAGGGATAGGGATTATCCGCCCAGCCGGGCAGATCCACGACCGATTCGAGTCCGAGCGCGGCGCGCTCGGACTCCAAATCCGCGCGCAGGCGGCCCTCCCCGATAATGATGAGCCGCACCTCCTGACGCGCGCGTAATAACGCCATCGCTTGCAGCAGGGTCGAGAAGTCCTTCTCGTACTCGAGACGCCCGGCCGCGACAATCACCGGCGTGTCCTTCGAGACCAACCAGGGATGCGTCAACGGCTGCGCGGACCACGACCAGACCTCGGGAGCCACGATGGGGTTGGGAATGGTGGTGATCCGAGCACGCGGACCGAAGATGTCGTACAGATCCGCCGCGGTCTCCTCTGAAATGGCAACGATCATCTCATTGCGGGGATACCAGCGTTTCACCTGAGACCAGCGGGCACGACCGCGCCGGCCCTTGAGATGGTTCAATTTCACCGACATGGGACCATGCACGGTCACGAACACTGGGGTCGCGACCGCACTCAGGCGCGCGGCCTTAAGCGTCAGGACATTTTCACGAATGCGGTGGGTCAGGATCGCCGCCGGTCGTCGCCGGCGCAGATAGAGCGCCATGCGCGCAACTCGCGTCACAGGTCCCATGCGCCCGAGCTCTACCACGGTGACCGCCGGGTCGAGTGGCTCGGCGACCGGCTGGCGCGCGCGCGAGACCAGCAGGTCGGTCGGCGTCCCCCGGGCAACGAACCCATTGGCCAGACGCACCGCGATCTTCGCCGTGCTGTTGCCATCGAGTGGACCGGCAAAGATGGCCAGGCGCGATCGGTCATTCATGTTGGCGTTGATCCACGCGGCCCGGTTGCATGCAACCAGAAGGTATGAAAGAGACCGAGCTGGAGAATCAGGAAGAAGCGCAGATCCGGGTTCATGATGCGAAAATCATAAAAGAAAAAGACCGCCGTCATCAGGGCGCTGAGCCACAGCAGTTCCCGCAGCCGGGGATCCTGCTCGCCGATCCGGACCCAGACGGCGCGCGCACCCCATCCCAAGGCAACCAGCCAAGCCAGGGCGATCAAGACCCCCGCAAGGCCGAACCGCACCAGCATCTCCGCGATCACGCTATGGAGATGCGACATCACCGGCGCGTGCTCCAGGGTCGTCGCCGCAAAGGGGATCATCTGCGCCGGCACCAAGAAATCGGTACTGCGCGTTCCCGGCCCCCAACCCAGCCAGGGCCGGGCCTCGAAGAGGTCCAAGCCAAGGCGCCAAAGATTCAAACGAATGGCGGCAGAGGCGGTCCAGGCCGCCTCGTCGGTCGGCGCGGCGGTGGTGAGCGCCACGATATCGATCATCACCCGCTCCCAACTCACCCAGAGCACCAACGCCGCCAGGAATGCGAAGAACAAGACAGCCACGAGCGCGACCAGGCGCGTCCCACGGTCCTGCTCCGTTCGGCGCGCACGCAGCAGGCGATTGAGGACCATCAGGCCACCAGCGGCAGCCAAGACCAAGACCGCGCCACGGGCCTGCAAGATCACCAACATCCCGATGACAAAAAGGACCGCGAAGGTCCAGAGTCCCCAGCTCAAGAGCCGACGCGGTTGACACCACAGCCGTCGTGGCCCGGCCAGGGCTGGATGGTAGATCAGCAGCCCGATCAACACGACCGAGGTCACGAACCCGATACCCAGCACCGACTGGCCGAAGTAATAGCGCATGCCACCGAGGATCTCCTCAAGCAGTGACCAGTCCGATTTCCTCAGGACCCCAACGATCAGGCCCACCACCGCCGCGATCAGGACCCCATGGATCAGGCGCACATCGGCGCGCAGCGCCCAGGCCACCACCAGGAACAGAAAGGGCGCCCACCAGCCCCAAACGGCACTCCATTGTTCCGCGGCGGTCTGTGGCAGCAGCAGCGCGGCGCGCAGTGCGAGCAGGACGATGACACCCAGCGCGCCCAGGGCGACCCACAGGAGCGGATCGACTCGCAACCGCGGCCACGCCCGCGGGAGGTCGGCAAGCAACAGCAGCAGCAATCCAAAGAGGGCGAGATGAGCGAGCCCCGTCATGTTCCAAGCCGCGAAGGCGAAGAGAATCAGCAGTCCAGACTCGAGCTGTCGACGGCCTGGCCAGACCCGGGCGATTGACGTCATGAAGAGACCTCGTTGTTCGGACCCGTGACCACGCATCAGCCGCCTACCCTCCGATCCTGAGTCAGATCCATGGCCAGGCGCGGCAATCCCATCGCCGCCAGGTAGGCATCGGTCGCGGCCTCGATCTCGTAGGGGCGGGCAGCCTCTTGCAGGGTCTTAGGGGGCGGATGCCGAGCGAGCGTGGCGTGGATCGCCTCCGCCATCGCAGACGCATCACCGATCGGCACCAGCATCCCGTACACCCCACCCTGCAAGATTTCGGCGGGGCCGCTCGGACAGTCCGTCGCAACCACGGGCGTCCCAACCGCCAGAGCCTCGATCAGCACGAACCCCAACCCCTCCCAACGTGAGCTGAAGGCGAACAAATCGGCGTGCGCCATGTAGGCATGCGGATTCGGCTCGAAACCAGGGAGCGCCACATCCTCCGCCACGCCCAGGGATGCCGCCAGCGCGAGCAGACGCGCCCGCGTCGCCCCCTGCCCCAGGATCAGCAAGCGGCAGGGGCGCTGCGCCCGCACCAGCGCGAAGGCGCGAATCAGGGTCTCGAAATCCTTACGATTGGACAGCTCCCCCACACCCAGGATCAGCGGCCACCCGGGATCGCCGAGCCAGGGATGATCCGGGCGGGGCGGGGTCTCCTCGAACAGCGCCGCGGGCACCACCGGCGAAGGCACCACCCTGATGCGATCGCGGGCCAGGCCGGTATAGGCCGCCATATCCTCGGCCACACCCTGGCTGGTGACGATCACCTGATCGGCCAGTGGATAGAGTCGCCCCATCGAAAACCGCTGCAGCGCGCGCTCCAGGATGCCACGGTTCGCCAGGTCGAGCGAGATGGTGGTCCCCGAACTCAACACCAGCCGGGTGGGCACCCCGGCGAGCCAGCGCGCCAAGAGCGCCGTGCGATTGACGCGATCCTTATCCGCCAGCAACACAGCGGGGCGCTCACGCCGCAGGTAGCGCACGAGGGCCGGGAGGGCGGAATAGGTGTGCCGCGCACCCAGGTCGACCACCGAGACACCCACTGGCGGTGCATCCAGATGCGGCCCATGGCCCCGCACCTTGAGCAGATCCACCTGGTAGCCCCGTCTCGCCAACGCCGGGATCAAATGTTGCGCCGCGCGATCCACGCCGCTGTGTCCCGAGGTCGAGAAGAAACAGGCAATCCGGCAAGCGGTGATGTCATGTGGTGCGTTCACCGCCGGCATTGTCGACCGACCGACTGAAGCTGACAAGACACTTGCGTGGGCGTGGGCGTGGGCGGACTGGTGCGCGCATGCGATGATCTCGATCTCATTTGCGACTCGACCGGATGCCATGCGTCTCACCGCCCTCTTTTTCGGATATCTCTTCGTCTGCCTGCTCCTCGCGGCGCTCCTAACCTATCCTGTCATGGCGACCGGCTGGATCGATCATGACCCCCAACGGGTGATGGGCCGCTTGGCGCAGATCTTTATCCTGCTCGGGCTCTGGCCGTTCCTGAAACGACTGCACCTCGCGGATCGCGCCGCCCTTGGCTATAGCGTCCCCTGGCCCGTGTTGCGGGGAAGCATCGGCAGCGGCTGGCTGCGGGGTGTGGCGATGCTGCTGGTCTTGAGCATCGCCCTGATTCTTCTAGGGATTCGCACCCCGGATGCCGACCTGGAGCTGTGGCCATACCTGGCCAAGAAGGCGCTCCAGGCATTGCTCGGGGGTCTGCTGATTGGCGTGCTGGAGGAGACCTTCTTCCGCGGAGCGCTCTTCTCGGCCATCCGCCGGCAGGGCAGCCTCGTCACGGCCGTGCTGGGGACTTCATTTCTCTACATGCTAGTCCATTTCATGAAGCCGAGCGCCCTGCCCGCCGGCATGGCCTTCGATTGGAGCGGCGCGGCCTGGATGTTCGGCGCGGTCTTCGTCGACGCCGTTCAGTGGCGACAGCTCGACTCGATGGTCGCGCTCTTCATGGTCGGCGTGTTGTTGGCACTGGTGCGCGAGCGGACCGGCCACATCGGTTGGGGGATCGGCTTGCATGCGGGCTGGGTCTTCGTCATTCAGGTGACACGGCGCATGACGGATGCCAACCCCGAGTCGCCCTTGGGGTTCCTGGTCGGCACCTACGACGGCATCATCGGTTGGCTTGCCGTGCTCTGGATCGGCATCATCACGGCACTCTACTGGTTGTGGTGGTCGCAACCCGCGCCCAGAGCCGCGCCCGGCTCTCCGCCCTGATCCCCGTGCATCGGCGACGCGCACCGGGGCTTCAACCCAAACGATGCACCCAGATCCGCTCCTGCTCCGGGTCGTGCTGACGCGCCTGTTCGACATCACGACCATGGTGGCTGAAGAGGATCACCTGCGTCTTGGCTGAGAACTCGGCCAGCACCCCGAGTGTCGCCATGGCGCGCGCGTCGTCGAACTGCACCAGGATATCGTCGACCACGAAGGGCATGGGCTCGGCGTGCTCCAGCACGGGTTCGAGGGTCGCGAGACGCAGCGCGAGATAGAGCTGATCACGGGTGCCCGTGCTCATCGCCTCGACGCGCAGACGCTCGCCGGTGTGGCGCACTCCGACCAGCACGGGCTGATCCTCATCGTTGAAGTCAGTCTCCACCGCGCGGAATGCGCCACAGGTGAGACGGCTGAGATAACTGCTGGTCCGCTGCAGGATCGGATCGCTATGGTCACGTCGAAAACGCTCGATCGCATCGCGCAGGATGCGCGCGGCCAACCGCACGCGGACATACTGCTCTGCTCCGCCGCGGATCTCGGCAAGCAGTTGCTGCGCTTCATCCGCGATCGTGGCGGCCGAGTCGCCACCGCCCATGGCCGTGAGCACGCGCTCCGCCGCGGTTTGCTCCTCGATCAAGGCACGGTGGCGCGGACGCAGCGCCTCTTCCAGACGGGTCTCCAGTCCCTGCAACTGGGCAATGGCCGTGTCCAGATCGACGCCAGCGGCCGCCGCCGCCAAGGCCTCGATCCCGAGACCATCGCCGGCTTGGATCAAGCCGGTCTCCACCTCGGCCAACTGCTCGGCGAGGCGGCGCCGCTCGCGCACCCGCTCCTCGATCTCGGGCAGTTGCTCGGGCAACGCGCAGCCCGCCTGGCGGCACAGCTCAGCAAGGGCCTGCGCGGCGGCGGTGGCGGAAATGTCCGCGGCGCGGACCTCGCCCTCGGCCGCGGCGGCCTGGGCCTGGGCCGCGTCGAGCCGGGTCTTGCACGCACGTTGCTCGGCCAACCGCTCGGAGAGTTGGTTGACGGCCTCCTCGATAGGTCGATCAATGAGATCAGGTGCGAGACGCTGGCAGTGCGCGTGGGCATCCTGCGCGAAGATCTGGGCATCCCGGTCGATCCCCTGGATGCGTGTCGCGACGCTGAGCGCGCTCTCCATCTGCTTGAGTGCATCGGCGATCGCCTGCAGCGCATCCGACACCTCGCCGGGCTGGGTGTCCGCGGCCAGACCGAGCTCATCCATGAGCGCCGTCCATTCACCCGTCCAGTGATCGAGTGCGACCTGGGCCGCGGTTCCCTCATGCGCGAGCCGATCCCGACGCGTTTGTCGCTCCGCGATCTCACGCACGAGTTCACGGCGGGTCTGGGCCTCCGCCTCCAGCGTCTTCAAGCGGGCCTCTGCCCGGGCGATCAGCACTGCCAGCGGCGGTTCGGGTTGCTCAGGGTCGTCGATGTCCCGCCCCGCGGCCGCGGCGCCGAGGACCTGCTGGAGCGCATCCCGATGCAGCGTCCTGAGATGCTGCCGTGCCGCGCGCCGCGCGCGCAGGGACTCGCTCTGTCCGATCAGTTCGATCAACCGCCGCGCTCGCTGCAGCCAGGTCTGCATCTCCGCCGGCGTACGCGGGCTGATCCCGACCGGGGCCCAGAGCGCCGTCCAGTCGGCCTGCCACACCAGCTGTTGCTGCGCGAGCTCGGCCAGTTCGCGCTCGGCCTCCTCAAGCCGTCGCGCGAAGCCGGCGCGACGGGCGCGGTTGGACGCCTTCTCCGCCACCCCCTGCGCCTCGCGACGCAGCCTGTCGGCGATCGCGTCGGCGTCGGTGATCGCCCCTTCGAACGCCTGATCGAGGGGGCGGCCAGCATCGAACTGCGCCGTGCGCTGCGTGACATCAACGCCCTCCAACCAGGCTGCGCGCACGAGTTGCCAGCCTGCGTCACGATGGGCGCGGGCCTGCGCGAGATCCGCTTCTGAAGGCACCCTGCCGCCGGCCTCGAGGAGGTCAAGCGATTCGTCGCAGCGTCCCAGTTCATCACGCAGATCACCCACGGCCGCCGCGACGAGCGCCCGACGTTCCGCCAAGATCCGTGATTCCTCGGCGAATCGCTCCAGGGCCGCGTTGTCCGGTAGGGGTGCCGCGGGCAAGGCCTCGAGTGGTCCGGTCCAGAGGGCGAGTGACGCGAGATCGCGCGTGCAGGTCGCCGCCGCAGTGGCCAATTCGCCCGTCATCTCGAGGATGTCCTGATCGAGATCGCCGGCACGCCGCGCCGCGGACACCACCTGGTCGAGCTCGGTCGTGGGTACGGACGCCGGCAGGGCGTCGAATGCGGCCTGTTTGCGCGCGAGTTGGTCCACAGTGTCGGCAAGCTCGCCGCGTGTTCTGGCAACCGCCTCGACCACCGCATCCCGCCGCGCGCCGAGATCCGCCGCACGGCGACGTAGTGCTAATAAGGGGCGTAGTTGATCGGGCACCACGGCGGCGATGTCCGCGGCGAGATCCGGTCGCGCTTGGCGCAACAACACCAGCGCCTGGTCCTGGCAGCGTTGCTGCTCGGAGAGGAGCGTCGCGCGATCGCGGGCGGCCTTGCGATAACTGCCGAGCCGCTCCCGCAGATCGTCGATACCCGCCGCCTCACGCAGCAGCGCGGCAGAGAACTGCCCTTGCAAGTGCGCGATCGTGGCCCGCGCCGCGTCGAGTCGAGCCTGCGCGTTGGCGCGCGCCTCAACGGCCAGGGCCTGCTTCGACATTGCCTGCTCGCGCCGCGTGCCGAACCCGTCGTCGAGCAGGGGCAGGACCCCAATCTCACTCAGCCGACTGGCGAGACGCCGCCGCCGCTCCAACTCGGGGAGCGTGCGTCTGATCCGCTCCAGACGATGGCGCTCACGGGTCTGATCATGAATCTGTTGCTCCAACTCATCCAGCTCGGCGCGGATCCGATCGCGCTGCTCCTGCGCCTGCGTCCATTCGCGCACCAAGAGACTGGCGTCGCGCAAACGGCGCTCCGCCTCGGCGAATTGGTTGAGCAACAGATTGATACGCGGCTTGGAGGCGCGTGGCGCAAAGAGATCCCGGGCCTCCTGGTCGAGCCGTTCGAGAACCTGATGGACGGCGACCTGCCCTAGGGCGCTGCCGAACAAGGCCTCGGCCTCCCGGCCCCGCTCCTCGAGCAAGAGCTGGCCGCCGCTCACCAAGGTCTCGTGATCGATACCGAACAGCCGTTCGAACTGTCGCTCGTCGACCGCGCCGAGGAACGGCGTGAGCGCATCCATCTCAAGAGCGTCGCCCTGCGCCGAGAGCAGGGTGTTCTTGCGCCCTTTCCGCCGAACGATGGTCAGTTCATCGCCAAGACGATTGCGCAACCGCCCAGCCAGCCGCAGATCCTGCGGAACATGGCGAAAGGCGTCCCGAGTCCGTTCCGGGATCCCGAACAGGAGCGCACGCAAGGCCCGGAGCGCCGAACTCTTGCCGGCCTCGTTCGGCCCGTAGACGAGATGCAGTCCATGCGCGCCAGGGCTCAAGTCGAGCTGACACCCAGAGAAGGGACCAAAGGCGCGCAGCTCCAGTTCCAGCACCTTCATGAGCGTGCCTCCGACGGGCCGGTTGGATCGAGCAGCCGCTCGAGCAGCAGCGCCTTCACGTCCTCCAGGGCGGACCTCAGATGCTCGGGTCGCGTCGGATCGAAGGCTTCTTCGCCCCCCCGCAACGCCGGGGGCAATTTCGCCGTCAGTCCCGCGACCTCCTCGGCCAGGCTTGCGGCGCCGGCATCCTCGAGCTCGAGCTCCTGGATCGCGCGCAGCAGTCCACCCAGCGCATCCTCGCGGGTCAAGGCGTCCGGTTGTTGATCCGCATGGGTCTCGACCAGCAGCTTCTCGATCCAGATCTCACCCAATCCACGCCCGGATACCAGCGCCCGGCACTCATTGAGGACGCGTTCGCGCTCCGCATGCAACCGCGCATGCAGCGGACTGCGACCGACCAGACGCAGCCGGAGGGCCAGGATCCGACCATCGCTGGTCTCGCTCGCGCGGACCAGCGCCGTCTCGAGCAGGGGATCGAGCTGATCGAGGGTGCGCGCAGGCGTCACCTCGACCGGGCAATCGACCCAGCGCACCACATCCAATGCACGCTCTTCCAACGCGATCACCTGAGCGCCTTCGACCCGGACGAGGGTGCAGCCCTTGGGGCCGGTTTCGCGGATGTGGCGGCCCTGGATGTTGCCCGGAAAGAGCACGACGGGATCGGACGCAATCAGCTCGCGCTGGTGCACGTGCCCGAGCGCCCAGTACTGATAGCCCTTGGATCTGAGCCCATCGAGACGACAGGGCGCATAGGGTTCATGACCGGGGCGGCCGTCGAGCGAGGTATGGAGTAAGCCAATATTGAAGAACGCGGGATCGCCTTGCGGATAGCCCTGGGTCAGGTCCTGCGTGACCGCGCGCGTGGCGAACCCCTGACCATGGATGGCGACGCCGAGATCCTCGATCCGGTGGGTCTCGGGGGCCGTGGTGGCGAAGACATGGAGGTTCGGCGGCGGACGCAAGGCACGGGTGATCTGGCTCGCCGCGTCGTGATTCCCGGCGATGAGATAGACCGGGATGCCGGCCTCGTGCAGACGTCCCATCTGCCCGATGAAGAAGAGTCCGGTGTTATAGTCCTTCCAGTCACCGTCGTAGAGATCGCCCGCGAGGAGGACGAAATCGACCGACTCCTCGATCGCCAGGGCGACCAGATTCTCGAAGGCACGCCGCGTGGCGGAGCGGATCTGTTCCACCGGTGCGCCCTCGTACCGCTCGAGCCCTCGTAGTGGGCTATCCAGATGGCAATCGGCGGCATGTAGAAACCGCATCGCGCACTCCCCTCCTCGGCTGGCCTGTTTCATCGAACAGCGGCTTGCATGCCGAAGCGTCACTCTGCGTGCACGCCGCGCGGTGTGCCGATGATACCCCACGCCAGGGAGTAGGGTCGATGAAACCGCGCCTGTCGCAGCGCCACCGAACCGAGGAACACCCGATCGACGCGACGGCCTGCACTGGCGCGATCGATGCGCGATGCTGGCCTGTCAAGGGAGTAGAATCACACCATCGCAACACTGCCGGATGGGCTGATACCACACGTGAACACCACCACCAAACCTTGGGCTGGGCGCTTCAACGCCCCCACCGATGCCTTCGTCGAAGCCTTCACGGCGTCGGTCGACTTCGACCGTCGCCTCTATCGATATGACATCCAAGGCTCGATCGCCCATGCCACCATGCTGGCCCGCCAGGGCATCCTGACACAGGATGAGTGCGAGGCCATCGTATCCGGACTCGAAACCGTTCGGACCCGCATCGACGATGGGGATTTCCAGTGGTCGATTCCGTTGGAAGATGTGCACATGAACATCGAGTCGGCCCTGACCGCCTTGATCGGCGAGGCCGGGAAGAAGCTCCATACGGGACGCTCCCGAAACGATCAGATCGCCACCGACGTGCGGCTCTGGCTGCGCGATGAGATCGAACTGATTCGTGAGGGCATCGAGCGGCTGCAAGCCACCTTGCTGGAGCTGGCCGAGCGTGAGGCCGAGACCCTGATGCCGGGCTTCACCCATTTACAAGTTGCCCAGCCGGTCACGTTCGGCCATCACATGATGGCGTGGTTCGAGATGCTGGAGCGTGATTGCGAGCGGCTCGCCGATTGCCGTCGCCGCCTCAATGTGATGCCGCTCGGCGCGGCCGCCCTCGCGGGTACCACCTACCCGATCGACCGACAATACACGGCGACGCTGCTGGGCTTCGAGCGACCCGCCGAGAACTCACTCGATGCCGTCTCCGATCGTGATTTCGCGCTCGAATTCACCGCCGACGCCGCGATCCTCATGATGCATCTGTCGCGGTTCTCCGAGGAACTCATCCTCTGGTCCTCCGCGCAATTCGGCTTCATCGAACTCTCGGACGGATTCTGCACCGGCTCCTCGATCATGCCGCAGAAGAAGAATCCGGATGTTCCCGAGCTGGTGCGGGGGAAGAGCGGGCGCATCTTCGGTCATCTCATGGGGCTGTTGACGCTCATGAAGGGACAGCCCCTCGCCTACAACAAGGACAATCAAGAGGACAAAGAGCCGCTGTTTGACACCGTCGACAATCTCAAGGGTTCACTCAAGGTCTATGCCGAGATGATGGGCGAGGTCACCTGCAACCGGGCGCGGATGCGCGCGGCCGCGGCGCAAGGCTTCAGCACCGCGACCGATCTCGCCGATTATCTGGTGCGCAAGGGGATCGCCTTTCGTGACGCCCACGAGATCGTCGGCAAGGCTGTCGCGCTCGGTCTCCGCGAAGGCCGTGATCTCGCCGAACTCACGCTCGATGAGCTGCGCGCCTTCAGCACGGCGATCGAGGCGGATGTCTTTGCCATCCTCACGCTCGAGGGTTCGGTCGCCGCACGCGATCACATCGGCGGCACCGCCCCGGCCCAGGTGCGCGCGGCCATCGCACGCGCGCGGCACCGGCGCGCCAACCGCTGAGCAGGCACCGCGTCGCGCCCACCAGTGAATCCCGTCCTCCCGACCTGATCGCACCACCGATGCCAGACAGTCTCGATCAACTCGATGCCCGCCTGCTCGCCTTCGCCCAAGCGCGCGATTGGGAGCGATTCCACTCACCCAAGAACCTTGCCATGGCGCTTGCCGGGGAAGCCGGCGAGCTCCTCGAGCACTTTCAATGGCTGAGCGAACAGCAGAGCGCGGCCCTCTCGCCCGAACAAACACGCCTGGTCGCCCTCGAGATGGCCGACATCCTGATCTATCTGATCCGCCTGTCGCAACGTCTCGGGGTCGACCTGATCGCCGCGGTTGAAGAGAAGATGGCCATCAACGAAACCCGCTTTCCCGTCGACCCGGAAGGCCTTGCGGCAGAGGATGAACCGCGCCGCGCATGATCTCTCCCTAGACCCGTCACCAGCGCACGGTCGTTGTGCCTGGAGCCGAGCACGCCGAGGGCGCGGGACCCGCCCTGACGCCGGCGCAATGGCGACGTGATCGGGCACCAGCAGGTCGCGGGGCGTCGCGCATGATAAGCTTTGATCTGACAGACAGATTCGCGGCCAGGTCACCAACCTGCGCGAGGGGCAACGCATGGGCTCGTGCTGCACGAGTCGTTGCGACATGGATCGAGGTCACCTGCGCTTGCGATGGTCGAAGCGCCCCAGGCCGCGCCAAGTTAGCCCTAAAAGACACGCATCCATGCCCGATCAGCCCACCCGCTCCGCGTCCGACACCGCGCCAGAACCGCCACTCACGACGACCAGCCTGTCACGTGATGAGGCCTTGTCTCTGGTCAACAGTTGTCGAGACCGCCTCGCGCTCGGCCTCGCCACCGCCTTTGCCAAGCACATCGACAACGCCAACGACGACTTCCTTGGGATGGCGGACCGGGCGACCAGCATGGAGCAGCAGCGGCTGTATTTCTCGGCGATGGAGTTCCTCACGCAGCGCGCCCAGGACGTCTTGCAGCATTTCCGCAACGCCTACACCACGGCTTTCGATGATCGGGTGAAGAGTCTCACTGGAGGCACCGAGCCGGCTAAGGCGATGGTGATGGGTGAGGACGACGAATTGCGCTTGGTCGACACCGATGACTTCGAGCGAGATCTCGCGATCGGCAAGCTCTCGGCACGCGCAGCCTGTAACTGTTCGCAACAGCTCACCGCACTGGATCGACGGCTCGCCGCGCTCCTGCGTGTGCCACGGATCAGCCAGGATGACAATCCACTGTATCCACGCACCCTCTTCGGCGCCATGCTGCAGGCCTTGAGCGACATGGATGCCGACGAGCAGCTCGCCCTGGTCCTCTTGAATGCCTTCGAGCGTCAGACCTCGGTCGAACTTCCCGCGGTCTATGCGGACCTCAACCGTTTTCTCGTTCAATCGGGCGTCTTGCCGACCATTCCGCTCGCGGGCCCCATCATCCCGCCACGCAGCACCCTCCCGACGCATGGCGAGACGAGTGTCGGCGGGTTGTCCGGCTGGGTGGGTTTCGAACCCTCCGAGGACCCTTCCCTCGCCGAGCACGAGGGGCGCGGTCTTGCGCAACAGCAGATCCAGGCCAAGCACGGAGCGGTCGCCGAGCGCCTGGCCCAACCTCCCGGCAACGAAGACGTCTTCGGGCAACTCGCCCGCGCGATCCAAATCGCCAGCCGCGGGCATCCGCTGCAATCCTCCGGCGCAAACCTGGCCAATGGCGCACCCGACCCGCCGCTCGCGGCCCCCGGCGACGCCGTGTCAGCGGGAGTCACCGGCAGTGACACCCCGGTGCTCGGCTTGGCACAGCTCATTCAAGCCCTCAATGGATTGCAGCGCGGCACGAGCGATCTGCGTCGAATCCCCAGTCTGCGATCCGTTCGGATCGACCCGCGACAGGGCAATGTCCTGCAGCAGATCCGGGCGACCCCGATGCGAACCTGGTCACGCCCCTTGGACGCCATGACGATCGACATCGTGGCGATGCTGTTCGACGCCATCTTCAATGATCCGGAACTCTCCGCGACCGTGCGGGCTGAACTCGCCAAGCTGCAGATTCCGGTGCTGAAGGTCGCGCTCGTCGATAAAACCTTTTTCTCCGACCGCAAGCACCCGGCACGCCGTCTGCTCGATGTCGTCGCGAGTTCTGGGATCGGTCGCAACGAGAAGGATGAGCCGCATCTTGTTGAGAAGATCCACGAGGTCGTTGATGCGGTGGTGGACGGCTTCGAATCGAACCTGAACGTGTTCGCCGTTCAGACGTATCAACTCGAGGAGTTCCTGCGTGAAGAGGAAGAACTCGCGCGCAGCAAGGCGGTGCGCGTCCTCGATCAGCTCGAGCAACGGGACCGTCAGGAGATCGCGGCCACGCGCGTAGGCGAGGAACTCACTAGACGGACCAGCGACACGAAACTTCCTGTCCTCGTCAATGAGTTCCTCGTTCGCCTCTGGTCGCGCGTCTTGAGCGACGTCTTTGTGCGCGCTGGCGAGGCCGGCGAGCCTTGGCAAGAGGCCGTCTCGGCGATGGACGATCTGATTTGGAGCGTGCAACCAAAAGAAACCGCCGAAGAGCGCAGTCGGCTGTTGTCGGCACTGCCCGATCTGCTGAAGCGATTGCGCCGGGGACTCGAACGGGTCCGGCTCGAGGACGCTTGGGATCCCTTCTTCGATCGCCTGATCCGGCTGCACATGGCCGCGCTGCACAAGGAGGTCCCCCCCGAACCGGATACGGACGAGAGTGGACTCGAGCTGTTCGGCACCGCCATGGCCCCACCGGATTCAGACCGGATCGCTGGCCAGGAACCGGGCGCGGCAGAGGCCGAGACCGACGCCGATGCGGCCACCACGGAACGCTATCGGTCGCTCGCCCGTTCGCTCGAGGTCGGCGATTGGGTTGAGTTCAAGAGCTTTCGCGGAACCCGCAAGACCTTACGCCTTGGATGGGTCAGCAAATACCGTGGTGTCTATCTCTTCACGAACCGCCAGGGGGAAAATGCCCTGACCCTAGCCACCACCAGCCTGGCCACGCATCTGCGCAATGGGACCGCCCGTGTCCTCAGCCAAGAGGCCCTGACCGACCGAGCGGTCGCGCGACTGTTCGACCAGGTCATGCCCGAGCGGATCACCGAGCCCGGTTGATTGCGCGCCCGAGCGCCGGGCGACGGGGACGCTCAGCACGATCGCCGCGCACAGATCACCAGGCGATCGCGGCCTCCGCCACCCCACTGAGCATGGCGGCGACCTTGGCCATGGCCGGACTGGACGCGATCTCCTCCGCGGCGATCTGACGATGCACGAGATAGGTCCGGTCCGGCTCGCCCGGCAAGGTGTAGAGAGCGATGATGAAGGGACAGTTCACGACCTGGACCGGATTCTCGCTGCTCATCTCCCGCGAGAGGACCGCGCTACAGAACTCGATCGATTCGGCCTGATCGTAGAGGGGCGTCTCCATGCCCAGATCCTTCCCGGTGCGCTCCAGCATCTCACCCATGTTCATGACATTGTTGATGTACATGCCGCGCTCCTGGATCGCCATCTTCAGTCCTTCCATCGCATCCGCGAAGCCGGACTCGCTGACGTAGACGGCATAGTGGTCGGCGACGGCCTGCGTGCAGAGTCCGACGAGCAGCAAGAACCCGAGCACAGGTCTCTTCAGCTGTGACATGTTGATGTTCTCTCACAAGGGCAACCCAGGATGGACCAAGGGCTGACGTCAGTCAGATCGAGGCCCCGCCAGCGGGCAGGGCGGTGGGATCGCCGCCGATGACGCGAGCAAAGGACACCAACAGCAGCGTTGAGCGACCCCCACCGCGCACCGGCCAGGCGGCATCGAACGTGCGTCCCGCGCCGAGATCAGTATTGATTCATCGGGCGGAAGGCCGGGGCTGATGGCCACTCGCCAGCCGGTGGCGGCGGTGGCGCGACGGGTTGCGACTGCTGGCGCGCCGCCGCTTCGAGCTCTTCGACGCGGCGCTTGAGTGCCTGCACTTCGGCGCTATCGGCCGTGCCGCTTCCCGTCGCCGGCGCGACGGGTACGGCAGTGGGAGCGGCTGGATAGGCCGGCATCCCATAGCCCTGCATGGGAGCACCATATCCCGGCGCCGCATAACCCGGCGCCGCATAACCTGGACCAGGGGCGTAACCGCCGTAGGGATAGCCATATCCAGGCGGTCCATAAGGGCCACCTGGATATCCGTCGTCGTAGCGATCCCGATCGCCACCGCTGCCCATCCAACGGTTGGGGTTCATCATGTTTCCAAAATTGAATGCATGGCTGACCGGCGCATAGATTAGGACCGATGCCAACAGCATAAACCCGACGCGGGGCAGGGCCTTCTGAGCGGGTGACTTCAACACGGGCATTCCTCCAAGGGTTGTGTGATTTCTCTCGTGACGGACATCCGGAAATCTCATTGTGCGCGAATCGACGAGCGGTCTCGAGAACCGCGTCTCCTAACTACTACACCGAACGGAGAAAGGTCGCAAGCGTCTTCTACAGCCCCGGTGCGGGGCATGGCTTGCCGCATCAACGATCAGGAATCGTCGAGCAACGCGGCCCGGTTCTGCGTCTCGGGTGTGCGCCGCGCCGGCTCGCATCCGCTGTCTCAGGCACGCCGGGCACCCTCTAAACCTTGTGATCCGAGTCGTGATGATGATGATGGTGGTGGTGGTGCACCCCATCCTCGTCAGCACGGAATCGCGCGGTGGTATCCGTGGAACCGGATGGACGCGTGGTCCGCCCGAGTTCGAGCCGTGACCGCTGCGCGGCGAGTTCGTCGCACACCCAATTCAGCCAGGCCTGGATCGCCCCATCGCCACGAGCCGAGACACACTCGAAGGGCACCGTGCTGGCCAGGTTGCGCAAATAGGTCTCGGCGCGAGTGACCGAGAATTCGGGCAGCACGCTCAGCAGATCCGATTTCGTACACAAAACAAGATCAGCGACTCGGAACATCACCGGATATTTCGCCGGCTTGTCGTCGCCTTCAGGGACTGACAGCAACGTGACGTTGCGATGCTGTCCAAGGTCAAAGCTCGCGGGGCAGACCAGGTTTCCCACGTTCTCGATAAAGAGCACGTCGATCTCGTCGAGATCCAGGCGATGCAACGCGTCGTGCACCATGTGAGCGTCCAAATGGCACGCGCTACCCGTGGTGATCTGCACCGCCGGAACACCCTTGGCGCGAATGCGCTCGGCGTCGTTCTCGGTTTCGAGATCACCTTCGATGACGGCGATGCGAACCTGTCCCTGGAGCGCTTCGATCGTCTGCTCAAGCAGACTGGTTTTCCCGGCACCAGGCGAGGACATCACATTAATCGCCAGAACATCGTGGCGATCGAAATGCTCACGGTTGTGCATCGCGGCCCGATCATTCTCCGACAGCAGCGATTGAAGCACGCTCACCGCGGCGCGGCCGTCAGCGGTCGTCGCGTGTTGACCGCCAGCGCGCACCAGATGCTCGTTGCCGGGGGTAATGTTGCAACCACAGGTCTCACACATGAGGATGACTCCCTAGACTCTGCCCGTCGGGCCATTGCATCGGCATCTTGACCCGAGACGAGACCGGATGCCAACGGATTCGGTGCCGATGGTCTGCCCGCACGCTTGCGGCACCATCACCAACCTGGAGTTTACGCCAGTCCATCCAGGGGGTCAGGCCCGCGCCACCTCCAGCATCGTTCCGTTTCCAGACTCAAGGATCCGGAAGCGTCAATTCGAGGTTCGCCAGGAGCAATTCATCCCCGCTGATCAAGCGAGTCTTATAGCTGCCACACGCGGCGCACAGGAGCCGGTTCACCAGCGCCTGCGACTCAGCACCGCAGTCGGTACAAACGACCCGGATTGCGGCCGTCTCGATGACCAACTCCGCTGTTTCGGCTAGGGTGCCCGTCGCGGCTAAGGGAAAGGCATGCCGGAGCAAGGGGGCCTCGACGCCCGCGAGCGGGCCGATCCTGAGACCAATGCGCTCGACCCCTGTCGCGCCATGTTCAGCAGCAATCCGTGTCACCTGCTCGATCAATGCTTGACAGATGGAGAGTTCGTGCACGGATCAGCCGCCGAGGTAGGTATAACCGTAGAGACCGGCCTTGAGTTCGACGTAGAACTGTTCTCGAGTGGCACGGTCGAGTTCGGCCGCCTCGAGCTTGCGCCGGTAGTGTGCAAGCAGGGTGCGCGGTTCGAAGTGGACATAGCTTAAGAGCTCATCCGTGGAATCACCGCGCTCGGCGTCCAGCAACCGATAGCCATCGGGTGCATTGGGGTCGAGTTCGACATTGACCGCATCCGTGTCGCCGAATAGGTTGTGGATATCGCCGAGGATCTCCTGATAGGCGCCCACCATGAAGAAGCCGAGCAGGTAGGGTGCCCCGAGACCCGCCCCCTGATGGACTGGCAGGCTCGCCTCGATCCCTCCTTCGTCGACATATTGATCGATGCAGCCATCCGAATCGCAGGTTAAATCATGCACCGTGGCGCGCGCGCGCGGGATCTCGTCGAGCCGCTGGATGGGCACGACCGGGAAGATCTGATCGAGCGCCCAGACGTCCGGCATCGACTGGAACAGCGAGAAGTTGCAGAAGAGTTTATCGGCCAGCAGGGCATTGACTTCGTCGGCCAGTTCTCGATGCCGACGGATCGCCGGGTCGAGTCGCCCGGCGAGCCGCCGGCAGATGGCGAAGAAGAGTTCCTCGGAGCGTGCGCGCCCCACCAAGTCCAGGTCATCCTCGACGAAGCGTCGGCGCGCGGCCTCGAGCAGTTCGCGTGCCTGCGTGAACGACTCGTGGGGGGGCGCGGTATCCACCTCGCCGAGCAGACTGGACAGTCCATCGAGCAGCGGATCCCCTTCGTCCCGACGCGGCTCGACCGCACTGCCGCCCGCCTCTTCGCGATCGATCACATTGGTGATCAGGACCGCATGGTGCGCCGTCAATGCCCGGCCGGACTCACTCAGCAGATCGGGTTCGGGCAAGTCACGACGCTTGCACTCCGCCGCGACGGCCCCGACGATCGCCGCGGCATAGCTCGAGAAGGTGTAATTCACCGAACAGTAGTGTCGCGTCCCGGTGCCTTCGTAGTCGACGCCCAAACCACCGCCCACGTCGAGAATGGTGATCGGTGCACCCAGGCGACGCAGTTCGGCGTAGAAGCGCACGAGTTCGGCGATCCCCACCCGGATGTCTTGCAGGTTTGGGATTTGCGATCCCAAATGGCAGTGCAACAGGTTCAGCCAATCGAGACGCTCCGCGTCCCGCAACCGTTCGACGAGATCAAGGATCTGTTTGGCGGAGAGGCCGAATTTCGCGGATTCACCACCGCTGCTCTGCCAGTTACCAGCCGCCGCTGCCGCCAACCGAACCCGCACCCCAAGCAAGGGGGCGACGCCCAAACGCTCGGCCTCCTCCAGGACGAGGTCAATCTCGGAGGGCTTCTCGATCACGATCTGCACACGCAGTCCCAGACGCCGACCGATCAGTGCCAGACGGATGTAGTCCCGGTCTTTGTATCCATTGCACACGACCAGGCCGTTCGCGGGCGACAGTGCCAGCACGGCCATCAGCTCAGGTTTACTGCCAGCCTCCAATCCCGCATGCCCAGCGCGCAAGATCTCGCGGACCACGCCCGCCTGCTGATTCACCTTGATGGGATAAACGGGCTGGTAGCGACCCGCATACCCACAGGCCTCGCTAGCCTCCTCGAAGGCTTGATGCAAGGCCCGCACACGATGGCGCAGGATATCGTTGAACCGTACCAGGATGGGCAGGGACAAGCCTTCGGCGTCGATCTGTTCGCTCAAGCGCACGAGATCGATCTCGATCGCGCTGGCCGGATCCGGGCGGGCGTAGAGATGACCAGACGCATTGATCCCAAAATAGCCTTCGCCCCAGCGATCGATGGCGTAGATCTGGTTGCAGCGACGTACGGCTTGGTCCATGACACCTACTCGATCGAACGTGGATCAGGGGATGGAGGCGAGGCCGTCATGCGAACCCGGCCCCACGCGGGGGGCGCGGAGCAGGTGGCTCGCTGGACAGGGGCCTTATCTCCCGGACAGGCTGAGGGCCGCAGGCTGCAAAGCGGGACAGGCTCGCCGCGCACGACCGAGCGGCCACCAGGCTCAGCGCGACTCCAGTTTGACGGCCGGCCAGGTCGCACCTTCAGCCATGCGATACTGGCGTGGCCAGAGTTCGAAGCTGTCGACATTCTCCCAGTCGCCGTAGCGCAGCTCGAACACCTCGACCCGCCCTTCCCCACCCGCGCCGAGCCCGAACAGGATCTGGCCTGGAGCGCCCCGGCGCGAGTGGACCGTGGGACGCATCTCGCCGTTGCGCGCGAGATACTCCGGCCAGTTCAATGCGCCCAAGCCGAGTGACACGATCGCCTCCGCATCGTACTGGAAGACCTCGAAGAGCCCCTCGCCGCCGCGTCCCAGGCCAACGACGATCTCGTAGCGACCGTCCCCGCTCAGGTCGCCGAGCGCGGGCCAGGTCTCACCAAGCTGACGGGCGTATTCACCCCAGGACACGGATCCGGTCGTGATCTCGCGCTCGAGCAGCAGCCGGTTGGCCAGCGCATCACGCATCGTTTCATCCTCGCTGCCCGCAAGATCGATCCCGCGTTTTAGGAAGAAAAAACCCCCGGGAATGGGCGTCGACCCGGTCTCGGAGAAGGCAGCGGGGTCTCCACCAGCCGGGCGGGCACGATCCTCAACCGCCGCCAGTCCGACCAGCAAATCAGCACGGCCATTGCCATCGACGTCGCCGAGGGCTGGGCGTGTCGCGCCGCTCAGTGCGTTGTATTCGGGCCAGTCGAGCGCGGTCCAACCGAGTGGCACCAGCCCGCCCGCATCATAGCCGAAGACCTGCATCATGCCGCCGCCACCCGAGCCCAAGCCAATCACGATTTCGGCCTTGCCATCGCCGTCGAGATCGCCGACCGCGGGATAGGTTTCACCGTTCGTGGCATTGTAGTCGTCCCAGTCGACACGCCCCCACGCCAGGTGGGCCAGGTTGCTGTCGAGCAGACGGAACCAGCCGCCAGATTGACCGAAGGGCGCCGGGCCGAAGCCCAGCACCACCTCGTCGCGCCCGTTCCCATTGAGATCACCGGTCGCGACCCGGACCTCACCGCTGCCGCCGCCATATTCCGGCGCCGCGGCCTTGATGCGCTGCTCCTGCAACAGACTGGCATTGGCCACTTCGACCCAGCCGCCGTCACTCGGGAAGGGCCCGCCCATGCCAAAGAGATAGCGAAACGCCCCCGAGGTCACTTCGGGGGTGTAGCTCGACTCGAATCCCTCCGCATCGTAGGCACTGACCGTAAAGTAGTAGACCGTATCCGGTTCCAAACCCGTGACGCGATGGGTCGTCTCCAATCCGACATCGATCATCTCGAGGTAATGGCCGGGCTCGACGCCATAGTAGACGCGATAGCCGGCAACCCGTGGATCATCGACCTCGGCCCAGCGCAAGGTGTAGCCCAGATCGCCGGTCTGCGCCTGCAGCAACCCCACACTCAGAAACCAGCCGAAGAGCAAGCTGACCGACAGCCAGCGGACAACAAGGTGAATCATCTAATGACTCCGCGGGACATCTCAGTCCCTCATGGCGCGAGGAGGCACCGCGACGATCGTGCCGCCCAAACAGGATTCGAGCGCTCCATCCGCTCCGGGCAGTGGTCGGGATGCGCCAGGACAGCGTGAGCTGTTGCAAACCCACCGCACTATTCGACCCGAACCTGCCGCAACGTGGGGAGTGACACATGGGTCCGCGTCAACCGTCCCGACATGACACCCAAAATCACTCCACTTAGACCGACATCGCCCAACGTTGTCACCCATCGAGGTGCAAATTTCGGGTCAAAACCTTTAAATCGGGGATCTCACCCAGGACCTGTGTCTCGAGATAGCGGGCCACCTGGCGTGCCGATCGGAAGGAGCTGTCGGCAAACTCATGGACCGCGATCGCGACCGCGATGAGGAGCAAACCAGCAAGCAGGATCAGGGTTGCGGGCAGCAGTCGTTGGGGGTTCCAAGGCGTCCCAAAGGCCTCGAGGCTCACCGGCCCCGCTTTCTCAAAACGCCAGTCTGGATCCAAGTTCCCGGCGGAGCGTGCGCGCGACACACCATCGGCGACGCGTGTCAGGAGACGCTGGTTGAAATAGTCCACGAAACGATGTCCGAGTTCGCCATCCATGCCTCGATAATAGAGACTGATCCTGTCCTCACTGGGACGCTCAAGATGCATGGAGGCGTTCACCATGCGCGGGAGCTCGGCTTCCGTGATGTCTGCCCAGGCCGTCTCAAGGTGGAGGCGACGTAACAGTTGATTCAAGGCAAACCCATCCATGAACAACTGATCCGGGGCATCAACCAACATGGTTAACGGCTGGGTGCGGACTGGATGGTCAGTGGCCGCAACCGGGACCTCCCCGTGATAGAGGTAATCCTGCGTCACGATAAAGGTGTCATGGTGCAGCGCGGCCGCAACCAAGTAGAGTACGACGGGGAGGATAGATAAGCTTAGCCACCAGCCGTGCTGCCGCAGGGCCCGCCAATAACGATTCAGATAGTATCCCATGCGTCGTTCCGCTCGCTGTAGGGAGTCAAGGGCCCTTCCGGGCAGCTCAGGCGCGGCCGAGCGATTCGCTATGATTGAGGACCGCGCCGATGATGTTCGCGCCCGAGAGCTCAATCGTCTTGTAGGCCCGTTTCGCCTGCTGACGCGCGGTGCTGCGACTCTGGATCACCATCATGACACCATCCACCATACTCGCAAGCATCACCGGATCCATCATCATCCGGTTGGTTGGGAAGACGGATGCCGTGTCGATGAAGATGGTGTCGTAGAGCTCCCGGGCACTGGTGATCAGACGTCGCGCCACGGCCGGACCATTCAGCGCGCTGCCGGCGACCTGATCGTGATCGGTCGGCGCCAATAGGCGATCGGGCTCCCCCTCCCCACCGCTGTCGATCACGTCCGCGAGGGGCCGTGTCGCGATCTCATCGCTCGTATGGAGCAAGTCGCGACCGAAGAACTGATGCAGCGCAGGCCGGTACCAGTTGAGGTCCATCACCAGAATACGCTCCTCACCCATGCTCACGGCCGCGGAGGCCAAGGAGGCGCCCAGCAAGCTCTTGCCTTCATGGGGCGCGGCACTGGTGATCAGGACGGTCGCCGGTTGGCGCTGCGCCAAGGCATGCCGAACCGCCAGCACCATGCGTTTGCTCTCGGCAATCTGCGCGAGCGCCTGACGCTGGAGTCGCTCGCTGGGGGGACGCTCATGCATGCTCTCACCTACTCATCAATGGCACCGCTCGAACTGAATATCCTGATCGCGAATCCGCTGCGTTGCAATCCAGGATGACTAGAGGTCGAGCACCGGCGCCTGATGAGCACGTTTCGCGGCCTCAACATCCCCACCGAGAGCCGCCCGACCGCGCGCACCAGGCACTCCATGCCGCATCCAGCGGACTCAACCAACCAAGCGTCGCCAGTAAGTCCGCCGCCAATAATACAGGACCGTGGTGTCCGGCCAGGGATAGGAGTCACCGTAGGGAACACCGCGCACGGGATGTTCAATATTGTCCAACGTCGGATCAACCGGACGCCAGCCGGCGTCGCGCGTCTCACCATCGACGGGCGCCCGAGTCTCACCGATGCGACGCCGTTCGGAGGCGCCATATCGCTGATAGTTCTGCTGTGCCTCGACCAGACTCACGGTATTGCTGCTACCCGGCATGGCAACGAAGCGCAATTGACTGAGATCGTCCTCCCAACCGCAAATCGGGCAGACTTGATGAAAACCGGGTTCATGCTCGTGAACGCAGTAGCCGCAGCAGGGGCACGGAAATTTTTGATCGTCGAACACCAGTGGACTCCAGCTGGTTGAGTTGTCGCCGAATCAAGGATCGACATCGATGCAGGCGGGCGCACGAAAAAGGGGCGCGGACGCCCCTTTTATGGTGCGGATGTCCGCACCTCTTCAGACCGAATACGAACCGAAACTCAGTTCACCTTCGGCTCAAGCTCACCCTTGGTATAGCGGTCCGCCATGGCCTCCAAGGAGATCGGAGTGATCTTGCTCGCATTGCCGGCCGACCCGAAGGCCTCATAGCGCGCCTTGCAGATCCCCTTCATGGCCTTGGTTGCCGCTTCGAAGTACTTGCGCGGGTCAAAATTGGAGGGATGGTCGTGCAGGTGCTTGCGAATGGCACCCGTCGAGGCCATCCGCAGATCGGTATCGATGTTGACCTTGCGTACCCCGTGCTTGATTCCCTCGACAATCTCTTCGACCGGCACGCCATAGGTCTCACCCATATCGCCGCCGAATTGATTGATGATGGCGAGCCATTCCTGCGGCACCGAGGAGGAGCCGTGCATCACCAGATGGGTGTTGGGGATCCGCTGGTGGATCTCTTTCACACGCTCGATGGCCAGGATATCGCCCGTCGGTGGGCGGGTGAACTTGTAGGCGCCATGCGAGGTACCAATGGCAATGGCCAGGGCATCGACGCCAGTTTTCTTCACGAAATCAGCGGCTTCCTCGGGGTCGGTCAGGAGTTGGCTGTGATCGAGTGTCCCCTCGGCACCAATCCCATCCTCCTCGCCGGCCTGCCCGGTCTCGAGCGAACCGAGGCAGCCGAGTTCACCCTCGACCGACACACCGCAGGCATGCGCCATCTCCACGACACGACGCGTGACATCGACGTTGTAGTCGTAGGACGCCGGGGTCTTACCATCCTCCTTCAGCGATCCATCCATCATCACCGAGGAGAAGCCGAGTTGGATCGAGCGCTGACACACGGCGGGCGAAGTCCCGTGATCCTGATGCATGCACACCGGGATGTGAGGCCACTCCTCGATGGCCGCGAGGATGAGATGACGCAAGAAAGGGGCGCCCGCGTATTTGCGCGCGCCGGCCGAGGCCTGAACGATCACCGGTGAATCGGTCTCGTCAGCGGCCTCCATGATGGCGCGCATCTGCTCGAGATTGTTGACGTTATACGCTGGGACGCCATAGCCATGCTCGGCGGCATGATCAAGCAATTGGCGGAGTGAAATCAGTGCCATGTGTGTTCTCCTCGGATCGAGTTGACGATTGAAAACAGAGTTTGGGCGGTGCGGTGGGGTTGTGGGCTCAGTCCTCCCGCAGGAGGGTGTGCTCACCGACCCGCATGATCTTCAGGATATTCGTCTGCCCTTCCACCCCGGAGCGATCACCTTTGGTGATGATCACGAGATCGCCATCACGCACCGTTCCGCGACGCAAAAGCTCTTCGATCACCTCGCGATTCACTTCGTGGATATCCGTACTCGAGACATCGAAGCTTACCGGATAGACGCCGCGAAACAGCCTGACTTTTCGACGGGTTTGAGCCGAGCGCGTGATTGCGTGGATCGGAATGCCCGAACGAATCCGTGACATCCATTTCACGGTCGATCCGGTTTCGGTCAGCGCGGCGATCGCCTTCACGCCGAGATGATTCGCGGTGTACATCGCGGCCATCGCGATCGCCTCGTCGACGCGGCCGAAAACCGAATCCAGCCGATGACCCGAGCGGGTGACATGCTTCTCAGCCTCCAGACAGATGCGGTCTAACGCCTCGACGACCTTGGGAGGATATTTGCCGATCGAACTCTCCGCCGAGAGCATGACCGCATCGGTCCCGTCGAGGACCGCGTTGGCGACATCGAAGACCTCGGCGCGAGTCGGAATCGGATTCTCGATCATCGACTGCATCATTTGGGTTGCCGTGATGACAACACTATTGAGTTCGCGCGCCCGGCTGATCAGGGTCTTCTGCGCGGCGGGGAGTTCCGCGTCACCGATCTCCACCCCCAGGTCGCCACGGGCCACCATGATGACATCGGCGGCGTTGATGATGTCGTCGATGGCGCGCATCGCCTCGGCGCGCTCGATCTTCGCCACGATGCCGCCACGCCCGCCGGCCTCGTGGAAGAGTTCACGCGCGAGGCGTACATCATCGCCATTGCGTACGAAGGAGACCGCCAGGTAGTCAGCGTCGAGATCGGCGGCGAACCGGATATCCTCCTGATCCTTCTCCGTCAGCGCCGGGGCGGAGAGTCCCCCTCCTTTTTTGTTGATCCCCTTGTGATCGGACAACTGGCCACCGACGACCACCTTGCACGCGATCCGCCCATCCCTGACCGACTCGACCTCGAGTTCGATCGCCCCATCGTCGAGCAAGAGCGTATCGCCATGGGTAACGTCATCGACCAGTTCCGGATAGGTGGTCCCAACCCGGCTCCGATCCCCCGCGTCGAGCGGACAGGTGGCATCGATGACAAAGGTCTCGCCCCGTGTGAGCTGGATCGGTCCGTCGCGGAACTTCCCGACGCGAATCTTCGGACCCTGCAGGTCCAGCAGCAGAGCGATCTCGCGCCCAGCGTGCGCGGCGCGTTCACGAATCCGTTCAGCCCGCTCACGATGCCGCTGGTGGGTGTCATGCGATAGGTTGAGTCGGACAACATCCACGCCGGCCCTGATCATCTCATCCATCACGTCGAGCGGATCGGTTGCGGGACCGAGTGTGGCGACGATCTTGGTACGTCTAGACATGGTCATGCTCGTGAGCCTCTGATCGCCAACGCCCCGGCCATCGCTGGGGTCGGTGGCCGAGTGGATTGGGGTCAATCCCGCGCGCGCGCTTCGAGCATCGCGACCGCGGGCAGCGTCTTACCCTCGAGATACTCGAGGAAGGCGCCACCGGCCGTGGAGATGTAAGAGACCCGGTCGTAGATGTCGTATTTCTGGATCGCGGCGATGGTGTCGCCACCACCCGCCAGACTGAAGCCCGGGGCCTCGGCGATCGCCATGGAGACGGTCTTGGTCCCGCCACCGAACTGGTCGAACTCGAATACCCCGACCGGGCCGTTCCAGACGATGGTTCCCGCCTTGGCAATGACGTCGGCGAGCACCTGCGCCGAGGCGGGGCCGATATCGAAGATCATGTCGTCCTCGGCCACGTCCGCAACCGCCTTGGTCACGGCCGGTTCGTTCTCGTCGAACCGTTTGCCACAGACCACATCGACCGCGATCGGAATGCTTGCTCCGCGCGCCGACATCTTCTCCATCAGCGCCTGAGCGGTCGGAATCAGATCATGCTCGCACAGCGACTGACCGACCGGGAAGCCGGCCGCGGCGAGGAAGGTATTGGCAATGCCGCCCCCGACCACGAGCTGATCGACCTTCTCCGACAAGGCTTCCAACACGGTCAGCTTGGTCGAAACCTTGGAACCGCCGACGATCGCGACCATCGGGCGCGCGGGCGCGGCCAAGGCCTGTTGCAGGGCGTCGAGTTCCTCGGCCAGGAGCAAGCCGGCGCAGGCAACCGGCGCCTGTTGGCCCACGCCATGGGTCGAGGCCTGGGCGCGATGGGCGGTGCCGAAGGCGTCCATGACGAAGACATCACAGAGGGCGGCATACTGTTTGGCAAGTTCCGCCTGGTCCTTACCCTCACCCACATTGAAGCGGACGTTCTCAAGCAGCACCAATTCGCCATCAGCGACCACGGGAGGCTGCTCGAGATAATCGCGCACCAACCGGATCTCACGCCCGAGCTTCGCGCCCAGGTTCGCGGCGACCGGCGCCAGCGAATCGGCCTCGGAGAAAACACCCTCCCGTGGGCGCCCGAGATGCGACATGACCATGACCTTCGCTCCCGCCGCGATGCAGTGCTCGAAGGTCGGCATGGACGCGGTGATGCGCGCATCAGACGTCACCTGACCATCCTTGACAGGCACATTGAGATCGGAACGGATCAACACCCGCTTGCCAGCAAGATCGAGATCGGTCAGCTTGATGAATGACATCGCAAAGCCTCTATGAAACGGTGATGAACTGGAACGGATTCAGGTCCAAGGTTGGCCTTGCCTGAAGGCGCTCGAGGGCTTAGGGGGTCACGACCAGACGAAAATCGAAAACGGAGAGCGGCGCGGCCTCACCCCACGGCCTTCATGACGCACTGGATCCGCGACGCAGGCAGGGCTGCCCGAGCGTCACGGATCAGGGCGCCATGAAGACGCGTGACCGCGATTACTTCGCGACGTGCTCCACCATCCGCAACATGTTGCAGGTGTAGCCATACTCGTTATCGTACCAGGCCACGACCTTCACGAAGGTCGGATCCAGTGCAATGCCGGCCTCGGAATCGAACACGGACGGCGTCGGGCAACCACGGAAATCAGTCGAGACGACCTTCTCATCGGTGTAACCCAACACGCCCATCAAATCGCCCGATGTGGACGCCTGCTTCATGGCCGCGCAGATTTCGGCGTAGGTGGCCTCCTTGCTCAGCTCGACAGTCAGGTCGACCACCGAGACGTCGGAAGTCGGCACACGGAAGGCCATGCCCGTCAGCTTGCCATTCAATTCCGGGAGGACCTTCCCGACGGCCTTCGCCGCACCGGTCGAGGAGGGGATGATGTTCTCCAGGATGCCGCGACCACCACGCCAGTCCTTCATGGAGGGGCCGTCGACCGTCTTCTGCGTGGCGGTGGCCGCATGCACCGTGGTCATGAGACCGCGCTTGATGCCCCAGTTGTCGTGCAGCACCTTGGCCACTGGCGCCAAGCAATTGGTGGTGCAGGAGGCGGCGGAGATGATCTCTTGCCCGGCATAGGTCTTGTGGTTGACGCCATAGACGAACATCGGGGTGGCATCCTTGGACGGCGCGCTCTGCACCACCTTCTTGGCACCAGCCTCGAGATGTTTCCGGCAGGAGGCATCGTCGAGGAAGAAACCGGTACATTCGATGACCAATTCCGCCCCGACCTCATTCCACTTGAGATTGGCAGGATCACGTTCGGCCGTCAGACGAATCCGGTTTCCATTGACGATCATGGTGTTGCCATCAACGGCGATGTCGCCTTTGAAATTGCCGTGCACCGAATCGTATTTCAACATGTAGGCCAGATAATCCGGGTCGAGCAGGTCGTTGATCGCCACGACCTCGATGCCCGGAAAATCCTTTGCAATCGCACGGAAGGCCATCCGACCGATGCGGCCAAAACCATTGATACCGACTTTCAGTGTCATTCAGTAACTCCTCTAAAAGGACTGGACAGATTAGGACGAATCCACGCGACCTGATGACCAGGGCGGTCGCACGGCTGGTGCCGAGTCGGTCGTTCCCTGCGTGCAGCGTCGGCCTCGATCAGGCTTGTTCGATGATGGTGTGCGTGCACCGCGCTCGGCGCAGGTGCACGCGCGGAACTCAGAGCACGCCTCGAACCTTCGCGACCAGATTCTCGACCGTGAAGCCGAACTCCTTGAACAAAGGCCCGGCAGGCGCCGACTCGCCAAACCGATTGACGCCCAGCACGTCACCCTGCTGGCCGACGTACTTCCACCAACCATCGGTCACCGCGGCCTCGACGGCCACGCGCGCGGTGACCGCGCTGGGCAGCACCGACTCGCGATAGGCCGCATCCTGCGCATCGAACACCTCCGTACAGGGCATCGAGACCACGCGAATCGCCTTGTCCGACATCGCCTCGGCCGCCTTCACGGCGAGTTCGACCTCCGAACCGGTGGCGATGATGATGGCATCCGGGGTGCCGGCGCAGTCGCGCAAGACGTAACCCCCCTGGGCGATCGCGGCGAGCTGCTCCGGGGTGCGGTCCATGTGGGCGAGATTCTGCCGCGAGAAGATGAGACAGGTCGGGCCATCACGCCGCTCGATCGCGCACTTCCAGGAGACCGCTGACTCCACCGCGTCACAGGGGCGCCACACATTCATGTGGGGGATCATGCGGAGGGTCGGGATCTGCTCGACGGGCTGATGCGTCGGTCCGTCCTCACCTAGGCCGATGGAGTCGTGGGTGTAGACGAAGATCGTCTGGATCTTCATCAGCGCCGCCATCCGCAAGGCGTTGCGCGCATACTCGGAGAACATCAGGAAGGTCGCGCCGTAGGGGATGAAGCCCCCGTGCAACGCGATGCCATTCATCATGGCGGACATCCCGAACTCACGCACGCCATAGTAGACGTAATTGCCCGCCTGCTCGCCCCGGCCGATACCCTTCGCCCCTTTCCACAAGGTCAGATTGGAGCCGGCGAGGTCGGCTGAACCACCGAGCAGCTCGGGCAGATGCGGCCCAAACCCGTTGAGCGTGTTTTGGGAGGCCTTGCGCGAGGCAATCGTCTCGGCCTTTTCGACCACGCTGGCAATGAAGGCGTCGGCTTGCGCCGACCAATCCTCGGGCAACTCGCCGGCGAGGCGCCGCTGCAACTCCGCGGCCTCCGCCGGGTACGCCTCGGCATAGGCCGCGAATCGATCATTCCAGGCGGACTCCGCGGCGGCGCCACGTTCCTTCGCGCTCCAGCCTTGATAGACGGACTCCGGAATCACGAAGGGAGGGGACGTCCAACCCAGTGCCTGGCGCGTGAGGGCGACCTCTTCCTCACCCAGCGCGGCGCCATGGCACTCCTCCTTGCCCTGCTTGTTCGGGGAACCGAAGCCGATGATGGTCTGGCAACAGATCAGGCTCGGGCGATCGGTGATGGCGCGCGCCGCCTCGATCGCCGCCTTGACGGCGGCTGGATCGTGTCCGTCCACCTTCGGGATCACATGCCAGCCGTAGGCTTCGAAGCGCTTTGGCGTATCGTCGAGGAACCAGCCCGGGGTTTCCCCGTGCCCACGCACCTCGCCATCGATCGAGATGTTGTTGTCGTCGTAGATCGCGATGAGCTTCCCGAGACCCAGCGCTCCCGCCAGCGAGCACGACTCGTGCGAGATGCCTTCCATCATGCAGCCGTCGCCCAGAAAGACGTAGGTGTGATGGTCGATGATCGCGTGGTCCGGCCGATTGAACTGGGCCGCCAGTGCCCTCTCCGCCAAGGCCATGCCAACGGCGTTCGAGATCCCTTGACCGAGCGGGCCGGTGGTGGTCTCGATCCCTGGCGCGTAACCATACTCGGGATGGCCCGGCGTCCTGGAATGCAGTTGGCGGAACTGCTTGAGGTCCTCGATGCCGAGCTCATATCCAGTGAGATGGAGCAACGCATAGATCAACATCGAGCCGTGGCCGTTGGAGAGTACGAAGCGATCTCGATTCGGCCAGTGCGGGTTGCCTGGATTGTGAATCATGAAATCGTTCCAGAGCACTTCGGCGATGTCGGCCATCCCCATCGGCGCGCCGGGATGACCGGAGTTCGCCTTTTGTACCGCATCCATTGCAAGCGCTCGGATGGCGTTGGCAAGTTCTTGACGTGAGGACATCAGTCCCTCCTGTGGTATCGGAAGCATTGAACAATCGGTCAGCGGTACCAGCGGCGCGACGCGCTGCCTCGGCTTCGGCAGCCGCTTCACCTCGCGGCACGAAGCGAAAATGCGGTATGCGGGGCAAGCGATGCGTCACGCCTGCTCGACGAGACCTCGAATGCGCAACCGGAACAAGCGGGCGGATTCCTGCTCTCGGAGTGCGATATTCTGAATGAATCGACCCGGTCAGAGAATCAAAACACACTTATGAGGTCAGATAAGGAGTTAATAACTTCCTAATACTATGGATTGTGCCATAGAATGACCCGGCTTTGCGAGCCTCATCCACTCCCCTACGACCTGGCCGCGCGCACTCTTTAATTTAAAACGAACGCGGGGTCACGCTCGCCACTTAATCGAGCAACCGATACTCGGGATCTGCTCATGCGGGCCCTGGCCGGTCTCAGCGACCTGCTTCATCGCCTCGTAGAGATCGCGTCGTACCGTCTGCGGGGCCGTCTCCTTGCGACTGGCATCGAGACGACCGCGGTATTGCAATTCCAGTCCCGCATTGAAGCCGAAGAAATCCGGGGTGCAGACCGCACCATAGAGGCGCGCGACCGCTTGCGTCTCGTCGAGCAGATAGGGAAATGGAAAGGAGAACTCCGCGGCGACCTGCCGCATGTTCTCGAAGGAGTCCTCGGGATAGTCCCGCGGATCGTTCGACATGATCGCCACGCACCCAAGACCCAGATCCATCAACGCACGGGTATCGCGGACGATGCGTTCCCGCACGGCCTTGACGTAGGGGCAGTGATTGCAGATGAACATCACCAAGAGGCCCCGTTCGCCACGGCAGCGGTCACGAGTCCAGATCTCACCGTCCACGCCGGGCAGGGAAAAGTCGGGCGCCGCCCGCCCGAAGTCACATATCGGGGTTTCGAGAGAGGCCATCGGATGGTTGTCTCAATACAATTCGGTGACTTGATGGTACCGGAACACGGGTGATTGCGAAATCACTCAACCTCCCGGACGCCATCCTCCGACCATCAGCCCAAGACCCGGGCGCGGCAACCGGCGCGCCAAGCGCCCGCCTTGCCGAGCGCGGCAGTCTCTGCTCCTAGGCGACCTAGCGCATCACCACGTCGGGTGATTTTGCGCGATCAATCGAAATCGCTATCATAGCGCGTCCGTCAACCACGCCCCTGGCGCCACCACGCAGGCCATGACAACTTATGATGACCAAGGATTATATCTTCACCTCCGAGTCCGTTTCCGAAGGCCATCCGGACAAGATGGCGGACCAGATCTCCGACGCGGTCCTCGATGAGATCTATCGTCGCGATCCCAATCATGCCAAGGCTCGGGTCGCCTGCGAAACCCTGGTAAAAACAGGGTTTGTCGTGCTGGCGGGCGAGATCACACTCACCGACGAGAACCTCAAGATCGACTACGAAGGCGTCGTGCGCAAGGTGGTCACGGACATCGGCTACGACGGTTCCGAGGTCGGCTTCGATGGCCACACCTGTGGCGTCTTGGTCGCGCTCGGCGAGCAATCGAGGGATATCGGCCAGGGCGTGGACCGCGAGACGGAGGAGTCCCAGGGCGCCGGCGATCAGGGCATGATGTTCGGTTACGCGACGAACGAAACCGATCAACTGATGCCCGCCGCCATCGACTACGCCCACCGCCTCGTCAAACGTCAGGCCGAGGTGCGCAAGAATGGCACCCTGTCCTGGCTGCGTCCCGATGCCAAGTCCCAGGTCACCTTCCGCTATGTGGACGGGAAGCCGGCGGGGCTCGAGGCCGTGGTGCTCTCGACCCAACACAGCCCTGACGTCAGCCAAAGCGTGCTGCGCGAGGCGGTGATGGAAGAGATCATCAAGCCCGTGCTGGGCGAGACCGGCTGGCTGACCCGCGAGACCCGCTACCACATCAACCCCACGGGGCAGTTCATCATCGGCGGCCCGGTCGGTGACTGTGGCTTGACCGGACGGAAGATCATCGTCGATACCTACGGCGGGATGGCCCGGCATGGCGGGGGCGCCTTCTCGGGCAAGGACCCGTCCAAGGTTGATCGGTCCGCCGCCTACGCCGGTCGTTACGTGGCCAAGAACATCGTCGCGGCCGGTCTCGCCGACAAGTGTGAGGTGCAGGTGTCCTACGCGATCGGCGTGGCGGAGCCCACGTCGCTCTCGATCGAGACCTTTGGCACCGCCAACATCAGCGAACACCGCATCATCGAGTTGATTCGCGCGCACTTCGATCTGCGCCCATACGGCATCATGCGGATGCTGGAACTCACCAACCGCGACCTGATCCAGTTTCGCGAGACGGCCGCCTACGGTCACTTCGGACGCTCCGAGCCTGGTTTCACCTGGGAGCGCACCGACAAGGCCGATCTGTTACGGGATGCGGCTGGAATCTGAGGCCAGAGTTCGGCGCGGGGGCGAACGCAAGCAGCCCGCCCTCATCCTCGGAGCGCGCCAACCGCGATCCTGCCCCCGCGCGCAGGCGCTGCAAACTGGATGAACGGAGCCGATGCCCACACACTGTTAGTTTGTTTGAACGAACACCGCCCCCTCGAGGAGCGTTGCGACCCGAGCCCCGCGGCTCGGGCCAGGCTCGAGGGTGTGGTCGACACGACAACGGCGCTCACTCACGTTTGATCAAGAGATGATAACCATGAGTGAGTTCACCGATTACAAGGTTGCCGACATTGCCCTGGCCGATTTCGGGCGCAAGGAGATGGACATCGCCGAGACCGAGATGCCTGGTCTGATCGCACTGCGCGAGCGGTATGGTCAAACCAAGCCGCTAGCGGGCGCGCGCATCAGCGGAAGTTTGCACATGACGATCCAGACCGCGGTGCTGATCGAGACCTTGGTTGCGCTCGGTGCCGAGGTACGCTGGTGTTCCTGCAACATCTTCTCGACCCAGGATCACGCCGCCGCCGCGATCGCCGCCGCGGGCATTCCCGTGTTCGCCTGGAAGGGGGAGACCCTCGATGAGTACTGGTGGTGCACCGAGCAGGTCTTGAACTGGCCCGACGGCGGCGGCCCCAACATGATCCTTGATGACGGGGGCGACGCCACCCTGATCGTCCATAAGGGTGTCGAGTACGAACAAGCCGGCGCGATCCCCGCGGCAAAGCCCGATGACAGCGAGGAATGGCAGTCCATTCTCGGTTTGCTCGCGCGCACCTTCGCGCGTGATCCCAAGCACTGGCATGGCATTGCCGAGGGCATTCGGGGCGTGACCGAGGAGACGACCACGGGTGTGCATCGGCTCTATCAGATGTACCGCGATGGGCAATTGCTCTTTCCGGCCATGAATGTCAACGACTCGGTTACCAAGTCGAAATTCGACAACCTCTACGGTTGTCGGGAATCGCTCGTCGATGCCATCAAGCGTGCCACCGACGTCATGATTGCCGGCAAGATCGCCTTGGTCTGCGGCTTCGGTGATGTCGGCAAGGGCTCCGCCGCCTCGCTGCGTGGCCTAGGCGCGACCGTATGGGTCACCGAGGTGGATCCCATCTGTGCGCTGCAGGCTGCGATGGAAGGGTATCGTGTCGTGACCATCGAAGACGTGATTGGCATGATCGACATCTTCGTGACCGCCACCGGCAACACCGACATCATCACCCATGACCACATGGCCGCAATGAAGGACCAGGCCATCGTCTGCAACATCGGCCACTTCGACAACGAGATTCAGGTTTCTTCACTCAAGCAGTACGAGTGGATCAACATCAAGCCCCAGGTTGACCAAATCATCTTCCCCGATGGTCATCGCATCACCTTGTTGGCCGAGGGGCGGCTCGTGAACCTGGGCTGCGCGACCGGACACCCGAGCTTTGTGATGTCCAACAGCTTCACCAACCAGGTTTTGGCGCAGATCGAGATCTACACCAAACCCGAGCAGTACCCGATCGGGGTCTATGTGCTGCCAAAGCATCTCGATGAGGACGTCGCTCGGCTGCACCTCGACAAGATCGGCGTCAAGCTGACCGTCCTAACTCGCGCACAGGCTGACTACATCGGCGTCCCGGTCGACGGACCCTACAAGGCCGAAAGCTATCGTTACTGATCGGCAGCCGGGGTCCGCTTAGGCCGTCTCGGCGGCTAAGCGGACCCAGCGTCGTGCGTGCCGCATGAGCGGTGCTTGGAGGATCGAACGTCATGCCACTGTCATCACATCCGACACCCATTTTCAGTGTCGAACTCTTTCCTCCCAAGACACCAGAGGGATTGGAGAAACTCAAACAGGAGATCGCGCGACTCAACGAGCTCGCGCCTGACTATTTCTCCGTGACCTATGGGGCCGGAGGCTCGACTCGTGAACGGACCTTCGAGACCGTCGACTGGTTGCGCGCGCAACGCATCGAAACCGCTCCGCACATGGCCTGCGTGGGCTCAACAAGAGCCGAGATCAGCCAGATCTTGGCACGCTATCGGGAACAAGGGGTCCAGCGCCTAGTGGCCCTGCGTGGCGATCTCCCATCCGGCATGGGGGGCGGCACCGGCGGAGATTTTCGTTATGCCAATGAACTCGTGACCTTCATCCGCGACACCTGCGGGGATCAGTTCAAGATCGAGGTCGCCGCCTATCCCGAGTATCACCCGCAATCCGGTTCGCCCGAGCGCGACCTCGCCAACTTCAAACGCAAGGTCGAGGCCGGCGCGGACGCCGCCATCACGCAGTATTTCTATAATCCGGATGCTTATTTTGCCTTCGTTGAGCGCTGCGCGGGGGTGGGCATCAGGATCCCCATCATCCCTGGCATCATGCCCATCACCAATTTCACGCAATTGGCGCGCTTCTCCGATGCCTGTGGTGCCGAGATCCCACGCTGGATCCGGCGCCGACTCGAGGCCTTCGGGGATGATGTCGAGAGCCTGCGCGCATTCGGGCACGAGGTCGTTCTCACACTCTGCCGTCGCCTGCTTGACGGCGGTGCGCCGGGCCTGCACGTCTACACCATGAATCAATCCGCCCCAACGCTGCGCCTGTGGCAGGAACTCGACCTTCCACGGACGCCCTGATCAGCCTCGCCGGGGCCGCGCCCGAGGACCGCGTTTGGCAACCTCGCGAGGGGAACAGGCCACGGCCTGTTCCCGCGCTGTTGGCGCTGTCCCCGGAGCAACATTTTCGTTTAGTCGTTGCGCCGTCACCATGTTGACGCCTATACTCGGAATACGTTGGACGGGTGATGTTTGGTCTGAGCGACCGCGCTGATCACCATCTCGTCGACAGGGGCCGTCAAGCCCGCAATCTCCCTTCTGCCTTGATTTGCGAAACTCGGCAAATCGTGCCGTTCGGCTGCTTGCGCCTTCATACGGTTCATTCCGAAGCCCAGTCCGGCACCCACGCACTGGGAGCCACCACTGGCTTCGCGCTCGTTCCCGAGCAGGTATCGGAGTCGATCCGACCCTGCGAAGGACCACATCGCGGGTTCGCTCGCGCTCACTGTTTCGTGACCATGATAAGGAAGGAAGACAATGAATAAGATGATCAAAACCGCTGGTCTTGCCGCTGTTGTTGCCCTGGCAGGCGCGTCCTTCTCCGCCAGCGCCTGGTGGGGTGGCCCGGGCTATGGCGGTCCTGGTTACGGTGGTCCTGGCTATGGCAGTGGCATGATGGACAACTTCGGCGACATGTTCGGTGACGGCACTGGCGATTTCAACATGAACATGAGTGGCGGTGGTCGCTCCTACGGACGTGGACGTGGCTACGGGCAGGGCTACGGCCAGGGTTACGGTCAAGGCTATGGCGCACCCTACGGCTACGGCGCGCCCTATGGCTACGGGGCCCCTTATGGTCAAGGCGCCCCCTACGGCTACGGCGCACCGCCCTATGGTGCCATGCCCCAAGCGCCAATGGCCCCGCCAGCGGCCATGCCTGCTCAGTAATTTGAGCTGAAGTCCCGCATCCGGCACGTCACCTGGCTCCCGAGCTTTGGGGCCACGTTGGCGGGCCGGTGCGGTCACGCTAGGCCAGTGAAGACGTTCTTTTGATCACACCAGTCGCACGAACCCAAAGTCCGACCGGACGAACCTAGAGGCTCCACGCACGACCCCCTCCGATCTCTGCTCCACAAAAATCCGCGTCATGATGATAATTGAGGCACATCGGGTCCACTCGGACATCCGTGGTCATCCATGCGAGGCTTGGCATGCCAGAGAAACACCTGTACCTCTCCCTGATCCCGCAAGCGCTGATTGGCTCGATGCTCGAACCGGATGCGTTCGGCAGTTACTATGCGATTGGCTCCAAGGCGCATGTGAAAGGCGAGGCGATCTTCTTCGAGGTCGATCCCAGCTTTCGCTCGGATGACTTCCCTTTTCGTCTCCTCGACGAACGCTGTGTGACACAGCCGGACGGGTCACCCAAGCGTTCGGTCTATCTCTCCACCTACCGCGTCCTCTCGCGGATTCCCATCTCCGCGCTCGGCAATCTCTATCTCGTCACGAATGACGGCAAGACACTGGAACTCGAGCGCGCGGCCTATCTCCCGGAACCGACCGGACGGCTCCACCTCTACCAGGAGTTTTGTCCGATCACCCCACTGGTCGCGAGTCGCTCCGAGCCGCACGATTTCTCCGATGCCATCACCAATCCCGCGCATCCCGTCCATGTCCCGCGTATCGTCTTCTCCGAGTTGCGGATCGGTGAGCTTGCATTCGATCCCGAGAAGGGCTCGGCTCATGACCTACCCTATCCCAACCTCGTCCATCTGCGTGATGTCCTGACCGAGCTGAAATACAACGACACCAAACCGAGCAAGTTGGTCTTGAAGCAAGTCAAGGAGGGCGTGCTCTACCGGATGGTTCAGGGCGGCTTCTACGTTGGTGACCAGCAGGCGTTTGCGTACTACCGGCTCCCCAATCTCGAAGAGCTTGAGGGACGGTATCGAAATTGGTGGCGTTCGGCCCAGGTGACGGGGCTGGAATAACCGCGTCTGTCGCTCGACCTGCGGGCAGACGCGACGGTGCGGGTCACATGATCTGCACAGTTTTCCTTTTGATGTCCTCATGCAGTGGGAACCTCCATGAACGAGCCCGTATTTTGGATTGCTCCGATTGCCGCGGTGCTGGCATTGATCTACGCTCGGACGTTCTTCAAGGCCATGCTCAGTCACGATGCTGGAACGGCGCGGATGCGCGAGATCGGCGAGCATGTCCGACAGGGATCCATGGCCTATCTGCGCCAGCAGTACAAGATCATGCTGTTGGTCTTCACGCTCCTCGCCATCGTCTTCGGCGTCCTCGCCTATCAGTTCGAGTTGCAGAATCCCTGGCTCCCCTTCACCTTCGTCTTCGGTGGCTTCTTCTCTGCCCTCGCCGGCTATTTTGGGATGCAAACCGCCACCCTCGCGTCGACCCGAACGGCCGCCGCGGCGCGCACATCCCTTCCGGATGCCTTGCGGATCGCCTTTCGCAGCGGTGCCGTCATGGGCCTGGTCGTGGTCGGCTTGGGGCTGGGAAATATCGTTGTCTGGTTCCTGCTGGCCAATCTGCTGGTCCCCGAGGGAACGGCGGGTGAAGGGGTCCGGATGGTCTTGATCACGACCACGATCCTGACCTTCGGGGTCGGAGCCTCATTGCAAGCCATGTTTGCCCGGGTCGGTGGCGGCATCTTCACCAAGGCCGCGGACGTGGGTGCCGATCTCGTGGGCAAGGTTGAATCCGGCATTCCGGAGGACGACCCGCGCAATCCAGCCGTGATCGCCGACAACGTGGGGGATAACGTCGGTGACGTCGCGGGTATGGGCGCGGATCTCTTCGAGTCCTATTGCGGCTCCATCCTGGCGGCTTGCGCGCTGGGCGCCGCCGCCTATGTCACGGATCCGACCCTGCAGATGAAAGCGGTGGTCGCCCCCATTGCCATCGCTGCGATCGGCATCCTGCTCTCCATCATCGGGGTCTTTTTGGTGAGGACGAAAGAAGACGCCACCCAAAAGGATCTCCTGGCCTCCCTGTCGCGTGGTATCAATGCCAGCGCCCTGATGATTATTGCGGGGGCGGCCGTGCTGCTGCTCCTGCTTGGCATCCCGAATGTGTGGGGGATCTGGGCGGCCGTGGTCACGGGTCTGGTCACGGGCATCATCGTGGGACGCTCGACCGAGTACGCCACCTCGGCAAGCTATCGACCGACCCGACACATCGCCAGCCAAGGCGAAGGGGGACCCGCGACCCTGATCATCGCTGGCGTAGGCGTAGGCATGCTCTCCACCGCCCTGCCGGTCCTCGCGGTCGGCACCGGCATCATCCTCGCCTACTGGTTCGCTTCGGGCTTCGATCTCACCCAGATGAACCTGGGGCTCTATGGTGTCGCCATTGCGGCAGTCGGCATGCTCTCGACCTTGGGGATCACGCTCGCGAGCGATGCCTACGGGCCGATCGCGGACAACGCCGGCGGCAATGCGGAAATGAGTGGTTTGGGCGCGGAGGTGCGGGCACGGACCGATGCATTGGATTCATTAGGCAACACGACGGCCGCCACGGGCAAGGGTTTCGCGATCGGTTCGGCGGCCTTGACCGCGCTAGCCTTGATCGCCTCCTACATCGAAGTCATCCGCATCGAGCTGGTCAAGTCTGGGCAAACGATGCTGACCCTCGGTCACGGCATGACGGTCGAAACGGCACAGGCGACCCTGACTGACTTCATGATCTTCTTCAATGTCACCTTGCTGAATCCGGCTGTCTTGGTAGGACTCTTGTTGGGTGCCATGGTGGCTTTTGTCTTCAGCGGCATGACGGTGCAGGCCGTTGGTCGCGCCGCCATCCTGATGGTCGAAGAGGTCCGACGTCAGTTTCGCGAGGATCCTGGCATCCTGCAGGGCACCTCACAACCCAACTATGAGCGCTGCGTGGCGATTTCGACCATGGGTGCACAACGGGAGATGATCCTGCCGGCATTGCTCGCCGTCACCACTCCAGTGGTCGTCGGACTCGTGCTGGGTGTCGCTGGTGTCATCGGTTTGCTGATGGGCGGGCTCGCCAGTGGGTTCGTGCTCGCGGTGTTCCTCTCAAACGCCGGCGGCGCTTGGGACAACGCCAAGAAATACATCGAATCCGGTTATCACGGCGGCAAGAGTTCCCGTGCGCACCGCGCCTCCGTCATCGGCGATACCGTCGGCGACCCCTTTAAGGACACCTCGGGCCCAAGCCTCAATATCCTCGTCAAGCTCATGAGCATCATGGCGATCGTCGTGGCCGGTGTGACCGTGTCCTACAGCCTGATCTGAGAGATCTGATCCGACGGACTGAGCGGACTGAGCGGATCGGGGGCGTCGCCCTACACGCCGCCCAACGGGAGGCCGTCGAGGAGACGAGCACCGCATACGACCGCGCAACGACCGTCGTGATTGGAGCGGGCGCGGTTCACGGAGAGGGTGCTCCCGAGCGGTCGCCACGACAGGCGACCGCTCAGGGCGTTGGTCAGATCACGCGGAGGGATCGATCTCGGCCAGCACGACACCGGTTGCCACCTCGAGATCGGTGGTCAGGCTCAAACAGTGTCCACGGCCATCGACTAGGTAGAGGTGGCAATTCGCCGCGCTGCGCACGGGCGTTGCACCCATGATGTCATCGTCACTGCAGTAGGTCAGGTGAAGATCGGTGAAGGCCTCACGCAGGGCTTGCACGATCTCCTGACTCAACCCGGCCCGCTGGACCACCGCCATGATCTGATCGAGACGATCCTGCGAGATCATGCCGCATCCACCGAGCGGGCGAAGCGCACCCGTGCCTCGGCGTCCTGCCCCATCACCTTGGCGAGCCAGGGTGGCGTCTTCTCGCTCAAGACCCGCTGCAACGCCTGTAGACGCGTCTGCACGCTGCCCCCTTGCGCATCCTTAATGGGGTGAATGTCCGCCTTGACCACCTTTGCGGCTGCCGGTCCACCAATCGAGGCAACGTACAGCACCTGGCAGTCGCGAATCAAGGCAGTGCGCGCCGCGTTCTTATCCTCACTCGTGTCGGCCTCGTCCGTCTCGCGGACCGCGATGAGGCGCGCCTCCCGTGCCGACACCTGATAAATCAAAAAGCGACGCGCGGCGCCGAAATGCCCATCGAGGTCATCGCCTCCATTGGAGGCACAGGCCACCCGGATCGAGCCCGGCATCTCGCCCTCGCGATACGGCTCGATCGGTGGGGCCGGAGCCAGGTCATGCCCCGCCTCACCTTTGAGGTAGGCCAGCAGACTCTTGAGCAGATCAGGATCGAGATCCGCCAGTTCGCCGTCGGCAGCCTGTTTGAGATCCTTGATACGCAGACGTTCGAGGGCCGCGGCGCTCGGCGGCAAACCCGTGCAATCGGCGAGCACGCGAAGCAAACGCGCCGGATCCCGATCGGGAAGATGGCGTGCCGCGAGACCGATCCGCAGAGCGATCTCGTCGGAGAGGGTGTCATGAGGCATCTGTTGCAACTCCCGGTGCGCGTGCCGCGAGGCACGTTGGATCTGATCTGGACCGAACCCTCAAGCCGGGACGATACAGTCTTCTTCCATGCAGACATCGAGACATTGCGGCAAACCCGGCTCGCCGTCGCCCTCGCATTCACTGCAGGTTCCGGCGTCGATCCGGTACACACCTTTCCATGCCGAGATGGATTGCGTTGGGCACAGTGGCTCACAGTCGCCGCAAGCCGTGCACAGTTCACGAATAATCTGTAGGGCCATGTCATTACTCCTGATCGGATTCGATTTCAGACAGCATCTTTCGACGTTGACCGGCGTCATCGTCGTCGTCGCGACCGGTCAGTCCCGAACGCACGACACCGCGCCCGTGGGAGCGGTCACTCAGTCATCGCCTCGCTTGAAGCGCAACGTGGTCGGAAAGGTCGGCGGTGGGCTGATCGGATCGATGTACCAACGTGACCCATCGGTCAGCTCAACGGCCCCACCCCATTGTTCACTATCGTCCAATTCCACGGAGGAAATCGTCTCCTCCATATCTTTCTTCGCGACGTAGAAGAGCAGGTCTCCCGCGTCATTCTTACGAATCATCACGTTCGGCATCAGCGGTTTGCCTCGTCTCGTTCGCGCGGCACCCCCAGCATCTCGGCGTGAGGGCCGAGGGCACCGCGCACGGGTCTACCTGACCAAGTCGTAGTTGAAGTCGGTCACACCCATCTCGCGGGTGTCTTCATCGAGCCGTTCAAGGACCGCGTTGACCAGGGTCGTGAGGATGTACATGGCTCCTTCGTAACCCATGGTGGTCATACGATGCAGGTGGTGGCGGTCAAAGATCGGGAAGCCGATCCGGATCAGAGGGACCTCATGCTCCTTGCCCTTGTGCAGGGTGTCGCGCTGGATGAACTTGCCGTAGCTGTTGCCGATCATGAAATCCGGCTTGTCGGTGAAGCACAGCGAGCGGAAGTGCCAGAGATCCGAGCTGGTGTAGACCTTGCCTTCCTTGCCGTAGGGCGACGAAGCTAGGACGCCTTCGACTTCCTTCTTCCAACGCTTGTTAGCGTGGTTGCAGAGGATGTGCGTCGGCTCGGCACCCAACTCGAGCAGGAACTTGACCATCCCCAGCACGAAGTCAGCATCCCCGTAGAGCGCGAACTTCTTGCCGTGCAGCCAGGTGTGGCTGTCGGTCATCATGTCGACCAGACGACCGCGTTCCTTAGCCAACGACTCGGGGATCGGCTTGCCGGTCAACTCGGAGACCTTCATCAGGAACTCGTCGGTCCACTCCAGCCCCATCGGGATCTTGATGTGGTTGACCGGCTGCTTCCAGGTGATCTCGGCGAACTTGCGCGTCTTCGGCAACTGCCAAGGCTGCAGCAACAGGGTGTCGATCGCATTCGGCGCGTCCTTCACCTCGGCGATGCTCGTGCCGCCGTCGTACATGCGGTACTCGCCATCGGCTGGGGTGTCGAGCACTTCGGTCGGGTCGCACAGCAAGCTATAGTCGACGCCCATCTCCTTCATCATGCGGTGCATGACACGATAGTTGCCGAGATAGGTCTCGAAGCCCGGAACCAGGTTGATCTTGCCATTGGAGCCGACGACCTTGTCCTCCATGGCATTGATCGTGAAGTAGCGCATGATCCCTTCGAACATGTTGTCCCAGCCGGTCGTGTGGCTGCCCACAAAGCTCGGGGTGTGCGCAAACGGGGTCGGGAATTCCTCCGGGACGTACCCTTCTTTCTTGGCGTTGCCGATAAAGGCATTGAGGTCGTCACCGATGACCTCGGCCATGCAGGTCGTGGAGACGGCGATCATCTCGGGCTTGTAGAGCGCACGGGCGTTCTCCAGGCCGTCCATCATGTTTTTCTGGCCGCCGAAGACAGCCGCGTCTTCCGTCATGGAGTCGGACACGCAGGCGATCGGCTCTTTGAAATGACGGTTGAAGTAGGTCCGGAAATAGGCCACGCAGCCCTGCGAGCCATGCACGTACGGGAGCGTCTTCTCGAACCCGAGCGCGCAGAGGACGGCGCCGAGGGGCTGACAGGCCTTGGCCGGGTTAACGGTCAGGGCCTCACGCTTGAAGTTGAGCTCCTGGTATTCCTGCGTCGTCGTCCACTGGAAGACCTCTTCGATCTTCTCGTCACTGTGGCGCTCTTCGACGCCGCCCTGCTTCTTGGCCAGGTTGTCCACATATTCGGCTTCCGTGAACAAGGGATAGCTGGGCTTGATGTTGTCGATGGTCTGGCTCATGGGTCTACTCCTGCCGCGCCGCTCATCCGCGGACAACGACATGCTTGAATCTGAGTTCGGTCACTCGTTCAGGTCCGCTGCGGGGTGGGCGGATACTCGTCCAATCCCACCCCACAGAGGTCCAGGGCTTTACCGCGCGAACCCGCTACCCTTAAGCGCTGGCCGCTTGTGGCGTGGCGTCTTGCTCAGAGCTCTGCAGCCAAGGCGCCTGCAGCTTTTTCCAGCAGGGGTTGTTGATCGTCATATCCATGTCACGGGCGAAGATGGCGAAGCCGTCGTAGCCGTGGTAAGGACCGGAGTAATCCCAGGAGTGCATCTGACGGAAGGGGATGCCCATCTTCTGGAAGATGTACTTCTCCTTGATGCCGGAGCCGATCAGGTCGGGCTTGACCTTCTTGACGAACTCTTCGAACTCGTAGCCGGTGATATCGTCGTAGAGCAGGGTCGCGTTACCCATCTCTTTGATGGTGCGGTCATAATCGTCATTGTGCGCGAACTCGTAGCCGGTCCCGACCACCTCCATGCCGAGGTCTTCGTAGGCGCCGATGACGTGGCGCGGACGCAGTCCGCCCACATAGAGCATGACCTTCTTGCCCTCAAGGCGCGGACGATACTTGGCGATCACCGCATCGTATTCGGCCTGATACTTGGCAATGACCTGTTCGGCATTGGCCTGGATGGTCTCGTCGAAGAAGGCGGCAATCTTGCGCAACGACTCGGCGATCTTGGTTGGACCGAAGAAGTTGTACTCCATCCAAGGGATCCCGTACTTCTCTTCCATGTGACGGGAGATGTAATTCATGGAGCGATAGCAATGGATGAGGTTCAGCTTGACCTTAGAGGTCAGCTCCATCTCGGACAGCGTCCCATCGCCCGACCACTGAGCCACCACGCGCAGGCCCATCTCTTCGAGAAGGATGCGCGAGGACCAAGCATCACCACCGATGTTGTAGTCACCGATCACCGCGACATCATAGGGACCCGTTTGGAAGGACTCATCGCCATCGCGATTGCCAATGACCCAGTCGCGAATCGCGTCATTGGCGATATGGTGCCCCAAGGACTGCGAGACCCCACGGAAGCCTTCACAACGCACCGGGACGACCGGCTTGTTGAGCTCCTTGCTCTTCTTTTTCGAAACCGCCTCGATATCGTCGCCAATCAGACCGATCGGACACTCGGACTGAACGCTGATGCCCTTGCTCAAGGGAAACAGGGTCTCGATCTCGCTGATGAGTTTGTCGAGCTTCTTGTCCCCGCCGAAGACGATGTCCTTCTCCTGGAAGTCCGAGGTGAAGTTCATGGTTCCGAAGGTGTTCACGCCCGTGTGACCCACGTAATAGTTGCGACGACCGGCGCGTGAGTAGGCACCACAACCAACGGGGCCGTGCGAGATATGGACCATGTCCTTGATCGGTCCCCAAACCACACCCTTCGATCCGGCGTAGGCGCAGCCCCGGACCGTCATGACGCCGGGCAGGGATTTCCGATTGGAGATGATGCATTTCTTCGACTGCTCGACCGATTGGTCGTTGACCGCCAAATGCTTGGCGCGATCCTTCTTCGCCTTCTCAGGATAGACCTCGAGGACCTCTTGAATGAGGGCCTGGGCTTCTTCGCGAGTCAATGCTGACATACTGGCTTTCCTCGATTCGGTGCCGCGGCCAATCTGCCGACGGTCACGCGTTGAGAAATGAATGACCAAAGAACGGCGGTGTCGTACCGCCGCGTCCATTCAATACGGCTGCCGAGCGACGCGGGTTCAGGCTGCAACGGCCTCTTCTTCCGCCGTCTTGCCAACGATGCTCTCGTCCTCGCCATCCATCAGGCCGAAGTCCATCAGCAGATCTTCGAGCGCATCCATGCTGATCGGCGTGGGGATCACGAACTTCTTGTTTTCGATGATCTTGTTGGCCAGGTCGCGATACTCCTGCGCCTGCTTGGACTTGGGGTCGTACTCGATGACCGTCATGCGGCGGATCTCGGCGCGCTGCACGACGTTGTCGCGCGGCACGAAGTGGATCATCTGGGTGCCGAGCTGACGGGCCAGCTCCATGATCAGCTCGTCTTCGCGGGCGGTGTTCCGACTGTTACAGATGAGGCCGGCCAGACGCACCGAGCCAGAGCTGGCGTACTTCACGATGCCCTTAGCGATGTTGTTGGCCGCGAACATGGCCATCATCTCGCCGGAGCAGACGATGTAGATCTCCTGCGCCTTGTTCTCGCGGATCGGCATGGCGAACCCACCACAGACCACGTCGCCGAGCACGTCGTAGAAGACGAAATCGAGGTCGTCTTCATAGGCGCCTTCCTCTTCGAGGAAGTTGATGGCGGTGATGACGCCGCGACCGGCACAGCCGACGCCCGGCTCCGGGCCACCCGATTCCACGCATTTGATGTTGCCGTAACCGACCTTGAGCACGTCTTCCAACTCGAGGTCTTCAACCGAACCGGCATCAGCCGCCATCTGCATGATGGTATTCTGTGCCTTGGCATGGAGGATCAGACGGGTGGAATCGGCCTTGGGGTCGCAGCCGACGATCATGACCTTCTTGCCGAGTTCAGCCAGACCGGCGACCAGATTCTGGGTGGTGGTGGATTTACCGATACCGCCTTTGCCATAAATGGCGCATTGCCGCATTGCCATGAGGTGGATCTCCGTGAGGGCCCGCTCAGCGGGCGTTGACAAGATTTCGTGTTCACCCACCATGCAGCAAAGCATGTGCCAATGACGATTTTCTAGGCTAAGTCATTGTTATCGTAATCATGATCTGAATCGTTCAAGCGTCAGGAGGCTGGTGGCATCCCCGACAAAGCCGCATGGCATGTATGGACAACAACCGACAAAACTCACACATCCACCGGCCCTGCGCCGCCACCCTGCCCGCGAATGCGCGCTTACCACTCAACCACTGCAATCTCCCCGCGGTGATTCTCGGCAGCGTGACCTACCAGAAGCATCCGGTTCCCTTGGAACTTGATGGTGTTCGCCACTTTCATGCCGATCTCTTCCGGACCCTCGCGCCCATCGCGCAGCACCGCGCACGCGCCCAAGCCTTCCAGGACTACATGAGCGCGCATTTTTTGCTCGACCACCTTGACGAGGCTGGACTTGTTCCCGGGAAAACCAAGAAAAAACGGATTAACGCCAATTATTTACGCATGGCACGCGGCTGGTCCTTCGACTCGGATGGGCGGGAAGGGGCCATCCTCAAGCACTGGGTCGAAAGTCGCTTCGGTCTGCTCGCTCGTCACCATGCCGGCCCCCTGCAAGGACGACACAGCGAGGTTTATCAACACTATGTCGCCGAGGGGACACGCGGCCTCTATGCCACCAATGCGTTAGAGGCCCAGCTCGACCTCCTCTACACCTATTGTCAGTACGAGCTCCTGCTGGCCCATCCGGAAGAGACGCACCTCACGCTGTATCGCGGGATCAATCGCATCGACGAGCACGAGATCCTCGAACAGCTCGGCCCCAAGCGCTACCGGGTGCTCTTCAACAACCTCAACAGCTTCACCAGCAGCCGCGAGCGCGCCGACGAGTTCGGGGACTACATCCTGATCGCGGAGGTGCCTCTACCGAAGATTTTCTTTTTCAACCGATTGCTGCCGGGGATGTTGAAGGGGGAGGATGAATTCGTGGTCATCGGCGGCGTGTTCGAGGTCGGCATCAGCACGGTCTGAGAATGTCGGGGTTGCGACAGGGACGTGGGACGGGAGTGGGTGATGACGCCGGCCGATACCTAGGGTCCACTGTGCGTAGACATGATGTGACGACCGCCCCGGAATCCTGTGCTATATTTTCCGCACACGTCACGGAGGAGAGCGACCGTCATGACAAGCCGAACTGCCTGGTTAAATCGAGGGGTTCGGCTTTTTTGTGTTTGGTTTTTGAGTGTGTGAGCTGTGCCGTTCAAGCGTCGGCTGAGAATCTGCGGTTGGGGCTATCTGTGAACTAAATCGCATGCGGTCTAGTACAGGTAAAGATGCGTTCAATCTGAATACATAGTGAGAAGAGAACTAGAATGCCTTTACCATTAATTCCCATAATAACTGCTCTTGCAACCGGCGGAACATTAGTACCGCATGCGGCAGGTGGCATGATTGTCACCTCTACTGCTGGTTATGTCGCAGGAACATATTTGAGTACTTCTGCTATAACTGGGCTTCTTACAGGTGCAACAGCAACTGTCGGGGCGGGAATAGCGTTGGCACTCACCTCTATGAAAGGACTTATGGGCGCTACTTTAGCGAGAACGGCTGCTCCGGTAGTGGCGACCACAACGGCGACAACCGTACCGTCAGCTGCGACAGGCGTGCTCGGCTTTTTGACAGGTCCTGTTGGAATAGTTCTAGCAGTAGTAGGTGCGGTACTCGGTATAGTTTACGGCGCATATCGGATTTTTATGTTAAACCGAAAATTAGCCGATACACCGAAAGACGAAGAGGTGCAATTCACAGAAAACGAAGCAAAAATAGTCGAGGGTATTATCAAGAAATTAGCAGAGAAACCCGAGAATCGTATGTCATGACGACGGACCAAGCCGAACTGCCTGGTTAAATCGAGGGGTTTGGCTTTTCTGTTTTTGGCATCATGAAGATAATCAAAATGACCACGGCCACCAATGTAGTAGCCAAGGGAATGTTGGGCAGATTGATAAAGACTAGCGTCTACGTAACATTATTAAAAGATCACCTTGAGTCAGGAGAACAACTGTGAGAGCAGGGCAGCAAGTAGTGATTGTAGCAGCAATTTCCTCAACCTATCTGTCGGGCTGTTTCAACATGCCGACTCCTCCATCACAGATAGCCAGCGCCTATACATCAGGTTTGGCCTACGCAGAGCATTCTTGCACCGCATTGGGGAAAGAACTTCTCTCGCTGACTCGTCGCGAAAATCAGCTCGCTCTGGCCCAAGAGCAACGTATCAAAACAAGAGAGTTGTTACGAACGTCTAGATGTTGAAATTTATGATATTTTGTAGTTCCAAAGACCACCGGCAAGGCCAAAAAATTGATCTATGAGCGCGGATGACTGGTTCCGAATCCGGTGCGTGAGGCAATGAAACGATTTGATTCTAGCGATCGCATGCTCGACAAGGACACGGATACTGGAGTGATGACGATTCGCTCTTTGTTGAATTTTGGTTAAGCGCGGATGTGGATTCACTTTTGATCGCTTTGGCTTTTTATGAGGTAAACGAATGTCGGCTCCACGTCCATAATCAGTTGCTGCGCCAAGAAAGCCAAGGTCGGCTCTTAGGGTCATGCCTTCAAACCAAGAAATGTGTGGAGGCAGGCATTTTTTCATGATCATATAGTCATGTACTGAGCCACCAAAAACTGGACTCATATAAAGTATTTTCAGGTCATGATTGGTGAGCGTTAGAACTTTGACGGTATGTCTTTTTTTTACCGCTGTATCGTTTCTTTTGATGGTCATCATCCGATGGTCGGACGCAGGCAACTTCTGTTCCATCAACGATAATATTGCTATATTTTTCAACAACATTCTTGAATTCGTCGCGTGACTGAACCGTTCGCTTCGGTGCGACGTTCAAGGACTCAAGAGCGCGGTTGAGCACTTCGGAGTACAACACAACGAAATCGTGTGCATGGCCTGCGCTGAGTTTAAAATGAAATCCAAGAACATCGAAAGTGGGATAGGTTTTAAGGTAGTAAAGGACGAAAAAAAGGCGCTTTTCGTGGGTATCGAGAACACCCGAGGGACCTCCTTTCGGTAGGCATTTGATTTTCTTGTTACGGAGTTTTTCCTGCAACATTTGATCATAAGCATCAGCGAAGGCCGGAACGAGGTCGTCAAATTTCTCTCGGCTCATGCCGATCGTTGCTTTGATGGTTCGATCGCGTTTGAGTTCGGTAAATTGATCGAAGACTGTCATCGTTTAAGGCCTTTAATAGCAGATCTCACTAAACTCTATGATATATGCGATAGGGCTTTAGGCACAAGGTACAACTCTAAGCAATGTACAGGCTTTCTGGCTGGGCTATGGCCAAGGGGACGGCATTGAAGCCTCTGAACTTGCAAACGTACGCGGCGAGAAAGAGGCTGTAAGGAAGGCTATGGAAAGCAAAGACTGCGAAACGGGTAACTAGAACTGGATGCAAAAGAACAAGCGTATTATCAAAGGCAAAGAGCTTTAATACTTGAACACCCACCAAGACGCGTGAGTTTTTCAACCAAATAGAGGCGAAAGGAGATGGATAAAAACAAGGCGCTATTTGAGGCTATGGCATTGCAAGCGGAAGCCTCTGGCTTAGATCGAGTCGAAACGATGGCTTATTTTTCCAACCAAGGCTTACCTCTGGAGGTCGTCACTCGTATGGACTCCCTCTGGGATCAAACTGTCAAAGTTGGAGAAGTCATTTTAAATATTGGTAAAATCATACTCTTGAAACTAGTGCAGTTTGTTCGAGCAAATCCTAATATGGCTATAGGTTTTGCAATAGGGTTAGCGCTCGGCATGTTAACCAATGCTGTCCCCTACATCGGACCAATCATTGCTCCGATTATGACATTTCTACTGACAGCAATGACAGCCCTCAGGGGGCATCGTTTGGACAAGGTGCTACGAGGCGAATACGTGGGCGATAGCATCATTGAAGATCTCATTACGATTACAAAGCAATTCTGGAGTCTTCTCTGGGACATCCTGAACGTGATTGTTATTGAGCCAGTGAGGCCCTAAGAAAATGGATAAGCTTTCGAAGGAAGATCTTATTCGAGCATTAGAGACTGCCGAGAAAAGCTCTGGTGATTTGGGTGGAAGGGTCGGCGAGATAGGCATTATGGGGCTCACCGGCGCCGGCACTGCTGCCGTAACGTCAACAGCTTTGACAACTGTTGTCACGACTGCATCGACAGCGACAGCCCCTGTCTTGGGATCAACATTTTTAGGCGGCTTGCTCGGTGCAACGGTGACGACAACTAGCACTGCTGTGGTAGCTGCTCCATTACTACCTGTCATCGGCGCAGCAGCCTTAGGGGTTTTTCTTTCCAAAGGAATTATTACGCTTGTAAAAAGTGGCTGGAATAACGATTTTAAACGAGAAAAGTATATTGCTGAACTAAGAAAAAAGGTTGCCGCCTATGATACTGTCCCATCTGTAGCAGGAAACCCAGCAGCCCAGCTTGCTAAGCTTGCAGGAATCTATGCGACGCTGCTCAAGTTGGATGTAATCGAATCTGATAAAGTTCAGTCAGTATTTAAAGGCATCGAGAATGGTTCGGTATCTGCCGATTACGCATTGACTAATGCAAAGAAGCTCGCGGACTCTCTACTTCTTGCATCTAAAAAATGATGCTGCGAGATGATGCACTGATTGCTTAGAGCGGGTCAATGACTATGCGAGGTGTCCGGATTGTAGTATAAGGAATTGAAATTTAGGAGTAAGAGGCTGTATAGGAACTAAATTATTGATTTAATGTCATAAAACTCCGAAGGCATGGGCAATCATAATGCGAATGCCGCTTTTGACTTCGGAGAAGTGAACATGACCAAAGAGAATGCTCATACGCCTATCCGCTACCCAAGCGACCTTTCGGACGAAGAGTGGGCGATCATTGAGGCCATTTTGAACGAGCTTGAGCCATACAAGACAGGCGACCTCGTAAAGTGGATCTTCGCGAGATGTTAAACGCGATGTTCTATTTGAATAAGACAGGCTGTCCATGGCGATATTGACCAAAAGATTTCCTCTCGTACGATTTTGTCAATGACTATTATCATCAATGGACACACAGCGGACTCCTAGAACATATCAATGCGGCGCTACGGTCACGTTTGCGTCAGCGTTCAGGCCGAAATCCCGACCCAAGTGGTGCCGTGATCGATAGCCAAAGTGTCAAAGGAACTCCGGAGTCATCAATCGACTCTGGGTTTGATGGCGGCAAGCTTGCGAAGGGGAGGAAACGATATATTTTATTCGATACAATGGGTTAGCTGCTCGTCGTGTGTGCACATGCCGCTAACATCTACGGTGGGAAAGCCGCTCGACAGGTCCTGATGAAACTGAAACTGTTTGTGCTGCTCCAAAGCGTCAAGATCATTTGGGCTGATCGTGGGTACTCTGGTCGTGAACTGTTTGATTGGGTTTTCACTCAATTGAATTGTTATCTTGAGATTGTGAAGAGGCAGAAAGGACATCAAGGCTTTCATGTGCTGCCTCATCGATGGGTCGTCGAGCGGACATTTGCTTGGCTGAGTCGGTCACGCCGACTGAGTCAGGATGATGAGAGAGAACCTCGTTCGAGTGAGTCGCAAGTTGATCTCGCATCGTCGCGTTTACTCCTTCGTCAAATCTGTCACAATCAAATTGCTTACTAAAAGTTTATTTGCTTCCGTTGCATCATTTAATCTCCGCTCTGTTGAGCGGAACTTTCTATACAGCCTCTTAGGCGAGGATATACAAGATGACTGACATCGTGATTGACGAAATACATGAGACCCGCAGAGCCATATCAGATAAGTTCCACGGCAATACAGCAGCTATTGCGGCAGATGCCGCCGCTCGCCAGTCCGCGTCTGGACGTCCCGTTTGGCATGCAAAGACGCCCAACAAAAGCCTCCAGCCGACCGCCCAAAGCGCCGCTCGCTTCTCTCGAAGCACTTCGGACGGTGGCTGATCCTTACGTTAGGCGCAAACCAAAAATCGGATTATCGCATGACTGAAAACCTGCACTGGGAGGATAAGGGACAAGGGGCCAGGCTCGAATTATTTAAAACGACCCGGTCAATCGCAAGGTCAGGAAGATTTAAAAGAGCCTGAATCGTATCCTGATCGAAAGACAACATAAAAAGCGCTCGAATGGCATTTTGCGGAGCACCGCCATCAAGTGACTGATTGATATGATCACATGACCCGCTGAGATCCGGGAGAACCGACAAAGTCAGGGCGCGCAGCCCCAACCCAGGCTCAGAACACCCGCACGGCCGCGAAGAGCGCGAGTGCCAAGAAGAAGATGCCGCTAACGCGATGCACCTGTCGCATCGGGATGCGGCGAAGGAATCGGACCCCCAACCAGACACCCAGCGCGGAGGTCGTGATCAATGCCAGGGTGGCACCGAGCCAGACCGCGAGCGGCGGGAAGGTCACGGTCAGCGCGGCCACCGCCAGTTGCGTCTTATCGCCCATCTCGGCAAGCAGGAGCATCAGCAGGGTCGTGACAAAGATCCCATGACCCGTCTTGCTCGAGGTCGTGCAATCCGGATCGTCATCCTCATCGCGGTTCATCAGGGCCTTCAGACCAAAAACCCCGAAGAGAATCGCGACGGCCGCGGCCAGGAGTCGCTCGGGGATCCATTGCGCCAAGGCGGCCCCAAAGACGACCGCCAGAGTATTGAGGATGGCGAAGGCCACGGCCGCACCCAACATCACCGGGACATGACGGTGCCGCGCGGCCAGGGCAATGCACACGAGTTGGCTCTTATCACCGATCTCGGCCAGGAAAATGAGACCGAAGGTCGAGACGATTGCGGTCAGAAGGTCAAGGGATGGCATGGTGCTCTCATGATTCAGTCGAGCGCGATATCGATCGCCACCATGACAACAAAGCCCAGGAGCACGCCGAACGTGGCCTTACCCTTGTGCCCCTGACGATGGGATTCGGGAATGATCTCGTGACTGATGACGAACAGCATCGCCCCGGCCGCGAACGCGAGCGCCAGCGGCAGGAAGAGACTGAAGAGGCTCACTGCGGTGGCCCCAATCAGGCCGCCTAATGGTTGGACCAAACCGGTCAAGAGGGTCACGCCGAAGGCGGTCCAGCGGCCATACCCCAGGGACAAGAGCGCGATCGCGACCACCAACCCTTCCGGAATATTCTGCAGCCCGATCCCGATGGCGAGAGCCACACCATCGGAGAGATGCTCGCCACCGAAGCCGACCCCAACCGCCAAGCCCTCTGGCAAGTTATGCAAGGCAATGGCGAGGATAAAGAGCCAAACACGCCGGATCTTCGCGGGATCAGCGCCACTTTCCGGGCCCGTGATGAAATGCTCATGCGGCACCAGATGATGCAATGCGAGCAACACCGCACCTCCCGCGCCGATCCCCACGGCCAGGATCCCGATGGTGATCCAGTCATCCCCGAACAGAGCCTCGGCGCCCGCAACGGCCGGGAGCACCAACTCAAATGCCGTCGCGGCGAGCATGACACCGGCACCGAAGCCCATCAGCGAGTCCTCAACCTGACTCGAGAGTTGGCGCACGAAGAAGATCGGCAATGCCCCCACCCCGGTCAAGAGACCCGCCACGAGACTCGCGAGAAAACCGAGTTGCAGCACGCTCAACTCGCTCAAACGCGGCTCCAGCCTGGGCCACACCAGACCAATCGCCACGATCAGCGCGATCAAGGCCAGGATCATCAAGATGGCGGCAGCCTGCGACCAGGCCTGCGCTTGGTGTCCGCTGTGTTGGTTCATACGCGCTCGCGGCTCACGCAGCAGGAGTGACAGTCGCAGGGACCGCGGCCGGTTGGGCACCAAGAGCCTGAAGGGCGACTCTACCCCGCGCGGTCAGATCGGACACGAAACGAAACTGCTGGCGCGGATCGACGGGGTAGGCCCGTAATCGATAATGGGTTCCCCAGGGTTGCTCACGCACGACCACGGCGAGCGGTTGATTGAGCTGCAGATAGGGGCTGGTGATGGCGACATCGTGCAGGGCCTGCCGCACCTGGTCCGCACGATGCTGTGGGTGGAGGTAGAAATCGGCGACACATTGCAGTTCCGGCCCGCCATTGTTGGCATTGAAAATCGCTTCGTTCCACAACTGCAGATGTGGAATGGAGACACGGGTATCGTCAGGCGTGACCAGTTCCAGGGTGCGCATGCTGACCTTCACCACCTCACCATAGTTGCCCTTCACCTCGACCCAGTCGCCCTGTCGGTAGGGCATCTCGATCACGCCACCACCCCCGCGATCAGATTGTTCCGAGATCACGCAAGCGCTTTTCAAGATCCCTTCCCCACACTCCGTGCGGCATGCGAACCACGAACAAGGTGTGCCATCATGCACCGCTTGCATCGTGATTGATCCGATCGGAACTGTCTTGCATCGAGTGGTTGAAATCCATCTCGCGGTCTTTTTGGAGGGACGTGATGTCGCTTGAAGTCACAGGTTTACTCGGCCTGATTCATTTGATCTTGATCGTTTATGCCATTGTGAAAATCATCGGAAGCCCGTCCGGCACCGGATCGAAGGTGATCTGGATTGTGATCGTCCTACTGTTGCCGGTCCTCGGTCTGATTCTGTGGTTCCTCTTCGGCCCAAGCTGAGGCTGGTCCCAGCCGGGTCGCTGGATGCGACCACCCGAGGCGAAGCAATGGCCTCATCCAACATCCAGCGACTCGGGGCAGGCCTTCGGTCCCATCACAGGATCGGCCCAATCATGGCAATGCTGTTGTTCAGAAGGCGCCGACCTGGCCCCCAGGCATCCACCATATCCGCGGTGACCGGTCTGGAGTGGGCGATGTAGTGCTCTTGACGCTGGCGCATGGTCTTGGTCAGTTCGGGATCGTACAGCAGAATATTGTTCTCGAAGTTGATCTCGAAGCTCCGTCGATCCATGTTCGCCGACCCGATCAGGGTGATGGCTCCATCAAGGGTGAGCGACTTCGCGTGCAACAAGCCACCTTCGAATTCGAAGATCCGCACTCCCGCGGCGATGAGATCCGCATAATAGCTGCGGCTCGCCGCCCCGACGACGAATGAATCATTGCGTGCCGGAAAGACGATCGTGGTGCGCACCCCACGATATCCCGCCGCGCACAGGGCACTCTGCATCGCCTCATCCGGAACATAGTAAGGGGTCGTGATGGTCAGTTCATCGCGGGCGCTGTGGATCAGCGACTCGAACACCTCTGGCATGGCCGAAGCACGGACCATGGGACCGGTCCCGATCACCTGGGCGGGGAAGCCATCCGCCGACTCGGTCGCAAGCACGGGGCGTCGTAACTCGGCATCGAGCCCATCGTCCACGTGAGCGAGCCAGTCGGAGGCGAACAGGAGCTGGTTCTGTCGCACGATCGGACCCTCGAACCGCATCATGATGTCGACCCAGGGGGCATACTTGGCCTTGATCCGAAACTCCGGATCAGCGCAGTTCTGACTGCCGCTGTAGGTGATGCGATCATCGATGACGAGGATCTTGCGGTGGTTGCGCAGATCGATGCGGCCTCGCAGGGGACGCAACAGCGGATTCCCAATCGGCAGGGCCCGCACCAAGCGGACGCCCGCGGCTTGCATGCGGCGCCAATGACTCGAGTGAATCATGCGGCGGGAGCCCAGATCATCCGCCATGGCCCGACAGATCACACCACGCGCCGCGGCCCGCTCCAGGGCCGCGGCCATCTGCAAGCCGTTGTTGTCGGGAAGCCAGATGTAGAAGACCAGATGCACTGAATGCCGCGCGGCATCGATGTCGGCGACCATGGCATCGATCGCCGCGTTGGAGTCAGCCATCAGGGTTGCGCGATTCCCCGCGACCGGGTCGAAACCGTTGATTGATTTCCCGATCCGGAAGAGATGACGATGGATTTCGGGGATCTCGGGAGGAATCAGCAAGCGGTCGGAGTCATAGGCGAGTTCCGGGATCTGCGCGACGATGCGGCGCATGCGCTCGGCGCGACGACGGCCAAGATTGACCTCGCCGAACAGGATGTAGGCGAGCACCCCGATGATGGGAAACGCGATGATGACCAGGATCCAGGCGATGCGCGATGCCGGTTGGCGATTGCGTCGCAACAGGACACGAACCACGAACAGGGTCAGGATCAGGGTATGCAGGATCAAGCTGAACGTTATCACGAACGCGAACCTCGTCTGAAGGGAGACTGGCACCGGGCGAGCCCGGACCCACGCGCGGCGGTTTCATTGTGACCGCATCCTCGGGTGAACCCAACACCACTCGGTCCGAAATCGCACCAGGCAGCAGGACCAGGGAGTGCTGATCCGCGCCGAGGCGACGGCTCAACACCCGCGGGTCGCTCAACCCAGCGCCATGCTGCCCGAGTGCCCGGCGACGTTTGGCAACCCACCCACCATCCCGGTCCAGAGGCTGATCCCAACCAGCAGGAAGCCGAGCGCCAGCGCCACGCAAGCGACAGCAGCGATCAGACGGCCCTTCTCACGATCCGCTCGGTTCCGCGTCCGGAAGGCCCAAAAGACCCCGCCAGCCGTGACCAGGAAACCAAACTCACTGATGAACAAGAGTGTGAGCAGGGGCAACCGAGGGCCGTCAGAGGGCCCAGTCGCTCCGCCAACGATCAAAATAAACGCAAGGATCAGGCCGAGACCCGCTGCGACCCACGTCAGGGGAAAGGTTTTCTCCACGATAACTCTCATGACTGCGTTGCGCTGAGCCCTATTGTGCGGGAATTCAGGGCCTAGATCATCGCTTTCGGGCACGCCTGCACGCGGATGGCCGCATCGCGAGGCCAGCGCCACAGGCACGTGATCGCATGCCGGGCACGGAGTGCCGTTGCGATCGCCTTTGAACCTTTTCCGTCCGCCATCATCTTATGCTGCAGTGCACAAAATACGTTGCAGACCACATCCGATGATACGCCACTGGATCTCGACCATTCGTTTCGGAACCCTCGGATCAAGACCCGTCGTGAACCGCTGGAGAATGCCACCATGATCGAGCATGACCTGAACCACAGTGACCGTGACCCTCAGCCGTTCGTGCTGACCGTCTCTTCAGAAGCACAACCGGTGGTGCTGAGAACCGGCGCGACCTGCTGGATCCACGCCATCGGCCCAGGTGACGAGTCCGTCTTGCGAACCTGCTTCGCTGGACTGTCCGCGGCGTCACGCCGGTTGCGGTTCTTTGGCGCGAAGCAGGCCCTGACCGACGCGGATCTCGCCACACTCACCAACACCGACGGGCGTGATCATCTCGCCTTCGCAGCGGTCCGTCACGACGCACAGGGCCAGGTCAGCGAGGTGCTTGGCATCGCACGATGCGTGCGCGTCGCCCCGGGAGCGCAAACCGCGGAGTTGGCGATGGCCGTCATCGATCGAGCGCAAGGTCAAGGACTCGGTGGCATCCTGCTCGAGCACTTGCGCAGGGCGGCTCAAGCACAAGGGATCGATCGGTTTCACTGTGAGGTTCTCGCCGAGAATGATGCCATGCGGGCATTGGCCAAGCGTCTTGGCGGCCGCGCCCGGTGGCTCGATGATGGGACGCTCTCCTACGAGTGCCCCTTGCGGGAGGTAACCACGACGCCGGCAGTCCCGGCTCACCAGCAGGCGGCCACGTGCCCACCTCGGCCCGCGAGAGCCTTCCCATCACCGACCTGGACCCAGGCTTGGGAGCGCATTGTTCGAACCGGATTGGCCACCTACGAGGTGGCTGCCCAGGCCTGCTATCATCAATCACGAGCGGGCGCATAAGCGCCTTGGGACCTGCGATCCGATCGAGACCCTGATGACCACACCCCGCATCCGTTCGTTCGAGGGTTTGGCACCCCGCATCGACCCATCCGCCTGGATCGATGACACCGCCGTGGTCATCGGCGATGTCGTGATCGGGCCGGACGCCTCGGTCTGGCCGGGCTGCGTGGTGCGGGGTGATCTCCATCACATCGAGATCGGCGCCCGGACCAATCTGCAGGACGGCAGCATTCTGCACGTTTCCCATGACAGTCGCTTTCTTCCAGGTGGCGCACCCCTGGTGATTCACGAAGGCGTGACCGTTGGGCATCAAGCGGTGCTGCACGGCTGCGAGATCGGCTCGCACTGTCTGATTGGGATCGGCGCGCGCGTGCTTGACCGCGCTGTCCTCAAGCCGCGCACCCTGCTCGGCGCCGGGTCTCTCGTCACCCCAGGTCAGGTTTTAGACGGCGAGTCGCTGTGGCTCGGCGCGCCCGCGCGACGTGTGCGCACCCTGCAGAACGCTGAACTCGAGTATCTGGAGTATGTCGCGGAGCACTATGTCCGCTTGGCGGCGCGACATCGCGCGGCGGATCCAACGATCGGGTGAGTCGCCACTTGGGATCACCCATGACGGTCGGCGGGGCGGGATCCGTCGTGCCGTTCAGACCGGTGGTCAGGACCAGGCCGCGGGCGCCGTCCTGCCGCGCCAGCGCAACTCACTCGCGCATTCCCGAGCAGGACGTCAGCGGATGATCCGGTTCAGGAGGAGGCTGGCGGCGACACCGCCGGCTCCTCTGGTGGATCAGCAACCGCTGGTGGATCAACAGCAGGCACGGGCGGGATCCGATTCACGTCCACGGCAACCGTCAGATCGTGATGTCCGCCGCCATAGAAGATGCCGCGCAGCGGGGTGACGTCCTGGAAATCGCGCCCGACCGCGGTCGTGATGTGCTGCTCACCGGGAATCTGATCATTCGTCGGATCGAAATCCACCCAGCCGATGTTCGGGATCAACACCGCGAACCAGGCATGCGAGGCGTCGGCACCCTGGAGCTTGACCTGTCCCGGCGGTGGCAAGGTCTCCAGATAGCCACTGACATAGCGCACGGCGAGTCCCAGACCACGCAGACCAGCGATGGCAACGTGCGCGAAATCCTGGCACACACCGTTGCGCTGCGCCATGACCTCGGCGAGCGGAGTCGCAATCGTCGTCGAGGTTGGGTCGTAGCGAAAATCCCGGTGGATGCGACTCATGAGTTCGATGGTCGCCTCCAGGATCGGGCGCCCGGCGGTAAAGGACTCCGCCGCAAAGGCCACGGCATCCGGGTCGGCGGGCACCAGCGGCGAGGGCAGTGTAAAGATCCGCAGATCGGTCATGGGCGCATCATCGCGGTCAAGCAACCGATCGACGATCCGCTCCCAGGGTTGGGTCGAAGCCGGTTGCGGAAGGTTGGGCGCCATCACTTCAACCTCGCTCTGGGCCCGCACCTCGAGCGCGTCATGGGCCTGCTGGATCGAGAAATAACTGACGCGATTGCCGAAGAAATCCTCGTACTCACGATGCACCGCGGGCCAGGGATCGACCCGGATCTGACTGAAGAGACAACGCTGGCGCGGGGTCTCCGATGGCTTCAGGTGGGCAATACTGTGACAGAGCGACACCGGCTCGGAATAGTCGTAACGCGTGACATGGTTGATCTTGAACCTCATGAGTCCGACCTTGCCGCTGATCGCCGCAAGAGGCTGTGCGGCTGCTCTTCGTGGCGGAAATACTGAGCCGTGATGGCATCCGAGATCGCCGCGCTCTGTTGATCCAAGCCCGCTAGGATCGCGGCCAACTCGGCGCGGCGCTTCCCGGTCTTGTCGGGCTGGACCAGGGTGTCGATCTCGGCAAGGCGAATCCCCGTGAGTGCTTTGAGCACCAGTTTCTCGACCGTGGTCCGTCCCATGGAGAGATCACCACGGGGCAGTTCCGAAACCAGACGCTCGAGCTGCACCAACTGATAGGCAAGCGCACGTGGATTACCCTCGTCTTGATACACCAGATCGAGGAGCGCACCAACCCGGGTTCCCGCCCGATAGCGTCGCCGATAGGTGATCAGGCTGTCGGTGACGCCGAGCACCGCGTCGATGACCATGTGCTCATCCGGTTCGCCCGCGATGGGCACAAGCGTCGAGCGCAAGAGACTGGCGGTCGCCGATGCGCGCTCCAGTCGCCGCCCGATCTCAAGAAAATGCCAACCTTCGTTATGCGTCATGTTCTCCTGCGTCAAGGCCGAGAAAGCAACCAACGAGGTGATCAAGGGGTCGAGTTCATCGAGCGCGAGCGACAACTGATTGGGGGGATCCTTCGTCAGGCGACCGAGATGGCCCTCAATATCACTGACGATGCGCCAGGTATCGGCCGACAATCGGTCACGCACCGAATAGGCCGCCTGCCCCAGGGCCTCGAGCGTCTGCGGCAAGCCACCGAGTCGCTTCGAATCCGCGATCAACGACAGCATCTCTGGCACGGGATTGTTCAGTCGCTCATCGGCACCGGCGCCGACGAAACCAGGGAAGGATTGCGTCTGATTCGTCAAGGCCTCCAAGAGCGAGCGCAAACAACAGGAATCACCGATGGGTTCCGGATAATCACCGCGCTCGGAGAGCTTGAAGATGGCGATGCGCAGCAGCCTGACCAATCCCTCCGCGCGCTCGGCATAGCGACCGATCCAGAATAGGTTGTCGGCAACCCGACTGGAGACCTCGCTCTCCTGAGTCACCGCGGGGCTCATGGTCTCGGCCGAGACCATGAGGCTCTCCTGGCGCTCCGGCTCGGAAGCGACGATCCAAACATCCTTGGCCAAGCCACCGAGTTGGTTGGAGTCCAAGGCCGCGTTGGCGGTTGGCGTGACCCGCCCGAGACCACCCGGCATCACGGTGTAGCCGTCCTCTTCGGCGCTGAGGAAAGTCCGCAGGACGCTGGAACGGGGCTCCAAACATCGACCGATCAGGGCCGGGGCGGTCGAGGGACAAATGTGTTCCTGAGCGATATAGCCTGCTGGATTGGCCTTGATGGCCGTGATCAATGCGGCCCGCTCGGGCGCCTCCAAGGTCGCGGGAACGAGGCAACGTGGACCGGAACCGCGGTGCAGCGGCTTGATGACCACCTGATCGAACCGTTCGAGGACCTGTCCGAGCGAGGCGGTGTCACCACACCACCAGGTTGGAATGTCCGGGATCAGCAGCTCCTCGCCCAACAGCTCCTGGCACACCTTCGGCAGGAAGGCCGGGAGCGCGGGGTGTTCGAGAATGCTACTGCCGAGCGCGTTGGCCACCACGAGATTGCCGGCCCGGACCGCTTGGACCAAACCCGGCACCCCGAGCAACGAGTCCTCGCGCAGCTCCAGTGGATCGCAGCGACTATCGTCGACCCGCCGCAACACCGCGTCGATGCGCTCGAGCCGGCCCAGGGTCCGCAACCAGAGCGCACCATCACGCACCGACAGGTCGCCGCCGCGCACCAGCGTAAACCCCAAATAGTTCGCCAGATAGGCATGCTCGAAATAGGCCTCATTGGCCGGCCCCGGGGTCAGGACCACGATACGGGCGTGTTCGTAGCGGCGCGGCGCGAGCCGGGCCAAGGTGCGGCGGAGCGAACGAAAGAAACCGGCCAGTCGGTGAACATGCGAGTCGCGGAACATGCTTGGCAGCACCCGCGAGAGCACCACGCGATTCTCCAACGCATAGCCGAAGCCGAGCGGACTCTGGGTGCGGTCGCCGATGATGCGCCAACTGCCATCAAGGGTCCGTGTCAGATCGGCGGCATAGTGGATTAAGGGGCGATTTCCGGCCAGTTCAATGCCGTGACAGGCCAGCAGATAGTGGCTGCTGGCGTCGATGAGCTCTGCCGGCAAGAACCCATCGCGGATGAGCTGACGTGGCCCATAGAGATCGAGCAGGATGTGATTGAGCAAGTCTGCCCGTTGAGTCAGACCGCGTTCGAGTTCCGCCCACTCCTCGCTACGAATCAGCAGCGGCAACAGATCAAGTTCCCAGGGACGCGACATCCCCTGGGCATCGGCGTTGAGATTATAGGTCACGCCATTGTCGCGAACCATCCGCGCCGCTTCGCGCCAGCGCGCGTCGATCCCAGCAGGGCCGAGCGTACGCAGAGCGTCCAGAACATATTGCCAATGCGGCCGGACCTCGCCATCGGCCGTCCGCATCTCGTCATAGCAGCCGGGCAACGGGCTGTAGGCGTCATCCAAACCCGGTTGTCCCGGGATGGCTGCCAGATCGGGGACAGACATGGGCCACTCTCATCGTGCGAACATTGACGGATGATTAGACACGTCATGCCCGAACGTCGCAAGGTCGCGTATGTGCGATCGGCGCCGCGTGGGCATCAGCGTGCACCTCAAAAGACCCGCAGCGGATCCCCCTCGGTTCTCCACGGGCTCGAGTCCGCACGGCGCCCCGACCTCCGGGCCATCCTCTCCTGCCGGCCTCAGCCGTCCACGGTCATGCGCAACGCACGCTAGAGTGGATCGGGCGGAGTGGTCCCGGCCGCTGACGCCGCCGGTGCAAACTGGGTCAGGTGCCGCGCGAACTGAGTAGCCGGCATGGGGCGCGCGAACAGTTCGCCTTGGGCGAGGAGACAGCCGCTGTTGAGCAAGAACATCCGTTGACGCTCATCATGCACGCCATCGGCGATGATCTCGAGATCCAGCGCCTGCGCCATCGCGATCAGCGCCTGCACCACCGCCATGTGGTCCGCGGAGTCGGGAATGCTGCTGAGCATGGCGCGCTCCAGTTTGAGACACTGGAGCGGCAGTCGTCGCATCAGCAAGGGCGCGATCCAACCCGGACCGACATCGCTCAGGGTGAGCGCAACATGCCTCTCGTGGAGAGCGATCAGGACGTCGCGCGCCCGTTCGGAGTGTTTGAACAGCAAGGTTGCAGGCAGTTCGATCGACAGGCGAAAACGCTCCCGATCCTGGTCACCGAGGAGTGCTTCGACGGACTGCAAGAGGTCGAAACGTGTCAACTGCGCCTCCGTCAGCGCGATCGCAAGCACCTGGTTTGGCACATTGAGACGGCTCCAGAGCCGCCGACAGGCACCGACTTCGGCGAACAACCAGTGCCCAATGTCCAGCAGCATCCCGCATGATTCGGCGAGCGATTCAACACGCTCCGATGGCAGGATCCCCCACTCGGGATGATGCCAACGAATGCTCGCCTCGGCACTCATCCACCGACCGCTGGCAAGATCGATGCGTGGCTGGAGGTACAGTCGAAACTCACCTCGCTCGAGAGCCAGGCGCAACGCGTTGCGCATCTGCTCGTACTCGCTCGGCGCACTGGTGAGTGCTCGCGCAAAGATCCGAAAGTCGTTGCGCCCCCCTTGCTTTGCCTGACGTAAGGCCGCCTCGGCATGGGCCATCATAATCTCAGCGTCATACCCCGCCGTCGTGTCTAGACAAATCCCCACACTCGCCGTGACGAAGCCCTGATGAGCACGAATCATGAATGGCTCACGCAATGATACGCACAGCCGTTTCGCAATCTCGGCGGCCTCCTCTGCCGTCTTGACCCCCTCCAGTAACAGGCCGAATTGATCGCCATCAAGCCGCGCAACGGGATCACTCGGGCGAAGGCCTTCGCGCAGGCGAAGTGCGAGCGCACGCAGCAATTCATCGCCCAACGCATGCCCAAGACTGGCATTGAAATACGTGAGCCGATCGAGTCCCAACAGGAAGAGCGCTTGCGCGCGTGCAGGGGGGCGGTTCGGGTCGAGCACTTGGCGCAAGCGGCCCTCGAAGAGGAGGCGGTTGGGGAGCTTGGTGAGTGGATCATAGTGAGCATGTGACTCGGTTGGCCTCGTGCCCAAGCGCCCGGTGGAGCGCTCGGCAAACAGGCCGACATAATTCACGGCAACACCATCAGCATCACAGATACGGCGGATCCGCAGGGTTTGCAGATGGACCACGCCGTCCTTATTGCGAATCCAGATCTGTCCGTCCCAGGCCCCCTCCCGAAGGAGTTGACGCCACATCCGCGCGAAGAAGGCACGTGTATGCCACTCGGCATTGAGCAGATTCGGCTGACGCCCGAGCACCTCAGCCGCGGTGTATCCCGTGATGCGCGTAAAAGCAGGATTGACGTCCTGGATATGCCCCCGCGGATCCGTAATCATCATGCCATCGGTCGCCGCGTCAAAGATGGCATTGAATTGCCAGAGCCGCTGCTCGAGACCCTGAATGGTCGCTGCGTCACACAGGCCAGGGGGCGTCGCAACGTGCTCGTGACAGACCTCCATTGGCGGCGCGTCGATCCAGAGCGCAAGCAGCTCCCCTGCGGCATCCAGCTGCTTTTTGTTTTGATTCACCATTCTCGATCCTGGGTCCCGCGGCACCGGCAAGGCGCGTTCGATTTCAACCCGGCGCATTTGCCTTCGCTACACAGAGGCGGTAGCGTGTGATCTCAGCAGCACCATGTATTCCTGGACGGTCTATGGTGTGCGAGCGACGCCCCCTCGGCACCGGATACCCTGACCGAACGCACCGTCGCGACCGACGGCCTGTTTCGAGCTCACAACTGGATTCATCAAGCGGATCCACTCGCGGGCTCGCCAGTCCATGTCTTCATTCACCACGAATGACGCCATTCCTCAATGAGGATTCGCAAGGATGACATCGCCATCCGCTGACCACTCAGATGCCACCCGCCTCCTCGCGATCTTGGAACGCTTCGCCCACGAGTCACGCCTCCCCGAACCCACTGGTGGGATCGACCTCGATACCCGTCTGGAAACCGATCTCGGACTCGACAGCCTCAGTCGCTCCGAACTGATCGCGCGCATCGAAACCGAACTGACGGTGTCCTTACCCGATCAAGCCATGCTCGCGGGCACCGCGCGCGACCTGCTCGCGTTGGTTCAAGATCGCTCTCGTGTCACCCCTGGAGCGACGGAGACGATGACCAGGGTGGCGCCCTCCCCCGTTCCCGAGGCCGCCGACGCCGACCACCCTGATGCGGCGCAGACGCTCCTTGAGGCCCTGGACTGGCATCTGCAACGCCACCCTGAGCGTCTCCATATCCGCTTCGAGGCACCCGACGCACCGCCAGTCTCGATCAGCTATCGGGCCTTGGCCGAAGGGGCTGCGCGGGTCGCTGGTCACCTCCGACAAGCAGGGCTGCGCCCAGGGGCCACGGTGGCCTTGATGCTGCCGACCGGGCCGGGCTATTTCGATGCCTTCTTCGGCGTTCTGATGGCGGGAGGCATCCCGGTGCCCATCTACCCGCCCGCGCGCCCGCAGCTCATCGAGGAGCATCTGCGCCGGCACGGTCGGATCCTCGATAACGCCGGTGTGGTCTTCCTGATCACGGTCCCGGAGGCGCGCACCATCGCGCGCGTGCTCCGGGTTCAGGTTCCATCCTTGCGTGCGATCCTGACCCTGGAAGAACTCGCAACCACGCCTTCAGCTCCGGCCGACATCACCCAGGCCGGCCCGCGCGCGGCGGCACGGGACATCGCCTTCCTGCAATACACGTCCGGCAGCACCGGTGATCCCAAGGGCGTTGTGCTCACTCATGCCGATCTGCTCGCGAATATCCGCGCGATGGGGACCGTGGTCGAGATCGCACCCGACGATGTCTTCGTCAGTTGGCTCCCGCTCTATCACGACATGGGCCTGATCGGAGCCTGGCTGGGGAGCCTCTATTACGCCGTCCCCTTGATCGCCATGTCGCCACTGTCCTTCCTCGCCCGACCGGTGCGGTGGCTGGAGGCCATTCATCGGCACGGGGGAACCCTCTCGGCGGCACCGAACTTTGCCTACGAACTCTGCTTGACCCGGATCACGGACGCCCAGCTCAGCGAACTGGATCTCAGCCGTTGGCGGTGGGCACTGAACGGAGCCGAGCCGGTGAGCCCGACGACCCTGGCACGGTTCGCCGCCCGTTTCGCTCCCTGCGGCTTGCGCCCCACCGCCTTAGCACCGGTCTACGGGCTCGCCGAGGCGGCCGTGGGGCTCGCCTTTCCACCGCTTGGTCGTGGACCGCGCGTTGACTGCATCGATCGCGATCGGTTCGCGCAATCCAGCCATGCGTTACCGGTCGCCTGCACAGATCCGGAGGCACTGCAGATCGTCGCCTGTGGACGCGCCCTGCCCGGCTACCAACTGCGGGTGGTCGACGCAGGCGGTCACGAACGGCCAGACCGGCACGAGGGGCTGCTTGAGTTTCGTGGCCCCTCCGCAACCCAGGGCTATTATCGCAATCCCGAGGCCACCCGAGCGCTGATCCGCGACGGTTGGCATGCGACCGGTGACCGGGCCTATCTGGCCGATGGCGAGGTGTATCTGAGCGGCCGCGTCAAGGATCTGATCATCCGCGGTGGCCGCAACCTCTACCCCTACGAGGTCGAGCAGGCGCTCGGCGAGATCGCCGGGGTGCGCAAGGGATGCGTGGTGGCCTTCGCGGCGGAGGATCCCGAACTGGGGAGCGAACGGCTGGTCATCCTGGCCGAGACCAAGGTACGAGATCCCGAGCACCGCGCCGACTTGACCCGGCGCTTGCGCGAGCGTGCCACGGAGGTCCTGGGGATCCCCCCCGATATCCTGCTCCTCGTTCCACCGCGCGCGGTGCTCAAGACCTCGAGTGGCAAGTTGCGGCGTGCGGCCACGCGCGAACGCTATCTCGCCGGGCGACTCGAGGAACCCGCGCGACGCCCCGCCTGGCAACTGCTGCGGGTTGGGCTATCCGGCCTCCACTCCCGGGTGCGCCGTTTCCCGCACCAGCTTTACGCCGGATATGCCTGGTCCGTCTTCCTGGTGCTCGCCCCCTGGTTTTGGATCGCCATCCGATTGCTCCCGAACCGGTCACGGCGGTGGGCGCTGGCCCGCTTCGGTATTCGACTGCTACGGCGTCTCACGGGGCTGCGACTGACGGTGAGCGGGCGCGCGCACTTACCCGCCGACAGCAGCCCCGTCATTCTGGTCGCCAACCATGAAAGCTATCTCGACGGTCTGATCTTGAGCGAGGCGGTTGCCCGTCCGCTCGGTTTCGTCGTGAAGCAGGAATTGGCCAGCCGGCTGATCGTCGGTGCCTTCTTGCGACGCATGGGCGCGCACTTCGTCGATCGCTTCGATCCACATTCGGGCCGTCTCGAATCCACGCGTCTCGCGCAACAGGTCGGCGACGGGACCACCCTCGCGATGTTTCCCGAAGGCACCTTCCGTGCGCAGCCGGGACTCCTGCCCTTCCGGATGGGCGCCTTTGCCGCGGCCGCTCAGATCGGCGTGCCGGTGATCCCCATCGTGATCCGCGGGACTCGGGCCCTGATGCCAGGCGACAGTTTCGCGCCGCGACCCGGCACGGCCGAGGTCATCATCCTCCCGCCATTGGAACCCACTGGATCGGATTGGGCCGCGGCGGTAGCGCTGCGAGATCGCGCCCGCGCATGCATCGCCGAGGTCCTCGAGGCAGCACACACGAGCGCGATGCCGACGTCCTGAACCCCTGAGCGCAGGGGGTGGTGCGTGATGGCGGCACGGCCTCAGCGCCCGATCAGAGTGTCAGACCGCCAGGGGATGCGAGTTGGCTCTAGAGTGGGATGGCGCGAGCCCCAGGGATCACGAGCTCCGCACACGAGGGGATCGATCACAGCGCTCCCGACGAGGCAGCACGCTGCAGTCGCTTCGAAAAGCCGATCAAGCGGGCCTCCACGCGCGCGTTGAGACTCGCGACAGGAAAGGCCCCGTCGCGTCCACGCTCGCCCGCGACCTGACCCGTGAGCACTTCGATTCCCTCGTCGATGGTCGCGATCGGATAAACGGCAAAGCGGCCCTGCGCGACCGCCTCGCGCACATCGGCACGCAGCATCAAATGCGTCACATTGGCCGCGGGGATCAGCACCCCCTGCCCGGGCACCAGACCACGCGCGGCGCAGACATCATAGAATCCTTCAATCTTGTCGTTCACCCCGCCGACGGCTTGCACCTCGCCGAGTTGATTGACCGAGCCGGTAACGGCCAGCGCTTGGCGAATGGGCACGGCGGCGAGCGCCGAGAGCAGGGCATAGAGTTCGGCCGACGAGGCGCTATCGCCATCGATCCCACCATAGGACTGCTCGAAGACGAGGCTGGCCGAGAATGAGAGCGGGTCGTCCAAGGCGTAACGACCGGCAATGAAGCCTTGCAGAATCAGCACACCCTTCGAATGGATCGGACCACCGAGTTTGACCACCCGCTCAATGTCGATGACCTCACCCTGGCCGAGACGCACCCGCGCGGTGATGCGACTCGGATGACCAAAGGCACAGCCGCCGAGACGCATCACCGCGAGGCCATTGACCTGGCCGACCCGCTCACCCCTGGTCTCAAGCAGGATGCTCCCTCGAGTGATCTCCTCGATCAAACGGCGGCTGATCCGATCCGCGCGGGCAACCTGGGCATCGATCGCGCGCTGGACCTCCCCGCATCCCACGATTGCGCGACCCGCGATGCGCGCCCAGTAGTCGCTCTCGCGCACCAGGTCTCCGATGGAGCGCAGATGCGTTGAAAGGCGTTCGTTATCCTCGGCAAGTCGTGCGCCATGCTCGACCAGGCGTGCCACCGCGGCGCGATCGAGATGACGCAGCCCCGCGCGCTGAACCTCCAAGGCGATGAACTCGGCATAACCCCGGACCGTGTCGAGTGTCCATTCGAGTCGATCGTCGAAATCGACCGCCACCTTGAAGAGTTCGCAGAATTCGGGATCCGAGTCGTACATCCAATAATACACATGACGCTCACCAATCAGCACGACCTTGACATCGAGTGGAATCGGTTCCGGCTCCAGCGACAGGGTGCTGATCAGGCTCGTCATGTGCGCCAGTGATTCAATGCGGATCTCGCCGGCCCGCAGCAACCGTTTCAGCGTATCCCAGGCAAAGGGCTGCATGAGCAGCTGGGCGGCATCGACGATGAGGTAGCCGCCATTGGCCTGGTGCAAGGCGCCGGCACGGATCATGGTGAAGTCCGTTTCCAGCGCTCCCAGGTGCGAGCGGTGCTCGATGCGTCCGACCAATTGATGATGTGTCGGGAGATCCACGACGACGACCGGAGCTCCGCCATTCTCCGGATGGCTCAGGATGACATTGACGCAATACCGGTGATGCCAAGGCGGACCGTCGTCAGACGCCTGCACCCAAGGATCCGAGGGCGGCGACTCCCGCTCAGGCAGGAGCTGGCGAAAGTGCTCGACGACGTCCTGCTGGGCTTGGCACAGATAGTCGACGACCGCCGCTTGATTGGCGTACTTCGCGCTGAGGTGATCGAATGGGCTCTCGATGGCGGCACTGACCATCTCCCGATGGAGTGTTTCGAGCAATTCGTCCGCACGCTTCTTCCACACAGGCAGCTGATGCATCACCTTGCGCAGCTCGCCCTGAAGCGTATGGATATCCTGTTCGATGCGGTGACGATCCTGCTCTGGCAAGGTCTGGAACTCATTCGGACCTAGAGGCTTGCCATCGCGGACCGGAGCCAGGGTGAAGCCCGTCGGGGTCTGCAGCAAGATGACGTCCTTCGCTTTGGCCTGCTCACGGATCTCGGTCATCGCGCGCTCCTGCAGCTGCTCGAGGTCTTCCGCGAGCGCCTGCGCGTGAATCCGGTATTCATCGCTCTCGAACAGGCTCGGCAGCGAGCGATGGAGCGCGGCGACGAGCTGCTCCATGTCACGCATGAACTCCAAGCCCTGCCCGGGCGGCAAACACAAGGCACGCGGGCGATGGACATCCTCGAAATTAAACACATAGCACCAGTCAGACGGTACGGCCTCGGCACGCGCACGCTGCTCGAGCACACCACGAATCAGGGCGAACTTGCCCGTCCCGGAGGGGCCGAGAGCAAAGAGGTTATAGCCCTCTTGATGGATGCCGATGCCAAAGTGGACGGCTTCGATCACCCGGTCCTGACGGATGATGCCGTCAACGATGTCTAGATCCTCGGTGGTTTCAAACTCCAGATCGCGCGGGTCGCAGGGGCGGTAGAGTGCGGCGGGGTTGAGCGGGGCAACAGGCATGATGGGCTCGCGACAAGCGCTCAGGGGCGGGGGACATCAACGGCAGCGAGCGGCTGCGCAAGGGCGCGGGTGACAGCCTGTTCGGGGATCGCCGCGAACGCGGCGCCGAAGGTCTCGGTGGTGTAGCGCGACACCCGCAGACTCGGCGACCACGCGTTTTCTGGCAGTCGAGCCTTGCGCCGTAACTGCGACAGAAAGATTTTCGGATCAGGTAATTGCGACCAAACCGCGGGCAGGAAGGTGGCGCGCTGTCCCTGATCCTCAAGGATCAGGCCGTCGACACCGGGGCGGAGCTGGGCGATCAGATCGGCCTCCGAGGCAGCCTGGAGGCGCTCGGGGAGACTCAAGACTGAGATCTCGATGGTCAGCTCACACAGTTCATGGCGCTCTAGCGGTGCGAAGCGAGGATCCTCGAAGGCCGCGCGGTAGGCATTCTGGGCGATGTCATCGACCAGGGATCGCTTGGGCTCGAGCACGCCGATGCAGCCACGCAGCATGTCGGCCCGCTTCAGGGTGACAAAGGTCGCGCGCTGCGCTTGTAGGGTCAGCGGATAATCGGCCAGGTCGGGCACGAGCGGCCGCGCCCAACTCAGGCCCTGCATGATGGACTGCGCGGCAACCGCCAGGAGCCGGGTGCGCTGCGACTCGCGGTCGCCGACCCCGGGCACCGGGTCAGTAGAAGGCATAGGCACCATACCCCACCACCCGCTCGCGCGGACCCGTGGTGTCGCCGGAGTGTCTCAGATCGAGCGTTCGCACCTCTAAACCGCGACGCTGCGCGACCTCCAACAGGGCCCTGACCGGAATGCACCCGCACGCTTGATCCGGCCCGATGTCCTGCGGTCGCAACTGCTCAATGGCCAAGGTCGTGGCCGCATCCCGGCGGCGCGCCGTGGCGTCATCGAGATAGTGGCTGAGATCAGAGCTGATCAGGATCAGCGTCTCCGGCCCACCCCATAGCACATCAAGGACCCGCGCAACCTCGCCAGGAGCGGCATCGCCGACGACGAGGGGCACCAGATGGAAGCCATCGAGGGTCGCTTGGAGAAAGGGCAACTGGACTTCGATGCTATGCTCGAGGGCATGGGCCTCATCGCTCAGCACGACCTGGGGGAGGGTCAACGCCAGGTCGATGGCGGCGCGGTCGAGCGACACCGGACCGAGTGGCGTGTCGAATTGTCCGGCGCGGCTGGCCGCGAGGCCCTGGATGGCGACCCGATGTGCCGGGCCCAGCAGGACGACGCGGGTGATCCGTTTACAGACCGGAATCAAGGTCGCGTAGGCCCGCGCGGCGATGGGTCCAGAGTAGCGATATCCCGCATGGGGGACGATCAGGGCCTTGGGTGGTGGCGCCGCGGCGGTCACCTCCGCCAGGTAGGCCGCCACCGCTTGTTTGAGCGCCTGGGGGTCGGCTGGATAGAAGGTTCCAGCGACCGCGGGATGTCGAGCGAGACGCATGAGTCATGTCCTTCAAGCATCAGGTCCTGTTCGATTATAGACCCTCCGCACCGCTCGCAGGCGGTGCGGCGAGTCTGGTGCTCGCCAAGCGCGCGCGCAAGCGCGCGCGGCGATCGACAGCGAATCACCGGGGAGCACTCGGCGGGCGGCGGGTTGCAATCCCTACAGACTCTTCCACACTCATGCCAGAAGCACCCCAACGACGAGTGTCGGATTCAACTGGTCGGGGCGGATCACCCCGCACCGAATCAGCGGCGGCACCCGAACGCAGCGGGCCACGCAAGCCATGACGACGATCTGGAGGTGGCGATGAACGCCGAAGCGAGGCTTGGCGTGGTCCCGACGCGCTACTGGCACCGGCTGAAGGATGGACGCGTCCAATGTGATCTCTGCCCACGGCACTGCCAGCTCAAGCCCGGTCAACGCGGTCTGTGCTTCGTGCGTGCCGGGCATGAGGAGGGCGTCGTCCTGACCACCTACGGCCGCTCATCGGGCTTTTGCATCGATCCGATCGAGAAGAAGCCGCTCCATCATGTTCTGCCAGGGACCCCAGTGCTCTCTTTCGGCACCGCGGGTTGCAACCTCACCTGCCGCTTTTGTCAGAACTGGAGCATCAGCACGGCACGCGCGATGGACCGCCTCACCGACCGTGCCGACCCCGCCACCATCGCGCGCACGGCCGCCGTCCTCGGCTGTCGCAGCGTCGCTTTCACCTACAATGATCCCGTGATCGTGCACGAGTATGCCATTGCCGTGGCCGCGGCGTGCCGTGCCCTTGGCATCCGCGCGATCGCGGTCACCGCGGGCTACGTCTGCCCCGAGCCCCGTGCCGAGTTCTTCGCCGCGATGGATGCGGCGAATGTGGACCTAAAGGGCTTCACCGAGGGCTTCTATCATCGACTCTGCGGCGGACACCTGCAGCCGGTGCTCGACACCCTGGAGTATCTGGCACGGGAGACGAAGGTCTGGCTCGAGCTGACGACCTTGCTGATCCCGGGCGAGAACGACTCGGATGAGGAGTTGGAGCGCATGACCCAGTGGGTGGTCGAGCACCTTGGCCCCATGGTTCCGATGCACTTCACCGCCTTCCACCCGCTTCACAAGATGCGTGACCGGCCCAGAACACCCTCGACCACTTTACAGCGCGCGCGCGCCATCGCGCTCAACAATGGCGTTCGCTATGCCTACACCGGCAATGTCCGAGACACCACTGGAGGCCGCACCCATTGTCATGGCTGCGGTCTCCCGCTCATCGGTCGTGACGGGTATCGGATCACGACCTGGAACTTGACCCCCGAGGGCTGCTGCAGCCACTGCGCCACCCCCTGCGCCGGACTCTTCGAGGCGCGGCCAGGAACCTGGGGGGGCCGGTGCCAACCCGTGCGACTCGCTGATGTGGCGTGATCCACGATGATCCGGATCAATGCGTTTCTGCATCGTCGCATCCTGCGGGATCTGATCGTGCGTTGGATGCTCGATCGGTTGGAGCCGACGGACACCTTGAGCTTAATGCGTCTGGTGCTTTTCAACTCCGTCTACGTCGCCCGCTATCTTCCGACGCTCGGCCAGGAACTTCTTGGTCAACTGCATGCCTGTTGCCCCAGCCGCGGTTACTCGTTCGATAAGGGTGATCTGAAGGATCGACTGATCGCGTACCGCCCCGCCAAACTGCGGGGCACGACGCCAGCGGCAGTGCGGGCGCGGGCCTTGATCGACGCCTATCGTGCACAGCCGGGCCGCTTCTTCCGCGAGACCCCGTTTCGCGGCACCCTCTATTACGCGATGCTGCAGGGCCAGGACACCTATGTCGGCTCCAGTCGGATCAAACGGATCCGGCGCCTCGCTGAGAAATCCGCGCGCAAGGTCGTCGCTTGGCTCCACGACACCAGCCCGCTGCCTCGCGCCTTGCAAGAAGAGTCGCTCGCCAGGGGCGACGCCAACGCGGCGCACCCGCCATCGGCGTGCTTGGAGCACATCGAGGCCGAGCTCCTATGCTGGCTGCGCACCACCCCACAGGATCAGTGGCCTGATGATATCGAGATCAACGATCTGGCGGGACTCAAGGTCATCATCGAGCCAGACGAGGAAACCCGTTTGCTTGAGGTCCTGGCTGCATTGGGTTGCGTACTGCGCGAGCGTGAACCCCACAGCGGCGCCTACAACGCGTTGAATCTGGTTGTTGAGCATCGCCCGGATAAGGGGCGTATCCTCGCCCAGCCACTGCCTTCGAAGGTTCTCATGCTCTTTCGTGAGCAGGGGATTCCACCCGAAGCGGTCCGCCGCGCGTTCGAGTCATTCGTGCACAGCGGCGAGGACGTGGTGCAGGTCGAAATCATCTGTTCAGACTATGCCCAAGCACTCGAAGGTGAGATTGGGCGCTGCATGCACGAGGACCGCATCATTCGCCAGCGCCACCATCCACATCACAGCGGACAATTGGCCCTGAATGTTGAATTTCTGCTCGAACTGCTCTTCACCTTACCAGTCATTCCACGTGCCCACCTTGAGCAACTCCCGATTCGGCTCTGGAACCGCTATCTCCCGGATTATTTCGATGAGGTGAAACGTGGGCTCTTCCATTTACCATCGATCGAGCTGGAGTTGGAGTGAACCATCGCAAGCGCGGGTTCGGACCGACCTTCCGCTGCTCGCGCCAGCGAGACGGCCAGGGCCGGCAGGCCCTTCAACCAGCAACCCATCGGGTGCAGGTCGCGAGCCGCTGACGCAACCGGTGGCTGACCCCCTGCCCCGCCAGGTATAGACTCCGCAACCGTCCACCGTTTCCCCGCCCTTTCATCGAGGCATTGATCTGTTATGGTTCTTGCATCCTTTTCGATCTTCTTCGGCCTGGTCTTGCTGCTGTGGAGCGCGGATCGATTCGTCGAGGGCGCGGCCGCGACAGCACGACATCTCGGCATGCCGCCCTTACTGATCGGCATGGTCGTCGTCGGTTTCGGAACCTCAGCACCGGAAATGGTGGTCTCGGCGTTGGCGGCCTGGCAGGGTAACCCGGGGCTCGCCCTCGGCAACGCCTATGGGTCGAACATCACCAATATCGCGCTCATCTTGGGGGTCACGGCGATCATCAGCCCCATCGCGGTCCAATCCGGGGTCCTGCGTAAAGAATTGCCGATCCTCGCCGGGGTGACCGGCCTCGCCTTTGTCCTACTTTGGGACGGTCAGGTCAGTGACAGCGACGCTTGGATCTTTCTCGGTGTCTTCGCGCTGCTTATGGCCTGGACCATCTACGAGGGGCTGCGGCAACGCAGCGATAGCCTGGCCGGCGAAATCACGCAAGAACTGGACGCACAAGCCATGCCGCTTCCGCGCGCCCTGGGCTGGCTGGGCGTGGGGCTTGTGGTGCTGATCATCAGCTCCCGCATCTTGGTCTGGGGGGCGGTGGAGATCGCGGTGGCGCTCGGGGTGAGCGACCTCATCATCGGCCTGACGATCGTTGCGATCGGCACCTCCCTGCCCGAACTGGCCGCCTCGGTGATTGCCGCGCGCAAGGGCGAGCACGATCTCGCCATCGGCAACATCATCGGGTCGAATCTGTTCAATACGCTCGCCGTTGTGGGAATCGCTGGCATCATCGCCCCCTTTGCCGTGCCGCCTGAGGTGCTGTCGCGCGACATGTCCGTGATGGGCCTTTTGACCCTCTCATTGTTCGTGCTCGGTTACGGCGTGCGCGGTCCAGGGCGGATCAATCGTCTCGAAGGGTCATTGCTCCTGGGCTGTTTCGTCCTCTACACCAGCTATCTGATCTGGACGACCTTCGCCGTCTGAGCGACGCTCCACCCGGCCCGTCGGTTGCAGTCGATGCCATTCGGTCAGTGCGCGCCGAATCCGTTCCCACCTGATCTGTATCAGGGATTCGGTTCGCGCTGACCGTTTCATCGTTGACTTTCCGCGCGGGAAAACCCTAGGCTTCGCGGCTGATCTTTCGGTGCCCTCGGGACACATCCCCGCGGGTTAAACGGGAAGTTCGGTGCGCGGATCTCGTGCGGATCCACCAACCCGACGCTGCCCCCGCAACGGTAGACGAGTCAAGACACGGTTCAGTGCCACTGTGAGCAATCATGGGAAGGCGCCGTGTCGGAGTCCCCGACTCCGCTCGTGAGCCCGGAGACCGGCCGGATGATCGAGGTCGATCCCGATCCAACGCAAGACGGCGACACTTCCCGGGCATGGCCCCGAGGCGCGCTGAGTTGGCCGTGACGAGCCTCACACCGGGGTCGCGTGGGGCGGCTGGCCGGGACGCCTGCCCTGTCACCCTTCATGGCACCGCTCTCGCCAACACGCTCCACCGACCGCAATCGTCCGCTGGCCCTCGCGGGTGCGCTCGGGCCTTCCTTGGAGTCTGTTGATGAGAATCCCCCTGATGGCGACAGCCTTGGCGCTGCCGCTCATGCCGTGTGCGCTGGTCGCGCAAACGAGCCCCCCCGCGGTGACCCTCGACCCAGTCTTGGTCACGGCAACACGAACACCGGAGCGCGCGGACCAGACGCTGGCATCGGTCAGCGTGATTGAGCGCGACGAGATCGAACGCCGTCAATTCCGCTCAGTACCGGATGCCTTACGCGGTCTGCCGGGCGTCTCGGTCTCGGGCAGCGGCGGTGCCGGACAGCCGAGTTCGATCTTCTTGCGCGGCACCAATTCGGGACATGTGTTGGTGTTGGTTGACGGTGTCAAGGTCGGCTCGGCAACGCTGGGTAACGTCCCTCTGCAAGATCTGCCCATCGATCAGATCGAACGCATCGAGGTGGTGCGCGGACCACGCTCGAGTCTCTATGGCTCCGAGGCGATCGGGGGTGTGATCCAGATCTTCACGCGCCGTGGCGGTGGGCCACTGCGTCCTCGCCTCAGTGTCAGCGCTGGGTCCTTCGAGACGGCCAGCATCGCTGGCGGACTCGCCGGCGGCGGCGAGCGTGGCTGGTTTGACATCGGCGGGAACTTCGAGCAAACCCAAGGCATTGATGCCTGTGCTGGCCGCCCCTTCCCCTTCGCGGGCTGTGGGGTGGATGAACCCGACAAGGACGGCTATCGCAATCTCGGTGTCAGTGCGCGTGCTGGCTACGCCTTCAGTGATCGCGCACAACTCGGTTTCACGCTCCTGTCCTCGGATAACCGGACCGATTTCGATGGCTCGATCTTTTCGGGCAATCGCTCGCACTCCGAACAACAGGTCTATGGTGTCGAGGGAACCCTACGCCCGGTGGACACCTGGACCCTGATCCTCTCGGCCGGACGCAGTCTCGATCGCTATCGTGCCTTCTATGCCGAGACCTTCGTTCCTGAGCAGTTCATTGGTCTCTTTGAGACCGAACGTGACACCCTCGGTCTACAGAACGATTTCACCTGGATCCCGGGGCAGATTTTCACGCTGGGCGTGGATTATCAGGTCGACCGAGTCTCGGGAACCATCGACTATGCCCAAGACTCCAGACGCAACACGGGCGTCTATGGTCAGTATCTGGGCACCCTAGGCGCCAATGAGATCGCTGCCAGCCTCCGCTATGATGATTACCCGGACTTTAGCGGCCAAACCACCGGCAATCTGGCCTGGGGCTATCTCTTCGAGCAGGGGGTGCGGGTCTCGCTCTCCTATGGCACGGCCTTCAAGGCGCCGACCTTCAATGACCTCTACTATCCGGGTTTCGGCAATCCGAACCTCTCCCCCGAAGAGTCCACCAGCGTCGAATTGGGGGTCCTCGGCCAACTGCCCATCGGGCGCTGGGAACTGAGCCTCTATCAGACCGACATCGACGATCTGATCAGCTTCGACGCGACCACCATGGCGCCGGCCAATATTGCCTCGGCGCGCATTCGCGGATTCGAGGCCTCCGCACTGTTTGCCCTCATGGACTGGAGCCTGTCGGCGAACCTCACGCTGCTGCAACCGGAAAATCGCTCCGACGGGCCGAATCGCGGCAATCTGCTCCCGCGCCGTCCTGAGCAGATGTTCCAGATTGATCTCGATCGCGCCTTCGATCGCTGGACCACGGGGGCGACCTTGTACATCGCCGGTCGCAGCTTCGATGACCTGGCCAATCGCAACCGCCTCGGCGGCTACAGTCTCTTGGATCTGCGCGCCGAGTATGCCATCAGTCCCTCCGTGCGCATCCAGGGCCGCTTGGAGAACGCGCTCGATGCAGACTACCAAACCGCCTTTCTTTACAACCAACCCGGGCGCGCCTTCTACCTGACTCTACGCTACGAGCCTTAGAGGCCACGCGCCCGCACGCCGAGTGCGGGCGCGCGCAGGCCGCCCGGTCACGCGCACTTGGGTATACAATGCTCGACCGACTCGTCGCCGTGGCGACCTCATTTGGAGACCTCAACGCTATGACCCCTATCGCTGACTCAAGAGTCCGTATCCTGATCGGCATTGGCTTGGCCGCACTCATGGCGGCCACGCGCGGCCAACAATTCGCCCCACTGGCCCATCATCTGCCGGATGCATCACTGGCCGTCTTCTTCCTCGCGGGCTTCTATCTGCGCTCGCTCTGGGTGTTCCCGGCCCTCTTCGGCTTGGCGACCCTGATCGACCTGACCGCGACCGGCTGGGGCGGAGTCAGCAGCTATTGCATGACCCCGGCGTACTGGATGCTGGTCCCCGCCTATGGGGTCGTCTGGGGTCTTGGCCGTTGGTCGGCTGGCCGCTTTGAACTCACGCGTGCGCAGGCGCCGGCACTCCTTGGGGTCCTGCTGGTCGCAGGCGTTGGGGCCGAGGTCTTCGCCAGCGGCGGCTTCTATCTCTTCTCCGGATACTTCAGTGAACCGACCGCCACCGAGCTGCTCGGACGCTTCGTGACCTATCTGCCGGCGACGCTCTTGCACCTGGCGCTCTATGTCGGACTCGCCATGGTCGCCCACTTCGGGTTGACGCGGGCCCGGCCGGCAACACGCGCGACCGGGGCGTCGGGAGAATGACCGACGAGGCAGCACGGGAGCGCCATCGCCGACGCATGCAGCGTCAGAAGGAGCTCGTCGACGCGCGCATCGCGCGCGCCGATCAAAACTGCGGCGTCCTGGTCGTGAACACGGGGAACGGCAAAGGCAAGAGTTCCTCGGCCTTTGGCATGGTGGCGCGTGCCCTTGGCCACGACCTGCGAGTTGCCGTGGTCCAATTCATCAAGGGCAGCTTCGCGACTGGAGAAGAGGCCTTTTTCCGTCGCTTCCCGGAACTCGAATACCATGTCATGGGTGAAGGCTTTACCTGGGAGACCCAGGATGCGGAGCGCGATCGGGAGTCCGCGCTGGCCGCTTGGGAGAAGGCCGCGGGATTCTTAGCCGATCCCGCGATCGACATGGTCGTCATGGACGAACTGAACATCGCCCTGAAGCTCGGCCTCGTTCCGCTCGACCAGGTGCTGGACGCCTTGCAGAACCGCCCGACGCATCAGCATGCGATCGTGACCGGACGCGCCGCGCCAGCGGAACTGATCGAGATTGCGGATACCGTGACCGAGATGCGTCCGATCAAGCATGCCTTCGACGCGGGGATCATGGCACAGAAGGGGGTCGAACTCTGAGCCGGCCAAGCTCCGACCGTTTCCTCAAGGATCGGGAACGGTAAGCGGATGCGAACCCTGATCCTCGGAGGCGTCCGTTCGGGCAAGAGTCGGCTCGCCGAGCAGCTGGCTCACGCCAGCGGCCAGCCAGTCGTCTATGTGGCAACCGCCCAGGCCAAGGATGCCGAGATGGCGCAGCGGATCGCCGCGCATCGCGCCCGCCGCAGCCCAACCTGGCGCCTCATTGAAGAGCCATACGCCTTGGCCGAGGTGATTGCGCGCGAGGCGGGAGCGCAGCGCTGCGTGCTGGTCGACTGTGTGACCCTGTGGCTGACGAACTGGCTGATGCGCGGGGACGACGATGCCCTCGCGGCGCAGATCCGCGCCCTCCTCGAGGTCGTGACCACGACCGCTGGAACCCTCATCCTGGTCAGCAACGAAACCAATCTGGGCGTCATCCCGCTCGGCGAATTGTCGCGCCGCTTTGTTGACGTCGCCGGTACCCTACATCAAGACCTGGCCGCGCGTTGCGATCAGGTCATCCTTACGGTCGCCGGGATCCCATTGACGATCAAGGAGTGCGAAGCATGAGTGAAAGCCTCAGCTGGCTGACACAGCCCTGCCTGCCGATCGATGCCATGGCCGCGGACGCGGCACGCCGGCGCCAGGACCACCTGACCAAACCACGTGGATCCTTGGGACGTCTCGAGGAGCTCGCCATCCGCCTGGCGGGGTTGCAGGGGACCCCCAATCCCACGTCCGATCCCGTTCAGATCCTGCTCTTCGCCGCCGACCATGGGGTCGCGGCGGAAGGGGTCTCGGCATTCCCCCAAGCCGTGACCGTGCAAATGGTGCGCAACATTGCGGCTGGAGGCGCGGCGATCGCGGTCCTCGCGCAAGCCCTCGACGCACGGCTCGAGATCCTGGATGTCGGCATGGCCACCGACCCGGGGCCCATTCCCGGCGTGCGCCCCGAGCGGATTGGTCCTGGCACCGCCAATCTCGCCCGCGCCCCCGCGATGACCGATGCTCAACTCGCGGCGGCGATGAATACGGGACGCGCGGCGGCGGAACGCGCACTCGACGGGGGAGCCCGGCTCCTGATCTGCGGTGAGATGGGCATCGGCAACACCACGCCAGCGACCGCGCTGACCTGCGCCCTCTTGGATCAGCCCGCCGAGGTGATCGTCGGCCCTGGCACGGGACTCAGCCCAGAGGGCGTTGCGCACAAAGCGGACATCATCACGCGCGCGCTGGCACTGCATGCCTCGGAGGGTAGCACGCCGACCGAACTCCTCGCCCGACTCGGCGGCTTTGAGATCGCGGCGATGGTCGGGGCCTTGATCACCGCCGCCCAGCGCGGTCTGCCCATTCTGGTCGACGGCTTCATCGTCAGTGCGGCGGCCCTGGTCGCGGCGCGTCTCCAACCCGAGTTGCGTCACTGGCTCCTGTTTTCCCACCAGTCCGCGGAGCCCGGCCATCAGCAGATCATCGCCGCACTCGAGGGCGATCCCCTGCTCGATCTGGGGATGCGTCTCGGCGAGGGCAGTGGCGCCGCCGTAGCCGTTCCCCTCCTGCGGTTGGCCTGTGCGCTCCATCAGCAGATGGCGACCTTTGCCGAGGCCGGAGTGAGTGAAGCGGACGGCGCCCTCGACTGATGCAGGATCAGTTCGTCGAACTCTTACGTCACGGCGAGGCCGCCGGCGGCGCCTGCTTTCGCGGTGGACAGGATGACCCCTTGAGTCCCGCGGGCATGGAGCAGATGACACGCGCAACCGCCCAAAACCCGGGCTGGAACGCCGTTTTCTCCTCCCCTGCCCGACGTTGCCATGCGTTTGCTCAGCAGCTGGCAGCCGCACATGACCTGCCCATCATGACCCTACCCCAATTGAGCGAGCGGCACTTCGGGGCCTGGGAAGGACTGACCGCGAACCAGATCCCAGCCGCTGACTTGATCCGTTTCTGGGAGGACCCGATCGACTATACCCCACCGGGCGCGGAACCCTTCGCGTCCTTCCGCCAACGGGTCCTGGGCGCCTGGGACGCGGTGCGGACCGCTGGGGCGGCCTATCCCTTGGTCGTCACGCATGGCGGCGTGATCCGCGTGATCCTCGCCGAGGTCTTGAGCATGCCCGCCGCGGCGACGATCCTGCTCGAGGTTCCACCAGCCTGTCTGAGCCGTGTGCGCGTGCCACCCTCACCGGGACGTCCCAGCCTCATCCGCCACGGTTGCGCTTGAGGCGAGGGACCGCGCATGGATGTCCGACCCTTCTGGCTCGCCGGTCGTTTTCTGACCCGCTGGCCATTTCCCGAGCCCGCCGAGATCGCCGCACAACACGCGGGACAAGCCGTGCCATGGTATCCGGCGATTGGACTTCTCTTGGGGCTGACGCTCGTCCTCGGCCTCTTCGTCTTGGAACCGGTCGATGCCGGCGTTGCGGCAGCCGTGATCCTGCTTCTGTGGGTCTGGTCGACGGGCATCCTGCATCTGGACGGCCTCGCCGACAGCGCCGACGCCTGGATTGGCGGCCTCATGAGCCGCGAACGCACCCTCGAGATCATGAAGGATCCGCGCAGTGGCCCCGCCGCCATCACCGCGATTGGGCTGGTCCTGATCGGGAAATGGTCTGGACTCCAGGCCCTGATCGCCAGCGGCCCGAGCGTCCTCCTGATCCTCATCCCGATGCTGGCGCGCGCCCTTCTTGCGCTCTTGCTGCTCACCACCCCCTATGCCCGTGACCAAGGCATGGCCAGCGCGGCGCTCGCCCACCTGCCACGACGACCCGTCTGGATTGCGGTGGTCCTGAGCGGGATCGCCTGCGTCCTGATCGGCGGCTGGATCGGGCTGGGACTGGTCGGCCTGAGCGGCTTGCTTTTTTTGAGCCTGCGCCGTCTCATGCTCCGCCGCATCGGGGGCTTCACCGGCGACACCGCCGGCGCCCTGGTCGAGATCTCCGAAACCCTGCTGCTGCTCGCCATGATGGTCCTGCTCGCCTGGTAGCGCACGCGACCCCCGCGGGGGTCACCATTCCAGTTCGGCTGGATCACGAGGGTGGTGGTTGCGCTGAATCTGCTGAACACGACCATCGGCGAGCCGGATGATGCGATCGGCCATCTCCGCGATGACGGCATTGTGGGTGATGATCACCGTCGTCGTGCCCAAGTCTCGGTTGATGCGGCGAATCATCTGCAACACGCGGATCCCCGTCTTGGAGTCCAGTGCACCAGTCGGTTCATCACATAGCAGCAGGGACGGTCGTTTCGCAACCGCGCGGGCAATGGCGACACGCTGTTGCTCACCACCGGAGAGTTGCGAGGGGAAATGGTCGAGCCGCTCCCCAAGACCCACGAGATCGAGAGCCTCCTCCGGTGCGATCGGATGCGCGCTGATCTCGGTGACGATGGCGACATTCTCACGCGCCGTCAGACTGGAAATGAGGTTGTAGAACTGAAAGACGAAACCGACATGACGGCGCCGAAAGGCCGTGAGAACCTGATCGTTCGCCCGGCTCAAATCCTGGCCGAGATACCGCACCGAGCCTGATGTGGCGCGATCGAGACCACCCAAGATGTTGAGCAAGGTCGATTTGCCTGATCCCGAGGCGCCCAGCAGGACAAGAAGTTCACCCGCTTGGAGATCCAGATCGACGCCGCGCAGCGCCTGGATTAGAACCTCGCCGACCCCGTAGGATTTGGTCACGCCACGCACCGCGAACACGACCTGTCCAGCGAGTTCTGAATCAGGCTTGCACCCACGTTCCGAGCGTTGGTTCGGGCTGGACATCAATTGGTGCCTGGGGCGGGACTCGAACCCGCATGGCCGAAGCCGAGGGATTTTAAGTCCCTTGCGTCTACCAATTTCGCCACCCAGGCGCATGAGTCATTTCGCCAAGCGATGAGACGCCGCGGTGAACGTGGTCGGATGATCCGCACGTGAGACGCGAGGAGCGTCGAGATGGAGGCTGAGCCCGGAATCGAACCGAGGTACACGGCTTTGCAGGCCGCTGCATAACCACTCTGCCACTCAGCCTTGTGAGCCGCTGAGTATAGTCATTCCACGCCGGCTTGTCACAAGCAAAACATCGACTGATCCCATCTCGACCGACCCGAGCGGCTGCCTTGGCGCCTGGCGCGGGTCGCTGCCGCTCGGCTGGCGGGCACGGCCGCGCGCCACACCTGGCTCGCGTTCGATTTGGCCGCGACCCTGGATCAACTGATACCATAGTGAACTGACGCAAGCGTCTCGCGTCGTTATCGATGGTGTGTTGCCATGCCCCTGATCAAACCTTTCGCGGCGCTGCGACCCACAGCCGGGCACGCCGGTGACGTCGCCGCCCCACCCTACGATGTGATCAGTGCCGCGGAGGCGCGTCGCATGGTGGTGGACCGACCCTGGAGCTTTCTGCATGTCTCGCGCGCCGAGGTCGATCTCCCCGCGGACAGCGATCCCTACGCACCGGCCGTCTATGCCAAGTCGCGTGAGAATCTGGAGCGGATGCGCCGCGCCGGCATCCTCCGAGCCGACCCCGTCGCTGGCTACTACCTCTATCGCATGTCGAGCGGTCACCACAGCCAAACCGGCCTCGTCGGCGTGGCCTCGCTCGCGGCCTATGCCTCGCACCGCATCAAGCGCCATGAACTCACGCGTCCCCGCAAGGAAGACGACCGGGTCCGCCAGATCGAGGCACTCGCCGCGCAGACCGGGCCGGTCCTGCTCGCTTATCGCGCACGGCCGGAGCTCGACGACCTGATCGCCCGCCTCGCCGCCGACACGGTGCCTGAGAGCGAGGTCACCACCGCGGACGGCGTCTCGCATGCGCTCTGGCCTGTGTTCGATCACGACCAGATGGCAACACTCACACACGCACTCGAGGCCCTTCCAGCACTCTACATCGCCGACGGCCACCACCGTTGTGCCGCGGCGGCACGCGTCGCGCAGCAGCGACGCCAGGCGAATCCCTCCGATACCGGCGCGGAACCCTATCACTTCGTCCTGTCGGTGCTCTTCTCGCATGAGCAGATGCGGATTCTCGACTACAACCGGGTCGTGCGTGACCTGCATGGATTGGATGTCGCAACCTTCATCCGGCGGATCTCGGTCATCTTCGACATCGTCGGTGCGCCCGGCCCGGTGCGGCCCACTCGCGCTGGCGAGTTCGGCATGTATCTCGCGGGCCATTGGTATCGCCTGACCTTACCGCCCGAGCGGATTCCGTTCGACGATCCGGTGGGCCGCCTCGATGTCAGCCTGCTGCAAGACCACCTCATCGGTCCAATCCTGGGGATCCAGGATCCGCGATCGGATGAGCGGATCGATTTCGTCGGAGGGGTCCGCGGACTCGAGGCGCTGGCCCAACGGGTCGAGACGGGCGAGATGGCGGTGGCCTTTTCACTCTTTCCCACCGCCATGGACGCCCTCATGGCGGTAGCCGATGCTGGCGAACTGATGCCACCGAAATCGACCTGGTTCGAGCCCAAGTTGGCCGATGGGCTCGTGAGTCACCTCTTCGATGCACCACGCCAAGACCCTTGAGCAACCCTGCGGAGCCGCGCTGCCCGGTGGATGGTCGCCATTGACCTCCACGCGGCACCTGGTGCTCGCCTCGCTTGCGGCTGGTGCCGTCGTGAGATGGCGAACCAGACCTCACGCGAGCGGTCGAAAGTGGCACGACCTGATCAAGCGTTCGTTCCAGGATGATTGATGGTCAAGCCGACCTCCAACCTGCCAGCGTCACAGGATAACGACGAGTCGACCATTCAACTCTGGCTTACGGAGTTGGAAAGCCACTATGGGCATGACGAGCGCACTCGCATCGCGAGCGCCTGCGCGATCCTGACCAACTGTCGGGGGGATCGGCGCATCGAGACCGGCGAGACCCATGTTCGGCACGTCCTGTCCACGGCGGATATCCTGGTGCAGTTGCGCATGGACTCCGAGACCCTGATTGCCGCCCTCCTCAATGGCTGCCTCGATCAGAGCGATCTCACGGAATCCGAACTCGATGCCCGTTTCGGCCCTGGCATCGCCCGCATGGTGGGCGACCTCTCACGGATCGGCCAGATCGCTCACGTCGATGCCATCATCGCGGCGAAGGACCAGGACGAACACGAGGAGAACCTCCGCCGGTTGCTGCTCGGGATTGCCGAGGACGTGCGCGTGGTCCTGGTCGTTCTGGCCGAACGGGTCCACCTGATGCGCGTCATCAAGGATCTGGAGCCCGAACGGCGGGCCAAGATCGCTCGGGATACCCAGCGTATCTATGCCCCCTTGGCCAACCGGCTGGGGATTTGGCAGATCAAATGGGAACTGGAGGACTTGAGTCTTCGCTATCTCCAGCCCGATGAGTACAAACGGATCGCGGCGCTCCTCGCCGAACGCCGCGAGGAGCGCGAGCATTACATCGCGGCCGTCATCCAAATGCTGCGCGACAAATTCGATGAGGCTGGCATCGACGCCGAGATCACGGGGCGCCCCAAGCATCTCTATAGTATCTGGCGCAAGATGCGGCGTAAGGATCTTGAAATCGCTGAGATCTTCGACCTGCGTGCCGCGCGCATCCTAGTGAAGACGATCCGCGACTGCTACGCGGCGCTCGGCTTGGTCCATGGGCTCTGGAAGCACATCCCGAACGAGTTCGATGACTACATCGCCACCCCGAAGGGCAACATGTATCAATCCTTGCACACGGCGGTGATCGGTCCCGAGGAAAAGCCGCTCGAGGTGCAGATCCGGACCTTCGAGATGCACCGTAACGCCGAGTTCGGGGTCGCCGCGCATTGGGCCTACAAGGAATCGAAAGGACACGACGCTGAATTCCAACGGCGGGTGACCTGGATGCGTCATTGGCTCGAGCTCAAGAATGAAGCCGACGAAGGCGGGAGTTTCCTCGAACGCTTCAAGGCTGAATTCGAACCCGTTCACATCTATGTCCTGACTCCACAATCGAAGGTCGTGGAACTCCCCAGCGGCTCGACGCCGCTTGATTTCGCCTATGCCATCCATTCGGAAGTCGGCAATCGCTGCCGCGGCGCACGCATTAATGGGCGCATCGTCCCGCTCAATTACGAACTGCACAGCGGTGAGACCGTCGAGATCCTGACCCAGAAGAATGCCATGCCCAGCCGCGACTGGCTGAGCCCGCACCACGGCTACCTGACCACGGCGCGCGCGCGCAATCGGGTGCGCCAGTGGTTCAAGCAACAGGATCACGACCAACACCTGCAAGGTGGCCGCAGCGCCCTTGATCGAGAGCTGAGCCGGCTTGGGATCAACGAAAAACCGAACCTGGACGACCTGGCGAGCCGCTTCAACTTCAAACGCGGCGAGGATGTGCTCGCCGCGATCGGACGTGGCGACCTCTCGGTGGGTCAGGTGGCACGCCAAGTCGGTCCACGCAAGACCGAGGAGGTGAAGCAGGTCGAGATCAAGACGCGCGCGCCGCACAAAACCCGCACCGCCTTGGCCACTGATGTCGTGGTGGAGGGCGTCGATGATCTCATGACCAACCTGGCGCAATGCTGTAAGCCCGTGCCCAATGATCCCATCGTCGGCTTCGTGACGCGCGGACGCGGGGTCACGATCCACCGCCAGGATTGCGGGAATCTCCGTCATCTGCCGCCCGCGGAGAGCGAACGTCTGATCGAGGTGCACTGGGCCACGCAACCCGCGCACGGGGGCTACCCGGTCGATGTCCTCGTGATCGCGCTCGATCGCAAGGGTCTGCTGCGCGATGTCTCCTCGGTGCTGTCCGATGACGACATCAACGTCCTGGGCGTCAACACCCACTCCGAGCGTTCCACCGACACGGCCGCGATGCGCTTCACCCTGGAGGTCCGCAATATGGACCATCTCGCGCGGATCATGGCGAAACTCGATCAGATTCCAGATGTCCTCGATGTGCGCCGCTCCGATTGAGACCCGGGGGGCCGACCCCGGCGAAGGGTCCTTGGGGCTCATCGAGCAAATCGCGAGTGGCTTTGCGATCCCGCGACCCGTCGAGCGGATCGCCCCCCTTGGACGCGGCCTGATCAACGAAACCTTCCGGGTGCAGGCCGGGCCGTGTGACTATGTGCTCCAGCGCCTCAACCCGCGGGTCTTTCCCGACCCGCTCCAGATCATGCGCAACCTGCAACGTCTCGCTGCCCATGCCACCCGGCATCCACCCGACGATCTGCACTTGCCGCGCCTCGTTCCCACACACGCCGGGGCCACGGCGCTCCAGGATGCGACCGGTGGGATCTGGCGGCTGATGGAGTTCATCACGAACACGATCAGCCTCCCGTCGCTCGCTTCACCCGCACAGGCCCGGGAAGTCGGCCTCCTACTGGGGCGCTTCCACAGCCTGCTGCAAACCCTGCCAAGCGACGCCATGGGGATCACGCTGCCGGGCTTCCACGAGACACCCGGATATCTGGCCCGCCTCGACGCCTGCCACGCCACCGTCGACCCGGGAGAACAGGACGACGATCTCGCGGCCTGTCTCGGGTTCGTGGAGACGCATCGCGAACTCAGCCGTTGCCTCGCCGATGCGCAGGCCGCGGGGCGGATTCCGGTGCGCATCATTCACGGTGACCCGAAACTCGATAACATGTTGTTCGACTCCAGCGATGGTCGGGCCCGCGCCTTGATCGACCTGGATACGGTTCAGCCGGGCTTGATTCTTCACGATATCGGGGACTGTCTGCGTTCCTGCTGCAACCGCCGCGGCGAAACGGCCGCTGGCGGGGGGGTCTGTTTCGATCTCGATTTGGCAGCGCCGCTCCTGCGGGCCTATGCTCAGCAAACCCGCCATTGGTTGCTTGATGCCGAGCGGAACCTGATCCCAAACGCGCTCGCGCTCATGCCGTTCGAGTTGGGACTGCGCTTTCTGACCGATCATCTCGACGGCAACCGCTACTTCAAGATCACGGAGCCGCATCAGAATCTGCGCAAGGCCGCCGTGCAATTTGCCCTGGTGCGGGATATCGAGGCGAAGGCTGAGTCGATCCAAGCACTGGTCGAGGACGCCTTCACGACAGCACGACAACCCCTGATCCAACCGGGAGCGCACGGAGATCGACCGGCGCGGCCCTGACCGCCAATCATGAGGATAAAGTGGAGATGAGCGAGCACATCAATCTGGTCCAGCGACGCCGTGCCCAGTTGCAAGAGGCGGTTGGAGACTTGGGGCAGTTGGTCATCGACGCCCTGCACGCATCGGTGCAATGCCTCGCCGAGCAGGACACTGGCAACGCTGCCCGAATCATCTCCGACGACCTGCGGATCAACGCGCAGCGGCGGGTCCTCGAGCAGGAATGCCTGGTTGCACTGGCGGCCTACAAGCCCGCGGGGGCGGATTTGCGAGCGATCGGCGCCTGCATGGAGCTGGCCTCGGAGCTCGAGCGCATCGGTGATTATGCCGCCGACATCGCACGCATCATCCTGCGCGCTGGCGAGGCGCGGTTTCCTCGCGAGCCCGTCGAGGCAATCATTGCGGTCGCCACGGATGCCATCGCCATGTTAACGGAGAGTCTCGCAGCCTTTACCGCGAGCGAGGACGAGCAGCACGCGCGCGACAGCATCGCGCGTGAGGAGCAGGTCGACGACAACGAACGCGCCGTGATCGAACAGGTCCTTGCCATGATGCGCGCGGACCCGGACTTCGCCACGCTGGGAACCTACCTGCTCTGGATCGTGCACAACTACGAGCGCGTGGCGGACCGGGCTACCAATGTCGCCGAGCGCACCGTCTATGTGGCCTCGGGTGAAATGCTCGAGTTAGGTTGATCAAGCCGATTGAGCTCGGACGGAACAATCACTCATCTATAGACGGCCCCGCTTCAAGGGACGCGAATCGTCATCGCCTCATGACCGTGGCGTTGCAACAACGCACGCACCCGATCGACCTCGGACGGACTGGCATAGGGGCCGGTGCGAACCCGGTGGTAGGTCTGACCACTGGCCACGGTGGCGACCTCCACGCGACTGGGAATGCCCAGCAAGGCGAGCTCGGCCTTGAGTCGCTCGGCATCGGCACCGCGCCCAAAGGAGGCCACTTGAATCAGGACACCGCGGCCAGCCGCGGCCACCGGCGCGGCCGGCGCCACGGGTGCGACGGGCTCAACGGCCTGCGGTTCAGGACGTGGGGCGGGTGGCGGTGGCGGTCGCACCGCGCCCGTGCCGATGTCGACCTCTGTATCACGAAACAAGTGCGGAAACTCGAAGCTCGGTGACGGGGGCAGGGTGGGACGTTCGGACGGCTCCGCGGCGGATTGTTCGGGCTGTTTGACCGCATCCGGGTTCTGGACCCAGAAGAAGCCCACGATGAAGGCACCCAGCATGCCGCCAAGGAGAAAGGACCAGATACAGGATTGGCCCTGTTTGCGTCGCGGCACGGATGGGCGCCCCACGCTGCCGCGCCGATAGTCTCGAGTCATCTCACATCGACTCCGGTGCCGAAACACCCAAAAGCCCGAGCCCATTGCGCAGCACCTCGCGCACGGCCAGGATCAACTTGATGCGCGCATCGCGCAGGTCAATGTCCTCGACCAAGAATGGGTGAGCGTTGTAATAGGTGTGCAGATCGTTCGCCAGCTCACGCAGGTATTGTGTGAGCTGGTGTGGCTCGGCCTTGAGCGCCGCGGCCTCCACCACCTCCGGATACCGCGCCAGGGTCCGCTGCAAGGCCATCTCATGGGTCTCCGTCAGCCGTTCGAGATGACGCGTGCCCGGCGAGGGATCGACCGCGATTCCGCGCTCCGCGGCCTGGCGCAACACGCTGCAAACACGCGCATGGGCATACTGGACATAATAGACCGGATTGTCGGAGGACTCGGATTTCGCCAGATCCAGATCAAAATCCAAATGTTGTTCGCACCGACGCATGACATAGAAGAAGCGTGCCGCGTCCCGGCCGACCTCCTTGCGCAATTGGCGCAAGGTGACGAACTCGCCCGAGCGGGTCGACATCTGCGCCTTTTCACCGCCTCGGTAGAGGATCGCGAACTGGACCAGCAGGACATCGAGCCGCCCGGCGTCCTCGCCCATGGCGCTCAGGGCCGCCTTCACGCGTGGCACATAGCCGTGATGGTCGGCGCCCCAGATGTCGATGACGCGCTCGAAACCGCGCTCGAGTTTGTCCAGATGATAGGCGATGTCCGAGGCGAAATAGGTACTTTGACCATTCTCACGGACCACGACACGGTCCTTCGCATCACCGAAGGCACTGGACCGGAACCAGAGCGCCCCACTCTGCTCGTAGAGGTGACCGGCCTCGCGCAAGCGTTCGACCGCCCGGTTCACCGCGCCGCTCTCGGCCAAGGTCCGCTCGGAATACCATTCCTGATAGGTCACCCCGAACTGCGCGAGATCCTCACGGATGTCGTCCAGGATGGTGTTCAATCCGAGTTCGAAGACATAACGATAGCGGTTGTCACCCAACAGACGCTTCGCCGCGGTGATCAAGCCATCGATATGGGCTTCCTTGTCGCCGCCGTCTTGGCCATCGGGACCCGCATCGGGAGGAAGTCCAGCGAACACCTCGGCGGCGTCAGCGCGATAGGCCTCACCGTGCTCACGGTGTAAGGTCGCGGCGATGTCCCAGACATAATCACCGCGATAGCCATTGCTTGGGAATGCCACTTCCTCGCCACAGAGCTCCAAATAGCGCAGCCAGATCGAAGCGGCCAGGATGTCCATCTGCCGACCGGCATCATTGACATAGTATTCGCGGTGAACATCGAAGCCCACCGCCTCGAGCAGATCGGCCACCACCGCGCCATAGGCGGCGCCGCGACCGTGCCCAACGTGTAGTGGTCCGGTCGGATTCGCCGAGACGAACTCGACCTGCACGCGCCGCCCCTGCCCCTGATCACTGCGACCATAATCCGGCCCCGCGCGCAGAATCTCCGGGATCACCTGGCGATAGGCATCCTCGGCGAGAAAAAAATTGATGAAGCCGGGTCCGGCGATCTCGACGCGCGCGATCAGCGGCGATGCGGGCAAGGCCGCAACCAAGCGTTCGGCAACCTCACGCGGCTTGGACCTGTGGGTCTTGGCGAGGATCATCGCCAAATTGGTCGCGAAATCGCCGTGGGTCGCATCCCGGGTGCGCTCCACCTGAGGCTCGGGGTGGCCCGCCGAGGACGTGGCGGAGGCCTCGTCGAGACGGGTCAGGGCGACACGGATCAGATCGATGATAGCTTGCTTCATGACGTTGGCTTCAGGGTTCGGGCCGCCCAGTGAGGGGCATGAACGGCACTGTGACGGTGATCCCGCTGATCGTGAGCGCGGTGCGCGACGCACTCGATCGCATGACAGCGCGCAGGCAAGGATAACTCAATCCGTGAGGCCTGATCATGGCCCGCGCGCACGCGGGCCCCTTGAACAGACCCCAAAACCCGGATCGTTCAGCTCATATCCTGGGGATCGATATCGAGCGACCAGCGCAAGCCTCGGGGGCGCGGCAGGGCATGCAAGGCACGCGTCCAACCAGCCAGCAGCCGACGCAATGGACCGCGTCGCGGGGACTGCACAAGGAGTTGAGCGCGATAGCGTGCAGCGCGCCGCTCCATCGGGGCGGGGATGGGACCCCAGAGGTGGACGTCGGGCTCCCGCAGCACCTCGGCATGGGTGCGAGCGCTCATCAGAAAGGCCATGGGCACCTCCGGCATGGGCGCCTCCGCGCGCAGCAGAGCCAGATGGCTGAAGGGAGGTAATTCGGCCTCTTGGCGTTCGGCCAGCGCGGCGGCGGCGAATCCGGCATAGCCATCGCGTAACAGACTCTGCAGCAACGGGTGTTCGGGATGACGCGTCTGCAGGACGACCCGCCCGGGTCGCTCGGCACGTCCGGCCCGACCCGTGACCTGCACGATCAGTTGCGCGGTGCGTTCCGGGGCACGAAAGTCGCTCGCGTAGAGTGATTGATCGAGATCGAGAATACCCACGAGGGTGACCCGCGGAAAGTCATGTCCCTTCGCCAGCATCTGGGTTCCGAGCAGGATCTGCACCTCGCCCCGACGCACCGCTTCGAGCAGGCGCGCGAGTTCACCCTGTCGGCGGGTGGTGTCGCGATCGAGCCGCGCGATCGCGGTCGCTGGAAACAATGCGCGCAATTCATCATCCAGTCGTTCGGTTCCCTGCCCCAACATGCGCAGGTCGGCATCCCCACAGCTCGGGCACGCGCGCGGCAGTGGCTGGAACCACCCGCAGTGATGACACCAGAGACGCCGACGCGCGAGATGGAGGGTCAGACGCGCATCGCAGTGCAGGCATTCCCCCACCCAGCCGCAGGCATGACAGGTCAGCACCGGGGCATAGCCGCGCCGGTTCAGGAAGAGCAGAACCTGATTGCCGGACGCGATTTCGCCGCGCATGCTCTCGCGCAGCACCCCGGACAGTCCCGCTTGCAGGGGTTGATTGCGAATGTCCAGCAGGGCGATCCGAGGGGGCGCGGCCGCGCCGGCGCGCACCGGCAGCCGCAACCAGCCGTAGCGCCCGAGCTGTGCGTTGTGCAAGGTTTCCAATGCCGGCGTCGCGGAGCCGAGGACGACCGGGCACCCCACCAACTGCGCACGCCGCACCGCCACGTCGCGCGCCGAGTAACGGAATCCATCTTGTTGTTTGAGTGAGGTGTCATGCTCCTCATCGACGAGGATCAAGCCGAGTCGGGGCAGCGGCGTAAAGATCGCCGAGCGGGTCCCCAGCAGGATCTCGGAACGGCCCGCCGCGACCTGGTGCCAGGTACGCTCGCGCTCCCCATCGCTGATGCCCGAATGCAGGACGGCGGGGGCGAACGGGAGACGCGCTGCCAGTTGCTGACGCAACTGCGGGGTTAGACCGATCTCGGGCACGATCAAGAGGGTCTGTTCACCGCGAGCCGCGGCGGCCTGAATGAGCCGGATATAGACCTCGGTCTTGCCACTCCCGGTGACCCCTTCGAGCAAGAAGGAACGAAACTGACCGAATGCCTGCGTCACCTGGTTGACGACCTCGACCTGATGCGGGTTCAAGTCAGGTCCAGCGTCCGCGGGCGCGGCCCGCACACCCGTGGCCGCGGCCGGCACCCCGGGCACGATCGAGCAATCCTCGATGAGCCCGCGGGCACGCAGGTGGCGCAGGGCCGGCTGGCAGGAGCCCAACTGGCGGGTCAATTCGGCACGGCCGATGCCCGATCCCGCGGCGCGAATCACCGTCAAGAGTGCACGCTGCTTGGGCGCCCGACGGAGCTCGGCGAGATCGAGCACCCGTCCAGCCGCGGTCGCCGCGACGCCGCGCTCCTGCTCCAGGTCGAGGGCACGGGGCCGGCGCAGACGCACCGGCAGCGCGGTGAAAAGGGCCTCGCCGAGCGGCTGACAGTAGTAGTCCGCGGCCCAACGGATCAGGACAAGATCCACCGCGGCAAGCAGTGGCTGGGGGTCGAGCACGCGCTCGATGTGCTTCAGGCTCGTGGGATCCTGTTCCGTCGTCGTGGCCAGTTCCAACAGGACTCCGACCCGCCGCGAACGACCAAAGGGCACCAACACCCGCACGCCAGGGACCCATCCCGCGCGCGGCGGGACGGCGTCTGTCCCGCAGGGGGCAAGCGGTGGCCAATAATCGAAGGTCCCCAACAGAGGCGCGGCGACCGCCACCCGCAGGATCGGTCCGCTTGACTCGTTCGCCGCACGTGGGTCGGTGCTCACGGTGCTCGCCCAACCCCACCCGCGGGACGCCCATCCGCGACCCTGAGCCAACCGGATCGACGCCGCACAGCAGCGCGCCCGCGTCCGCTTCGAGCCAAACCCACCACCCGATTTGTCAGGTCGCCTGCGCGCTGGAAGGTCTGGCGCCGTTGGTCACCTTGAACCACCCCCTCCACCCGCTCCAGTCTGTGGATAAATCTGAGGATAACAACTGGGCAGGGGGCCTGGAGACCGCTCGTCATGACGATTTCGTCACCGCGCCAACATCTTGAAAAGGATTAAAAGAATATTCTTCATCAATAGCTTGCGCCGCAGGCTCGAAGGGCTTGAGGCCCCCCACGCACGCCGTTCGCCGCCCGGCTGCCTCTGCGCCGACATTGTGAATGATCAACAGCTTCACGGTTCGCCGGCGACATCATCGCTGCTCACCGAGGCAGGACGCGCGCGAGGTCGCTGACGGAGGTCGCGCGTGCGTCTGCCGCGCGTGCGCGATAGGACCCGTCACGTGTTCGGTACACCACCCGCAACCATCAGATCACCTGACCGATCGGTTGCGAACAACCAGGATGTCCGGCTTGCCAAGGGTGCCGGCGGGCGACATCGTGGGGATACCGCAGGGACGGGTCTTGGGTTGCGCGTCGCCATCGACGTTGTATGATGCGCTGAAACTCCCCGCGGTGATACTGCAATGTTGTCATTGAATCAACAAGTTCTGCGGACGGATCTGGCTGGCATGCCAATGGAGTGGATTGACTACCGAGTCGCCGCCCGGCTCTATTTCCTCGAGCAGGTCGCCTATGCCTGCGGCGATCCACTCTTCGTGTTGCGAGGCGGGATCAATGCGAACACGCACCGCCAAAGTCGGCTGGAGATCCACTCCATCATCGCCACCTATGGCACCCATCACACCCTGGCCAAACTCAAGGACGATTATGCACCGCCCTTGTCGAACCGCACCCTGTTCCATCGCGACGACCACATGTGCATGTACTGCGGGACCCGTCTCTCGCCGCGGCACCTCTCGCGCGACCATGTGCGCCCAACCAGTCGGGGCGGCAAGGATGTCTGGAACAATGTCGTCACCGCCTGTATTCGCTGCAACAATGACAAGGCCGGGCGCACGCCCGAAGCGGCTGGCATGGAGCTGCTCGCCGTTCCCTTCACCCCCACGCACGCCGAGTACATCTATCTCATGGGCCGGCATGTCCTGGCGGATCAGATGAGCTTCCTGCGCGCCCATTTCCCTCGCTCCAGCCCCCTGCACCGGCGCATTGCACGCGGCCTGCACGAGGCCGTGCATGACTGATCTGGAGCCGCTCGCGCGGGCAATCGAACGCGCAACGGGGCAGCCCTTCAAGCTCAGGCGTCACTTGAACGTCGGTGGGGGCTGCATCAATCGGGCGGTCGTCCTCAGCAGCGCGGACAGCAGCTACTTCGTCAAGCTCAACAGCGCTGAGCGATTATCCATGTTCGAGGCCGAAGCGGCCGGTCTCGAGGCCTTGGGTCAAGCAGCCGCCATCCGTGTGCCAACGCCGATTTGCTGCGGAACCACGGACGCGCAGGCTTATCTCGTCATGACGCATTGCGATCTCAGCGGACGTCTCGATCCCGCGCGCGCCGGTGAGGGGTTGGCGCAACTGCATCGCAACACCGCGACAGGCTACGGCTGGCATCGCGACAACACCATCGGCTCGACCCCACAGCACAACCACTGGGCACCGGACTGGGTGTCATTCTGGCGCGATCACCGACTCGGCTTTCAACTGGAGCGAGCGGTTCAGAATGGTCATGGCCGCGACTTGGGCGCGGCAGGAGAGCGCTTGCTGCTCGGACTCTCCGCCCTGATCGGGCATCATCCGCCCGCCTCACTGCTGCACGGTGACCTCTGGGGCGGCAACATCGGTGCACTGCCAGATGGCGAGCCGGTGCTGTTCGACCCGGCGGTTTACTATGGCGATCGTGAAACCGATCTCGCCATGACCGAGCTGTTCGGTGGCTTCGGCTCCGGCTTCCACGCCGCCTATCGTGCGGCCTGGCCGCTCCCGCCGGAGTTTGCCACCCGCAAGGTGCTCTACAACCTCTATCACGTCCTCAATCATCTCAACCTATTCGGTGGCGGCTATCGCGCCCAGGCCCAGCGCATGATCGACCAACTGCTCGCCGAGATCCGCTGAGCGGTCGGTGGCGACGGGGCGTTCCGGTGCGCCGGGCTCCCGCATCGCTGGGTCCATTTCAACAGCCACCATCCACCCGCACCGCGGCACCTGGCGATCCAGCAGCAGCTGACCGGACTGCATCATCGTCATTTCCTTGACGATGACAGATATGTTAAAAGCTGATGGAAGATCGACCATGGCGCCAATGACCACCGACTTGAGTTACGCCGACCCTTTTTTTTCCATGCCTCGCGAACTGCTCATCTTGCGGCACGCCAAATCGGATTGGCACTCCAACGCGACGAGCGACTTCGATCGTCCGCTGGCCAAGCGCGGCAAGACGGATGCCCCCAAGGTCGGTGCCTGGCTCTATCGCGAGGGTCTGGTGCCTGATGTCGTCGTCAGTTCCCCCGCCGAGCGCGCGCGCCAAACGGCTTCAAAAGTGTGCAAATGCCTCGACATCAAGAAGAAGCAGATCATGTGGGACGCCGCCATCTACGAGGCTGACGTTCCAACGCTTCTCCAAGTGCTCGCACGCTGCCCGGATCAGGCCACCCTGGTGCTCCTGATCGGCCACAACCCCGGACTGGAGCAGCTCCTGCTTCATTTGGTCGGAGAGGATCTCGAGTTCCCCGAGGACGGGAAGTTGCTCCCCACCGCCACGGTCGCGCGCCTGGAAATGCCGGAGCTGTGGGATGAACTGCCTTCGGGCAGTGGTCAGTTGATGTCGATCACACGACCACGACGCCTCAAATCCTAGGGCCGGCCCTTGTAGCTTGCCCGCGGCGGATCGAACGGGCCGCCCTGGCGTGAACCAGATCACCTCAGGCCCGATCGAAGCGGGCGAATTCCATACTAAAGTGCCCACGACCCTGCGTCAGGCTCCGCAGCGTCGTGGTGTAGCCCAGTAGGACCTCCAGGGGAGCCTCGGCGTGAAGGGCGACCATGTCGCCGCTCCGTTCGGTCCCGCCGATCAGCGCGTGACGCGCCTGCAGATCCCCGAGGACGGTGCCGAGATTGCCTTCGGGAATCACCACCTCGACCCGCATGACGGGATACATGGCGACGGGGTCGGCCGCCTCGAGCGCCTGGCGCAGTGCCTTGGCCGCCGCCGCGGCGAGGGCCTCGGGTGTCGATCCGGGGCCAAACAATTCGATCTCACGCAGACCCACCCGCACATCCTCGACCGGGGCGGCGAGCAAGGGTCCGGCGGCCAAGGTCGCACGCAGCGACTGCTCCACGGCCGCGCGTTGCGCCGCGGAGAGTTCCGCGCCAGCCGGGACAATCGTGGCCTCCCACCCGATCGGTTCGCCCGCGCCCCGCGTTAAGGGGCTCACCTCGAGCCCAACTCGAGCCATCAAATCCAGCTGACGGCGATCCGGATTCGGTGGTGGGGCAAAGAGCACCTGAGCGGACGCCGCGCGCCGAATGGTTTCACGCGTCGCCACGGCCGGGCGACCGCTGCGCACCCGCACGCCGAACTCACGTTCGATGCGTTCCAACACGATCTGCAGATGCAGCTCGCCCATGCCCCGGATCAAACGCTGACCGGTTTCGGGATCCTCCTCCACGCGCAGGGTCGGATCTTCCTGTTGAACCTTATCGAGCACCTCGAGCAGCTTCTCCTCGTCGGTCCCGGCCGCGGGTTCGATCGCGAGCCCCAGCACGGGGGCGCGCGTATCGATCCGTTCCAAGCACACGAGCTGGTCGGGGTCGCAGAGGGTGTCCCCGGTCGCGGCATGCCGCAGCCCGGCTAAGAGCACGATCTCACCAGCCCGCGCCTGCTCGATCCGCGTCTTTTTGCCCGCATCCACATCGAACAGACGTGCCACCTGCTCGCGCTGGATCGCACCCGATGGGGTCGCAAAGGCGATCGTCTGACCGGGCCGCAGAACCCCGCGGTAGAGACGCGCGAAGACATGCCGACGCCCCTCCCAGAGTTGGACCTTGAAGGCCAAGGCAGCGAGTGGCCCGTCGGTCACCATGGCCACGGGCACCGGCTCGCCCGCGGGCGTGGTCGCAACCGCCGGCGGGCGATCGAGTGGCGCGGGAAGATAGTCGACGATGCCATCCATGAGTGGCTGCACCCCCACATTGCGCAGCGCGCTGCCACCAAAACACAGACAGAAGCGACCGCGGAGCACCCCACGCCTGAGGGCGGCACGCAGGGCCCGCGGTTGCGGGATCTCGCCGGCGAGCACGCTATCGGCGAGCGATTCATCCAGTTCCGCGGCGGCCAAATAGAGTGACTCACGCAGATCCGCGAGGTCGTCCCACAGGGGCGCGGGGCAGGGTTCGCACACCAGGGTCTCGCCCTGCTCACCCACGAAACCAATCCGCGTTCGGTCGATCAAATCCACCACGCAGCCCTGCTCAGGCAAGGGGTAGGTGATCGCGATCGGCTCGATCGCGAGGCGCTGGCGAATCGCCGCAAGGGCTCGGCGATAGTCCGCGCCGGGGCGATCCATCTTGTTCACGAACGCGAGCGCGGGCAATTGAAACCGTGACCGTTGACGCCAGACTGTCTCGGTCTGAGACTCGACCCCGCGCACGCCATCGAGGACCAGCACGCACCCATCGAGCACGCGCATCGCGCGCTCGACCTCGATGGTGAAATCGACATGACCGGGGGTGTCGATGATCTGGAGCAGGTGATCGCGCCAGGGGGCCTTGGTCACGGCCGCCGTAATGGTGATGCCGTGTCGCTGCTCCTCGGCGAGATAATCCATGTGCGCCGCGCCATCGTGCACCTCTCCGATCTTGTAGGATGCACCGGTGTAGAAGAGGATCCGCTCGGTCAGGGTCGTCTTGCCCGCATCGACATGCGCGGCGACACCGATGTTGCGGACGTGCGACAATCGCGACTGTTTTTTCATCTTTAAATGACGACGTTAGGTACGGACATGGCCGGAATCAGCATCCTGATCTCGACTCGCGCGCAGCTCGCCGCGATCGTCCTCTTGGCATCCCTCGGATCGGGTCTGGTTGCACCCGCACTCGCCGCAACCTACCAACTCGAAAACCCGGGCGACAGTGTGATTGGCTTCCCCTTCTATTTCACGACCCGTGGTGGCGACACCCTGCTCGATGTGGCGCGCCACAACAATCAGGGATGGGACGACATGCGTCAAGCCAATCCCAATGTGGATATGTGGCTGCCGGGCGATGGCACCGAGGTCCTGGTCCCAAGCTTCTACATCCTGCCCGATGCCCCGCGCACCGGCCTGGTGATGAATCGCGCCGAGAAACGGCTCTACTACTACCCACCCGACAACCCCAACGAAGTGCGCACCTATGCCATCAGCATCGGTCGCGAAGGCTGGGACACGCCCCTCGGCACCTTCTCGATCGTCGAGAAGGTCAAGGACCCAACCTGGACGCCGCCGGCCTCCGTGCGGGCCGATTATCTGTCACGAGGCAAGGTCTTGCCGGCCGTGGTGCCGCCTGGGGATGACAATCCGCTCGGTCATCGTGCGATGCGGCTCAGCGCGCGCAGTTATCTGATCCATGGCACCAACAAGCCGTGGGGGCTGGGGATGCGCTCGAGCGCGGGCTGCATCCGGATGTATCCAGAGGGGGTCGAGGAGTTGTTCGGACTGGTCAACGTAGACACCCAGGTGACCATCGTCGACCAACCCTATAAATTCGGTTGGCGGGGCAATGATCTTTATCTGGAGGTCCACCTGGAGGAGGACGTGGCGCCGAAGCCGGCACGTTCGATTGTGCCCGAAGCCATTGCGGACACCGAAGGCCTGACGATCGATTGGCGTGCGGTGGAGAAGGCGATTCGAGAAAACACCGGCGTCCCACAAGTCGTGGGAAGCCGGCGCAACGGCTCTTACTTGCCCATGATCTTCTGATACATGCGGTCGAGACGTTCGGTGTTGGCATTGCAGCATGCCTGGGCACTGTTGGCAGTGTCCATGGCTTGCTGAGCCATGTCACGCGCGGTCTGGTCGGTCGTGCAACCGCCGAGCAGCGCGACACCGAGGACGGCGGCTGCGGACAGAGAGGCGAGCTTGACGATCTTGGTCATCGTTTTAAATCTCCATGGTTGGCCGGTAGGCCATACTTATATAACACATTGACACGGGTTTTTCCGAACATGAGGTGTCGCTTTCCCATGAATCGGGAATGCAACACTCAGTGTTCCGAGCAAGACTGCGACCCTGTTGCTTGAGGATTCACGATCAGCTCACCTGAAGCAGCGCCCATCGCAGACTGTTGCGAAGATTGAGGCAAATTCAGCGACGCATCAAGAGTGCGACGAGGATGCGGAAGAGATTTTCACAGAACGTTACATTAATGCAACACATCCCTTCTCCGATTGCCCCCGAGTGGTGCGGGTTGCGGTCTTCATCACACTACCGTAGCTCATGACCAGTGGAAGCAGGCCCGGTCATGGTGCATCATAGGCCATGATCCTCGGGATCATCCCCACCTGGACACAGTCGCCCGCGTCCGTCCCGGCGCGTATTCGCACCGGCCCGTGTCTGCCGCGGCCCAAGTCGACTGGGGCTCGGATCCGGCTTCCCCCGCGAAGGAGACTTCAGATGCGCCGCGACGATGGCCGGATCATCCCGGCACTGGGGTCCGCGCAGGCGACGTTTCGCTGCGACGGCTTCGTGCGCGATGGCACCATCGCAACGCCCGATGGCGAGCCCATGTCGCTGCAGGCGCTGCCGCCCTTCCTGCGCGCCCTCTTGGTGACCGACGGGACCGTGACCAAGATCCTGGAGGCCTATTTCTGGGAGCCCGTGACCGTCGAGACCATCGCTCAGCGCTTCGAAGCGGCCGCGGCGGCCGTCCCGGCCATCGATCTCGAACCAGGCGACCGCTGTCTGATCCGTGATGCACGCCTGCTCGGCGTGGACTCGGGTCGCAGCTTCGCCGCGGCCTGCTCCCAGATTCGCACCGAGTTGATCCCAGAAGATCTGCGGCAACGTCTGATCGATCGCGAGATCGGTATCGGCGTCCTGATCCGCGACAGTGGTCTGGAAAGCTATCGTGAAGTCCTCGACGTCGGCCTCGATGCGGATCCCGCGGGCCATCTCGCGGTCCGTCGCACCTATCGCATCATCATCGAGCGCCGCCCCGTGATCCTCATCACCGAGCGTTTTCCCCTCGCACTCTACGCCGCGGGGGAGGCGGCGGCCTGAATGACTGAGCCGCGGCGGGAGCCCCCAGTGGGAGACCGGTGAGAGCGACCGATGCGGTGGAGCCGTGCGGAGGGAGGCCCGACGCGCGTCGCATCCCGCCTTCGAGCATCGACACCATTCGCTTCCACGAGACCCCTGAAGGAATCGATCTCGCCCTGCGGGTCGCCGGTCCCGTGGTGCGCGCGCTCGCGCTGGTGATCGACGTGTTGATCCGCCTTGCCATCCTTGTGGTCGCACTGCCCCTGCTGGCCCTTCCCGGGGTCGGGGCCGGCATCTTCCTCTTACTGCTGTTCGGGCTAGAGTGGTTGTACCCGGTCTTCTACGAGGTGCGCCATGGCGCGACTCCCGGCAAACGCGCGCTGGGTCTGACCGTCGTTCATGAGGATGGCACCCCCGTCGGGCTCTCGGCCTCCCTGATTCGAAACCTGCTTCGAGTCGTCGATTTTCTCCCCCTGCTCTACGCGGTGGGGCTCGTCAGTTGCCTGGTTGACCGTGATTTCCGCCGACTCGGGGATCTCGCCGCTGGCACCCTCGTGATCCATCACACCCCACCGCAACCGCAGGCCCAAGGCCTCGACGTCCCCCCGCGCAGACCGCCTCCGGGACTTCCGAGCGCGCTGCAGCAGGCCATCCTGGCCTTCGCCGAGCGCGGCCGCTCTCTCTCGCCAGCACGACGCGGCGAGCTTGCCGAGATTCTCGCCGGACCGCACGGCCTGCGCGGATCCGCCGCCGTAGCGGCCGTCGAGGGATGGGCCGCTTGGATCGCCAGCGGCGCGGGCGATGCGCCCGCCCTGCCCCAGCCCAACCCGCGGGGTGCGCAACCGCCCCCATGACCAGTCGGACCCGCCCCGGCGAGACTCATCCACCCACGACGGATGCCAGATGCTAGAGTGAACGGGGATCCAACCATTCGATCGAACGCATGAGACAGCGCGCCTTCGAGATCGCTCACGCCGAGGTCTGGGACGAGTACCGCCGCTGGCTCGACCATCTCGAGGCCGGGGCCCGCGCCGGGACCAGCGCGCGTGCCGGAACCCGTCGTCGTCTTCCGCGGCCCAGGTCTCACGCGGCCGCGTTCCCGCGTCTTCACCGCCAAGTCTGCGTGCACTATGCGCTGGCCCGCGGCCGCGGCTACAGCCCGGGGTTGGTCGAGGCGCTCGAACAACTCGTGCGGCGCGGTCATCGACTCCTCTATCGTCGACGCCCCCTGTCAAGCGCGGCGGCGCTCGACTTCATGACGCGCCACTTCCCGGCGACGCTGCGTCGCCATCACGGGGTCTTCTGGATCGCCGCGCTGGTCTTCTACGCCCCCATGATCATGATGGCGTTCGCCGTTCACCAAGACCCACAACTGGTCTACAGCCTGATGGACGCCACCCAGGTCGCCGACCTCGAAGCGAGCTATGATCCGGCGCGCCGTCATCCTGGGCGCGGCCCGGATCGCCAAGCCGACACCGATGTCGCCATGTTCGGTTTCTATATCATGAACAACATCGGCATCGGCTTTCGCACCTTCGCCGGTGGGTTGCTCTTGGGTCTCGGCAGTCTCATCATCTTGCTCTTCAATGCACTCTACATCGGCGCGGTCGCCGGTTATCTGACGCAGCTCGGATATGGGTCGACCTTTTGGCCCTTCGTCAGCGGTCATGGGCCATTCGAACTGACGGCGATCGTCATCTGCGGCACCGCGGGGCTGCTGCTCGGCCAAGCCCTGGTCGCGCCCGGCAATCGGACCCGCTTGGCGGCGCTCCGGGAGCATGCGGGGGACGCGGTGATCCTGGTCGGCGGCGCCGCCATCCTGCTCGTCCTGGCCGCGGTGATCGAGGCGTTCTGGTCGGCCACGCCCGCCCCCGCGGCCTTGAAATACGGCATTGGTCTCGCCGGTTGGGGCTTGGTCGGCCTCTATCTCGCACGTGCCGGATTGCGCCCGCACCATGCAGCTTGATCACGTGTCCTCGGTCCTGCGCCCCCGGCGATCCTGGGAAGGGATCGACCTGGGATTTGCCATGGCGCGTGTCTGGTTCCTCCCACTCTGGTTCCTCTGGTGGGTGACCGCACTGCCTTATGCCCTCTTCCTGGCCCTGATCAGTGGTGGGCGGGCCGATCTGTGGTTGCTTGCCCTCTGGTGGTGTAAACCCTTGTACGAGGCCCCGTTGCTCTTCTGGGCGAGTCGCGCCCTGCTCGGCGCGCAACCGCCCTGGTCAGCCACCCACGCGGTGGTGCGAACGGCCATGTCGCGCGCGCTCCTGCCGCTCCTGTTGTGGCGCCGGCTGAGTCTGCGCCGCGCCTTCCTGATGCCCGTCACCATCGTCGAGGGTCTGCGTGGGGAGCCAGGACGCCAGCGCCGGCGGGTATTATCCCTGCATCAGAGCGCGCCGCGGTGGTTGACCATCCTGTGCTATCACTTCGAAGCGATTCTCTGGCTCGGCCTGTTGCTGACACTCGTCTTCCTCATCCCGCGGGAGCTCGTCAGAATCGATCTCGCCGCGCTTGTCCTGGGCGCGGGGTCCTGGCTCGATTGGCTCAGCGCGTTGCTGTATCTGCTGGCCTTCTCCGTGATCGCACCCGTCTATGTCTGCGCCGGGTTCGCACTCTATCTGACACGACGCACCGAGCTAGAGGCCTGGGACTTGGAGGTGGCCTTCCGCCGTGCACACTCAACGCCACCGACCTCAGGCCGCGTCCCGCGCCCAGGTACCCTGGCGGGACTGACCCTAATCGGCCTGTGCACGACGCTGGCGAGCGGAGACGCGATGGCCGTCACCAAGCTGGATCCGGACCAGGCGCAGACCCTCATCCAGGAGATCCTCGCCGATGAGGATTTCGGCAGTCGTCTGGACGTGACCCTCTGGCTGCCACCAGGCGCCACCGACGCGGACAATCCCGCCGAACGCGCCTGGTCACCTGGCGTGCGCACCTGGATGCTCTTGTTGGCCACCGCGTTGAAATGGCTGGCGCTCGCCCTCGTGCTCCTGATCCTCGCCGGCTTGGTGGTGCGCCTCGCCCACGACTGGCGGCGGCGTCTGCGGCGACCGCCTCATCCCGTACCCAACGCCTTGCCGACCTGGTTCGGCCAGGCCCCGGACCCGGTTGTCCCGGAGGAGAGCGCGACGCGGATTCGCGCCCTCTTGGACGCGGAACAGGCGCGCGCCGCACTCGCGCGACTCTACGGTTGGATGCTGGCCGAGGTGTCGCGACTGGGACCGAGACTGTCACCGGGTGCGACCGAGGGTGATTGTCTGAGCGGCGCACGCGCGCGCCTGCCCGCCGCGTCCGCGGCGCTCGTCACACGCGTGATCGCACACTGGCGTCTGGTCGCCTATGGTCGGCGCGAACCCGATGCGCGCCTGGTGAGACAGCTGTTCGATGGCTGGTGTCAGGTGCTCGGTCGTCGCGAGACCACCCGGGCATCGCCCACCACCACGCCCCGCACGCGACTGTGAGCGCCGAGCGTCGCCTTCTGGTCCTGGCCGTGACCGGCGTCCTGTTGAGTCTCCTGGTCGCCGTGGCTGGCGTCTTCACGCGGCTCGAGCCGCAAACGATCGAGATCGAACTGGGCCCATCGGACAGCGCACGGCGTGATCCGCTGCTGGCCGCCGAGCGTTTTTTGGCCCGTCTCGAGCTGCCGGTCGCACGTGATCACGCCGGCGCGCGGTTGCGCCGACTGCCACCGCCGGGCGACACCCTCTTGGTCACCGAGGCGCGCGCGCTGTCACACGAGCAGCTCGCGGCGCTTGACGACTGGATCCAGGCGGGGGGCCGGCTGGTGCTGATGGTGACCCGGGATCCCGCCGCCCCCATCACCGCCGCGGATCACACGCACAGCGCGGCCGTGCTGGCGCACTTCGACCTGGATCTGCACATCAACCCCAGCCCGCGGGGCGCGGTGAACGTCCTGGTGAACATCCCGGATCCCGCCGGCTCTGCCCCGCTGCGCGTCACCTGGTCCGATCGGATCACGTTGGGTGGAGCGCGCGCCACGGACCGCGTGCTTGAACAGGATGAACGTCTCTTCCTCATCGAACGCGAACAGGGCGAAGGGACGCTCACAGTCCTCGCTGATGGGCACTTCATGACCAATACAGCCATCGGCGAGCTGGATCACGCCCTCTTCACCGCACGCCTCCTCGCCCCAGCGCAAGCCGGACGGGTGATTTGGCTGCTCGATACCCGCGAGACCCCCACCTTGGGTCGTCTGCTCTGGTCGGCGGCACCGCTCGCCCTGATCTCGGGGGCGCTCTGCCTGCTGGTATGGGTGTGGTCACTGGGCGGTCGGCTCGGACCCTTGCAGGAGGTGCCAAGCCGCGACCGACACGATCTCATGGAGCACTTGGAGGCCAGCGCCGATTTTCTCTGGCGCCACCGGGCGATCGAGGCGCTCCTGGCACCAACCCGGCGCCGCGTCCGGGCCTGCTGGCGGGAGCGCAGCCGCGCACCATCCAGCTCGCCGGATGAGCCACACCTGGCGCGCCGTCTCGCCGAGACGCTGCACGTCCCGGAGGAGGAGATCGTCCAAGCCCTCCAGGACCATCCCACCGACCCCGGCGCCTTCGTGCGTGTGAGCACGCGACTGCACGACATGTTGGAGGCTCGCCGCAGCCCACGGGGACACTGACGCCGCATCCGTGCTGGCGTCTGGCCCCACACCAGCACGCTCCTCTGACGTCGACTATACTGGGTTGTAAGTCGATGAATCCTGGCCACTGCGCCGTCAGCAGCACACTCAAAGACCGTCTGGAGGTCTCGCCGATCAGAGGCATTCACCCCGATACGCAGTGAGCCGAACCCGCGTGAGCGCACGCAACGGACGCGGCGGGCCGCCTGAGTCCAGCCTCACCCATCCCGCACGGACAGCCGAGTCCGCTCAGGATACGGCCCGCTCGCGGAGAGGCACTGATGACGCAGCGAGCAACACCACCAACACCACGCCACGCCACTGGAGCAGTGGCCGCGGCGCAGCCCGAAGAGACGGTCGACGCAGGGGAGATGATCTCACCCGCGCAGGCCCGGACCCTCCCGGGACTCTTCCAGCGGCGTGTCGAACTGACGCCACGGCGCGTTGCCTATCGCGTGTTCGGCCCAGCCGGGTGGCAAGATCTTGATTGGCAGACCCTCGCCGAACAGGTGGCGCGCTGGCGGCTGGGCTTGGCGCGTGAAGGCCTTGAGCCGGGAGATCGGGTCGCCGTCAGTCTGCCGAACGGCCTCGATTGGGTGTGTTTCGATCTCGCGTCGCTTGGGCTCGGTCTGATCACCGTTCCCCTCTACACGACCGATAGCCCTGGCAATCTCGCCCATATCCTGGCCGACTCCGATGCCCGTGTGCTGGTTTTGGATCAAGCGTCGCGGTGGGCGGCAATCGCCGCACGGCACCCGGACGGGTTGGCCCGCGTGCAGCGTCTGGTCTGCCAGCACGGCGAGGCCAGCGCACCCACCGACCCACGGGTGCGCCGGCTCGCCGACTGGTTACCGACCCACAGCGAAGATGAGCACGCGAGCGCCTCAGCGCCCGTCAGCGTCGTGGATCCTCATGCCGTGGCGACCCTGGTCTACACCTCGGGGACCACCGGGCCACCCAAGGGGGTGATGCTGTCGCACCACAACATCCTAACCAATGCTGCGGCGGTCTTGCAGCGCATCCCGGCGCGGCCGAGTGATGTGTTTCTCTCCTTCCTGCCGCTGGCGCATGCCTTCGAACGGACCGTGGGCTATTACCTCCCCATGATGGCCGGGTGCCGTGTCGCCCATGCACGCTCGGTCGCTCAGTTACGCGAGGATCTCATCAGTGTCCGACCGACGGTGCTGCTGTCCGTGCCCCGCTTCTACGACAAGATCTACCACGCCATCCAGGCAAAGCTCGGTGAACGCGGGTTGAAGCGGTGGCTCTTCGAACAGACGATGGTGCTGGGCTGGCAACGCTTCGAGGCCGCGGGAGATCGGTGCCCCAAGCCGCAGGCGTGGGATCGCCTGCGCTGGCGTCTCCTACAGCGTCTCGTCGCCGCTCCCGTGCTCGCGCGTCTCGGCGGGCGCATGCGGGTCGCCGTCAGCGGCGGGGCACCCTTATCGGCAACGGTTGCCCGCTGTTTCGTCGGTCTCGGCCTTCCCCTGACCGAAGGGTACGGACTCACCGAGGCCGGACCGGTGGTGAGCAACTGCGCACCCGCGGACTTCAGACCCGGCTGGGTGGGCCGTGCGCTCCCTGGAGTGCGGGTCCGGCTCGGCCCAGGGGACGTTCTCCAGGTCCAAGGACCCAACGTCATGTCAGGCTACTGGCGTCAGCCTGAGGCCACGGCAACCGTCCTGGACCCGGATGGCTGGTTGGATACCGGCGACATTGGTGAGATCCGCGACGGCTGGATCGCGATTCGCGGCCGGCTCAAGGAGATTCTGGTCACCTCCACCGGCGAGAAGATTCCACCTGCCGATCTGGAGAACGCCTTGACCATGGACCCGCTGATCGATCAGGCCATGGTGGTCGGCGAGGGACAACCCTACATCGCCGTGCTCTTGGTGCTGGCCCCCGCACCTTGGCGTGCGCTGGCCGAGTCACAGGGTCTCGATCCCGACATGCCGGCCGCACTGGCGAGCCCCGCGATCCGCGCGCTGGTCCAGACCCGTGTGAACCGTCTCCTTGAGGCCTTTCCCGCCTATGCGCAGGCCCGTGCGCTCCACCTCAGCCTCACGCCCTGGACGATCGATGAAGGGTTGCTCACGCCCACGATGAAGCTCAAGCGCCCGGCCTTGGAGGCCCGTTTCGCGCAGACCATCGCGGAACTCTACAACTGAGTGACGCCGGGGCGAGCGCGGCTCAGTGGCGACGCAGGCGCCAGCGGCGGAGCAGATGACCGGTTCGTCGTCGCGCCCGCAGGCCGAAACGGTAGAGACCGAAGAGCCGGTTGCCGGTGCGCGTCACCAGGGTATTGCGCACCAGCTCGCCACCGAGTTGACTCTTGAACCGCGTCACGTCGTTCAGCGCGGCATCGGTCAGGTCATTGGCCCTTGCCCCCGCGGCGGAGAGGGCCTCGAAAACCCGCCAACGCAAGAAGGGGGTGCTCCCCAGGTTGAGATAGGCGGCATCGGCACCGGCGCAGACGGTGTGGGTCACCGGATGCGGACCGGTCAGGACCAACTGGGTCGCCACGGCCCGCCCATCGGGTAAGCGGGCGTGAAACAGCCGACAGAGATCGCGTGCCTGCAACTGTTGCAGATAGGTTTGAAACGCCGGGCGCGGCAGGTACAAGGGCGCACCCTTGCGTTCGTGCGTCTGCTGATGGAGCCGATAGAAACTCTCGAAGTCATCGTCCTGAGTGACCACCAAACCCTGCCGCGTGGCGCGTGTGATCAAGCGCCTCAGATTCCGATGCACCCGCGACCAGGCCACCTCGAGATCCCCGATGTCGACCACATAACTATAATTCAGGCTGACCTGCCAGGCCGTGTTCAGGAACGGGCGCAGATCCGCGAGCGGATGGCGGACATGCAAGAGCAGATGCAGGCAGTCGACCTGCCGCAGGGCCTCCTCAAGGGTCGCGAGGATCGCCAGCTGGCGCGCGGTGCGCTCCGCGGGACTCTTGGTGACCGCATCACGCACCACCGGGCTGTGATAGTAGAGCAGCAACCGATTCGCGGCCACGCGCCCGAATCCGCAACGGGAGAGATAGAGCGGCATGCCACCCACGCACTCATCGCCCTTGAAGACGCCCAGGATCCTGAAGTCGGCATCGGTGACCTGCGCGAGGACCTCGAGATAGGCTGGCAGCGCGTAGACACTCCCGCACTCCGCTTCCGCGACCAGCTGGTTCCAGATGGGATAGTCACGTTCCTGCAGTGTTCGTATGGACAATTCCGACCGCATCGCTCTTCACCTTTTCTCCAGATTCCGTGCGCCATCGTCTCAACGAGTGATATTCCCAGGGGGATCACGATGATCGAATCCGATGCCCGTCTCCTCGCAACCCTGGCGCGTCTCGCCGAGCTGCTCGAGGCCATGCACCATCCTCGTGCCGCCTGGGTCGCGGATCAAGTCGAACGATTCGAGCAGGATCCGCAGCGCGGACGCCGTGCCCTCGACCAGAACGACTGGTGGGCCGGTGCCGGCTCGTTGGCCGCCGCGACCATGGCCGACAACCCCGGGTTACCCGAGCCACTCTGGAACCAGTACACCCGGGAATTTCGCTCCCTGATGATTGATCTCGGCGAGGCGTTACAGGCCCAGGGCGCCGCGAACCCGGGGCTCTCCTCCTGGCTGCTCGCGTTCAACAATTGGAACGCGTCCGAGGTCTGAGATGACGGCGTTGCCGGGCCGGTGTCGCGGAATCCTCCCGGCGCGCTGGCGCTGGACGGACGCGCTCGGGCGCAAAGCCAAGCTGACCACGGGCCCCACTGGCCGCATAATCGCTGAGCAAGGTGGCGGTGATCTGCTGGGGGTCACCGCCGTGCTCCAGCAACCAGGCATGCAAGGCCTCATAGAGTCGTTCGAGGGCGATGCCATGGGTGGTGCCCAAGCGTGCATAGAGTGCATCCACGCACTCCAAGAAGCGCGTGAACGGCGACGCGGCCAATAACAGTGGCAGCGTCTGGGTAAACCGCCCCGAATTGCCGATCAGATCCCAGTAGCGCGCGAACCGAACCAGCCGCTGCAGCATGGGCGCGTCGATCAGATCGTTGGCTATCAAGGCATAAGGCGGCATTGCTTGGAAGCGCATCCCGAAGCGCGCCGCGTCATGAGTGATTGGCGTCCCCCGCAGTCGCTTCAAGAGACCAACCTGGATCTCGTGCGGGGCGAGTCGCACGAGCCGATCGAACCCGTGCGCAAAGGAGGCGACGTCCTCCCCCGGCAGCCCCAGGATGAGATCCGTGTGCAGATGCGCGTGCGTCTCCTGGCGCAGCCAGCGTAAATGGTACTCGGTGCGCGCATTGTCCTGACGACGGGCGATCAGCCTTTGCACCCTCGGATTGAAGCTCTGCACACCGACCTCGAGCTGCAGGGTACCAGGGGGAAAAGCCGCCAACATCGCCTTCAGCGGTTCCGGCAGGTGATCCGGAATGAGTTCGAAATGCAGAAACAGCGGTTCCGCGGGCTCCGCCGCGAGCCGCTCCAGAAAGAACGACAGCACCGCCAGCGCGTGGTCCAGATTGAGGTTGAAGGTGCGATCGACGAACCGGAAGGCACGTGCTCCGCGGCTGTAGAGCTGTCCCAATTCACTCAAAACCCGAGCGGTTGGGAACGGCCAGGCCGTGCGGTCGAGCGCGGACAAACAGAAGGCGCAGCGGAAGGGACAACCGCGCGAGGCCTCGACATAGAGCCGGCGATGACGCAAATCCTGTTCGGAGAACTCGGCCCCGGGCAGGATGATGTGGTCCAACGAGGGCTGCTCGCCAGCCAGCACCCGGTCGAGGGGCCGGACTCCATTGAGAATCGCGCCCGCCAACCGCGCGAAGGTCACCTCGCCCCAGCCGGTGACCACATAGTCGGCGCGCGCGCAGATCTCCTGGTCCGCGACCTCGTGGCTAACCTCGGGCCCACCAAGCACGACCACGACCTCCGGTGCGACCGCCTTCAGCATGGTCACGACCCGCGTTAAGGGGACAACATTCCAGATGGCGACCGACAAGCCGATCAGCCGCGGACGCTCCGCTAGTAACGCTCTCACCACGGCCTCGGGCGCCACCCCCACGACGAACTCACGCAGCACACAGACCTCACGCAAGGCACCCAGATTCGCGCGGAGATAGCGCAAGGCCAAGGAGGCATGCGCATAACGAGCATTCAAGGTGGCGAGGACGATGGCGGAGGACATGCCAGGATTCCTGATTCAGGCTCGTGGGAGGCAAGGACGCTGGCGAGGCTCGCCACGCCGTCCCGGATCCCACGGATGCGGACAGAGCGGCCATCGCGGGCGGCTTGAAGACAGCGCGCCGATCACGGCATCGGCGACACCGGTCGGACCGCTCGCGGCGCGACCCGCCGCGGTCGGAAGGCCCGCAGCAGGCGCGATAATGCCGCCGCGGCCTGCGGATCGGGCGCCGGTCCATAGCGTGCCGGGAGATAGATCTCGAGCACCCGCGCGACATCTGGCGCCAGATCCGGTCGCGCGCGGCTGACCCGTCGGCCATAATCCAGCGGCCCTTCCTGCGCGCGGCGGGCCAGTCCGATCCGGGCAAGGCGTTGGCAGAAACGCGCGTAGGCGGCCTCAAGCGGGGCGACCCGCTGGCGTTCGCGGATCGAGCCCAAGACGAGGATGGCGAGGGTCAGCGCGCCCGTGCTGATCATCAGGACGACGAGACCGTATTCACGCAGTTCGCCGAGTCGCAGGCGCTCCAGCACCGCCAGTTGATCCTCGATCGAAAACCCCAGCACCCAATCCTGCCAAGCGGCGTCGAGGCTGTCCCCGAACAGCCGCAGGGTGCGCGCGAAACGGGCGAGGGCATCGGCCTGCTCGAGCGTGAAGCGCACCGAGGGACTGGCACCGAGCATCCGCGAGGCACCCCGATTGTCGACCCGGGCCGGATTCACCGCGGCGGTTGGGTCGACCCGCACCCAGCCGCGCCCCGCGATCAGGACCTCCGCCCATGCGTGGGCGTCGGATTGCCAGACCATGTGATAACCGCCGACGCGGTTGCGTTCGCCCCCGAGATAACCGAGCACGACCCGCGCCGGAATACCGGCCAGGCGCATGAGGACCACGAAACTGTTGGCATAGTGTTCGCAAAAGCCCCGGCGGGTCTCGAAGAGGAACTCATCGGTCGGATTCGCACCCAGCCGGGGCGGCAGCAGGGTGTAATGGAAGTCCTCCTGGTTGAAATGGGTCAAGGCGGCTTGCACCAAGGCCCAGTCGTCCTGCGTCTGCCCCCGCCAGCGCTCCACCAAGCGGCGCATGCGCGGGGTGATGTTGGGCGGCAGTTGCAAACCGGCGGCCTGCCGCGCCGGATCCGCGGGCGCGGTGCGGTAAGCCAGTGCGGAGGTCACGACATAGCGTTTCGCCGAGGTGATCGGCTCACGTGCCAGCAACTGGTAGTCCGGGCTCAGGTGCGCCTCGGCGGGGACCGTCTCAGGGAGATCCAGGGCAAACAGCCAGCGTTGATCAGTCGGTTCGAGGGTCACCTCATATTGCAGATGCTCGGAGGCGGACTCCAGTGCGTGCGGCAAGCCCGCATCGGGCAGCGCCTCGCTCCCCGGGGTCCAGCGCCGCCCATCGGTTTCCCACAGCACCGGCCCGCGCCAGTAGAGCTGTTCCGCCGAGGGTGGGGACGCGTCGAAGCGCACGCGGAAGGCGAGTTCGCCGTTGAGCACCAACTCGCTGATGGCACCCGGTTCCATGCTGTCCGACATCCCGGTCATCCCCCGTCCCCCGTCGAGGCCCAGACTCCAGAGCGGGGCACTGAGACGCGGAAACAGAACGAAGAGCACCAGCGTCAGCGGCAAGGCCTGGAGCGACAGCCGCGCCGCGATCCCGAGGGTGGCGCGCAGCCGACGGCTGCCGAGCCCGATGTTCAGCTCCACCAGCAGGGTCACCACCGCGAAGGCAACCGCCGCGAGGTAGAGCGCCAGCAGGGGTGATTGGTCGAACAAGAACTGCACCACGATGAGGAAACCGATCAGGGTCGCGACCAGACGAAGATCGCCCTTGCGGCGCAGCTCCATCAGCTTCAGCACCAGCATCGAGATGAAGAGCGCGGTCCCGGCACTCTGACCGGACCAACCCTGGTAGGTGATGAGTGCATTGGCCACGCCAATCAGAGTCAGACCGATCAACGGCCAGATCCCTGGCAGCAGCGCCGGCCAGCGCAGCGCGGCCAGCCGGATCGCGACGACCACCAGGAAAAAGGCGCTGATCTGGGGTGCCAGATGCCACCCCAGTGGCACCGCGGCCGCGCACAAGAGGAGGGTGATCCAGAGGATCTGCGGGCGCTCAGGCCGCTCGGATGGTGGGATCGATCGCATCGTCATCAGGTTCGTAGAGCGCGAGATGGGTCAAACACTGTTGGAGATGAAGATCACCGCGACCGGGCGACTCCTGGACTCCAGGCAACCGCAAACCGTAGCGGACGCCGGCCTCCGCGGCATCGAGGAGTTGACGCGCCAGGAGACTGATTCGTTCCTCCGGGTCCGTGACCCTGAGCGCCCGCCAGTCGATCCAGACCTCCTGCCCCTCGTACCCACCGAATTGTTTCACGAACAGGCCGCGCTCACGGGCGAACACCTTCCAATCGATCTGCTTTGGCGAGTCGCCGTCGCGATAACCACGCGGACCCAGATAATCCTCCATCCCCTCGACACCCTGCTGACGGCGCGGCTCGGTATCGCCCGCGGCCGCCCGCGGTACCGGCGCGAAGGCGCTCGGCTTGGGGTAGATCAAGGTCGTCGCGGTCGTCATGATGTGGCACCAGGCCCGAAACAGATGCAGTGGATAGCGGGTCTCGAGCTGGATGTCGTCCAGGGCGAGCAGACCCCGTCGGGGCGCGGCCACGGCGATGCGCAAGGTGCCGACGTCCCCACCCGCGACCGCGACCCCATCAAGCCGCCGCGCCGCGCAGCTCAGGACCAGATCATAGCGGCTGCGACGTCCCGGATTCTCGATCAAGACCTCGAAGACGGCGTCGTCCCCCGCAAAGACCGGGGCCCCGCCGCGGACCCGCACCCCCAACCCCAAGAGGTTGAACCAAGTGTGATGCATGGCCACGAGCGCCACCGAGGCCAGGAAAAAGGTGAATAGCAAGCCTAGGTTATTCTGATAGTTGAGTGATCCCAGCAGCATCACGAAGAGCACCGCGGCGAAGCGCAGGCCGCTCGCCGTCGGCAGGATGAAGATGCGTCGTCGCCCAACGCGCGCAACCCCATCGGCATCCGCCGGGATGCGTCGCAACAGCCCCCGCAGCAACGACCGGCGCAGCCGCTGCCAGCCCAGTCGCCACCCCGGCGGGGGTGAGGGTGCCCGCCTGGTCCTCATGTCAAGGCGATATGCTCAAGGATCGTGCTGACCACCGACTCCTCGTCGAGACGTCCACCCTGTTCGGAGGCGACCAGACGATGCACCACGCAGGCTGGTAGCACGGTCTGCACGTCCTCGGGGATGACATAATCGCGATGCGCGAGCAGTGCCCATGCCTTGGCCGCGCGCAGGATCCCCAACCCCGCGCGGGGCGAGAGACCATGCAGAAAGCGCTCGCTCCCGCGGGTCGCGCGCAGAATGGCATGCACATAGTCGATAATGGCCGGCGCGGCATGGGTTTGCTCGACCAGCCGCTGGAGCGTGAGCAATTGCGCACGGGACAGAACCGGCTGTTGGCGCTCGATCAGCGCGCGCCGATCCTCCCCGGCGAGCAGGGCCTTCTCTTGCTCGGCGGCCGGATAGCCCAGCCGGATGCGCATCAGGAAGCGGTCGAGCTGCGACTCCGGGAGCGGAAACGTCCCGACCTGGAAGAGCGGATTCTGGGTCGCGATCACGAAGAAGGGCTCGGGCAGGGCGCGGGTCTCGCCCTCGACCGTCACCTGGCGCTCTTCCATCGCCTCGAGGAGCGCGCTCTGCGCCTTCGGGGTCGCCCGATTGATCTCATCGGCAAGCAGCAGTTGCGCGAAGACCGGGCCCGGGTGGAAACGGAACGATTCGGTGGCGCGATCATAGACCGACACCCCGACGATATCCGCCGGCAGCAGGTCGCTGGTGAATTGAATGCGCGCATACTCGAGTCCGAGCAGGCGCGCGAGCAGATGGGCGAGCGTGGTCTTGCCGACGCCCGGGACGTCCTCGATCAAGAGATGTCCACGCGCGATCAGGCACGCGAACGCGAGTCGCAGTTCCTGGTCCTTGCCGAGGATCACCGCGCCGGCCGCCGTGAGGAGCTGCTCGGACAGAACGGCGCTCGCGTGTGAGCGCTGCGGGCCCCGCATCACGACGCTCGGCTCCGGGGCCACGACCAGGGCGCGCCCGTTTGGGTTAAACTTCGCTCCGTCATAGACTTGAGTATCCTGATATGGTGTTTGGCGATCCGTACGACGTGGTGGTGGTGGGCGGTGGTCATGCCGGAACCGAGGCGGCCTTGGCGGCCGCGCGCTGCGGTGCCCAGACCCTGCTGCTGACCCAGAATCTCGAAACGATCGGCCAGATGAGCTGTAATCCGGCGATCGGGGGGATCGGCAAGGGTCACCTGGTCCGGGAGATCGATGCCCTGGGTGGTCTCATGGCGCGCGCCGCCGATCGCGGCGGGATCCAATTTCGCATCCTCAATGCCAGCAAGGGCGCGGCGGTGCGGGCAACCCGCGCACAGGCTGACCGCGCCCTTTATAAGGCTGCCGTGCGCCACGCGGTCGAGCATCAGCCCAATCTCTTTCTCTTTCAACAAAGCGTCGAGGATCTCCTGATCGAGCAGGACCGGGTGATCGGCGTCGAGACCCAAATGGGGTTGCGGATTCAGGCGCAGGCCGTGGTGCTGACCGTCGGGACCTTTCTCGGCGGTCGCATTCATATTGGTTTGTCCAACTATGAGGGCGGCCGGGCCGGCGATCCACCGTCGAACGCCTTGTCGCGCCGCCTGCGGGCACTGGGCTTGCGGGTCGAGCGTCTGAAGACCGGCACCCCACCGCGTATCGATGGGCGCACCATCGATTATCGCCGTCTCAGCGAGCAACCCGGCGATCAACCCACCCCGGTGTTCTCCTTCCTCGGCAGCGCCGCCGATCACCCGCCGCAGGTGAGCTGCCACATCACCCACACCAACCCGCGTACCCACGAGATCATTCACTCCGGGCTCACGCGCTCGCCACTCTACACCGGCGTGATCGCCGGCGTCGGTCCCCGCTACTGCCCGTCGATCGAGGACAAGGTCGTGCGCTTCGCCGAAAAGGCCTCGCATCAGATCTTCGTCGAGCCGGAAGGATTACAGACCCATGAAGTCTATCCTAATGGCATCTCAACGAGCCTGCCCTTCGACATCCAGCAGGCTCTGGTGCGCTCGATCACCGGGTTCGAGCACGCCCGGATCACCCGCCCCGGTTACGCGATCGAGTATGACTATTTCGATCCCCGCGACCTCAAGCCATCATTGGAGACCCGCGCCCTCCAGGGCCTCTATTTCGCCGGCCAGATCAACGGGACCACCGGCTACGAGGAAGCGGCGGCACAGGGGCTGCTCGCCGGCACGAACGCCGCACTCCAAGTCCAGGAACGAGAGTCGTGGCGACCGCGTCGTGACGAGGCCTACCTGGGCGTCATGATCGATGATTTGATCACGCGCGGCACCACCGAGCCCTATCGGATGTTCACCAGTCGCGCCGAGTACCGGCTGCTGCTGCGCGAGGACAACGCGGATCTGCGCCTGACCGAGACCGGCCGGCAGCTCGGGCTCGTCGATGAGACCCGCTGGCGGCACTTCTCCCACAAGCGCGAGGCCCTCGAACGCGAGCGCCAACGCCTCCAGGACACCTGGGTCCGTCCCGAACGGCTCGACCCGGACTTGAGCACGCGCATCCTCGGTGAGCCGTTGCGGCGCGAGACCCGCGCCACGGAGTTGCTCGCCCGCCCCAATGTCGGCTACGCCGGGGTCATCGCACTGGCCGGCGCCCCGCCGGCGCCCCTAAGCGCGGAGGTCACCGAGCAGCTGGAGATCCAAGCACGCTATCAGGGCTACATCGAGCGCCAACAGGATGAGATCGCACGTCAACGTGACCAGGAGGCCCGTGCCCTGCCCGCGGATCTCGATTACGATCAGGTGCGCGGACTCTCCAGCGAGGTACGCGAGAAACTCAACCGGGTCCGCCCCATCACCATCGGCCAGGCCGCGCGGATTCCAGGCATGACGCCCGCGGCCGTCTCGCTGCTGCTCATCCATCTGAAACGGCGCTGCGCGTGAACCCGCCCACGCCCCCCGCACCGACTGAACTCGCCGAGCGTTTGACCCAGGGCGCCACGGCGCTCGGCCAACCGCTCGACGAGTTGGCCCACACGCGCCTGCTGCACTTCGTCACCCTGCTGGCGCACTGGAATCGCGCCTACAATCTCACCGCCGTGCGCGAGCCGGCCGCGATGATCCCGCGGCATCTCCTCGACAGTCTCGCGGTGCGGCCGTACCTGTTCGGGGAGCACGTGCTGGATCTCGGCACCGGGGCGGGGCTGCCAGGGCTGCCGCTGGCCATCCTCGAACCGCGGCGGCACTTCTGGCTGCTCGACAGCCAACTCAAAAAGCTCACATTCGTGCGCCAGGTGATACTCGAACTGGGCCTCGAGAACGTCGAAACCGTCCAGGCGCGGATCGCGACATACCGGCCGGGGCGAAACTTCAGTACCATAGTCAGTCGTGCCGTGGCCTATGCCCACCTGCAACCGGTCCTGCAGCACGGGTTGCTTGCGCGACCTGGTCGCGTGCTTCTGATGAAGGGTCGCGATCTCTCCGAGGTCACGCGGATGCCAACCGACGCGGACCTCACCCTGAGCATCGAGCCCCTACGCATCCCGTTCCTCGACGCCGAACGTCACCTGCTCGTCCTAAGGAGTGATTGAGTCGACCATGGTCAACATCATCGCGATTGCCAACCAGAAAGGCGGCGTCGGCAAGACCACGACGGCGGTCAATCTGGCCGCTTCGCTCGCCTCGCTGAAGCGTCGCGTCCTCCTCGTCGATCTGGATCCACAGGGCAATGCCACCATGGGGTGCGGCATTGATAAGCATCAGCTCACCCATTCGACCTGCGATCTCCTGCTCGGCGACAGTGCGCTGGCCGCCTGTCTGTGTCGCGTCGCCGACCCGGCCCCCGGCTTCGATCTGCTCCCGGCGAATGCCGACCTGACCGCCGCCGAGGTCGGGCTCATCGGTTCGCAGGATCGCGAGTTACGCCTCACCCGGGTGCTGGAGCACGCGCTCGAGGCTTACGACCTGGTCATCATCGACTGCCCGCCATCACTCAACATGCTGACCGTGAATGCCTTGGTGGTGGCCGATGGCGTCTTGATCCCGATTCAGTGTGAGTACTACGCCCTCGAGGGTCTGTCGGCCCTGATGGACACCATCGAGCAGATCCGCGCCAACCGCAACCAACGACTGCGGGTCGAGGGGATCCTGCGCACCATGCACGACCCGCGCAACAATCTCGCCAATCAGGTCTCGACCCAATTGGTGACCCACTTTAAGGAACAGGTGTATCGGACCATCATCCCGCGTAATGTCCGACTCGCCGAAGCACCGAGCCATGGTCTGCCGGCGCTGCTCTACGATCCCGCGTCCAAGGGGGCCATCGCCTATCTCGCGCTCGCGAGCGAGGTGCTGCGACGGCGCGCGAGTCGCGCGTCCGCCGCCTGACGTCCGGTGCGCAACCGACCCGCGCGCAAGGGCGAGCACCGTGCTGCCGGACGTCCCGCCAAACCCCGCCGAGATGCCCTCGGTACCGCACTTCGAGCTGATCACGACCCAACCGAATCTAATGGATAACGAGCACACCGTCCCGCCGAAAAAAAAGGGGCTCGGCCGCGGCCTCGATGCGCTGCTCGGGGCCGCGCGCGCGCCCATGGTCACGGTTGCCGCCGACGCCGACGCGGACGACGCCCGCACCGCGACCAGCACGCCCGACGGCGAGCGGATCACCCGACTGCCGATCGAGTGGATCAAGCCCGGCCGCTATCAGCCGCGGCACGATTTCGATCCCGATGCGCTGCGTGAATTGACCGACTCCATTCTCGCCCAAGGCGTGATCCAGCCGATCCTGGTGCGCGCACTCGCCACCGACCGCTATGAGATCATCGCCGGGGAGCGCCGCTGGCGGGCCTGCCAGCAGGCCGGACTCGCCGAGATCCCCGCCATCGTGCGCGACGTCGAGGAACAGGCGGCGCTCGCCATCGGCCTGATCGAGAACATCCAGCGCACCGACCTCAAACCGCTCGAAGAGGCCGGTGCCCTCGAACGCCTGCTCAAGGAGTTCGAACTCACGCACCAACAGATCGCCGACGCACTGGGCAAGTCGCGCTCCATGGTCACGAACCTCCTGCGTCTGCTCGATCTCGAACCCGAGGTCCGGGAGCGCCTTGAGCAGGGCCTACTCGAGATGGGGCATGCGCGTGCCTTACTAGGCCTGCGCGGACCCGAGCAGGTCCGCGCGGCGGTTCAGGTCGTGCGCGCGGGTCTGTCGGTGCGCGAGACCGAACGGCTCGTGCGTCGGCTCCAGCAACCGGGGGAGCCGACCCCGGTCAGCGAGCGCGACCCCGCCCTCGATCCCAATATTCGCCGGCTCCAGAGCGATCTCACCGACCGCCTCGGCGCTCGGGTCGAGATCAAGCCCGGCCAGCGCGGCACGGGAAAGTTGGTGATCGCCTACAACAGCCTCGACGAACTCGATGGGATTCTCTCGCACATCAAATGATGGGCTTCGGCGCCATGAATCCGACAGCACGTTGACCCCAATATCGATGGACGCTTATAATGTCGGCGCTTGAGCAATTTGCTCAGCCATATCGTGACGATCCAATGCAACACTCGGACGTGCGCCAGGCCAAACGGGTCCTGACATACCAGACCATCCTTGGCATGGTGGCTGTGGCGTTCGCCCTCCCGTTTGGAGCCTCGGTCGTGCTCTCGGTCGTTATCGGCGCTGGAGCCTGTATCCTGGCTAATGCATTGTTCGCAACGCTGGTCTTTCGCGGCTACCGTGCTCAGGAGCCGGGCCGTCTGGTCATGCGCATCTATGGCGCCGAGTTGGCAAAGCTCGGTCTGATCCTCGGCGCATTCACCATTGCTTTCATGACGCTGGACGACCTCAGTCTACCGGCCTTGCTTGGTGCTTATCTGGCGATTCAGGTCATTCCCCCACTGATCGCTGCCCAATTGCCTGAACGAACCACGAAGTGAGAGTTGATCGATGGCTTCTTCCGATACCCTGACCGCTCAAGAATACATCCAGCACCATCTCACGAACCTGACGCTCGGCGTTCATCCCGAGAACGGATTCGGCTTCGCCCACAACAGCGCGGAGGCCGCCGAGATGGGCTTCTGGGCCATTCATGTCGACACTCTGTTCTTTTCGGTGCTCCTCGGGGGCGTCTTTCTCTGGTTCTTCAAGAAGGTTGCTGATCGTGTGACCGCTGGCGTCCCCGGGGGAGCACAGAACTTCGCCGAGTGGATCATCGATTTCGTGGAAGAGAACGTCCGCGGCTCCTTCAGCGGCAAGAATCCCATGGTCGCGCCGCTCGCCCTGACGATCTTCATTTGGGTCTTTCTCATGAACCTGATGGACCTGGTTCCAGTCGACCTGATCCCGCATCTCTTTGCGCAGTTCATGAGTCTCTTCGGTGCCGACCCACATCATGTCTATTTAAAGATCGTGCCGACGACGGACCCCAATGCGACCTTTGGCATGGCGCTGATGGTCTTTATCCTCATCCTCTATTACAGCTTCAAGATGAAAGGCCCCGGTGGTTTCGCCGCTGAATTGACCCTGCAGCCATTTGGTAAATGGGGCATGCCCGCAAACCTCTTGTTGGAGTCGATCAGTCTCTTCTCCAAGCCGCTCTCGCTCGGCTTGCGTCTATTCGGCAACCTCTATGCCGGTGAGATGATCTTCATCTTGATCGCGATCATGTACAGCGGTGGCCTCATCATGGCGCTGTCCGGTGGTTTGCTACAGATCGCCTGGGCCATCTTCCACGTCCTGATCATCACGCTGCAGGCCTACATCTTCATGGTGTTGACCATCGTGTACCTGGACATGGCGCATCACACGCATTGATACGCGATCTTGCACGACCACCAGAACTCACTTTGACATACGACTGGAGACAACCATGGAATTAGCACAAGCCATTCAATTCATCGCCGCGGGTCTGATGCTGGGTCTCGGTGCCATCGGCGCGGGTGTGGGTATCGGCGTACTCGGCGGCCGGTTCCTCGAAGGTGCCGCGCGCCAGCCCGAACTGATCCCGATGTTGCGCACGCAATTCTTCATCGTCATGGGCTTGACCGACGCGCTGCCGGTCATCTCCATCGCCATGGGCCTCTACGTGATGTTTGCCGCCTGAACAAGGTCCGGCTCCGGTCGGGAGTGCGTCGCTCGCGCTGCGCGAGCAGCGCCCCGAGGTTTAGGCACGAGGCTTAGGTATGAATATCAATCTAACCCTGTTCGCCCAGATGATCGCCTTTGCGCTGTTCGTCTGGTTTTGCATGAAATACGTGTGGCCACCGATCGTCACGGCGCTTGCCGATCGCAAGATGAGGATCGCCGAAGGTCTCGCCGCCGCCGAACGCGGTCACCAGGAAAAAGAGCTCGGTGAGCAGCGCGCGTTGGTTCTGATCAAGGAGGCCAAGACCACCGCTGCCGACATCGTCGCGCAGGCGCAGAAGCGGGCCAACGAAATCATCGAGGAAGCCAAGAACGACGCCCGTGACGAGAGCGGACGCGTGGTCGCGGCGGCTCAGGCCGAAATCGATCGCGAGACCAATCGCGCCCGCGAAGAACTCCGCGAGCGCGTCGCCTCGCTCGCCGTGGCCGCCGCGGAGAAGATCCTACAGAAGGAGATCGATATCGACACGCATAGAGGCCTCGTCGATTCGTTCGCCAAGCAGCTTTAAGGACCGCCCATGGCCGGAGACATCACCACCATCGCACGGCCCTATGCCGAGGCCGTATTCGAGCGCGCGAAAGAGGTCGGTCAGGTGGAGACCTGGTCGGTCGCCTTGCAGACCCTGGCGGCGATCGTGTCCGATCCAAGGATCGCCGAGCAGATCGCCAATCCGAACGTCCCGCGCGAGCGCACCCGCAAGCTCGTGCTTGATGTCTGCGGTGATGACTTTCCGCCGGAGGCTGCCAATCTTCTGAGCTTGCTCGCGCACAACCGCCGGCTGGCCGCACTGCCCGAGATCACACGACTGTTCGAAGCCAGCCGCATCGCCGATCAGGGTGTCACCAATGTCCTGATCCGCAGCGCGTTTGAGATCACCGACGCCGAGCAGGCTGCCATCGCGGCCTCTCTCGCCAAACGCTTCGGCGGCCGCGTGGACATCACGGTCGAGACCGACACCGCGCTGATCGGTGGGATCGAGATCCGTGCCGGCGACGTCGTGATCGACGACTCGGTCCGCGGGAAGCTCCAGCAACTGGCTCAAGCACTGCAATTCTGAACGGGACACCGCCATGCAACTGAATCCTTCCGAGATCAGTGATCTCATCAAACAGAAGATCGAGAAACTCGATCTCCAGACCGAGGCGCGCACCGAGGGCACCATCGTCAGTCTGACCGATGGCATCGTGCGCGTGCACGGCCTCTCGGACGCCAAGTATTACGAGATGCTGGAATTCCCCGGCGACACCTTTGGCTTGGCGCTCAATCTCGAGCGCGACTCGGTCGGCGCCGTGGTGCTCGGTGACTTCACGCACCTCACCGAAGGCGACTGGGTTCGTTGCACCGGTCGTGTGCTTGAAGTGCCCGTCGGTGAAGGCTTGCTCGGTCGTGTTGTCGACTCACTGGGCAATCCACTCGACGGCAAGGGTCCGATTCAGGCCGCCGGAACCTCACCCATCGAGAAAGTTGCCCCGGGCGTGATCGCGCGCCAATCGGTCGACGAACCCGTGCAGACTGGCTTGAAAGCCATCGACGCCATGGTGCCCGTCGGACGCGGTCAGCGTGAGCTGATCATCGGCGACCGGCAAACGGGAAAGACCGCCGTTGCCGTCGATGCCATCATCAATCAGAAAGGCACCGGCGTAAAATGCATCTACGTCGCGGTCGGGCAGAAGAATTCCTCGATCGCGGCATTGGTGCGGAAGCTCGAAGAGCATGGCGCCATGGACCACACCATCATCGTGGCCGCGGCCGCCGCTGAGTCCGCGGCGATGCAATACATCGCCCCCTACAGCGGTTGCACCATGGGCGAGTATTTCCGTGACAAGGGCGAGGATGCCTTGATCGTCTACGACGACCTGACCAAGCAAGCCTGGGCCTACCGCCAAGTCTCGCTGTTGCTCCGCCGCCCACCGGGTCGCGAGGCCTACCCAGGGGACGTCTTCTACCTGCACTCGCGCCTGCTCGAGCGGGCCGCGCGGGTCAACGCGCACTATGTCGAGGAAGCCACCGGCGGGGCCGTGAAAGGCAAGACGGGCTCACTGACCGCGCTCCCGATCATCGAGACGCAGGCCGGTGACGTGTCCGCGTTCGTTCCGACCAACGTGATCTCCATCACCGACGGTCAGATCTTCCTCGAGACCGACCTCTTCAACGCGGGCATCCGCCCAGCCATCAATGCCGGTCTCTCGGTCTCACGTGTCGGCGGCGCGGCGCAGACGAAGATCATCAAAAAGCTTGGTGGTGGGATTCGGTTGGCCCTCGCGCAGTATCGTGAGCTGGCGGCCTTCTCGCAGTTCGCATCCGATCTCGACGAGGCGACGCGCAAACAGTTGCAGCGCGGTGAGCGCGTCACCGAACTGATGAAGCAGTTCCAGTACTCGCCGATGAGCGTCGGACAGATGGCCTTGTCGCTGTTCGCCGCCAACGAGGGCTACCTCGATGACGTCGAGGTCAAGAAGGTCGTCGACTTCGAGCAGGCGATGCAAAGTTACATGAAATCCGCCCAGTCGGCCCTGCTCGAGCGCATTGACTCGACCGGGGACTTCAACGCGGAGATCGAAGCCGCGATGCATGAGGCCCTGAAAGACTTCAAGGCAAACAACACCTGGTAGTCGGATGCCAAGGTTGGGCTCCCACCGCGGGCAGCCCAACCACGGCGGCTCAGGACTGCATCATTACCCCACCGCGCCCGGAGACAAGACTGGCGGCCGGTGATCGAAGGCCGGGAGCTCAAGCATGGCAGGCGCCAAAGAAATCCGCACCAAGATCGCGAGCATCAAAAGCACGCAGAAAATCACCGGCGCCATGCAAATGGTGGCGGCATCCAAGATGCGCAAAGCGCAGGACCGGATGGCATCCTCACGACCCTATTCCGAAAAGATGCTGCAGGTCATCAGCCATCTCGCGCGCGCAACCCCCGAGTATCGCCACTCCTTCATGGCGATCGAGCGGCCACTGAAACGGGTCGGCTACATCGTGGTGTCGTCCGATCGTGGCCTCTGTGGCGGCCTGAACAGCAATCTGTTCCGGCGCTTGGTGATCGACATCAAGGAGAAGCGCGCGGCCGGGGCCGAACCCGCCTTCTGCACGATCGGCACCAAGGCACTCGGTTTTTTCAAGCGGTTCGGCGGGGAGGTTCTCGCGCAGGTCACCCATCTCGGTGACAAGCCGCACATCGAGGATCTGATCGGGCCCATCAAGGTGATGCTCGACGCCTTCGAGGCCGGAAAACTCGATGCCATCTATATCGCAAGCAACCAGTTCATCAACACCATGACGCAGCGCCCGGCGATCCAACAGCTGGTTCCGATCGTGGGCGAAGAGCAGGCCGAGATGCCCCATCGCTGGGACTACATCTACGAGCCGGATGCGCGAACCGTGTTGAATGGACTCCTGACACGCTACATCGAATCCTTGGTCTACCAGGCCGTCGTCGAGAACGGCGCTTGTGAGCAATCCGCACGGATGGTCGCGATGAAGTCGGCCTCGGACAATGCGGGGAACCTGATCAGCGAATTGCAGCTGGTCTACAACAAGGCCCGCCAGGCAGCCATCACCCAGGAGATCTCCGAGATCGTCAGTGGTGCCGCCGCCGTCTGAGCGCCGCGCGCGACCCGAGGTCGATGCGACGGATGCCCTGAGCCGACCGCCGGTGACCCTCGACGTCCCTCACCGGGACGCGAGTCCAGACAGAATCGCTATTGGCCGCAAGGCATGAGAGGAAAAGAGTATGAGCGCTGGTAACGTGGTGGAGATCATCGGGGCCGTCGTCGACGTGCAATTCCCGCGCGGCGAGATCCCGAAGGTCTATGAGGCCCTGAAGATCGAAGCGACCGGATTGACCCTGGAAGTCCAACAACAGCTCGGCGACGGGATCGTGCGGGCGATCGCCATGGGTTCGACCGACGGTCTGCAACGCGGCTTGCCCGCGGTTGCGACCGGAGCCCCGATCCAGGTCCCGGTTGGTCAAAAGACCCTCGGCCGGATCATGGACGTGCTGGGGAACCCGATCGATGAACTCGGCGAGGTGGGTTCCGAGGAGCGTTGGTCGATCCACCGTGAGCCCCCGGCCTTCGAGGATCAAGCGGCCAGCACCGAGATCCTCGAGACCGGCATCAAGGTCATCGACCTCATCATGCCGATTCCGAAAGGCGGTAAGGTCGGCCTGTTCGGCGGTGCCGGTGTCGGCAAGACCGTTACCCTGATGGAGCTCATCCGCAACATCGCGGCCGAGCACTCCGGTTTCTCCGTGTTCGCCGGCGTCGGCGAGCGGACCCGCGAAGGGAACGACTTCTATCATGAGATGAAGGAGTCGAACGTTCTCGACAAGGTCGCGCTGGTCTATGGCCAGATGAATGAGCCCCCGGGCAACCGTCTGCGCGTCGCCCTGACCGGCCTGACCATGGCCGAATTCTTCCGCGAGGAAGGCCGTGACGTCCTGCTCTTCATCGACAACATCTATCGCTACACCCTCGCGGGCACCGAGGTCTCGGCACTGCTCGGGCGCATGCCCTCCGCGGTGGGCTATCAGCCAACCCTGGCCTCCGAGATGGGCGCGCTGCAGGAGCGCATCACCTCGACCCGCACCGGTTCCATCACCTCCTTCCAGGCCGTCTACGTGCCTGCGGACGATTTGACGGACCCCTCGCCGGCGACCACCTTCGCGCATCTCGATGCCACCCTGGTGCTCTCGCGTCAGATCGCCGAGCTCGGCATCTATCCGGCGGTCGATCCGCTGGACTCCACGAGTCGGATCTTGGATCCCAACGTGGTCGGTCAGGATCACTATCAGACCGCCCGTGCCGTTCAAGGAACGCTGCAGCGCTACAAGGAACTCAAGGACATCATCGCGATCCTGGGGATGGACGAGCTCTCCGACGAGGACAAACTCACCGTCTCGCGGGCGCGCAAGATGCAGCGCTTCCTCTCCCAGCCCTTCTTCGTCGCCGAGGTCTTCACCGGATCACCGGGAAAGTATGTGTCGGTGAAGGACACCATCAAGGACTTCAAGGCGATTGTGAGTGGCGAGTACGATCATCTGCCAGAGCAGGCCTTCTACATGGTCGGCGGCATCGAAGAGGCCGTTGCGAAGGCCGAGAAGATGGGCAGCTGAGACAGCCTGGCGCATTAACGGAGGTCCATCATCATGGCCATGACAATCCACGTCGACATCGTGAGTGCCGAAGGGGCCATTCACTCGGGCTTGGCAACGATGGTGTATGCCACCGCCGAGCTTGGCGAGGTCGGAATCGCACCGCGTCACACCGCCTTCATCAGCCGTCTCAAACCGGGTGATGTGCGGGTCGAGAACGAGCAGGGCGAACAAGAGCACTTCTATGTCTCCGGTGGCATGCTGGAAGTGCAGCCGCACCTGGTGACGGTACTCGCTGACACGGCCATCCGCGCCGCGAATCTCGACGAGGCCGCCGCGCTCGATGCCAAGCGGCGCGCCGAGGAATCGCTCGCGGGCCAGACTGCGCAATTCGAGTATGCTAAGGCACAGGTCGAGTTGGCCGAGGCCATCGCACAGCTTCGTGCGATCGAGAAACTGCGCAAGATGAAAGGCTAGGCGGCCCTGCGCGCGTCCGGCCCCAGTGATCGACGGCCCGCTCCCCTCGAGCGGGCTCACGCTTTCAAGAACCCCGCCAGCCTATCTTCAACGGCCTGATCCGCCGCCCGGTGTCGGGCCCCTCCGACGATCCCGAACCTGAGGTCCTCCGCAGCATGCCAGACGAACTCATCGGAACCGGCAAATTCGTCGCCCTGACCTACCGCATCGAAGACCATGAGGGTCAGCTCCTCGAACAGACCGATGTCCCCGTCGGTTACATCCACGGCGGCCAGACCGAACTCATCGGTGGGATGGATGCCGCGATTGAGGGGTGTTGTGTCGGCGACGAGGTGGCCTTGGCCCTCGCGCCCGAGCAGGGCTTTGGACCCCGCGATCCCAGCCTCACCTTCACCGACCAGCTCGAGAACGTCCCATCGGAGTTTCACTTCATCGGCGCCGAAGTGCCGATGCAGAACGAACAGGGCGAGGTTCGGCAATTCCATGTCACGCAGATCGAGAATGGTCTGCTCACGGTCGACGGCAACCATCCGTTCGCGGGCAAACCACTGCAGGTGCGCATTCGGATTGTCGAGGTGCGCGAACCGACCCACGCTGAATTGTCCGCCGATCTCGGTGGGGACGAGCGGCTCCCGGGCGGCAGTTTGCATTGATGGCTAGGGTAGGAGGCAAGGCATGAAGCTCGGTGTCGTGATCTTGGCCGCGGGGCTTGGCAAGCGGATGCAGTCCAGCCTGCCCAAAGTACTCCACCCATTGGCCGGTCGGCCACTGCTGGACCATGTGCTCGAAACGGCACGCGGACTTGCCGCCGAGGCCATCGTGATCGTCCATGGCCACGGTGGTGAGTTGGTGCGCGAGCGGCTGGCCGACGCCGACTGTCGCTGGGTCGTCCAACACCCACAGTTGGGAACCGGACATGCGGTGATGCAGGCACTGCCCATCGTCAACGACATGGATCGCATCCTCATCCTCTACGGGGATGTCCCACTGATCACGGTCGCAACATTGCAGCGGCTGCTCGAGGCCTCGGCAGAAACCGCGCTGGGGATTCTGACCGCCGAACTCGCCGACCCCACCGGATACGGGCGCATCCTGCGTGATCCCAGCGGCCGGGTCACGGGGATCGTCGAGCAGCGCGATGCTAGCCCGGCGCAACAAGCCATCACCGAGATCAATTCGGGCTTCCTGGTCGCTGAGCGTGCCCGTCTCGAGACCTGGTTGAGCCAGGTCGGCAACGACAACCGTCAGGGTGAGTACTACCTCACGGACATCACCGCCCTCGCCGCCCGCGAGGGCGTGACCATTGCCACCGTCCAACCCAGTCGTCTCGCCGAGATCTCCGGCGTGAACGATCGCGTCCAACTCGCGACCTTGGAACGAGACTATCAGCAGCAAGCGGCCGAGCGGCTGATGCGGGCCGGCGTCACCCTCGCCGACCCCACGCGCTTCGATCTACGCGGTCGACTCCATGTCGAGCAGGATGTCAGCATCGATATCAACTGCGTGATCGAGGGTGAGGTCTGGCTTGCCGAGGGCGTCCAAATCGGCCCGGGCTGTGTGCTCAAGGACTGCCGCATCGGGCGCGGCACCCAGATCTCGGCGCATTCGATCATCGAGGGCGCCCTCGTCGGCGCGGAGGCCCGGATCGGCCCCTTCGCGCGCCTGCGCCCGCGCACCCAACTCGCCGATCGGACCCACGTCGGCAATTTCGTCGAACTCAAGCAAACACAGCTGGGCACCGGCAGCAAAGCCAATCACCTGAGCTATCTCGGCGACGCCGAGATCGGTGCGGACGTGAACATCGGAGCCGGAACCATTACCTGCAATTATGACGGCGCAAACAAGTGGCAAACCACGATCGAGCGCGGTGCCTTCATCGGCTCCAATAGCGCGCTGGTCGCTCCGGTGCGCATCGGTGCGGATGCGACGATCGGCGCCGGTTCGGTGATCGCGCGCGATGCACCGGCCGCTGAATTGACCTTGACGCGCGCCAAACAGGCGACCATTCCCGGCTGGCAGCGGCCCAAGAAACGTCCTACACCCTGATGCCAACGGCGTTACGCCGAGGACTGGTCAGCCGCCCGGCCCATCGCGGGAAAACCGATGGCGAGCGCCCGCACGACACGCCGGGTACACTGACGGCTGGACTCAGGATCACTGACGGGGAAATCATCCATGTGTGGCATCGTCGGCGCCATTGCGCAGCGTCCGGTCTCGGCCATCCTGCTCGAGGGCCTGAGACGACTCGAGTATCGCGGCTATGATTCAGCCGGGATCGCCATCCTTGATCCCGCTGGGGCACTGAACCGCGCCCGCACGCTCGGCAAGGTGGCGCGTCTCGCCGAGGCAGTCGCCGAGACGCCGATGGCCGGCACGCTCGGCATCGCCCATACCCGCTGGGCGACCCACGGAGAGCCCGCGGCCCGCAACGCGCACCCCCACGTCTGTCGCGACCGCTGTCTGGTGGTGCACAACGGCATCATCGAGAATCATGAAGTGCTGCGCCGCGACCAACTCGCAGCCGGCCATCGCTTTACCTCAGAGACCGATACCGAGGTCATTGTCCACGCCATCTACGACGAACTCGCGGCTGGCGGGGACTTGATCGACGCCGTGCGGCGTGCCACCGCCACCCTGCGTGGAGCCTATGCCCTCGGCGTCATCGATGCCAAGGATCCCGATCACCTGGTCGCCGCCCGGCAAGGCAGCCCGCTGGTGATCGGTGTGGGCTTCGGGGAGCACTTCATCGCCTCGGACGTGTTCGCGCTGCTGCCGGTCACCCATCGCTTCATCTTTCTCGAGGAAGGTGATCTGGCCGAACTGACCCGCGATGAGGTGCGCATCTGGGATCGTGATGGTCAACGGGTCACCCGCCCGGTGACCACCTCCACCATTTCGATTGATGCCGCCGAGCGCGGTGACTATCGCCATTTCATGCTCAAGGAGATCTTCGAGCAACCCCGCGCGGTCGCGGACACCCTCGAAGGGCGCATCGCCGGAGCTCACGTGGTCCCGGAGAGTTTCGGGTATGGCGCGCCGGAGGTCTTCCAGCGAGCCCGTTCGGTCGTCCTGGTCGCCTGTGGCACCAGCTATCACGCCGCGTTGGTCGCCCGTTATTGGATCGAATCCATCGCCGGACTGCCCTGCACGGTCGAGGTCGCAAGCGAGTACCGCTACCGCAAGCACGTGGTCCCGACCGATGCCCTCTTCGTCACCCTTTCGCAGTCGGGGGAGACGGCCGACACCCTCGCCGCCCTGCGACTCGCGAAGGAGTCCGGCTTCGCCGCGACACTCGCGATCTGCAATGTCCCCGAAAGCTCACTGGTGCGCGAATCCGACCTGGTGCTGCTCACGCACGCCGGCCCCGAAATCGGCGTCGCCTCGACCAAGGCCTTCACGACCCAATTGGTCGCGCTCCTGCTCCTGACCCTGGCACTCGGCCGCGCCCAGTCCCTCGACGAGGCCACCGAGGCCGCCATGGTCACCATCCTGCGCACCTTGCCCACCAAGATCGAGGCCGTGCTGGAACTGGATGCGCGCATCGCTGCGCTCGCTGAAACCTTCGTCGACAAGCAGCACACCCTGTTCCTCGGACGTGGCGAGCAGTACCCGATCGCGATGGAGGGCGCTCTCAAACTCAAGGAAATCTCCTATATCCATGCCGAGGCCTATCCGGCTGGCGAACTCAAGCACGGTCCCCTCGCACTCATCGATGATCAGATGCCCGTCGTCGCGGTCGCGCCCAACAACAGCCTGCTCGAAAAGCTGAAATCCAATCTCGAGGAGGTGCGTGCGCGCGGCGGACAGCTTTATGTCTTCGCCGATCGCGATGTCCCCATGAGTGAAGAGGACGGGGTCACCGTCATCCGCCTCCCCGAGACCGACGACCTGCTCGACCCCATCATCTTCACCATCCCGATGCAGCTCCTGGCCTATCACGTCGCCGTGCTCAAGGGGACCGATGTCGACCAACCGCGAAACCTGGCGAAATCAGTCACTGTGGAGTGACGGAGTCAATCAAGGTCGATCTTCTGCATTGGGATCGTCTCGCCAACCCGAGTCTGAAAGACCAGATTCCGCGTGAAGCGCGCCTGTTCTTCGCGGCGCGCGCGGATCACCAGTTGGAGCCCGAGGCATGACCCGGCACAATGGCCCTTGTCGATCATGACACCTGTTCAAACACGCATCACCCTGCTCAACACTTAGCCTCGGTGGACATTCTCTATCTCGACCAGACCCTGGTCGCGGTCCACAAACCAGCGGGACTGCTGGTGCATCACAGTCGCATCGATCGGCATGCGCGCCACGCCGCCGTCCAGTTGGTGCGCGACCAGATCGGCCAGCGCGTCTACCCGGTGCATCGTCTCGACAAGCCCACCTCTGGCGTGTTGCTGTTTGCCCTCGACCCAGGCACCGCGCGTGCGCTCGTCGAGCAGTTCAGCGCCGGTCACGTGCGCAAACAGTATCTCGCAATCGTGCGTGGCTACACCCAGGAGACCGGCTCGATCGACACCGCGCTCACCGAACGGCTCGATCCGATCGCCGACGCACAGGCCGATCGGGACAAGGCCCCTCAAACAGCGTCCACCCAATATCGCTGCCTGGCACGGGTCGAACTGCCGCATCCAGTTGGGCGCTACCGCACCGCCCGCTACTCACTGCTCGAGCTGCGGCCCCGCACCGGTCGTCAACACCAGTTGCGCCGTCATCTGAAACACATCTTCCACCCGATCATCGGCGACACCACCCACGGCGACGGCCGCCATAACCGCTTCTTTCGCGAGCACTTCGACAACCAGCGACTCCTGCTCGCCGCGACCGCGCTCCAGTGCCTCCATCCCACCAGTGGCGAGCCGCTGCGCATCACCGCGCCGCCGGCAGCCGAATTCCAGCGGATCCTCGCCGCACTTGGCTGGAGCGACAGGATCGCACCACACCCTGAGGTCGGTCACGGGCCTTGACGACGACCATCGTCTTTCAGCCCACTCCGGTGTGATGCCATCAGGCACCGGGCACGGAACAGGGCACGCCATCGACGCGAACACTTAGTCATGTCAACCGCTCATAAATGCCTAAGATCATCAACACAATCTGCTCTGATCCGGCATGTTCACGCCGTCATCGTCGCGGCCTTGGGCGAGCCCAAGGTCTGACGCAACTCGTGCGTGCGTTTAAGGTCCGGCCTAAGCGTGTCCAGACCACGAGCCAGGATGTTCCTGGCCGCGTTCAGGTCGCGATCCATGACGTTGCCGCAGTCGCATTTCATCGTGCGCACCGATAGCGGCATGTCATGCCGTTGACCGCATTCAGAGCAAGTCCGGCTGCTCGGCTCGAAGCGCCAGATGAAGGACACTTCGACGCCGCGCAGTTCGGCCTTGTACTCGATCATCCGCCGCAGCAGGCCGAAACCGGCATCACTGATCGGGCGGGCGAGCCTGCCGTTCCTGACCATGCCTTTGACGTTCAGGTCTTCCAGGCAGATGACCTTATCGTCGCGGGTTAACTAGTCCGACAACTCGTGCAGCACAGCTTGGCGCTGATCGCTGATGCGCTTGTGCAGCTTGGCAACCGCGAGCTTGGCTCTCGCCCGGCGGTTCGATCCTTTCTGCTTGCGCGACAGTCTGCGCTGCTTTCTCTTCAACGCCTTCAAGTTCCGCTTCAGTGCGTTGTTCTCAGGGAAGACGGTGCCGTCCGAGGTGACCGCCAAAGACTTGATGCCGAAATCGACGCCGACAGCTTCCTTCTTGAATGTCGGGAAGCCTGGTTTCTGGCCCAGCTTCACACGGCGGAAGAAGTGCTTGAAGGCGTTGTCGAGGTCATCAATCGCGTTGCGGGTCACTCGGCTGGACACTTCGTTGTACCAGGGGTGCGCCGGGCGGATCACCTTCATATAGTGCTGGTACGCCGCAGCTTTCGACCACTTCACGTCCTTTTGACTGAAGTGTTCAAGCAGCTGGTTGTAGCAATGACGACGAGACCCGCAAGCACGCGCTAAATAGCCCGCTTGTTCGGCTGTCGGACGCAGTTCAATCTTGTGGGCGAGCAACATCGTAGATCCCGAGTTCTTCCGCAATAGCGTCACCAGCAGACTGAAGGTCCGCCAGCAGCTTCTTGTGCTTTCTTGAACGACTGCCGTACAGCCGGGCCGAAAAGACCGTGATGATTTCCAGCACGTCCCGGGCAAGCTCTTCTTCGAAGCTCGGCTGCTCACCCTTGTGGATGATGACGATCTCAATGCCCTGTATCTCGCACAACGAAAAAACCAGTTCAGAACCGAAACGCAGGAGCCTGTCCTTGTGCGTCAACACCAAACGGCGCATCTGGCGTCGAAGGATCATCTCCAAGAGCGTCTGAAGCCCTTTCTTCCGATAGTTCATGCCGGACCCGAGGTCGCGAATGACCTCCGTGCGCCAACCCTTCGCAGCGCAGTAGGCTTCAAGCATCTCGTGCTGACGATCAAGGTCCGTCTTTTGATCGTGGCTCGACACCCGCGCGTAGCAGATCGTCGGGGCGTCCACATCCCCAAGCGCAAGCAGATCGGCAACAGCGTAGTACCGAGTCCCGCCCTTCGTTTTGCACGCGGGGAGAAGCTCGCCTGTCGACTCCCACTTACGCAAGGTCGCGGGGGTCGAGCCGATCATCGCGGCGGCTTCACCAATCTTGACTAGCTTGCGTTCCATAGCACATGGTTATGGCAGATTGGCTAAGATTTCAAGCGCCAGTGACCAGCCCCAGGGCCTTGAACGCCGCCTGGCGCATGTCGCCGAAGAACACCGGATCGACGTGCTCCAGAACCTCTGGATTCACATCCAGAAACTGTCGCTTGTTTTCGATCGGGATCAGCGCGCGTTTGCCGCCGTTGTCCATCGCGACTTGGAGCGGCTCGGTGAGAGAGCGCACGGGCTTGACGTTGCCCTGGATACTCATGTCTCCGAGCACCAGCAGAGCGGGTTGGGGCGGCGCCTTTCGCAACGCGGAGTAGGCCGCGACAAAGAACGCGACGCCGATCTCGGCCTCGACCTTGTTGCCGAGCAGATCAATGACCTCGACGTGGAAGTCGGAGGTGTCCATCTCGCGCGGCACGCCGAACGCGGTCTTGCTTGCAGAGAGAAAGCTGAATGCGCGGTTGACGGACTCCTTCATGGATCCGCTTACTCCGCCGGCGAATTTCAGTTTTCCGGTTCCCGAGGAGAGCGTGATCTCGACACGGTAGAGACCCACCGTGCCGTCTCCGCTGACCGATGCGGTGTAGAGCGTCCCGGGCGGCAGCGGATCGGCCGAGATGAGATCCCGACCGCCCTGCTCCGCCACCCCGACGAACCTCTCTTCGCCCGTGTCGTTCACCAGATAGCTGAAGGACGTCTGGTAGTACTCGAAGGAGCCCATCTTCTTGAGCTGCTCCTTCACCCGGCGACGGCCCTCCAGCGCCAACTCGAGGAGCTCGGCGAGATCTTCGCGAGACACCTGCCCATGCGGGTGGAGGATCTTCACCAAGCCCGACACCGTTCGCCGCACCGCCTTGCGATCGCGGGCGTTCAGGTGTGATCCGAGCGCGAAGTAGTGGTCGATGATCTCGGTGAAATTGTGCTTGCGCAGCTCCCGCAGGGCCTCGGCCAGATAGTCGATCACGAAGCCATAGTGGTCGGTAAAGTGCTCGTTGCGCATCTTCGGCACTTCCCAACCCGGCAGGTAGAAGTGCAGCCGATCGATGAAGGCCATGTCGTCGCGGATCACATCGGGCATTGGAGCAAACAGATGCCCGGTCTGGACCATGACGTCGATCGGCTGCTGGGTGTTGCCGAACATGGCGATACTGGCGTAGCCCGCCATCGCCTCTTGGCCGCGCTGGAACTGGCCGGACTCGCAGAAGGTCTTCAGCGTCGTGATGACCTCCTTGGGCATCTTCTGCAGATCGGCGACCTCGTCGAAGCCGACCACATCCCAGATCATCAGCATGCCCTTCTGTTTGCCGTTCATGTGGCCGAAGAGGTTGGCCACCGTCGTCGGGCCGGTGAGCAGGGCGGCGTAGGGCGAGAGCTCCTGCACCGCATAGCTCTTGCCGGTCCCGCGCGGACCGAGCTCCACCAGGTTGTAGTTGCGCTCGCAGAGCGGGATCAGGCGGATCAGGAATAGGAGCTTGAGCCGCCGCTCCATCGCCGTCGGCTCGTAACCCATGCTGCGCAGGATGAAGTCGAGCCACTCCTCGGTGGTGAACTCCGCGCGCAGCCGACGGTACTCATCCAGATCGAAACTGGCGAGCTGAATCGGCGTGAGCTTGTCGATCCAGAACGGGTTCTTCCCTTTGGTCTCCTCGTCGTACTCGAAGCGCATGTCCACCTGCGCCCAGATGCCGCCGGTGAGAAGCCGATCGAAGTCCCGCACGTAACGGTCCGGAATGTGAACGTGGTTATGCCCGAAATTCGTCACATCGGCCCAGTACTGGGAGTCCACCAGACGGACCTTCACCTTGTCGATGAAGGTGTGTCGGCCGTTCTCTTTGACCTTGCTCTGTGCCTTCGTGCTCTCGTCCGGGCGGATGTAGTTGTCGGCCAGGGTGTCGTTGACCACCTGCAGACCCATCTGGATCGCCATCTCATCGGATGATGCGCAGTACTTCCCGAGCAGGTACTCCAGGACAAAGACCGGGACATTGGCCCCGACTTTCACTTTGCGGACCAGGTCCTTGCGAACCACCTTGCCGGCGAAGACGCGGTTAACCTTGTCGTCGAGGGAATCGCGGGAGGGTGGGGAGTTGGTCATAGGGTTCGGGGTTCAGGGGTTCTGGATTGGCTTTATCATCAGGGCTGGATTGGTCGCCTCAGTCGCGACAGGCTGATCACGGGCCGGTATGTGAGGACAAGATGGGGGTTGAGGGCCGCCAAGCTCGGCAAGGAGCCAGAGAGCATCGGCCTTGCCAAGCAGGATGAGCGGCGAGGCGTTGACAGTCCAGTGCTCAGGCGCCATGGATCTCCTCCGCCAACTCGTCCGGGGTGACCTGGCAGGCCGGAATTTTGCGCCGGAAGAGCTCGTCCAGAAAGTCCGCGCGGCTCAGTTCCGCGAGTTCCGCCGCTTTGCCTTGGGACAGGATCCCTTGCGCATACCACTGCACCGCCGCGGCGATTCGCATCTCGCTTGGCCGAATCGACGAGCATGGAGGACCACGGCTGATGCTCTGCGCGGGCGAAAACGGACAGGTAAAAGGTGCTCTCCGCCACCTGTCTGTAATGGATCGCTTTAGGCATCACTTCCAACCAGAGCGCGTCGCTGACGATCAAGATGCGGTCGGGATCTTCCAGGATCGCCAACGCCGTTTCGAACAACGGCGCGCGTGCAGACCACGCGGCGATCAGCAGATTGGCATCGATGGCGGTACGCCGTCTACTCATCAGACAGACCACCACGGCGGCGGCGGACCTCTTCGCTAATCTCATCGGCACTTCGCAATTCGCCCCCGCTCGCGAGGTACGCCTTACGCGCCGCGAGAGCCAGTCGACCGATTTCGGTGCGAGGCTGATAGTCCTCGGCCATCGGATCGTCCGTCAGTCGCTCAACGGTAATTCTGACGAGAACGCCCACCGGCAGATCATCCGGCAGCTGTACCTGGTGGTCGGTCGGAACCTTTGTTTCAAAGGTCAGGCTTTGCATCGCTTAGTCCTTTTTCAATAGTGCTAGAGATATTGGTCAGCGTGGCATGTTTCGTGATCGTTCGGCGTTCCGGCTGAGCCCTGTCCCCCGCACCCCACACCCTTCCCCCTCAAATCCCCAGCTTGACCGCCAGCTCGTCGGACTCGGCCAACACGCTGTCCGTATGTGAATCCAGCACCACGACGCGCAGCGATTGGCAGGCGTCGTTGGTCAACATCATGCCGACACTCGCCTCGCTCCCCAGCGCCAATGTCAGGGCGCCGGTCACCCGATCGAGGTCGGCGCCGACCGCCATCCCGGCGCGACCGACCTCCTCGGCGCCGGCCATCAGGAGAACGCGGACCACGAGCGGCTCGGTTGCCAGCAGATCACCCGCTGCGGCGAGCTTGAGCCCGAAGGTGCGATTGGTCACCGCCGCCGGATAGCCTTCGATGCGAACCTGGATGCCGGGTACCGCGGCCGGTTTGCCGGCGGCCAGGCGTAGGCTGATCACCGGGATCACCAACTCCTGCAGGCTGAATCCGCCATGGTGGAAGCTCAGACTCCCGCCTGCCTTGAAGACCCCGAGACCGGTCGGGAAGACCGCATCCAGATCGGTCCGATAACCGAGCTCGGCGCAGGGCACTCGCACCGCGCCGGCGGGCGTGCTGCCGCCGTGTCCGATCCAGCAGCGCCGATGCAGATCCAGGGTGACTCCGCCGGGGCTGTCGGTCTTCATGTCGTCGTCCTTGCGGATCGAGAACTGGTGACCATGGTCGGCGGTAATCACGAAACGCTCGATGCCCGCGGCGGCGAGCTTCTTCACCGCGCGAGCGAGGTTGCCGATCAGGCTGTCCATGATCTGGCGCGCGATCAGGTCAACGTCCATCTCGCCGACGAGATCGATCTCCTGGGAGCGGATCACGACCAGCGGCGCCGTGCCGATATCCTTCGCAACCTTGGCCTGAGAGCTGCTGAGCAGCTTGCCCAACGTCATCTCCACCGCGTCCGGGACCTTGGTTTTGAGAAAGCGCATGCGGTCGGGTGATTCCTTGAGCTCGGTGCCTTCGATCCGCGCCGCGAGCTTCCCCTTGGCGTCGACCACGTCGAAGCTCGCCGCCGCTCCGGGCAGCAGCGCGGCCATGCCGACCGGGGTGATCGAGGGCAGCGCCGCAATCGCCGCGCGCACCGTCAGTTCCCTGGCCCCCTCGATCTGGCGCGCCAGCTCCACACCCATCTCGTAGCGCATGGCATCGACGAGGAAATAGGCGACCCGTCCACCCATGGTCTGCACGACCTCCGGATAGATGCGGGTTTGGTGCAGCGCCCCAGCGATGGTCCATGCGGACGTTCGGAACGCCTTGGTAAACCCGTCGGCCATCGCGCGCAGCAGATGCTCATGCTCCTGCCGAACAACGGCCAAGGCCCGTTCCGCCTCGGGTTCGTCGTCCATCCCGGCGACCCAGGTCTCCAGCCGCCGCTGCAGGCCGTCGGCACGGTGCCAGCCGTCCTCCGCGACATAGGCCGCCAGCCACTTTGCGGGATCGCTCCCCACCCTGCCGAGCGCCGAGCGGATCTCCTCGAGCGTGCGCCCCAGCTCTGCCATCTGCCGACAGGCACCCCACTGCGCCTGACGTCGCACGTCGCGATCGACCCAGAAGCTGCGCACGCGCGCGTCGATGATTGCGAGTGCCGCGTCGTAGCCTTTGCCGGCAATCAGCGCCGCGGCATGGGCAAGGAGCCGCTCCTCCTCGAACCTGAAGGTGTCGATACCCCCCAGGTGTGCGGCCTCGACGCCTGCCCCTGCGAGACCCAGCTCCTGTTCTACGGAATCCGCCAGGCCCGGGTACACATCAGGAGAGCGCCTTCGCAGGCCTTCTGCGACATCGCGGATACGCTCGGCGTACTCCTTGCCAGGCGGGTCCGGCACCATCCCGACAGACTTCGGCGGCGCACAGGACAGATCGGCACGGAACTCGTTGACCAGGACATAGCGGCAGGTCCGCTCGCGCGCCTTGGGGAGGCTCGTGTCCGCCGGCAGGTCCAAGCCCAACCGGACCTTGATCAGCTTGCGCAACTCGGGCAGCGCATCCTTCTCAAGCAGGGTCTCGTCCCTGGCGTCGGACGCCAACCACTGGGTCAGCAGCATCTCGCCTTGGGCACCGCCGAACAGGGTGTGGAGCACCGAAGCCACCTGTCCGCCCTGGCCGAGGAAGGCGACGATATCGTCATAGGTCACCGCCGAAGACCGGAGCATCTCGTCGATCTGCCCGTCGGTAAACCGCTGACGCAGCACGTTGAGCGCCAGCCGCCTGAGCTGCGGCTCGTAGCAGGTCCCGGCCCGCTCCAGCTCCATCAGCACCGAGCCCTGCCGATCCTTGGCAATGCCCGGCAGATACAGGATCAAGGATTCCGGCTGGTCGGCCGCCACGATCGGCTCGACCGCCGCACGTAGACCGAAGAAGCTGCCTTCGTAGCGGGCGAGAAAGGGGGAGCTGGTGCCGATCGCCACCCTAGGCAGCGGGCCGCCATCGAGCGGCTCCAGCTCACGGTCGAAAAAGGGGGTGAATTCACTGCGTGGGTCGTAGAACACGACCACCGAGCGCTTGCGTAGCAGGCTGTCAAGATGTTCGCAGAGATAGGCGTGGAAAGTGTGCATCAGGCGTCTCCATCACGCAGCCGTCCTTGACGGCGTAGCTCCATCGCGACGAATGGAGACTCCCTCATCAGCCGAGCGAATGAAATGTGCCTCTCCCAATAGATAACTGCGTCCTCCTCGCGACTGGATCGGAAGTCGTTCAGCCGGAGCCGATCGATCGTATTCTGGACCTGTTTGCAAATATCCTTCGTCAGCCCATGTGCCGGGATGATCTGGAATCCGACCAATTCCAACTCGAACCACCCGTTTTGCACCTCGAACGGATCGAGCACGTCCCCGAAAGCGTTCTTGCGCGCGTTCAATCGCGCAGCCGCCAGCCGATAATTATCCCACTCGTAGACGCGATCCCAGGCCCGCGACTTCGGGGCCATGTGATCGACCGAGGCCGCCCCCGTCACCGGGTGAATGCGAAAGCACGAATAGGCACAGACTTCGTCGTAGGCTTGCATCAGATCAGCGATCGCATTGGTCCAATAGGGTTCGATCTCGGACGCCGGCAGATCCTCCGGACGGTCGATCGAGACGGAGATGCTGGTACCGTCGGACTGGACCTCCTGGCGGGTCCGTTGCTTGAATGCCTTGCCCGACCTGCGCGGATAGGCTGGCACCTGACCAGTCATCTCGGCGATTGCACGCAATCCGGGTTGACGCACCTTTGCATCGAAATCGGGTGGCTCGGGAGCCGGCGTAACCCTGATCAACTGCCACGCACCTTCTGCGAATCCCGATAGTGGGACCAGCGGACCCAAAATCGGTCGATGTCGCTCAACACGCCCCGCAATGCTGCATCGACCTTATCGATTTCCGCGAGAGACGGGGATTCCTTTCGCAACAACGCCAGCGCTTGGGTCATGGCCAGCTCCGCCTCCAAGGATCTGGGCTCCTTCAAGTCGAAGGCCGACGACGTCAACCATGCGTTGGCATCGCCCAGGCGGCTCCATGGGAACTCTCGTAGCTGCACCGCGCCATGGTTCAGATCAAGCTCCCAGATGGCATCTTTACGATCGTCGAAGCGCGACTCCGACGAGGCGAGCACCAACGGCGAATGCGTTGCGGTGATCAACTGCACTGGGATCGTATGCGTTCCGGTGAGCGCTTCCATGACGTCCAGAAGCGCGGGCACGATGCGACGCTGCCACTGGGGATGCAGGTGGGCCTCCACTTCGTCGATCAAAAACACGATCTCCCGCGCCGGCGCAACCCCCTGAAGATCGGCCGAGGCGAGGTGCTCCTGCCAGGCCCACACCAGCAGATAGCCGAGGGAGACGATGCGGCGTATTCCCGCGGAAGCGTGTATCAGTGGGACCTGCAAGCCATAGGGCATCTTGATGGTGGGGTGTTTGCGCGCGTCGCTCAAAGAGACCTTGACCAGGGCGCCGGACTCCAATGGCTCCTCGTCAGAGGGCGAGAGCGCCCGCAAGACACTCTGCAATTGCTCGAATGCCTGACCGTTTTCGAGCTGCCAGTTCGACCAGTCCGCGATCAGACCGTTGCAGTACTTAACCGGTTCGTTCAGCGGCAATCCATCCCAAACCGATTGCGGCGAAAACAGATAGGCGGGCTGCCGCTCAGGGTTCTCACCCTTCCAATAATTACGCGCCGGATCCCACACCGAAAAGCCTCCATCGACTTGGGCGTAGAGCACCAATCCCGGGATTGGCGGGCGGCCCTGGGCCAGAGGCCAGTGTTCGGATTCTCGATCGAACTTGCTCGTGTACTCGTGCCTCCCCCTTTTCTTCGTGTAACGGTAGGTGATCTTCGGAGTGGTCGGAGGACGATGCGGCAGGAGCTTTTGTCGCGCCCAGGTACGGGTCAAGGCCCACCAGGCCGCGTCCAGCAAGAAGGTCTTCCCCAACCCGTTATCGCCAACCAGGAAATTCATGCGCTCATGAAACGCGACTTCCATCTGCGGAGCAGGGCCAACGTCCTGAAATTGCAGGTATTGGAGCATGTCAATTGTTCGCCTAATGCTTGCCGCCGTTGGCTGGATGGTAGCGTGTACCGCGGGCGGCGCCGGTCTTGGCGACCGTGCCTTCGGTCAGCAGGGCGTTGATGGCGAGATTCCACTGGGCGCCGGTCAGGCCGGTCGCGGCGAGAACCTCGGACTTGCTGATGCCGCCCTGACTGGAGGCGATGGCCTGACTGACGGCGTCGAGTGCGGCCGGATCAGGGGCCGATAAGCCCGTTGATGGTCTGGAGTCTGGACCGGGGTTGCCTGAGCGCGGGGCGGTTGAAACACGGCGAGCCGGAGTCCGGCCCGACGATTTGCGACCGCCTCCGCGGCCAGTGACCGGCGCGGGGGCCTCCAGCAGGCTCTTCAGCGCGTCCTTCACCGCGGCGGAGGTGCGCTCGGCGATGAGGCGGTCCACCTCTGCCTGGGTAACCGTACTCGGTTGCCATTTTCCCTTGTCTCCCTCCTTCCAGAAGACATCTTCCAGTCCGTGGGCGATGGCGAGGCTGCGGTCCGTGGCGCACTTGGGTACCACCCGCTCGGGCCAGAGGTGCATGGCAAGGTGCGACCAGTCGTAGTCGCCGGCGGCGAGTTTGTCCCAGCAGCCCTTGCACTCTTTCTGCCAGGCGCGGTGTTGAGGCACCAGGCGCCACAGGGGCGCGAAATTGATGATGACGCCGTCGTTGAGATCAGGATTCCAGAGGGGCGCGACCCGGGCGACTTCTTCCCGGAAGGCACGGACCTCCTCGACAACGCCTTCCTGCTCGGCGATTTCTTTGCGCTGGCTGGCAGTCGGGGTTCCACCGGCCCCCTGGAGCAGCCCCATCAGCTTGCGCTCCTCGTGTTGGAGTTTGGGGGTCACGGAGTCATTGAGGACCTTGTACAGGGTGTCGCGAGTGAACCGATGGTAATAGAGCCAAACCGAATAGCTCGCGGAGGGGGTGGCGAGCTGCCAGTAGATCGGCGCCTTGCGGCGGCTCTTGGAGTAGCGCTTGATGTGGTCCGCGAAGAATGACCGCGCGAGCCAGGCCCGGAGGTTATTCCCCCGGCCTTCGAGGATCTCGGCGGCCTCGAGCCAGGCGGCGTCCGCGCCATCGGCGAAGACGATATCGAAGACAACACGGCTTCTTGCGGCCAGATCTCGCTCATGTCCCGCATCGTCCACCAGGATGCCGTCCCAAGGGATGTCGATGGGATAGGCGGGGGGCAGGTCCTCGGGGCCGGTCGGCAGGCCCTGCGCGTTCTGTAATTGGCCGGGCGGGCAGATGGGCAGGGGATCGAACGGGTCCGGCGCTTCCGGCGCGGGGCGCTCGCCGGTCGCGTAACGAATGTCCCAGCGGCCAAAGGCGCAGCCGATGGCGTAGGCCAGCAGCTCGGCGGTGAGTGCGGAGGTGTCGGCTGCGGAGACTTCATCTTGCTCCTCGTCGCCAGCTTCAGGCGCTTCGCCGGTGGCTTCCGTGGCGAGGGTAGAGGTCAACGCGGCCCGGTCGTCGGCACTGAGACCATAGATGTCAAAGGCGAGGTCGTCGATTTCTGCTTGGATCGCGGTGACGGTTTCCTCGCTCACCCGGATCCAGTCGGCCCATACTCCGGTACGTTCGGCAAGTGTTCTTGCTGATGTCGTGAGCAGGGCGGGAACAAGGAAAGCATGGGAAGCAGCGTTAACCGCGTCCAGCGCACGCTTCTCAAACCAAGCACGACGAACCAAATTACCGATGCGCCGGCTCTCCAAAGGTGCGAAGTCCGGTAGCGGAAGCTGTTGGAGCATTCCAACAACAAACTCCGGAAAACCAAAACGCCCTAGCACGCTCTTAAAAATAAAATCGAAAGGGCGGGATGCCATTAACCCCAGCAACGCATGAAGTTGATCATCAGGAGCGAATGCTGCGTATCCTCGAGCGCTAAATACGCACCCAGGAGGAAGAACTTGGGGCGATAGCGATGCTGCACGCAGCGGCCAAGTTATCCCTGGGCGGAAGAAGCAATCGGAGGACTCAAGCCGCTCTATCCAGCGTCCGGGCCTTCCAAAAAATCCTTGGAAGGTAAATCGACGCTCTTCCCACGCGACAAGCAGTGATTGGTCCGCGTAGAAGCGCGCTGCCGCCCCCCCCTTCGCGAAGGGCACCCACAGTCGCTGACGAGAGATGTCAGGTACATTTACCTCCCACCAAAGACGTAGCAAACGAAAATCGTTGCTCGTGCATGGGCCTCGCCTTGCGGTTCGCTCCTCAGTCTCAAATTTCTCCGCGATGCTGAATACGCGTCGCACATTCGCAGGAACCCAGTAGGAGAATGGCGTTGCTGGCATTGCTGCAAAGTCAGCTGGCTGGCTGATAAATCGACGGACATCCGATCGAGCGTTAACAGCGCAGAGAATTGCCGAGCCTTTATCCGCATCCACCAGTACCCTGATAGACACGAGTGCCGGGAAAACAGGGTCGGACGCAGCCATGACCTTCTTTGCTGCCTGCCAATGGGGTGTATAGCGCACGATGTCGCCAGGGCTACGCTTGATGAACCCATGGGTTTCAAGGTGCTCAAGTTCGGCAACGGCTTGATGGCGCTTGAGCCCATCCCGGGCGGCCTGCCACTTGGGCAGACTGAACCGGTCCTGTTTGTCGCGCACGACGCTGTTGAGCACGGGCACCAGCGAGAGCGTGAGGTCGCGGGCTTCAGTCTCGGAGAGGCTCCGCAGCACATAGGCTGCGACCTCGACCATGGCATCGAGCACGCCGCTGCCGAGATCGGCGAGGCAGATGGGCCGATAAAGTCGCAGCACGACGCGTATGCGCCAGTCCTCGCTCTGGCCGAGAAAGAACCCGGTCCGTGAGCTGAGGATACCCAGATAGCCGGCGGGGACCAACCGGGCCTGGAAGCACTCGACGAAGGCTTTGTAGACATCGCCCTTGGTGTCGCCGTAGGTGTCCTCGATGTAGGGCTTCGAGGGGAGGCTGGCGTCGCCGAAGGGCGGATTCATGAGCGCCACGTCATAACGCTGTCGGCACAGGTCGATGAAGGCAAAACCGCGGGCCACATCGTTGGCAAACAGCCGGCGCTGGTAGCCGCCGCTGTGCGCGGTGCGTTCCGCGTAGTCCCGGAGCGCGGCGTAGATGCGTTCTTCAGCCTTTTCCCAAAAAGCCGCGTCAGTGATCCCGGTGACGTCCAGACCCAGCGCGAGTTGCTCAGGGGCGGGGCGGTCGTCGCCAAACAGTCCCAATTGTTCGGGCTTTTTCGCGCCGGTGAGCCATTGTTGCCGCGCCTCGGCCACGGCCCCGGCGATCTCATCTTCGATCTTGAGCAAGGATCCGGCCTCGCCAGCGAGGCGCATGGCCGCGAACACCCGGCGGACCAGTTGGCCGAGGAGCCTCTGTTCGGGCGTGGTGGACAGATGGGCCGCAATGAATTCATCCAGGTAGGCGCCCTCGCCAGGCATGGGCTCGGCGCACGCGATGTTGGAGCGGCGGATGCGCGGGCGGTCCTCCCGTCGCAATCCCTGCTCCTGCCAGGCCCGCTGAGCGCGCAGCCAGAGCGACAGGCCGGCGATCTGCGCGGCCCGCGGGTCGATGTCGATGCCGTGGATGTTGTGCTCGATGATCAGCCGCGGGATGTCGCGCAGGTAATCGTCCTTGGTCGCGTAAAGCGCGTGTAACGGCGCAAGGCCCTCAGCCCCGGCACCGCTTCTGGAGGGCAAGGGGAGGTCGAGATCCCAAGCTTCCTCGTAGATGATCTGGTAGAGGTCAAAGGCATAGAGACCAAAATGCATCGAGCCGCACGCCGGGTCGATCATGCGGATCAAGCGGGGGTCCTTCAGCGGACGATAGGGAATCTCAATAGGCCGCTCGAGAAGCTCTTCCTGGCTGAGCTCAGCCGCTGGGCCTGACTGCGGCGACGGTGCCTCGTCGAACTGAAGAAAGATCTCGTTGGGATGCCGCACCAGGTAGCGGCACTGCTCCTTCAGACGGGTTTCGCCGCAGGTCATCTCATACCAGATTCGCCCCAGGCTGTTGTCGGTCAGGAACTCGACCACATAGCGAGGCGTGAATAACTGGTTGCGAACGGCCAACTCACGACTGTTGCGCGGCGCGGAGGATTCGTCACGCATGCGTTTGCGCTCGGCTGGGTCGTTGTAGTACTGGTAGACCCAACCGATGGTCTCGTCTTGATCCCATACCGTCGAGGGTTCCGGGTTCAGGGTGCGGGGTTCAGGGAAGGTGGCTACTGAACCCTGAACCTTGATTCCGGAACCCTTCGCACTGAACCCTCCAAATCCCGGATGGTTCAAAATCTCCAGCAGATCCGTCAACGCTTGCCTTCTTGGCCAGAGCAGGCTCGCCGGATCGCGCCGGTCGAACAGAACTCGCACTTCGCGGCCAATCTCGTCGAACAGACCCTCGATATAGAGCCGATAACCGCGATCCGGAAGCTGCACCAGCCCAGGTGCCAGGCCGCAGAACTCCTTGAACCCCGACGACTGCTCGCCCCGTGAGATGCATTCCTGAACCAGACCTCGGGCCTCCAGCATCTTGAGCGCGACGAACCGGTTCAAGGTCGTGAACGACGCCTCTCTCAGAAAACCAGCTACGGCCTCGGCAAAGCGTCCCTGTTCTGCTGAAACCTGAACCCCGATCCCTGAAACCCGAATATGCTCGATCGCTGCCACCAACTTAGCCCGCACAATCCGCTGCGCCGCATCCAGATGGCTACCGGGCTCGGCCGACATGCTCCCGTCCAGTCGGATGTCGAAGACACCCGCCAACTGGGCCTCGAAGTCATCCTCAAGCAGTTTGCGAGCGGCTTGGGTGGCGCGTTGGATGCGGTTTCTGGTGTCTTTGTCCATTGGTTCGGGGTTCGGGGCTCAGTTGCTCGCGGCCGGATTGGAAGTAACTTCTCAATAACCCGTGGCAAACAGCCGATGCGGTTCCGCAAATTGTTGATTTGCTTTAGTGATCACGCGAGTTCGCCCCGACTTATTGAGAAGCTACGATTGGAACTCCTAAGCCTTTGCTGCGATTGATTACCGCGCGGAAATACACGCGCGCGTGAAAAGTATCCGCGCGCGCTCATATTTGCGGCGCTCTATTCCGTTCCACGCAGGAGCCTATCATCGGGCAGTGTCTAGCAATTGAGGCTGGAGCTGGGACGGTGGACTCGTCCGCGGCCTCAATCAGGCAAATGAAGAGGGTCATAAATCAATTTGCTTGGGATGCAGTGAAATCGTGTTCAGTCCCGGTACGTGGAATAAGGGTTTAGTCGGACGCTCCAGGGTCACAAAGACCTCTGCACCGGCCTGCAATGCCGCGACGGCGTGCAGCGCATCCATGGCGCCGAGATCCCGTTGAGCCGCCAACACGAGGGCATGCTCGACCAAGGTGTCCGTGGTTGGGACCCACAAACTGACCGCGGAAAAATAGCAGTCCATAAACGCGATCTCATCTTCGCGTTTATAGAACAGGGGTTTGCGCAACGTTTCAAGCCGCAGATAAGCACTGGCGACGAAGGCCCTGCCGGGCTCTCCAAGCAACCTAAGTGCTTGATCGGAAGCCGGATGATCACCGCGAAACGCGGCGATCAGCGCATTGGCGTCAACGTAGGTCTTGATCATCGCCGACCTCCGTACGCCCTTGCTGCACCTCCTCCAGGATGGAGTCGGCGGTTTGGAGCAGCAGGCCCCGTGCGATGGCGCGCCGGCGAATGGCCAGGAGCTCAAGGCCAAGCTCGGTGCGCGGCTGGCCATGGTCGACTGCGTCAACGCCGGTCAATGGCGCGACTGGCGTCGCCGTCGCCTCTGGCTCCGTTGCGGCTGGCAAAGGCACCATGGGCGACAGCCCTAGCAGTGACCCTCGGGGCGAGGCATCCGGGAGGACAGTCACCACGACCCGCGCCCACGCCACCCCCGGCAACGGCTCCAACAGACGCACCTGACCGTTTTCATAAACGCCTTCAACACTCGGTGTCATGACAGAAAACCTCGCTCTAAGATCCGATCTGCCCCCAACGACCCAGTGTGCCCCGACCGGTGATCACCATCAAGACGAGGGCCGAACCCCGCACCCTGAACCCTGAACCCTGAACCCTGAACCCTGAACCCTGAACCCTGAACCCTACTGTACCAATACCTTCTTGCCCGCGGCGATCAGCTCCAGACACTCCTCTTTCAGGCCGTCGAGCGCCTGATCGAGCTGCTCCTCGTTCTCGATACCGCCGGCGAAGTAGCTCGATGCCGAGACCTTGACAACGCGGTTGCCGTCGATCAGGCGCATGAGCTCCTCGATGGCCTTGTCGCGACGCACGGGACAGGCGTCGAGGTCCGCTCGGAGCTGGGGTATCGTCGGGTTGGGTGCCTTCGCGACAGCGTAGGCTGCCAGCGGCTCGGCGATGCGATCACGTTGGTCCTCGCCGACATCGTCCCAGCCGGGCGTGCCGTTCAGTTGTTGGAGTGCGTCTGCGTAAGCCTGGGTCCGCGCATCGAGCGCCTGTTGGAGGCGGGCCTGGTAGGCGGTTTCCAGCGCCTTGGTGTGCTGATCGATGGCCGGCAGCTCGCGGAAGAAGGATTCCCGGGCCAGCAGGTCCTTGAGCCGCTCGGCGTGGTCCCGGTCATCCTCGCCGAGGTCGGGCTCGGGCTCCAGGAAGGGCCAGAGGCTGTCAAGCGCCTTGCGGGCGCGGTCCAAGTCGTGGAGTGCGGGCTCCGTCAATGCGTTGGTAAGCTCGGCACCCCGCTTGATGGCCTCTTTCAGCGCTTGGTGGCAGGCGCTGAATGCCTTGAGCGTCTGGCAATCCCTCTGGCGGCGAAAGCCCACGATGTTGCTCAGTGAGGCGGCAAGCACCTCGCTTCCGGGCAGCCCATGTTTGTCGAGCTGGGCGACGACGTCCCGCAGGGTTTCCTCATGGGTCTCGCTGGTCTCGCGGATGGCCTGCGCGATCAGGTTTTCGTCGTACTCCTGGATCTCTTTCCCGAAGCAGCTCTTGTAGGCTTCGCCGGCCTCGATGTAGTCCGTGAACGCGCAGTCGGTGGTCCGCGGGCGGAAGGATGCCTGGCGGAACAGGTTGTTGTTGGTGAAATTCGTACGCGCCTCGAGCGACAGGGCGGAGTCGATGACCTGCCCCTTACTGGTTGCCTCGATCTTGCCGGCGCGCAGCAGCGCGATGACGAGGAGCCGCACGGTGTCGAACTCCCAGCCGAAGGGTTCCTTGGCAAACTCGTCGGTCAGCCAACGCCCGCTGGCGGTCTCGCCGTAACTGGTACGGTTCTCGATGCGGGCCAGCACCTCGGCGAGTACCCCGGTCTCTACGTTGAAAACGGGCTTGCCGCCCTGGTCCCGAACCAATCCGAGATCCGAGTAGACAGGCGTCAGTCCACGCAGGTTTTCGGTGGTCAGCAGAGAATCCAGGTCGGCCTTGGCGACCCGTGCGGCGGCCTCCTCGAAGCGGTCGAAGACCTCCGGCAGGACCCGGGAGAGGACCTTGGCCGCGCAGCGGGAGACATCGCCGGCACCCTCGTCCGGGCTGCGGTCATTGCCGCGAAAGAAGATGCTGCCGTTGAGCAGGGACTGTTTGACGAGGCGCTTCAGTTCATCCTGATGGCGGCGCTGGCGGATCTTCTCCTCCGCCACCAGGGCGGACTCGTCCTTGGTCTGGGCGCCACGCTCCTTGCGCGACAGGATCTCCTTGGAGCGGTGGAGCTCGACGGTCTCGCGGTCGATGGCGTCGCCGATGGCGGCAACCCAGAAGACAGCCTTGGTCTCGGTCTGGCTGCGACGGCGGAACTCCTCCACCTGTTGATCGAATTCAGTCCCGGTCTCGGCCAGGGCCAGATGGAACGGGATGTCCCCCTCCACCGCCAACCGCTCGCCAAGGTACAAGCCGGCCTTGAAGGGTTTGACGTCGAGCAGGTTGTGGGAGGGTTGCGGCTGCCAGAGTGCGGTGACGGCCTCCGCATGCAGGCGGGCGGTATCGCCGGGTTTGGGGACGAGACCCGAGCGCTGGCGTTCCCAGTCATCCTCGGCCGGGCTGGGGATCCGGTAGCCGTCGTCGCCGCGGCGGACCATGAGACCCTTTTCCAAGGCATCGAGGGCCTGGCGGACCTCGGCCAGGCGTGAATCGGCATCGATCGCCGGATGCAGCGCGGCGGCGATGTTTTCGGCCGTCCGGTGGACGCTGCGCACGTACTGCAACAGGCAGATCACCTTGGCGACCGGCTGGGCAAGCGGGTGCGCGATCTTGGTTCCGATGTCCGCGATCTTCGCGCGTATCTCGCTGCCGATGTTGCCGGAAACGAGGTCGTAGATCTGGTCCACCCGCGCCAGGGTGCCGAGCGGCTGGTTGGCCAGGTCCACGTCCGGATGGATGAGTAATTGCTGGGCGAGCTTGATGATGGTGCGGTTGGCACCGCCGACGTGCTTGCTCGCCCCGCCCTGGGTACGCAGGCCGGAGACGATCTGGATGATGAGATCGATCTGATAGGGGAGCAGCGGATAAAGCTCGATGAAGGCGTCGGCCGTCAGCTCCGGCAGCTTGATGTCGGCGGTGAGTCGGGTGTTGTCGGTCAACCGGCCGCGGTGTTCGGTGAAGCGCTCGCGCAGCGTCTTTTCGGCCTCGGCGTTCTTCGCAAGCACGCGCTGACTGGTGACCTCCGAAATATCCGAGGGCTCCAGGTGAACCTGAAGCTCGGACGGGAAGCGGTCCATGAGGCGGGCGAGTTCGACGCGACGATCGTCCAGACCGCCGACGAGCTCCGTCAGCTTTTCCTGGGAGGTGACCAGGATCCACAGCTTGCCGCGTCCGACCCGCCCGAAGCTCTGCACGACTGCCTGGAGATCAAGCATCTTCTGAACGTCGCGGGCAACGAACTGGCCGACCTCGTCGATCACGAACAGGAGTGTCTTGCCGGGCCGCCGGCGCGACATCAACTCCATGCACCGGGTCGCCAGATCCCCGGGCGTGATGTCGGCGCGTTTCATGGCCGATTCGCGCCAGCTATCGGCCGTGGCATAGGTGTCCGGCTCCATGGCGTGCATGACGCGGCTTGCCTGCTGGACGGCAATGGCGATCTTGCCTTTCTCGATGTCCCAGTCCTTGTCGAAGACCTCGCGGTATTTGGCCTTGAAGGCGTCGAGGCGGCCTTGTTCCTCCAAGGTGATCTCCAGCTCCGAGAGATCGAGATCCCGCGCATAGCCCAGGCTCTGCAGAAAGAGCCGGTATATGATCTCGGTGATGCTCTGATTGCCGGTGCGGATGCCCCGGTCGGTGGAGACATCGAAGATCACCGCCTCGGTGGGAATCTGCTCTGCGATGCTGGTCAGCAGGACCCGGGACTTGGTGTCCTTGCAGCGCTCGGCGAGCAGCTCCCCCGCGCCTTGCCCGAGGATAAAACGGTTGGCGAGAGCGAGACCGATGTACTTGGCAAAGCCGGACTTCCCCGAGCCGAAGAAGCCCGAGGTCCAGATGGCGATGCCTTCGTTGGGCTTTTGCCAGGTGGCCAGGTAGTGTTCGAAGATCTTGAGAAAATGCGCACGGATCGAGTCGGTGACGACGTATTCAGCCAGCTCGTCGCGGATGATCGTCTCGTCGGCCTGGTCGACCTTGATGACCTCTTCGATGCGGCGGTCGATGTCGTTGGCGAAGAGGGTTTTGATTGGGGGCATGGGGTTCAGGGTTCAGGGTTCAGGG